>NZ_MDDV01000061.1 GCF_001854885.1 Ensifer sp. LCM 4579 | reverse complement strand
CTACACGGCCGACAACACGCAGAGCGCGATCCAGCAGCTCGGCGCCGGCCAGTCGCTCACCGACAGCTTCACCGCCGTCTCCAGCGACGGCACCAACAGCCAGATCGTCACCGTCACCATCCACGGCACCAACGACGTGCCGGTGCTGAGCGATACCACCGACCCAGCAGCAGTCGTGGAACTGGGCAACGCGTCGGCACAAAACCTCGCGGCGATCCTAGGTAGCTTTTCGGTCAGCGATGTGGACGTCGGAGATACCTTGACGGCGAGCGTCGTCGGGGGCCCCACGGTTCTGCTCAACGGTTCGTCCTTTACGCTACCGGCCGGCGCGAGCGCACTGACGGCGGCGGGCGCCTTTAGCCTGACCAATGCGGTGCAAACCTCTAACGGCGGTAGCCTGGCGGTGAACTACAGCTACGATCCGGCGGCGGCCAATCTCGACTTCCTCAAGGCAGGCGATAGCCTGACAATCTCCTACACGGTGAAGGTCAACGACGGTCACGTGGACTCCGGCACCCAAAACGTGACCTTCACCATCTCCGGCACGAACGACGCACCGATTATCGATCTGAACGGCGCGGCCGCCGGAACCAACGCCACACTGAACTACACGGCTGGCGCGGCCGCGACGGCAATCGCGCCGGCGGCCACTGTCACTGACGTCGACTCGACCAACTTCAACGGCGGATCGCTGACTGTGGCATTCACCGGTGGTACGGGCACGACCGCAGATCAGCTGAGCATCCAGAACCAGGGTACCGGCGCCGGACAGATTGGGGTAAGCGGCAGCAGCATCACATATGGGGGCAACGTCATCGGTACCTTTACCGGCGGGGCTAACGGCACCGTCCTAGTAGTGACGTTTAACGCCAATGCAACGCCCACGGCAGCGCAGGCACTTGTCGACCACATCCTCTATGCCAACGCGACCAGCGGCACCACGACCAAGACTCTGAGCTTCACGCTCAACGACGGCGGCGGTACGGCCCTTGGGGGCGCCGATACCGGCAGCGCAACCGCAACGATCAATGTAACCGGTGGTGACACGACGCCACCGGTGCTCCTCGGGATCACCGTGTCTACCCCAGCAGCCACCAACGAGACGCTGACTTTCGAGTTCAGCGAGGTAGTAGTCGGCTTCGACGCGAATGACGTGATTCTCACCCGAACAAACGGCGCGAGCGGCACGATCACAAAGGGCATCATGCAATTCTCGCACACCGACGCCCAAGGTCATACCTTCTATACTCTTGCTATCACCAAGCCGAACTCCAACACGGTTTTCACAGCTGCCGTGGCGAACGGCAGTTTCACCGATGCTGCCGGGAATTCGGGTACAGGCCTGACGGTAACCGACCTCAAACCCGCCGGCGTCGCCGGTGAACCCATCAACCTCGGTCTGACGGTCCCGACTGCCGACGATGGCGCCCTGGTCACCGTGACTGTGAAGGATCTTCCCGCGGGCTGGACGCTGAACGGCGGCGCTCAGCTTGCCGACGGCAGCTGGCAGGTGCAAACGTCCGACGTGAAGTCGCTTACCGTCACCACCCTCGCCACCTTCGCCGGGGCGGTCGTGCTCGACATGGCGATGAGCTGGACCGGCGCCGACGGCGCGGTCCACACCATGTCGATCGCCAACAATGTCGAGGCCTATGCGCAGGGAAACCCGATCTTCGCCTGGTCGGGCGACGATACGCTCACCGGCTCGAGCGGCGCCGACCTCTTCGTCTTCTCGCAGCCGATCGGGGCAGACGTCGTCCACAGCTTCGATATCGCGGCCGACAAGATCGATCTCATCGGCTATGCCGGCTTCGCGAGCTTCGCCGACGTACTCGCACATCTGACCGAGGACGCGTCCGGCAATGCCGTGATCAGCCTCGGCGAGGGCCAGTCGATCACGCTCCAGGGGGTGCATGCGGCAAGCCTCGGCGCCGGCAACTTCGTCTTCGACCAGGAGCCGGTGGTCAACAACGCCGCCACCATCGCGATCGGTGACGGCGCCCTGCTGCCGCTTTCGGGTACGATCGACAATTCCGGCACGATCACGCTCGATGCGCATGACAGCCTGGCGATGCTGCAAATCATCCAGTACGGCATCACGCTTCAGGGCGGCGGCCAGGTGATCCTTTCCGACAGCGACCTGAACGTGATCACCGGAACGCGGGCCAGCGTCACGCTAACCAACTTCGACAACACGATCACCGGCGCCGGTCACATCGGCTATGGCAGCCTCACGCTTGTGAACGACGGAAAGATCGCGGCGACCGGCACGCATTCACTCGAGATCGATACCGGCATGAACGTCGTGATCAACAACGGCATGCTGATGTCGACCGGCAGCGGTGGATTGATCGTTCGCGGCTCGGTGGCCAATGAAGGTTCGATCTGGGCCTATGGCGGCAGTATCGTGATCGAAGGGGCGGTCACCGGCTCGGGATCGGCGATGATTTCCGGCGACGCGACATTGGCCCTCGGCGCCGGGTCCTCGGCCGCGATCAACTTTGCCGCCAGCACCGCAAGCATGTTGATCCTCGGCGATGCTTTCGACTTCACCGGAAGCATTTCCGGTTTCGACAGCAATGATCGGCTGTCGCTGAATATCGAGTTCAGGGCCAGCCTCGAACTCGGCTATGCGGCCGACGACGGGAGCAGCGGGGTTCTGACGCTGAACGATGGCGCGCATTCCGCAAGCATCGCCCTGATCGGGCAATATGATGCAGGCGGATTCCACATTGCCGATAATGGGCACGGGGGGACCGTCATCACCTATGCGCCGTCCGACTGGGCATGAACGGGTGGAGGAGCGTGTCCGTGAAAACGACTTCATACTGCCGTGACCATAGCAGCGGCCGGGGAGCCTACCGACATGTTGCCCCCCGGTGACCGATCCTCGCTCCAGGCGGTGATGGCCGAGCTTCGGCGTGCCGCCTGGCCGCTCGTCGCCTTCAGCGCGGCGATCAACGTTCTGATGCTGACGACCGCGCTCTATATGCTGCAGGTCTACAACCGCGTGCTGTCGAGCCACAGCCTGGAAACCCTCACGGCCCTGACGGTCATGGCCGTTGTGGCGCTCCTGACCCTGTCCATACTGGAGGTCGTGCGCTCCCAACTGCTGGTCAAGGCCGGGACCTGGATGAACGGACGCCTGTCACCGGTGCTGCTTTCAGCCTCGATCGAGCAGGCGGCGAGAACGCCAAGCGGGCGTGACGGCCGGGCGCTGCGTGATCTCGAGCAATTCCGCAGCTTTCTGACGGGATCCGGCATATTTCCGATCCTCGACGCCCCTTGGGCGCCGATCTTTTTCGCCGCGATCTTCCTTCTGCACCCTTGGCTCGGCTGGCTGGCGTTAAGTGGAGGCGTGGCGCTCTTCGCACTGGCGGTGCTGACGGAATTCGTCACCCGCGGGCCGGTCGCCGAGGCAGGTGGAGCCCAGGCCAAGGCCTACGCCCAGGCGGAGGCGGCCATGCGCAATGCCGAGGCCATTCAGGCCATGGGCATGCTGAAGGCGCTGATGCGCAACTGGAAGCCGGTACAGGCCGCCGCCGCCGAGGGACAGGCGATCGCGAGCGTTCGCTCGGCAGTGCTCGCGGCAGCAGCGCGTTTCCTGCGGCTTGGGCTGCAAATCGGCGTTCTCGGGCTTGGGGCCTATCTCGCCATCCACTCGGAAGCCTCGCCCGGCGCCATGGTGGCGGCGTCCATTCTGATGGGGCGCGCGCTCGCCCCGGTGGAACAGGCGATCGGCACATGGAAAGGGGTCTTGGCCGCGCGGTCCGCCTATCGTCGACTTGCGGCCATCGCCGGCGCGCAGCGCGAGGAGGGGCCCGTCTTGCCCTTGCCGCGGCCGGAGGGACGGCTCCTTGTCGAAAACGTGATCCTTGCGCGCCAGGGCGGCGGCGAGCCGATCCTGAAAGGCATCAGTTTCCAGCTCGAACCTGGAGAGGTGATGGCGCTCATCGGACCTTCGGCGGCAGGCAAAACGAGCCTGGCCCGGCTTCTCGTCGGCGCCTGGACGCCGAGCGCGGGGCGCGCGCTGCTCGGCGGCATGGATGTCGCGCAATGGGCGGCGGAGGATCGCGGCCGTCATGTCGGCTATCTGCCGCTGGACATCGAGCTCTTCGCCGGCACCGTCGCCGAGAACATCGCGCGCTTTCAGGAACTCGACGAGCTAAGCTTCCAGGATGTTGTCCGTGCTGCGCGCGAGGCCGGTGTCCATGAACTCATCAAGGGCCTTCCCAAAGGCTATCACACCGAGATCGGCGACGCTGGCGCCGTGCTGTCCGGCGGCCAGCGGCAGCGAATCGCCCTTGCGCGCGCCCTCTATGGCGACCCGGCTTTCCTGCTCCTGGATGAACCCAACTCAAATCTCGATCGGGATGGAGAGGAGGCTCTCAACGGCGCGCTGAAGACGTTCAAGGCTGCCGGGAAGACCGTGGTCCTGGTCGCCCATCGTTCGAACATCATGGAGACTGTCGACAAGGTGCTTGTGCTGCAGCGCGGACAGGTGGACCTTTTTGGCCCGCGCGATGACGTGCTTCGCGCGATGGCCGATCGGGCGCGGCGTGCGGCGCCGGTGCCCACACTGGGAGTGGTCAAAGGATGATTACTGCACCTAAGCGCCCAGCCGGCGAGACTCAGCCGGCACGTAGCGCCTCAGGCGAGGAACGCCTGCCGCTTCCCTTGAAGCCCATGGTCACTGCCGGGCTTGTGGTCATCTTCGCGTTTTTCGGCGTCTTTGGCAGCTGGGCGGCGCTGGCGCCGCTTGACAGCGCGGCAGTGGCGCAGGGCGTGGTCAAGGTCGCCGGCGAGCGCAAGGTGATCCAGCACCTCGAAGGCGGCATTGTTTCCGAGCTGAAGGTCGCCGATGGCGACCGTGTCACGGCGGGTCAGGTCCTGATTCGATTGGACGACACGCAGGCAGCGGCACAGCTGGAGCTTGTCAGGAATCGTGTTGTATCGCGGAAGGCGCTGGCTGCGCGCTTGCGTGCAGAGCGGGATGGAAAGTCGGAGATCGAATTTCAGCAGGACCTGCTTGCGCCGGCGGCTTCACCCGCAGCCCGCGAAGCCGTCGCGGTGCAACAAGAAGTCTTTCAGGCGCGCCGCAGCGCTTTACGGGACGAGACGAATATCTTGCGTCAGCGGATCCTGCAAAGAGAGAACGAGATCAAGGGGCTCGAGGACATGGTCGCAGCCCAGGATCAAGTGATGGAGTCCATAGAAAGCGAGGCCGAGGACCTGGAATCGCTGTCGAAGAAGGGGCTGGCCACGCGCGAACGGCATCTTTCGCTGCGCCGGCGTCAGGGAGAACTCGGGGGTGAGCGGGCCACCAATACCGCGTCCATCGCGCGAGCCCGAGAATCGATTGCGGAGATAGAGCAGCAGATCATCAATCTTGGCACTACGCGCCTGAACGAGGCAGTGTCGGAACTCAGCAAGGTGGAGGCTGAGCTCTTCGAGCTTCAGCAGCAGCTGCGAGCAGCGGAGGATGTCCTTGCGCGCATCGACATCCGTGCTCCCGTCGACGGGGTCGTCATGGGGTTGCAGATGCACACGACCGGGGGCGTCGTCCGCCCCGGAGAGCCGTTGATGTCGATCGTACCCGTGGGCGGGCAACTGGTGATCGAAGCAATGCTACGTCCGGAAGATGTCGACTCCATTGCCGTCGGCCAGACCGCGCATGTCAGGATTTCTGCATTCACCCGCTACAACATGCCGCCGCTGGAGGGGCTGGTCGAGGTTATCTCGGCCGATCGCCTGACGGAGGAACGCACCGGTCTGGCCTATTTCACGGCAATCATCTTGGTCGATGAGCCGGAGCTCGATAAGCTTGGAGGTCGCAAGCTCCTGCCCGGCATGACCAGCGAAGTGATGATCCGAACCGGCAGCCGCACGATGCTTGCTTATATCGGCGAGCCGTTGACCCGGACCTTTAGGCGGTCCATGCGGGAGAACTAAGACTAGAGCCTTTCCGGGTTAAATGGAAACATTCTGCCGGAGCAGGTTTTCGTCAGGGCAGAGGCGATTGCCGTAGGTCGTACCCGTAGGTACGGCCAAGGCGATCGCCTCTGATCCTGGCGGAAAGATGCCCGGCCCACTGCATGTCTCCTTGAATCGACCGATTCAAGGGCAAAGACATGCAGCAATTCAAAGTGCTACAGCGACCTTTGCGCGTCCTATAGGACGCGCGGCGCTGTAGGGTTGGCTGAAGCGGGCGGCCTGTTTGCCCGGCTGGCTTGGCCGTAGGCTTGGCTACGCCGCGCGCCAGCCGGGCAAGCATTCCGCTCCGCTTGAGCCAACAGAATTGTTTCCATTTAACCCGGAAAGGCTCTAAGCAGCTTCCGGCAATATCCGCTCTCAGGTGGGGTCCCGGAGCTTGAGAACCGAGCATGTTTCTCCGGCCGCGGCCGCAGGGACCTGCGGTGCGCGAACGATAAGGCCGTTGGACTGCGCGAAAATCTTCGTCATCGACGAATCCTGGCGCGTGAACGGCTGCGCCAGAAGCGATCCATCCGGTTCGACGATGAGACGGGCGCGAACATAGTCCTGGCGGCGGTCATTGGCCGGCAATGGTGCAGTAAGGCGCGCGGGGACCAGGCGGGAGCGCGGAGGAAGATGTGCGAGCTTCCGGGTCAAGGGTTCGAGGAATAGCAGGGCGCAAACGAGGCTCGATACGGGGTTGCCCGGTAGTCCGAGCACCGTGATGCCGGCGAGTTCTCCCACCATCAGCGGCTTTCCGGGACGCATGGCGATGCGCCAGAAATCAAGCGTCATGCCGCAGCCAAGAAGCGTCGATTGGACGAGATCGTGATCGCCGACGGAGGCGCCGCCGAGCGTGACGAGCACGTCAACGTCGCCTGATTGAGCCTCGGCAACGGCAGCAGCGATGGCGGCGCGGTCGTCCGCGACGATGCCGAGGTCCAGAATCTCGGCGCCATTTTCGCGCGCGATCGCGGCGACACCGAAACTGTTCGAAGCGATGATCTGGTCGGGGCCGGGCGCACTACCGGGGGGCAAGAGCTCGTCGCCGGTGGCGAGGATCGCGATCTTCGGACGCCTGAACACCGGCAGGCTGTCGTGGTTCATGCTGGCAGCGAGCGTCAGGCGGCCGGCATCGAGCACACTTCCGCCGGAGAGCGCCACTTCGCCCGCCTCGAAATCCTGGCCGGACAGACGGATATGACGCCCCTTCGCAGGCGCGAAGAGCGTGCGGACGCGCGCCCCTTCAAGGATCTCGATATCCTCCTGGACGATGACGGTGTCGGCGCCGGTGGGAAGGGGCGCGCCGGTGAAGATGCGCACGGCCTCGCCGCGCTTCACCTCGCCACGAAAACCGCGTCCCGCGGCGGACTGACCGATAACCGCCAGCTCCGCGCCGATCTCGGCGATGTCTTCGTGGCGGACGGCATAGCCGTCCATGGCGGAATTGTCGAAAGCGGGGTGGGTGAGGCGAGCGGCCAAGTCTTCAGCGAGAACGCGGCCAAGGCAGTCATGCAATGCAAGCCGTTCCGTTTCCTCGCGCGGGCGGGCCTTGGCAAGAACCCTGGCCAGGGCCTCATCGACCGGAAGCAGCGACATCAGCGCCGGTCCCCCTCGCGCCGATAGTCGCCCGACCGTCCGCCCGATTTCTCGACGAGGCGGATGCCGCCGATCTCCATCTCGCGATCCGCGGCCTTGGCCATGTCGTAGATCGTGAGGCAGGCGACGCTGACCGCCGTCAGCGCTTCCATTTCGACGCCGGTGCGCCCCCTTAGCTTTGCCATCGCCTCCACCCGCAGGCCCGGCAGCGCCGCGTCCGGGACGATATCGACCGAGACCTTGGTGAGCATAAGCGGATGGCAGAGCGGTATCAGGCTCGCCGTCTGCTTGGCCGCCATGATCCCGGCGAGCCGGGCGGTGCCGATGACGTCGCCTTTCTTGGCATCGCCTTCGAGGATCAGGGCCAAGGTTTCCGGCCGCATTCGAACGAAGCCTTCGGCGACGGCAAGGCGGACGGTTTCCGCCTTGTCGCCGACATCGACCATGTTGGCTTCGCCGGTGCTGTCGATATGGCTGAGGCGAGGTTCGTTCATTCTGCTGCCAAAGCCTTGTCCGCGCCGGTCAACAGCGCGCGCGTCGCCGCCTCCACGTCGTCCTTTCGCATCAGGCTTTCGCCGACGAGAAAGGTGGTGATCCCGCTCGCTTCGAGGCGCCGGCAGTCGGCATGGGTGAAAATTCCGCTCTCGCCGACAAGCAGCCGATCGGCCGGAACCATCGGCGCCAGGGCTTCGGAAACGGCAAGGTCAACCTCGAAAGTTCTGAGATTGCGATTGTTGATGCCGACGAGAGGCGAGGACAACCGAAGCGCGCGCTCCACTTCTTCCGCATCATGGACCTCGAGGAGCACGTCCATGCCAAGCGCGAAGGCGGCGTCTTCGAGGCGGTGGGCGTCGTCGTCGGCTAGCGACGCCATGATCAACAGGATGCAGTCGGCGCCCCAGGCACGGGATTCGAAAACCTGATAGCTGTCGAACATGAAATCCTTGCGCAACGCCGGAAGCGGCGAGGCGGCGCGCGCCGCCGTCAGATATTCCGGCGCACCCTGGAAGCTCGGCCCATCGGTCAGGACCGAAAGGCAGGCGGCGCCGCCTGCAGCATAGGATTCGGCGAGCGCCGGCGGGTCGAAATCCGGACGGATCAGCCCTTTCGAGGGGCTCGCCTTCTTGATCTCGGCGATGAGGCCGAATTCGCCCTTCTGGCGTCGCGCCGCAAGGGCCGCATGAAAGCCTCGCGGAGCCGATTGATCGGCGATCCGCGCCTTCAATTCATCGAGCGGCATGCGCGATTTCGCGGCGGCGATCTCCTCGCGCTTATAGGCTTCGATCTTGCGCAGAATATCCGTCATATCCTCTCCTCAAGCGGCATTGGAGACGGTGATCAGGCGCTGCAGGGCGGTTTTGGCTGCACCGCTCGAAAGCGATAGGCGCGCAACCGTCATGCCCTCGGCAAGATTCTTGGCGCGTCCCGCTATCATCAATGAAGCGGCGGCGTTCGCAAGCGAAATGTCTCGATAGGCGTTTTCCTCGCCATCGAGCACCGCCTGCAGGGCCGCCGCATTATGCGCTCCGTCGCCGCCCTTCAGAGCATCGAGCGTGGCAGGGGCGAGGCCGAAATCGGCAGGTTTCAGTTCGAAGCTCCTGATCCTGCCGTCCTCGAGCGCCGCCACCTTGGTAAGCCCGGTCGTGGTGATCTCGTCGAGGCCTTCGCCATGGACGACCCAGACGCTTTCGGAGCCGAGATCGCGTAAGACCTCTGCAATCGGATCGACCCATTGCGGCGCATAGACGCCGACGAGCTGCCGTTTGACGCCGGCCGGATTGGAGAGGGGACCGAGCAGGTTGAAGATCGTCCTCGTGCCGAGTTCGACGCGGGTTGGTCCGACATGGCGCATGGCCGAGTGATGCTGCTGGGCAAACATGAAGCCGACGCTGGCTTCGCGAATGCACCGGGCGATCGCTTCTGGACCGATGTCGAGCTTGACTCCGAGGCAGGAGAGCGCGTCCGCCGTACCGGATTTCGAGCTCAGTGCCCGGTTGCCGTGCTTGGCGACAGGGACGCCGGCGCCGGCGACGATGAGCGATGCCAGCGTCGAAATATTGTAGGTGCCCGCGCCGTCGCCGCCGGTCCCGACGATGTCGATCGCATCTTCCGGGGCTTCGACCGGTAGCATCCGCGTGCGCATGGCCCCGACGGCCCCGACGATCTCGTCGACGGTTTCGCCGCGGACCCGGAGCGCCATGAGGAAGCCGCCGATTTGCGAGGGCGTCGCTGCACCGGACATGATGATCTCGAAGGCGGCGCGCGCGTCGTCGCGGCTGAGGGCCTCACGCGCCGCGACCTTCGCAACGAACGGCTTCAAATCACTCATGCGTCACCCCTCACTGCCGCGCCAATGCCTGCTCGGCCAGCGTCTGGTTGATCGATACGCCATAGGCCGCCTGCAGCGTGGACACCATCTGGTCGAGAATGTCGTCTCCGCTGGCGCGGGCGATAGCCTCGATCTGGCGGCTGTCGTCGTCGAGGGCACTGGCCGGCGCACTCTCGTCCACCGCCGTCACCCGGAGGAGGATCTGACCTTCGCCGTCGATCCCCGGTGCATTGGCGACATGCCCGTTCGGGCCACCGAATGCCGCCATTATCGCCGCCTGACTGAGCGCCGCATCCTCAGTCGAGCGCTTCAGTCCGGTTTTGCTTTCGACCGACAGGCCGAGCTCGGTTGCGATATCGGCAAGCGTTTCGCCTTTCTCGACACGCTCCTTGAGTTCGGCCGCCTTGGCAGCCAGAGCCACGCGCTGCTGTTCGGCAGTCCAGTCGGCCGCCACCTCGTCGCGCACCTCCTCGAGGCTCCGATCGCGGGCGGGGATCACCTCTTCGAGGTCGAACCAGAGGTATCCGTCGCGTCCGATATTGACTGCGAGCGTGTCGAGACCGACCTCGGCCTTGAAGACCTCCTGGAGCAGTTCGCGTTGCTGCGGCAGACCCGTGACGTCGTCGTCGTTCTGGTCCTTGCCGGTGGCATCTATCGCGTCGACGGTGACGAGCTTCAGATTCAGCTGTTCGGCCACTTCCTTGACGGGCACACCTGCGGCGCGTTCGTCCTCGATCTTGCCGTGGAGACCGATAAGCTGGTCGCGCGCGGCGTCGAGAGCGATCTCCTTGCGCAACTCGTCCTTCACTTCCTCGTAGCTGCGAACGGTTTCCGGGCGGATGTTGGTGACGCGCAGGATGACGGGGCCGAATGCGCCTTCGACGACCGGCGTGACGCCGCCATCGGCGGGTACGGCGAAGGCGGCATCGGCAACCTTGGGATCGGGCATGCTCTCCTTGGTGAAGTCGCCGAGAAGAACGTCGCCGGCGCTCTTGCCTTCGGCCTTGATCAAATCGTCGAATGAGGTGCCGGCGGCGAGCCTTGCCGCCGCGGCGTCGGCCGCCTCGCGCGAAGGGAAAGCGAGCTGCTCGATGGTTCGCGTTCCGGGCGAGCGGAACCTTTCCTTGCGCTGCTCGTAGTCGGCCCGCACTTCCTCCTCGGAAATGCTCTCGGGCGCGGCGAGATCTTCCGGCTCGAGCTTGATATAGCTGAACTTGCGATACTCCGGCGCGCGATAGTTCGCCTTGCGACCTTCGAACCAGGGCGCAAGCACGTCGTCACCCGGAGCCTTGACCGCATCGATATTGGCGTTCGAAAGCATCAGGTAGTCGATGCTGCGGTTCTCGTGACGGTATTTGCCGACCGCCTCGGTAAGCACGTCCGGAGCCTTGTACCCGTCTGTGATCGCATCGACGACCTGCGAGCGCACCGCCACCTGGGCGCGGTTGCGGATGTAGTCCTTTTCGGTGAGGCCCGCATTGCGCAGCACGCTCGAAAAGGTCAGCCGGTCGAACTGGCCGCTGGCGCTGTGAAAGGCCGGATCTTCGCCGATGAGCCTTGCGAGCCGGTCCTCGGAGAGGCCGAGATTCATGTCCTCGGCGAGCTGGTCGAGAGCCGCGCCGGCGATGAGCTGCGAGTAGACCTGCGCCTCGACGCCGAAAGCACGCGCCTGCTGGCGCGTAAGCGGCATCCCGAGCTGTCGCGACAGAAGGCTGCGCTGGCGCTCATAGGCAAGGCGGAAGTCGCCGGCGGATACCTTGACGTCGCCGACGGTAACCACTGCGTCGGACGCGCCCCTCACCATCATCGTCTGACCGCCCCACACCATGAATGAGAGGATGAGAATGGCCATCAGGCCTTTGACGACCCGCGTCCGGGCGGCGTTTCTCAGGGAATCGAGCATGGGGGCAGAAAACCTCGTTGCAGTACAGCGGCATAGAGCCGAACGAGTTCGTTCCTTAGAACAAACCGGACGGGAATTGAAGGGCGCTATGCTGCAAATTGCTTGATCCGTTCGGACTTGAGCGCTTGACCGGCTCGCTCATATGTATTCGGCCATCTCATGGCTGCCGGTTTCCTGCGAAGCAACGACCGGCGGGGCCGGCGCAACCAGGAATGAGAGTATCGAATTCGTTAGCCGGCAACTGAAAACGATCTGCAGGATTATCCGCTTTCCCTTATAGCAATTGGTCGGGAATCGTGTCTTCGATAGTGCTTCAACGGCCCCGTTCTCCGTGGCCGCTACGGATCCGATGCCATGCAGTCCACAATCGTGATGGTCAATCTCTTCGGCGCTGTTGCGCTGCTGCTGTTCGGCCTTTCCCTCGTCAAGGAAGGTGTGACGCGCGCGTTCGGGGCGCGGTTGCGGGCTGGCCTCGCTCAGGGGACCGGCGGACCCTTGCGGGCATTCGCGACAGGCCTCGTTGCGACGCTTGCGCTTCAGAGTTCGACCGCCACAGCCCTGATGACCGCGTCCTTCGTCGAGAAGGGCCTGGTGCGCTCCCGCATGGCGCAGATCGTGCTGCTCGGCGCCAATATCGGCACCGCCATGACGGCATGGATCGTTGCGCTCGGGATCGGATGGCTATCGCCGCTGCTCGTGCTCGCGGGTGTCGTCACGCACAGGATGAGCCGGTCGAGCGCGCGCCAGGGCGGCGGCTATGCGCTCGTCGGCATAGGCTTGATGCTCCTGTCGCTCGACCTTCTGGGAGCGGCAACGGCGCCGATGCGCGAATCGGAGGCGCTCGCGGCGTTCCTTGGCCTTCTCGACGGCGCATGGCCCGTCGCGACCATTATATCCGCCGGCCTCGCATTCGCCTCCTCTTCGAGCCTCGCCGTCGTCATGCTGGTGCTGTCGCTATCCTCTGCCGGCGTGCTTACGGCCGGCCTCACCGTCGCCCTGGTGCTTGGTGCGAATATCGGAGGCGCCATCCCGCCAGTTCTCGCCACGCTCGGCTCGGCGCCGGCCGCGCGACGGGTGACGCTCGGAAACCTCGTGGTGCGCAGCATCGGCTGTTTGATCGCGCTTCCGCTCGTCGGCGTAAACGTGGAACTCCTGCAGAGGCTGCCTCTGCAGCCGGAGAACCTGCCCGTCGATGTCCATCTGGCCTTCAACGTGGTCGTGGCGCTCGTTGCCTGGCCCTTCGCCGGCACGCTCGCCCGCGCCATGGCCCGGTTCGTTCCCGATGAGGAGGCAAGCGAACTGGGACCGCGCTATCTCGACGAGGCATCGCTCGAAACGCCGGCCATGGCGCTCTCCGGCGCGACACGAGAGGTCCTGCGGGTCGGAGACCTGATCGAGTCGATGCTCATGCGTGCCTCGACAGCATTCAAGAATAACGACCTGAGCGAGCTCAACGATGTGGCCCGAATGGAAAGGCAGGTGGATCTCCTGCAGCAGGAGGTAAAAATCTTCCTGTCGAGGCTCGGACGCGGCGAAGCGGACGAGGAGAACGGCCGCCGTTCGATCGTGATCATCGACTATGCCATCAACCTCGAACACATGGGCGACATCATCGAAAAGGGCCTGTGCGAGCAGATCCGCAAGAAGATCACCAACGGCCTGAAATTCTCCGAGGACGGATATCGGGAGCTGAAGAGCCTCTTCGAACTGACGATCGACAATCTCCGGATCGCCCAATCGATATTCGTTTCGCGCAACGCCGATCTTGCACGGCACCTGATCGAGGTGAAGGTCGACGTCCGGCACATGGAGAAGCAGTCCGCCGAGCGGCACCTGGAACGGCTGCGCGATGGTCTCGCCGAAAGCCTCCAGACGAGCTCGCTGCACCTCGACATGCTCAGGGATCTGAAACGCGTCAACGCCCATATTGCGTCAGTCGCCTATCCGATCGTCGAGGAAAGCGGACTTCTGACGGAGAGCAGGCTGCGGCCGCGGGCTTGACGCTGCCGCAGGCGGCCCGGCGCGCGTCGCGTCATTGCGTTTTAACCGGATTAATGCGACGTGATTGGCCGACACCGCCTTGCCGCAATAACCTGCCGGTGGACAGTCGGATCAGGCGGGCGGCAGGAAGGCATCAGCGGGTCAAAGTGCTACAGCGACCTTTGCGCGTCTGAGTATGACGCGCGACACTGTTGAAGAATACCAAGGAGAACAAGAGCATGGAACGGACTTGCCTGGCGATCATCCTGGCGGCTGGCGAAAGCACGCGGATGAAATCGGCAAAGTCGAAGGTGCTGCACCCCGTTGCGGGCAGGCCGATGATCGCGCATGTCGTCGACGCGCTGGCAAGCGCTTCCATTTCGGATGTGGCCCTGGTCGTCGGGCGCGACGCCGAGGCGGTCACGGCCGCGGCCGCGAATGGCGCCGCCACGGTCACTTCGTTCCTGCAGAAGGAGCGGCTGGGCACGGCGCATGCGGTGCTTGCCGCGCGGCAGGCGATCGAAAAGGGGTATGACGATCTCCTCGTGGTTTTCGGCGACACGCCCCTGATCACCGCCGCGCCGCTCGTCGCCGCACGCGAGCGCTTGGCCGAGGGCAACGACGTCGTCGTCATCGGTTTTGAGACGGCAGAACCTGCCGGTTACGGCCGCCTGATCATCGAGGATGGAGAACTGCTGGCGATCCGCGAGCACAAGGACGCGTCCGAAGAAGAGCGCCGCATCACCTACTGCAATGGCGGCCTGATGGCGATCGACGGCCGCAAGGCACTCGACCTCCTCGGCCGCATCGGCAACGGGAATGCCAAGGGCGAGTATTATCTCACGGATCTCGTCGAGATCGTTCGTTCGCTCGGCGGCCGAGCGATTGCCGTGGAAGCGCCGGAGGAAGAACTGACCGGCTGCAACACGCGCGCCGAACTCGCCTCTATCGAAAGGCTCTGGCAGCAGCGTCGCCGTCACGAGCTGATGCTGGCCGGCGTCTCGATGATTGCGCCGGAAACCGTCTTTCTTTCCTGGGATACCGAGCTTGCGCAGGATGTGCTGGTCGAGCCGAACGTCGTCTTCGGTCCGGGCGTGTGCGTCGAAAGCGGCGCTGTCATTTACGCCTTCTCGCATATCGAGGGGGCCCATATTCGTGCCGGCGCGCTCGTTGGGCCCTTTGCCCGCCTGAGGCCTGGCGCGGATATCGGTCCGAAATCAAAGGTCGGCAATTTCTGCGAGGTGAAGAAAGCCGAAATCGGCGCCGGGGCAAAGGTCAACCATCTGACCTATATCGGCGACGCCTTTGTCGGCGCCGGGTCGAATATTGGCGCCGGGACGATCACCTGCAATTATGACGGCGTGAACAAGCACGTGACCCGCATCGGCGAGAATGTCTTCATCGGCTCGAATACGGCGCTCGTGGCGCCTGTGACGATCGGCGACGGGGCGCTCGTCGGTGCCGGGAGCGTGATCACTGAGGACCTTCCGGCGGACGCGGTTGCGTTCGGGCGGGCGCGTCAGGAGGTGAAGCCCGGACGGGCCCCGGTACTGCGGGAGCGGTACGAGGCGGAAAAGGCCGCCAGGAAAAAGGCGAAGGCCGCCGAATAATCTCGTTAATTATTGAAACTGAAAGTGAAATCGAAGCGGATTGTCTCGCGCGATAATATCGGTACGAAGGCTTGGGGAAGGTGGCGTGCCCACCTGACTGTCACGCTGGCAGCGGCGCGGCTCGACCGCGATCGCTGCCGTGATCTTTATGAAACTGGCGGGCGAGGGCGGTCATCTATCCCTCGTCTTGCTCGGGTGACCTGTCGCGCCGCGCCGGCGTGGAGAAGAATGCGGAGTTATATATGTGCGGGATTGTAGGCATCGTGGGAAGCCAGCCGGTTTCGGAGCGGCTCGTCGACGCGTTGAAGCGCCTGGAGTATCGGGGCTATGATTCGGCGGGCGTGGCGACGATCAACGGCGGCGAACTGCATCGCCGGCGCGCCGAGGGCAAGCTCGTCAATCTCGAGGCAAGGCTGAAAGAGGAGCCGCTGGCTGGTACGATTGGAATCGCCCACACGCGCTGGGCGACCCATGGTGCGCCGACCGAACGCAACGCCCATCCGCATTTCACCGCCGGCGTTGCCGTGGTCCACAACGGCATCATCGAGAACTTCGCCGAGCTGAAGAGCGAACTTGCTGCCGCAGGCGCCAAATTCCAGACCGAAACGGACACCGAGGTCGTCGCCCAGCTTCTCGCAAGCCTGCGCCGAGAGGGCATGGGACGGCGCGAGGCGATGCACGCGATGCTGAGGCGCGTCAGCGGCGCCTACGCGCTTGCCGTCCTGTTCGAAGACGATCCCTCGACCATCATGGCGGCCCGCAACGGCCCACCGCTGGCGATCGGCCATGGCGAGGGCGAAATGTTCCTCGGCTCGGATGCCATCGCGCTCGCACCCTTCACCAATGAGATCACCTATCTGATCGATGGCGACTGGGCCGTCATCGGCAGGACCGGCGTGCATATATTCGATATCGACGGCAACCCCGTCACGCGGCCCCGCCAGACCTCCACGGCCGCCGCCTATATGATCGACAAGGGCAATCACCGCCATTTCATGGAGAAGGAAATCTACGAGCAGCCGGAGGTGATCTCCCATGCGCTCGGCCACTACGTCAATTTCATCGACAATCGCGTGCTCCCGGCCTCCGGCGTGATCGACTTCGCCAGGGTGCCGAGCCTTGCGATCTCCGCCTGCGGGACGGCCTATCTGGCCGGGCTGGTCGGCAAATACTGGTTCGAGCGCTATGCGCGCCTGCCGGTCGAAATCGACGTCGCTTCCGAGTTCCGCTACCGCGAGATCCCGCTTGCGCCGCAATCGGCGGCGCTCTTCATCTCGCAGTCGGGCGAAACCGCGGATACGCTCGCGTCGCTGCGCTACTGCAAGGAGCATGGCCTGAAGATCGGCGCCGTCGTCAACACCCGCGAATCGACGATCGCCCGCGAGTCGGACGCCGTCTTTCCGATCCTTGCAGGACCCGAGATCGGCGTCGCCTCGACCAAGGCTTTCACCTGCCAACTCGCCGTTCTTGCCGCCCTCGCCATTGCCGCCGGCAAGGCGCGCGGCACGATCAGCGATGCGCAAGAGCAGGCGATGGTCAGGAGTCTCGCCGAAATGCCGCGCCTCATGGGGCGGGTGCTGAACAGCATTCAGCCGAAGATCGAGTCCCTGTCGCGGGAGCTCTCGAAGTGCCGCGATGTGCTCTATCTCGGCCGCGGCACGAGTTTCCCGCTCGCCATGGAAGGCGCATTGAAGCTCAAGGAAATTTCCTACATCCATGCCGAAGGCTATGCCGCCGGCGAATTGAAGCACGGGCCAATCGCCCTCATCGACGAGAACATGCCGGTGATCGTCATCGCCCCGCATGACCGCTTCTTCGACAAGACGGTCTCCAACATGCAGGAGGTGGCGGCCCGCGGCGGAAGGATCGTCCTGATCACCGACGAGAAGGGCGCTGCCGCCTCGACGCTCGATACGATGCACACGATCGTCCTGCCGAATGTCGACGAGATCGTCGCGCCGATGATCTTCTCCCTGCCGGTCCAGCTTCTCGCCTATCATACGGCCGTCTTCATGGGCACCGATGTGGACCAGCCGCGCAACCTGGCAAAATCGGTGACCGTCGAATGATCGTCAGGCCGGAGAGGGACGACGACCGAGGGGCCATCGGCGCCCTGACGGCCGCCGCCTTCGCCGGCCATCCGCATAGCGACCAGACTGAGCCGCTGATCATCGAGCGCCTGCGCGCCGGCGGCGCCTTGAGCCTCTCGCTCGTGGCGGAGGAAGAGGGGGAGGTGATCGGCCACGTCGCCTTTTCGCCGGTGACGATCACGCCCGCGGCTGCCGGCTGGTACGGGCTCGGCCCGGTTGCCGTCCGGCCGGACCGGCAACGGCGCGGCGTCGGCAGCGCGCTCATCCGCCGAGGCCTTGATATGCTTCGGGGTTCGGGTGCTGCAGGCTGCGTTCTCGTGGGCGAGCCGGCCTATTATCAAAAGTTCGGATTTCGCAATGAGCCTGCTCTTGTCTTTCCGGGTTGTGCGCCGCAATATTTCATGGCTCTGGCCCTGTCGGAAGTAATGGTTTCCGGCACGGTCGCTTTTCATCCGGCCTTCGGGCTGGGCTGAGGGTTGGTGGCATTGGCATGACGGACGGTTCCAAAGGCGGCATCATCGCATCCCGGCTGCGCAATTATTTCCTCACGGGGCTGATCATCTGCGCGCCCGTGGCGATCACCGTTTGGCTGGTTCGCTCATTCATCGAATGGGCGGATAGCTGGGTGAAACCCTATCTGCCGAGCTTCTACAATCCGGACAACTACCTGCCGGTGGCCATTCCGGGATTCGGCCTGCTGGTGGCCATCGTCGTCATCACGCTTGTCGGCTTCCTTACCGCCAATCTCGTGGGGCGAACGATCGTTAATATCGGCGAGTCGCTCCTTAACCGGACGCCGCTCGTTAGGACGATCTACAGGTCCTTGAAGCAGATTTTCCAGACGGTGCTGCAGGACCAATCCTCATCCTTCAAGACGGCCGGGCTCATCGAATATCCGAGCCCCGGCCTCTGGTCGCTGGTCTTCATCGCCACCGACGCCAAGGGCGAGATTGCCGCCAAATTCGACGAGCGCGGCCTGGACATGGTGGCCGTCTTCCTGCCGCCGACGCCGCTCCCGACCGCGGGCTTCCTGCTGTTCGTGCCGCGGCAGAAGATCGTTCCGCTGCAGATGAGCGCCGAGGACGCGGCAAAGCTCTTGATTTCGGGCGGCCTCGTCGCGCCGGATTACAAGCCGCTTGCGAATGCGCCGCCGCGTGCGGTCGTGCAGGAGATCGCTTGAGAAGCTGCTGAAGTCTTAACGGCGGTCGGTCTTAATATCTGCTCCTGGCCCCGCGAGGTGAAGTACCGGTTTCGACCGGTAGCCATCGAGCACAACGAAGGGCGTGATTGAGCGAGAGTGCCGCGATTGCGAATTCCTGCTCGTCGGGTTCGAACTTGGGCAAATCCGAGGTGAGGGGACAAGATGATCGAGCGGATCGCCGATCGCTACCGCCGCTTTGCGCAGGTCGAGGCGCAGGGGCAGTCGCCCCTCTACGAAATGTTGGCGCTTCATGTTGCGCAAGCCCCGGAAGCGCTGAGATTTCTCATGCGTCTTCCGCGCGAGCGGCAGCAGCCAAATCTTTTGTTTGCGGCGATGCGTCTCGCGGCAGGCAAACCGGCTTCGCCCTGTGATTTCGATCAAGCGCTTCGAGAGCATGCCGATGCCATTGCCGAAATCATGCTGTCGCGGACCACGCAGACCAACGAGCCCGGCCGATGCGCCTCGCTGCTTCCGGCGCTGGCTCAGATTGATGGTCCATTGGCTCTCATCGAGGTTGGGGCTTCAGCAGGTCTGTGTCTTTTGTTCGACGCTTACGGATATGACTGGGACCGGCAGCGGCTGGCCGCCCCGGGCTGCAGCGGCGCGATTGCTCCTGTCTTCAACTGCGAAGCCTCAGATGCTACGCCGCTCCCTTTGCGCCATCCCGAGATCGTGTGGCGTGCGGGTCTTGATCTGAATCCGCTGAATGTCTTCGACAATGCGGATGTTGCGTGGCTGGAGCACCTCGTATGGCCGGAGCACGAGTCGCGTCTGGCGCGGCTGCGTGCCGCCATTTCTCTTGCAAAACGAAACCCTCCACGGATCGAGCGTGGTGATCTGAGACGGGACCTGCCAGATCTGATTGCCGAAGCTCCTGCCAAGGCCACCGTCGTGGTATTTCATACCGCGGTCCTCAGCTATATCCCGAGCCGGGCGGATCGGAATGATTTCGCCACAATGATGAACAGGGCGGGCGTGGTGTGGCTCAGCAACGAAGCGCCGCATATCTTCCCGCAGTTCGCTGCGAGTGCGGGACCCGCTCGCAACGGCATGTTCCTGCTCGCGGCAAATGGCAGTCCGATCGCTTGGACCGGACCGCATGGTCAATCGGTGCGGTGGATTGTGGACACTTCGAGAATTCCGTAGGGCGCGGCGCGAGCCCGTTCAGCCGTTTTGAGCGGTTATAGAGCCTGGGCTTTGCCGTAGGGTACTGCGCGCTCGGGAGATTGGGTGGCAAAGCGGCGCGTCCAACTCACTTCCGCTCAATCGGGGATTGAGTTATTCTGCAGCATTCGAGATGGAGATTTGCATGGCGAAGCTCTTCTTTGGAATGAACCAGTCCCTGGATGGCTATGTCGACCATCAGGAATTTGCGCCGGGACCTTCGCTCTTTCGTCACTTCATCGATCAAGTGCGCGGCCTGGCCGGCAGTATTTACGGTCGCCGTATATACGAGGTAATGCGTTATTGGGACGAAGACCACCCTGAGTGGGGCCCGGAGGAACGCGACTTCGCGGTTGCGTGGCGGAACCAACCGAAATGGGTCGTGTCGCGTTCGCTGAAATCCGTCGGCCCCAACGCCACGCTTGTGGAGGATGACCTCGAGGCGGTGGTGCGTCGGCTGAAAGCCGAATGCGTCGGGGAGATTGCAGTCGCCGGTCCGGAATTGGCGCAAAGCCTGACCGACCTTGGCCTTGTCGATGAGTATAGACTCTACCTCCACCCCGTCGTGCTGGGTCACGGCAAACCATTCTTCGCCGGCCCACGGCCGCGGCTACGCCTTGTGGCCTGCGATCAGATCGAAGACGTGATCAGGCTGGCGTATGTACCTGCCTAGTTCCGGGAGTATAGCTCCCGCAAGCGGCGACCGGTCGACTGCAGCAGCTCAAACCCCTCGAACCGCTTGGCGTGGTAGGTGGCGACTTCCCCGCCTTTCGGTGGGTAAATATCGCCGGTGGCGGACATGCCTGCCATTGCTGCCTCGATGTTCGGATAGAGGCCGCTTGCCACGGCGGCAAGCATGGCCGCGCCCAGGAGCACGGGCTCGTCCGTCGCCGGAGCCGCCACTTTGAGGCCCGTTGCATCTGCCAGAAGCTGCCTGACGATGGGGCTTCGGCCCGCGCCGCCACTGACGACGATGGTATCGACGCTGACATCTTCTGTTTTTTGGGCCTCGACGATCTGCCGCAATCCGCTGCCGAGCCCGCAAATCCCGGCCACGTAAAGCCGGACGAGCGAGTCGAGGGATCGGTCCATGCTCAGGCCGGCAATGAGCGCCTTTGCCTCCGGATCGGCAAATGGCGCCCGGTTGCCGAGGAATTCGGGAACCACGTGCAGTCCGTCGGCGAGGATCGCCAGGTCCGGTTGGCCGGCGGCCATCGCGGCGGCCCGGGCGGCGAGCCATTCTGCCAGACCCATTCCGGCGGCCTCGGCCAGCCGCGCCGCTTCCGCAGAGGCCGGATGCAGCGACAGGAGATGGTCGATCGCAGCACCCGCCGCCGACTGGCCCGCCTCGTTCAGCCACAGACCCGGCACCATGGCGGAATAGTAGGGTCCCCAGACGCCCGGCACGAAGGCAGGCGCGTGCGTGGAGGTCATGGTGCAGGCGGATGTGCCGAAGACATAGGCCATCCGCGTCGTCGCCGATGCGCCGTCCGTTTCACCCTTCCAGCCGACGGTGCCGACACCTCCCGCGTGGGCATCGATCAGGCCCGCCGCGACGGGCACGCCGACCGGCAAGCCGAGCTCGGAAGCGGCCCGCGGCGTCAGGCCGGACCCCAATGCCGTTCCGGCATCGACCACATGGCTGCCGATCCGGGCAAAATTGTCAGCCGTCAGCTCGGAAAGGCCGATGGTGCGGAAGTAGCTTTCGTCCCACCGCCGCTCGTGTCCCAGATAGGTCCATTTGCAGGTCACCGTGCAGATCGACCGGGCGAGACAGTCCGTGGCGCGCCAGGTAAGGAAATCCGTGAGATCGAAGAAGTGCTCCGCGGCATTGAAAGTCTCGGGCTTGTTTTCCTTGAGCCAGAGCAGTTTCGGCGTCTCCATTTCCGGCGAGATGCGGTTTCCGACATAGCGCAGAACGTCATGGCCGGTGGCGTTGATCCGGTTGGCCTGCCCGAGCGCACGATGGTCCATCCAGACGATGATATTGCGTTCGGGATGGCGCGGGTCGCCAACGGGCAGCGATTTTCCCTCGGCACCGATCACCACCAGCGAGCACGTGGCATCCACGCCGATGCCGGCGATGGCGTTCGGGTCGATGCCTGATATGCCGATGGCGCGACGTACGCTGGCGCAAACGGCCTGCCAGATATCTTCCGAAGATTGCTCGTAGAGGTCCGGCCCGTCGCTGAAGAGGGCGATATCCTGTTTGGCAGCGGCAAGCAGCCTGCCGGTGCTGTCGAACATCCCCGCCCGGGCGCTGCCAGTCCCAACATCAATGCCGATCAGATAGCGGTCCATTGCCTAGAGGTCCACGGTCAAGGGCAGGATCACGAGGTCGCGGATGGTGACCGTGCGGGGACGGCTGAGCATGAAAAGCACCGCGTCTGCCACTTCCTTCGGCTGCATCAGACTGCCATTGGCAAGGGCTTCCTCCATCTTCGCCTGGGGCCAATCGTCGAGGAGTGCGGTGACCACCGGGCCGGGCGCAACGGCTCCCACGCGAATGCCGTGCGGCGCGACCTGACGCCGGACCGTATGGACGAAGGCCTGCACCGCGAATTTCGAGGCGGTGTAGATCGGTTCCCAGACGACCGGGACGATCCCGGCTATGGAACTGGTCAGGATGATGTCGCCGCTCTTCTTTTCGATCATGTGCGGCAGCACTGCGCGAACCGAGCGGAAGGCCGCATTGATGTTGAGATTGAGCATGCGGTCCCAGGCATCCGGATCGCCCGTCGCAACCTCGCCGCCGATATAGGCGCCGGCATTGGCGTGGAAAATGTCGAGGTCGCCGGCTTCTTCCAGGATCCGTTCGGCCATGCCGTCGACCGCCCGCGGATCCATCAGATCGATCACCAGAGGGATCGCCTTCGGCCCGAGTTCGGCGCAGAGCTGCATGAGCCGCTCTTCCGCCCGGTCGATCAGCACGACCGTCGCATCCGAGGCGATCAGCGAACGGGCGCATTCCAGGCCGATGCCGGAGGCGGCGCCCGTGATGGCCGCGACCTTGCCCTTCAGTTCGTCATTCATGTTCGGGATCCTTCGTTCTTGTTGCCTAAGCAGGTTCCGCAAAAGTGTCCCAAGGTTTTGCGATCAGAACCTGCGCCAAACCTGAGGAATCTAAGGAGATATTCGTGGGTAAACCCATGAATATCTGCCTACGCGCGGCCGTGGGAGACGCGGCTTTGCCGGGCGAGGCTGTCGACGATGACGGCGATGGCGAGAACCGCGCCGGTGATCATGTAACGCAGCGACGACGACAGGTTCAGGAGCGTCAGGCCGTTCGCGATGGACTGGATGACAATGATGCCGAGCAGTGCCGACCAGGCCGAGCCGCGGCCGCCGAAGAGGCTGGTGCCGCCGATCACCGCTGCCGCGATGGCATTGAGGTTCACATCGCCCGTGCCCGCCTGCTGGCTTGCCGAAGCCAGCCGCGCGGCTGAGAGAACACCGCCAAGGGAGGCAAAGAACGAGCAGAGCATGAAGGCGCTCAGATAGATTCGCGTCACGTTGATGCCGGAGCGTCGCGCCGCCTCGGCATTGCCGCCGACCGCCTTCATGGAGCGCCCCCATTTCGTGCGGACGAAGGCATAGTTCATGACGACGACCAGGAGCACGAACAGGCCGAACATCCATGGCACGCCCCGGCCCTGGTTGAGGTAGAAGACCGCCAGTTCGAACCCGCCAGTTGCGACGGCCGCTCGGAACAAGAGACCGTTTACGGAGCTTGAGGACAGATTGGCGGCCTGTCTTTTCGCGCGGGTCCTGAGCCCCATGACGAGAAGTGTGAGGCCGGGCAGCAATGCCAGCGTATGGGACAGCCAGGCCGGCATGATCATCAACTGGCCGAAATCGACGATGGACGAGCCATAGGGAAGATTGATCGACCCGGTCGAACCGAGCATGTAAAGCTGCAGCCCGAGAAGGGCGAGGAGGCCGGCCAGGGTGGAAACGAAACTCGGCATGCCCAGATGCGTGCGCAGCAGCGCATAAGCCGCTCCGATGGTGGCCCCGAGCGCAAGAGCGCCGCCGACGGCGATCGGCAGGGGAACGCCCATGTTGACCCACAGAACGCCGATGAGGGCCGAGCCGACCCCGCTCATCGAACCGACCGAAAGATCGATTTCACCGAGCATCAGCACACAGACGATACCGAGCGAGATGACGCCGACGGTCGAGCAGTCGAAAAGAAGGTTCACGAGGTTGTTCGGTGACAGGAAGATCGGATTGAGCGACGTGAACACCGTCCAGATGACGATCAGCCCGATGATCACCGGCAGCGACCCGAGGTCACCGGAACGCACGCGATCGAGGAAGGCGCCGACGGAGCCGCCGATGCCCTCGGCATGTCTGACCCGCGTGTCCGCCCGGTCGAGTTGAGGTGTCTGCATGGTGGGATTTCCCGATTTCTGTTGAATGCTCACGGCCGGGCTCCTTCACCGACGCCGCTCGACGAGAGCCGGCTTGCCCGCCTGGAAACCGCATTGTCGACAGCACCGGTGATGGCTCCGACCAGTTCCTCGTTGGAGGCGTCCGGGGTGAACACCCCGTTGTTGCGGCCGAGCCTGAGGACGACGATACGGTCGGCAACCGCGCGAACGTCCTCCATGTTATGCGAGATCATCACCACCCCGAGGCCCTTGTCGCGGACCCGTTCGACGAGATTCAGGACCTCCGCGGTCTGCGCGACGCCGAGAGCTGCGGTCGGTTCGTCGAGCATGATGATCTTCGGTTCGAGAAGCAGCGAGCGGGCTATGGCCACCGTTTGACGCTGGCCGCCGGAGAGCGAGGCGATCGGCTCGCGGACGCTCGGGATGCGGGCTGCAAGCTCGTTCAAGAGCTCCCAGGAACGGACCTCCATGGCGACCTCGTCGAGATGCCAGGCGTTTTTTTCCTGCCCGAGGAAAATATTGGCCACGACGTCGAGGTTTTCGCAGAGCGCGAGATCCTGGAACACAGTGGCGATGCCGAGTCTCAGCGCATCGGCCGGCTCGTTCATGGTGACCGGCCGTCCCTGAAAGTGGATGGTGCCGGAAGTCGGCTGATGAACGCCCGCGAGGATCTTGACGAGCGTCGATTTGCCGGCGCCGTTGTCGCCCACAAGCGCCACGATCTCGCCGGGATGAATATCCAGATCTATGTCGGTCAAGGCCGAGACTGCGCCAAAGTTCTTCGATACGCCCCGGAGGCTGAGGATAGGTTCGGTCCTGTTCGGATCGGTAGGGTTCTCGGTCATGACGGGTTCAACCCTTGTGTCCTTTCATGGTTTTGTTCAGTCGCCCGGCCCATGATGGACCGGGCGACCGTCTCGGGAGGAGCTACTTGATGCCGAGTTCGGCGCAGCCCTCGGCGTAGCGGCCGGTGCAGAGCTCCGCAGCCGTCTGAATGCCCTTGTCGATGATTTCCGCCTTGAGGTTTTCGCGTGTCACGACGGCCGGGACGAAGAGTTCCGACGGCGTGTTGTAGAGTGTGGTCTTTGCCTCCGGCGTTTCACCATTCAAGAGCTGGACGGCGACCTTGGCCGCGGCGGCAGCAACGATCTCGGAGGGCTTGGAGATCGTGTTGTACTGGTCGCCCGCGATGATCAGCTGCAGCGCTGCGATTGTCGCGTCGTTGCCCGTCACGGGTGGAACCGGATTGACGCCGGCTGCCTTGAAGGCCGCGATCGCGCCGCCGGCGGTGCCGTCATTGGCGGCGACCACGCCGACGATCTGATCACCGAAGCGGGTGATCTGCCCGCTTGCCCACTCCTGCGCCTTCGGCGGCGCCCAGTCCGGCGTGTCGTATTCCGCAAGCGTTTTGTACTCGCTGGTCGCGATGCCGGCGTGAATGCCGTCGCGGATCAGGCCTGCGGCCGCATCCGTCGGTGAGCCGTTGATTTGAAGCACGCCGCCTTTGTCCGTCGGCACCTCCTTTTCCTCCAGGTGACGCATCAGGGATTCGGCGATCGCCTTGCCGATGCCCTCGTTGTCGAACGAGACATAGTAGTCGGCCGGCTTGTCCGGGATCGGACGGTCGTAGGCGATGACTTTCACGCCCTGGCTCTGGGCGAGCGCCACGAGCGAAGCAGCGGCGCTGGAGTCGACCGGATCGAGCACGACCACCTTGGCGCCTTGCGCGATGACCGAGTTGAACTGCTGCTGCTGGCGGGCGACGTCGGCATCCGCATTCTGGTAGATGACCTGGCAGTCGGCGCAGAGCTTCTCCATCGCCGCCTTGAAGCCCGGGAAATCGTGTTCCTCGTAGCGGGTTGAAGCCTGGTCGGGCATCAGGAACGCGACGGTTCCGGATGTCTGGGCATATGCGGCTCCGCTCATCAGGGCAGACGCCAGCGCCGCGGTGGCGAGCTTCATTGTTGTTCGTGTCATTTCAGTTCCTCCATTTGAAATGGGCTCTTGGAGCGACACATCGCCCGAAGAGTGTTGGTTTCCTGAAAGACCGCTGCTAAGAATCGGACGGGCGCGATCGGCCACGCCGCACGCTCCGGGCTTTCGTGCCGCTGCAACGGCTTGATTGCCAACCCGGGTCGAGGGCGACTGTTGAGATCGGCATCCGTCGGTTCAGGCGGGCCATTTCAGGACGATTGTGCTTGCGCGCGGGGTGACGCTAGGCGCCCCGCGTGTCTGTTTCGACCTTTTGTCTCCTCCATTCCTCCCTGTTGGCGGCCATGCGCCGCTTTCTTGAATTCGCCGGTTTTTGCCCGGCGTTTGGTTCAGTGGATATTCTTCCCTTGCCGGGAAGTCGTCAAAAGTCCTTCGCCCGGCAATGCGGTATCCGGAGCGTTGTTTCCAACCGGATGCGGCTTTCGGCTGTCGACGTCGCGCACCGAATCCCGCACAACGAGACTGGCATTGAGAACCGAAGGTTCGGCCGGTGCTTCCATGCCCATGTCCATTCTCAGCTGCAGCCTTTTCCAGGCCGTCTCGGCGAGTTGGTCCACTGGCTGGCGTATCGCCGTCAGTCCGGTATTGCGCGCCGCCATCCAGGCATAATCATCGAAAGCGACGATCGAGGTCCTGTCGGGAATGGCAATGCGACGTTCCGCAAGGGCTGACAACACGCTCAGGGTCGTCACGTTGGTGAGCGCGATCACCGCGCCTGGAGCCGTATTGCGATCCATCCAATCGGAGAAGATACCGGCTCCGGCTTCCATGTTGGTGCCGAGCCTGAGTGTTACAGGGCGCGCGCCGGTACGCTGCGCGATCAGACCGGCAGCGCCTTCGGCGCGCTCGAATATTGGCGGGTAATCCAGATCGGAGACTGCGATCACGATATCGCGGTGGCCATGTTCGAGAAGATGCCTGGCGGCAATCTGTCCGGCTTCCCGGTTGTCGATGGTGACCGTGTCCGCGATGGCACCCTCGCTTGCCACACGGTCGACAAGCACCATGGGAAGCGTCTTTTCGATCTCGATAAGCTCCGCTGGGATGGAACTCGAGCAGGGGACAGCAATCAGGCCTGCCGGCTTCCAGGAAAGGAGCGCCTTCAGGCGCGAGGACTCCACCGATGGATCGTCATGGGAACTCGCGACAATGACGTCATAGCCTTCCGCGAAGGCCTGGGTTTCCAGCCGGGAGACGATCGTCGCGAAGAAGGTGTCGGTGAGATCCGGAACAAGAACCGCAATGATGCGCGTCCTTCCGGAGCGCAGTTGGGAGGCGGCGCGGTCGATCTGATAACCAAGATGCTCCGCCGCTTCCAGAACGCTCTTCTTCAGTTCGTCGTTCACGGGTTTGCGGCCGCTGAAGACGTTCGAAACCGTTGCGGTGGATACGCCCGCATAAGCGGCGACCTCGCGGATTGACGGCTTTTTCACGGCCACGGACAACGGCTCCCTTCGCAGTTAAACGATTAACGGTTAAACGTTTAACAGGAGTGTCGTTCGTTTGCAAGGGTCGAATTTGAATTATGCAACCACTGGCGAACGGCATAGCACCGCCCACGTGCAGCAAGCTGAAGATGATTGCGGTGCAGGCCGCCCGTGCTGCCTGCAGCAGAGGTCCCGTTACATAGGTAGAGAACACTCAGCTTTAGCGTGCCAAGCAGGCAGGTCGCAATTGCCTATTGCTCCACCAGCCGGATGCAGCAGGAACGTGGTCTCGGTCACCGGGTTATCCCGCCCGCAAGAACCGGATCGCTTCATCACGTCGATAAAGATAGAGCAGCGTCCTCAATGCTTCGCCACGATCCGAGGTCAGATCCGGGTCCCGCTCGATGACATAGGCCGCGTCCTTTCGTGCGGTCTCCAGAAGATCGGCATGCGCCTCGAGGCTGGCGATGCGGAAGCCGGGGGTGCCGGATTGGCGGGTGCCGAGAAGCTCGCCTTCGCCGCGCAGCTTCAAATCCTCCTCGGCGATCAGGAAGCCGTCTTCCGTTTCCCTGAGGATGGAGAGCCGCGCATGGCCCGCATCGCTCAACGGTCCCTTGTAGAGCAGGATGCAGGTGGAAGCCTCGTCGCCGCGGCCGACGCGGCCGCGCAGCTGGTGCAATTGCGCAAGGCCGAAGCGTTCGGCGTGCTCGATCACCATGATCGTCGCATCCGGAACGTCGACGCCGACCTCCACCACCGTCGTTGCCACGAGCACGCGAATCTCGCCGTTCTTGAAGGCGAGCATGAGGGCGTCCTTCTCCGGCCCCGCCATTCGGCCGTGGACCAGTCCGACATCATTGCCGAAGCGGCGGATGAGCCCTTGATAGCGCTCGTCGGCGGACATCGCGTCGGTCTCTTCCGACTCCTCCACGAGCGGGCAGATCCAATAGGCTTTCTTGCCTTGCCGGAGTGCGGAATCGAGCCTGTCGATGATCTCGTCGGTCCGCTCGGTCGGAATGGTGACCGTCTGTATCGGCTTGCGGCCGGCAGGCTTCTCCGTGAGCTTGGAGACGTCCATGTCGCCGAAGGCCGCCAGCACGAGCGTGCGCGGGATCGGCGTGGCGGTCATGACCAGCATGTGCGGAGAGATGCCTTTGGCAGTCAGCCGCAGCCTTTGATGGACGCCGAAGCGATGCTGCTCGTCGACGACGGCGAGGATGAGTCGATGGTAGTTCACCGCGTCCTGGAAGAGCGCATGCGTGCCGATGACCATCTGCGTCTCGCCGGACGCGATGCGCTCGAGGATCGCGTCGCGCTCCTTGCCCTTGGTCCGGCCCGTCAAGACGTCGATGGCGATGCCCGCCGGCGCTGCCATCCTGGAAAGCGTGGCATGGTGCTGACGGGCGAGGATCTCCGTCGGTGCCATGAGCACCGCCTGGCCGCCGGTTTCGATCGCCGCGAGCATTGCCATCAGCGCCACTGCCGTCTTGCCGGAGCCGACGTCGCCCTGCAGCAGGCGCAACATGCGCTCGGCACCGGACATGTCGGCAAGGATGTCGCTTACGGCCGCAGACTGGCTTGCCGTCAGCGAGAAGGGCAGGGCAGCAGTCACCGGACCGCTCAAGCGCCCCGTCGCATGCACCGGCGAGCCGGCGACCTTCCGCAGCCGCTGGCGCACCAGCGCCAGCGAAAGCTGCCCGGCCAGGAACTCGTCATAGGCGAGCCGCCGGCGCGCCGGTGCCTGGTTGTCGATATCGGACTCGTCCCGAGGTTCATGCAGGCGGTGAAAACTCTCCTTCGCGCTGCCGAATCCCTGCTGGCGGAGAAGCGCCTCGTCGAGCCATTCGGGTAAATCTGGAACACGCGCCACCGCCGCCTCGATGGTCTTGCGGAGCGCCCTCGGGGCGAGTCCGGCCGTGAGCCCATAGACGGGCTCCACCAATGGCAGGTTCTCAGCTTCCGCCGCAGGGACCATATGGTCCGGATGGACCATCGATGCGCGACCGTTGAACCAATCCACCTTTCCGCTGACGGTCACCGTCTCGTCAATCGGCAGGGCCTTTTCCAGCCAGTTTCCCTTGACGCGGAAGAAGGTCAGCGCCAACTCGCCGGTGTCGTCGTGCAGGAAGACGCGATAGGGCATGTTGGGTCGTCCGCGCGGCGATGGCTGGTGCCGGTCTACGCGCCCGGTAATGGTGACGATCGCGCCCTGCGGCGCATGGGCGATGCCCGGCTGCCGGCGCCGGTCGATCAGGGAGTGGGGGGCGTGAAACAGGAGATCGACGACGCGGCAATCCTCGATCGTGTCGCGCCCGAGCAGACGCGCGTAAAGCTCGCCGGTTTTCGGACCGATACCGGGCAGGGTGTCGAGGGGCGAAAACAGCGGATCGAGCAGGGCAGGGCGCATGGGAGTGAAAATGGGACGATAATTCCCGCTTTGGCAAGGCTGACAACCTGCTTTCCAGCGTTTATAGAGCCCCTGTTCACGGGATCCGCCGCGAAAGGCGGTTGGCAGGAAGGACGTTTCATGACCGGCATTTCGCGCACGAGCGCCGATCTCGACCCGCGTCGGCGCCGAATCCTCTTTCGCGCCTGGCACCGCGGCATCCGTGAAATGGATCTGATCCTCGGGCAGTTCGCCGAAGCCGAGATCGCAAGCCTCACCGATGCCGAGCTCGACGAACTCGAAACGATCATGCGCGAGGAGGACAACGACCTCGTGCGTTGGATTACGGGAGAGAAGCCGCTGCCCGAGCGGCATGCGACGGCGCTGTTCGCGCGCATCGCGGCCTATCGCCCGGATTTCGATCCCGTCCGCTAGCGCATCGACCCGATAATCGAAACCGATTTTCGGAAAGCTCGATGCGCGGTTTCAAAGAGTTGCAGCGACATTCGCGCGTCTGAAACGACGCGCGGCGCTCGTAAGAAACGGAATGACACAACGATGGTACCTGGCCTCGACGCAAAGAGGATTGTGGCGGCAACGCGGGAAGTGACGATCGGGCCCGTGCCCTCCGGCGCCGAGGCGCTGATCCTTGCGGATCTGGCGCGGGCCGGAACGCCGGTCGCCTATTTCCTTTCCGACGGCCAGCGGATCGCCGATCTCGAGCAGGTCCTTGGCTTCGTCGCGCCCGACATCCCCGTCTTGACGCTGCCGGGCTGGGACTGCCTGCCTTACGACCGCGTCTCGCCGAGTGCCGATATCTCGGCGCGGAGGCTGGCCGCACTGAGCGCGCTGATTGCGCATCGGACAAAGCCGCATCCGGCGATCGTGCTCGTCACCGTCAATGCCGCGCTTCAGAAGATTTCGCCGCGGCAAGTCATCGAGGGCCTCGCCTTTTCGGCGCGGCCGGGCAACCAGGTGCGCATGGACGATCTCGCCGCCAGGCTGGAGCGAAACGGCTTCGAGCGCGTGCCGACCGTGCGCGAGGTTGGCGAGTTTGCCGTGCGGGGCGGCATTCTCGACGTCTATGTGCCTGGAGGCGGCGAGCCGCTGCGTCTCGATTTCTTCGGCGACACGCTGGAAACGATCCGCTCCTTCGACCCGGTCAGCCAGCGCACGACGGGGCAGGTGCGCTCGCTCGACCTCAACCCGATGAGCGAAGTGTCGCTGACGCCGGAGACCATCAGCCATTTCCGCAAGCAGTATCTCTCGCTCTTCGGCGCGGCGACTCGCGACGACGCGCTCTACCAGGCCGTCTCGGAAGGGCGCCGCTATGCCGGCATGGAGCATTGGCTGCCGCTCTTCTACGATCGCCTGGAAACGGTTTTCGACTATCTCGACGGCTTCCGTATCGTCACGGATCACCTGGTCCGCGAGGCGGCCGCGGAGCGCTCGAAGCTGATCCTCGATTATTATGACGCGCGGCTTGCATCCGCGTCGCCGGGCAAGCAGTTCGCCCAGGGCACCCCCTACAAGCCCGTGCCGGCGGAGCTTCTTTATCTCGGCGCCGAAGCATTCGGCACCGCTTTGACCGAGCAGAGCGCCGTGCGCCTCTCGCCCTTCACCGAGCATGAAGGGGAGGCGCGTCAGGTCGTCACCATCGAGGCGCGTCAGGGCCTGCGCTGGGCCAAGGCCGTTGGGGAGGAGAGTGACGGCGAACGCGCCAATGTCTTCGACCAGGCGGTCAAGCACATCGCCGAAAAGCGGGCGAAGGGTGCGAAAGTCGTCATTTCCGGCTGGACGGAAGGATCGCTCGACCGACTCACCCAGGTTCTTGCCGAGCATGGTCTTGCCAGGATCCGCCCGATCAAGGCACTTTCCGACCTCGGCTCGCTCAAGCCGGGCGAGGCGGCATCCGCTGTTCTCAGCCTCGAGGCGGGATTTGAAGCCGGCGATCTCGTCATCATTGGCGAGCAGGACATTCTCGGTGACCGGCTGGTGCGCCGCTCGAAGCGCCGCAAGCGCGGCGCCGATTTCATCGCCGAGGTGACGGGCCTCGACGAGGGTAGCTACGTCGTGCATGCGGAGCACGGCATCGGCCGCTTTATCGGCCTGCGCACGATCGAGGCCGCCGGCGCGCCGCATGATTGCCTCGAGCTCCTCTATGCCGACGACGCCAAGCTTTTCCTGCCGGTGGAGAATATCGAGCTTCTGTCTCGCTACGGCACGGAAGGCACCGACGCCATCCTCGACAAGCTCGGCGGCGTCGCCTGGCAGGCGCGCAAGGCCAAGCTCAAGAAGCGGCTGCTCGATATGGCCGGCGGTCTCATTCGCATCGCCGCCGAACGGCACACGCGGCATGCGCCGGTTCTCGCCGCGCAGGACGGCGTCTATGACGAATTCGCCGCACGCTTCCCCTATGACGAGACCGAGGATCAACTGAATTCGATCGAGGCTGTTCGCGACGATCTCGGCAGCGGTCGGCCGATGGACCGCCTGGTCTGCGGCGACGTCGGCTTCGGCAAGACGGAGGTGGCGCTACGGGCCGCCTTCATCGCGGCCATGAACGGCATCCAGGTCGCCGTCGTCGTGCCGACGACCTTGCTGGCGCGTCAGCACTACAAGACTTTTGCAGAGCGTTTCCGCGGCCTGCCGGTGCGCATCCAGCAGGCCTCCCGCCTTGTCGGTTCGAAGGAGCTGGCACTGACCAAGAAGGAAGTTGCGGAGGGCAAGACCGACATTGTCATCGGCACCCATGCGCTGCTCGGTTCCTCGATCAAGTTCGCCAATCTCGGTCTGCTCATCATCGACGAGGAGCAGCATTTCGGCGTCAAGCACAAGGAGCGGCTGAAGCAGCTGAAGACCGACGTTCACGTGCTGACGCTATCGGCGACGCCGATCCCGCGAACCCTGCAGCTTGCTCTGACGGGCGTCCGCGAATTGTCTTTGATCACCACGCCGCCGGTCGATCGCATGGCGGTGCGCACGTTTATTTCGCCCTTCGATGCGCTGGTGATCCGCGAGACGCTCATGCGCGAGCATTATCGTGGCGGCCAAAGCTTTTACGTCTGCCCGCGGGTGAGCGACCTTTCCGAGGTTCACGAGTTTCTGAAATCCGACGTACCGGAGCTAAAGGTCGCGGTGGCGCACGGCCAGATGCCGGCGACCGAGCTCGAGGACATCATGAACGCCTTCTATGAAGGCCGCTTTGACGTGCTGCTTTCGACGACGATCGTCGAATCCGGCCTGGACGTGCCGACCGCCAACACGCTGATCGTCCATCGCGCCGACATGTTCGGCCTCGCCCAGCTCTACCAGCTGCGCGGCCGCGTCGGCCGTTCGAAGGTGCGCGCCTTCGCGCTCTTCACGTTGCCTGTCAACAAGACGCTGACGGGGCCGGCGGAGCGGCGGCTGAAGGTGCTGCAGTCGCTCGACACGCTCGGCGCCGGCTTCCAGCTGGCGAGCCACGATCTCGACATTCGCGGTGCGGGCAATCTGCTCGGCGAGGAGCAGTCCGGCCACATTAAGGAGGTCGGCTTCGAGCTTTACCAGCAGATGCTTGAGGAGGCGGTCGCCGAGCTCAAGGGCGAGGAGGAGATCCACGATACCGGCTGGTCGCCGCAGATTTCGGTCGGCACCCCGGTGATGATCCCGGAAGAATACGTGCCCGATCTCAATCTCCGCCTCGGCCTCTACCGACGTCTCGGGGAACTGACGGACCTCAAGGAAATCGATGGCTTCGGCGCCGAACTGATCGACCGTTTCGGCACGCTGCCGGTCGAGGTCCAGCATCTCCTGAAGATCGTGTACGTCAAGTCGCTATGCCGGACGGCGAATGTGGAAAAGCTCGATGCCGGACCGAAGGGCGTCGTGGTCCAGTTCCGCAACAAGGAGTTCCCCAACCCGGCGGCCCTGGTCGGCTATATCGCCAAACAGGGGACGGTCGCCAAGATCCGGCAGGACCAGAGCATCTTCTTCCAGCGGGAGCTTGCATCGCCGGAAAAGCGGCTTTCGGGCGCCGCAATGGTGATGACTCAGCTTGCGGGGCTTGCGAAGGCGGGGTGAAGTACCCCCCTCAGCCCTGCCGGGCATCTCCCCCACAAGGGGGGAGATGCCCGGCAGGGCTGAGGGGGGTATCAACACCCTCTGAGTTTCGCGGCTGCAATCTGCCCTGTTCGTTCTAATGCGCCGGACGAGCCGCTTTCATCGCCGCCAGTTCGCGAAGCGCGTTGGTCAGAACCTCGACCGATTGCGCGCCCATCACCGCATATTGCTGATCGAGGATGAAGCAGGGCACGCCGGTCACGCCCATGTCGCGCGCCATGTCGATCTCCTGCGTGACGGCGTCCTTGTCGGCGTCGGAGGAGAGGAGGGCGCCGATCACCGGGCGGTCGAGCCCGGCCTTTTCCGCGATATCGAGCAGGATCGCGTGATCGCCGATATTCTTTCCCTCTTCGAAGTTCGCCTTGAAGAGCAGGCGCACGGCCTCCGCTTGAGCGGCTGATCCGCTGGTGGCGGCCCAGCGGATCAGGCGATGGGCGTCGAGCGTGTTCGGGCTGATCTTCACCGCATCGAAATCGAAGGCGATGCCGGCCTCGCGACCGAGCCCTTCGAGCATTTCATGTGCGCGGTCGACGGCGGCCTTGCCGCCGAACTTTTCCGCGAGGTGACGCTTATGGTCGACGCCCTCCGGCGGCAGATCGGGGTTGAGCTGATAGGGACGCCATTGGATCGCGACCTGCACCTCGTTGGCCACGTTGGCGATCGCCTGGTCGAGGCGGTTCTTGCCGAGATAGCACCACGGGCAGACGACGTCCGAGACGATATCGATATTGACGGTTTCCATGGTGCGGCCTTTCCCATTCGCTTACGCTGTCAAAGAGCTACAGCGACATTTGCGTCTAAAAGACGCGCGTCGTCTCCGAGCGACGCGGTCCTCGTGCTGTGCATGTTGCCGCCCGAACTGCTGAGCAAGCCCGGGCGGCAACGCATCAAGGCTGCGACATAGGCCGCTGCCCTGACTCTTTCAATGCGTTACCGGATGGGTACCAGCCTACTGGGCACGCTCGTCCCACCAGGTCGGCAGCTGATAGCCATAAAGCGGCACCTTTGCCGGCCGGCCGATATGCTTCCAGCGGGCGATCCATTGCGCATCGAGATGGTAGAGCGGCACGACGTAGGAATTGTTGACCAGCAGCCGGTCATGCGCGCGCACGGCGGCGGTGAAATCCTCGGGCGTCTGTGCCCGCAGGATATTGTCGATCATCTTGTCGACGTCCTTGTTGGCAACGCCGGCAAAGTTGGAACTGCCTTGGCGATCGCGCGATACGGATCCCCAATAGGATATCTGCTCCGCTCCCGGCGACAGCGACGACGGATAGGACTTGATGATGACGTCATAGTCGAAGGACTGGCTGCGTTGCTGGTATTGGGAGTCGTCGACCGTCCGCACCGTCGCGACGATGCCGAGCGGCGCCAGGAAGCGCTGATAGGCCAGCGCGATCTTCTCCTGGCCCGCATTCTGGCTCATGATCTCGAAGGTGAGCGGGGCGCCCGTCTTCTCATCGACCATTTTGCCGTCCTTGATGACATAGCCGGCTTCCCGGAGCAGCGTCACCGCCTCCCTCAGCACATTGCGATCGCGGCCGGACCCGTCGGTTACGGGAAGACGGTAGGTTCCGTCGAGGATCGCCGGATTGATCCGCTCCCGAACGTCCCCCATCAGCTCAAGCTCGCGGTCGTCGGCGGCGACACCGAGGAAGGAAAGCGATGAATTCTGCCAATAGCTCTGCGTCCGCGTATAGGCTCCGTCGAAGAGATTCTTGTTCACCCACTCGAAGTCGAAGACGAGTGCGAGGCCCTGCCGAAGTTTGATGTTTTGGAACATCGGCCTGCGGGTGTTGAAGACGAAACCGAGCATGCCGGAGGGTGTTTCAGGCTTGAAGCTCTCCTTGATCACGTTGCCGGACTGAACCGCCGGGAAATCATAGGCGCGCGCCCATTTGGTCGCGCTGCCCTCCGGATAGACGTCGACCTCACCCTTCTTGAAAGCCTCGAACAGGGTGTTTTCCTGGAGAAAATATTCGACGGAAATCTCGTCGTAATTGTCGACCCCGATCTTCGAGGGCAGGTCCTTGCCCCAATAGTCCGGATTGCGCCGGTAGACAATTCGTTCGCCCGGTCTCACATCGGCGACGCGATAGGGGCCGGAACCGAGCGGCGGCTCGAGTGTCGTCCGGTCGAATATCTCGACGTCGACGGCATGCTTCGGCAGCACCGGCGACAGCGCGAGCAGCAGCGGGAATTCGCGATCCGCGTCCTCGGTGAAGGTGAAGCGCACGCTGCGCTCTCCGACCTTTTCCATCTTCGCCACCTTCGCTAGGCGATTGCTGAACGGCGCACGTCCCTTGTCGCGCAGCAATTCGAAAGTGAAGATGACATCCTCGGCGGTCACCGGCTGGCCGTCGGCCCAACGTGCCTTGGGGTTCAGGTTGAACTGGATGAAGGTGCGGTCTTCATCCCACTCGACGGTCTCGGCAAGCAGCCCGTACATGGTGAAGGGCTCGTCCTGGGAGCGTTGCATCAGCGACTCGTAGACCAGATTGCCGAATGCCGGGTCCCACATGCCGCGCGCGGTGGTGCGCATGCTCTTCAGGATGAAGGGATTGAGGCTGTCGAAGGTGCCGACGACGCCATAGGCGATCCTGCCCCCTTTCTTCACGTCCGGATTGACATAGGGGAAGTGCTTGAAATCGGCCGGCAGAGCAGGCTCGCCATGCATGGCGATGGCATGCACCGGTTCGGCGGCGGCTTGATAAGCAGCCAAGCCGGTTGCCAGGAGCATGACCAGGCCGGAAAGAATTGCGCGCAACTTGACCTCCCGTGGGATCTGTACTGCCGAATCCCGGCACGTTAGCAATGCGCACGCATATTTCCAACAAACTCAAAAAATGCAACGAAACACTGGATAAACGGCACGAGCCAATGTAACAGGTGTTTCCGGAATTGGGGCCATTCAAAAGCCTCATTTGGCCAACAGGACAGCGGCGGCTGACGATACTCACCAGCGGAACGGCATGTTCCGTGACCGGATTTCAGGAGACGGAATCACAATGATCTTCAAGTCGAACTTCGCCAAACGCGCGGGAATGGCAGCGTTGGCGCTCACCGTAGCAGCCGCCGGCGCACCGGGCGTGGCATCCGCGCAGCAGGCGGGAGGCAAGGCGCCGCGGGGATGGTTCAAGGTCTGCACCAAGCAGGAGGACAACGACGTTTGCATCGTGCAGAACCTGCTTACCGCCAACAACGGCCAGCTCGTCACCGCTGTCGGACTGATCACCGTCTCCGGTAAGGTCAACCGTAAGGTGCTGCAGGTTTCCGTGCCGTCGGCGCGGATGATCCCGCCGGGGGTCCAGATGCAGATCGACGGCGGCAAGGCCGTCAAGCTCGACTACGCAATCTGCATGCCCGACAAGTGCGTTGCCGAAGCGCCGCTCTCCGACGCGGTGATCGCCAGCCTGAAGAAGGGCAACGAGGTCGTCTTTACGTCGGTCAATTTCCAGCGCGCTCCCAACCCCATCAAGATGACGCTGGAAGGCTTCACCGGCGTCTTTGACGGCGAGCCGATCGAGCAGTCGCAGCTCGAAGAGCGTCAGCGCCTGCTGCAGGAGGAAATGCAGAAGAAGGCCGAAGACGCACGCAAGAAGCTTGAAGAGGCGCAGAAGGCTGCCAAGCAGCAGTAAGCACACGCGCACCCGGGAGCGAGTTCGGAAGCGCCCGGTATCGTCCGGGCGCTTCTGGTATAGGGGCTCTGAAAAGAAAAGGTGCGAACGGCTTCCCGCTCGCACCTTCTTCGGCTGATGATCTTGCGTCGAGTCGACCCGAGATCACCGTTGTCAATGCTGGTAGACGGCCTTCGGCCTGTAGTGGCTGTCGTCGGCCTTTTCAAACAGGGCATTTACCTGAGCGTGCCGGACCGGCTGACCGCTCTCGTCCGAGACGAGGTTCTGTTCCGAGACATAGGCGACGTATTCGCTGTCGTCGTTCTCGGCGAACAGGTGGTAAAAAGGTTGATCCTTGCTTGGCCGGATCTCCTGCGGAATTGCGTTCCACCAATCCTCGGTGTTTGCATATTCCGGATCGACGTCGAAAATGACGCCCCGAAACGGGAAGTGCCGGTGCCGGACCACCTGCCCGATCTCGAATTTCGCGTTTCTCTGTTTCATGACGCAACACATCCTTTCAGACCATATCTGGGTTGTCGCATGTGGAACATCAATAGGTGGACGAATCCGGTGACCAAGCGTTCGCACCGTCGCATCGAGAAAAGGCGGGCCTCGCTAGAAGCCCGCCTTTTCCTGTCAAGTCCGGTCCCCGTGGGAGCGGGCGGTCCCGGTCCGCATCAGACGGAGTAGTACATGTCGAACTCGACCGGATGCGGGGTCATTTCGAAGCGCATGACTTCCTGCATCTTGAGCTCGATGAACGAGTCGATCTGATCGTCGTCGAAGACGCCGCCGGCGGTCAGGAACTTGCGGTCCTTGTCGAGGCTTTCCAGAGCTTCGCGCAGGCTGCCGCAGACGGTCGGGATCTTCTTCAGTTCCTTCGGCGGCAGATCATAAAGATCCTTGTCCATCGCCTTGCCTGGATGAATCTTGTTCTTGATGCCGTCGAGGCCGGCCATCAGCATGGCGGCGAAGGCGAGATAGGGATTCGCGCTCGGGTCGGGGAAGCGGACTTCGACGCGCTTCGCCTTCGGGTTGCTGCCGAACGGAATGCGGCAGGAAGCCGAGCGATTGCGGGCGGAATAGGCCAGCAGGACCGGTGCTTCATAGCCCGGGACGAGACGCTTGTAGGAGTTCGTCGACGGGTTGGTGAAAGCATTGATCGCCTTGGCATGCTTGATGATGCCGCCGATGAAGTAGAGGCAGGTTTCCGAAAGGCCGGCATACTCGTCACCGGCGAAAGTCGGCTTGCCGTCCTTCCAGATCGACAGGTGCACGTGCATGCCCGAACCATTGTCGCCGAAAACCGGCTTCGGCATGAAGGTCGCGGTCTTTCCGTATGCATTGGCGACCTGATGCACGACATATTTGTAGATCTGCATCTTGTCGGCGTTGCGGACGAGTGCGTCGAACTTGACGCCGAGTTCATGCTGTGCGGCGGCAACTTCGTGGTGGTGCTTTTCCACAGTCACGCCCATTTCGGCGAGAACGGTGAGCATTTCGGAGCGCATGTCCTGGCAGCTGTCGACCGGCGGAACCGGGAAGTAACCGCCCTTGATGCGCGGGCGATGGCCGAGATTGCCCGTCTCGTAGTCGGTGTCGTCATTAGAGGGCAGCTCGGTGCAGTCGAGCTTGAAGCCGGTGTTGTAGGGATCGGCCTTGTAGCGGACGTCGTCAAAGACGAAGAACTCGGCTTCCGGCCCGACGAAAACCGTGTCGCCGACGCCGGAGGCCTTGAGATAGGCTTCGGCCTTTTTCGCGGTGCCGCGCGGGTCGCGGTTATAGGCTTCGCCGGAGACCGGATCGAGAATGTCGCAGACGATGACCATGGTGGACTGCGCGAAGAACGGGTCCATATGCGCCGTTTCCGGGTCGGGCATCAGCACCATGTCGGACTCGTTGATGGCCTTCCAGCCGGCGATCGAGGAGCCGTCGAACATGACGCCATCGGCGAACATGTCCTCGTCCACGACAGCAACGTCCATGGTCACATGCTGGAGTTTGCCCTTCGGGTCGGTAAAGCGCAGGTCGACGAATTTGACGTCGTTTTCCTGGATCTGCTTCAGAACTTCACTCGCAGTCGTCATTTTTTGTAATTCCCTGTGTGAGATAACCAAGGTTTGGCAATTCGGGGCCGGACGGCCCCAAGATCGAACGAGGGTATAGGGTCGCGAATGTCGACAGACCCTTGTAGAATAGGTGATCAGATGGCGTCGAGACCGGTTTCGCCCGTACGAATGCGAATGACCTCTTCGACGTTGGACACGAAGATCTTCCCATCGCCGATGCGTCCGGTTTGCGCCGCGTTGCGGATCGCTTCGATCACCGCCTCCGCGTTCTCGTCCGCCAGCACCACCTCGACCTTTACCTTCGGCAGGAAGTCGACGACGTATTCGGCGCCGCGGTAGAGTTCCGTGTGGCCCTTCTGCCGTCCGAAGCCCTTTGCCTCCGTGACGGTGATACCCTGCAGGCCGACTTCCTGAAGGGCTTCCTTCACTTCGTCGAGCTTGAAGGGTTTTATGATCGCTTCGATCTTTTTCATGAGAAAATGTCTCTCCGCTTCTCCCTTTAAAGCCGGGTCATGCCCGCTCGCCCTCCAATATGCATGTAGCGTGCCAATTTTATAGGGAAATGATGCACCAATCGCGGATTTTTCTGGGGCAAAGACGCGGTTGCATTCTCGCGGCTCGCTTTCCCTGCACTGCATTCTGCCTAATTTTTGTCAGACTTGATCGTCTGATGCGCTCTCATGCCTCGGCGCCATCGCCGATTTGAACTGAGTGCATGTTGTTTGAGCATCAATTGTGTGCAGATGCATAAATCATATGCAAAGCGGTGCTTGGTCCGTTGCTCTTGTCTTGTGCGTCCACTCGCGCTTAGATCCACCCATGCGCGAGGCACTTCAGGACCTATTGGTAACGCCGGCCGAGATGGCGGCAATCGACAAGGACGCGGCCGACTCGGGCATCGAGAGCTTCTCGCTGATGCGCTCGGCGGGAATGGCCGTGTCGGCGGCGGCGCTGCGTCTCTTTCCATCCGCCTCCCGCTTCGTGGTTCTCTGTGGGCCCGGCAATAATGGCGGCGACGGTTATGTGGCGGCAGCGGCACTCGCCGAGAGCGGCGCTAGCCTCGCCGTTTTCGCGCTTGGCGACCTCGGCAAACTGAAGGGCGATGCGGCGCGGGCACGCGCAGCCTATGCCGGCGAGATTCAGGCGATCGGGACCTATGAGCCACGGGCCGGAGACGTGGTGATCGATGCTCTGTTCGGCGCGGGACTTGCCCGCGATCTGCCGGATGAAGCTCAGGAGGCCATCAGGCGGGTCGACGACAGCCGCCGACCGGTGATCGCCGTCGATCTCCCCTCCGGGATCGATGGGCGGAGCGGCGAGGTGCGCGGTGCGAGTTTCACTGCCGCGCATACGGTGACCTTCATGGCCGCGAAACCCGGCCATCTTCTCCTGCCGGGGCGCACGCGCTGCGGCACGCTCGAGATCTTCGATATCGGCATTCCCGACCGGGTGGTGCGCGCGCGGGCCGGCGACCTCCGGATCAATACGCCGTCGGTCTGGCAACAGCATGCGCCCGGTCTGGATCCGGCAGCGCATAAGTACAGGCGCGGCCATCTCGCCGTCTTTTCAGGGCCGCAGATCTCCACCGGCGCCGCGCGCCTGTCGGCGATGGCCGGCCTCAACGCCGGCGCGGGGCTGGTGACGCTCGCCTCGCCGCCGGACGCGATCGCGGCCAATGCCGCGCATCTCACCGCCGTCATGCTCAAGGAAATAGGCAAGGCCGGCGACCTTGCCGAATGGCTGAAGGATAGGCGCCTGGGCGCATTCGTGCTGGGTCCCGGCTTCAGAGTCGGCAAGAAGGCGAGGGAGTTTGCACTGATGCTCTGCGGCCGGACGCTCGTCCTCGATGCCGACGCAGTGACGTCCTTCAAGGAGCGGAGGTCGGAACTTTTTGACCGCATCGCAGTGGAGGGCGGGCAAGTGGTCATGACGCCGCACGAGGGCGAGTTTGCGCGTCTTTTCCCCGAGATCGCCGCCGACACCGCGCGCTCCAAGATCGAGAAGGCGCAGGCCGCGGCGAAGCTCAGTCATGCGGTGATCCTGTACAAGGGATCGGACACGGTCGTCGCGGCACCGTCCGGACGCGCCGTCGTCAATGCGAATGCGCCGCCCTGGCTTGCCACGGCCGGCTCCGGCGACGTGCTTACCGGCATCATCGGCGCGCACCTCGCACAAGGCATGCCGGCATTCGAAGCGGCCGCGGCCGCCGTCTGGCGCCATGGCGAGGCGGGCATGCGGGCCGGCCAGGGTGCCACGGCCGAGATGCTTGTTGGGACCATTCCGCCGTTCGGCTACAGCGCCGCAGCGTTAACCCTGCGAGTTCAGCCGCGCGTGCCCTTGGCGATCGGCTCCTGGTAGGTAAAGCCCATGTCCCAGGGGAAATAGATCCATGTGTCCTGGCTCACCTCGGTGACGAAGGTATCAACCAAGGGGCGTCCCTTTGGCTTGGCGTAGACGGCGGCGAAATGCGCCTTTGGCAGCATAGCCCGGACTTCCGCCGCCGTCTTTCCGGTATCGGTCAGGTCGTCGACGATAAGCACGCCTTCGCCGCCATCGCGTGCGATTTCCGCCGAAATGCCTTTGAGCACCTTCATTTGCCCCTGGCTGTCGTAGTCGTGATAGGAGGCGATGCAGACGGTTTCAATCATGCGGATGTTGAGCTCGCGGGAGATGATCGCCGCCGGAACGAGGCCGCCGCGGGTAATGCAGACCATAGCACGCCAGTCCTGCCCGTTATCGGCCAGCCGCCAGGCGAGCGCGCGCGCGTCGCGGTGGAACTCATCCCAGGATACGGGAAATGCTTTTTCTGGAAGGGACATGCGGCGGACTCCGAAATTGTCAAAACAGGACCTCGTGAAACGCCATAGCCATTGGTCGGAAGCATCGGCGCTTCAGTGATTTGAGCATCCAATACTGGCAATGCCGCCCGCAGTGCAAGACCCGCATAAGGCCTGACTGCAGGTGATCCATGGCCAAGCAGTTTCAGCAAAAGTGTCCCACATTTTTGCGATCATGATTGTGGGAACACCCGTGATATCCGCTTAGCCCCCGCGGGTCCGGGAGATGGCATCGATCATGGCCGCCACGTCGGCTTCCGCGGCATCGAGAAACGAAGCGTCGCGTGCTCGAATGACGATATCGGTAGAGAAGCTCTTGCCGTCGAATTTCGGATAGGAACCGATGCTCGTCTGCGGGTGCTTCTTTTGAACCCCGGTCAAGGGAACGCCGATCTCCCCTTCACCGAAGGGCGAGCGGACCGTGCGCGACAGGATGGGCGTGCCGGCATGCAGGGTGGGCAGAAGGGTATCGAGCATCGCCTGGAACACCTGCGGAACACCGGCCATGACATAGACATTGCCGATCCGGAATCCCGGCGCCGTGGAGACGGGATTGACGATGTGCTCGGCCCCCACGGGCATGCGCGCCATCCGCTTGCGGGAGTCGGTGAACTCCATGCCGCGCCGCTTGTACATTGCGCCGAGCAACTCCATCGCCTTGGGCTCGTGGATGCATTCGACGCCGAACGCCTTTGCGATCGCGTCGGCGGTTATGTCGTCGTGAGTCGGACCTATGCCGCCCGAGGTGAAGACATGGTCGTAACGGCCGCGAAGCGCATTGACGGACTCGACGATCGCGGCCTCGTCGTCGGCGACGATCCGGACTTCGCGGAGATCGATTCCGACCAGGGTCAGCATATCGGCGAGATGGCCGATATTCTTGTCCTTGGTCCGGCCCGAGAGAAGTTCGTCGCCGATGGCGAGCATGGCGGCGGTGACGATCGTGGCACTGATCATGGATACTCCGGCATGGTGGGATCGCTCAACGCGGCCTTTTCAGCGAAGCGAATACTGAGGGTCTGTCGACTGCCCCGTTCTGACAACAGCATTCTATTCTCATAGTTCCTGCCGGCCCCGGCAATCAAGCGCTTTGCCGCAAGGCGAAGATCGACGGACATCGGGACCGTGCGTCGTCGATTTGGCGGGATTGAACACCTGCATACGCGAGACTTGCCTCACGTCCTCGAACTTATGGATAAGCGTCTGCTTCCAACGGCTGAGGGGGCGTTCAAAAATGGCACGACAATAGCTAATTTATGTTAAGATCGCGCCTGGCAATACCACAGGCGAGGAGGAGCATGCGGGGGCGTGCGCACACGCTGCTGCATGTCTCCTTTAATCGACCTCGATTAAAGGAGACAGACATGCAGCAATTCAAAGTGCTACAGCGACCTTTGCGCGTCTTACAAGACGCGCGGCGCTGTAGCGCATCCCGAAAATCGGCCCTGATTTTCGGGAGTTGCAGCGTCCTTAGGGCGGGCCGGGATTACCACGGGAGTGAAGAATGGCTCGAATCGTTTATTCCATCGTTCCACACGACGGAGGCTGGGCGTACAAGGCGGGAGATGCGTATTCGGAGCCCTTTCCCAGTCGCGAGATGGCGGTAACAGCTGCCAGGGTCGCGGCTGCCGAACAGCAGGTCGGTGGGGAGGACGAGGAAATCAGCTTCCAGGACGAGGCGGGGAACTGGCACTTCGAGCATGCGGATGGGGGAGATCGCCCTGAGGCGACCGTCGAGGACGGCTGAAGGTTGATGCACCGAAAGGGCTTGCGAACAGGCTCGCCCAGACATCTGCCGCCGATCTGCCTGGCGGCGACGCGACGGAGGTTTCCATGCATTACAATGTTCAGATCTTCACCTGGACCCCTCGACAGGGTGTGCATCAGGTGGGATCTCTCATCGGGATCGATGCGCCAAATGCCAAGGCAGCTGCAGTTTCGCTGCTCGGGTTAAGGCTGGAAGACAAGGGCGATTCATCAAAACTCGCCGTCCGGGTGTGGCGGGGCGAGGACGCCGAAAAAGCCGATTGCGACTGCTTCTTCTACCACGGAGAATAATCATAGAAGGGGCCGAAATGCATCGCTGAAGCGCCCGCCGGGCGCTTGGATAAAGCGGCAGGCTGGATCGTAAGGCGCGGGCGTTCAGCGCGGCTTGCGGATGATCATTCGGAACCAGCCTGTGCGCGGGGCGAAGCTGTCTCTTGCGCGCAACTCCGCCTGACGCGCCTCGATGGCATTGGCGAAATCGTCCATTCTTGCATCGATGGCGCGGCGCATCTCGGCAAGGTCGTCGCGATCCACCTGGACTTGGTCGGTCACGCAGGACTCCTTTGCTCGCGAGCGAGACTGACGAATGAGCGGCCGGCGAGAAGAAGAAGCTCCTCGTCGCGCGTGCCCGCCTGATAGCTGTCGATCAGCATCCTTCCGTAACGTTGCGCCGGTGCGCTGGCGCGCGACCACCGGTTTTCACGGCATAGCTGATCGAATACCCGCTGAATCGCTGCCAGGTCGTCTGGAAATAGGGGAACGTAGCTGGACGCTCGCATTGGATGCACGGATTTACCCTCAGCCACCGGTGCAGGACGATTTCGATGCACCGTCACCATGCCAGAAACGCGCACTGATTAAGACCCTGCCGAATCAGGGGTTTGCGCGGATTTATTGCGCAGGATCAAGATGCAGCGGGAAGCGCTTCCCGTCGGTGAGGTACTAGCCGCCAATCTGCCCGCCATCGTGGTGCTGCGCAGCGATGTCAGCCGCTCAATAAAGACGCAAGCTAATAGACGGTCCGATAAACCCGGATATTCCGCGCTCCGGCGCAGGTTGCGGCCGCTTTTGTTGTCGTATTCGGAGTGCCTTTCTGGCGATCGGTAGCGCTGGACGTCCTTTTCTTCTTCACTCTTCTTATTGGAACCTATTCACCGCAAGTGGGTTAAATCAGCGGCGTCAATTGAAGGAGAACGTCAATGGCTGATAGAGACCCAACCGTAATCAATACGGGCGGAAGTGGCGGCGGCGGTTGGGCCGTGGCCGCCATAGTCGTGGTTCTGGTGCTGGTCGGAGCCTTTTTCCTGTTCGGCGGCGGTGATCTGTTTTACGGCGGCGGCGGTGGCGGCGGTACCGACGTCAATGTGAATGCGCCCAACGTCGAAGCTCCCGCGGGGGGTGGTGAGGCCGCTCCGGCACCTTCGGGCGGCGAGGCCACTCCTGCACCTTCGGGCGGCGAGGGCACGCAACCGGCTCCGGCGCAATAGACGTTGATAGAAGGCGATAGCCACGCCCCTAGAGCCGCGAATTGCGCGTTGCGTCCGAACGGCGCAACGGAGAGGCGTGGCAGCATTCCGGCATCTGCGATGGTGCGGACGGCGGGACTCGAACCCGCACAGCCAAAGGCCGAGGGATTTTCTTACCATCTACGGCTTTCGCCGCCGCCTCACGGCGTTTGTGGTCTGGACTATACCTTCACCCTAGCTTTCGCCTTAGGTGCTGCCCGTCTAGTCTCTACACCTTCCCCTAAGAGGGCTTGGCTCGGGATCGCCATCTGACAGGTTTCCCCGACTTTGAGCAGTTCTACAGCCAGCGTTTCCGCTGGTGCACTCAAATTGCGTCTAAGTCCCTTGTGTCTACCGATTCCACCACGTCCGCATGGTTCCCTCTGCTAGCAAAGCGAGGCAGTATTCTCAACCTTATTCACGCGGTTAGGTAACAAAGCCCATTGCGCGCTGTGATAGCCATGCGTCTAGATATCTTGAAAAGAGTCAACGTCGGCGTGTATCAAAGCGTACAGCGCACCTACGCATCGCCCAATGTGTACGCATTAAGTACGCCCAGTCGACGCCGGCATATAAAGAACTCGAAAGCAAGCTCTCCCGAAAGAAAGACAGCCGCAGGCGCTTTGTCGACATGACCGATCAGCACAGTCGCCTCGTATTCCGTTCGAGGCAGGATAAGGCTGAGAGGTTCGGCGCTCCCAAACGCGCCGACGGTGAATTCACGCGGTGACAGGACGCGTGCCCCGTCGGATCCGCCGTGATCGATGCCCCGTGGGGAGTCCGCGCCGGATCTGTTTCCGAGCGCCAGTACAGAGGATCGGCGAAGATCGCGGTGGCTCGCATGCTTGGACGAGGAGAAGGGATGACCGATCAGAAACAATTCTATGAGTGAGGGAAGTGACAATTGGCAGGGCCTTATTGTCCCGGATGTCCGTGTCGAGGTAGACGAAGGCAGCATCTTTGATCCGGATCGAGGCAGAGTTTCCCTAGGGGCCGTCATCAGAACCGATACGCGGCTTATTGTTCGGGCGAAGAGAGAGCGTTCCTCCGCCTCATTTGCTGCGATCACGCTTCACGACCAGCTAGACTCAACGGGAGACTACCGAGCAGGATTCAAAAGGTGGCAGGTTGTGATCGGTAAAGGCTCGACGAAACGCGTGCTTTGGAAAGCACCAAGCGGAAACGGCTGAAGGACGTACCCCTCCGGTGACGGCCGCCTTGCTGAGTTAGGCTGAAGGCTGCAAGTCCTAGTGCAAGCACTAGGAGTAGTCCTATGACGAAGCATCAGATTGAGGTCATTACGTCGGTCGAGCGGCGTCGGCGCTGGTCTCGGGAGGAGAAGGAGCGGCTGGTCGCAGCGACGCTTGAGTCAGGCGCAAGTGTTTCAGAGATCGCTCACTCGGCCGGCATTCATGTGAGCCAGCTCTTCCGCTGGCGCAAGGAGCTCTGCCAAATCTCCGCGCCGTCGGTCCCGCAACTCGTTCCGGTGGAGGTCGTCGAAGCGCTGCCTGCGCCATCGATCCCGGCCGAGCCGCCGCCGGTCTCCCGGCCGCGCAAGAAGGCAAGCATGGTGATGATCGAGCTTGGCGGCGGCCGTCGCCTGCGGGTCGAGAGTGACATTGACACCGAAGCCTTGGCCCGCATCCTCGATGTTCTGGAGCGGCGATGATCCCGGTCCCGAGCGGTGTGAAGGTCTGGCTGGCGACGGGCTATACCGACATGCGGAGAGGCTTTCCCGGCCTGTCGCTGATGGTGCAGGAGACGTTGAAGCGCGATCCGATGAGCGGCCATCTCTTCGTCTTCCGGGGCCGGAGCGGCGGGCTGATCAAGGTGATCTGGCATGACGGCCAGGGGGCCTGCCTGTTCACGAAGAAGCTCGAACGCGGCCGCTTCATCTGGCCATCGGCGGCCGACGGCACGGTGGTTATCACGCCCGCCCAGCTCGGCTATTTGCTCGAAGGCATCGACTGGCGAATGCCACAAAAAACCTGGCGTCCGACGTCGGCGGGATGAGCAAAATCGCTGGCACGGCGGGAGCGAATATGATTCCATCCCGCCATGACCGATGCGGCCGATCAGCTTCCCGACGACCTTGCCAGCGCGCATGCGATGATCCTCGCCGAGCGTGCGGCTCGCCGTGAAGCCGAGGCGCTCGCCGCTCGCGCCCAGGCCGTGAACTCGCATTCGGATGCGCTGATCGCACGGCTCCGGCTGGAGATCGCGAAGCTGAAGCGCGACATCCATGGCAGCCGGTCGGAGCGCAAAGCCCGGCTTCTCGAACAGATGGAGCTGCAGCTCGAGGAACTGGAGGCTGACGCCAGCGAAGACGAAGTGGCGGCGGAGATGGCGGCACGCTCCTCGGCGGTCAGCGCCTTCGAGCGCAAGCGTCCATCCCGCAAGCCTTTCCCAGAGCATCTGCCGCGCGAGCGCGTCGTCATTGCGGCACCAGCGAATTGCCCGTGCTGCGGCTCGGCCAAACTGGCGAAGCTGGGTGAAGACGTCACCGAGACGCTGGAGGTGATCCCGCGTCAGTGGAAGGTGATCCAAACCGTGCGCGAGAAGTTTTCCTGCCGCGAATGCGAGAAGATCACCCAGCCGCCGGCACCTTTCCATGTAACGCCGCGCGGCTTTGCCGGACCGAACCTCTTGGCAATGATCCTGTTCGAGAAGTTCGGTCAGCATCAGCCGCTGAATCGGCAGAGCGAGCGCTATGCCCGCGAAGGCATCGATCTCAGCCTGTCGACGCTCGCCGACCAGGTCGGGACCTGCACCACCGCGCTGAAGCCGGTGCATGCGCTGATCGAGGCGCATGTGCTGGCCGCCGAACGGCTGCATGGTGACGACACGACCGTGCCGATCCTGGCGAAGGGCAAGACCGACACGGGCCGCATCTGGACCTATGTCCGGGATGACCGGCCGTTCGGCGGAACATCGCCGCCGGCGGCGCTCTATTATGCCTCGCGCGATCGGCGGCAGGAGCATCCCGAGCGCCATCTCAAAACCTTCACCGGCATCCTGCAAGCGGACGCCTATGGCGGCTACAATCCGCTATTCAAGGTGGATCGCGATCCTGCTCCGCTGACGCAGGCGCTGTGCTGGGCGCATTCACGGCGCAAGTTCTTCGTGCTTGCCGACATCGCCACCAATGCCAAGCGCGGCAAGAATGCTGCCGCGATCTCGCCGGTTGCGTTCGAGGCGGTCAAACGCATCGATGCGCTGTTCGATGTCGAGCGCGACATCAACGGACTTGCCGCTAGCGAACGCCTGCAACGACGTCAGAAGAACAGCCGTCCGCTCGTCGATGAGCTTCAGGCTTGGTTTCGATCTGAGCGAACAAAGCTGTCGCGCAGTTCACCGGTCACTGAGCCGATCGATTACATGCTGAAGCGCTGGGACGGATTCACGTCCTTCCTCGGCGACGGCCGCATCTGCCTCACCAACAATGCCGCCGAACGGGCGCYGCGTGGCTTTGCCCTCGGCAGAAAGTCATGGCTCTTCGCCGGCTCCGATCGTGGCGCTGATCGTGCCGCCTTCATGACAACGCTGATTGCGAGCGCCAAGCTCAATGCTATCGATCCGCAAGCCTGGCTGGCGGATGTCCTTGCACGCATCGCTGACACACCCATCACGAAGCTAGAGGAACTGTTGCCATGGAATTGGAAGTCTCAAACGATCCGGGCTGCTAAAGCCGCCTGAGCCGTGGCTTTTACCGCCTTGCAATTGCGATCCGTCAAAGTCTGGTTTCCGCTCCTTTCCTCACGACCAGCAATCATATTATGAATCGATTCCCGTGAGCGGTGGGCCATATAGGTGGGAGATTTCAGTGGATTCATTTCGTGCTGCGGCCTTCGTTGCCGCCTCGGTTTTCCTGATGCTAACAGCCACGAAAGCTTCCGCCTGCAGTTGCGGAGAGAGCGACGCGAAGGAAAAATTTGCGCAGGCCGATTTGGTCATAAAGGGCCGCATGAAGACGGTAACGTATGGCATTGAGATGCCAGATTCAGAATCGACCGGCGAGATACCTCGGCTGACGCGTGGCGAGGTCGAGATCGAGAAGGTGCTGAAGGGAACCTTCAAGGAGAAAACCGTGTCAGTTTACACGGGTTCCGGCCTTGGAGATTGCGGTCGTTTAGGCGAATTCATCAACGCGGCGGTCTACTATGAGCATAAAGAATTCGGCGTGTTCGAACTTGGCTTGGTAAAAACCGAATTCGCGGGGCAAACGTTTTACATGTCGTCGATCTGCGATTACGCAAAGGGTCCGAAGGTCGACGAACAGAAGACGCCGTAATCGCTAAATCGGAACCCTGACCCTGTGCATCGAGACCGATTTTCGACGCTGCGGTCTTCGGCGGATGCTTACTGAAGGACGTAATGAAGGGTTAGATCATCCGCCTGATTTCGGCGGCCAATGACGCCAGGTCGCCGCTGAAGCTCCGGATCATCGCTTCAAGGAACCGTTTCGGCTCCAGTTTGGCCTCATCGAGTTCGTATCCCGCATTGCGGCTGAGCATGGTCAGGAAGACCAGTTGGATACGGCCGTTACCCTCGCGAAATGGATGGATGGCATTGATTTCCGATAGGAACCATGCGGCTTCCCGCGCAAAGCCGTTCTTCCCCTCCGCGGTAGCGAGGTACCGGCGTGCAGCCAATTCGCCGAAGAGCCGGTTGCCTTCGCTTTCAATATATTCCGGATAGCAGAACCAGCTATCGCCCTTGCCGGTGCGGATAGTCCGGGTCTCGCCGGCCCACTCGTAAACGTCCTGGAAAAAGTGCCTGTGTAGCGCGCGATAATGAGTGAAATCCAGATCGCCGTCCGGAAGAGCTTCCCCCGCACGCGAGTCGAACATCAACTGCTCGAACTCGTCAAGCTCGTCCTGATCCTGGATATCCGCCTTGTTACGCAGCACGTGGGTGCCGGGATAGCACAGCGGATCTTCGACGGCATTGTAGCGGACCACCCGTCAGGCTTTCTTGAAGGCCTTGACGATCTCGCTCCGGTAGGCATCACCCTTGAGTCCGCTTGCGGTCAGCTTCTCTGAAAGCGCCTTAGAAGCGGCATTCATCTTCAATCCTTCGACCTGTGCGAATTTCGCAGCCTTCTTGCCGCCGATGGGCTGCGTCACGACCTTGCCGGTCACGGCTGAGCGGGCTGTTTTCGTACCTTTTGTCATGACTCACCTTACCATCGCCGCCGAGCGGTTGCCTACTCTTTTATGGCGTAGCGCAGTAACAGGTCCCTGCCAGCCGCCTCAGCCGGTATTTCCGGCCTCACTCGGTCGTCGCCGACGCGGAATCCGGCCTGCTTGAAGGGAGGGGAATTGCCGAGACGTCTGCCTGTCTCCGATGGCCTCCCTACCTTAGATCGAGTTGTACATCGGGAGGACGCCAAGGTCGTGTTGCCCATTCGCATGGCCGATGTATATAAAACAGGGACTTAAACTCCCTCGGCCTTAGGCCGTACGGGTTCGACCCCCCGTCGTCCGCACCAGCACCGTCCTCTCCTGCACTCCCGTATTCGCCTACTGCGCTGCAATCTGGAATTTTTGGTCGACGGTCGCCGTTTCGCCGCTGTTGATATCGTTGAAGCGGTAGCGCAGCACATAGTCGCCGGCCGGGGCGCTGCTGATGTCGACGGTCAGCGTGGCGTAGATCTCCTGGTTTCGCATATAGCCGGTGAAGGTGAAGTCGCCGAACGCTTTGCGGCTGGCGAGAACGTCGCCGTCCGGGTTCAGTATGTCGAGGTCGACCGTGAAGCGAGTCTCGACCTTGCCTTCGTCGCTGGCCTTCTTCCAGGTGAGCCCCAGGGGCTCGACATAGGAGACGAGTTTCTCTCCGGCCTTGAAGGTTGCATCCTGTTTCGGCTCGTACATCGCGTATCCGGCCGGCGCGGCGGTCACGAACACGGCCTTGCCGATCGCGAAGGGAAGGGTCTGGGAAAAATCACCAACCGCCTGCTGCAGGGTCTCCCACGCAGCCGCCGTGTCGCCGGTATTTGCCTGGCTCTCCGCCCGCGCTGCCGCCTCGGAAAGCGGTCCGGCTTCGGCGCTAGCGCCGATCGAGGCTGCGGTCGCCAGTGCCGCAAGAAAGGGCAGGTGTCTTCGCATGGCGTTTCCCCAGACCCGCATTGAAAAAAAGCTTCGGCATTTGCGCCCGCAAGTCAAGATAAGCCAATGGGGCTAGCGTATCGGTCCGAAAATCGTGCCAGATTTTCGGAAGCCCGATGCGCAGATTCAAAGTGCTACAGCGACCCTTGCGCGTCAAATAAGACGGCGGCGCTGTAGGGTCAGGATCGTTTCAAAATCGATGGTCTCGAATGCTGCAATGTGCGATAGCGACGGCAATCGGCAATCGAACGGATGATGCGAAATGAGACAGGATGTCGAATCGGCGACGGCGGCAATGCGCGAAATCTTCCCGGCGACGCCGCTGCAACTCAACGATCACCTGAGCGCCCGCTTCGGAGCAGCCGTGTTTCTCAAGCGTGAGGATCTGTCGCCGGTTCGCTCCTACAAGATCCGCGGCGCCTTCAACTTCTTTCGAAAGGCGCTTGCGGGCGGTGCCGCCGGCAAGACTTTCGTCTGCGCCTCGGCGGGAAACCACGCCCAGGGCTTCGCATTCGTCTGCCGGCACTTCGGCGTGCCCGGCGTCGTATTCATGCCGGTGACGACGCCGCAGCAAAAGATCGACAAGACCCGGATGTTCGGCGGCGAATTCATAACCATCCGGCTCTTTGGCGATATATTCGACCAGTGCTATCAGGCGGCGCGCGACCACGTCGCGGCGATCGACGGCATCATGGTGCCGCCCTTCGACCATCGCGACATCATCGAAGGGCAGGCGACCGTCGCCGCGGAAATCGACGAGCAACTCCCCGCCGGGACGATCCCCGATCTCGTCGTGCTGCCCGTCGGCGGCGGCGGGCTCGCGGCAGGCGTCACCGGCTATTTCGGCGGCAGCCTTTCGGCCGATCGCTTCGTCTTTTGCGAACCGGCTGGCGCGCCGAGCCTCAGGCGGAGCCTGGAGGCCGGCAGCGTGATCACGCTCGACCAGGTCGACAACTTCGTAGACGGTGCGGCCGTCGCGCGGATCGGTGACCTCAATTTCGCCGCGCTCGGCGGTTTCCGGCCAGAGCAGGTGATGTTGTTGCCTGAAAACGCCATCTGCCTGACGATCACCGAGATGCTGAACGTCGAAGGCGTCGTCCTCGAACCGGCGGGGGCGCTCGCTATCACCGCACTGGAGGCGCTCGGTCGCGAGCGGCTCGAAGGCAAGACCGTCGTCGCGGTCGTCTCCGGGGGCAATTTCGATTTCGAACGCCTGCCAGACGTGAAGGAGCGGGCGATGCGGCATGCTGGGCTCAAGAAATATTTCATCCTGCGCATGGCCCAGCGGCCGGGAGCGCTTCGCGACTTCCTCAATCTGCTTGGCGAGGAGGACGATATTGCCCGCTTCGAATATCTGAAGAAATCGGCGCGCAATTTCGGCTCCGTACTCATCGGCATCGAGACGAAACATGCCGAGAATTTCCCGATCCTGAAGCAGCGCTTCGATACGGCAGGGCTGCGCTACCAGGACATCACCGAAAATGAGGTTCTCTCCAATCTGATCATTTGATCGGCGCTGCCACGGCGCCGCGCGTTTAATCAGGCGCCCAAAGGCCGCTGCAAATGCAGGTGGCAACGGAGCCGGGTCATGTTTGCTTTGACAGGGGCGGCCGTCGCGGCTAACCATAGGGCATGGCATCGTTTTTTTCGAAACTTTTCGGTCTTTCGCGCGGCTCCGAAACCCAGGCCGAACCGGCCGCAGGCAAGACGGAGAACTATGCGGATTGCCTGATCCGCGCGACACCGATTCGCGAGGGGGCGCAATTCCGGCTCGCCGGTAGCATCGAAAAGACGACGCCCGACGGCGCGACGAAAACGCGCAATTTCATCCGCGCGGACCTCTTCTCGTCCGAGCAGGACGCCATCGATTCGGCGATCCGGAAGGGCCGGCAGATCGTCGACGAGCAGCGCGCGGCGCTTTTTGCCGACGACGCCCAGACCCGATCGGTCTGATAGGATCCGCGCGGCGGACCCGACTACACCAATTACCAAGGATAGTCAGAACGTGTGGCGCCGATTGCGATCGGCGCCACACTCCATGACGGTCAAAGCCGGATGCGGAAACGGCCGAAGCCTTCCGATCCATCGCCGGCGTCTTCGATTGTAATGGCCTTCAAGTCGGACAGGAACTGCCGTGCCCTGGGGCCGCTGTCGAAGACGACGCTGGTGTTCTCCATAGGCGCGAATTTCCAATTGGCGTCGGCCGAGGGATTGATCGTTCCCTGTTCGATGATGTAGCGAACGATGACGTCGCGATTGGTATCGGGCGCGACGAAGACGACCTTGTCGGCCGCGATCTCCGGAAAATTGCCGCCGCCGCCGGCGCGATAGTTGTTGGTCGCCACCACGAAATTTTGTGCGGGATCGATCGGCTTGCCGTCGAATTTGAGGTCGCGGATGCGGCCTGATTCCGGGTTCACGAGATTGCCGTCCTTGTCGAACTTCGCCGGCTGCGACAAGTCGATCGCGTAGGTGACGCCGTCGATCACGTCGAAATTGTAGGACGGAAAATCTCCATTGATCAGGCTGGCATCCGTCGATCCGGGCGCGATCCGGTTGAAGATGCCGGCGGACATTTCCAGCCAATTGCGAACTTGCTCGCCGGTAACGACGACGGCCTGGACCGTATTCGGGTAGAGGTAGAGATCGGCGACATTCTTGATGGCGATATCGCCGGCCGGCACGTCGGTATAATACTCGGCGCCGCCGCGTCCACCGGCCTTGAACGGCGCTGCCGCCGAGAGAACCGGCAGGTCCCGGTAGTCGGTGTCCTTCAGCATCTCGCGGATATACCAGGTCTGCGCCTGGCTGACGATCTGCACGGAAGGATCGTCGGCCACGAGAGCGAAGTAGGAATAGAGCGGTGCCGAGGTCTTGCCGACGGGCGTGCGGACATAGGCGAGCGTCGCCTCATGGTCCTTCTCGGCGGCAGCCAGCACCTCCGGCTTGTCGCCGACCTCCGCGATCACCTTCTTCTCTTCACGCCTGAAGATCGGCCGGGCCTCGCTCACCGAACTCACAACCCGCCATTGGCCGCCGTCGCGCTCGAGGAGCAGGTCGATAAGGCCGAGATGCGAGCCCCAGAAGCCGCCCATCACGCCCGGCTTTCCGGAAATCAGCCCCTTGGCATTGTCCACCCCGGCAACACTATCGAACTTCGGTCCCGGGAAATCAAGGTGGCTGTGGCCCGTGACGATGGCATCGATGCCGCCGATCGCCGCCAGGGGGATCGACGCATTTTCCAGGTTTTCGGCGTAGGCTTGCTGTCCGATGCCGGAGTGAGAAAGCGCGATCACGATATCGGCGCCTTCCTCCCGCATCTGCGGCACCCAGGCTTCCGCCGCCTTGACGATGTCACGGGCATTCGCCTTGCCCTCCAGGTTCTTGGCATCCCAGGTCATGATCTGCGGTGGTACAAAACCGATCAGGCCGATGCGGATCGGGTGTTCCTGGCCGCTGCCGTCCATGACCTTGCGATCGAGAATGACATAAGGCTTGAGGAAGAGCGCATCCTCGCGCGGGTTCGCGGCAAGCGTGCCCTTCGTCAGGTTGGCGCAGACGAGCGGGAAATTTGCGCCGTTCGCCACGTTGAACAGGAAGTCGAGCCCATAGTTGAATTCGTGATTGCCGAGCGTGCCGCAATCATAGCCGAGCACATTCATGGCGGCGATGATCGGATGCATGTCGCCTTCCTTCATCCCGCGCTGATAAGCGATATAGTCGCCCATCGGGTTTCCCTGCAGGAAATCGCCATTGTCGACGAGGATGGAGTTCGTCGCCTCGGCGCGGATCGCGTCGATGATCGAGGCGGTGCGCGCCAGCCCCATCGTGTCGTTCGGCTTGTCGGCATAATAATCGTAGGGGAAGACATGCACGTGAAGATCCGTCGTCTCCATGATCCGCAGATGCGCCTGATTCGCGGCCGCGCGGGCAGAGAAGGGGTGCAGCACGGCAAGGGCTGACGTAGCGGCCAGGCCGCCAAGCAGGGCGCGGCGCGAGATAGGATGCAAAGCGGTAGTCGATGGCATGAGTGGATCTCCGAATTCTGAAATGTACGGGCGGCGCTCGCTGCTCGCATGCGCCCGTCCCGCAGCCGCGATGGTACCGCAACTTCACCGCGTGACTATGACGAATTGCCGTCATAAGCCAAAACAGCAAAATCTTGTGGGTCGCAGGTCTCTGCGCGCGGGTGGGTGAAGCTTTCTTCAAGTTTTACCTTTAAGTAACCATCCGGTCGAAATCGGAAGTCACGTGCACGCATGCCAAACGCCAATCTGATGCTCTTTCTCGGTGAGGCGCTGGTCTATGCCGCGGCGATGATCGGGCTTCTGCATCTGCGGGCCCGTCTGGGGCTTGGCGTCTTCCTGGCGGCGCTCGGCGTGATGCATTTCATCGAGACTTATCTCGCCGCGGTCTTCTACGTCCAACTGCCGTTCGGCGTCATTTCCCCCGGCTCAGCCGTGTTCTTTTCCGGCAAGCTGATGATGATCCTCCTGCTTTATGTGAAGGAGGACGCTGCGACGGTGCGCCAGCCGATCTACGGTCTGCTGGCCGGCAACTTCATGACCGTCGCATTGAGCCTGCTGCTCAGGCAGCACGACACCGTCGCGATCGTGCAGAATCGCGTGGCCGACATCGCCTTCATCGACGAAATGGGATGGCTGATGGTCTGGGGCACGACGCTTCTCTATTTCGACGCGATCATCATCATCTTGCTTTACGAGAGGCTCGGCCGGTGGTTCCGCCGATTCGTGACCATCCGGTTCCTGATCAGCGGCGCGGTGGTGCTGACTTTGGATCAGATAGGCTTTTATACGGCACTTCATTTCATCAACGGTGCGCCCTTCGACGTCTTCTGGGGCGGCTGGATGGCGAAGATGCTGGCAGCACCCTTCTATGCCCTGGCGATCGGCTTCTATCTCAATGCTTCGCGCCATGCGTTCCTGGCGATTTCCGACCGCCCCTTGGCAGATGTCTTCAACGATCTGACCTTCCGCGAACGCTACGAGGATCTCTTGTCCCGCGCCGGTCACGATACGCTGACGGGGGCGCTCGACCGCGGACGCTTCGAGAGCGAAGGCCAGCAGGTGATGCGCGAGGCGGCGGCGAAGGATACGCCGGTCAGCCTGCTTCTCATCGACGTCGATCGCTTCAAGAGCGTCAACGACACCCTGGGCCACATGGAAGGCGATCGGGTGCTGAAGAAGCTCGTCGAGACGGTGAGGGATCAACTGCGTCCGGTGGATCGCCTGTTCCGCTACGGCGGCGAGGAATTCGTCGTGCTTTGCCCCGGCCTTGCCTATGCGGATGCGCACGCGCGCGCCGAGGACATAAGGCTTGCGGTCCTCAAGAGAGTGGCGACGTCTGACGGCCAGCCGGTCACGATCAGCGTCGGCGTTTCAGCGACGCTTGCGGACGGCACCGGGATTCGCGAACTGCTCTCGGAGGCGGATGTTCGCCTCTACGCGGCCAAGAGTGCCGGCCGCAACCACGTCGTCGGCCGCTGACCGCCTTTACAGCGCCGCGCGTCACTTGAGACTCGCAAAGGGCGCTGCCAGGCATTGAATCGGCGCACGGAGCTTTCCTGGAATCGGCTCCGATTGCCGGTCCTGACCCTAGATGCCGACATTCGGGCGATCGATGATCTCGCGAAGCGAGAAGCTCGAATTGATCTTTACGACATGCGGCAGTGCCGACAGCCAGTCGCGGTGGATCCGTTCGTAATCCTCGAGGTCCTTTGCCGCCACGCGCAGGATGTAGTCGTATTCCCCGGACATCAGATAGCACACCAGCACATTGGGGCAGAGTTTCACCGCCGCCTCGAATTCGGCGAGCGTCTTGGCGAACTGGCCCGACAGCGAAATATGCACGATGACCATGATCTTATAGTCGAGCGCCTTGTGGGCGATGCGGGCATGGTAGCCGGCGATAGTGCCGGATTTCTCGAGCAGATCGACCCGCCGCGAACAGGCGGACGGCGACAGGCCGACCTTCGCGGCGAGGTCGGCGTTCGATATCCGTCCGTTCTGCTGCAGCACACGCAGGATCGAACGATCGATGGCATCGAGGTCACTCATTCGTGCTTTCGTTCAAAATTAGAGTACACTGCGCAATAATACACGAATCTCATGCCGGGCCAGCCCCCTATTTGCAAGGACATTCGCGGCGTCATCTGTTTTGCTGGGTTTCTCAGCAAATGCGGCGAAGGCCAACAGATAGGAGAGGAACGCAAGCATGCGTGTCGGTTGCCCGAAGGAAATCAAGAATCATGAATACCGCGTCGGCCTGACACCCGGATCGGTGAGGGAATATGTCGCCCATGGCCACGAGGTCATCGTTGAGACCAAGGCCGGGGCAGGGATCGGGGCGGACGACGACGCTTACCGCGCGGCCGGCGCGCGGATCGTACCGACGGCCAAGGATGTGTTCGAGAAGTCGGACATGGTCGTAAAGGTCAAGGAGCCGCAGCCATCCGAATGGACGCAGTTGCGCGAAGGCCAGATCCTCTACACCTATCTGCATCTGGCGCCCGATCCCGAACAGACGAGGGGACTTCTGAATTCGGGCGTCACGGCAATCGCTTACGAGACGGTCACGGATGAGCGTGGCGGCCTGCCGCTGCTTGCGCCGATGTCGGAAGTCGCCGGCAGGCTTTCCATCCAGGCCGGTGCCACCTCGCTGCAAAAGGCGAATGGCGGCCGCGGCGTTTTGCTCGGCGGCGTGCCCGGCGTGCTCCCGGCAAAGGTCACGATCATCGGCGGCGGCGTCGTCGGCCTGCACGCGGCCAAGATGGCGGTCGGCCTCGGCGCCGATGTTTCGATCCTCGACCGGTCGATCCCGCGCCTACGCCAGCTCGATGATATTTTCAACGGCCGCATCCACACGCGCTATTCGACCATCGATGCGCTGGAGGAGGAGGTGTTCTCCGCCGACCTCGTGGTCGGCGCCGTGCTCATTCCGGGTGCCGCCGCGCCCAAGCTCGTCACCCGCGAAATGCTCACGGGCATGAAGAAGGGCGCCGTTGTCGTCGATGTGGCGATCGACCAGGGCGGCTGCTTCGAGACCTCGCATGCGACCACGCATTCCGAGCCGACCTATGAGGTCGACGGGATCGTGCACTATTGCGTTGCCAACATGCCGGGTGCCGTGCCGATCACCTCGGCGCAGGCGCTCAACAACGCGACGCTGCACTACGGGCTTCAGCTCGCCGATCGCGGCCTGAAGGCGATCGCCGAAGATCGGCACCTGCGGGCGGGTCTCAACGTGCATCGGGGCCGCGTGACGAACGCCGCCGTCGCAGAGGCGCTCGGATATGATGCCTTCGCGCCAGAAGCGGTGCTCAACGTCGCCTGATACTACAGCGGCGCGTCCTTTCAGACGCGCCAGGATTCTGTGAATCCGCGCATCGAGCCTTGTGATAATCAGTCCCGATTTTCCGGCCGATGCAGCAAGCGCGAACCGGCGGGTCGCTCGCGACCGCCGGTTCATCGCCTTTCGATACGGCACTGGTAGCAATTGTATTTGGCTGACCGGACATGCACGAAGGCGACATCCGGCCGCGCCAGCAGCGCCTCGGCGCGACTCTTGATGCTTTCCTGTGAAATGACGCCGCCGGTTCCGTAGACGATGCGCTCGTCCGCCCCATATCCGCGAAGGAGATAGTCGTTGCTGGACATGAGGATCGCCGGTAGCGATTCTCCGTTCGTGGCGGGGCACTCCTCGGCATGCAGGAAAATCGGCCCCGTTTCGGCGTAAGGCTGGACTGACGAAAAGGGGCGATATGCCAGGATCAGATAGGCTCGGCCCGCCTCGACGTTGCGAAGACAATGCCGGCACGGCACACCGTCACCGTCAGAAATATGCCGCTCGGGCAGATTGCCATAGGCATCGCGGCCGCCGCGCCAGATCCGGTGCGCCTCTTCGTCAGGCATGGCGATATAGCGCAAAGTCATTGGCGATTCTCCTCAAGCGCCGCGCGTGGCGCGCAAAGGTCGCCCGCAGCTTTTTGAACCTGCGCATCGAGCTTTCCGAAAATCGGCTCCGATTTTTGGGCGATGCGCGATGCAGATGAAGCTGTCAGGGAGAATGCGCCTTGGTGACCGGTCGCGACACCCGAAACTTGCCGCGCGCCCTTGTGATCATGTTACAGCTTCTTCGCGAAAGCGAGCAGTTCGTCGTCCGTCAGCGGTTCAATGGTTACTTCTCCCGTGGCAACGGGTGAGAAGCCGAACTGCTGGTAAAGCTGCAGCGCACGCGGGTGGTCGAGGCTGTTGGTAGACACCGTGACCTTGGACGGGTCCATGGCCCAGGCGGCAAACAGGGTCTGCAGCAGGAACCATTTTCCCAGCCCCAGCCCGAGCGCATGTTCCATCAGCCCGAAATGGGTGATCTCCACGACGTCGTGATCCCGCTGCTGCAATTCGAAGAAGCCGGCCGGAGCGCCGTTGACGTAGAGAACGCTCAGCGACGTTCCCTTGTCGTGCAGCACGGCCGACAGTTCCCGATCGCTCATGCGCAGGCGGTCCGTCCAGTGCCAACGCTTGCCGACGCCCAGATATAGAAAGTGATAGTAGGGAAGCGGGATTTCGAGAACGCGGAGGATCGCCGTATGGAGGTTCACCGGCATCGGCAGGCTCTGCTTCGGCGGCGACGTCATTTCGAGCTCGGTGACTTGGGCCGTGATTGCGGCAGGCTTCGATCCTTGCATGGTCTTCACTCTCTACCGATTGCGACGGGCGTATCGGGGCGAGCGCCCCATTCCGACCAGGAACCATCATAGAGCGTATTGTCCGCATGTCCCAATGATTGCAGCGCAAGTGTGATAATGGCGGCGGTAACGCCGGATCCGCAGGTGGTGACGACCGGCTTCGCCAGGTCGATCCCGGCATCCGCAAATATCCTGCGCAGCGATCCGAGGTCCTTGAGCTTTCCGCTTTCGGAGAAGACGCCGGAGGGCAGGCTCTTGGCGCCGGGCATATGGCCAGACCGCATCCCCGCGCGCGGCTCCGGCTCCTCGCCTGTGAAGCGGCCGGCGCTGCGGGCATCGGCAATCTGCGCCAGACGGTTTTCGACGATGTCCCTCATGCGCTCGAAGGAGGTGACGGCCTGCGCGTTCAAGGCCGTGTGGAAGCTGCGTCGTGCGGGAGTTGGGACCTCGGCGGTCGTCGGACGGCGCTGCGCCTTCCAGCCATCCATGCCGCCGTCGAGGACGTAGACGTTCTTCGCGCCCATGATCCGGAACATCCACCAGACCCTCGGCGCCGTGAAGATGCCGGGGCCGTCATAGATGACGATCGTGTCCTCCTCGCCAATACCCATGGCGCCGACGGCCTCGGCGAAGGCTTCAGCCGAGGGTAGCGTGTGGGGCAGGCCGCTCGTCTGGTCGGCGATCGCATCCTGATCGAAGAATACCGCGCCGGGGATATGAGCCGCCTTGTATTCCACCCTGGGGTCTCGGTTCTGTGCCGGCAGGTACCAGGCGGCATCGACGATCTTGACCCCGGGATCGCCGAGGCGCTGCTCCAGCCAGTCGGCGGAGACAACGAAGGTGCTCTTGTTGTTCTTGTCATTCATCTCGTCACCCCACGGATCTGATGCCTGTCGCCCGTGACGCTCGCAGCAGGGGCAACGACATCCATAAAAATCATCGATCTAAGGCGCGTCGGTCGAACGCCCTTTAGACGGCCGCGCGATCGTCCGGCGTCCCGAATCGTATGCGAAACCGCCGGTTCTCCTTACCCTTCTTTTCGATCTTTGCGATATGGATCGCCCCGACCTCCTGGGTCTCCGAGACATGCGTGCCGCCGCAGGGCTGACTGTCGATAGCGGAGTTCTCCCCGATGCAGACCAGGCTCACGCGACCGAGCCCGACGGGAGGGCGGACATTCTTCGACTTGACGATGCCGGGATTGGCGGCGAGTTCCTCGTCGGTGATCCATTGCACGTAGACGGGGTGATTTTCGCCGACGAGCTTCATCAGCGCCGCGGTCACCTGATCCTTGTCGATCGTTTCGCTCATGTCGAAATCGACGCGGCTTTCCTCCTCGCCGACGGCCGCGCCGGTGATCGGATAGGGGCAGACGACGGAAAGCAGGTGGCAGGCTGTGTGCATGCGCATCAGCCGATAGCGACGCGGCCAGTCGATGTGCAGGACGAGTTTTTCGCCGACGGCCGGCTGCGGCTGCCCGAGGGCGGGCAGATGCACGATGACGTCCTTGGTCGCGCCATGCCGCGTGTCGCCGATGGCGATGCGGCTTCCGTCCTCGCGCTCGAAAAAGCCCGTGTCTCCGGGTTGTCCGCCGGAGGCGGCGTAGAAGCAGGTCTGGTCCAGTTCGATCCCGCCATCCTCCAGGATCCCCGTAACATGCGCTTCGCAGGTCGACAGGTAGAAATCACTACGGAAGAGGGCGGTCACGCTTCTGGTCATCGGTCACTCGACTGGTTCGTAGGGAACAGTGATGCTCGAGGGCCGCGCAAGCCAGCCGGGCACCGGCAGGCCCTTCGAGGCGAGAAAGTCGGGGTTGAAGAGCTTCGATTGATAGCGGTTACCATAGTCGCACAGGATCGTCACGATGGTATGCCCGGGGCCGAGCTCCCGCGCCAGCCGCACGGCGCCGGCAATGTTGATACCGGTGGAACCGCCGACGCAGATGCCTTCCTCCTCGATCAGGTCGAAGACGTAGGGCACGGCTTCCGTATCGGGGATCTGATAGGCGAAGTCCGGCGTGAATCCCTCGAGATTGGCGGTGATCCGGCCCTGGCCGATGCCTTCGGTAATCGAGCTGCCGCTCGCCTTCAGCTCGCCATGCGCATAATAGTTGTAAAGGGCGGCGCCTTCCGGATCGGCAATGCCGATCTTGACGGCGGGATTTCGGGCGCGCAGCCCCTCGGCCACTCCGGCGAGCGTGCCACCGGAGCCGACGGCGCAGATGAAGCCGTCGACCTTGCCATCGGTGTCCCGCCAGATCTCCGGCGCGGTCGTGTCGACATGCGCCTGCCGATTGGCGACGTTGTCGAACTGGTTCGCCCAGATGGCGCCGTTTGGTTCGGTCCTGGCGAGTTGCTCCGCCAGCCGCCCGGAAATCTTCACATAGTTGTTGGGGTTCTTGTAAGGCACGGCCGGGACTTCCACCAGTTCGGCGCCCATCAGGCGAAGCGCATCCTTCTTTTCCTCGCTCTGGGTCTCCGGGATGACGATGACCGTGCGATAGCCCAAGGCGCTTCCCACGACGGCAAGACCGATGCCCGTATTGCCGGCCGTACCTTCGACGATCACGCCGCCCGGCCGGAGCGTGCCGGCTCTTTCGGCGGCGCGGATGATCCAGAGGGCTGCCCGGTCCTTCACCGACTGTCCGGGATTGAGAAATTCCGCCTTGCCGAGGATGTTGCAGCCGGTGGCTTCGGAGACGGCCTTGAGCCGGATCAACGGCGTATTGCCGATTGCTTCAAGCACGGACGGAAGAACACGCATTTTAAGAAACCTCGCGCTGAACGGAACCTATGCCGAGCCTCAAGCCAAGCACTAACCAGGATTGACGGCAAGCCGATAAACATTTCGTGCGGGGATATTGGTCGCCGAAATATTGGCGTCTTTTCCGCCTAGCCTGTTGAATAAACAAGAAATAGCGTTTCGCAGCTTTCTTGTCCCGGGCAAAAATCGTCTCCGCGGTCAAATGATGGGCGGGAAGCGGAGGTGCAGGCGGCGTTGCCGTCGCAGCGGTCGGCCTTGGATAAAGCGTCGGGCTTTGCGGGGAGAGGCAAAGTCCCAACGGATGCGAGGAGGAGATGACGACTGCTTTTACCGCCCGCCCAGAGCACGGTCTGGCATGGATAACCGGCGCGAGTTCGGGTATCGGGCGCGCCCTGGCCCTGCAACTCGTCGAGGAAGGCTATTGCGTCGTCGTCACGTCGCGCAGCCACGACAAGCTGGTCGCCCTGCAGCACGAAGCGACAGGGCCGGGGAAAATGATCGTCCTCGACGGGGACGTAACCCACCCCCATGACATGGAGCGGGTGATCACGGCGATCGAATACGAGCATGGACAGGTGGCGCTCGCGATCCTCAATGCGGGCGTCGCAATCCCCGTGCGCGGTGACGATCTGCATCACGATGCCTTCGACAGGAGCTTCGCCGTCAATCTCCAGGGCGTGGTCAATTGCCTTGTGCCGCTCGTCGAACATATGAAAGCGAAGGGGCAGGGGCAGATCGCCATCGTCTCCTCCGTTGCGGGCTATGGCGGCCTGCCCATGAGCGCCGCCTACGGTGCGACCAAGGCAGCTCTCATCAACATGGCCGAGAGCCTCAAATTCGATCTCGACCAAATCGGCATACGCCTGCAATTGATCTGTCCGGGCTTCGTCGATACACGCGGCGCAGTAAAGGGCGATTTCCCGCGACCCGCACTCGTCAGCGCCGAGACGGCGGCGGCGCGGATTTCGCAGGGGCTGAAGTCCGGGCGTTTCGAGATCACCTTCCCGAAACGCTTCACCTATCTCGTGAAATTGCTCAAGTTTCTGCCCTATGGCGTCTATTTTCCGCTTCTCCGCTGGCTGATGCCGTGGCGGGCGCCGCGCAACACGGCGCCCAAGCACAAGGCGTCCCGTTCTAAGGGACGGCCGCGTCAGGCGGTGTGAAGCACCAGCACCGCACCGAAGATCAGGCAGAGACCGATCCATCCGATCGGCTTCAATCTCTGGCCAAGGAGGAGGCGGCCTGAGATCGCCGTTCCAAATATGCCTGTAGCGCCCAGCACGGCATAGGCGATCGCCAGTTCCATGCCTTTGACGGCCTGCGCGAGCAGCGCAAAGGCGGCGAGCACCAGGACAATCGAAAGCGCACCCCAGCCGCGGTGATTAAAGCCGTTCGATTTCGAGGAGGCGAGATTGGCAGCCACGTCGAAAAGGCCGGCCAGCACGGCGAAGGCGAAGGAGAAGGAGAAGGAGAAGACTGGCATGCTCATGCCGCGCTTTCCTCTTCCTGCACCTTGCCGGCATTGACGAGAAGGATACCGGCAACGGCCATGGAAAGGCCGAGCATCTCGCGACCGGTCAGCACGTGGTCGAAAACCATGACCGAGACGAGCGTGATCAGAGCGACGCCCGAGCCTTCCCAGATCGCGTAGGCGACCCCGACAGGAATCGTCTTCACCGCCCTTGCAAGAAACACGTAGGAGAGCGCGATCGAGCCATACATGACCGCATGGCCGACATAGGCGCCCCCGGCGGCCTTCATGGCGGTAAGGCCGGCGATTTCGGTGCCGATGGCGAGAATCAGGAAAAACCATGCGAAGCGCATGCGGAACCTCTGATGGACCTGCAGCGCTGCGCAATACGCACAGAGGACGCTGTAGCAAACGAAAAGAGCCATTCGGGCCTTCGCCGCGAATGGCTCTTCGAAACTTGGCTCCCCGGGCCGGATTCGAACCGGCGACCTATCGATTAACAGTCGAGTGCTCTACCGCTGAGCTACCAGGGATCATCTGCGCCGCAGAAGTGAGGCTGCTAATACAAATGCTTTTTCGATTTGCCAAGCGCTTTTTAAAAAAAAATCGAAAGCGCCGCTTGCTCGGCTGTGGAGAAAGCACCAATTCTGGGAAAGTCGCAGGAAGGAAGCAATGGCGAAGAAGAAGCATTTCGGTATCGATCCGAAAACGCGGGAAATCATTCTCGGTAAATGGCGCATCGGCCTGCCCGACTCGCCAGCCCTTAGGGTGACGATTGGGCTTCTGCTCATTGCAGGCGGTGTTCTCGGCTTCCTGCCGGTCCTCGGCTTCTGGATGATACCGCTGGGGCTGCTGGTGCTGTCGCACGACATACCGGTTGTGCGTCGCGCCCGCCGTAGGCTGGCCGTGTGGTGGGCACGTTGGCGCGGCAATACCGAGAAAACCTCGGGGAAATAGAGCTGCGGTTTCATTTGGGGGATTGTTGGAGGCCTCGCCCGGAATTGAACCGGGGTACAAGGATTTGCAGTCCTCTGCGTCACCACTCCGCCACGAGGCCTCACCGACGAGAAATATCAAGTCGTGGCGAGCGTTTAGAATCATTCGAGATGAACCGCAAGAGGCAATTTCCGAAAAACGCACCCCTCGTCTCGACGCCTTCTTAAAGGAGCTTGGCGAAGCTGCCGGATTGCCGAAGGAATAGGGTGACGCCCACGAACACCTGCGGGCAGCCTGCGGCGCTGCCAAACGAAGGGAATGTCCACGCAGCCCTACAGCGCCGCGCGCCTTTTCAGACGCGCAAAGGTGCAAAGGTCGCTGCAACTCCTTGAATCTGCGCATCGAGCTTTCCGAAAATCGGTTCCGATTTCGGGGCGTTATACTAGTGATATCGCCGTATCAGCCCGACCAGCTTGCCCTGGATCTTCACGCGATCCGGTCCGAATATCCGGGTTTCGTAGGCCGGGTTCGCCGCTTCGAGCGCAATCGACGCACCTTTCCGGCGGAATCGCTTCAGGGTCGCTTCTTCGTCGTCGATCAGTGCCACGACGATATCGCCCGGACTGGCCGTGCTCGCGTTGCGGATGATAACGGTGTCGCCATCGAGGATGCCGGCCTCGATCATCGAATCGCCCTTGATTTCCAAGGCGTAATGTTCACCGCTGCCGATCATGTCGAGCGGAACGGAAACCTCGTGCGTATTGTTCTGGATCGCAGAAATCGGGACGCCGGCGGCGATGCGACCCATCACGGGAACCGCAATCGAGGACGTCTCGGCGGGCGGCGGCTCGGCCCTGGGCGCGGTAGGTGGCTTGCCCAGGCTGCCTTCGATGACGCTCGGCGAAAAGCCGCGCCTCGGCTGTGCCGGTGCCGTGTAGGCTTCCGGCAGTTTGATGACTTCGAGCGCGCGGGCCCGATTGGGCAGACGGCGAATGAAGCCCCGCTCCTCGAGCGCAGTGATCAACCGGTGGATGCCCGACTTCGACGCTAGATCGAGCGCGTCTTTCATTTCATCGAAGGACGGCGGGACTCCCGACTCTTTCATTCGTTCATGAATGAAGAGAAGCAATTCCTGTTGCTTGCGGGTCAGCATGGCGCGTCACTCCAGAATCGCGAAACAAATCGAGAACAGACACTAGCCGTTCCATTTGTGTTCCGCAAGTGCCTAATATTCCGTGAACTTTGCCAGGCTGAATTCGGCGGCATCGCTTTGCCGGAGCCGACAAGCCATTGGGCTGTCGGGCGATGCGAGTGTTGATTTGGCGCCCGATCAATAGGCGAGGCGCAGACCCCCGGGACTGAGAACGTCGAAGTCGGGCTCAGGGTAGGGGCCGTACCACTGCGCGTAGGTCGTATTGCCCGTAGCGCCGGTCGTGGCGCATCCCGAAAGTGACAGGAGCGCCAATGCTGCAACTGCCATCAGAGTTTTAGAAGACATGATTTTCTCCACTCGCGGGAGTTGCCGACATGAAAAAATGCAGACCCCAACTGTCCCTCAATTCGCCAGCAATGGCAAGGAAACCTTGTGGCCGAAACCGGCATTTTGTGTTCCTGGTAAACGACTTGGCGCAATGCGCCTCGGCGAAGACATCCGCTGCCGCCGCCGGGCGGATCAGGGCCATAACGGCTCCGGGTCACACAAAGATGAGCGACCCGAGACATAGGTAACGTTTCGTACCGGACACATGGGTAACACTTTCGGCTTTTGGTCGGAGGTGTTGATGCCGTGGAGAGAGTGTTCGGTGATGGAGGAACGTCTTCGTTTTGTCGCCCGCCTTCTGGACGGAGAAGGCATGAGCGATGTGTGCCGGGAGTTCGGGATTTCCCGCAAGACAGGCTACAAGATCTTCAACCGCTACAGGCAGGAAGGGCTCGAGGCGCTTTGCGATCGCTCGCGCCGGCCGGTTAGATATGCCAACCAGCTTCCCGAGCCGGTGGAGCGGCTGATCGTCGAGGCCAAACGCGAGAAGCCGCATTGGGAGCGCTCGAAAGATCCGGGAACGGCTGGTGCGCAAGCTGGCCGGCGATGTGCGCATTCCCGCAAAGAGCACGGTCCATGCGGTGCTCGATCGCCACGGCCTTGTCAAGCGCGCCCGCAAGAGGCGGCGCTGCAAGGCCGTGGGCACGCCCCTCTCGAACGCCGTCCAGCCCAACAGTCTGTGGTGCACGGATTTCAAGGGCGAGTTCAAGCTCGGCGATGGCCGCTACTACTACCCCCTGACGGTCACCGACCAGGCATCGCGCTACCTGCTCTTGTGCGAAGCGCTTGAATCGACCCGGGAACAACCGGTCATCGAGGCCTTTGTCCGTCTCTTCAAGGAACGCGGCCTGCCGGTCGCCATCAGGAGCGACAACGGGCTGCCCTTCGCCTCGCCCAACGGCCTCTACAATTTGTCGAAGCTGTCGGTCTGGTGGCTGAGGCTCGGCATCGCCATCGAACGGATCAAGCCCGGCCACCCGCAACAGAACGGGCGCCACGAGCGCATGCATCTCACCCTGAAGCGGGAGACGACGCGGCCGCCGGGTGTGAACGCCCTGCAGCAGCAGGCACGATTCGATACGTTCCTTAGCGAATTCAATGAAGAGCGGCCCCATGAGGCGCTCGCCATGCGGATGCCGGCCGAGCTCTACACCCCCTCTTCAACGCCCTATGACGGTCTGCCGGAGCTCGACTATCCCTTCCACGATCGCGACGTCCTGGTCACCGCCTGCGGCCGCATCTGCATGCATCGCAAGAAGATCAACATCTCGACCGTCATGGCCGGTCAGAGGCTCGGCATCAAGGAAGTCGAGGAGGGAGTTTGGCTCGTCAGCTTCATGCACTATGATCTGGGATATATCGACCTGGAGCAGAGAACCTTGCAAACCATCGACAACCCGTTCGGCACGAGGTTGTCACCCATGTCTTAGGTACAAACTGTCACCTATGTATTCGGGTCGGACAAGAGAAGAATGGTGGAGTCGAAGGGAGTCGAACCCTCGACCTCCGCAGTGCGATTGCGGCGCTCTCCCAACTGAGCTACGACCCCAGCGGCACATGTGTATATGCGGATTCGGCCGAATGCGCTAGGGTCTGTAGACATTCGTTTGATAGCTCTCCGAATTCTCGCGCCATGCGAGTCCTGTGGGGTTTGGCATAGGGAAACGAGTCTGGGCGAG
>NZ_MDDV01000060.1 GCF_001854885.1 Ensifer sp. LCM 4579 | reverse complement strand
AACCCCATATGCGCTAACTTAACCGTCGATGTGCGGTGGCCCACCGCCTTCGCGGTGGCTCGCGCAGCCGATGGAGCAGTCGGGGGATGGGAATCGGCCGGATGGGCGCGTGCAAGACGGCCACGGTGATGTTGCTGATTGCCATGGCGACGAGACGCCAGATCGGCAGCGTGGCGTGGTTCAGGCGGCCAGGGGGAGAGAGTCCGGCGCCTCGGGATCGAGGGCCGGCAGGTCGTCCTCGGCCAGCAATGCGGCCAGCAGGGCGGTGTTGATCCACAGGCGGGCGAGATCGTCGTCCTTTGCGCGCAGGTCTTCCAAGCCCACCAGCGACTTCATGCGTTTGAAGGCCAGTTCGATCTGCCATCGCAGGCGATAGGTCGCGGCGAGCCGGTCCGGCGGCCAATCGGCCGGTGCAAGCGACGTCAGCAGCACCAGATAGCCAGCCATCTCGATGGCGGCCTCGCTGGGTTTGTATCTCGCTTTGGAGGCCAACCGACGCGCCGCCTGCCTGGTCTTCTCGGCCGCTTCGGGCGGCAAGGGCAAGATCACTACCCGAGCCGCCACTTCGACCTTCGACTTGCCGTCCTGAACCCGCACGGCGCGATCGAGCACGCCCTTCTCGCCCGCTTCGCGGCAGAGGGTCAGGCGATCCAAGAGCTGGCCTTCGCCATCGAGCAAGCGCGGATAATTCGAAGGCGCGCGCACCAGAAAATCGGCCCCCGCCGCAACCGTCTCAGCCAAATCCGTCGCCCTGGCGTGAGCCCGGTCGGCGATGCGAAGCTCGCCAGCCACAGCACCCCGCGACAGCCGCTCGGCCTCATGCCGGTCGGTGACCGCCACCGAACAGAGCTGCAGCCGCGAAAGGTCGAACACAGTATGCACCATCCAGTAGTCCCGCTTCGGCCCGGCCGGCGCAACGACCGTGGCGTCGACCGCCATGATCCGCAGGCCGCCGGGCAAGCCGGCAACGGCCTCGGGACAGCGCTCGGCGAGCAACGCCGAAACCAGCGAGCCCACCCAATCGGCGCTGGCCTTCAGGCGCTTGAGCATCGCTACGTCGGACATCGACGCAAGCGCCCGCTGCTCAGCCCAGGCCGCCAAGGTCCGAAGCGAAAACCCGCCCAGCACATAGGCAAAGCACAACCGCAAAAGGTCGGCCGCGCCCGCGACCCGCCGTCTGCGACGCAGCGCGCCGGCTTCCCGCGCGCTCGCCTCCAACTCTTCCGCCGAGCCCAGTCGTCCGACCAGCTCGTCCCAATCCAATGCTCGCAACGAATCACTCATAGGTACGATGAATCACGCACCGTCACCGCCGTCAACACAAAGTTAGCGCCTATGGGGTTAAACCCGAGGAGAGGGGCAACACACCGCACGCCCTGGTATCCCGTCTATTCTGATCAAAGCTCCACATCATCCGCAACCGGCTCTGCCGGCCGCGGCGTGCGTTCCGAAGGTTCGCGGCCGACCTCGCCTCTGAGCGTCGCGAGATCGATGAAATGGTCGGCCTGGCGGCGCAGGTCGTCGGCGATCATCGGCGGCTGCGTCGACATGGTCGAGACGACGGAGACCTTGCGGCCCTTTCGCTGCAGCGCCTCGACGAGCGTGGTGAAGTCTCCGTCGCCGGAGAAGATCACCAGGTGATCAACGGTCTCGGCCTGTTCCATGGCGTCGATCGCAAGCTCTATATCCATATTGCCCTTGATCTTGCGCCGTCCGAGCGAGTCGGTGAATTCCTTCGCCGGCTTGGTCACGACCTTGTAGCCATTGTAGTCCAGCCAGTCGATCAGCGGCCGGATGGAGGAATATTCCTGGTCCTCGATCAGCGCCGTGTAATAATAGGCCCTGAGCAGGTAGCCGCGTTTCTGGAATGCTTTGAGCAGCTTGCGGTAATCGATGTCGAAACCTAGGCTCTTCGAGGCGGCATAGAGATTGGCGCCGTCGATAAACAGAGCGATTTTCTCCCGGGGATCGAACATCGTGATTTCCTTTTCCACGCCTGCGCATTGTACCGACCGCCCCCGCGGAAGGCTGCGCTTAAATAGGTGCACTACATTAATAATTGCTGGTATGGCAAATAATGTAAGATAGGCGATTGCATTAATCCAACAGGCGTATGCTGCCTATTGCAAATTTTAGCAGTCTCTGCAGTTCATCCACACGTTCAATTTACGATTGTCGGCGGCGTTTTTACCTCGCTTGCAATGAAATACGATCCATATCTAACGCCTGCAGCCGCGTGCCGGGACGGCACATTCTACCATGCGGCGGGAAAGGATGTGAGCGCCGGATGCAGGAAAAACTTGAACTTGTGCGGTTTTGATTGTATCCGGGCGCTAATTCCAGAAATCGGAGCCAATGGAGCCGTCAGCTACGGCAATTCCGGTTTCGACGTCGTCAATCTGCGCAGCGGCAATGCCGCCGCGCTTTCCAGTCGCAAAGGACAAGGCCATGGCCCGCGTCACCGTCGAAGACTGCATCGACAAGGTCGAAAATCGTTTCGAACTCGTCCTGCTTGCCAGCCACCGCGCTCGTCTCATTTCGCAAGGCGCCCAGATCACGGTCGACCGCGACAATGACAAGAACCCGGTCGTCGCATTGCGCGAGATCGCCGACGAGACGCTTTCGCCCGGCGACCTGAAGGAGGACCTGATCCACTCGCTGCAGAAGCATGTCGAAGTGGACGAGCCCGAGCCCGATGCGGCTGCGCTCACCCAGACCGAGACGGCCGCTTTCGCGGAAGCCGCGGAGGAGGAAGACCAGCCGGAAGCGCTGACCTTCGACCGTATGTCCGAGGAAGAACTGCTGGCCGGCATCGAGGGCCTGGTTCCCCCGGAAAAGAGCGACGACTACTGAGATCCGTTCGGCAAAAGCTGTTCCAACGTGTTTTCGAAGCAGTGCGCCACTCGTATGATTGGCGCACTTTTTTGTTTCTTGTGATTGCAATGGAGCCGCCAGCGGATGATGCGCCAATACGAGCTCGTTGAGCGCGTGCAGAGCTACAAGCCCGACGTTAATGAGGCCTTGCTGAACAAGGCCTATGTCTACGCCATGCAGAAGCATGGACAGCAGAAGCGGGCAAGCGGCGATCCCTACATTTCCCACCCCCTGGAAGTGGCGGCGATCCTGACGGAGATGCATCTCGACGAGTCCACGATCGCCGTGGCGCTGCTGCACGACACGATCGAGGACACGACGGCGACGCGACAGGAGATCGACGAACTCTTCGGCGAGGATATCGGCGCGCTGGTCGAGGGGTTGACGAAAATCAAGAAGCTCGATCTCGTCACCAAGAAAGCGAAGCAGGCGGAAAATCTCCGTAAGCTCCTGCTGGCGATCTCGGATGATGTCCGGGTTCTCCTCGTCAAGCTCGCCGACCGGCTTCACAACATGCGCACGCTCGATCACATGTCGGCGGAAAAGCGTGCCCGGATTTCCGAGGAGACGATGGACATCTATGCGCCGCTCGCGGGGCGCATGGGCATGCAGGATATGCGCGAGGAACTCGAAAATCTCGCCTTCCGCCATATCAATCCAGAGGCATACGAGACGGTCACGAGGCGGCTGGAGGAGCTCTCCCAGCGCAATGAAGGCCTGATCAAGAAGATCGAACAGGAACTCAGCGAATTGCTCGAGGCCGAGGGCCTCAGGAGCGGCTACGTCAAGGGACGACAGAAGAAGCCTTATTCCGTCTTCCGCAAGATGCAGTCGAAATCGCTCTCTTTCGAGCAATTGTCGGATGTCTGGGGCTTCCGCATCATCGTCGACGATATCCAGTCATGCTATCGGGCGCTCGGCATCGTCCATACCCGCTGGCGCGTGGTGCCGGGCCGCTTCAAGGACTACATCTCCACCCCGAAGCAAAATGATTACCAGTCGATACACACGACAATTATCGGGCCGTCCCGCCAGCGCATCGAACTGCAGATCCGCACCAAGCGCATGCATGAGATCGCCGAATACGGCATCGCGGCGCATGCGATCTACAAGGATCGCGACACCGTCTCGGGGGAGGCGACGCGGTCTCCGACGTCGAATGCCTATGCATGGCTGCGCCGCACGATCGAGTCGCTTGCCGAAGGCGATAATCCGGAAGAATTCCTCGAGCACACGAAACTCGAACTGTTCCAGGACCAGGTGTTCTGCTTTACGCCCAAGGGGCAGTTGATTGCGCTGCCGCGCGGCGCGACGCCGATCGACTTTGCCTATGCGGTGCACACCAATATCGGCGACACCTGCGTCGGCGCCAAGATCAACGGCCGCATCATGCCACTGGTGACGCGACTGAACAATGGTGACGAGGTGGAGATCATCCGCTCCGGCATTCAGGTGCCGCCGCCCGCCTGGGAGGAGATCGTCGTCACCGGCAAGGCGCGCGCCGCCATCCGCCGCGCGACGCGTGCGGCGGTGCGCAAGCAATATGCCGGCCTCGGCTACCGAATCCTCGAGCGCACCTTCGAGCGGGCCGGCAAAACCTTCTCACGCGAGGGCTTGAAGCCGGTGCTGCACCGGCTCGGGCAGAAGGAAGTCGAAGACGCGATAGCCGCCGTCGGGCGCGGGGAGCTCTCCTCGCTCGACGTGCTGCGTGCCGTCTTCCCCGACCATCAGGACGAACGCGTGACCGTCAAGCCCAGCGCCGACGACGGCTGGTTCAACATGCGTAGCGCCGCCGGGATGGTCTTCAAGCTGCCGGGCCGCTCGAAGGAGGCGACAGCCGCGCAGCAGGCCGAAGGACCGGAGGCGCTGCCGATCCGCGGCCTGTCCGGCAATGCCGAGGTGCATTTCAGCCCCGCCGGGGCCGTTCCCGGAGACCGGATCGTTGGCATCATGGATAAGGAGAAGGGCATCACCATCTACCCGATCCAATCGCCGATCCTGCAGAAGTTCGACGAGGAACCGGAGCGCTGGATCGATGTGCGATGGGACCTGGACGAGGCGAACAACAGCCGTTTCATGGCAAGGATTGCCGTCAGTGCTTTGAACGAGCCCGGCACTCTGGCGGAGATTGCCCAGGCGGTCGCCACCACCGACGTCAACATCCGCTCGCTGTCGATGGGCCGCGTGGCAGCCGATTTCAGCGAATTGCAGTTCGATCTCGAAGTCTGGGACCTGCGCCAGCTCAACCATCTGATGACGCAACTAAAGGAACTGCCGAGCATTTCCCTGGTGAAGCGCCTGTTCGCGTGATCCTAGACCAAGTCTCGATGATAGCCTGAATACCGGGCAAGGATGAGTGAGAAACCGGTGTGCCATGCGCGCGGCGCATGGCTGCCGCCTCATCCCGGCGCTGGTGTAGCAGGCATGGCTAAACTATCTTCCTGCCCGGGAGGTAAACGAAGAGGTTTGCCATGTTCAAGCAGTTGAAGAAAATCACCCGTGCTTTGCACATTCCCTCCGTCGAGGAACGCGAGATCGCCTATCTGAACGGTTCGGTCGATCGCATGGACCTCGAACACCGCCAGCGTCAGATCGATCGCGGCCTGTTCCGGAAGTATTATTGACCTGCAGCCGTTGCCACCGCGGAAGCGCTCAATTGAGTCATGCGCCATATGCATGGCTTCCACGCAGGCCTGACCTGTCAAGGTCTCTCTTGCGTGCGGTGCTGCTCGCACTTATCTTTCGCCGGTACGAGGCGGGCGGGCCGTCTTGCGCCGATTTGCGGCGGTCTCTGCATGGGATCATGACGGCATAGATGTTATTCAGGCGTAGAAAACCGGTGCCGCTAGCCGAAAGACTCCGCGCCATGGTCTCGCCGCGCAAGGGGCGAGGGCGCGGTTTGCGCTATATCGCCCTGCGTATACTGCGCCTGAAATCGTCGCCGCATTCGATTGCCGTCGGCGTGGCGGCGGGCGCAGCAGCCTCCTTCACTCCGTTCTTCGGTTTGCACATCGTGATGGCGGTCATCCTTGCATCGGTCTTCTCGGGCAATGTGCTCGCAGCCGCCATCAGCACGCTAGTCGCCAATCCGATCACCATTCCGGTGATCCTGGCCGCGTCCTATGAGATCGGCAGCGCGCTGCTTGGCCAGGTGGGCGGTGCGGCCGTCACCGCGGCGGAAATCGGCCGGATGATCGAGCATATGAACCTGGCCGAACTCTGGGGACCGGTTCTGAAGCCGCTGCTCGTCGGTTCGATCCCGCTCGCCCTGGCCGGCGCCTTGATCTTCTATCCGCTTGCCTTCCGGGCCGCGTGGCACTTTCAGAAGCAGCGCCGGCGCCAGCCTGTGCAGAGGGTCGGACATTCATCATGATCATCGGCATCGGCAGCGATCTCATCGATATCCGCCGCATAGAGAATTCTCTCGAGCGTTTCGGCGAGCGTTTCGTCCGGCGCTGTTTCACCGACATCGAAATCGCCAAGTCGGAGAGCCGCAAGAACCGCGCGGCATCCTACGCCAAGCGCTTCGCGGCCAAAGAGGCGTGCTCGAAGGCGCTGGGTACCGGCCTGGCGCAGGGCGTGTTCTGGAAAGACATGGGCGTCGTCAACATGCCGGGCGGAAAGCCGACGATGCAACTGACCGGCGGCGCGGCCGAGCGCCTGCAAGGGATGTTGCCCGTCGGACACCGAGCGGCGATCCATCTGACGATCACCGACGATTTTCCACTGGCGCAGGCCTTCGTGATTATCGAGGCTCTTGCGGTTGCTCCGGCGGATGGAACGGTTTAGAGCACTGCTGGGAAGACCGGACCTGCGCGCGAGCGCACTGCGCCACGGAGAGCCTTGTGCCTCCGAAAAGACGCACGGCGCTGCAAAGGTCGCTTGAAGTGCGGTATTTCCGGAAAATATGGGATCGACTTGCGCGGAGTCGCGCAGGCACGTGAGTTCGGGGCAGTCGAATGCTGAATCGCAAGGCACCCACCGGTCACGATGACAAGGAAGAAGGCAGAGTGTCAGAGAACACAGAAACGAAGCAGAGCGGTCTCTGGGAAAATGTGAAGGTCATCATCCAGGCGCTGCTCCTGGCTTTGGTCATCCGGACGGTCTTCTTTCAGCCCTTTACGATTCCGTCGGGTTCCATGATGCCGACGCTGCTCGTCGGCGACTACATCTTCGTCAACAAGTTCGCCTACGGCTATTCGAAATACTCGCTGCCCTTCTCGCCGAACCTCTTCAGCGGGCGGATCTTCGCGAGCGAGCCAGAGCGCGGCGATATCGTCGTCTTCCGTTTCCCGCCGAACCCGGACATCGACTACATCAAGCGGCTGGTCGGCCTTCCGGGCGACCGAATTCAGGTGCGCAACAGCGTTCTCTACGTCAATGACAAACCCGTTGATCGCGTGCCGGACGGGTCGTTCCGCGCGGACGACCAATACGACACGGGCGGCGACATCCCGGTTTACCGGGAGACCATGGACAACGGCGTTTCCTATGACACGCTCGACCAGTTCCCGGATTCGCGCGGCGATAATACCCGTGAATTCATCGTCCCCGAGGGCCATTACTTCATGATGGGCGACAACCGGGACAATTCCGCCGACAGCCGCTTCGACGTCGGCTTCGTGCCGGCTGAGAACCTGGTCGGCCGCGCCAGCCTGATCTTCTTCTCGCTCGGCCACGACACCTCGTTCCGTGAGATTTGGAAGTGGCCGGCGAACCTGCGCTACGACCGCCTGTTCAAGGGCGTCGAATGATGAAGGCACGCTCGCTGAGCGCGGAGGATCGGGCAAGGCTCGAGACCGCGATCGGTTATCAGTTCTCGGAGAAGGAGCGGCTTGATCGCGCCCTGACCCATTCCAGCGCCCGAACGGCGCGGGGCAGCAACTACCAGCGCCTGGAATTCCTCGGCGATCGCGTGCTCGGGCTCTGCGTCGCGGAACTCCTGTTCCAGACCTTTCGTGATGCCAACGAGGGCGAGCTTTCGGTGCGCCTGAACCAGCTCGTCAGCGCAGAGAGCTGCGCGCGGGTTGCCGACGAGCTATCGCTGCACCAATTCATCCGCACCGGGTCGGACGTCAAGAGAATTACCGGCAAGCACATGATGAATGTGAGGGCCGATGTGGTAGAGTCGCTGATCGCCGCCATCTATCTCGATGGCGGGCTGGAGGCGGCGCGGCGCTTCGTGCTCAAGCACTGGACCCATCGCGCCGAAAGTGCCGACGGTGCCCGGCGTGATGCGAAAACCGAATTGCAGGAATGGGCGCACGCCAGGTTCGGCGTCGCGCCCAAATACAGGACGGAAGATCGTTCCGGTCCCGACCATGACCCTCGCTTCACGGTGACGGTCGAGGTGGCCGGGCTAGCGCCCGAGACGGGCATCGACCGCTCGAAGCGCGCTGCGGAGCAGATCGCCGCCATGAGGTTGCTGGAGCGCGAGGGTGTTTGGCAGAAGCGGTCTGCCGGAGATTGACGGATATCATGACGGACAAGGAACAGGATAAGGGCGCCGGCGCCAAGCCGACCCGCTCGGGTTTCGTGGCGCTGATCGGCGCGACGAATGCCGGTAAATCGACATTGGTCAACCGCCTTGTCGGGGCGAAGGTGACGATCGTCAGCCACAAGGTGCAGACAACGCGGGCGATCATTCGCGGCATCGCCATTCACGACAACACCCAGATCGTCTTCCTGGATACCCCAGGGATATTCAAGCCACGCCGGCGGCTTGACCGCGCTATGGTCACCACCGCATGGGGCGGCGCAAAGGATGCCGACGTGATCGTGCTGCTGATCGACAGCGAGCGCGGGCTCAAGGGCGATGCGGAGGCGATCCTCGAGGGCCTGAAGGAGGTCCCGCAGCCAAAGGTGCTGGTGCTCAACAAGATCGACCGGGTCCGCCCGGAGGAACTGTTGCAGCTTTCGGCCGCGGCAAACGATGCCGTCAGCTTCGAGCGCACCTTCATGATTTCCGCGCTGAACGGCTCCGGCTGCCAAGATCTTATGGATTACCTCGCGGCGGCGCTCCCGGAGGGCCCCTGGTATTATCCCGAGGATCAGATTTCCGACCTGCCGATGCGCCAGCTTGCAGCCGAGATCACCCGCGAAAAGCTGTTCCTGCGCCTGCATCAGGAGATCCCCTATGCCTCGCATGTCGAGACCGAGAAGTGGGAAGAACGCAAGGATGGCTCCGTGCGCATCGAGCAGGTGATCTACGTCGAGCGCGACAGCCAGAAGAAGATCGCTCTCGGCAAGGGCGGTGAGGCGATAAAGGCGATCTCGACGGCCGCCCGCAAGGAGATTTCGGAGATCCTGGAGCAGCCGGTCCACCTGTTCCTATTCGTGAAGGTGCGCGAGAACTGGGGGGACGATCCGGAACGCTTCCGCGAAATGGGGCTCGACTTCCCGAAGTAGCCCTACGTACAGCGACAGTTCTTTCGAATATTCCAAGGCGGCAAGTCCTTGAGGGGCCACGAAAAAGCCCCATTGATAAACCGCTGAACCTCGCTAATTTAATGGAAGTTCTGATGGATAGGAGCCCTAAGCGGCTTGCCTGACGACATCCCGGTCGCTGCTCCTGCGCGCAATGCCGGTTCAGCTTTCCGGAGGCCGTGAGGCTTGTCCGAGCCGGTTTCCGGCCACTTCCGGACGCGACCATTTCGCGAGCGCAGCATATATCTCCGGAAGACGGCCGAGCCACCCTACGCTCCGTGCGGAAGAACCGAAAGGTTTCAGTCGAGGTCTGGCGTTGAGGTAGGATATGAATGCGGCATTGCTGAATTTGCTTCGCAGTCTGGTGCAGAAAGGAAAACTCACGGTCGTCTTCGCGACGGGTGAACAGGTGGTGTTCGGCGACGGCACGGGGAAGCCGGCGACCATAAGGCTCGTCGACGCCGAAGCGGAAAAGGCCATCGTGCGCGATCCCGGACTGAAGTTCGGCGAAATGTACATGGACGGTCGCGTCGTCCTCGAGGAGGGCGATATCTTCGACGTCCTTTCCATCGCCAAGAGCAATGGCCTGGAGAACGCCGCAAACGCCGCGAACACCGTGGCGGCGGTTTGGCACGTTCTGCGCCAGCAGCTAAAGAGCCGGCTGCCGGTCAACCGCAATCGCCGCAATGTCGCGCATCACTACGATCTCGATGGCAAGCTCTTCAACCTCTTCCTGGATGAGGACTGGCAATATTCCTGCGCCTATTTTCATCCGCCGGGAATCTCGCTCGACGAGGCTCAGCGCGCCAAGAAGCGGCACATCGCGGCCAAGCTTCTGCTCGAACCCGGCCAGAAGGTGCTGGAGGTCGGCTCCGGCTGGGGCGGAATGGCCATGTATCTCGCCGAATCCTCGGGAGTCGAGGTTACGGGTATCACGCTCAGCGAGGAGCAGCTCAAGGTCTCGCGCGAGCGCGCAGCCAAACGCGGCCTTTCCGATCGCGTCCGGTTCGAATTGCAGGACTATCGCACCATGCAGGGGCGGCAGTTCGATCGCATCGTCTCGGTGGGCATGTTCGAGCATGTGGGCATCGGCAATTACGGCATTTTCTTCCGCAAGATGAAGGAGCTCCTGAAACCCGACGGGGTGATGCTGCTTCACTCGATCGGCCAGATGTACAAGCCCTGGGCCACCAATCCGTGGATCGAGAAATACATATTTCCCGGCGGCTATATCCCCGCGCTTTCGGAGGTTCTGCCTCCGGTCGAAAACGTTCGACTGCTGGTCAAGGACATCGAGATCCTGCCGATGCATTACGCCTGGACGCTCAGAGCCTGGCGCGAGCGTTTCGTGGCGCGGCGGGAAGAGGTGCTGAGGCTGTACGACGAACGCTTCTTCAGGATGTGGGAATTCTATCTCGCCGCCTCGGAGACTGCGTTCCTCTACGACAAGCATTTCGTTTTCCAGCTCCAGCTTTCACCGTCGCTCGAGACGGTTCCGGTGTCGCGCGATTACATCGAAGCGAAGGGGCGCGAACTGCTGGAATTCGAAAAGACTCGGCAGCGGCTGGAGCTTGTCGCGGTGTAACGCAGTGCAACGCCCTTCATCCCGCTGCCCGTCCTCCGCAGCAGCTGCGCTGCAGCTGCGGAGGGTGGACCGCGACCTTCTCCCCGCAGGCGGGGAGAAGGGGGATGTGGCACCGTCTCGTCCCTCTCCCCCGTTGAGGTTTGGCGCCGTGCGCTGCCGCGAGTCCCTTCTCCCCGTCCTGACGGGGAGAAGGTGCCGCCAGGCGGATGAGGGGCGGCCTGCCCCATCTCCTGTGGAGTTGCAACCTGTGACAAGCGGCTTTCCCTTGGCCTTGCCCTGCCGCGCCGGTATGGTCCCGCCGGAAACAACAAACGGAATGCAGAATGGTCACGACCGCAAAGCCCATCGCCGCCATCATTGCAAGCGAGATCAAGGCGACCCCGGCCCAGGTCGGCGCCGCAGTCGAATTGCTCGACGGCGGGGCCACCGTGCCGTTCATCGCCCGCTACCGCAAGGAGGTCACCGGCGGTCTCGACGATACGCAACTGCGCATTCTCTCCGAGCGGCTCACTTATCTGCGCGAACTCGAGGCGCGGCGGGTATCGATACTCGACTCGATCCGCATGCAGGGCAAGCTCACCGACGACCTGGAAGGCAAGATAGCCGCCGCTATCACCAAGGCGGAGCTCGAGGACATCTACCTGCCCTACAAGCCGAAGCGGCGGACCAAGGCGGAGATCGCACGGGAACGCGGTCTCGGCCCGCTCGCGGAAGCGATCCTTGCCGATCGCACCGTCGCGCCGGCCGAACGTGCGGCCGCCTTCCTGAGCGCGGATATTCCGGACGTGAAGGCGGCGCTCGACGGCGCCCGCGACATCATCGCCGAGGGCATGACCGAAAATGCCGACCTTCTCGGGCGCCTGCGCAACCACATGCGGGAAGCGGCCTTTCTGCGCGCCAGGGTGGTCGACGGCAAGCAGGAAGCCGGCGCAAAATTCTCCGACTATTTCGACCATACGGAGCGCTGGGCCACCGCGCCCGGACACCGGGCTCTGGCGATGCTGCGCGGTTGGAACGAGGAGGTCCTATCCGTCGATCTCATCGTCGATCAGGACGCGGTTTCGCCGCAGAAACCCGTCGAACGGATGATCTCGGCCGCCTATGATGTGCGCGGGTCCCTGCCGGGGGACAAATGGCTGCTGGAGGTCATCGGCTGGACCTGGCGCGTCAAGCTTTCGCTGTCGCTCTCGCTTGACCTGATGCGCGAGTTGCGTGAGCGGGCCGAGGAGGAGGCGATTCGCGTCTTCGCACGCAATCTCAAGGACCTGCTGCTTGCCGCCCCGGCCGGCTCGCGTGCGACCATGGGTCTCGATCCCGGCATCCGCACCGGCGTGAAGGTCGCCGTCGTCGATGGCACGGGAAAACTCCTGGACACGACCACCGTCTATCCCTTTCCGCCGAAGAACGATGTTCGCGGCACGCAAGCCGAACTCGCATCCTTGCTGCGCAAGCACAAGGTCGAGCTGATCGCTATCGGCAATGGCACCGGCAGCCGCGAAACGGAGAAGCTCGTCGCCGACATGCTGGCGCAAATGCCGGCACCGAAGCCGACGAAAGTCATAGTCTCGGAAGCGGGCGCCTCGGTTTATTCCGCTTCGGAAACGGCGGCCGCCGAGTTCCCGGAGCTCGATGTTTCACTGCGCGGCGCCGTGTCGATCGCACGGCGGCTGCAGGATCCGCTTGCCGAACTCGTCAAGATCGAGCCGAAATCGATCGGCGTCGGTCAGTACCAGCACGACGTCGACCAGTCGAAGCTCAGCCGGTCACTGGACGCGGTGGTCGAAGATGCCGTGAATGCCGTCGGCGTCGATCTCAACACCGCTTCGGCCCCGCTTCTGGCGCGGGTCTCGGGCCTTGGCAAGTCGTCGGCGGAAGCGATCGTTGCACATCGCAATGCGATGGGCCCCTTCGCCAACCGGCAGGAACTTCTGAAGGTGGCGCGCCTAGGTGCGCGCACCTTCGAGCAATGCGCCGGTTTCTTGAGGATTCCGAATGGACGCGAGCCGCTCGATGCCTCCGCCGTGCACCCGGAAGCCTATGGCATCGCCAAGAAGATCGTCGCCGCCTGCGGTCGGGACGTGCGCTCGCTGATGGGCGATAGCGCTGCCTTGAAGAAGCTCGACCCGCGGGTCTTCGTCGACGAGCGCTTCGGTCTGCCAACCGTCAAGGACATTCTCGCCGAGCTGGAGAAACCCGGCCGCGATCCCCGTCCGAGCTTCAAGACCGCAACCTTCGCCGAGGGTATCGACGACATCAGGGACTTGAAAGTCGGCATGCAGCTCGAAGGCACCGTGACGAATGTCGCAGCCTTTGGCGCCTTCGTCGACATCGGCGTCCACCAGGATGGCCTCGTGCATGTGTCGCAGCTCGCCGATCGTTTCGTCAAGGATCCGCATGAGATCGTCAAGGCCGGCGACGTGGTGCGTGTGCGCGTCACGGAAGTCGATGTCGCCCGCAAGCGTATCGGCCTTAGCATGCGCAAGGATGGCGGCGCCGACACCGGCCGAGAGGCGAGGGGAACAAGTCCGAACGGCGGCAATCGCAATGCGGGCGGGCGGCCGCAGAATAGCCAGGCCCCGGCACAGGGTGGGTTCGGTGCAGCGCTTATGGAGGCGATGCGCAAAAAGTGAGCGCCGGAAGGAACGGCTTTTGCCGCGGATCGTTAGTACAACGACACGGTTGGCTGGATTCCGATTTTTCAGTTCCTGAACCGGCCCTCCGTCATCCCTCCGGTGGCGACGCACGTCGCCGCATGTAGGTGTCGACCCTTGGGAGTGCCGGTCTACTGCGGAACAGGCCCGTGAAAATCCTCTTCCGCCGGAGCCCCCGGCGAGAGGAGGTGCCTCATGGTACGCAATGTGACCCGCAGCCTACCGCACGCTGCTCTGCTGGCGCTGGCAGCAACGGTTTATCCGGTTCCGGCGGAAGCGCAGGGCGCTGTGAATTGCGCCGAGCGGTCCCAGGTGATCGAGTTCCTGGCGCGGCAATACGCCGAAAAACAGGCGGCGGTCGGACTGATCAACCCGCGGGCGGTGATGGAACTCTATGCCGCCGACAGCGGCACGTGGACTCTGATCGTGACGGATGTCTCCGGTCGCAGCTGCGTTATCTTTGCGGGGCAAAGCTGGGACGCCAAAGTGCCGGTAGGAACGAAGGCCTGACGGATTCGTCGAAGCTTGACGCCTGTCTGCCCGGTCGACCCCCTTGATTTCCAGGTGCCCAGGCTACAGCGCCGCGCGTCCTATCAGACGCGCGGCGCTGTAGCTCTTGAAACTGCGCATCGTTACGAAACTCGGTGCCGGGCCGATGCGAGCCGCGGCCGTAAAGGAGCGACTTCGTTCCGCTCCATCAATCCGGTCTGCCGATGCTGGCATAGCTGAAGCCGTGCTTGGTGACTTCGTCCTTGCGATAGATGTTGCGCAGATCGACGAGCAGCGGCGTCTTCATGGCGGCCTTGAGCCGCCCGAAATCCAGAGCCCGGAACTCGTTCCATTCGGTGACGATCACGAGCGCATCGGCGCGCGCCGCAGCCTCGTAGGGATCCTTCGCATAATTCATGCCGTCGATGACCTTGCGGGCGTTCTCTACGCCTTCCGGATCGTAGCCGGTGACTTCGGCGCCCGCGTCGCGGAGCGTCTGAACGATCGCGATCGCCGGGCTGTCGCGCATATCATCGGTGTTCGGCTTGAAGGTGAGGCCGAGCACGGCGATCTTGCGGCCGCGCACGTCGCCACCGGCTGCCACGATCACCTTGCGGCCCATTGCGCGCTTGCGGTTGTCATTGACGGCAACCGTGGTCTCGACCAGTCGTACGGGGCTGTCGTGGTCCTGCGCCGTTTTGACGAGCGCCAGCGTGTCCTTGGGGAAGCAGGAGCCGCCATAGCCCGGGCCGGCATGCAGGAATTTGGAGCCGATGCGCCCGTCGAGGCCGATGCCGCGGGCGACGTCCTGGACATTGGCGCCAACTTTTTCGCAAAGGTCCGCCATTTCGTTGATGAAGGTGATCTTCATCGCCAGGAAGGCATTGCCGGCATATTTGATCAGTTCGGACGTGCGGCGCGTCGTGAAGACCAGCGGCGCCTGGTTCAGGTAGAGCGGACGATAGACCTCGGTCATCACCTCACGCGCGCGATCGGCATTGCCGTCGAGGCCGATGACGATCCGGTCCGGTCGCTTGAAATCCTCGATCGCCGCGCCTTCGCGCAGGAACTCCGGATTGGAGACGACGGCGAAGTCGGCCTCCGGATTGGTCTCGCGGATGATGCGCTCGACTTCGTCACCGGTTCCGACCGGCACGGTGGACTTGGTGACGACGACGGTGAACCCGGAAAGATTGGCGGCGATCTCGCGCGCAGCGGCGTAGACGTAGGACAGATCGGCATGGCCGTCGCCGCGGCGCGACGGTGTCCCGACGGCAATGAAGATGACGTCGCTTGCGGAGACGGCGGAAGTCAGATCGGTGGTGAAGGTCAGGCGTCCAGCGGCGACATTGTGGGCGACGAGCTGGTCGAGGCCCGGTTCGAAGATTGGAATCTGCCCCTTCTCGAGGGCCGCGATCTTGCCCTCGTCCTTGTCGAGGCAGACGACGTCATGGCCGAAATCCGCAAAGCAAACGCCGGAAACCAGGCCGACATAGCCGGCGCCAATCATCGTTATCTTCATCCGCTCTTCCTTTGTTGTTGAGTCTTGGAGGGAGGTGGCTCAGAGCCTACCCGTCCATTGATAGCCAAATAGGACCGATTTTCGACCTGCAAATGACAGGGGCATATTTGCTTTCACCGCAACTGCCCCTTAACCATTCAATCGCCGGCGGCTGCGCAATAATGTTGCGTATACCATTTCACGAAGCGGGCGACGCCCTCCTCGACCGATACGGACGGTTTGAAACCCGTCAGTGCCTCGAGCAGTTCCGGCGAGGCATAGGTGCGCGGCACGTCCCCCTGCTGCATTGGCAGCATGTTGCGGATCGCCGGACGGCCGACGGCATTCTCGACCGTTTCGACGAAGGTCATCAGGTCGACCGGCTGGCCGCCGCCGAGATTGACGACACGGAACGGCGCGTGGCGCGAGAGGGTGTCGTCGGCCGCATCGGCCGCGACGCGGTTGTCTTCGGACGGCGCGACGTGCGAAAGCCGGAGAATGCCCTCGACGAGATCGTCGATATAGGTGAAATCGCGGCTCATGCGCCCTTCACCGTAAATGTCGATTGGCCGGTTGTTGTGGATGGCGTCGACAAATTTGAAGAGCGCCATGTCCGGCCGCCCCCATGGGCCATAGACGGTGAAGAAGCGGAAGGCCGTGGTCGGCACCTTGTAGAGGTGGGCGTAGCTGTGAGCCATCAGCTCCATCGACTTCTTCGTCGCGGCGTAAAGTGTCATCGGCTCGTCGGCCCGGTCGGTCTCGGCAAAGGGAATTTTCTCGTTGGCGCCGTAGATCGAAGAGGTCGAGGCGAGCATCAGATGTTTCGGGCCAACCGCCTTTGCAAGTTCCAGAATGTTCCAGGACCCCACGACATTCGAGTCCACGTAGGCTTTTGGGTTTTCGAGGCTGTAGCGAACGCCCGCTTGTGCGGCGAGATGGATGATGACCTCCGGCTCGGCAAGCTCCGCCGCCCGGTCGAGAGCGGCCCGGTCTTCGAGCATGGCCGTCACTGCCTTGAAGCCGTTGGAGCGCTCGAGAATGGCATGCCGGCGCTTTTTCAGCGTTACGTCGTAATAGGGCGTCATGCCGTCGAAGCCGACCACGAAGTGCCCGTCGTCGATCAGTCGCTTGGCGACATGAAAGCCAATGAAACCTGCGGTTCCGGTGATGAGGTAACGCACGACGATATCCCAGATTGCAATAACTCACCGTTCATACGCACAAAGGCAGGCGATTGAAAGGTGTCACTCCGATGGCTCGTCGAGGTTCCGCTGGAGTGCAGTCAGCACGGACATCGCGTGACCGGCATATTGGCTTATCCAGCGGTCGTGGATGGCTTGGATCGGCAGAGCGTTCAGGTGGTTCCACCGCTCGCGGCCCTCGCGTTTGACGAGAACGATTCCCGCATCCTCCAGCACCTTCAGATGCTGCATGACGGTGCAGCGGTCGAGGCTCGAAAATTGTGCGCAGAGCATTCCCGTCGTTCGCGGTGCTTCCTTCAGCGCGTCCAGGATCTCGCGTCTGAGCCCATTGGCCAGCGCCTTGAATACCGCATCATCCTTCGAATCGATTGACATGTTATATTTCTATAACATATTGTGAGCGGGCACAATCGCGAGGAGGACGCCATGCCTTTCGAATTTCGCGTCAATGGCCGAATTGCCCGACCGGTCGAGGAAGTGTTCGACGCCGTCGTCAATCCGGACAAGCTCAGCCGCTACTTCGTAACCCTCGGCGGTATAAGCGGACCGCTGGTCGCCGGCACCACTGTAACCTGGTGGGGTGAAGCGCCCGTGGAAGTGGAGATCGTCGAACCGAACGAGCGGATCGTCTTCCGCTGGGATGCCATGGTCGAGAAAGGGGAAACGCCTTACCGAACGCGCGTCGAGATGCGCTTTCAGCCGCTCGACGATGGCGCCACCATGGTCACCATTGCCGAAGGCGGCTGGCGGGAGAACGAGCAGGGGCAGAAGAGCTCCTATCTCAACTGCGAGGGTTGGTCGCAGATGGTGGCCTGCATGAAGGCCTGGCTCGAATACGGCATCAATTTGCGTGAGGGCTATTATGTCAGCGAGCTTTCCGGCAAGCCGGCGCTCGAGCCGCAGGTCTGAGGCTACGCTGGAGCTCTTCGCCGACGACCAAGGCGCTTGGCCACCTCGCCGCGAACGGGCGGTGCGCTGCGATGAGGTGGAAGGGCTGGGCGAGGGATTCCCGAGCGGCTGGATCATGAGCCCGGCCAATATCGTGCACATGGTCGGCGCCCCGGGCGCCTGGTAGCGCCTTTAGAAGGAAAGTAGCGGGTTGTCGGCGGTCGTGCCCATCGGGGCATTGGCCGGCGGCAGCGCCGCGCTCATCGGCGGCTCCGCCTGGATCACGACAACCCGAGTTCCTTCCGGCACGCGATTATAGAGATCGATGACATCCTGATTGAGCATCCGGATGCAGCCGCTCGAAACCGCTCTGCCGATCGACCAGGCTTCCGGGGTGCCATGAATACGGAACAGCGTGTCCTTGCCGTTCTGGTAAAGGTAGAGGGCGCGCGGGCCAAGCGGATTGGTAAGACCTGGCTCCATGCCGTTCGCGAGCGGTCCGTAACGTTCCGGCTCGCGTGCGACCATGTCCGATGTCGGGATCCAGCGCGGCCATTCCGCCTTCCGGCCGATGCGGGCCTCGCCGGCGAATTCCAGGCCTTCCCTGCCGACGCCGATCCCGTAGCGCAGCGCCGTCCCGCCATCCTGCACGAGGTAGAGGTACCGGTCGGGCGTGTCGATGACGACCGTGCCCGGCGGCTCGATGGTGGAGTATGGCACCTGCTGGCGCAGGAAATTCGGAGCCACCTTGCTGATGTCCGTCGCTGGCAGCGGGAAAAGCTCTTCCGGCAACGGCCCGTACATCGCCGTGTAATAAGGGTCGGGTCCAGACGGCCGGACGGGCTGCGGCTTGCTGCTGCTCGCGCAGGCTGCAAGGGCAATGGCGGCGACGAGAAGAATGGAAATCTGTGCGAGGCGGAACACAAACATAATCGAAACGATCCTGTCGGTGGCAATTGGGATCGGCGACATCGGCCGTCACGCCTGTGCCCTCATTCGAACACGGCTGCGAATCGACTCGTTTCAAATGTAGTCCGAGGAGGGGGCGGCTGAAAGGGGCCGTTGCGCCTACGGGCATCCTGGCCTTCGATCCATCCCGCTTGATCGGCTTTACGCCGCGGGTGTATGCCTTTTCAATGCAATGGAGCGATCAAGCCATCATTCTCGGCATCCGCAGGCATGGCGAGAGCTCCGTCATCGCGGAGGTCATGACGTCCGGGCACGGCCGGCATCTGGGCCTCGTGCGCGCGGGCCGATCGCGTGCCATGCAGCCGGTGCTGCAGCCGGGCAATTCGGTCGAGGTCACCTGGCGCGCGCGCCTCGACGAACATCTCGGCGAATTCCGTGTCGAACCCATAGAGCTGCGCGCCGCCAGGCTGATGGAGAAGGCGATTTCGGTCTACGGCATTCAGGCCTTGGGTGCCCTTTTGCGGCTTCTGCCCGAGCGCGATCCGCATCCGCATCTTTACAAGGCGCTTGCCGTCATCGTCGACCACTTGCAGGATCCGGCGGATGCCGGCGAACTCTTCGTGCGCTTCGAGCTGGCGGTCCTGGACGATCTCGGCTTCGGTCTCGATCTTTCGGAGTGCGCGGCAACCGGCAGGTGCGACGAACTCGTCTACGTGTCGCCGAAATCGGGCCGCGCAGTCAGCCGCGAGGCGGGCGCCCCCTATGCCGAGCGCATGCTCGCCCTTCCAAACTTTCTATCGGGTCGCCAGAACGCGGCCGATCACGACGCGCTCGCGGCAGCGTTCCGTCTCACCGCCCATTTCCTGAACCGCCATGTCTACGAGCCGCGCGGCATCAATGCGTCTTCCGCGCGCGACGGCTTCGTCCAGGCGACGCTCAAGGCTTTGAGTCCGGCTTCGCCGTCAGCTGCCTGATCGATGAAAATAGGGCGCCGCACATCTTATGCGGCGCCCCCATTCACAAAGGACGCTGTAGGCCTGACTCGACGCATCAGCCCGAAAACCGGGTCCGACTCTCGGGCTGATGCGCTTAGCCGATCTTGCCGCCGCCGTGCTTGGTTACGGCGACGACGGCCGGACGAACCGGCATGTCGTCGCGGAAGTCCGGCCAGCGCGTCGCCGGCTTTTCATAGGTCGCAAGCCCGGCATCGCCCGGATGCTGCACGGCGAGGAAGAAGGTGTCGCTCGTCGGGTTGAAGCTCGGGCCGCACATTTCGGCGCCGACCGGCACGCGGAAGAAGAGCTTCGAGGTGCCGCGGGCTTCGCCTTCCGTGTCGACCGCCCAGATGCCGTCCGTACGGCCGGTCTCCTTTTCATTGTTGCCGTCGGTCGCAACCCAAAGGCGACCATCGGCGTCGATGGCGCAATTGTCCGGCATGCCGAACCAGCCGTTCTTGGTCGTCGCTGTCGAGAACGAGGCGCCGACCTCGGCAACGCTTGGATCGCCGCATTTCAAGAGGATGTCCCAACGCGACTTGGTCGAAGCAAAATCACCGTCCGTTTCGGTGATCTCGATGATGTGTCCGAAGGCGTTCTTGGCGCGCGGGTTGGCGGCGTCGATCTCGTCCTCTTTCCGCTTGGTGTTGTTGGTCAGCATGACGTAGACCTTGCCCGTCTTCGGGTTAGGCTGGACATCTTCCGGGCGGTCCATCTTGGTGGCGCCCAGCGCATCGGCGGCAAGCCGGGTGTTGATCAGCACATCGGCCTGCGAGGCAAAGCCGTTCTCGGCCGTCAGCGGGCCCTCGCCGTGGATGAGCGGCATCCAGGTGATTGTGCCGTCCTCGTCGAACTTCGCCACGTAGAGCGTACCGTCGTCGAGAAGATCCATGTTCGCCGCGCGGTCGTCGGGCTTGTAGGTGCCATTCGTCACGAACTTGTAGACATAGTCGTAGCGCTCGTCGTCGCCGGTATAGAGCACGACGCGGCCGTCCTTGTTGACGATGGACTCACAGCCCTCGTGCTTGAAGCGTCCGACGGCGGTGCGCTTCTTCGGCACGGAATTGGGGTCGAACGGATCGACCTCGACGATCCAGCCGAAGCGGTTGGCCTCGTTCGGCTCCTTCGAGACGTCGAAGCGATCGTAGAATTTCGACCATTCATATTGCCCGCCCGGCGCGCCGAGACGCTTCAGCACCTTGAATTCCGGATGATCTTCGGCGAGGTCGCCGCCGAAATAGCCGTTGAAGTTTTCCTCGGCCATCAGATAGGTGCCCCAGGCGGTGACGCCGCCGGCGCAGTTGTTGATCGTGCCGAAGACCTTCGTGCCGGTCGCGTCGGCCGAGGTCTTCAAACGGTCATGGCCGGCCGCCGGACCGGACAGCTGCATTTCGGTGTTGGCGGTGATGCGGCGGTTGAACTTGCCGTCGAGAACCGGCTGCCACTTGCCGTCGACCTTACGGATCTCGATGACGGTTCCGCCATGGGCCGCCATCTCGATGTCGACCAGTTCCTTGGTGTAGTCGCCGAGAACGACCTTCTCCTCTTCCTTTCCGTCCTTCGTCACCTTTTCGACGCGGGCGAAGTTCGGGAACATGATCTCCGCATTGGTGTACTCATGGTTGACGACGAGGAGGCCATGGTCCGGATTGCCGTCGAGCGGGATGAAGCCGACATAGTCGTTGTTGTAGCCGAACTGCCGGCTCTGGGCCTCTGCCGTCTGCTTGAGCGGCTCGAAGGCCGGGCTGTCGGCGAAGATCTTGTCGCCCCAACGCAAAAGGATATCGGCATCGTATCCTTCGGCGACGTGGTGGGTTTCGTCGACGCCGGCTTCGATCTCCTTGAAGTCGAACTGCGACATCTCGTTGGCCCTGGCGTCATGGGCGGTCAGCAGCGCGAGCGGGCTGACAGTCGTGGAAATGGCGGCGACCGCAAGCGAACCGCCGATGAAGGACCGGCGCGAGAAGCGGCGGTTGATGATGTCGCCCATGGTGGGGTTGGCGGAACAGTTCCGGCCGATGTCTTCCAGTTCTTCCCTGCGCTCCGTCAGCGTCTTGAATTCGCTCTCTTCCGTTGAGCCGAGATATTTTTCCATGGTCATTCTCCCCAATTAGACGATAGAAGCGCCGCTCGCATTGCAGCGTTCACTATCGCTCTATCAGCTAGCTGATGACAGTTCTGCGACACTTCGATGAAGAGATTGCAGCGTCCCCCTGCGCCGGCGATGCGCCAGAAGACCTGCGCCTGCGACATGAACCGATGATTGCGAATCGGGTATCGCTCAATCTGGGCTCTGCCTATGGCATTCCACGCCAAGCTGTGCATATCGTTCGCAAACTCTCGTGGTGCCGGTGATCCATGCTCGAACTCATTGCCGTTATTGCCTTTGTCCTGGCGCTTGCCGCTTTCGTCGGCGGCCGTAGCGCCGCGAAGCGATTCGATGCGGAAATTGCAGACCTGAAGGCGGAGATCGCCCGACTGGCAAAACAGCAAGCACCGAATCTGCCGTCCGAGGCAGAAACGCCATCGGAGGCTATGGACAGGCCCGAACCGGAGGAAGCGCCCGCCGCCGGACCGTGGTCGCAGGCGCGAGAGGGCGCGCGAATCTTCAGCGACGCCTCGGCTGGCGAAGGAAGCTTGGGCAGCACCACTAGCGATCCGGGCGCCGCTGCGGCGGCGCCGATTGCAGTAGCGTCGCGTGAGAGCCTCGAAAGCCGGATCGGCGGGCGATGGCCCGTCTGGGTCGGCGGGCTCGCACTTGCGCTTGGCGGGTACTTCCTCGTGCAATATTCGATCGAAGCGGGACTGTTGAGCCCGGCCGTCCGCCTGACGCTTTCCGCCGCCTTCGGCCTCGTTCTTGGTTTCGCGGGCGAGGTCATCCGGCGCCGAGCGGTGCCGGCGATCGCCGACCGCTTCCGCAACGCCATGATCCCCGGCGTACTGACGGCTGCCGGTGCTGTGACGCTGTTCGGCGTCGTCTATGCGGCTCATGGCATCTACGCATATGTCGGCACGGCCACGGCCTTCCTGCTGCTGGCACTGATTTCGCTCGCCACGGTCGGCCTGTCGCTGCTGCATGGACAGGCACTTGCCGGGCTTGGCCTGCTTGCATCGCTGCTCACGCCACTGTTCGTCTCGAGCGGGGAGCCGCGGCCCTGGGTTCTGTTCGGCTTCCTCTCGACCGCGTGGCTCGCGACGCTTCTCGCCTCGCGCTTCAGGCAATGGACGGTCGTGCCGACGCTCGCCAATGCGGGCCTCGGCCTTTGGGGGGTTGCCTATGTTACGCTCGAAGCGCCCTTCGAGGCTCCGCCGGTCGCATTCGCCCTTCTGGTGATGATCGCCGGCATCGGGCTCGTCTGGCCCGGCAATCTGCCGCGCGAGCCTTTCGATAGGAAGGACTCCGCAGTCGGCGTCGTGGGCCCCTGGGAGCGGCTGTTTGCGCCGCCCCGCGCGGCCATTACGGTCTCGGCAGCCGTCGTCGCCGCGGTTCTGGCGCTCCTCTTCGTCAGCCCGGCGGTCGAGGCCGTGCGCTTCCCGATTGCCGAATTCGTGATCGTGACGGCGGCTCTTGCCGCGGTGGGCGCCTTGCGGGGGGCGGCGGTTTACGCGGCGCTGCTTGCCGCCTTCGCGGCGATCGCCGGCACCTGGAACCTGACCGCGTTCAGCGGCGTGCTCGCCTATCTCGATCCGTCGGCATTCTCACCGGAGATCGTCATCCCGGGACGCGTCGCGATGCTGACGGCGATGATCCTGGCAGCCTTGTTCCCGTTGCTTGCAGCCGCGGTTCTAGCCGGGCGGCCGCGGGTGGAGCGGCATTTCGCCATTCTTTGGGCCTGCCTTGCCGCAGGCGTGCCGAATGCCCTTGTCAGCATCTCCTTTCTGATGACGGGCACATTCGCCTTCGACCTGGCGCATGGGCTTGCCGCTTTCGCCGGGGGCCTGTTTCTCCTGGCGCTCGCCGAATGGCTTTATCGGCGCGGTACCGAACCGGGCGAGGGCATCGATGCCGAGGCCGCGTTCCTAGTCCTCGGATCCTTCGGCCTGTTCGTCATCGGTTTCCATGCCTGGACGGACGGTCTCGTCACGACGCTTGCCATTGCGTTTCTCGGAGCGGGATACAGCTTCGCGACCCGGTTTCGCGACCGGCCGATCCTGCCCTGGGTAACCGCGGCCTCCGCCGTGGTCGTGCTCGGGCGTATCGCCTGGGAGCCGACGATCGTCGGCCCGGGCAGCCTCGGCACCACACCCGTCTTCAACGCGCTTCTGCCGGGCTACGGCATCCCGGCCCTGCTGTTTGTCGCCTGCGCCTATTTCCTGCGGAACGCGCGAGACAGGCGCGTGTTGAACCTCCTGCAGGCGCTCGCGTGCCTCTTCGCGCTTCTGACGCTGGCGATCCTGGTGCGTCATGCGATGAATGGCGGCGTGCTCGACAGTTCCGTTCCGACGCTCGGCGAGCAGTCCATCTATACGCTGCTCGCCATCGGCGCCTCCGGCATCCTGCTGACTCTCGACGGCAGGTCGCCGAGCCCGGTCTTCCGTTATGGCAGCATGGCGCTTGGAACTCTCTCGATGCTGTCGGTCCTCGCTGCGCATCTCGTGGGTCTGAACCCCTATTTCAGCGGCGAGTTGCTCGGGCGCATCCCCTTCTTCGATCTCTTGTTCATCGGCTATCTGCTGCCGGCATTCGGCTACGCCGTGCTTGCCTGGTATGCGCGCGGCAGGCGCCCCTTGCCCTATGTGATGGCTCTCGCCGTCAGCGGCGCCGTCCTTGCCTTCACCTGGGCGAGCCTGAGCGTGCGCCGTTTCTGGCAGGGCCAGAGCGTTGCCGACTGGAAGGGCTTCCTTCAGGGCGAAACCTACACCTATTCGGTCGTCTGGCTGGCGCTCGGGGTTCTCCTGCTTGTGGCCGGTTCGCGCTTCAACGCCAAGAGCATTCGCATCGCCTCGGCCGTGCTCGTCTTCATAGCGGTGCTGAAGGTCTTCCTGGTCGACATGGCGAACCTCGAGGGGGTCCTCAGGGCACTCTCCTTCATCGGTCTAGGCGGCGTGCTGATCGGCATCGGGCTTTTCTATCAGCGCATATTGTCGAGCCGCGGCCCGGACGATGCATCCGCGGCTGCGGCGAGCTCGGCCGGCGAGGGGGCGCACCGCGCATGAGCCGTCCTGCCACGCTTGCTGCCGCCTTTTCGCCCTTTGAAGAGCTTGCGGATGAGCTCCTGCCGCATACCGTTTCCGGTGATGATGGCTCCCACGATGCCGCACATCTCATCCGGGTCTGGAGGAACGCAGTGCGCATTCGGGCGGAGGAGGGCGGCGATGCGCGCCAACTCGCAGCCGCCGTGCTGCTGCATGATTGCGTGGCCGTCGAGAAGAATTCGCCGCAGCGCGCCGAGGCCTCGCGGCTTGCCGCAGAAAAGGCATGGCAGGTCCTTGACGGGCTCGGCTGGCGTACGGCGGAAATCTCGCCCGTCGCCCATGCGATCCTGACGCACAGCTTTTCCGCCAACATTCCGCCGGAAACGCTCGAGGCGAGGATACTCCAGGATGCCGACCGCCTTGACGCCATCGGTATGGTCGGCGCCGCCCGCTGCTTCTACATCGCCGGGCGCATGGGCAGCGGTCTTTACGATCCACTCGACCCCCTGGCCAAGGACCGGCCGCTCGACGACAAGGCCTTTGCCATCGATCACTTCGAAGCGAAGCTGTTTCGCCTCGCCGACGGCTTCCAGACGGTTGCCGGCCGGCGCCTGGCACTGGAGCGCCAGCAGCGGCTGCGCGGCGTGCTTGCCATGCTGCTCGATGAAATCTAGATCTTTCAAAGAATTGGTGCCGCATCGTGAATTAGATTACGAGCGGCTTGAATCAGGTTCTGAACTCGGAAGCCCGCGATGAAAGTGACCGGTCTCAATATCCATCCCCTGAAGAGCGGTCGCGCCGTGCCGCAAACGGCCGTGACGGTCAACCTCGACGGGCTTGCCGGCGACCGGCGCTTCATGGTGGTCGAGCCCGATGGCCGCTTCATCACCCAGCGCGAATTGCAGGCCTTGGCGCAGATGGAGGCAAAGCGCATCGACGGTGGCGTGCACCTGAAGATGAACGGCGACGAATTGTCCGCCTGTTTCGATCCGGACCGCCGGCTCGATGTCCGCGTCTGGTCGAGTGACGTGAACGCCGCCATTGCGGACGATAGCGTCAATGATGCGCTCTCTGGCTGGTTCGGGCGTCCCGTGAAGCTTGCTCACATGGACGAGGCGGCCGAGCGCTTCGTCGGCGCAGAATGGGCGGGATCGGCCGCGCCGGTCGGGTTTGCCGATGGCTTTCCCGTCCTGATCACGACGACCGGCTCGCTTGCCGATCTCAATCGCACCCTCGTCGGGAAGGGGCAGGAGCCGGTCGGCATGGAGCGCTTCCGCACCAATATCCTGATCGATTGCGACGAGCCCTGGGCGGAGGATCTATGGGAAAGCCTGGAGATCGGCGGCATCGTCTTCGATCTCGTCAAGCCCTGTTCCCGTTGCATCATGACCACGCAGGATCAGACGACCGGGGAGCGCATCGGCGGCAATCCGATCCAGGGCCTTTCGGAAAAGCGCATGTCGGCCGATCGCCGCGTTCCCGGAGTCCTCTTTGGCTGGAATGCCGTACCGCGGGGCGAGGGGACGGTGAGACTCGGCGATGAGGCGACGGTCGGAGGCTATCGGGAGGAGCGTTGGCCGATGAAGTTGCGCGACAACGCTTGAAATGCGGATTGGCATGGCTTGCAGGAACGTCATCAATTCCTGTGATCCAACCGTCAATTTAATTGGTTTTGCGCAATTGAAGTACGGCCATAGGATGGGCCCTCAATAGATCGGAGCCTCCTCATGTCTGCAGCCACCCCAGCCGCCGTGCGCACGGCCGACCATGGCAGTTTGCCCTGGTTGATCATTGCCGCCGGTTCCCTGATCGCGATGCTGACCTTCGGTCCGCGCTCGGCCATGGGCTTCTTTCAATTGCCCATGCTCGCCGACACCGGATGGGACAGAACGACTTTCGGTCTTGCCATGGCAATCCAGAACCTCTGCTGGGGTCTCGGCCAGCCGTTCTTCGGCGCCATCGCCGACAAGTTCGGCACTTGGCGCACGCTGGCGCTTTCGGGCCTTGTTTACGCAAGCGGCCTCGTCATCATGGCTTTCGCCAATGCGCCGATCTGGTTGCATATCGGCGGCGGCGTGCTGGTCGGTCTCGGCGTCGCGTCCGGCTCCTTCGGCATTGTGCTCTCCGCCTTCGCACGCAATGTCGCGCCGGACCGTCGTGCGCTCGTCTTCGGCATCGGCACTGCGGCGGGCTCAGCCGGCATGTTTCTTTTCGCGCCGCTGAGCCAGGGGCTGATTTCAGCCTATGGCTGGTCCGACAGTCTCGTCTATCTCGGCCTCCTGATGCTGCTCGTGCCGCTCATCGCCATCCCGCTGCGCGGCAATGCGAGTTCGGGGAGGCACTCCGAAGCGCTGTCCGCGCAGACCATTGGCGAGGCCGTGAAGGAAGCGCTCGGCCATCGGAGCTATCTGCTGCTCGTCTCCGGCTTCTTCGTCTGCGGCTATCAGGTAGCCTTCATCACGGCACATTTCCCGGCCTATCTCGGCGACATCGGCATCGATGCCCGCTATGCGGTGATCGCGCTCGCCCTGATCGGCTTCTTCAACATCATCGGCTCTCTGTCCGCCGGCATCATCAGCCAGCGCTATTCGAAGCCGTATTTCCTGGCGTGGATCTATCTTGGACGCTCGGTCGTGGTGACGGCCTTTCTCCTGCTGCCGCAAACGCCGACCTCGGTCATCGTCTTCGCGATTGCCATGGGCCTCCTGTGGCTTTCGACCGTGCCGCCGACCAACGCGCTGGTCGCGATAATGTTCGGAACGCGCCATCTCGGCCTGCTTGGCGGCATCGTCTTCCTTTCGCACCAGATAGGCTCCTTTCTGGGGGTCTGGATGGGCGGTTATCTCTACGACCGCTTCGGATCCTACGATCCTGTCTGGTGGCTCGGCGTCGCGCTCGGCGTCTTCGCGGCGATCGTTCACTGGCCGATCGAAGAACGCGGCGTCGCCCGCCCGGCCATGGCCTGACTACTGCATGTCTCCTTTAATCGACCTCGATTAAAGGACAAAGACATGCAGCAATTCAAAGTGCTACAGCGACCTTTGCGCGTCTAATAAGACGCGCGGCGCTGTTGAGACGGTGCGTCCGGCAGCGCCGGACGCATTGCCTGATCTGCGACGCTTGAAATCTGTCACAAAACTTTCTAAATCAGATCGGCGGCTTCTGCCGCTTTTGTTTTAATCCAATTATGCTCACATTGAGCATAATTGGTGGGCCGAGAACGGCAGGAGGAGAGCTCGATGAGCACACTTGACCTTCGCACGGACGCAACGTCTGCGCCAGCATTCGTGAGCGCTGCGGCGCGCTTCGGCGTCATCGAAAGGCCGGATCTCGCCTACACCCCGGCGGTCGCCCGCGAGACCGAGCATCTCTATGAAAAGGTCAGGGATTTCATTCCGGCGGTCGAATGGGCTGCCTATGCGCCCTATATCCACGCCATCAACCGGCTGAAGAAAGAACGCAACGCCGTCATCCTGGCGCACAATTACCAGACGCCCGACATCTTCCATTGCGTTGCCGATATCGTCGGCGATTCGCTGCAGCTCGCGCGCGACGCCACCAAGGTGGATGCCGAGATCATTATCCAGTGCGGCGTGCACTTCATGGCCGAGACCTCCAAGCTGCTCAATCCGGACAAGACGGTGCTGATTCCCGACGCCAGGGCCGGTTGCTCGCTCTCGGAATCGATCACCGGTGCCGATGTGCGGCTCCTGAAGGAGCGCTATCCCGGCGTTCCGGTCGTCACCTACGTCAACACCTCGGCGGAGGTGAAGGCGGAAACCGATATCTGCTGCACGTCGTCCAACGTGCTTTCGGTGATCGAGAGCCTCGACTCCGATACGGTGTTGTGCATTCCGGACGAATACCTGGCGATGAACGTCGCCCGCCAGACCAACAAGAAGATCCTCACCTGGAAGGGCCACTGCGAGGTCCACGAGCGCTTCACCGCGGCCGAACTCCTCGCCTACAAGGAGGCCAATCCGGGCATCGAGGTCATCGGCCATCCGGAATGCCACCCGGACGTGATCGCCGTTTGCGATTTCTCCGGCTCGACCTCGGGCATGATCAATTATGTCAGGGACAAGCGGCCCGATCGCGTGCTGCTCGTCACCGAATGCTCGATGGCGTCGAACATTCAGGCGGAGGTTCAAGGCGTCGACTTCGTCAAGCCCTGCAATCTCTGTCCGCACATGAAGCGCATCACGCTGCCGAAGATCCTCGACAGCCTGCTCGACATGACGGAAGAGGTTCTGGTCGATCCCGCCATCGCCGACCGCGCGCGCCTGGCCGTCGAGCGCATGGTGAACCTCAAGCAGTGATATCGGCTGCAGAGCCAGCCCATGCAGGCTGTCAAAGGAGTGACCGCGCCATGCTGACCGACCATTTCCGTCCGCAATCCTTCAATGGGATCGATGACATCGTCATCGTCGGCGGCGGCCTTGCGGGGCTTTTCTGCGCGCTGAAGCTCGCGCCGCGGCCCGTCACCGTCTTGGCTGCGGCGCCGATCGGCCACGGCGCCTCCTCCGCCTGGGCGCAAGGGGGGATCGCCGCGGCGATGAGCGCGGGCGACACGTTCGAGAAGCACGTCGCCGATACGGTTGCCGCCGGAGCCGGCATCGTCGACGAGAAGATGACGCGGATGATGGTTGCCGAGGGACCGGCGCGCATCCACGATCTGCTCGAATATGGCGTGCCCTTCGACCGGGATCTCGAGGGCAAGCTCCTGCTTTCGCGCGAGGCCGCGCATTCCGAGCGTCGCATCGTCCGCGTCAAGGGTGATATGGCCGGTCGGGCGATCATGGAGGCGCTGATCGCCGCCGTCCGCAGCACCCCGTCGATTCGCGTGCTGGAGGGTTACGTCGTCGAGGAACTGGTGCGCGAAGGCCGTTTCATTTCCGGGGTCGTGGCCAGGCCCGATGCCGGTCAGTCGAAGAGGCGGGTATCCTTTCCGGCGCGCGCCGTCGTCCTCTGCTCGGGCGGCGTCGGCCACCTCTTCGCGGTTACCACCAATCCCTGGGAGGCTTGCGGCCAGGGCGTCGGCATGGCGGCGCGGGCCGGCGCCATCATCGCCGATCCCGAATTCGTGCAGTTCCACCCGACCGCGATCAATATCGGCAAGGATCCGGCACCACTCGCCACCGAGGCGCTGCGCGGCGATGGCGCCATTCTCGTCAATTCCAAGGGCCAGCGCTTCATGCTCGATATCCATCCGGACGGCGAGCTTGCCCCGCGCGATGTGGTGTCGCGCGGCGTCTTCGCCGAAGTACAGGCCGGGCGCGGCGCCTTTCTCGATTGCACCAAGGCCGTCGGCAAGCATTTCCCCGAGATGTTTCCGACCGTCTATGCCTCCTGCATGGCGGCCGGCATAGACCCGGTGGAACAGCCGATCCCCGTCGCGCCGGCGGTGCACTACCATATGGGCGGCGTGCTCACGGACGGAGAGGGGAGGACCTCGATCGACGGCCTCTGGGCTGCGGGCGAAGTCACCTCCACCGGCGTCCACGGCGCCAATCGGCTTGCCTCGAATTCGCTGCTCGAAGCGGTCGTCTTTGCCGCACGCATCGCCGACAACATCAAGGGCGCCCTGCCGGCGCCGAAGCTCACCGAATGGGGCGACAATGCCGGCGACAATGACGATCCGGTGACGGTCGACGACAGTCCGCCTTTCAAGCGCCTGCGTGCGCTGATGAGCGAGTGCGTCGGCGTCGTGCGCACGCGCGAGAGCCTGGCGCGTTCCATCCGCGAGATCGCCGAACTGGAGCGCGCCAACACCCGGTTGCGCTTCGCCAATATCGTCACCACGGCCAAGCTCATCGCGGTTGCCGCCCTGCAGCGGTCGGAGAGCCGGGGCGGCCATTTCCGCGCTGATTGCCCGGAAGAGCGGCCGGAATGGCGACGCCGCACCTATTTGACGCTGGCGCAGGCGGAGCGGCTGGCGGCCGAGTTCGCCGAAACCGAGCCGGCGTGACCCCGCGCCGCCGTAGATTCAGACAATCGGGAACTCCACCATGACCGTTGCCCTTCGTCCCGAACTCCCCACTCTCATGGTCGAGGAGCAGGTGAGAAGCGCCCTTTTGGAAGACCTCGGCCGCGCCGGCGACATCACTACCCTTGCGACCATCGGACCGGAGATGGCGGCTACGGCCGAAATGCGCGCGCGTGAAGGGGGCGTCATTGCCGGCCTGGAACTGGCGCGCACTGCCTTCCGCCTCATTGATCCGTCGATCCGTTTCGAAGCCCTGGTGGAGGAGGGGGAACGCGTGGCAGCGGGAACGGCCATCGCCCGGATATCCGGACGTGCCCGCAGCCTGCTGTCGGCGGAGCGCGTGGCGCTCAATTTTCTTATGCATCTGTCGGGCATCGCCAGCTATACGGCGAAGTTTGCCGACGAGATTGCCCATACGGCGGCGAAGGTCTGCTGCACGCGTAAGACCATTCCGGGCCTGCGGGCGCTCGAGAAATATGCCGTGCGTCTCGGCGGCGGCTCCAACCACCGTTATGGGCTCGACGATGCGGTGCTGATCAAGGACAATCACATCGCGGTTTCTGGAGGGGTCGCCGGCGCTATTCGCGCTGCGCGCGCCTATTGCGGTCATCTGGTGAAGGTCGAAATCGAAGTCGATGGGCTCGCCCAGATGCGCGAGGCGCTGACCGCCGGGCCGGACGTGATCCTGCTTGACAATATGGGTCCGGGCCTGCTCCGCGAAGCCGTTTTGGTAAACGCCGCCCATTGGGGACTCGGCGCCGCCGATTACCCCGGCGATCCGCGCCGCACCCGGCTCGAGGCCTCCGGCAACGTGAAGATCGAGACGATCCGCGCGATCGCGGAAGCGGGCGTCGACTATATCTCCACCTCGAAGATAACCATGGCGGCGCCGACGCTCGATATCGGGCTCGATATTTCGATCTAGCCGAACCCGAGCCAGCGGGGCTCCGGCGAAATCCATCCGGGCAGGGGAACGAGGTCGGCAGCCATGCGTTGCCGTCTTGAGCCACGAACAAGGAGGGATTGACAATGGTCAGGTCGTTTGCCGCGCTTTTCTTGGCCGCTGGGCTGGCAGGTGCAGCCGCCGCGCAGCAGCCGTCGCTGACGGCAACTGCCGACTTCATCGGCCAGGACGGCAAGGAGACGGGGCGGGCCACCCTGACGGTTGGCGCAAAAGGCGTGCTTCTGGAGGTGGAGGTCAGCGGTCTGCCGGAGGAGACGTGGGTCGCCTTCCATGTGCACGAAGTCGGCAATTGCGACCCTGCGGAGAGCTTCAAGTCTGCGGGAAGCCACTTTGCCGGTGAAGACGAGAACGCCGAACACGGATTCCTTGCGGCAAACGGCCCGCATGCCGGCGATCTGCCGAACCAATATGTCGGCCCCGACGGAGTCCTGCGTGCTCAGGTGTTCAACAGCTTCGTATCGCTTGATGAACCAGGGACGGCGATCCGCGGCCGCGCTTTGGTGATCCACCGGAATTCCGACGACAACCGTAGCCAGCCGGACGGCGGTGGCGGCGAACGATTGGCCTGCGCCGTCATCAGGTGACGTTTATCGCCCTCCGACCTTGAGACCCGGAGCGGGCCGCTCGTCGAGAATTTGTCGCCGGAAGCGGAAAAGCGCGGCGGGCCGGCCACCGGTGGACGCGAGCGTTCCTCCCGTCGCTTCGACGAGTTCGGCGCCCTCGACCAGCCGACGAAAATTTTGCTTGTGCAGGTGCTGGCCGGAGATCGCCTCCACGGTCGCCTGCAGATGGGTCAACGTGAATTCCGGCGGCATCAGTTCGAAGACGACGGGTCTGTACTTGATCTTGCCGCGCAGCCGGGCGACGGCGGTGGCAACGATGCGGCGATGATCGTGCCGCATGGCGAGCCCGACCGCCGGACCGCCGGGACTGCGGCAATGACCGTCGATCACGGCCTCCCGCACCAGCCCCGCCTCGTAAAGCAGCTCGTAGCGCTCCAGCACGCGCTCCTCGTCCCAGGGAAAGTCATCGAGACCGAAAGCGAGGCGCAGGCGCGCCCGGCGCTGTGCGCTCGAGACGGACTTCTCCTCGACGGCCTGGCCAATCTCCCATCGGGCGAGCGCAGGCAGGATCGCCTCGTCGAGTATTTCCGGGCGCCCCTGCCGCCAGTCTTCCCAGGGCAGATAACCGTACCAGTCCCGCCAATGGGCGCCCGCCTCCGCCAGCCGCTCGTTGTTCTCGGCGTCGGTGCGCGTCAGCGCGAGATAGCCGACGGAGACCATGTGCTTGCCTTCCTCGCCCGGAAGACGCTGCCGACCGCGATCGCCGAAGGTATAGAGTTGCTCGATATAGCCGAGCTTCAGCGCGGTCCGCTTCTCGACGCGGGCGCGAAGGCTCGCCTCGAAAGTGCGGTGGCGCGCCGGATCGAAGGGACCGAAGGGCAAGCCGTCGCGGGCGTCGCCATCGGTTTCGCTGACGGCGAGAATGCGCGGGCTGCGGTTGACGACGGCGACGATGACCGCATTGAGGCCGATCTCGACCGTAGCGGGTTGTGCGTCAGCCGGCATGCATGGACATCTCCGGGCGAAGCGGCAGGAGGAAGGGCGCGTTTCCGTCGGCCTCCGCGCCGCGGCCGATGGCTCGTACCGCCGCGATCAGCCTTCCCTTGCGTGATAACGCATGATCCCCGATTTCCACCAGCCGGGCGTTCGGCGTCGCGAAGGGCGACACAACGCGCAGCCGCGTCGCCAGCACTACGTCGTCCTGATCGGGCTCTACGGCAAGTGCCGCGATCAGCGCTGCGGCCGGTGACCGCGAAACGCCCATCCAGCAATGGACGAGGAGCGGTCGCGAACGATCCCATTGCCGCGCAAATTCAACGACCTGCTCGACATGCGCTTCCTGCGGCGCCACCAGATCGCCCGTTCCGGCGAAGCTGATGTCGTTGACGCCGATCGTCATGTGCCTCGTGCCGTCGATCACCGCAGGGCGATGGAAATCCTGCCCCTTGGCAAGCAGGCTGACCATTTCGCGGCAACGGTGGCGAACCGCCATTTCCGCTATGCGCGCGAGCGGCGACACGACGATGCCGGTCATGTCACGCCCTCGTGCTTCGTCTTGACGCGCTCAGCCTCGATCGCACCGAAACGGGCGGAGAAAAGGCGTTGCGCCTCGATCGCCGGCAGCGGATCGATCAGCAGCGTCTCGCGCGTAATGCCGCGGGGCTGACCGAAGAACTTCCGGGCCTCCTCGGGCGAAAAGCCGGCAATTTCCGTCGCCTCGAAATAGGCGGCGACGCGGTCTGCCTTCTTGATCCGGTCCTTGAGTTCCCTGGGCGTATGCGCCGGCAGACCGAAGCGCAGATGCACTGCGCTCTCCAGCCGGTTTTCGACCGCCTTATAGCCGCCACCGACCACGGCCTTGAAAGGTGAGATCATATCGCCGATCACATATTCCGGCGCATCGTGGAGCAGCGCCATCAGGCAGTCGTCGGCATTGCAGCGATTGGTGCGCCGGAAAATCTCCTCGACGAGCAGACTGTGCTGGGCGACGGAAAAGGCGTGATCGCCGGTCGTCTGCCCGTTCCAGCGTGCAACGCGGGCGAGACCGTGCGCGATGTCGGCCAATTCGACGTCGAGCGGCGAGGGGTCGAGCAGATCGAGCCGCCGACCGGAAAGCATCCGTTGCCAGGCTCGCGCATTCGTCATGCGCTCGCCTCGCCGGCATCCGCCGGAAAGACAAGTCCGGTCCAGCCGGGCAGCGTCAGCATGACAGGCACATCGCCGGCAAGGATCGCTTCCCCCTTGGCCATCGCTTCCCCCGCCTTGTCGATGCGCACGATCGCGAGCCCGGCCTTGTCGCGCACCGTCCCGAGCGCGCCGATCGCCCGCCCGGAGACGGAAAGGATCGTGCCCGTCGGCGGGAGGGCCATTTCGCCGGCGACGATCACCACGCGCCGCCGGGCCGAGCCGCGGTGCTGCATGCGCGAAATGACCTCCTGCCCGACATAGCAACCCTTGCGGAAGGACAGGCCGCCATTCAGATCCATCAGCACATCGTGGGGAAAGGCGTCCTGCAAGGCATAGTCCCGACCGGCGACAGCGACGCCCGCCGCGATCCTCAAGCCGTCGAGATCGGCGACGGTTGCGTCGGCTTCGGCCGTCTCGGCATAGAGCCGGAATACCGGCGTGTCGGCCTTTTCGAAACGGTGGTCGCGATAGCTGCCGCTCGGTCGCGCATCGCCAAAGACGACCGTCACTGGCGCCGGCGAGGTGAGCGAGAGCTCGACTGCCGATCTGAGCTTGTACATGGTCAGGCGTTTTAGAAGCGCTTCGGCCTGGTCGCTGGTCGTCTCCAGCCGGAATTTGTCGCCGTCGCGGGAGATCAGAAACTCAAAAAAGATCTTGCCCTGCGGGGTCAGAAGGGCGCCGGGACTCGCTTCGCCCTCGGCCAGCGCGCCGATATCGGTGGTGATCAGGCCCTGCAACAGCGCTTCTGCATCCTGGCCGGAAACGCTGATCACTGCACGGTCGTCAAGGCAAAGCTTCGGCATGGCTTCGAATCCTGTTCTGTTTCTCGAACAGGTAGGATTTCCGGTGGGCAAGAGCAAGCGTGCCGGTCAATCGCCGGCGACGAAGAACTTCCATTGCCCGTCGGGTGCAATGCCCACACGATAGAAATTGTAATTGCCGAGTTCCTCCATGCCGGCGAAGTCACCGGCTGTGACGAGGCGGAACAGATCGACCTTCTCCGGTGGCGTCAGGGACGACAGAGGCTTCTCGGCAAAATAGGGCCAGACATAGGCCTCTTCCGGCGTGCCCTTGTCCGCGAGAACGAATGCGGTCGAAAGCACGTCGAGGAGGATCGCCAGAATTTCGACGCCGTCCTGGTCGCCGGACAAGCCTTTCAGCACCGCGATCGGGTCCTCCTCGCCGGCGCTGCCGGAGACTTGCGTCTGGGTCGGACCCTTGCCGAGCAGGGGGCGCAGCCTCTCGATGTCTCCGGACGCAGCGGCTTCGACGATCAGTTCGCGCATGCGGACGACGGGTGCCGGTAGTTTCGAAACATCCGTCAGCACCTCGACCGGCTCGACCACCTCCGGCGCAGCCTCTTCGATGGCCTCTCCCGCCCCTTCGTTCACCAACGGGTCAGGTGTTGGAATTTCAAGCGGGACGACCTCGTCCGGCGCCTCTGCTTCCGCCGGTGTACCGCTCTGCTCGTCGGCGATGGGAGCGGGGGCCGGTCGCAACTCGCTAAGCGCGAATGCAGGCGCAACCGCCGTCGGTGACAGGACGACACCTGCCAGCAGCAGCGTAACGAGGCGCACCGGTGTCGCCCGGTAGGCTGAAGTCCGGCTCATGGGCAGTCCTGGTATTATTGTATGGTCCGCTGTGGCGAAAATTCTCCGGCGAGCATCCGCTCGCGAAGAGAGTTCAGCATGGCCTCGGCACCCTCTTCGCCGTGAAGCCGGACGGTTTCCCGCATTGCCAGCGCAATGGCCGCGTCGGCGATGATTTCCGGCTCGATTCCGTCGGCCATACCGTCCGCCCAGGCTTCATTCTGGTGTTCCAGGGCCGCCTGCATTTTTTCGTGGACGATCATGTCGTCAATGTCGGTCAGGCTTGGTTCCATCATTCGTTCCATGCGGGTTCCATCAGCTACACTTGGCTTAAGCTAGCGCCTCTCTGCTGAACCGCAACTGAACGGGCAGACAGGCCGGTCACTCCTTACCACTGTCTTAACAACTTAGCAGCCTTTTCCCGAAACGACACGGGCTCGCGGAAAAAGGGGTTAATATCCTGTTAATTCCCGAAGCGTGCCGCGATTTCTGAAGCAAGTGTTGCGCCTTCGGCACGGTATCGCGCCTCGGCGAGCGTCGCCGATTCCGTGCAGGCGGTATAGACGGAGGCAAATGTCCGGTAGCCGCGGTTGAAGGCGGCGGTCATGTGCCCGCGTCGTTTCGGTTCGCCGGCCGTCTCCTGGTCGATCAACGCCTGCATCGATTGCCGCCAGGTGTCTTCGGGTTTCGCCAGGCAGAGATTGCGCAGGTAATGGACCGATCCCAGTATTTCGGCGAGACGAATCAGGCGCTGTTCATAGGGCGGCGGTTTCGCCTCGACGGCAGGCGGGGCTGTTTCCGGGGAGGGCGCGTCCTGTGCGGCAGCGGCTGCCGCAAGGGCAAGCGTCACGCCGGTCAGGAACAGCCGTATTGGAAGCGATGCAACGGTCATCGCTCCATCAAAGCCGAAACGGGTCCGGATTCAAGCCTGTGCAGCAGGAGAATACGAGCATTTTTCAACCCGAGGCGGCGCAAAAATGCAGAGCGGGAACAGGCGGACGACCGTCGAAAGCTGTCCGCGTCCTATCCCGTGCCGGTCGTCGCCCGGATGCGGATCAGCTTCTCCACGCAGTCGTGAACGCTTTCCGGAACGGGCAAGGCGAAGATTTCTTCCGGCGTGAACCAGCCCACATCTGCGGCGTCGTCGCTGGCAACCGCTACGGAGCCGAGGTTCGCCTCGACCGTGAAGACGGAGAGGAGAAAGTGACGGCTCTCGGTTCGTTTCGGAGGAAGGTCGTAAACCTCGAAAAGCACGGGATTGCATCCTTTTATGCCGGTCTCCTCCGCCAACTCGCGAAGGGCGGTTTCCGCCGGCGTTTCGCCGGGCTCGGCGCGACCGCCCGGGAAAGCATACATCTGGGCCGCGGGCGGATTGGCCCGCCGGACGAGGAGATAGCGTCCGTCCCGTTCGAGAATGGCGGAGGAAGCGCGTTCAGGTTGGCGTTGCATAATCCGGATCGAATTGCATGGGATCGTTGACCCACCTTAGGCGAAGTGCCACATCCCTGTCATGTGCGGACGTTTTGCGCTGACGGCGACGCCGGAAGAATTGGTAGAACTGCTTGGCCTGCTGAAAGTCGAGGGCTTTCCGGCGCGGTTCAATATCGCTCCGACGCAGCCGATCCTTGTCGTCATCGCCTCTGAGCGGCCGGCGCCCGGTAGCAATCTGCCGGAGCGCAAGGCGCTCCTTGCACGCTGGGGGTTCACGCCGGGCTGGGTGAAGGACCCGCGCAGCTTCCCGCTGCTGATCAATGCCCGCGCCGAAACGGCGGCGGACAAAGCGGCCTTCCGGGCTGCGATGCGGCACCGCCGTATCCTGGTTCCGGCCTCCGGCTTCTACGAGTGGCACCGGCCGCCAAAGGGCAGCCGGGGCGCCTCGCAGGCCTATTGGGTCCGGCCGAAGAAGGGCGGTATCGTCGCCTTTGCCGGGCTTATGGAAACCTGGTCGTCCGCAGACGGATCGGAGGTCGATACCGCAGCCATCCTGACGACCAGCGCCAACGGGGCGGTCAGCCACGTTCACGATCGTATGCCCGTCGTCATCCGCCCCGAGGCTTTCACGCGTTGGCTCGATTGCAGTACGCAGGAACCGCGCGACGTCGCGGATCTCATGGTTCCGTCGTCTGAGGAGCTCTTCGAGGTGATCCCCGTCTCCGATCGGGTCAACAAGGTCGCGAATATGGGGCCCGAGCTTCAGGAAGAAGTCACGCCCGCCACCGGGGCTGAATTGGAGAAGGAGGATCCGAGCGGAGACGGGAGCGGCCAACTGTCGCTGTTCTAAAGGGGGACGCGCTCACGCGCGGCGCTTGGTGCTCTTTGTACTCTTGCTGGTTGTCGGCTTGGCCTTGACCTGCAGGGCGGCGGCGAGCACGGCCTTGATGCCGAGTGGCCGGTATTTCGTGACGAGGTCGGCCGCCGGGGGTTTTGTTGTGGTCGCGGCTTTCATTTCACACTCTCCTGTATATTTCCCGAGTCATGGTAACGCTTGGCTTTCGCTTTTGTGCGGAAAGCCGAGTCACTTTTCGTTTCCTTGGGAAACAGGATACGACGCACCGACCATGCGTCACGAATCGCTTTCCCGCGTAGCGCTTTCGGATAAGGCAAATCATGACAAATCCGTGGCCATGGGCATTGGCGACGACGACTTTCGCTTGCATGCGGCTCGCCTCTTGACCGGGGCTGAGCGACGCGCGATAAGGGGCGCCATGAAGACGGTTATCTGCATTATTTGCCGGAAGATTATTCGCTAGCGCTCCGCTGGCCTGGCCGTTTTCGTCTCCACAATTCCAAGATGACAAAACGTGCGGGCCGCCCCGGACGCGCTGTTGCAACGGTTGCATGCAGGCTTGGAGATTGGGATGGGCGGAATGCCGGTTTTGAAGCTGTACAACACGCTGACGCGGGAAAAGGCCGATTTCCGTCCGATCGACCCTCAAAACGTCCGCATGTATGTCTGCGGGCCGACGGTCTACGACTATGCCCATATCGGAAATGCGCGGCCGATCATCGTCTTCGACGTGCTTTTCCGGTTGCTGCGTCATGTCTACGGCGAAAGCCATGTCACCTATGCGCGCAACATCACCGACGTCGACGACAAGATCAATGCACGGGCGTTGCGCGACTATCCCGGCCTTCCGCTGAACGAGGCTATCCGCCACGTCACGGAATCGACCGAGAAGCAGTTCCTGGACGACGCCGCGGTGCTCGGCTGCCTCGACCCGACCGTACAGCCCCGGGCCACCGAAAACATCGCCCAGATGGTCGAGATCATCGAGAAGCTCATTGTGAAGGGCCATGCCTATGAGGCCGAGGGCGAGGTGTTGTTCGACACCACGTCGATGGCCGATTACGGGCAGCTTTCCAAGCGCAACCTCGAGGAACAGCAGGCAGGCGCCCGCGTTGCCGTCGACGCCCACAAGCGAAATCCGGGGGACTTCGTGCTCTGGAAGCTCTCCGAGGAGCATGAACCGGGCTGGGAAAGTCCCTGGGGACGGGGCCGGCCCGGCTGGCACATCGAGTGCTCGGCGATGAGTGGACGCTATCTCGGCGAAGTCTTCGATATTCATGGCGGCGGCATCGATCTGATCTTTCCCCACCACGAGAACGAGATCGCCCAGTCGCGTTGCGCCCACGGCACCGAAGTGATGGCGAATGTCTGGATGCATAACGGCTTCCTGCAGGTCGAAGGCCGCAAGATGTCGAAGTCGGAAGGCAATTTCATCACCATCTACGAGCTCCTGCACACGGAGAAATTCGGCGACCGCCAATGGCCGGGCGAGGTTCTGAGGCTCGCCATGCTGATGACGCATTATCGCGAGCCGATCGACTTCTCGGTCAAGCGGCTGGAGGAGGCCGAGCATCTGCTCTCGAAATGGCCGGTACCGGGAGACGCGGCCGGGGAGCCGGACCGCCAGGTAGTGGCGGCTCTTGCGGACGACCTCAACACGGTTGCAGCGATCCAGGCGCTGCATGCGCTGGCTCAGAAGGCATCGACCGATGCGCAATATCTCGGCGCCTTCGCCGCGAGCGCCGCCCTGATCGGCGTCGTGCCGAAGGAGATCGAACTCGACGAGGCGGTCGTGCACGAGATCGACGCCCGCGTGCGCGTGCGCCTCGAACTTCTGAAGGCGAAGAATTATGCGGAAGCCGATGCGATCCGCGCCGATCTGCAGGGGCGGGGCATCCAGCTCAAGGACGGCAAGGATCCGGAAACGGGCGAACGGGTAACGACCTGGGAAGTGAAGCGGTCGCAGACCTGACCGGCGCGACGGCAAGGACCGACGGCACGCGAGGCAAGAGGAGGACCACATGGCTGACGATATCCATAGCGGCGGATGCCAATGCGGTGCGGTCCGCTTTCGCGTCGAAGGCAAGCTCGGCGATGCCTCGGTCTGCCATTGCCGTATGTGCCAGAAGGCGAGCGGCAACTTCTACCTGCCCCTCGTCTCCGTTCGCGGTGCAAAACTTGTCTGGACGCGTGGAGAGCGGAAGCGCTTTCAATCCTCGAACCACGTGTGGCGCGGCTTCTGCGGAGATTGCGGGACGCCGCTCACCTATGAGGCGCCGGACGGGATGGCGCTGGCGATCGCGGCTTTCGACAGGCCGGAAGGCATCGCGCCGACGATCCAATGGGGCATCGAGGCGAAGTTGCCTTATGTCGATCGCGTGCCGGAACTTCCCGGCGAGGACACGATGGCCGACCTGGGTGCGGCATCCTTCCTCGCCGATCTCGTGTCCTATCAGCACCCGGATCATGACCACCGAAGCCTGGCCACGGAAGGAGAGATGATGAGCGAGACCGTCAGAACAGGAGGGTGCCAGTGCGGCGCCGTTCGCTTCCGCATTCGCGGCGCGCTTGGACGCCCGTCGATCTGCCATTGCCGTATGTGCCAGAAGCAGTTCGGCTCGTTCTTCTCGGCCCTGGTGACCGCGCCGAAGGACGGCGTCGAATGGACCCGTGACGAACCGAGCTACTTCCAGTCTTCCGTCAACATCGATCGCGGCTTCTGCCCGAAATGCGGCACGCCGCTGACCTACCGGCATCCCGGCGGACTCGAAATCGCGATCGGCGCCTTCGATGACCGCTCCGATCTGGCGCCGCGCATCCAGGTCAACTTTCAGGCGCGGCTGCCCTGGGTCGAGACCATCTTCGACCAGCCGGTTCACGAAGATCCGGATTACTATGCGCGTCAGGAGCAGATCATCTCCTTTCAGCACCCGGACCACGAGACGGAGCAATGGCCGCCGGCGGGAGCCTGGGCATGATGATCCGGCGGATCTTCACGGGCGGCTGTCAATGCGGCGCGGTGCGCTATCGCGCCGAGGGTACGCTCGAGGATGCGCATATCTGTCATTGCCGTATGTGCCAGAAGGCGGCCGGAAATTATTTCCTGCCGCTCGCCAATATCGCGCGCGAGGATTTTCAGATCACGCGCGGCGAGCCCGCCTGGTTCCGGTCATCGGATCTCGTGCGGCGCGGCTTCTGCCGCGCATGCGGCACACCGCTTTTCTATGACATGCCGAACGAGAATTTCCTGAACATCACGCTCGGCTCCCTGGACGATCCGGACGACGTGCAGCCGATTTACCAATCCGGTGTCGAGTCGCGCATGCTGTGGTTTTCGCACCTGCCGGCTCTGCGCGAAAAGGAGACCGACGACGGCAGCGAAGCGGCCGCCGCGCGCCATCTCGCCGTCCTGGAATCCAGCCGCCAGCATCCCGATTTCGACACCATCCACTGGCCACCCGAGGAAGAGTTTCAGTGAGTGCTGATCTGCGTACCCTCTATCCGGAAATCGAGCCCTATGCTTCCGGTCACCTGAACGTGGGCGACGGACATCTTGTCTATTGGGAGCGGGTCGGCACGCCCGGCGCCAAGCCGGCGGTCTTCCTGCATGGCGGCCCCGGCGGCACGATCTCACCGAGCCACCGCCGCCTCTTCGATCCGGAGCTCTATGACGTGTTGCTCTTCGACCAGCGCGGCTGCGGCAAGTCGATGCCGCATGCCGAACTGGAGGCGAATACGACCTGGCATCTGGTCGCCGATATCGAGCGGCTGAGGGAATTGGCCGGCGTCGAGAAGTGGTTGGTCTTCGGCGGCTCCTGGGGATCGACGCTGGCGCTCGCTTACGCCGAAACGCATCCGGAGCGCGTCTCCGAGCTGGTCCTTCGTGGCATCTATATGCTCACCAGGGCCGAGCTCGACTGGTATTATCAGTTCGGCGTGTCGGAAATGTTCCCGGACAAGTGGGAGCGCTTCGTCGCGTTGATCCCGCCGGAAGAGCGCCACGAGATGATGCGGGCCTATAACCGGCGGCTGACGAGCGGGGATCGCGCGACGCGGATCGCAGCAGCCAAGGCCTGGAGCCTCTGGGAGGGCGAGACGATCACGCTCCTACCGGAGCCGGAGACCAGCAACCGCTTCGAGGAAGAGCAATTCGCCGACGCCTTCGCCCGCATCGAGAACCACTTCTTCGTCAATGCCGGCTGGCTCGAGGAGGGGCAATTGCTGCGCGACGCACACAAGCTCCACGGTATCCCGGGCGTGATCGTGCACGGCCGCTACGACATGCCGTGCCCGGCCAAATATGCCTGGCAATTGCATAAGGCCTGGCCCGCGGCCGAATTCCACCTGATCGAGGGCGCGGGCCATGCCTATTCGGAGCCCGGCATTCTCGATCGCCTGATCCGCGCGACCGACAAGTTCGCCGGCAAAACCGAATGACACGGAAACCACCGCCCCTTGCCGACTTCGCATTTTGGAACCAAGCCATGACCAGGGAACGCATCTATCTCTTCGACACGACGCTTCGAGACGGGCAGCAGACGCCCGGCATCGACTTTTCCGTCGAGGACAAGATTGCGATCGCGGCCATGCTCGATGAATTCGGCGTCGATTATGTCGAAGGCGGCTATCCAGGTGCCAATCCGACCGACACGGAATTCTTCAAGCGCAAACGCACGGCGCAGGCTTCTTTCGTTGCCTTCGGCATGACCAAGCGTGCGGGCGTCTCGGCCTCCAACGATCCCGGCCTCAACGCGCTGCTCGCCGCCGCAAGCGACGCGATCTGTCTCGTGGCAAAGAGCTGGGATTACCACGTTTCGGTGGCGCTCGGCTGCACCAAAGACGAAAATCTCGAGAGCATCCGCGCCTCGGTGGAGGCAGTCGTCGCCTCAGGCCGCGAGGCGATGGTCGACTGCGAGCATTTCTTCGATGGCTACAAGGCAAACCCCGCCTATGCCACCGCCTGCGCAACAGCTGCGCTCGAGGCGGGCGCGCGCTGGGTGGTGCTCTGCGACACCAATGGCGGCACCCAGCCTTCTGAAGTCCGCGAGATCGTCTCCGCGATGATTGCGGCGGGCGTGCCGGGCGCAAGGCTCGGCATCCATGCCCACAACGACACCGGACAGGCCGTGGCGAATTCGCTTGCCGCCGTCGAGGCCGGCGTGCGCCAGATCCAGGGAACGCTGAACGGGATCGGCGAGCGGTGCGGCAACGCCAACCTCGTGACGCTGATCGCGACGCTGGGGCTCAAGGAGACCTATTCGACGCGTTTTGAGACCGGTATCGACACCGAGAGGCTGCAGGAACTGACGGAGCTTGCCCATGCCTTCGACGAGCTCCTCAACCGCTCGCCGGATCCGCAGGCGCCCTATGTCGGCGCTTCGGCTTTCGCCACCAAGGCCGGCATTCATGCCTCGGCTCTTCTGAAGGACCCGCGCACCTACGAGCACATTGCGCCGGAAAGCGTCGGCAACCTGCGGAAGGTCATGGTCTCGGACCAGGGCGGCAAGGCCAATTTCATCAATGCGCTGAAGCGCCGCGGCATCACGGTCGGCAAGGACGATCCGCGCCTCGACAAATTGATCTCGATCGTCAAGGAGCGCGAGGCAACGGGCTATGCCTATGAGGGGGCGGATGCGAGTTTCACGCTGCTCGCCAACCGCATCCTCGGCACGGTGCCCGATTTCTTTCATGTCGAGAGCTTCCGCGTCATGGTCGAGCGTCGCTTCGATGCGAACGGCAATCTGAAGACCGTCTCGGAAGCCGTGGCCAAGGTGATCGTCGACGGCGAGACGATGATGTCGGTCGCCGAGGGCCATGGTCCGGTCAACGCGCTCGACCTGGCGCTGCGCAAGGATCTCGGCAAGTACCAGTCGGAAATCGCCGACCTGGAACTCGCCGACTACAAGGTGCGCATCCTCAATGGCGGCACCGAGGCCGTCACCCGGGTGCTGATCGAGTCGACGGACCGGACCGGCGCGCGCTGGTGGACGGTCGGCGTCTCCGACAACATCATCGATGCCTCCTTCCAGGCGCTGATGGACAGCATCGTCTACAAGCTGCTCAAGAACCGCGACCAGGTCGGACTGGTGGCGGCGGAGTAGGACCCTTCGAACTTCAAATGCCACGGGGTCTGGCGGCAATTCCTTCCGCAACGTTCAGCAACATTCACTCTTCGCTTCACGGAAATGAATTGGTGCATCACCATTCGTTGGAGTAGGACGCTCGAAGAACGGCGGTCTGTGGGACGAGCCGTGATTTTTGCCGGAGTGATTGCGTCACCTCGCATGGCTCCGGCGCCGTTTTCAGGACCACGACCATGGCCGAGCCGAACGCGAAACCGCCCGCCGACAATACCGATTCCGCACGAGGATTCGCCTTCGCCCTGGCGGCGTATCTTCTTTGGGGTTTTCTGCCGTTTTTCATGAAGGCGGTGGCGCATATCCCCGCGCCCGAGGTCGTCGCGCATCGCATCGTCTGGTCGGTGCCGCTCGCGGGGCTCGTGCTTGTCTGGCTCGGCCGCACACAGGAGCTCAAGGCGGCGCTCAGCTCGCCGCGCATGCTGAAGATGGCGACCTTGACGGCTGCGCTCATCACGGTCAACTGGGGCATCTATGTCTGGGCGATCGGCGCGGGTCGGGCGATCGAGACGGCGCTCGGCTATTATATCAATCCGCTCTTCTCCATTTTTCTCGGTGCCGTGCTGCTCAAGGAGCGGCCGAATCCGGCGCAGATGGTGGCGATCGCGCTTGCCGTACTCGCCGTCGCCGTGCTCGCCTTGGATGCCGGCGGCCTTCCCTGGGTGTCGATCGGCCTTTGCTTCTCGTGGGGCTTCTACGCTTTTTTCCGCAAGACGCTGCCGATCGGGCCGAACCAGGGTTTTTTCCTGGAAGTGCTTCTCCTGAGCGTCCCCGCGCTTGGCTACATCGTCTGGCTCGAGGCAACGGGTGAGGGGCATTTCGGCGACACCGACATGACCGATGTCCTTTTGCTTCTCGCTTGCGGTCTGGTTACGGCCGTGCCGTTGATGATCTATGCCAACGGCGCCAAGCTGCTCAGGCTCTCGACCATCGGCATCATGCAATATATCGCGCCGACGATGATCTTCCTGATCGCGGTCTTTGTCTTCAACGAGCCCTTCGGAGCCATGAAGCTCGTCGCATTCATTTTGATCTGGGCGGCGCTGTTCATCTATTCAGGCGCGATGCTGGCCGAAAGCAGGGCGCGCCGAGCGGCGCAGCCGACGCCGGCTGAATGAGCGGCTGACGGGGCCGCGTTCTGTGGCCCTTTCCCTCGAAAGTTCAAATTCAGAGCTTGGAGATGATCCCGCTCTCGCCCTCGCGTCCCTTCGAAGCCGCCGCGCCGAGAATGCCGGGAACGATCTCCTCGGCCTTGTCGATAACGAGCGGTTGAACGAGATGGGCCGTGTGGACGAAGCCTTCGTCGCGCATATGCTGCAGGAGCTCCAGCAGCGGCGTCCAGAAACCGTTGATATTACCGAACACCATCGGCTTGCGGTGCCGGCCGAGTTGCGCCCAGGTCATGATCTCGATGATCTCTTCCAGCGTGCCGATGCCGCCGGGTAGCGCGACGAAGGCATCGGCACGCTCGAACATCTTGTGCTTGCGCTCGTGCATATCGGCCGTGACGATCAGCTCGTTGAGCTGCCCCAACGAATGGCGAGTCGCTTCCTTGTCCATCAGAAACTCGGGAATGATGCCGGTGACGTGGCCGCCCGCCGAGAGCACGCCGCTTGCAACCGCACCCATGATGCCTCGCGTGCCGCCGCCATAGACGAGCTGCAGGCCATGCGACGCGATGGACTTGCCGAGAAGGCGTCCAGCCTGCATATGGTCGGGATCGCGTCCGGGCTGTGAGCCGCAATAAACGCAGACGGATCGAATCGGAGTAGCTTCCTTAGTCATGCCGCCAAGAGACATTGCAGCGCAGCATGGGTCAAGAAAAATGAGGGAAAAAGCCTCTCCGCCGATGTGCGCCTGCACACTCGGCGCTTGTGCCGAACCGTAGGAAACGTTAGCAATTTCAGCGATACATTGAAGAATTCCGACGGACGGGCCGCCGTTGCGCTATAATGCGGCAAAAGCTTGGCGACCGTAGGCCTGCAATGGGGATGCGCGGAGCATGATGCTCTGCTGCTGTGGAGAGTGGCATGATAAAGAACAAAGCCAGCTGGGTGGCCCTTAGCGTGCTGGCGATTGCGACTGCGCTGATGGTTTTCGTAGTCCAGCCGAACCTGAACGACGAGACGACGGAGGAGGCCGCACGATCCACCGCTGGCGACGTTCCGGGTGAACCGGCGCCGGCAACGGCCGAAACCGCTCCTGCTGCCGGGGAGCAGGTCGCCGACTCCGATGCGGCCAAGGATTGGACCGTACCTGGATTTGACGTCCTTCGTGTCGAGCCCGACGGGTCGACGGTGATCGCCGGTCGCGCTGAACCGGGTACAAAGCTCGAGATTCTAAGTGGTGATACGGTTCTCGGCACGGCGGACGTCAGTGCAGGAGGGGATTTTGCGGCCGTGTTCGACAAGCCTCTGCCGGCCGGCGATCACCAGCTGACGCTCAGGAGCGTCGGCGCGGGTGGTGCAAGCAGGACGTCGGACGAGGTTGCGACCATTTCCGTTCCGAAGGAACCGGGCGGCCAATTGCTGGCGATGGTGTCCCGACCGGGCGAGGCGAGCCGGCTGATCACCACGCCGAAAGCCGAGGACGAGCCGGCGCAGTCGGCCGCTGCACCAGTCGCACAGGCGGATGCTGCTGCGGCCCCCGCAACGCCGGACACGCCCAATGCGGTGCCGGGGCTGCAGGTGACGGCCGTGGAGATCGAAGGAAAGACCATGTTCGTCGCCGGCAATGCAAGGCCGGGGGCGCTGGTGCGAATCTATGCCGACGACTCGCTGTTCGGAGAGATGAGGGCCGATGGAAAGGGGCAATTCGTCGTCGATGGTACGATTGATCTCGCGGTCGGCAGCCATATCATCCGGGCCGATATGATGAACGACGACGCCACGAAGGTAGCCATGCGTGCGTCGGTGCCCTTCGATCGGCCCGAGGGTGTGCAGGTCGCGGCGATTGCCGCTACGCCGGCGGATGACGCCGCGACTGGCCTTGACGGTCTAAAGACGGAAGCGGGCAAGGCGCTCGCTTTGTTGAAAGGCCTCTTCGCCGACGGCAGACAGCCGACGGCCGAACAGCTGGCGGCAGCACGATCGGCCACCGAGTTCGCCCTTCAGTCGCTTGCGGAATTCAAGCCCGCCGACAATTCCGCGCCGGCGGTGGTCGCGGCGGCGAATGACGCTTCCAAGGCGGCCGACAAGGCATTGTCGGTCCTGAAGTCTTCGCCGCAGGATCCCGCAAGCGTAATTGCCGCCCTGGACAAGGTGGATGGCGTGATCGGTCCCGCATTGCCGCGGCCGGCGAGCGTCGCGGTGGCCCTCGCTTCAGACAAGCCCGTGATGGCAACGCAGCCGGAAACCATGAGCGCTGTAGAACAGCAAAAGGTCGAGGAGGCGGAAGAAACCGCAGCCAAGCCCGACATCGAGACCAAGCAGATGGCCGCGTCTGCGCCGTCCGCTGCGGATGAGCAGCCGGCGACGATCCGACAGGCACCGCTCCAGGAGAGCAAGTCTTCCGTGATCATTCGCCGCGGCGATACGCTTTGGGAGATTTCGAGGCGCGTCTACGGGGCGGGCGTTCGCTACACGACGATCTATCTCGCCAACCGTGAGCAGATCGAAAATCCCGACCTCATTCAGCCGGGCCAGGTTTTCGGCGTGCCTCACGAGGCGCTTTCCGATGTGGAATCGCGGGAGATCCATCGCAAGCACATGCGACACGAGGATTAATCGCGCTTCCGGCCGCGCTTCCATTGCGGCTTAGGGAGAGCTGACCTATCTGTGAAGCAAAGGCGGCGTCCTCAAAGACGCCGCTTTTCATTGAGCCGGACGAGATAGGGGTTTGCGACGGCCCTTTGAGCGCCCGGAAAACGATGACCATCAAGAGCATCGGAAGCGGACTGAAACGTGGCATCCAGCACTCAGACGAAAACGGTTTCCGCCGACACCAGCAACCCCTTGTCGACGATCGCGAATCTGTGGCCCTATATGTGGCCGGCCGACCGTTTTGACCTGAAGCTCAGGGTCGTTTGGGCGACGGTGATTCTCGTGGTTGCCAAGGTCGTCCTCATCCTCGTGCCCTATTTCTTCAAATGGGCCACGGATGCGCTCAATGACAGGCCGGATGATCTGGCTTTCCTGCCGCAATTCCTCACCGGCGCCGTCATGCTGGTGCTCGCCTATAACCTTGCACGCCTGCTGCAGAGCGGTCTTAATCAGCTGCGCGACGCGCTTTTCGCCAGTGTCGGCCAGCACGCCGTGCGGCAGCTTGCTTACCGAACCTTTGTCCACATGCATCAGCTGTCGCTGCGCTTCCACCTCGAGCGGCGCACCGGCGGGCTATCGCGCATCATAGAACGCGGTACCAAGGGCATCGAGACGATCGTCCGATTCACGATTCTGAACAGCGTGCCGACGCTTATCGAGTTCCTGCTGACAGCGGTGATCTTCTGGTGGGGCTATGGCTTCAGCTATCTCCTCGTTACCGCCGTTACTGTGTCGCTCTATATCTGGTTCACGGTGCGAGCCAGCGACTGGCGCATCGCCATCCGTCGTTCGATGAACGACAGTGACACGGACGCCAACACCAAGGCGATCGACTCGCTCCTGAACTTCGAGACGGTCAAGTATTTCGGCAACGAGGAAATGGAGGCCAAGCGCTTCGACCGCTCGATGGCGCGCTATGAACGGGCTGCGACCCAGGTCTGGACCTCGCTTGGCTGGCTGAACTTCGGACAGGCGCTGATCTTCGGTGCCGGCACAGCGGTGATGATGACGATGACGGCGCTGGCCGTTCAGCGCGGCGAACAGACGCTCGGCGACTTCGTCTTCGTGAATGCGATGCTCATCCAGCTCGCCATTCCCTTGAACTTCATCGGCTTTGTCTATCGCGAAATCCGCCAGGGCCTCACCGATATCGAGCACATGTTCGACCTCCTGGACGTATGTCCGGAAGTCGTCGATCGGCCGAGTGCGACCGATCTCAAGATCGAGCGCGGAGCGATCGCCTTTCGCGACGTGCACTTCGCCTATGATCCGGCACGGCCGATCCTGAAGGGGATATCCTTCGAAGTGCCCGCCGGCAAGACGGTCGCTGTCGTCGGTCCGTCCGGCGCCGGCAAATCCACCCTTTCGCGGCTTCTCTACCGCTTCTACGACGTGCAGCGCGGATCGATCACCATCGATGGCCAGGACGTGCGCGATGTCACTCAGAAGAGCCTGCGCGCCGTCATAGGCATGGTGCCGCAGGACACGGTGCTCTTCAACGATACGATCGCCTACAATATCCGCTATGGCCGGGTGAGCGCTTCCGATGCCGAGGTCGCAGCGGCCGCCGAAGCCGCGCAGATCGCCGACTTCATCCGCGGCCTGCCGGAGGGATACGGCGCAATGGTGGGCGAGCGCGGGCTGAAGCTCTCGGGCGGAGAGAAACAGCGCGTCGCCATCGCCCGGACCATCCTGAAGGCGCCGCCGATCCTGATTCTCGACGAGGCGACATCGGCGCTCGACACGAAGACGGAGCAGGAAATCCAGGCGGCACTCGACGTGATCTCACGCAATCGCACGACCCTCGTCATCGCCCACCGCCTGTCGACCGTCATCAATGCCGACGAGATCATCGTACTGAAGGACGGGGTCATTGCCGAGCGCGGCACGCATGGGGAACTCATCGATCGCGACGGCCTTTATGCTTCGATGTGGAGCCGTCAGCGCGAGGCGACGCAGGCGGAGGAGCAGTTGAAGCGGGTGCGCGAAAGCGACGATCTCGGCATCGTCGATCGCGGCGTGCCCGCCCTCTGAAGAGTACCGGTTGCAGCCCGGGTCGGCGTCCGGGCGTTGCCGGGCCGTCCAATTCGCGCTACTGCATGTCTCCTTGAATCGAATTCGGTTTAAGGACAAAGACATGCGGCAATTCAACGTGCTACGGCGACCTGGGCGCGTCTGACGAGACGCTTGGCGCCGGAGGTGACGTTCGGCGTCAAATCTGGAGTAGATTTCATGAACTTGGTCGACACAGTGCGCAACACGCTCGTTCCGGTGCACAGGGAAGGCTATCGCTTCATCGCGATCTTCTTCGCCGTTTCAGTTGTGCTTGGCCTCCTGTGGGAGCCCTTGATGTGGATCGGCTTCCTGCTGACCGCCTGGTGTGCCTATTTCTTCCGCGACCCCGAGCGCATGACGCCTATCGACGAAGACCTCGTCATCAGTCCGGCCGACGGGCGCGTGTCAGCGATCGCCCGTGTGACGCCGCCGGAGGAATTAGGTCTCGGTTCTGAACCGATGCTGCGCATCTCCGTGTTCATGAATGTGTTCGACTGCCACGTGAATCGCGCGCCGATGGGCGGAACGGTCCGGCGCATCGCCTATCGGGCCGGCAGCTTCCTCAATGCGGAACTCGACAAGGCAAGCCACGATAACGAGCGCAACGGCCTTGTCATCGAAACGAACCACGGCGCCATCGGGGTCGTCCAGATCGCCGGTCTGGTCGCGCGCCGCATCCTCTGCTGGACCGGGGAGGACGCTGCGCTGGAAGCGGGCGAGCGCTTCGGGCTCATCCGGTTCGGCTCGCGTCTCGATGTCTTTCTGCCCGAGGGCGCAGCGCCGCGCGTCAGCGTCGGCCAGACGGCCGTTGCCGGGGAAACGGTGCTTGCCGAATTCGGCTCGGAAAAGGGGCCCGTCATCAGCCGTCGCGCATAAGGAGTGGTCATGGAAGAGCCCCGGATGGAAGAGCCCCGGATGGACAGGCCCCGGATCGACAAGGCGGTGGGTGTGCCGGCATCGGACGCCGACACGAGCGGCACCGATGACAAGGCGCGCGGGCCGCGGCTGCGCGAAATACCGCTGCGCCTGATGATCCCCAACATGATCACGGTGCTGGCGATCTGCGCCGGCCTTTCCGGCATTCGTCTCGCCTTCGAGAACCGTTTCGAACTGGCCGTTGGCATGGTCTTGCTGGCGGCGTTCCTGGACGGCATCGATGGACGCGTGGCACGCCTGCTCAAGGCGACGTCGAATTTCGGCGGCCAGATGGATTCTCTTGCCGATATCATCAACTTCGGTGTGGCTCCGGCACTCGTCCTCTATGTTTTTCTGCTCGATCAGGCGCGCTCGATCGGCTGGATCGCGGCACTGATCTACGCCATTGCGACCGGCCTGCGGCTGGCCCGTTTCAACGTCATGGCCGAGCGTCAGGTGAAAGCCTCCTGGCAGTCCGAATATTTCGTCGGCGTTCCGGCGCCGGCCGGCGCCATTCTGGTGCTCCTGCCGGTCTATATCGGCCTGCTCGGATTCGCGCCCGACCGGGTCTTTGCCCTGATCGCGTCAGCCTATACCGTACTGATCGCCTTCCTGCTGGTCAGCCGCCTGCCGGTCTGGTCCGGCAAGTCGGAAACCAGCCGTGTGCGTCGCGATCTCGTGCTCCCGGTCATCCTCGTCGTCGTCCTCTATGTCGCGACGCTGATGACCTATACCTGGGAAACCATGGTGGTGACCGCGCTTGCCTACCTGATCAGCCTGCCGTTCGGCGCGCGCGCCTGGCAGCGCAAATATGGCGACTGGACGGTGCCGCAAGGGGGCGATGGGCTGCCAGGGGATAGTGAGTAGGGCGAGATGTCCGAACGGTTTGCCCCTCATCCGCCTGCCGGCACCTTCTCCCCGCACGCGGGGAGAAGGGACAAGCGGCGCGCTTCGGCACAAAACCCCCTCTCCCCGCTTGCGGGGAGAGGGCTGGGGTGAGGGGCAGTCAACACTTACTCCGGCCTGCGGTAATCGACGATCTTCTTCTCACGAACGATGAAGAGCTTGCCGGTCTCCGTCTGCTCGGGGCCGAAGAGCGGCATCAGCGCGGCGGCGACCTCGGAAGGGTGCGGCACCGTCGACGGGTCCTCGCCCGGCATCATCTGCGCCCGCATGGCGGTGCGGGTCGGGCCCGGATCGACGCTCAGGATGCGCAGCGGCAGACGCTGCGTTTCATGGGCCCAGGTTCGCGCCAGCGCCTCGACGGCGGCTTTCGAGGCGGAGTAGGGGGCCCAGAAGGCCCTGCATTTGTGTGCGGCGCTTGACGAGAGAAGCAGGGCTCGACCCGCATCGGAGCGCACGAGCAGCGGCTCGAGCGAGCGGATCAGTCGCCAAGTCGCGGTGACGTTGATCGTCATCACCCTTTCAAAGACCTTTGCCTCCACGTGGCCAATCGGCGAAGTCGTCCCGAGCACGCCGGCATTGGCGACCAGGATGTCAAGCTTGCCCCAGCGCTCGTTGATGGCGCCGCCGAGCTTGTCGATAGCGGCCATGTCCGCAAGGTCGAAGGGAACAAGCGTGGCCGAGCCGCCAACGCCCTTGATGGCGTCGTCAAGCTCTTCCAGTCCGCCGACGGTGCGGGCGCAAGCGATGACATGTGCGCCGGCCTTGGCGAGCTCGAGGGCGGTGAAGTAGCCGATGCCGCGCGATGCGCCGGTGACGACGGCGATCCGGTCTTTCAGATTGGGCGTCATTTTGTTGTCTTGTTATCCGTTGCTGGCAAGAACCGAGAGCTTGCGGACGTTGCTCGCGCCTTCCTGGTCGAGTAGGCGGGTGGGGTAATCACCGGTGAAATAGTGATCGGTGAACTGCGGCGCTTGCGGGTCGCGCGACGTGCCGCCGACGGCCTGGTAGAGGCCGTCGATCGACAGGAACTCGAGCGAATCTGCGCCGATATATCGGCACATGGAGGCGAGATCGGCGTGCTGGTTGGCAAGCAGCTTGTCACGGTCCGGCGTGTCGATGCCGTAGAAGTCCGGATGGAAGATCATCGGGCTCGCGACGCGCACATGCACTTCCCGCGCCCCGGCGTCGCGGATCATCTGCACGATCTTGACCGAGGTCGTGCCGCGCACGATGGAATCGTCGACGAGCACCACGCGCTTGTCCTTGATCATTGCCCGGTTGGCCGAATGCTTCAGCTTGACGCCGAAGGCCCGGATCTGTTGCGTCGGCTCGATGAACGTCCGTCCGACATAGTGGTTCCGGATGATGCCGTATTCGAAGGGAATGCCGCTCTGCTGCGCGTAACCGAGTGCGGCGGGAGTACCGCCATCGGGCACGGGAACGACGACGTCGGCTTCGACAGGTGCATCCTTGGCGAGATTGATGCCCATGTTCTTGCGCGCCACATAGACGCTGCGGCCGCCGACGACCGAATCCGGACGCGCGAAATAGACGTATTCGAAGAGGCAGAGCCGTTCAGGCCGCGGCGATTCGGGCTTGCGCGCATCGATCGAGATCGAGCCGTCCGGCTGAATCTCGCAAATGACCACTTCGCCGTTCTCGACATCGCGGATGTACTTGGCGCCGATGATGTCGAGCGCGCAGGTTTCCGAACAGAAGATCGGCTTGCCGTCGAGTTCGCCCATCACGAGGGGCCGGATGCCGATCGGGTCGCGCGCGGCGATCAGCTTGGTTCGCGTCATCGCCAGCATGGAATAGCCGCCTTCCATCTGGCGAATGGCGTCGATGAAGCGATCGGAGGAAGAGGCTTGCTTGGAGCGGGCGATCAGGTGAAGGACGACTTCCGTGTCCGAGGTCGACTGACAGATGGCGCCGTCGGCGATCAGTTGGCGGCGGAGCGTCAGGCCATTGGTGAAGTTGCCGTTATGGGCGATGGCGATGCCGCCAACTTCGAGTTCGGCGAAGAGCGGCTGGACGTTGCGCAGCGCCACCTCGCCGGTCGTCGAGTAGCGCGTATGCCCGATGGAGATATAGCCCGGCAGCTTCGCCAGCGTTGCCGGATCGGTATAGTGGTCCCCGACGAGACCCATGCGCTTTTCTGTGTAGAACTGCTTGCCGTCGAAGGTGACGATACCCGCCGCTTCCTGGCCGCGGTGCTGGAGCGCGTGCAGTCCCAGTGCGGTCAGCGTCGCTGCATCGGCATGGCCGAGAATGCCGAAAACGCCGCACTCTTCGTGCAGCGTATCGCCATCGATTTCGTCGTGGATTTCACTGGATCTGAGATCGGTCATCGCAGTCTGCCTTTGCTCCGCGCCGTGCGCATATCGTGATCGTTCCGCCAGTCGTCAAGCAATCTTAGCCGAAAAGCCTTGCGAACGTCATTTCAATAGACAAAGCCCGCACAGCGGGCTTTGTTGCAAACGTCTTCCTTCATCAGCCCTTCGTGGCCGGAGCGCCATCGCTCGGCGCCTGTTCGTTGGCGGCGGGCGGGTTCTCGCTCTCTCCTTCGCCGGTCGTATCACGGCCGCGCAAACGGTTGAGAATGGTGGCGTCCGCTTCTTCCGGCAGCAGCGCGACCAGCCTGTTGCCGAGATTGTCGAGCAGCGGCTTCGATTTTGCTTGCGTGACCCAGATCGGCTGCTGCTGCGGCGAGACCAGCCAGTTGAAGAACAGCATGGCGACGACGACCAGCAGAATGCCGCGCGCCGCTCCGAAGAGAAAGCCGAGTGTGCGGTCGAGGGCGCCGATGCGGCTGTCGATGATGAAATCGGCGATCCGCATCGTGATGAAGGAAATCACGATCAGCGCCACCAGGAAGATGACGGCGGCCGAACCGATCAACGCCACCGTATCGTTGTCGGTATATTGCTTCGCATAGGGGAGCAGGTACCGGTAGAGAAAATACGCGGCGGCGGCCGCGCCGATCCAGCTCGCGACCGAAAGAACTTCGCGCGAGAAACCGCGGACCATCGCGAGGATGGCCGAAAACAGTGCGACGCCGAGAACGATACCGTCGAGAATTGTGATGGGCATATTGTCCTTACTCCGACCCCGTCTCCAAGCGGGTCATACAAAGCTTATCTGCCTGCGGACGTCCGCGCATGCGCTCGAGACATTTATCCACCGCCGATCGCGGGGCCGATGTCTCAATCCGCCTCCTCTGCCTGCTGCAGAGCGCGCCGCGATCCGGCGATCTGCGCCACGAGATCCGGCAGAGTTTCCATCTCGCTTAACCGGCCATTGCCGTTCTTCGGCAGGTCGGTCGATGCGGACGGCAACACGGCCCGGGAGAAACCGAGTTTTTCGGCTTCCTTGAGACGTTGAGCGGTATGCGCAACAGGCCGGACGGCACCCGACAAGCTGATTTCGCCGAAATAGACGCAATCAGCCGGAAGGGCAAGCCCGGCAAGCGACGAAACCAGCGCGGAAGCGACGGCGAGGTCGGCCGCGGGCTCGGAAATGCGATAGCCACCTGCAACATTCAGATAGACGTCGTGCTGGCCGAGCCGCACGCCGCAATGGGCCTCGAGCACGGCGAGGATCATGGAGAGCCGCGCCGAATCCCAGCCGATCACTGCGCGCCGCGGCGTGCCGAGCGAGGTCGGCGCCACCAGAGCCTGCACTTCGACGAGCAGCGGCCGGGTTCCTTCCATGCCGGCAAACACGGCGGCACCCGGCGACTTCTCATTGCGCTCCCCGAGAAAGAGCTCCGACGGGTTGGCGACTTCCCGCAAACCGCTATCCGACATCTCGAACACGCCAATTTCGTCCGTCGCGCCGAAGCGGTTCTTGACGGTCCGCAAGATACGATAGTGATGGCCGCGATCGCCTTCGAAATAAAGCACCGCGTCGACCATGTGCTCGACGACGCGCGGACCGGCGATCTGGCCTTCCTTGGTGACATGGCCGACGAGCACGATCGCGGTGCCGGTCTGCTTGGCGAAACGGATCATCGCCTGCACGCCGGTGCGCACCTGCGTCACCGTTCCGGGAGCGGAATCGACCGTATCGCTCCAGAGCGTCTGGATCGAATCGATGATGACGAGGTCGGGCCGTTTGCCTTCGGAAAGCGTTGCCAGAATGTCCTCGACATTGGTCTCGGCCGCAAGCAGCACGTCACTGTCGGCGGCGCCGAGCCGCTGGGCGCGCAGCCGCACCTGGGCTACAGCCTCTTCGCCCGAGACATAGATCACCCGATGCTTGCGGCGGGAAAGGGCCGCCGCGGCCTGCATCAGCACCGTCGATTTTCCGATTCCGGGGTCGCCGCCGACGAGCAGCGCCGAGCCGCGCACGAAACCGCCGCCGGTCACGCGGTCGAGCTCGGATATCCCCGATTCGACCCGCGGCGCATCCTCGATCTCGCCGGAAAGCGTCGTCAGCGCCACGGGGCGACCCTTCTTCGGTGCCCGCGAGGGACCACCGCCGATGCCGCCCGTCGGGTCTTCCTCTATGATCGTGTTCCATTCGCCGCAGCCGTCGCACTTGCCCGCCCAGCGGGAGTGGACGGTGCCGCAATTCTGGCAGATGAACTGGGTGCGGGCTTTCGCCATATGAATTCGCTTTCGGCAGACGGGAAGGTGGGCGGAGCGCCTCCGCCCGAGAATCACTTTTCGGCGGTCACATAATGACCCGAAATGCCGCTTTAGCGCATCGGCCCGAAAATCGTACCTGATTTTCGGAAAGCTCGATGCGCAGAGTCAAAAAGTTACAGAGACCTTTGCGCGTCAGAAAGACGCGCGGCGCTGTAAAGGATGGTTTTCAACAGTGGTCTGGCTCAGTTGCCGCCGATATACGTACGGCAGTAGCGCCGACCGAGGCTCGTCAGCAGTTCGTAGCCGATCGTGCCGCCGGCACGAGCCACGTCGTCGATCGCAACGTTGCGGCCGAAGAGCTCGATATAGTCGCCGGCGCGAACGGCGCCTTCCGGTAGGTCCGTGACGTCGAAAAGGCTTAAATCCATTGTCACCCGGCCGACATGTGGCACTCTCTGCCCATGCAGGAAGCCGTAGGCGCCCGAGGGCATCGCCTGCCGGAGCGTGACGCCGCCGCCCGAAAGCGAACGGTGATAGCCGTCGGCATAGCCGATCGCGACCGTGGCGATACGGCTGTCGCGGGTAAAGCGCGCCGAAGCGCCGTAGCTTGCCGTGCCGCCGGAGGGGACAGCCCGGACCTGCAGAATGCGTGCTTCCGCGGTTACGACCGGCTTCATCGGATTGGGGACGCCGTTCACCGCCTCGCCGCCATAAACGGCGATTCCGGGGCGTGTAAGATCGAAATGATAGTCCGCGCCGAGGAAAACGCCGCCCGAATTGGCGAGACTCGCGGGGATGCCCGCGAAGGCCGCCGTCACCTCGCGGAAGCGCTGAAGCTGGTAGAAATTCATCGGATGCTTCGGGTCGTCGGCACAGGCGAGATGGCTCATGACGAGCACCGGCGAGAAGCTTGCGGGCCTCGCCGGGTCGTGGGCAAGCGCGAGAGCTTCCTCCACGCAGAGGCCGAGGCGGTTCATGCCGGTGTCGACATGCAGCACGCAAGGATAGTCGCCCCGTTCGGAAAGCGCGGCCATGAAGGCGGCAAGCTGCTCCTCCGAGTTGACGACCGGCACGAGGTCGTTGGCGAAGAAGAGCTCCTCATTGCCCGGCCACATGCCCCCAAGGATATAGATCCGAGCGTCCGGCAGCAGCGGGCGAAGCTCGACGCCTTCCTCGACGCTGGCGACGAAGAAATCACGCGCTCCGGCGGCATAGAGCACCGGCGCCGCCTCGAAGACACCGATCCCGTAGGCGTCGGCCTTGAGTACGGCGGCGGCGCGGGCCCTGCCCGAGCGCTCGTCCATGGACCGCCAGTTGTCGGCGAGCGCCGCAAGGTCGATGGTGAGCCGGTTGGAGGCAGCGAAAAATTCTGGGCTGTGCATGAGGCGGGGTCTCCTACTGCATGTCTCCTTTGATCGACCTCGATTCAAGGACAAAGACATGCAGCATTTCAAAGTGCTACAGCGACCTTTGCGCGTTCAATAAAACGCGCGGCGCTGTAGGGCGGTGGCTTGAGCTTTTACAGGCATGCGTCGATGGCGGCAAATCGGCTTCGCCGAGGCGGACTGAATGTGCGGACGGGCGAGCACTTTTGTACAAGACGTCCCGGCCCGGCGGCGCTAGCATCGATCGATGCATACGATTTCCCAGGAAGAGGCCACCGAGGCCATGCCGCTCAAAGGTGCCGAGCGGACCCGTTTCTGGCGGGATCCCCGCTTCAATGGGATGGAGTGCCTGAGCGCCACTTTCATCACCCATGAATTCGCGCCGCACGCGCACGACACGTTCAGCATAGGCGCCATCGAGGCCGGCTCGCAGATCAGCACGATCAAGGGCGAGCGATCCCAGACGGGGCCGGGCGATTTCTATCTCATCAACCCCGACGAGGTGCATGACGGGCATCCCGGCGCTGACGGCTACCGCTATCGCATGATCTATCCCTCGGTGGAACTTTTCGTCGACGTTCTCGAGGATGTCACGGGCCGCGCTTTCCGTGGAACGCCCTCCTTTTCCCGACAATGGCTGACGGATACGGAACTTGCCGATGCCTTCCATCGAGCACACCGTACCCTTGAAGGTAAGGCGGGAGCTCTGGAGGCGGACGAAAGCATGTTCAGCTTCCTGGCCACGCTTTTCCAGCGGCACGGAAGTGCGATCATCGTTCCCGTCCGGTCGCGTGAGAGCTCTGCCGTTCGTCGCGCGCGCGACTATCTGATCGAGAACTATGCGCGCGACATCGGCCTCGACGAGCTTGCCAAGGTGGCGGGCCTCAGCCGCGCGCATCTGATCCGCGCGTTCCGCAGGGAGTTCCACATCACCCCGCATGCTTTTCTCACCGACAAGCGCGTGCGAGAGGCACGCAGCCTGCTGCGGCTCGGTTGGTCGGCCGCCGAGACGGCGTATCATTGCGGCTTCGCCGACCAGGCGCATTTCACCCGTCATTTCAAGGCGAGGACCGGCGTGACGCCGGGTGCTTTCCGCGCCGGCTGATCACTTTCGTTCAAGACCCGGCATCGTTCTCCCCCCTATGAGCTCTGGTGAAAAGGACGGAGATCATGGACGTGAAAAGGGTGGATATCCTCGACGAATTTATCGGCGGCGTACGGGCGATGGCCCCGCTTACCGTGGCGGTCGTCCCGATCGGCCTGGTCTTCGGCGCCGTTGCCGCTTCCAAAGGGCTGAGCAGCCTCGAAGCAACAATGATGAGTGCCCTGGTCTTTGCCGGAGGCTCGCAATTCGTGGCCATGGATATCTGGATGCATCCGGCCTCCTGGGGCGCGCTCGCCTTCTCGGCCTTGCTCGTGAACATCCGACACGTGCTGATGGGCGCCTCGATAGGCACGAGGATGCCGTCCTTTTCCGGGCCGGCGAAGTATGCCGCGATGCTGCTGCTGGCCGACGAAATCTGGGCGATGGCGGAGCTGCGCGCCGGACAGACACGGTTGACGCCGGCATGGTATGCCGGCCTCGCGATACCCTTCTATTGCGTCTGGGTGCTGACGAGCCTTGTGGGCTCGCTTGTCGGCGCCTTCTTGGGAAATCCGAAGGCGATCGGTCTCGATTTTGCCTTTCCGGCCGTCTTCACGGTTCTCGTCGCGAGTTTCTGGAAGGGCCGCGAGACCGGCGCGGTGCTCGCCGCCAGCGCCGCCGCGGCCGTGCTCGTCCACCAGTTTCTGCCTGGCGTCTGGTACATCGCGGCCGGTGCCACCGCCGGAGCCGTTGCAACCCTCGTGACGGGCGCCGGCCAGGAGGCCTGCGCATGACGCTCGATCCGAGTACCTTCCTCGCCATCGTCGCGATGGCCGCAGCCACGGCGCTGACGCGCATCGCCGGCCTCGTCCTCATCCGCTTCGTCGCCATCGGTCCGCAGCAGAGGCGAGCGCTGGAGGCTATTCCGCCCGCCGTGCTGATGGCCGTCATCGCCCCGACCGCTCTCGCCACCGGCCCGGCCGAAACGCTCGCCACCCTTGCGACGGCAATTGCTGCGACGCGACTGCCGCTGCTTTGGGCCGTTGCGATCGGCGTTTTCGTGGTGGCGATGGGAAGGGCGATGATTGGCGGGTGACCGCTACTTGAATTGACGGGTTACGACGCGGGGGCAAACACGCCGTGCGCAGCCGCGCTCAATGCTCATACTGCGTGAACGACGGATCGGCCAGATCCGAGAAGCGGGTGAATTCGGACTGGAAGGCGAGCTTGACGGTGCCGGTCGGTCCGTGACGCTGCTTGGCGATGATCACGTCGGCCGTGCCTTTCACCTTCTCCATCTGCATCTTCCACTCTTCGTATTTCGGGTCGAATTCGTCGCGCGGCTCCATGTTCTTCACATAGTATTCCTCGCGGAACACGAAGAGCACCACGTCGGCGTCCTGTTCGATCGAACCTGATTCGCGCAGGTCCGAGAGCTGCGGGCGCTTGTCTTCGCGGCTTTCGACGGCACGCGAGAGCTGCGATAGTGCAATGATCGGCACGTTGAGTTCCTTGCCGAGTGCCTTGAGGCCGGTGGTGATCTCGGTGATCTCCTGTACGCGGTTTTCGCCCGACTTCTTCGAGCCGGTCATCAGCTGCACGTAGTCGACCACGAGCACGTCGAGGCCGCGCTGCCGCTTGAGGCGCCGGGCGCGCGCCGCCAATTGGGCGATGGAGATGCCGCCGGTCTGGTCGATATAGAGGGGCACCTTCTGCATCATCTGAGAGCAGGCGACGAGCTTTTCGAAATCGGCCTCCGAGATGTCGCCGCGGCGGATCTTCGAAGAAGAGACCTCCGTCTGCTCGGAGATGATACGGGTTGCAAGTTGTTCCGACGACATTTCGAGCGAATAGAAGCCGACGACGCCGCCGTTCTTCGCCTTGAAGGAGCCGTCCGGCTGCACCTCCGGCTCGTAGGACGCAGCGATGTTGTAGGCGATGTTCGTCGCAAGCGAGGTCTTGCCCATGCCCGGGCGTCCGGCCAGGATGATCAGGTCCGAACGCTGCAATCCGCCCATCTTGCCGTCGAGCGAATGGATGCCGGTGGAGATGCCCGAAAGATGCCCGTCGCGCTCGAAGGCCTGGCCCGCCATGTCGATGGCGAGTGCCACGGCATCATTGAACGACTGGAAGCCGCCATCGTAGCGCCCCGTCTCGGCGAGTTCGAAGAGCCGCCGTTCGGCATCCTCGATCTGGCTTTGCGGCGGCATGTCGAGCGGCGCGTCATAGGCGATGTTGACCATATCCTCGCCGATGGTGATCAGCGAGCGGCGCAGCGCCAGGTCGTAGATCGCCCGGCCGTAATCCTCCGCATTGATGATCGAAACGGCTTCGGCCGCAAGGCGTGCGAGATATTGCGCCACCGTCAGGTCGCCGACCTTCTCGTCGGCCTTCAGGAACGTCTTGACCGTCACCGGATTGGCGGTCTTGCCCATGCGGATGATTTCGCCGGCGATCTCGAAGATCTTGCGATGCAGCGGCTCGTAGAGATGCACGGGCTTGAGGAAGTCCGACACGCGGTAGAAGGCGTCGTTGTTGACCAGAATGGCGCCGAGCAGCGCCTGTTCGGCTTCCAGATTGTTCGGCGCCTCGCGATAGTGCTGGTCCGCCTGATCCTTGGCCAAGGGGGCGAGCTTTCGCGCTGCGTCATTCATGATCTTCTTTCCGTTCCGCCTGTCGTTCCTTCGATCAATCCGGTTTGCTGTCTGCGCCGGTCCGCGTCTAGTGTAGCCGTGCAACAGTGCCGCGGCATGCAACCTCGCCCGTCGCCTTTGCCCGTTGTCCACATTCATCCACAGGGGCCGCCTGAAGGCGCGAAATGGGCCTGTCAGAAAGGCGGGGGCAATTGACACGAGGGGGCCGGGAGAAGCTATCTGATTCGCACTTCGGCGTCGCTCGCAAAGCGCGTGTTCCGCGCCGACACGGCCGCAAAGAAAAACCCGGATCGCGAGGGATCCGGGTTTCTCCTTTCTCAGCTCTCTCGCTGGCGCTTATTCTTCTTCGCCTTCGAACTCGGCTTCCGGGTTGAAGAAGTCTTCCGGCTTCAGCGCGTCCTCGTCGACACCGTAGATCGCCTCGGCGGAGGTCAGGCTTTCGCCCTTGGCCTGACGCTCGGCTTCTTCGGCGGAGCGGGCGACGTTGATTTCGATGACTGCATCGACTTCGCCATGCAGGTGCAGCGTGACCTTATGGACACCGATAGCCTTGATCGGCTGGTTGAGGTTCACCTGGTTGCGGTTGATGCTGAAACCTTCTGCAGCCAGGGCTTCAATGATGTCGCGAGCGGCAACCGAGCCGTAAAGCTGGCCCGTTTCGCCAGCGGAACGGACGATGACGAAGGACTTGCCGCCGAGCGTTTCGGCAACCTTCTGGGCTTCCGACTTGCGCTCCAGATTCCGGGCTTCCAACGTGGCGCGCTCTGCTTCGAAGCGGGCCTTGTTGGCAGCATTGGCGCGCAGCGCCTTGCCGAGCGGCAGCAGGTAGTTGCGGGCAAAGCCGTCGCGAACCTTCACGGTTTCGCCCATCTGGCCGAGCTTGGCGATGCGTTCGAGAAGAATGACTTCCATGATTTCGTTCCTTTCAGTTTGGCATTGTTCGTTGTTTAGCTTTTTCCCGTCGGCGTGACCGCGATGGTGCGTCGCGTGTCGGTCAATCCGAAGAGAAGGAAGAAGAGCGCCGGAAGCGTGAACACGAATACCGACAGATAGGCGATCCACAGCACGGGCAGCCGCCATGCCCTGCCGCGCGTGCGGTAGTGGAAGGAGGCAAAGCCCGAAAGCAGAAAGCCCGCACCGAAGGTGCCGCAAACGAGAGCGCCGATCGTCGCGGGCGCGCCGCCGATAAAGGCGAGGACGAGCCCGGCGAGAAAGATGAAGATGGCGTTGCGATGCATGCGCAGCGTGGAGGGGATGTCTTCCCGCGGCCGCACGGAGCGACCGGACATCTGCACGATACGGGTTGCAAGATAGTAGGCCGAAAACAGCATCATCACCCAGACGGCCCCTTGCACGAGCGGGAGCGCCAGCGTGAATATTGCCTTCAACTGGGCGACGGCGGCAGCGTCCGGATTGTAGAGCGGCTCCTGCGCCTTCACCGCCTCGATCAGCATATCGACCATGAGATCGGAGACGCTCGCATCATAGCCGACGATGTAGCCGACAATGATCATGCCGATGGTGACGAGGCCCGCGAGATGGCCGAGGATGTCCGAAAGCGGATACCAGGCGAGGGCGCTCTCCGGTCCGCCGATCTCGCTGGCCGGGCGGGCGAGATTGGCAAGATGGCTGAGCCAGCCCGCGGGGATGAGGGTGACGACCAGGATCAGAAGCGCGAAATAGGGGGACGCGAGGCTTGCCGCCGTCACGCTGGCGGCGGCGATGGCGGCGATCGCGGCGGCGTTGCCCCAGCCGAGCCCGGCGATCAGGATCGGCAGCGCGGAAGCGGCATAGAGGACGATGGCAAAGGACGATTGTGTATTCGCGCCCATCGACAGTAGGGCGGCGGTAATGCCGGCGAGCGCGCCGACGATCAGCGATGTCCTGTTCCAGTTCTGCACGTTCGCTGTCCTGCTTCAACGCAGTTAGGGGCGACTGTTCGCATGCCCCAACATGGGATTTGGCGTCTACCGCCGGTTCCGATCCGCGCCCACCGCGGAAGGGAGAGGCAGGGCGCTCACCCGAAGGAAGAGCCCTGCCCTTGGATTTGAGCTTCCGTTGAGTCAGGCGATCAACGGAGAGTCATGGCCTTACGATACGACGTAGGGCAGCAGGCCGAGGAAGCGTGCGCGCTTGATCGCCTGGGCGAGTTCGCGCTGCTTCTTCTGGGAAACGGCCGTGATGCGGGACGGAACGATCTTGCCGCGCTCGGAAATGTAGCGCTGCAGGAGGCGGACGTCCTTGTAGTCGATCCGCGGAGCGTTTGCGCCCGAGAAGGGGCAGGTCTTGCGGCGACGGTGGAACGGGCGGCGTACCGGAGCGGAAGAAACTTCAGCCATTGTCATCTATCTCCTTCGGCTTCTGGTTACGCGCGGTCTTCGCGCGGACGGCGCGGGCGGTCTTCGCGGTCGCCACGGTCGGAACGGGGGCCACGGTCGCCGCCGTCACGGGGGCCACGGCCTTCGCCGCGCGGACGGTCGTCGCGGTCACGCTTCTGCATCATCGCGGACGGGCCTTCTTCGTGCTTCTCGACGGCGATCGTCATATAGCGCAGCACGTCTTCGTTGATGCGCATCTGGCGTTCGACTTCGTGGACTGCCGGCGCCGGAGCATCGATGTCCATGAGGACGTAGTGAGCCTTGCGGTTCTTCTTGATGCGGTAGGTGAGGGACTTTAGGCCCCAATTCTCGACGCGGCCGACCTTGCCGCCATTCGCTTCGATTACGCCCTTGTACTGTTCGACGAGGGCGTCGACCTGCTGCGGCGTGATATCCTGCCGGGCAAGGAATACGTGTTCATAAAGAGCCATTGTGGCTTGCCTTTCTTGCGTTAATCAGCCCGGACTCGGCGGCTAAGCCTCAACGACTGTTCTTATTGGCTGCGAAGAGCCGGCAAGAAAGTGTTGTATCGAGACGGTCGAGAGCGGAGACACGGGAGGCCGGAACATCTGTCGTTCCTGGCGGCCTCCAAGGCGGAAGCCGGCCCTCCGTTCAGCCACCAGCCAGAAGACCGGGCGTTTCGAACAGCGCGCTTATACGTATTTTCCGGACAATTGCAAGGCGCGATCGCAAGAACTTGCCGGACGTGCGGCCATTCCGCGGGCGCAGGTGGCGGAGATTGGGGAACATACGCCTGCCATCCTTGTTTTGCCCCCTGCCAACCCCGCAAGCAGCAGGAGACGAAGATGAGCCGTATCGACCCCAAGGTGCAGGAATGCATCGAAAAGTGCCTCGCCTGCTACAGTGCCTGCCTCTCGACCGCCATGGGCCATTGCCTTGAAACCGGCGGCAAGCACACCGAGCCGCCGCATTTCCGGTTGATGATGGCCTGCGCGGAAGTCTGTCGGACCGCCGCGCATTTCATGCTGGTCGGGACGCGCCATCACCGGCACATCTGCGCCGAATGCGCGGAGATCTGCGCCGAATGCGCGACCGATTGCGAACGCATCGGCGACATGCAGTATTGCGTCGACGCCTGCCGGCGTTGCGCGGAAAGCTGCCGCTTGATGGCGGCCTGAGAGGGGCAAGCCCGATCAGATCGGCGCCGGATAAAGCCGGTGCAGGCGGCGAATGCCGTTCATGACGTCCTGTGACAGCGTAACCTCGGCGGCGCCGATATCGGTCTTCAGCTGTGCGATCGATGTGGCGCCGATGATCACCGAGGCCATGAATGGACGCGTCAGGCAGAAGGCGAGCGCCATCTGCGCCGGATCGAGGCCCTGTTCCCGCGCGAGGGCCACATAAGCTGCAACGGCGGGCTCCTGGTGCGGCGTGAAGCGGCCACCCAAGTCCCCGTTGATCGATAGCCGCGATCCGGCCGGCTTCGCTCCGCCGAGATATTTACCGGTCAGGAGGCCGGCTGCGAGCGGCGAATAGGCGAGGAGCCCGACGTCCTCATGGTGCGACAGTTCGGCCAGGTCGAGGTCGTAGCTGCGATAAAGCAGGTTGTATTCGTTCTGGATCGTCGCCACGCGCGGAAGGCCGTGCTTCTCTGCGAGGTCGAGCATCTTCATCGTGCCCCAGGCCGTATCGTTCGAAAGCCCGATAGCACGGATCTTTCCGGCCGTCACGAGCTCGCCGAGCTTGTCGAGAATTGCCTTTAGATCGTCGGCGACATGCGCCTTGTCCTGCTTCGACGGATCGTAGGACCAGGCATTGCGGAAATGATAGTGGCCGCGGTTCGGCCAGTGAATCTGATAGAGATCGACGTAGTCGGTCTTCAGCCGCTCCAGGCTGGCATTGATCGCCTGGTCGATGCCCTCCGGGGTGATCGGTCCTCCATTGCGGATATAGGGGCGGCCGGAGCCTGCGACCTTGGTCGCAAGCACCACATCGTCGCGTCGCCGCCGCTTTGCCAGCCATTCGCCGACGATGCGCTCGGTATTGCCATAGGTCTCGGCCGAAAGTGGCGTCGTCGGATAGAGTTCTGCCGTGTCGATGAAATTCACGCCGAGCTCGAAGGCGTAGTCGAGCTGTGCATGGGCCTCTGTCGGCGTGTTCTGCGAGCCCCAGGTCATCGTGCCGAGGCAGATCTCGGAAACCTTGATGCCGGTGCGGCCGAGTGTGTTGTAGCGCATGAGGTGACGTTCCTTGGTCGTGGCGGGCCTCGTGGCGGGTGCGCGCCGGCGGGAAGGTTGGCGCGCCGCCTTCAATGCAGGATAATGCCCGCAGCCAGAGTGTAGATGGTGCGCGGCGGCAATGACGAAGGCAAACTTACGTCTTGATTGACGAAGTTCAAGGGCAAAAGCCCGAAGCGGCCGCTGAAGACGGCGCCGCGCGCTTGACTCGCCGTTCAGGAATGTGAATGGAGAGGTGAAAAACAGCAGGCGGGCCTGAAGCGAGGGATATCTTCGCCGGTGTTCCGTTTGAAGCACGGGAATCGATCGCGTCGGGCCGGATCGCTCGGAAGCGATCAAGGGAAGAGGCACTCCTGATGAGCATTGCATTCACGTTCCCCGGTCAGGGCAGCCAGGCTGTCGGCATGGGCAAGGATCTGGCGGAGGCCTTTCCGGAAGCGGCCGCCGTCTTTGCCGAAGTCGATGAAGCGCTCGGCGAGAAGCTTTCCGAGATCATGTGGAACGGGCCCGAAGAGGCGCTCACGCTGACCGCCAATGCTCAGCCGGCGCTGATGGCGGTCTCGCTCGCCGTGATCCGTGTCCTCACGGCAAAAGGGCTCGATCTGAAGAGCAAGGTCTCGTTCGTCGCCGGTCATTCGCTCGGCGAGTACTCGGCCCTTTGTGCCGCCGGGACCTTTTCCCTCGCCGACACGGCGCGACTCCTGCGCATTCGCGGCAATGCCATGCAGGCGGCCGTTCCGGTCGGGAAAGGCGCGATGGCGGCGATCATCGGCCTCGAGCACGATGATGTCGAGGCGGTCTGTCTGGAGGCCGCGTCGGTCGGCGCATGCCAGATCGCCAACGACAATGGCGGCGGACAGCTGGTGATCTCCGGCGAGAGGCCGGCGGTCGAAAGGGCGGCGGCGCTTGCTTCCGAAAAGGGTGCCAAGCGCGCATTGATGCTGCCGGTCTCGGCGCCGTTCCATTCCGCCCTGATGGCGCCTGCCGCCGAAGCCATGCGTGGAGCGCTCTCGAAGGTCGAAAAGCGCGATCCGGCCGTCCCGGTCGTCGCGAATGTGCATGCCGCGCCGGTCGGCGATGCCGACGAGATTGCGCGGCTGCTCGTCGAGCAGGTGACGGGCCAGGTGCGCTGGCGCGAGACAGTGCAATGGTTTGCCGCCAATGGCGTCACGACGCTTTACGAGATCGGCTCGGGCAAGGTGCTGACGGGGCTTGCCCGGCGGATTGACAAGAATATCACCGGCATCGCGGTCAATACGCCCGCCGATATCGACACGGCGCTTGCCGCCCTTCTGGCCTGAGCGCCGCAATCACAAGGGAGAAATCCATGTTCGATCTTTCCGGCCGAAAGGCCCTCGTAACCGGCGCGTCCGGTGGTATTGGCGAGGAAATCGCCCGCTTGCTGCATGCCCAAGGCGCCACCGTCGGCCTGCACGGCACGCGCGTGGAGAAGCTCGAGGCGCTGGCGAACTCGCTCGGCGAGCGGGTCCATGTCTTCCCGGCGAACCTCTCCGCCCGGGAGGAGGTCAAGGCGCTTGGCGAGAAGGCGGAGGCCGAGCTCGGCGGCGTCGACATCCTCGTCAACAATGCCGGCATCACCAAGGACGGACTTTTCGTTCGCATGAGCGACGAGGACTGGGACAATGTGCTGGAGGTCAACCTGACGTCCGTGTTCCGCCTGACGCGGGAACTGACCCATCCCATGATGCGCCGGCGCTTCGGCCGTATCGTCAATATCACCTCCATCGTCGGCGTCACCGGCAACCCGGGCCAGGCCAATTATTGCGCGTCGAAGGCGGGCATGATCGGCTTCTCCAAGTCGCTTGCCCAGGAAATTGCCACCCGCAACGTCACCGTGAACTGCGTTGCGCCGGGCTTCATCGAAAGCGCCATGACCGGCAAGCTGAACGAGAAGCAGAAGGAAGGCATCATGGCCGCGATCCCGATGCGCCGCATGGGAAGCGGCGCGGAGGTGGCCTCCGCCGTCGTCTATCTCGCCTCCAACGAAGCGGGCTACGTCACCGGCCAAACCATCCACGTCAATGGCGGCATGGCAATGATCTGATCCCGCGTTCCGGCGGTTGGTTTTCGCGATACGCGGCCGGCCGTCTGAACGCGGGCCAAATGCCTGAAATTCAATGTTGAGCAAGCGAATGTCAGGCATTTTCCGACTTTGCGACAGACTTAAACCGTGTTAATCGGGCCATGACTGTGCGCAGTCGACCGGTCCGGTCGGGTCGTCCGGCAGCCTCGCTGCCACGGGTTTCCGCGGTGTCGGTTGAATGGATTGCCCGGTGGTCCATCTTGGTCTATCAGGCGTGAATTGAATACCGGCGCCATTGGCGCCGCAGAGAAACGAAGGTCGAGGAACTCCGACATGAGCGATATCGCAGAACGCGTGAAGAAAATTGTTATTGATCATCTTGGCGTCGACGCCGAAAAGGTCAGCGAAGGCGCAAGCTTCATCGATGACCTCGGCGCGGACTCGCTCGACACGGTCGAATTGGTCATGGCATTCGAAGAAGAATTCGGTGTCGAGATCCCGGACGACGCTGCGGACTCGATCCTGACCGTCGGCGACGCCGTCAAGTTCATCGAGAAGGCTCAGGCCTGATCGCATTTCGCGGCCAAAGCCGCTTGACGGGCCGCCTTTCTCGCGGCCCGCTCAGCCCTGGGGAGGTGGGCTGGCCCGCGTCTGCCGCGGGTCGCGATCAGCAAAGTTTTCCCGCCTTTCCCCATGAACGTCGTCACAAGATTTGCAGCGGAGGCACGGGTCGGGGCGTCGCAGGCGGTCCGGTCCGGCTCTGGAATCGAACAGTCAGGGTGGATCACGGTTTATGAGACGTGTCGTTATCACCGGTACCGGCATGGTATCGCCTCTGGGATGCGGAACCGAGGTTAGCTGGTCGCGTCTTCTTGCCGGCGGCAACGCGGCGCGCAAGGTCACCGAATTCGAGGTCGAGGATCTCCCCGCCAAGATAGCCTGCCGTATCCCGTTCGGCGACGGTGCCGACGGCACCTTCAATGCCGACGACTGGATGGAGCCGAAGGAGCAGCGCAAGGTCGATCCCTTCATCGTCTACGCGATGGCGGCCGCAGACATGGCGCTGGCCGATGCGGGCTGGAAGCCGGAAAGCGATGAGGATCAGATCGCGACCGGCGTTCTGATCGGTTCGGGTATCGGCGGCCTGGAAGGGATCGTCGAGGGCGGCTACACCTTGCGCGACAAGGGTCCCCGCCGGCTATCGCCCTTTTTCATTCCGGGCCGTCTGATCAATTTGGCCGCGGGCCAGGTCTCCATTCGCCACAGGCTGCGCGGCCCCAACCATTCCGTCGTCACGGCATGCTCGACCGGCGCGCATGCGATCGGCGATGCAAGCCGGCTGATTGCGCTCGGCGACGCCGATGTGATGGTGGCAGGGGGAACCGAATCGCCGATCTGCCGCATCTCGCTCGCAGGTTTTTCCGCCTGCAAGGCGCTGTCGACCCAGCACAACGACGAGCCGCAAAAGGCGTCGCGACCCTATGATGCGGATCGCGACGGTTTCGTCATGGGTGAAGGTGCCGGCGTCGTCATTTTGGAAGAACTCGAGCATGCAAAGGCCCGCGGTGCCAAGATCTATGCCGAGGTGGTGGGCTACGGCCTCTCCGGCGACGCATTCCACATCACGGCGCCGTCGGAGGATGGCGAGGGTGCCTACCGGTGCATGCAGATGGCGCTGAAGCGCGCCGGGATCACGGCTGCCGATGTCGACTACATCAACGCGCACGGCACGTCGACCATGGCCGACACGATTGAACTCGGCGCCGTCGAGCGGCTGGTCGGCGACAGCGCGTCGAAAATATCGATGTCTTCGACGAAGTCGGCGATCGGGCATCTGCTCGGGGCTGCGGGCGCGGTCGAGGCGATTTTCTCGGCGCTGGCGATTCGCGACAATGTCGCACCGCCCACGCTCAATCTCGATAATCCATCGGTCGAAACCAAGATTGATCTGGTGCCGCACGTCGCCCGCAAGCGCGAGATCAATGTTGCCTTGTCGAATTCCTTCGGTTTCGGCGGAACGAACGCGTCGCTGGTTCTGCGCCGCTACGCGGGCGATTGATCCTGCGCTATCGTCACGGCGACCGGCGTGGCCGCGGAGTGGCAGCGCATCGCGCGCGCTGTCATGCCCGATGACGCCGCCGCATGTCCCGCTTTTTGCCGCAATGCTCGCTAAATGCTGTCGGCGAGAGCCTTTGGCAGGAGAGGAATGCGGGGCGATGTTCTTCCCTATGCCGCTCTCGAAGGACGGAAATCGTTGACGATGTGGAAGCGGTCGGCTTCATCGCCACGCGATGGCTATGTTTGCGCAAGTCACGGCTGGCAATTATAGGATACCCATTGCCCTGACACATTCATGCGTGCCGCCGGTCCAGGCCGAAATTCGCGCCGGCGGGCTGCTTGATCGAAGGAGCGAATTTCGGATTCGGGATCATCGTGAGCGACTCAAACGAGAACAGAGCGGCGCAGTTCGGCCGCAATGAGAGCGGGAGCAATGGGCCGATCATTCCGAAGTCGGCCAGCGAGGCGCTGCGACCAGAGAAGGTGCCGCAGCCGCCGAAGCGTTCGCGCAAGGCCCGCAGCCAAGTCGTGATCTTCTTGAACTTCATGATGACTGTCGTCGTCCTGGTGGCACTGGCGGCGGCCGGCGCCGTCTATTACGCCATGCACGAATACGAAAAGCCGGGTCCGCTCGAAGCGAACAAGAATTTCATCGTGCGCAGCGGTGCCGGCATACAGGAAATCGCCAATGGCCTGGAGCGCAACGACATCATCACCGACAGCCGCGTGTTCCGCTTTGTCTCCGAAGCCTATCTGGACGACGACACGCTGAAGGCCGGCGAATACGAGATAAAGGCCCATGCTTCGATGCAGGAGATCATGCAGCTCCTGAAATCAGGCAAGTCGATCCTCTATTCGGTCTCGCTGCCGGAAGGCCTGACGGTCAAGCAGATGTTCCGCAAGCTCGCCGATGATCCGGTTCTCGTCGGCGAGCTCCCGACCGAACTGCCGCCGGAGGGGTCGCTCAAGCCGGATACCTACAAGTTCATGCGCGGCACGCAACGCAACGAAATCATCGAGCAGATGATCGCCGCGCAGAAAGCCGTGGTCGAGCAGATCTGGAGCAAACGCGATCCCGACCTGCCGATTTCAACGATCGAGGAATTCGTCACCCTTGCCTCGATCGTCGAAAAGGAAACGGGACGTGCCGACGAGCGGCCGCGGGTCGCGTCGGTATTCATCAACCGGCTCGAAAAAGGAATGCGGCTGCAATCGGACCCGACGATCATCTACGGCATCTTCGGGGGAGAGGGCAAACCTGCGGATCGGGCGATCCTGAAATCGGATCTCGACAAGGACACGCCCTACAACACTTATGTCATCAAGGGGCTGCCGCCGACACCGATCGCCAATCCCGGCCGCGCGGCTCTCGAAGCGGTCGCCAATCCTTCGCGCACGCCCGAGCTCTATTTCGTCGCTGACGGGACCGGCGGGCACGTCTTCGCTGAAACGCTCGATGAGCATAACGCCAATGTCCGGCGGTGGCGAAAGCTCGAAGCCGAGAAGGCGGCCGAGGCGGCGAAGGCCGCTGCTGAGGCGGCTCCCGCGGTTGAGGCGCAGTAAAAGCGAGCGCGTGCGCATCGGCGCGAATATCGGCACCGGTTTCGCAGGATTATTGCCCTTTATTCCTGCGACCAGGCCGGGAATGGTCGGGGGAGAGCCTTGCTCTACGGCAACCGCCAAGTCGGCAATGGCTGCCGTCATGTGCGGTGACGCTCCTGAGGCACGCACAAAGGACGCTGTATTGTGGGGACGCTGTATTGTGGACGAACGGCCGGCGGCGCGGATATCCCTTGCGGGATGCTGCGCCGCCGACCTATTGCTGCTGCTCCTGCATTTCTCCTTCAATCGACCCCGATTCAAGGACAAGGACATGCAGCAATTCAAAGTGCTACAGCGACCTTTGCGCGTCTGAAAAGACGCGCGGCGCTGCAGAAACGATGGAGGATGAGATGCCGCTCCAATCGATGACGGGCTTTGCCAGGAAAGAGGGGAGCAGCGGGCGCTGTCGCTGGGCCTGGGAATTGCGCTCGGTAAATGGCAAGGGGCTCGACGTGCGGATGCGCCTGCCGCCGGGTCTCGAGCGACTGGAGCCAGACTGTCGGCGCCTCGCCACACAGTATTTTTCGCGCGGCAATTTGCAGATCGCCCTGTCGCTTACGAGTAGCGAGACGGCGATCGAGGCCGTGATCAATCATGAAGCGCTGGCGGCGGTGCTGAAGTTGCGGGAGCAGATTGGCGACCGCGTCGACCCGGCGCCGCTTCGGTTCGACACGCTGCTTACCATCCGCGGCATCATCGATTTTCGCGAGCCGGAAGAGAGCGAGAGTGAGCGCGAGGGCCGCGATGCGGATATCCTTGCTGGTCTGGAGCAGGCGCTCGCCGATCTGAAAGGCATGCGGGAGAAGGAGGGGACCGCGCTCGGACAGATCCTTTCCGCTCAGGTGGACCGCATCGAGCAGCTGAGGGCCACGGTGGAGAACGATCCGTCGCGCAGCCCGCAGGCCATTGCCGACCGGCTGGCGCAGCAATTGGCGCAGGTGATGGAGAATTCGTCCTCCCTCGACCGCGAAAGGCTGCATGTCGAGGTCGCCTTACTCGCCACCAGAGCCGATCTCCGGGAAGAAATCGATCGTCTGGGCGCCCATGTCGCCGCCGCGCGCGACCTCTTGGCGAAGGGCGGGCCGGTCGGGCGCAAGCTCGATTTCCTTGCACAGGAATTTAACCGCGAATCGAATACGATCTGTTCGAAGTCGAACGCCGCCGCTGTTTCGGCTGCCGGTATCGAATTGAAGGTGGTCATCGACCAGTTCCGCGAACAGGTTCAGAACTTGGAGTAAGACATGAAATCGGCGACCGCTTCGCCCGTCAAGATCGCCCGTCGCGGATTGATGCTCGTGATATCATCCCCCTCGGGTGCCGGAAAATCGACGATTGCGCGCAATCTCCTCGAGGCTGATCCGGAGCTCAGCATTTCGGTGAGCGTGACGACGCGTGCGCGCCGGCCGAGCGAGATCGAGGGGCGCCACTATTTCTTCAAGTCCGTCCGGGAATTCGAAGCATTGAAGGCGACGGATTCGCTGCTCGAATGGGCCGAGGTGCACGGCAATTATTACGGCACGCCGCGCGACGCCGTCGAGACTGCGATGGCCGAGGGCCGTGACATGCTCTTCGATATCGACTGGCAGGGAGCCCAGCAGCTTCAGGAGAAGATGGCAGGCGACGTGGTTTCGATCTTCATCCTGCCGCCGACCATGGCCGAACTGCAGTCGCGGCTGCACCGACGCGCCGAAGACACCGAGGAAGTCATCGCCACCCGGCTCGCCAATTCGCGCGCCGAGATCGAGCACTGGCGAGAGTACGATTATATCGTCGTAAACGACGACCTAGACCGGGCCTTTTCTGCGGTGCGCTCGATCATCGAGGCCGAACGGCTGCGTCGCGACCGTCGACCCGGTCTCTTCGAATTCGTCAATGGACTTCTGACGGAAAATCCCTTCTGAGGGGCAGTGCATATTGCAGACGATCCAGCGAGACCGCTCAAAGGCAATTGGCCAGACGGCAGAATTCTTCGACCGTCAGCGTTTCGGCACGGCGCTGCGGGTCGATACCGGCCTTGGCGAGCAATGCCTCGCCGCCGAGCGGTTTCAAGCTTTGCCGCAGCATCTTGCGACGCTGGCCGAAGGCCGCATGGGTCACTTTCTCGAGTGACGTGACCGGGCAGGGGATCGGATTTTCGAGCGGCTCCAGGTGCACGACCGTGGAGGTCACCTTCGGTGGCGGCGTGAAGGCCTGGGGCGGCACGTCGAAGGCCAGCCGCGCCTTCGTGCGCCAGCCGCAGAGGACGCCCAGGCGGCCGTAGTGATCGTCATCGGCACTTGCGACGATCCGCAGGCCCACCTCACGCTGAAACATCAGGGTCAGCGACTGCCAGAAGGGCGGCCAGCGCTTCGGCAAGAGCCAGTTGACCAGCAGCTGAGTACCGACATTGTAGGGCAGGTTGGCGATGACGCGCGTTGGGCCGTCGGCGAGCGTTTCGAAGTCGATCTTCAGGGCGTCGGCCTCGATCACCTCCAGACGGTCCGGATAATGGGCGCCGATTTCCGCGAGCGCCGGCAGGCAACGGGCGTCGCGTTCGATTGCTACGACCTTCTTCGCACCAAGCGCCAGGATCGCGCGCGTCAGCCCGCCAGGGCCGGGGCCGACTTCGATAACCGTCATGTCCTCAAGCGGACCGGCCGTGCGGGCGATCTTCTGGGTGAGATTGAGGTCGAGCAGGAAGTTCTGCCCGAGCGCCTTTTTCGCGTCCAATCCATGGCGCTGGATGACGTCTCGAAGCGGCGGCAGACCGTCGAGCGCTGCCATCAGCGAGGCGCTCCTGCCGTATTGGCGGCGAGTTCCGCCGCCAGGCGCAATGCGGCCACCAGGCTATCCGGGCGTGCTATGCCTTTCCCGGCAATGCCGAAAGCGGTGCCGTGGTCTGGAGACGTCCTGATGAAGGGCAGGCCGAGCGTGACGTTGACGCTGTCATCGAAGCCGAGCGCCTTGGCGGGGATCAGCGCCTGATCGTGATACATGCAGATGGCGACGTCAAAGGTTTCCCTGGCGCGGTCGTGGAACATGGTGTCGGCCGGTAGCGGACCTGCGACATCCAGTCCTTCGGCGCGAAGCCGGTCGATGACGGGACGGATGATCGCATCGTCCTCGAGACCGAGCGCTCCGCCTTCGCCCGCATGCGGGTTGAGGCCGGCAATCGCGAGGCGAGGCGCCGCCACGCCGAAACGGCGCTTGAGATCGCCGGCCGTGATCACGGAAGTCTTGTAGATGAGGTCCGGGGTCAAGGCGGCCGGCACCTCCTTGAGCGGAATATGGATGGTCACGGGAACAGTGCGCAGCTTCGGTCCGGCGAGCATCATCACCGGCAGGGTGGGCGCGCCCGTCGCCTTCTCCGCGAGGTCGGCGAGGTATTCGGTATGGCCGGGGAAGCGGAATCCCGCCTCGTAGAGCACAGCCTTCGCGATCGGGTTGGTCGTCACGGCGGTGGCTTCGCCGTTCATTACGAGCCGCACGGCGGTATCGATCGCCCCGGTGACGGTGACGGCGTTCTCCGAGTTGGGTTGGCCGGCAACGACCGCGGCGGGGCAGCGGATCGGCAGGACGGGGAGCGCGTCCGAGAAGGCCGCGGCCGCACCCGCGCAATCGGTTTCCCTGATCTGTATGGTTTCTCCGAGGGCCTTGGCGCGCTCGAAGAGCACGGACGGGTCACCGATGAACAGGAAAGGCGGGATCTCTTGCGACCGCCGGAGCGCCCATGTGCAGAGGCTGATGTCCGGGCCAATACCGGCCGGATCGCCCATCGTCAGGGCGATCGGACCGCCGCTCGTCTCATTCATGACCGGCCGCTACTTGTTGATGATCTGCGCCTTGGCGCGCAGTTCTTCGAGATATTTGGCGCTGTTCGGATCCTCGCTGCCCGTTTTCTTGCCGAGATCCTCGGCGCGGAAGACGATTTCGGCGGCAGTGTCGTCATTGACCTGGCGCTTCTTGCAGATCGCCAAATATTCGACGCCCTTGTCGGTGACGCGTGTACCCGTGGTCATCCCGTCGCCCGCTTTCTCGACGAGCGGCTTCCATTCCTCCGGCAGTTGCTGCGCGAGCACCCGACCAAGACTGCGGATCGACACGTCGCGGTAATTCGCTGCGAAGGCCTTCGAGCTGTCGCAACCGGGAAATTTGGAGCGCGAGGCGTTCGCTTCCGCCTGCCGCTTCCCGGTGATCGCGCCGCGCTTCGATTCCGGAATGACGAAGATAACCTGTTGGAGGAAATATTCCGTCGTCACCGGCTTGTCGCCGCCCGCTTCCATCATGCGCTTGACGAGGTCGCCGCCGGAAAGACGGTTGGCACTGCCATAGCGGAAGTTCACGAGACGCGGCCAGCTCATCTGAACCGCGATATATTGCTTGAAGTGCTCTACCCCGACGCCCGCCTGTTCGAGGATTTTGCCGAGCTGCTCGGTCGAGAGCTTGTTGCCTGCGGCAAAACGCGCATAGGCGGCATCGACCTCCTGGGTGCTGACGGACTGCTGGACGCGGGCAATTTCGCCGCGCTTGAGGACCTCGTCTATCAGCTGCTTTTTCGCTTCGGCGGCTCCGCCGCCCTGGTGCTGAAGACGAAGGAAAGCCGTGCGCTTGGCAATGTCGCCCGAGGTGATCACGACATTGTTGACGATCACCTTGACCTCGCTTGCCGCCCTGGCGACTGTGGCGGCCGAAAAGCTCAATGCTCCGGCAATCGCCAGCGCCGAAAGTGCCCGCACGATCGAGAATTTCCCACCCATCATCATTCCTTGCCCGTTCCGCGCTCCAGTGTGAGCGACCTTCCGCGGCCGCGCTCTCCCATATTTTGGTGGCAAATGCATAATACATGCGGCCAAACGATGACAAGAGCGCATGAACGGCCGAAGAGCGATCATTGAGCGCTACTTCCGCCTCTTTCCATCGGAGCAGGATGCCGGTGCAGCGTCAGAAATAGTCGAGTTCGTCAACCGTGGTATCGCCCACATTGATATCGCCGAGCGTGCGGAAGCTGATACGCGCCCCGATCGACCAGTCGTTGGCTAGCGAGTTGTCTGTATCGCGCTCCTGCCTGTAGACGATCGAGAACAGCGTGTCCTGATCGTCATAGGTGATGCCGAAACCGTTGCGCGATATGACGCCTTGGTTGATGTCATAGGTCACCGCGCCGAAAACCGACCAGTAATCGCGGAAGCGATAGGCGGCTGCCGTCTGCACTTCGTCCTGATCGGACGAAGACCCGTAGAGTGGCTGCGCCTCGATGCGCGTATAGGTCAGGGCTGCCTGCCAGGTCAGGCCGAGATAGCCGACGGTCGCGTCGGCGCGGCGCAGGTTGAAACTCTCTTCGTCCAGTCGGCCGGAAAGGCTCGCCATCAGGCCGGATGGCGCGTCGACGCCGACCATCGCGACATAGTCGGAGCGATCGGTTTCGAGGCCCGAATCCGAGCCGGCCTTGACGAGATCGTCGGTTGCGAAGGAGTTGAGGCCGGCAAGGTGGAAGGACTGGCCGGCACTGGCGCGCAGGCCATAGCCGCTGTCGAAGGTGCCGGTATAGCGCAGGCCGATATTGGCGCGGGTTCCGCCCTCGATCCGGTCGTAGCCCGAGTATTTGTCGCGTTCGAAAAGATTGGTCGCGTCGAAGACAAAGCTCTGGGCGTCCTCATTCGGCAAGCCGCCCGCATATTGTTCGTCCGGGCGCACATAGATCTGTCCGATCGGCTCCAGAATATGGCTGCTGCTCTCGCCCGCAAAGAGCATCGGGTACCGCGCCTCGAGGCCGGCCGTCAGCATGCGCCGCGTAAGCGCGTCACTGTTGGTGAACTCGCCGGTATAGCCGGCAGGGTCGTCCATATTGATGCCGATGGCGTCGCCGCGCGCCGCCAGCAGCGGCGTCAGAACGAGCCCGCCGGGCGCGATGAATGTCCGCTTCCATTCGACTTCCGCCGTCAGCCGGTGCGACGTGCCTTCAAGGCCGGGAAAGCGCAAGACGCCAAACCCGGCGGTGTCCACGTCCAGTCGGTTGCGCCTCACGTTTGTCAGGTTGACGTCGGCATTGAGCTCTCCGCCCAGCACCGGTTCCGGCGCGGTGTAGGAATAGTCGAGGACCTGCGCGACCGGTTGCTGGTTTTCCGCCAGGCTGTCCGGGTCCGCGTCCTGGATGTCGAAGTAAAAGGCGCGCAGATCGAAATAGTTGCGCCTGCCGAGGCCGGTCAGATAGGCCTGGTTGATATAGGTGGTGCCGTCGAAGGTCGACAGGTCGTAGGTCTTGGCGAAGTTGTTGTCCGTCTGCACCAGGACGTCCCAGCCGAAGGTCCAGCGGGGATTGACCTCGAATCGGCCTCTGGATGCGACCATGGCGCGGTTCGTTTCAAGCGCATCGACGGTACCCGGCGTGAATCGGTCGCGGTTCATCTGGCTTATGCCGGCGACGTTCAGCGTGTGCAGGCCGTTGTGGAATTGCTGGCGAAATTCGCCTTCGAGCAGAAAGCCCTGGCGCGTCAGGCCCGTTGCGGTGACCGTCGCATCCATATAGGGCGAGATCGCCCAATAATAGGGCACGCTGACGCCGGCGCCGAGTTTCTGCCTGTAGCTGAAATGAGGAAACAGGAAGCCGCTCTTGCGCTTGACCGTGTGGTCGGGGATTTCCATCACCGGGATATAGGCGATCGGTTTGCCGAAGAGCTCGAAATAGGCGTTTTCAAGCCGGATCGTATGGGTGCGGCCGTTCTGGATGACGCGCTCGGCCTTGATATGCCACAGCGAGCGATGCTCGGGCTTGGTCGCGCAGGGCGTGCAGGCGGTATAGACGGCCTTGTTCAGGATGAACTGATCGCCGCTGCGCCGTTCGCCGGTCTCGGCCGCGAGCCTGGTGAGATCCGTCGTCTCGATCCTGAGCGCCTCGACGATACCGTTGGCGAAATCGTCCGTCACGTCCATTCGTTCGGCATAGACGATGTTGCCGTCCGGCTCGATCAACTGGATATCGCCGGTCGCCATGATGCGGCCGGACCTCTGGTCGTATTCGACTTGGCGGGCGACCATCTTGTAGCCGCCATATTCGATCTGGACGTTGCCGCGCACGGTCACTGTTTCCGCGTCGCGATTGTAGACGAGCTCGTTGGCCGTCAACAGCATCTTGGCGTCGGCGGGGATGTTCGGCTGCAGCGAATCGAGCCGCGTTCCTGTGTCCTGCGCCATGGCTGGCGCATTCATTCCGATGGCAAGGGCATACAGCGCCACGCCTGCAAGCAGGGCGGCATTGATCAAATCCATGCGTTCGCGGTTGCCTGCCGCCACTAGCCATCCTCCTGATGCAACAGAATCGTCGAGCCCAGCGCCATCGCTACAACAACTGGCAACCAGGCTGCAACGAACGGAGGCACAATACCGCTGCTCCCGAATGCTTTTACAAGCACGGTGACGACATAAAGCACGAAGCCTGAGAGGATTCCACCGAGAATTACCGCGCGAGATTGGTTGAACCGGCTAAATTTCAGGGACACGCATGCGGCGATCAGGGTCATCGCAACGAGAAGCAGCGGCAGGGACAAAAGCGAGTGAAGCTGCGTCTCCATGCCTTTCGTCGAAAATCCGAAGGAACGAGCGATCTCAATCTTTCGCGGAAGGTCGAAAAACTGAATGGAATCAGCCTTTGCGAGGCGTTCCTGGACGAATTCCGGTTTCAGATTGGTACGAAGTCGTGCTGTTTCCAAACGACGGGGCAACTGCCCATTCCCGGTTTCGGTGACGCCGTTAAGAAGCCAGTAACCCTCTTCGAGTTTCGCCGACTTCGCATCTTGCCTGAGAATGATCGTTCCCTGTGGATCAAAGTGGATGACGGTGACGTTGATGAGCTCCGTGCCGCCGTTCTGGACGGACCGGGCGCCGATGATGGTGTCGGTGCCGTCGTAGATCTGTCTCAGCCACGGAATCGAGTTCGTCTGTGCCGCGCGGGACGACCCCCACTCGGCCTCCAGCGCCTCGGCTCTCTTAGCGCCCCAGGCCGCAAGCGGGTTGAGTGCGATCACGGCCAGTACGCCGAACAGAAACGAGCCGAGCACGAAGGGTCTCAGGAACTGCCACACGGAAATGCCTGCCGCCCGGGTGACGACCAGCTCATAACGGCGGTTGAGCGAAATCAGCGCCGCCATCGCCGCAAACAGCGCAACAAAAGGAATGGTCTGCTGCAGAATCATCGGAATGCGGAATGTCGTCATCACGAGCGCACCGGCGACCGAATAGTGTGGCAGGTTGGACATGCGGGTGGCCAGTTCGCTAAAATCGATGATGAAAATCAGCGTGAAGATTCCGATCAGGAACCAGAACGTCGTAACGACGTAACGCTTGAAGAAATAGCGGCCGAGGGTGTTGACGATCATGATGCCTGCCCCGCGTCAGCGCCGGCCCGCGAGTGCCGGATCCGGGCTATCTGGTCGGATAGCTTATCGTGCCACGATGTCGGGATGTATAGGCGGCGATTGCTTGCGAGTTGGCGAATGGCCAGTGCGCCGGTCATGAGTGGCACGAGATACATGAGCGGCACGAACCAGAGGGAGTCTTCCGCGCTGTTGGCCGCATAGAATGTCATCCAGCGGATGATCAAAGCGGCCCCGACCGCGCTGATCGTCGGATGCACCCGGGCCTCGCGGTGGGAGCGGGCGTCGCTGCTGATGACGAGCGCGATCAGGCCGAAGAGAAGGGGATAGCTCCATTCGGTGAAACGCCGATGGAGTTCCGCGGTGAAGACAAGCGGCGTCCTCTTCAAGGCGGAGTCTTCCGGGTCCGGGTTCAGGAGATAGAACAGGTCGCGGTCCTTGGGCCGGATGTTCGCCTCGCCCGCCGACTTCGTCATGTCCGTGAGGTCGAAGGCGTAGGAATCGAACTTGATCACCGATACGCCGCCTTCCGGCAGTTTGCGGTGAACCTCGCCATCCTTCATCACCAGCGCCGAGCTCTTCTCGTCCACCGCGCCCTCGCGCGCGTAATAGACGAGTTCGAAATTCGGATTACGCGAATCGGCGACGAAGATGCCGTGCAGCACGCCGCCGCTGCGCCGGGCACCTACCTGGACGTAGAGCCCGTCCGTGATCTTGCGGAAGGAATTCTCCTGTACCACGGACGACAGCAGGTCGGCATGCGCGGTCGCGATCATCTTGCGGACGGCGACGCGCGAATAGGGCTCAACGAAATTGTCGATGGCAAAGGAAAGGACGCTCAGCCCGGCCGCAAGATAGAGCACCGGCCGGATGATCGACATGCGCGAGCTGCCGGCGGCATTGAGTACGGTCAGTTCCGAATCGCTGTTCATCGCACTCAGCGTCTGCGTCACGCCGATCACGAGCGCGAAAGGCAGGATGATCGGGACGACGGACGGCAGGATCAGAGTCGCGAGTTTCAGAAAGGCCAGCACCGACTGGCCGCTATCTGTCACGAGATTAACATTGGCAAGCGCTTGCGTGGTCCAGACGATTCCGAGCAGCGGCAGGAGCGTTGCGAGGAACATGATCGCCGCGCGCCGGAAAATGTAGCGTTCGATCAGCTTCATAAACGATTCCGGTCAACATCCTGCTAAAGATCACGGTCCCGCAGATAGGCATCGTGATCGATTCCAACAAGCGGTGCGGAATGCGCGTGCCGCCATTCCACCCGCCGCCCTGCCGTCCGCGCGAATCGCCATGGCGCTGCCCGGCCGGACCACTTCTCGTTCCCGTTGCAAACCAGAATCTGGAACAACAGGGATAATATATGGCGAAGAACTGCGGTTAAGCGCATGTAAACATGTGCGGCCATCTTGCCAAGCGATTCAAAAGCGAGAAGGGTACGCGCCACGGTTTTGAACGTGGCCGATATTGCGAATATCGCCCGCTGTAGCTGCCCGGTAACAGGCCGGGCGCCTCCCAATCAGAAGTGTCCGGAGTCCTGAATGCCGATGAAGTTCGAATTCACCTTCATGAAATCCCATCGCCCGGCCGGCGGCGTCGCCGTTCTTCTACAGGTGGCCAACGCCAAGGAAGCGGCCGGCGCAACTGTTACCGATCCTGAAGGGGTTCTCGCCAAGGCGGCAAAGATCGGCAAGTTCACAGGCAAGGCGCTCACGACCCTCGACATCGTCGCTCCGCATGGCTCGCCGGCCGATCGGATCGTCCTTCTCGGCCTTGGTGGCGCGGCCGATGTTACGGATCACGATTGGTTGAAGGCGGGCGGTGCGGCGGCCGCCAAGCTACGCAAGGCCGAGAAGGCGACGATATTCCTCGATGCTCCGGGCATCGACGTCACCGGCAAGGCAGCCGCGGACTTCGCCCTCGGCATGGAAATGAACGCCTATGCTTTCGACAGCTACAAGACGCGCAAGTCCGATGACGAGGCCAAAACGCCCCAGAAGCCGGTGAAGGTCACGATCGTCACCGGCGCCGTGATCGCCGCCAAGAAAGCCTTCGCCACGGCTCTGTCGGTGGGCGAGGGCGTTTTCCTGGCGCGGGACCTCGTTAACGAACCGGCCAATATTCTCGGTCCGGTTGAGTTCGCTGCGCGTGCGAAGGAGCTGGAAAAGCTCGGCGTCGAGGTCGAAATTCTCACCGAGCGGGAGATGAAGAAGCTTGGCATGGGCGCGCTGCTCGGCGTCGCCCAGGGATCGGCCCGGCCGCCGCGGCTCGTCGTCATGCAATGGAAGGGCGGCAAGGCGAAGGACAAGCCGCTGGCATTCGTCGGCAAGGGCGTCGTGTTTGATACCGGCGGCATCTCGATCAAGCCGGCCTCCGGCATGGAGGAAATGAAGGGCGACATGGGTGGCGCGGCCGCGGTGACCGGTCTCATGCATGTGCTGGCGGCGCGAAAGGCGACGGTCAATGCGGTCGGTATCATCGGGCTCGTGGAGAACATGCCGGACGGCAGTGCCCAGCGACCCGGCGACATCGTGACCTCGATGTCGGGGCAGACGATCGAGGTGATCAATACCGACGCCGAAGGCAGGCTCGTCCTTTGCGATGCGCTCTGGTATTGCAACGATCGTTTCAAGCCGAAAGCGATGATCGATCTGGCGACGCTGACAGGCGCGATCCTGGTGGCGTTCAGCAATCACTATGCCGGATTGTTCTCCAATGACGATCGCCTGGCGGAGCAATTGCTCGCAGCCGGCAAGGCGAGCCAGGAGCGCCTGTGGCGCATGCCGCTCGGCAAGGAATTCGACAAGATGATCGACAGCAAGTTCGCCGACATGAAGAACACCGGCGGCCGCCATGGCGGCTCGGTTACGGCGGCCCAGTTCCTCAAGCGCTTCGTGAAGGACACGCCCTGGGCGCATCTCGACGTCGCCGGCACGGCCATGGGCTCGCCGACCGACGAGATCAACCAGTCCTGGGGTTCCGGTTTCGGTGTGCGGCTGCTGGACGAGTTGGTCCGCGCAAACTACGAATCCTGACGGTTGCGCGACGGAACGGGTGCCCGGGAGAGATCGGCATGACCGAGATTCTTTTCTACCACCTGACGGAATCGAAACTCGAGGACGCCCTGCCGCCTTTGCTTGACAAGAGCATCGAGCGCGGGTGGCGCGTGGTGGTGCAGACGGTCGATGCCGAGAGGCGCGACGCTCTCGACACGCATCTCTGGGTCTATCGCGAGGACAGCTTCCTGCCGCACGGCACGGATGCGGGCGACTTCGCAGCCGAGCAACCTATCCTGATCGTTGCCAATGAGGGCAATCCCAATGCCGCGACCGTGCGGTTCCTCGTCGACGGCGCCGAACCGCCGCCGGCCATGGACTATGAGCGGGTCGTCTTCATGTTCGATGGATACGACCAGGCGCAGCTCGGGGCGGCGCGTGCCCAGTGGAAGCGGCTCAAGGCCGAGGGGCACAATCTCACCTATTGGCAGCAGAATCGCGATGGACGGTGGGAGAAGAAGGCGTGAACACCGCCATCAAGCGGGACGGCGCATGCCCCTCATCCGGCCTACCGGCCACCTTCTCCCCGCAGGCGGGGCGAAGGGGACTCGCTGCGACGCCGAAACCCTCGCTTGCGTGGAGAGCGGCGGTGCGGGGCTGAGGGGCCGCGGCAAGTTCCTTCTCCTCGCTTGCGGGGAGAAGGTCCCGGCAGATACAAGGGGCAGGCAGCGGCGACCGGCGCCGCCGCCGTATCAAAATCAATCGTGAAACGCCTCGACGAACTTGCGGCGCCCGAGCATGAAGGCATCGGCGACGTGCCGGAGCGGCGCCAGGTCGACATCCGATCTGCCGGTCTTGATGATCTCGGCAAAGCGCCGATAGAGCATCGGATATTCCTGCTCGGGCTCCTCGTGGACGATCTTCCCGTCGATGGCGAGCTTTGCTCCGCCCTCTGAGAGAACCATCTCGCCGGCCGCGGTTTCCGCGATGATGTCCCAGCTCTGCTTGCCCGTCTGCCGCCAATCGAATTCGGCGGCGACATCGAGCTTCTCGGCGTCGCTGAACGTCATCGAAGCGGCGATCGGCGCGTCGCGGTTCTCGGGGAATTCGAGCGTTGCAGAGGTGATGAAGATCGGGCGCGGCAGGATATGGGTGACGATCGAGAGCGCGTTGATGCCCGGGTCGAAGACACCGAGGCCGCCGGCGGCCCAGATCCATGCCTGGTTCGGATGCCAGTGGCGCACATCCTCCTTCCAGATGATCCGGACATTGCGGATCGCGGTCGAGGCGAGAAGGGCCTTGGCGGCTTCGACCGCGGGCGCATAGCGCGAATGCCAGCTCGCAAATAGGGAAACGCTTCTTTCGGCGGCAAGCGCCTCGATGTCGGCGACCTCGCTCAGGGTGGCGCCCGGCGGCTTTTCGAGGAAGACATGCTTGCCGGCCGCGAGGGCGGAATGAGCTGCTTCGTAGCGATATTGCGGCGGCATGCAGAGCGACACCGCCTCGATTGCAGGTACTGCTTCGAGCATCGCCTCGATCGACTTGAAGTTGTCGATGCCGTCCACGGTTCCATGGCGGCTCGCTGCCGCGATCAACTGGTAATCGGCGTTCTTCTGAAGCGCCGGCAGGTGCTGATCGCGCACGATCTTGCCGACGCCAACTATGGCAATCTTGATGGGAGACATGATGTTTCGCCCTAATTAGTATGACTTATTGCCGCTGTTGTAGCAGATTGGGGAGAGCGGGCAAGCGGGCTTCGCACCGCCGGTCAAAGCTGGCAGTCTGGGCACAAAATGCCAACAGGAAAGTTAGACGACCAAGCTCGCGATCCGAGCTTGAGCAAGACGTCAAGGAGTTGCCATGCCGACTATCCGCCACGCGACGCGCGCCGAACTCGATACGATTATCGAGTGGGCCGCAAGGGAAGGCTGGAATCCCGGACTTGAAGATGCCAATGCCTTCTGGGCCGCGGATCCGCAKGGCTATTGGCTTGCCACGGAGGACGAGGCGCTGGCGGCGGCGGTCTCCGTCGTGCGTTATGGCAACCAGTATGCCTTTCTCGGCCTCTATATCACCGAGCCGGCCTTTCGGGGCAGGGGCATCGGCTTTCAACTGTGGAGACACGTGATTGAAAGCGCTGACGGCCGGACGATCGGTCTCGACGGAGTCGTCGCCCAGCAGGAAAACTACAGGAAGTCCGGATTCTCATGGGCGCATGCGAATATCCGCTATGGCGGGACAGCCAATGTCACCGAACCGCCGGGTACTGACCTCGTCGATGCCGCGCCGGTTCATGCTGCGGCGCTGATCGACTATGACAGCCGCTTCAACCCGGCCCGGCGCGATGCGTTTCTGCACGAATGGACCAAACAGTTACAAACGCGGCGCAGCATCGTGCTGCTGCGTGATGGCACCATTGTCGGCTACGGCGCGATCCGCGCCTGCCGCGAAGGCTTCAAGATCGGCCCGCTTTTCGCCGACAGCGAGACCGGTGCCGATCTGATCTTCCGAAAGCTCGCCGCCGGCGTCAAAGGTGCGCGGGTCCATCTCGACATCCCCGAGCCGAATGCCTCGGCGCGGGCGCTTTGCGTGCGCTACAATTTGAAGCCGGTCTTCGAGACCGCGCGCATGTATCGGGGGCGGGCGCCGGACCTGCCCCTGGCGCGGATCTATGGGATAACGACATTTGAGCTTGGCTGATGATCGGCGAGCCCAAGCAAAATCGTGGGGACACTTCGCGGAACCTGCTTATACCAAGTCTCGATGATAGGAACCGATAGGACCGGCTCGATCGGGCTGTCTGGCTAGGAGAGGCTCGCAGGACGATGCTTTTGCATCCTCGGGTTAAACCCGGGTTTAACCCGAGGATCAAGGGTCTCGACGACGCCAGACAGTCCGAGAAGCCGGCCGCAGGTGGCCTATGGTTGATCGTGGGCGTCGTTGCGATGCTTGATCCACGGGTTAAACCCGAGGATGCGACAGCATCGCTCCGCGCACCGCGCCTAGCCCACAATCAGCCATAGGTCATCCTATCGGTTCCTATCATCGAGATTTGGTATTACCCCGCCATTGCCTCTTCGTACTCGGCAGACAGCACGAGCCATTGCTCCTCGGCCTCAGCCAGTCTGGCCGCCGCCTCGGCACGTTCCTTCGCCCTTTGGGCGGCCCTGGCAGGCGCCTTTTCGTAGAGCGCGGGGTCGGCGAGTTCGGTATCGAGCGCCTGAATCTGTTTCTCCAGTTTTCCCGTCAAGGACTCGATCTCGTTGATCTTTTTCTTGAGCGGCGCGAGTGAGGCGCGCTTGTCGGCATTGGCCTTGCGCTGGTCGGCCTTCGACAGTGCCTCATCCGCACCATTCGCCTTCTGCCTGTCATCCCGAGGCTTCGGGCCGCCGACAATAAGGCTTCGGTAGTCTTCGAGATCGCCATCGTAGCTCGTGACCGTTCCGTCACTTACCAGCCACAGGCGATCGGCGGTCGCCTCGATCAGGTGCCGGTCATGCGAGATCAGAATGACGGCGCCGGAATAGTCGTTGAGCGCGGAGATCAGCGCATTGCGGCTGTCGATGTCCAGGTGGTTGGTCGGCTCGTCGAGGATGAGCAGGTTCGGCTGATCGAAGGCGGCGAGCCCCATCAGCAGCCTTGCCTTCTCGCCGCCGGAGAGGTCTTTGGCGGCCGTGTCCATCTTTTCCGTCGCGAGCCCCATTTGCGCCACGCGTGATCGCACCTTTGCTTCCGGCGCGTCCGGCATCAGACGGCGCACGTGCTCCACCGCGCTTTGTGTCGGGACGAGATCGTCAAGCTGGTGCTGGGCGAAGAAGCCGATCTTCAGGCCGGGTGCGACGCGCACATCGCCGCCGTCGGCCGCGAGGCGGCCCGAGATGAACTTCGCGAAGGTGGACTTGCCGTTGCCGTTGGAGCCGAGGAGCGCAATCCGGTCGTCGGCATCGATGCGGAGGTTCAGCCTCTTCAGGACCGGCTTGTCGCGCTCGTAGCCGACGGCGCCGCCCTGGACGGCGATGATCGGCGAGGCCACCTGCTTTTCCGGAGCCGGGAAGGTGAAGCCCTGTACATGCTCCTCGATGACCGCCGCGACGGTGCCCATGCGCTCCAGCGCCTTGATGCGGCTTTGGGCTTGGCGTGCCTTCGTCGCCTTCGCCCTGAAGCGGTCGATGAAGCTCTGCAGGTGCTTGCGTGCGGCCTCGTTCTTGGCGCGCGCCTTCATCTGCAATTCGTTGGCCTCCGCCTTCTGCCTCTCGAACTGGTCGTAGGAGCCGCGATAGAAGGTGAGCTTCTTCTGGTCGAGGTGCACGATCGCGTTGACCGCCGTGTTCAGGAGATCGCGGTCGTGGCTGATGATGATGACCGTGTGCGGGTAGCGGCGGATGTAGTCCTCGAGCCAGAGCGTGCCTTCGAGGTCGAGATAGTTGGTCGGCTCGTCGAGGAGAAGCAGGTCCGGCTCGGAAAAGAGCACGGACGCAAGCGCCACGCGCATGCGCCAGCCGCCGGAAAAGGCTGAGGCCGGGCGCTTCTGTGCCTCATGGTCGAAGCCGAGGCCGGAAAGTATGCTCGCCGCGCGTGCTTCAGCCGAGTGAGCGCTGATATCGGCAAGCCGCGTCTGGATCTCGGCGATCCGATGGGCGTCCGTCGCCGTTTCCGCCTCGGCGAGAAGCGCCGTGCGCTCCCTGTCCGCCTTCAGAACGATCTCGATCAGCGGCTCGTCCGTGCCCGGCGCTTCCTGCGCCACCTGGCCGATCCGCGCGTTCTTGGGCAACGAAACATTGCCGGTCTCGGCCGCAAGCTCGCCCGTGATGATGCGGAAGAGTGTCGACTTACCGGCGCCGTTTCGACCGACGAGTCCCGCCTTCGTGCCCGTCGGAAGCGTCACGGAAGCACTGTCGATGAGAAGACGGCCCGCTATGCGGGCGGAAAGGCCGGTGATCTGGATCATGCCGGCCTTTTGCCCGGACTCTTTGAGGAAGGCAAGGGGCCGCAGGTTCCCTTCAGTGGGGTCCAATATGCCTGCGGCCGGCATTTTCAAGAGGGGATTGTTATCCGATCATGGACAACGTGTTCCGATAATCAATACTTCTGAACCTCATGATGAGGCCCCACATCTAAAACGAAGGGCTCAACTGCTCTTCCGACCGCTTGGCATCGGATTGAACGCTACCGGCTCGGCCGCCGCGTTCGATTTGACCAGTCCGACCAATGTGGCCGTGAGAAAACCGTCGTTCAAGCGAACGACCGATCTGGAGTGATTGATCATGAGGAATGCAATCCAAACTGCTCTCGCCGCCGCCCTCGTCGCCACCGCAGTCCTCGGCGGGGCCACCGCCGCCTTGGCGGGCGGCAGCTACTACGAAGGCGTCAGCCCGACCCCGCTCTACACCGGACGCACGGCCAAGGCCGATGGCGAGACTATCCGGTACAATGCGAATGGCACGATCGACCGTACCGCCACCGGCTCTGTCTACGGCTATGCACCGCAGCCGAAGGCGATCCCGGGCGGCGAAGGCGAATATTATCAGGGCCTCAGCCGCTAAACTGCCACAGCGCGGGCATTCCGCCCGCGCTCGCCCGATCCTCCCAAGCACCCGGCTTCGCTCAGCGAGGCCGGGTCTTTTTTTCGATCGCCGGAGAGTAGATGCGAATGCCGCCGTCCTTTTCGGCATGTGTCAACCGCCAAAGCGAGTTCCGCCTGGCGATGGAACTCCGTTGCACCGGCTACGCCGTCGTGAGCGCGATGCCGGCCTATGGTTGCCGAAATATGAGGCCGTGCCGGAAGCTCGTCCCCCACCACGGGAACCATACTTGACTCTCAGAGTCATCAATAATATGCCGCCTCGCTAAAATGGAGGCGATTTTGGGGTCGGGGGATATTTCGAATTTTCCGTTTCGCGTTGCGGCACTGGCGGCCCGAGGCGAGAAGCCGGCGCTGGTGTTTCCGGGCGGGCGGGCCGTCACCTATCGGGAATTGGCCGCGCGCGTCGACCGTCTGGCGACACTCTGGCGCGGCAGGCGCGGGCTGGTGATGGTTGAGGCGGACCTCTCGGAGCAAGCGGTCATCGGTTATCTCGCCGCGCTCGAAGCCGGACACGCCGTCAGCATGCAGCCGCCCTGCGGCGCAGAAGCGGACAGCGCCGTCTTCCGGCCGGACTATCGCTACCGTCGCTTCGACGGGCGCTGGCGTATCGAGCGGCTTGAGGGCGACCCAACAGCCCCCCATCCCGATCTCGCCGTCCTGCTTTCGACCTCCGGCAGCACCGGACACGGCAAGAGCGTCCGCCTCTCCGCGGTCAATCTTTGCTCCAATGCACGGGCCATTGCCGAATATCTCGGTCTCACCGCGGCGGACACAGCCTGTCTTATTCTGCCGATCCATTATTCCTATGGGCTTTCCGTGCTGAACGCCCACCTCTCCGTTGGCGCCAGCGTCTATTTGCCGGGCGGCTCCATTCTCGACGAGGGCTTCCTCGACGGGCTTGCCGAGAGCGGCAGTACCAATCTTTCGGGCGTTCCCTACTCCTACGAGCTCCTGGAGAAGGTAGGCTTCCGCGAGCGCGCCTTTGCGCGATTGCGCTTCATGACGGTTGCCGGCGGGCGTCTGGCGCCCGAGACCATTCGCCTCTACAACGAATACCTCACTGCCCGCGGCGCTTGCCTGTTCGTGATGTACGGTCAGACGGAGGCGACCGCCCGCATCGCCTATATGCCGCCGGAGCATCTTCGCGGCCGGGAGGATCGCATCGGCATCGCGATCCCGGGCGGCAGCCTGGCGATCGAGGATGAAGAGGGCCGCCTGACTTTCGGCGTAGATCAGCCGGGTGAGCTTGTCTATCGCGGTCCGAATGTGATGATGGGCTACGCCCAATCGCGGGAGGATCTCGCGCGCGGCGCCGAGCTTGGCGAACTCAGGACCGGCGACCTCGCCATGCGGGATGCCGACGGATTTTTCCGCATCATCGGGCGGACCAAGCGCATGTCGAAAATTGCCGGCCTCCGGATCGGGCATGACAGCCTCGAAGCCGCGCTCGAGCGTCACGGAATTGCCGCTGCCGTCACGGGCGACGATGCCGAGATTCATGCCCATTACGTCGGCGAATGCGACTTGGAAGCCGTCCGCCGGCTCCTCGTCGCCGCAAGCGGCCTGACCCTGCTTCAAGTCAAAGCATCGCGCCTCGCCGCGCTACCGCGACTGCCGTCGGGCAAGATCGACTACCAGGCGCTACGCGATCGCGCGGACGAGGCGGATGCAGTTCCCGAAAGCAAAGACGTACAGGGTCTGTTCGAACAGATCTTCTTTCCGGCAAGGGTTCGGCCCGGGGACAGCTTTCTGTCGCTTGGCGGCGATTCCCTCCGTTTCGTGCAATTATCGCTCGGCCTCGAGAAGATCCTCGGCGAAGCGCCGGAAAAATGGGAACGAATGTCGGTCCGGGACTTGGCGGCCTTGGACCGAAGCGTGAGCAAACGCCCGCAGGTCGGCATCGATCTGGTCATCCGCGCGTTGGCGATCCTGCTGGTCGTGGCCCATCACGAAACCCTTTGGCCGATCCCGGGTGGTGCGGCCGCAATGGTCATTCTCGCTGGCTTCGGTTTCGCGCGGTTCCAGAGCGGATCGCTTATGTCCGGCTCGCTCAAGCAGCTGTTGCGGCCGCTCGTCCACATTCTCGTTCCCTATTATCTGATCGTCACGGCCTACGCGCTTGCCTGGGGTGAAGTGCCCTGGGCGTCCGTCTTCCTCGTCGGCAATTTCGGCTTCGCCGACCCTGAGCGCCACAGCATGGTGCCCTATCTCTACTGGTTCATAGAGGCCTATTGCCAGATGCTGCTGGTGTTCGCAGCCCTGTTTGCCGTACCTTTCGTCCGGCGTTCGGCCGTCGCCCGGCCCTTCGAAACCGGCATGGCTTTCCTTGCCGCCGCTCTCGCGGCCCGGCTCGTGCTGCCGCAATTCTGGGATATCGGAAATCGTCAGATCTTTACCCTGCCGTGGATCTTCTATCTTGCAGCCATCGGCTGGTGTGCGGAGGTCGCCGAAACCCCGCGTCAGCGGCTCGCGCTGATGGCGGCGGGCGCGGCGATTTTCCTCTTCTTCGGCATCTACCAGGGCGTCTGGATCGGCACCAAGATCAAATATCTCATGCAGATCGCCGTGCTCGCGGCGCTCCTGTTCCTGCCGCGCATCCGGCTGCCGCAATGGGGGGTGCGGCTGATCCTGCCCGCATCCGCGGCAGGCTTTCACATCTACATCCTGCACCGCTTCGTTCCGGAACTCCTGCTTCTGCCGGCGCAGCCGCTACTGCCGCCCCTTGCCTATTCGCTCCTGGCGATCGCCGGCGGCATCCTGCTCGGCCTCGCGGCATGGGCGGCGCAGCGCCAGCTCTTCACTTGGCTCTCGGGCGCCCGAAGCGGCCTTCGGCCGATGGAATGGTCGAACGCAACCTGGCCCTGGATAGCCTCAGCCCGCCCACTGCTCGCCTTCGGTCCGCAGAAAGGAAACCAGGTCCAGCGTCAATGAAGGGCGGCCGAGGGCGGTGAGGGTGGCGTGCGCCTGGCCGCGATGGTGGGTCTGGTGGTTGAAGAAGTGGGCCAGCGTCGGTCCGAGCTTCTGCCTGATCTCGTCCGGCATGGTGATGGGCGTATAGGTGAAATGCGCCCCGAGGCGCGCCTCGTCGAGGCCGTCGATATAGCTGATGATGCGCTCGTCTTCGGCCCGGCGTGCCGCATCCAGGCCGGCGAGATCCTCGTGCAGGATCTGATCGAGCCGCGTGGGCGCCTCGCCTTGCCCGGTGAACCGCCTCATCCAGATCCGGTCGGCGGCGAGGATATGGTTGAGCGTGGCATGCAGCGATCCGAAGAAGGCTCCCTTGTCCGTGCGGTATTCCGCATCGGATAGCTCCGAAGCGGCCGCATAGAGCCGGCGGTTGGCCCAGCGGTTGTAATCGGCAAACATCCGGTAATGTTCGAGCATCGGCTTCTCCGTGACACTGATCCCGTTGGCAGAGGCAGCTTACAGCGAACAGGCATTTCCGTGTGGAATGCCATTCATGAATTTTACTGATTTGATTGGGCGGCGTCGCTGTCGTCCTATGGGCCGCCTACCGCATCTCCTCTCAAATCGAGGGTGCAATCGTTCATCTGGAGGTGGAATGACCCGCAAACTCTACGCCCTTTGCGGCACCGACCGCACGCGCCCCTTCTCGCCGCATGTGTGGAAGACAAAGCTTTCCCTGGCGCATAAGGGGCTCGACTTCGAGGTGGCCCCGGTCGGATTCACGGAGATCCCAAGGATCGAGCAGGGCGCAACGAAGATAGTGCCCCTACTGCGCGACGGCGACAGGCTCGTCAGCGACAGTTTCGATATCGCGCTTTATCTCGAGGCGACCTATCCGGAGCGTCCGACGCTCTTCGGCGGCGAGGGCGGCAAGGCGGCCGCCCGCTTCGTCGAGGGCTGGTCGCAAATGATGCTGCACCCGGTGATCGGGCGCATTGCCATCATGGATATCCACGACCGACTTGATCCGGTCGATCAGGCCTATTTCCGGCAAAGCCGCGAGCAGCGCTTCGGCAAGCCGCTCCAGGCGGTGGCCGAAGCAGGGCAGGCCGATCTCGAAAGCTTTTCGGCCAAGCTCGAACCGCTCCGCCACTTGCTGAAGTTCCAGCCCTTCCTGGGGGGCGACGGGCCGCTTTTCTCCGACTACATCGTCTTCGGCGCACTGCAATGGGCGCGGATCGTTTCGCGGCAGCGCCTGCTGGCGGACGGCGACGTGGTAACCGATTGGTTCGAGCGCTGTCTCGACCTGCACGACGGGCTCGGCCGCTCCGTGACGGCGGCGTGAAACTACAGACGGCGGCGGCGAATCATCGCCGCGCCCCCTTGTTTTGCGCGGCGTTGGCGGCTAAGGGAACCGCCACTTTCTCCAGAAACGAGGATTTGAGCCAATGGCGATTGAACGTACCTTTTCGATGATCAAGCCGGATGCGACGAAGCGCAACCTGACCGGCGCCATCACCAAGATGCTCGAAGACGCCGGCCTGCGCGTCGTGGCTTCGAAGCGCGTGTGGATGAGCCGCCGCGAGGCGGAAGGCTTCTACGCCGTCCACAGGGAGCGCCCGTTCTTCGGCGAACTGGTCGAGTCCATGTCCTCCGGCCCGACCGTCGTCCAGGTTCTCGAAGGCGATAACGCGATTGCCAAGAACCGCGAAATCATGGGCGCCACCAACCCGGCCAATGCTGACGAAGGCACCATCCGCAAGATCTTCGCGCTGTCGATCGGCGAAAACTCCGTTCACGGTTCCGACGGTCCGGAAACGGCCGCCGAGGAAATCGCCTACTGGTTCGCCGGCACTGAGATCGTCGGCTGAATCAAAGTCTTCGCTTCGGGCCGCAAAGGCTTGAAAGCATCCATGAACGGGGCGGCGACGCCCCGTTTGCTTTAAGCCGGGCAGGCGGCCATGTCGAACTGCGTCGGCGCCAGCCCGTCGCGGAAGACCTCCGGATTCTTGTCATAGGCCGGCCCCACCACCAGGGGCTTCCCCGGCAGGACATTCTGATCGACATTGGAAGTCACCGTCGTTTGCAATTTCTGCAGTGTTGCTCCGTCCGGTCCCTTGACCTCGATCGTCACGGCATAGGGCCTCTCTTTCCTGACGCAGGTGACATCGGGGCTTTCCAGCACGACTTTGTCAAGCTTCGGGAAGAGCTTGCGCGTCAGTGTCAGCGGTTCGCCGCCGGCCGGGTTCTCGAAACGCGCCACCACGACACTGCCGTCTGGAACCGGTTCGGTCTTGTTGAGTGTGATCATGTAGGTGGCGTAGGCCAGCCGGTAATTGAACACGAATATCTTGCCGGTGAGCTTTAACGGGTCCGGCCCGGTTTCGCGCTGGCAGCCGATAAGAGCCGCCGCGGCCAGCACGGCGCAAATAACTATTCTCTTCATTGCTGCGTTTCCTCCCTGCTGCGGCGATAGTGGCGCCTGGCCTTGGAGCGGTTGCCGCAAACCGCCATGTCGCACCAGGTGCGGCTTCTGTTGCGGCTGCGGTCGAGAAACAGCCATTCGCAATTGGGACAGATTTTCAGCCGGTCCGGCTCCGGGCTGGAGACGAGAGTAAGCGCCGAATGCGCCGTCGCCGCGTCGAGGGCGATGTAGCCGCCGCGTTGCGGGGTCCGGCGCAGGACGGCGGCGATCGCCTCCAGAAGATCCGCGAGAAGATCGGGCCGGTCCTGGTTCAGTATCTTCGCCCGGAAATGCCGGTCCGTTGCCTCGCGCAAGTCCAGAAATGAGTTGCGGTATTCGGGCCGCGCCCGAGCGAGCGGCCCAAAGCGCTGCCGCTCGGCGCCGTAGAGATTGGCGGCATCGGCGAAGGAATCCATTGCCGCGAAATCGGCGAAACGGTCGATCCTGCGCCGCGGATCGAAGCGCAGGACGACGGAATTGGCGACGTCCAGCGCCAAGGCGCCCCCCGCAAATCTATGTGCAGTCCAGGTGAAGCTCATGTCGAAAATACTAACTGGTAAAACGCCTGTTGCAAGTTATATTGCACCTGTCGACGGGCGTATGGCAAAGCTTCGGGCGGGCTCCCGCTCCGCCGCCGCAGTTTGCGATGTAGATTGAGCTTCCGTGAGCCCGGATCATCTCGGGGGCGCCGCGTTACGGGACATGCCATGGCCTATTTTCTTCAGCAGATCGCCAACGCCGTACCCGTGGCCGCGCTGTATGCGGCGCTCGCCTTCGGCTATGCCATCGCCTTCGCCGTGACGCGGCGGGCCGATCTGACCTATGGCGCGCTCTTCGCCTTCGCCGGACAGATCTTCGTGCTCTTTGCCGACTTCGGCTGGAACCGCCTTTGGCTCGTGCTGCCTGCCGCCCTTGGGGTCGGGGCGGTTGCGGCCCTGACATTCGGCCTTGGTGCCGGCCTCGTCGCGGGGCGCTATGTCATGCGTCCGCTCGCCTTCTCATCCGCAAACGCCGTGGTCGTCGCCTCTCTCGGCAGCTTGCTGCTGCTCATGGAAACGGCGCGTCTTGCGTCGGATACGCGCAGCCTCTGGCTGCCGCCGTTCCTGAACGAGGTCATCGTCTTCTGGCCGGACCCGCGGTTTCCCGTGACCCTGACCGCCGTCCAACTGGTGAATACGGGGCTGATGATGGCGCTGGTTGCCGGAGGGCACTGGTTGCTCACCCATTCCTATGCCGGCCGTTACTGGCGCGCCGTCTCGGAGGACCGTGAGGCGGCCGCCCTTTGCGGTGTCGATCCATCGGCCGTCTACATCGTCGCCTATGGCGCGGCCGCGCTGATTGCCACTGTCTGCGGAATCCTTGCCGCATCCTACTACGGCAACATGGATTTCGGCATGGGCCTGAGTTTCGGCGTCAAGGTGCTCTTCATCGCCGCGATCGGCGGCCAGACGGCACCTCTTCTAGCAGCCTGCGGCGCGGCCGGCGTGGGGCTCCTGGAGACGCTATGGAGCGCCTACGGACCGATCCTCTGGCGGGATTTTGCGATCTTCGGCTTTCTGGTCGTCGTCCTGGTAGTGACGCGTCGGGAGAAGGCGATCCCATAGTACTGCCCGCAGCCTCCTGCATGTCTCCTTGAATCGACCTCGATTCAAGGACGAAGACATGCAGCAATTCAAAGTGCTACAGCGTCCTTTGCGCGTCTGATAAGACGCGCAAAGGACGCTGTAGTGGGGGTGAGCGGCGAAACGCGTTCCCCTGCAACGTGGTCAGTCTTCCCACCGCTCGCGCGCCGCGTCGTCCACGTCCCTGGCGCTGACCCATTCGCCGGCGCTGCCGTCGGCGTGATGCTCCTTCTTCCAGAAGGGGGCCGAGGTCTTGAGGAAGTCCATGATGAAATTCGCGCCGTCGAAGGCCGCTTGCCTGTGCGGCGAGGCGGCAATCACCAGGACGATGTTTTCGCCAGGTGCAATACGGCCGAAGCGATGGATAGCAGTTGCGCCCTGCAGGTCGAAGCGGGTGACCGCCTCATGGCAGATGCGGCGGATCTCGGCCTCCGCCATGCCCGGGTAATGTTCGAGTTCAAGTGCATTGAGCGCGCCCGCCTCGTTGCGGCAAAGTCCGGAAAAGCTGACCACCGCGCCAATGTCCGTCCGCCCGCGGCGAAGCGCGGAGACCTCGGCAGCGAGGTCGAAGTCCTCGAGCTGGACGCGCACGGTAATGGGCGCAGCCATGATCCTAGCCGCCCGTCATCGGAGGAAAGAGGGCGATCTCGCGGGCGCCGGCGATTGGTTCGCCATGCGCGACATGTTCCTGATCGATCGCCGCGCGGATGACATTCTCATGCTCCAGCGCCGCTTCATATTCTGCGCCGAGCGTCTTCAGATGCGCCAGCAGATCGGCGATCGTGAAGACGTCCGCCGGCAGTTCCAACGTTTCCTCACCCTTGCCGATCCGCTCGCGGACCCAGGAGAAATAGACGAGATTGACGGTGCTCATTCGTTGACCACGTGTTTGAGGCCGGCGCGGAAATAATCATAGCCCGTGTAGAGCGTGATTGCCGCCGCGATCCACAGAAGCAGGATACCCGCTTCCGTCGTATAGGGCACGATTTTGTCGCCGGCCGGACCGGCAAGCAGGAAGGCGATCGCCACCATCTGGATCGTCGTCTTCCATTTGGCGACCCGAGTCACCGGCACGCTGACCTTGAGCGCCGCGAGATATTCGCGCAGACCGGAAACGAGGATCTCCCGGCAAAGAATAATAATCGCCGCCCAGATCGACCAGCCGGCAATTGTGCCGTCGGCGGCCACGAGCAGGAGGATCGAGGCGACCAGCAATTTGTCGGCGATCGGGTCCAGCATTCGGCCGATATTGGAGGTCTGCTTCCAGATGCGGGCGAGATAGCCGTCGAAGAAGTCCGTGATCGAGGCGGTGATGAAGAGCACGAGCGCCGTCCAGCGGGCGAAATCGGAGCTGTGCAGTCTTCCCTCGATGAAGAAGCAGAACACGATCAGCGGCACGATGAGGATGCGGAAATAGGTCAACAGGTTCGGGATGCTGTAAGCAACAGGCGTGGGCATGGACTCAGTTTCTCTGGACACGACATCCCCCATTTCCCGGAGATCCAGGGTCATCGGCGCTGGCTGTTCTGGTTTCGGGGGAGGGGGAGAAACTGACGACCGTTTCCCCGCCCCCCAAGTTTTCACGTGTACAGAATGGCTTTGCGACCGCAAGGTCAACAGGTCATTCGAATACCTCTGTCATATTTCCCGGATTTCGGCTGAATGCAGGCTGAATTGCGCCGCCGGGGGCCTCATTTGGTGGCGTCCTCGTGAAAGTGCCCGTAAACGAGGCGGGCGACCGACTCGGAAATGCCGTTCACCGCCATCAGATCGTTGACGCCGGCGCGCGACACCGCCTTGGCGGTGCCGAAGTGTGTGAGAAGCGCGCGCTTGCGGGTAGGGCCGATGCCGGCGATTTCGTCGAGCGGGTTCTTGACCATTTCCTTCTTTCGCCGCGCCCGGTGCGAGCCGATCGCAAAGCGATGCGCCTCGTCGCGAAGCCTCTGGATAAAATAGAGGACTGGATCGCGCGGCGGAAGCGTGAAGCTTTCCCGTCCTCGCGTGATGAAGCGTTCGCGCCCGGCGTCGCGATCGACGCCCTTGGCGACTCCGATCGCCGTCACGCAGTCCTCGACGTCGAGTTCCTTCAGAATGGCGCGGACGGCCGTCATCTGTCCCTGGCCGCCATCGATCAGGATGACGTCGGGCCAGGCCGGAAAGCCGCTCTCTTCGGCTGGCTCAGCCGTGCGGTCCGGCTTGCCTTCCTCCTTCAGGAGACGGGAAAAACGGCGCGTCATGACCTCGCGCATCATACCGAAATCGTCGCCGGGGGTGATGTCGGTCGATTTGATGTTGAACTTGCGATACTGGCCTTTGACGAAGCCCTCAGGGCCGGCCACCACCATGCCGCCGACTGCGTTGGTGCCCATGATATGCGAGTTGTCGTAGATCTCGATGCGGCGCGGCACGTAAGGGAGCTTGAAGGTTTCCGCAAAACCCTCGAGCAGCCGCGATTGCGATGCCGTTTCTGCCAGCTTGCGGCCATGTGCCTCGCGCGCATTGGCGAGCGCGTGATCGACGAGGTCCTTCTTCTCGCCGCGCTGCGGCACGAAAATCGACACTTTGTAACCGGATTTCTCGGTAAGCGCCTGGGCGAGGAGTTCCTGTTCCGCGACAGCTTCGCAGAGCAGGATCTGCCGCGGGCAGGGCTTGTCGTCATAGAACTGCGCGAGAAAGGCACTGAGCACCTCGCTTGCCGGGAGCGCCGGGTCCGCCTTGGGGAAATAGGCGCGGTTGCCCCAGTTCTGCCCGGTGCGGAAGAAGAACACCTGAATGCAGGAAATCCCGCCTTCATGATGGATGGCGAAGACATCCGCCTCCTCGACGCCCGCCGGGTTGATGCCCTGATGGCTCTGGACGTGGCTGAGTGCTGCCAGCCGGTCGCGATAGAGCGCCGCGCGCTCGAAGTCGAGACTTTCCGAGGCTTCCGCCATGGCGGCGGCGATCGTCTGCTTCACGGCCTGGCTCTTGCCGGAGAGGAAATCCTTCGCCTCACGGACGAGCTCCGCATAATCTTCATCGCTGATTTCGCCCGTGCAGGGCGCCGCGCAGCGCTTGATCTGATAAAGCAGGCAAGGGCGGGTGCGGGTCTCGAAAACGCTGTCGGTACAGGTCCGGAGCAGGAAGGCGCGTTGCAGCGAGTTGATCGTTCGTCCGACGGCGCCGGCCGAGGCGAAGGGGCCGAAATACTCGCCCTTTCGGCTGCGCGCGCCGCGATGCTTGTAGAGTGCAGGGGCGCGGGTGTCTCCGGTGACGACGATATAGGGAAAGGACTTGTCGTCGCGCAGAAGCACGTTGAACCGCGGACGAAGGCGCTTGATCAGGTTCGCCTCGAGCAGCAGCGCCTCAATCTCCGTCCGTGTCGTGACGAATTCCATATTCGCCGTCTCGCGGATCATGCGCGCGATGCGGTTGGAGTGGCCGCGCCCCTGCGCGTAGTTGTTCACCCGCTTCTTGAGACTGCGCGCCTTGCCCACATAGAGCACGTCGCCGGCCTCGTTGAGCATGCGATAGACACCCGGCCCGTTCGGCAAGCGCTTGACGAAAGCCTGAATCAACTCGGCCCCTTTGAGGCCTTCCGTTTTCGGCTGGCCTTCCGCCCACGCGACCGCGGGGACGGGTCGCTCGCTCTCGCTCGCTTCGACGAGGTCTTCGTCGTCGTCCGTCTCGCTGCCGTCATAAAGGATACCGCCATCCGTGGGCGTTCGCCCGTTCATTCCACTATCTCCCGAATATCCGGCGTCTCCCAGGCGAGGTGTTGGCCGCCGTCGAGCGCGATCATCTGTCCGGTAACCGAGGGCGTCTCGAAAAGGAAGCGGATCGTGCGTCCGAACTCGTCGAGCGTCGGGCCGCGCCTGAGGATCAACGCCTCGACCTGCGCCTCGAAATCCGCTCGATTCTGCCGGTCGTTCGGCAGCGTCGGGCCCGGTCCGATGCCGTTGACGCGGATGTCGGGGGCAAGCGCCTGCGCCATCGTCCGGGTAGCCGTCCAGAGCGCCGACTTGGACAGCATATAGGAATAGAAGCGGGGATTTGGAGACCAGACACGCTGGTCGATCACATTGACGACCAGGCCGGAGACTCCGCCTGGCCGCTGACGGGCGAAATCACGGGCAAGCAGGGAAGGGGCCTTCACGTGAAGCGCGAAGTGCCGCTCCCACACCGCTTCGTCGAACTGATCGAGACTGTCCTTGCTGAAGATGGAAGCATTGTTGACGAGAAGATCAAGCGGGCCGATCCGGGCAACGGCTTCCGCAATCAGCCGGGACGTGGCTTCGGCATTGGTCAGGTCTGCCTTCAGCGCGACGGCCCTGACGCCCTCGGCGCCAAGCTCCGCCGCCAATGTCTCCGCCTCGGAGAAGGAGCCGTTCGCATGAATGGCGACCGCAAAGCCGTGCGCCGCCAGATCCTTGACTATCGCCCTGCCTATCCGTCGGGCACCGCCCGTCACCACCGCCGTTTTGAGTGCCCTTTTCAAGGTATCGTCCCGCTCCGCGAATCCTGTTCCAACAGGTCCAAGATATAGGCCAGAAGCGGGCGGCCGAAACACTCCCCGGACGATTCATTTCCAAAAATTTAATGGGATCGGCGCAGATTGAGTTATTTTCTCTGTTCACAGTATAGTTTCCGTTAATCTTGGGACATGGTTAACAAATACCCTGTTGTGCGAAAACAACATCAAATTTCTGCCGCGCGGGCGCCACTGAAATTCCGCATTTTGGCTCTTGAGAATCCGCATTTGCTGTCCAATTTTCGGTCAACCGGGCGGGTTGATCACAGATGTCCGGTGTTCCGCTAAGGGGCACATCAGGCTTGCTTCGGGGCGCCGGTTCGAAAAGGAGAATAGCATGCGTACCCTCATCACCACCCTCATGGCTTCGGCCATGGCTCTCGTGGCCTTCGAGGCCGCCCAGGCCGCCGACGCGATCGATCAGGTTCCGGCTGCTCCGGCTGCCGAATATACCGAGCCGGCGATCAAGAACTGGTCGGGCGCCTATGTCGGCGGCACGGCAAACTGGCATCACGGCGAAGCCGAGGCGACCGGCGACAACACCTCGGCCGCGTTCGGCGGCGGCCTCTATGGCGGCTACAACGTCCAGGACGGCCAGATGGTCTATGGCGGTGAAGCCGACATCAATTATGCCGGCAATGATTCCACCCTGGGCAACCGCCGCGTCAAGCAGGGCGTTAACGGCTCGGTTCGCGGTCGCGTCGGCGTCGACGTGAACCCGGTTCTGGTTTACGGCACGGCCGGCGTTGCGCTCGGCAACGCCAAGCTTTCGACCTCGGCAGGTTCGGACGAGAAGACCCTGGTCGGCTGGACCGCCGGCGTCGGCGCGGAGACCTTCGTCACCGACAACATCACCGCGCGTGCCGAATACCGCTACACGGACTACGCCTCGAAGGACTTCCGCCCGGGTGGCACGACGGTCTCGTCCGGCTACGACGAGCACAGCGTCCGCCTCGGCATGGGCGTGAAGTTCTGATCTCAAAAACGGATTGCTAACGAGAAAGGCCGGGGCAACCCGGCCTTTTTGGCGACCTATTCTGTCAGGCCTTGAATTTCGAATAGTCGGGGAAGTGCTTCTTGAATTTGGCGGGCCATTTTTCGAGTTTGCGCCGGCCTTTCTGCCACTCGCCGGTAAAGCGCAGCTCGATGTAGCGCAGCATGGCGGCCAACGCGAAGTGGCCGGCATGCAGTTTGTCGCTGGTCTTCGGCAGATTGGCCTCGAGATAGTCGAGGCCGCGCTCCACCTTTTCCCACTGCCGGTCGATCCAAGGCTGATGCACCTTTTCCGGCGGATGGGAGCGCTTTTCGTAGACGATGGCGAGCAGGCTGTCGCAAATGCCGTCACAAAGTGCTTCCAGCACCTCCACCTCCGTGCGTTTCGCAGGCTTCTTGGGGTAGAGCTTGCCCTTGGTCTCTCGGTCGATGAAGTGCATGATAGCGCGGCTGTCGTAGATCGCCTGGCCATCCGCAACGACCAAGGTCGGAATCTTGCCAAGCGGATTGTTGGCAACAAGTTCCGGCGGATTGGCGTTGGTGTCCGTCAAGACGCTTTCCGCGTCCAGGCCGACGTGATGGGCCGCCATGCGGACCTTGTTCGAATAGGGGGAGGCGGGGGAATAGAAGATCTTCATAAGGCGGCTTTCTGTTTCATTGGGCACGAGGCAGGTCGACCGCGCTTCTTCTGCAGGCGCGGCTATCCACTTGCGGGCAAATCCTGAAGTTCAGCTCCTTGTCAAAGCAAATCCTGATTTCGTCGAGAAGCCGGCCCTCGCAGGTAACGGCGATCATCTGCGGCGTCATCCCCGGATTTATCTCCACAAAAGCCATTTCGATCGACGAGACGGACAGATCGCGCGATTGACCTGTGCTCAAAAGATCCGGGGGAATGGCGAGCCTTTCGCGGGCGATCCGTGTGACGGCGAAATAATCGGCCTGGCCGAGCCCGGAGCAGGTGCCGTGCTTGCGCCACTGATGGCCGATCAGGCCCATGGACGGGATGAGATCGAGATATTGCCGTCCGAGCGCCTCGGGCACGCGCCGCGGCGCCTGGCTTGGGCAATTTTCCGGATAGCCGCTTTCGTATTGCGGCCACAGGCCATGAACGACAAGGCCGCGCCGCCGGCCACCGGCTTCGCATTGATCCGTCTTTCCCTGCGGGTCGTAGGCCTTGCACCAGCTCGGCGACCAGGAAAGCGACAACACGTAGAAGTCAAAGCCCGTGCCGAGCGGAATTGCTTCGGTATTCGCCGCAGGTGACGCCGCCTTGGCGCGGTCTTCGCCGATGCAGCCGGCAATCGCCAAGAGGGCGACGAATGCCGGCAAGAGCCTTTCTGCCGCGATCAACGCAGCGAAGCGCAATGGGCGCCGTAGACATACCAGGGATCGAGCCCGCCAATGCAGAACTCGACATTGGAGCCGACGCCGGCAAAGCCCCATGGCCGCTCGATCACGTACCACATCGAGCGGCGCAAGCCGTCGGTCGTCACCGCCGTTCCGTAGCAATATTCGCGCTCCACCAGATGGGTGTAGTCACGCGGCTCGTACCGCGTGAGGCCCATGTCGCGGATCTCGGAAATGGCGATATTCGCGTGGAGATAGTTTGCGGCCTTGTAGTCGAAGCGCCGGGTAATGAAGCCGAGGACGGAGGGATCGCCGCAAGCGCCGATATCGTAAGTCGGCTTGACGACAGGTACCTCGGCAAAATCGGCAGCGCCGGCATGCCCGACTGCTCCGGCGGCAAGGGAAAGCGAGGTGAGAAGCATTGCGGCAAGCTTGCAAGTCATGGCTACCTCCCTGAATCACATGGAGAGATTGCGGCCGGCAGCTTGTCTCCGTCAAGTCCCTCGGTTGAGCGGCGTTTCCCCGCGCAGCCAGAAGCAGCGTGCCGAAGCGAACCGATCCTGTGTAAGATGCGCTTTCAGGAAGGGCAGCAGAATGTCGAGTTCGCCCTTGAGCGTGTAGGGCGGATTGACGATGACGAGACCCGATCCGGCGAGCCCCGTCGTGTTCCGGTCGCTTCGGACCGAGAGTTCGGCGACAAGCATTTTCGGAATGTCGAGCGCCTTCAATGCCTCGTGAAATTCCTTGATCGGAGCGCCTTTCTTCAGCGGGTACCAGAGGCAGTAGATGCCTCCCTGAAAGCGGCGATAAGCCTTGGTCAGGCCGTCGGCCAGCCGCTCGTATTCGCCGTCAACCTCGAAGGGCGGATCGACGAGGACGAGGCCGCGCTTTTCCTTTGGCGGCAGATGGGCTCCGAGCGCCAGCCAGCCGTCAAGCCGCGTGATCCGGCTTTGGAAATCGCCGTCGAACAACCGGTGCAGCGTTTCATAGTCATCGGGATGCAATTCCATCGCCGAAAGCCTGTCCTGCGGGCGAAAAAGCATGCGCATGAGCTTCGGCGAACCGGGATAATGGGTGAGCCCGCCCTCCGGATTGAGGTCGCGCACGACCGAGAGATAGGGCTCCAGGATGGCCGCGACCGGGGCGGGGAGTTCGGCAGTGATCAGCCGCCCGATGCCGTCGCGCCACTCGCCCGTCTTTTGCGCTTCCTCGCTTGAAAGATCGTAGAGGCCGATGCCGGCATGGGTGTCGAGCACCCGGAAGGCCTTGTCCTTCTGCTTGAGATAGGTGACGAGCCGCGCCAGCACTGCGTGCTTCAGGACATCGGCGAAATTGCCAGCATGGTAGATGTGCCGATAGTTCATGAGCGCCGCCGATGGCTATAATCAAATGTTTCGATGAATGGCGAAAGAGGCTTTGAGCTGCCCCAAACCATGCCATATAGAAAAGCTATGAACGTTACGACCCCCATCAAGCCACAAAAATCCGTCGGCCATTCGGTGTGCCCGCATGACTGTCCCTCGGCCTGCGCGCTGGAAGTGGACCTGAGCGCCGACGGGCGGATCGGGCGGCTGCGCGGGGCCGCCGACAACAGCTATACCGCCGGCGTCATCTGCGCCAAGGTGGCGCGCTACAGCGAGCGCATCTATCATCCCGGCCGACTGATGGTGCCGCAGCGGCGCGTCGGCGCCAAGGGCGAAGGCAATTGGCGGGAAATCTCCTGGGAGGCCGCCCTCGACGAGATCGCCGATGAGTTCGTGAGAGCCGAGCAGAGGCACGGCGCGGAAGCGGTCTGGCCCTATTTCTATGCCGGAACCATGGGGCAGCTCCAGCGCGACTCGATCGAGCGGCTGCGCCACGCGAAGCGCTATTCGGGCTTCTTCGGGTCGATCTGTACCAACATGGCCTGGACAGGCTTCACCATGGCGACCGGAGCCTTGCGCGGTCCCGACCCGCGCGAAATGGCCAAGTCCGATTGCGTGGTGATCTGGGGCACCAATGCGGTGGCGACACAGGTCAATGTGATGACGCATGCCGTCAAGGCGCGCAAGGAGCGCGGCGCCAGGATCGTCGTCATCGACATCTACGACAATCCGACGATGAAGCAGGCCGATATGGGGCTGGTGCTCAAGCCCGGCACCGACGCCGCGCTCGCCTGCGCCGTCATGCACGTCGCCTTCCGCGACGGCTATGCCGATCGGGACTACATGGCGCAGTTCGCCGACGATCCCGCGGGTCTCGAGGCGCATCTCAAGACGCGCGGGCCGGAATGGGCATCCGGCATCACCGGCCTGTCGGTCGAGGAGATCGAGGCCTTCGCGAAGCTCGTCGGCACGACCCAGAAGACCTATTTTCGCCTCGGCTACGGCTTCACCCGCCAGCGCAACGGCTCCGTCGCGATCCATGCGGCCGCTTCGGTCGCGACCGTGCTCGGCTCGTGGAAATACGAGGGCGGCGGCGCCTTCCATTCGAACAACGACATCTTCAAGCTGGACAAGCGCGAACTCGTTGGCGCCGCGCTGCACGATCCCGACATACGCATGCTCGACCAGTCGCAGATCGGCCGCGTGCTGACGGGCGACGCCGAGGCGTTGCGCCACCGCGGTCCGGTGGCGGCCATGCTCATCCAGAACACCAATCCGGTAAACGTCGCACCGGAGCAGCGGCTGGTGAAGCGCGGTTTCCTGCGCGACGACCTGTTCGTTGCCGTGCACGAGCAGTTCATGACCGATACGGCGCAACTGGCCGACATCGTGCTGCCTGCGACAATGTTCCTGGAGCACGACGACCTCTATCGTGGCGGCGGCCACCAGCACATCCTGATCGGTCCGAAGCTCGTCGAGCCGCCGCCGACGGTTCGCACCAATCTCTTCGTTATCGAGGAACTGGCAAGGCGCCTCGGCGTCGCCGATCTTCCCGGCTTCGGCTTGACGGAGCGGCAGCATATCGACCGGCTGCTCGCCAATTACGGCATAGGCTACGAGGAGATGTTGGAGCGCAAGTGGCTTGATTGCCAGCCGGCCTTCGAGACCGCGCATTTTCTGAACGGCTTCGGGCATCCAGACGGCAGGTTCCGCTTCAAGGCGGATTGGACCGGCACGCCCGCGCCGAACCGGCCGCCGAAATCCATGGGCCCACAGGGCCCGCACGGCCGATTGCCGCAGTTTCCGGATCAGGTGAATCTGATCGAAACCGCCGACGCGCGCCATCCGTTCCGGCTCGCGACCTCGCCGGCCCGCTCATTCCTGAACTCGACCTTCGCGGAAACACCGTCCTCGATTGCCAAGGAAGGGCGGCCGGAAGTGATGATCCATGTGGCGGATGCCGCCGACCTCGGCATTAGCGATGGTGATATCGTCAAGCTCGGCAACGACCGCGGCGAAATCCGCCTGCACGCCAGGATCGACGGCGGCGCGCGCCGCGGCGTCGTCATCGCCGAGGGGCTCTGGCCAAACGGCGCCCATCTCGACGGCGAGGGGATCAACGTGTTGACCGGCGCCGACGCGGTCGCGCCCTATGGCGGCGCGGCCTTTCACGACAATCGGGTCTGGTTGCGCCCGGCCTGAACAATACCGGGCCGAACACAGGATCGCTTCCAAAGAAGGACAGTCATGTCATGAAGGAACATTCCGACTCGCGCGTCCGGATCATCGACCGGCGGACGCTCTGGAACGGCTTCATCAACCTCGAGCAGGTCACGCTGGAGCAGCAGATGTCCGATGGGACCACTGCGCGTCTCGTGCGCGAGGTGCACGACCACGGCCGCGCGGCGACAATCCTGCTTTTCGACCCGGAGCGGCAGGTGGTGGTGCTCGTGCGCCAGCTCCGCATTCCGGTCTTCATGCAGGGCGAGCCGGCCTATCTGATCGAAACGCCGGCGGGCCTTCTCGATGGCGAGGAGCCGGGGGTGGCGATCTGCCGCGAGGCCATGGAAGAGACCGGCTACCACATCGAAAGCGCCATGCATCTCTTCGACGCCTATATGAGTCCCGGTTCCATAACAGAGCGGACGAGCTTCTTCCTCGGCCGTATCGACACGTCCCGGAAAGTGGCGGCAGGCGGAGGGCTTGCGCATGAGGGTGAGGACATCGAGGTCCTGGAAGTCCCTTTCGAAGAGGCAGTCCGGATGATCGGCAGCGGCGAAATCTGCGACGCCAAGACCATCATGCTTCTGCAATGGGCGTTGCTGAACCGTGCTTTGCTCTCCGCATGAGCGCATTGGCCCGTAGGCTACATTACCTATAATTCACTTTTTGATCGTGTCTCGCTCAGGTAAAGCACTCGTGTCTTGTTCCATGACACCGGCGAACCATGACGTCCTCCCCTTCTTCCGCCTCCTCGCACGAGATTGAAGCGCAAGACCAGCCAACTCCATACGGATGGCGGCCGTTTCTGAGGCGCAACCAGCGCCATGTGTTCCTGATCGGCACGCTTCTCGTCATCGCGCTTTTCGGAGCGGCGATTTTCCACCTGACCGCGGAAGTGCAGTATGGGGACGTCGTCGCCGCATTGGCCGACACTCACTGGATTTCGGTGCTGACGGCCATTTCGTTCACAGGGCTCAGCTTTCTTGCGCTCACCTTCTACGACGTCGGCGCTCTCGACTACATCAAGCGCAAGCTCCCCTATGCCGATGTCGCGCTCACGGCGGCCTGCGCCTACGCGGTCGGCAATACGGCCGGCTTCGGGCCGTTGAGCGGCGGTGCAATCAGGTATCGGGCGTATTCGCGGCTGGGTCTGGAACCGGACGATATTGCTCGCGTCATCGCCTTTGTCACGCTCGCCTTCGGCTTGGGTCTCGCGGCCGTTGCCTGCCTGAGCCTTCTTGCCGTCGGCGAATATGTAGCGCCGCTCACCGGCCTCGATCCGTTTTGGCTGCGAGCGATCGCTGCCACCGTGCTTGCCGGCCTGGTGGCGATCATGATCGCTGCGGGCAGCGGCCACGAGGTCAGCATCGGCCGCATCGCCTTGCGGCTTCCCGATTCCAAGACGTTGTCGCGCCAGTTCCTGGTGACGGTGCTCGATCTTGCGGCGTCGGCGACGGTTCTATACGTCCTCCTGCCGGCCGGAACGATCGGCTGGCCTGCCTTCCTTGCGATCTACTCCATGGCGGTCGGCCTTGGCGTGCTCAGCCATGTACCGGCAGGGCTCGGTGTCTTCGAAACCGTAATCGTCGCGACGCTCGGGCGCGCGGCCAGTGTCGATGCGGTTCTCGGCGCTCTCGTCCTTTATCGCCTCATCTATCATGTGCTGCCGCTGATGGTCGCGATCGTGGTTATGATCGGCATGGAGGTGCGTCAACTTGCCGGCCATCCGGTCGCATCCAGCCTTCGTCGCGCCGGCGCCCGCTTGACCCCGGCGCTGCTGGCAACGCTCGCTCTGGTGCTCGCCCTCATGCTCGTCCTGTCGAGCGTGACCCCGACACCCGGCGAAAATCTGGATCTCCTGGCAAATTACGTGCCCCTGCCTATCGTCGAAGGTGCGCACTTTCTCGCGAGCATTCTCGGATTGGTCCTCGTCTTCGTTGCGCGCGGCCTGGCGCAGCGCCTCGACGGCGCCTGGTGGGCCTCGATGGTCATCGCGCCCGCAGCACTTCTTCTCTCGCTGCTGAAGGCGGTGGCCTTCGTCGAGGCGGGCATGCTTGCCTTCTTCATCGTCGGGCTGCTTGTCAGCCGGCGCCTGTTCGTGCGGCCCGCCTCGCTCTTCGGCCAGGCCCTTACGCCGCCCTGGCTGATGGCGCTCGGCGTGATCTGCTTCGGCGCATTCGTGGTGCTGCTTTTCGTCTATCGGGATGTCGGATACAGCCACGAACTCTGGTGGCAGTTCGAGTTTTCGGCGGAGGCGCCGCGCGGGCTGCGCGCTTTCCTCGGCGTCACGATCGGCGCGAGCGCCGTGGCGATCTGGAGCCTCATGCGCCCCGCGGCCAGCGCGAGTGCACCTGCAACCGATGAGGAGATGAAACGGGCGATCGCCATTGTCCAGACGCAGGACATGTCGGATGCCAATCTGGTGCGAATGGGCGACAAGAGCATCATGTTTTCCGCCGACGGCCTCGCCTTCATCATGTATGGCCGCTGGGCACGCTCCTGGATTGCGCTTTTCGATCCCGTCGGCCCGGTGGAGGCCTGGGCGGATTTGATCTGGCAGTTCATCGAGACCGCCCGCGCCAACGGCTGCCGCGCCGTCTTCTATCAGGTTTCTCCGCGCGGGCTCGCCTATTATGCGGATGCGGGCTTGAGAGCCTTCCGTCTCGGCGAATTCGCGGAGGTAGACCTGACGCGTTTCGAGATGAAGGGCGGCAAATGGGCGAACCTGCGCCAGCAGGTCAGCCGGGGTTTGCGCGACGCGCTGGAATTCTCGGTGGTCGAACCCGCCGACGTGCCGGACATCCTGCCGGAGCTCGCCGAAATCTCCGACGCTTGGCTCGATCACCACAGCGCCCGCGAGAAGGGCTTTTCGCTCGGTGCCTTCGATCCGCAATATCTCGTGACGCAGCCGGTCGCGATACTCCGGTGCGCAGGTCGCATCGTCGCCTTTGCCAACGTCCTGGTAACCGCGACCAGACAAGAGGCTTCGGTCGACCTGATGCGCTTCTCGCCGGAGGCACCCAGGGGCGCGATGGATTTCCTGTTTGCGCAGTTGATGGAACACCTGAAGACACAAGGCTATTGCCGCTTCAATCTCGGCATGGCGCCGCTTTCGGGCATGTCGTCCCGCAGGATGGCGCCAGTATGGGACCGGGCGGGGCGGGCCTTCTTCGAGCACGGCGAACGCTTCTACAACTTCAAAGGCCTGCGCGCCTTCAAATCCAAGTTCCACCCGCACTGGCAGCCACGTTATCTCGTGGCAAGCGGCGGGCTCAATCCGATTCTCGCGCTGATGGACGCGACGTTCCTGATCGGCGGAGGACTGAAGGGGGTAATCAAGAAATGATCTGGATGGCAAAGACCTGGAAACCCATTGCCCTGGCCGCCCTGATTGCCGGTGCCGCCTGCTTTCCGTCCTCGGCCGAAGAGGCGCCGAAATTCGATACGGGGTTGATCCCGTCACCGCATATCCTGTTCCCAAAGGAAGAGCCCCCCGGTCTCGTGGTGCTGCTTTCGGATGCGGGCGGGTGGACTTCGAAGGAGGATGCCGTCGCGCAATCGCTCTTGCGCGACAGCGCCCTCGTCATCGGCATCGATCTCAAGGCCTATCTCACGTCGCTTGCAAAGGATGATGGCGATTGCATCTACACCGTCTCGGACATCGAATCCTTGAGCCGGCAGGTGCAACGCGCGGCAGGCAGCGCCGCCTACCGCCCGCCGATCGTGGCCGGCGTCGGTGCGGGCGGCGCAATGGCGCTTGCAATCGCCGCGCAATCTCCGGCCGCAACCATTGGCAAGACCCTGGCGATCGACCCGGAAGAGGGCATTGCGCTCGGAAAGCAACTCTGCACGCCGGCGGAGAAGATCCGCAAGGGCGACCGCATGGTCTATGGCCTGACCGATGGCTCCCTGCCGGATCCGGTGACCGTCGATCTCTCTCCGGCCGCATCTGCCGAAGGGCGTGCGCACGTGGCGGCTCTTCTCGCGAAACATCCGGACATCGCCGTGGAGGACACGCTCGACGATGCCTATGCGGCCTTGTCGGGCAGGCTCTCCGAATATCTGAGCGAGGCAGACGGCGCCGGCGATCCTTTCGGGCTTCCCCTGACCATCCTCGACGCGAAACCCACGCGCGACACCATGGCCGTGATCTACTCCGGCGACGGCGGCTGGCGCGACATCGACAAGCAGGTCGGCGGCGCGCTGCAGCAGGACGGCATACCCGTCGTCGGGGTGGATTCGTTGCGTTATTTCTGGTCGGAACGGGCGCCGCAGACGGTCGCAGACGATCTGGCACGGATCGTCGACTACTACGGCAAACGGTGGAACGTCCGCAACGTGTTGCTGGTCGGCTATTCCTTCGGCGCCGACACTCTGCCGAAGACCTATAATCTGCTCCCCGCCACGACCCGCGCGCGCGTGCGGCAGGTGACGCTCCTGGCAATGTCGCATCAGACCAATTTCAAGATATCGGTCCTCGGGTGGCTCGGCGCCGAGGGGTCGGCCAGCGCGGGCGATCCCACCGACGACGTGAAGGCGATCGATCCCTCGTTGGTGCAATGCATTTACGGCACCGATGAGGAAGACGATGCCTGTCCGGATCTGAAGTCATCGGGGGTCGATGTGGTTGCAATCGACGGCGGTCATCATTTCGACGAGAACTATCCGGCCTTGGCGCGGCGTGTGCTCGACGGGCTGGACCGTCGGCTTGCCGCGCTGAAGTGATCCGGTTGAGTATCCCTCTGCCCTGCCGGGCAGACCGGGCTTGTCACGCCTGCCGCCTCCTGTCAGAAGGCAGGAGAAATGAGCGCTCCGGATTCTTCGCCGGGCACGTGGCTCATGGCAGCGCAGCCATTCTTCATCTCGACCTTTCCGTCGGCAACCAGCCTCAAGGCTAGCGGATAGATCTGATGCTCGACCGTCAGGACGCGGGAGGCAAGGGTCTCCGGCGTATCGCCGGCGAGGATCGGAACGGCGCCTTGGGCGATGATCGGGCCGTCATCCATGGCCTCGGTCACGAAATGGACCGTGCAGCCCGCAATCTTCATCCCCGCGTCGATCGCGCGCTGATGTGTATGGAGCCCCGGGAAAAGCGGCAGGAGCGAGGGGTGGATGTTGAGGATCCTGCCTTCATGGCGATGGATGAAGGCTGCGGAAAGCAGCCGCATATAGCCGGCAAGGCAGATGACATCCGGCTGCAGCCGGTCGAGTTCGGCAAGGATCGCCGCCTCATGGGCCTCCTTGCTGGAGAAGTCCTTGCGGACGAAGGCGGAGGTCCGGATGCCGAGCGCCGCCGCCTTGGCCAGGCCGCCTGCCTCCGCCTTGTCCGATATGACGGCGATGATCTCGGCGGGAAAATCGGGCTCGGCCGCGGCCGTCGCCAGCGAGACCATGTTCGAGCCCCCGCCGGAGATGAAGACGACGACCTTCTTCTTGGCTGCGGATGGGCTCATAGGGCGAGACTGCCCTTGTAGATCGTGCCGGCGGCGCCTTCCTCGCGCGCGACCATGCGGCCGAGCGTGAAGACCGTTTCGCCTTCGCCGGCGAGCACTGCCGCGACACGGTCGGCTTCCGCCGCCGAGACGACGGCAATCATGCCGACGCCGCAATTGAAGGTACGCAGCATCTCGTTGGCGGCGACGCCGCCGGTCTTGGCGAGCCAGGAGAAGACGGCCGGCGGCTTGATGGCGTCGAGATCGATCTCGGCCGCGAGGTGTTTCGGCAGCACGCGCGGAATGTTTTCCGGAAAGCCGCCGCCGGTGATGTGGGCCAGCGCTTTGATCGCGCCGGTATCGCGGATCGCCCTCAGGAGCGGCTTCACGTAGATCCGCGTCGGCGTCATCAGCAGGTCCGCGAGCGTACCCGCGCCGAAGGGCGCCGGCGCATCCCACGCGAGGCCCGAGAGCGACACGATCTTGCGCACCAGCGAGTAGCCGTTCGAGTGCACGCCGGAGGAGGAAAGCCCGAGGATGACATCGCCTTCGCCAATGTTCCCCGCCGGGAGAAGCTGCCCGCGCTCGGCGGCACCGACGGCGAAACCGGCAAGGTCGTAGTCGCCGCCGGAATACATGCCCGGCATTTCGGCCGTTTCCCCGCCGATCAGCGCACAGCCCGCCTCGCGGCAGCCGGCGGCAATGCCGGCGATGATCGCCGCGCCCTGGTCCGGATCGAGCTTGCCGGTGGCGAAATAGTCGAGGAAGAACAGCGGTTCTGCACCTTGTACCACGAGGTCGTTGACGCACATAGCGACGAGGTCGATGCCGACGGTGTCGTGCTTGTCGGCGTCGATGGCGATCTTGAGCTTGGTGCCGACGCCGTCATTGGCCGCGACCAGGACCGGATCGTTAAAGCCGGCGGCCTTGAGATCGAAGAGCCCGCCGAAACCACCGATTTCGCCGTCGGCACCCGGCCGCCGGGTCGAGCGGACATGCGGCTTGATCTTCTCGACCATCAGGTTGCCGGCATCGATATCCACCCCCGCGTCGCTATAGGTGAGGCCGTTCTTTCCCGACTGGCTCATGCTCGTTCTCCAAGGCTCGTCGCATTTTGCGGATGCGATTGGCACGGTCGGTCGAGGAGTGCAAGCGCCGAGGTCGACGGGAGCGGTGTTTTTTCACCTTTTTGCCGATACCTCAACGAATGAAGGGCGAGAGAGACGAAACGGCAGGGCCGGAAGATGCCGGACTTGACCTCGGCGTGCGCAGACCCCTATCTCGTGCTACGTCAGGGCGCGGCATCTGCCGGAGGCGCGATGGGGAATGTCATGATCAACCGAGTGACCGGTTTGGGACTTCGACGCCAGCTTTTCTTCTGGTTGCTCGTGCTCTCCGCCTTCATCCTCTTCCTGATGCTGTTCAGGTCTATCCTGCTACCGTTCCTCGCCGGCATGGCGCTCGCCTATTTTCTCGATCCGGTGGCGGATGGTTTGGAGCGCCTGGGCCTCAGCCGGCTGATGGCCACGATCGTCATCCTGGTGACCTTCATCTTCATCTTCGCGCTGTCACTGATGATCATCATACCGCTGATCTTCACGCAGGCCGCCGATTTCATCCAGAAGATGCCCGGCTATATCTCAAGGTTGCAGGATTTCCTGACAGACTCGCAGTCGACGCTGCTCCCGGACTGGCTCGCCGACGAGATGACGGTGATCAAGCAGAATTCGGCCAAGCTCCTGGAGCAGGGCGCAAGTTTCCTCGGCACACTGTTCCAGCAGATCTGGAACTCGGGCATGGCGCTTTTGGACATCCTCTCGCTCTTCATCATTACGCCGGTCGTCGCCTTCTACCTGCTGCTCGACTGGGATCGGATGATCGAGACGGTGGACAACTGGATACCGCGCGACCATGTCGAGGTCGTCCGCCAGATCGCCCGTGACATGAACATGACGATTGCCGGTTTCGTTCGCGGGCAGGGATCGCTATGCGTCATCCTCGGCCTCTATTATGCCATCGGGCTGTCGCTGGTCGGGCTGAATTTCGGCATGTTGATCGGCCTCTTTGCCGGCATGATCAGTTTCATCCCCTATGTAGGCTCGCTGGTCGGCCTGGTGCTTGCCGTCGGCGTGGCGCTAGTCCAATTCTGGCCGAACTATTTTTGGATCGTGCTTGTCCTTGTCATTTTCTTCACCGGTCAGTTCCTCGAAGGCAACGTTCTCCAGCCGAAGCTGGTCGGCAAGAGCGTCGGTCTCCATCCCGTCTGGCTGATGTTCGCCCTGCTGGCCTTCGGCGCACTGTTCGGCTTCGTCGGTCTGCTGGTGGCGGTGCCGGCCGCCGCCGCGATCGGCGTCCTTGTTCGCTTCGGAATCCAGCGGTACCTTGAAAGCGATCTCTATCACGGGCATAGAACCGCCGCGAACCAGCCGTCGGAGGGCGAGGAGCCCCGCTGACGAAATTGTCCCGGGCCTGAGCATGACGAAACGTCCCTACGAACAACTGCCGCTCGTCTTCAGACACGATCCGGCTTCGGGCAGAGAAGATCTGCTCGTTTCCGACCGCTTGAGCGCGGCCATCGCCATCGTCGACCATTGGCCGGACTGGCCGTCGCCTGTCGTCATCATCGCCGGACCGGTCGGTTCCGGGAAATCGCATCTTGCCAGCATCTGGCGGCAGAAGACGGGCGCCGAGGCGATTCACCCGACCGCCGGCTCGAACGCCGCAGACATCGCCGCCGCGGGGCCGGTCCTCTTCGAGGATGTCGATCGGCAGGGATTCGACGATACGGCGCTTTTCCACGTCATCAACAGCGTGCGCCAGAGCGGCACGGGCCTTTTGATGACCTCGCGCCTGTGGCCGATGTCCTGGCCCGTGACGCTTCCGGATCTTCGGTCCCGTCTCAAGGCCGCCACGGTCGTGGAGATCGGCGAGCCGGACGACGAATTGCTGACGCAGGTGCTCTTCAAGCTTTTTGCCGATCGCCAACTCCTCGTCGATGAGCGACTCGTCGCCTACATCGTCAATCGGATGGAGCGCTCGCTGGAGACGGCCCAGCTCGTCGTCGAACGGCTCGACCATTTGGCGCTCTCGCGGGGCACGCGGCTGACGCGCCCGCTGGCAGCGGAAGTATTGGATGAACTGGCAAATGCCCGTTGCGCCGATTGACTGTCACAGTTCCGTCGTCAAACTGAGATAGCCCGTTCATCCGGAGCAATGGGATTCGATAGGCATGGATAGCGCGACGTCTGCAATAACCGAACAAAGGGTGGCTATGGATCAGAAGGCGCCGCCGGAGACTGTCGACCTGCTCACGAGCCCGGAGCGCTTCGTCAACCGCGAATTTTCCTGGCTGCAGTTCAACCGCCGCGTTCTCGAGGAGACGCTGAACACGGCGCATCCGCTCCTCGAACGCGTCCGCTTCCTCTCCATCTCGGCCGCCAACCTCGACGAATTCTTCATGGTGCGCGTCGCCGGCCTCGAGGGCCAGGTCCGTTCGGGCGTTTCGCTGCGCAGCCCCGACGGCAAGACGCCGGCCGAACAGCTCGAGGAGATCTTGAAGGAGATCGACAATCTGCAGATGGAGCAGCAGGCATCGCTCGCGGTTCTGCAGCAATATCTCGCCAAGGAAGACATCCTCATCGTCCGCCCGGCCGCCTTGTCGGCCCAGGACAGGAGCTGGCTCGCCAACGAATTCGACCAATCGATTTTCCCGGTCCTGACGCCGCTCTCGATCGACCCGGCGCACCCGTTCCCGTTCATTCCGAATCTCGGTTTCTCGATCGGCCTCCAACTCGTCAGCAAGACCGGCCGCGAGCCGATGACGGCGCTCTTGCGCCTGCCGGTTGCCCTCGACCGCTTCGTCCGGTTGCCCGACGTCAAGAACGTCATCCGCTATATCACGCTGGAAGACGTCGTCGGCCAGTTCATCGATCGCCTCTTCCCCGGCTACGAAGTGCAGGGCTCGGGAACGTTCCGCATCATCCGCGACAGCGATATCGAAGTCGAGGAAGAGGCCGAAGATCTTGTCCGCCTGTTCGAGACGGCACTGAAGCGCCGCCGCCGCGGTTCGGTGATCCGCATCGAAACCGATTCCGAAATGCCGGCCTCGCTGCGCCAGTTCGTCGTGCATGAACTCGGCGTTCCAGACAATCGGGTCGCCGTTCTGCCGGGGTTGCTGGCGCTCAACACCCTTTCCGAAATCACCAAGGCACCGCGCGAGGACTTGCGTTTCGATCCCTATAATCCGCGCTTCCCGGAACGCGTCCGCGAGCATGGCGGGGATTGCTTCGCAGCGATTCGCGAGAAGGACATGGTGGTCCACCATCCTTACGAGTCTTTTGACGTCGTGGTGCAGTTCCTGCTGCAGGCGGCGCGCGATCCGGACGTGCTCGCCATCAAGCAGACGCTTTACCGCACCTCCAACGACAGTCCGATCGTGCGTGCGCTGATCGATGCGGCGGATGCGGGCAAGTCGGTGACGGCGCTGGTCGAGCTCAAGGCCCGCTTCGACGAGGAGGCGAACATCCGCTGGGCGCGCGACCTGGAGCGCGCGGGCGTTCAGGTCGTCTTCGGCTTCATCGARCTCAAGACGCATGCGAAAATGTCCATGGTCGTGCGCCGGGAGGAGGGCAAGCTCCGCACCTATTGCCACCTCGGAACCGGCAACTACCATCCTGTGACCGCGAAGATCTATACGGACCTGTCGTTCTTCACCTGCAACGCCGTGATCGCCCACGACATGGCGAACATCTTCAATTTCATCACCGGCTATGGCGAACCGGAGGCGGGCATGAAGCTCGCGGTGTCGCCGCACACGCTGCGCCCGCGCATCCTCCAGCATATCGACGAGGAGATCGCGCATGTGGAGGCCGGCCGGCCGGCGGCGATCTGGATGAAGATGAACTCGCTCGTCGACCCGGAAATCATCGACGCGCTCTACAGGGCAAGCGGCGCCGGCGTCGAGGTCGATCTCGTCGTGCGCGGCATCTGCTGCCTTCGCCCGCAGGTGCCGGGCCTCTCCGACAATATCCGTGTCAAGTCCATCGTCGGCCGTTTCCTCGAGCATTCCCGCATTTTTTGCTTCGGCAACGGCCATGGGCTTCCCTCGGAAAATGCGCTTGTCTATATCGGTTCGGCGGATATGATGCCGCGCAATCTGGACCGGCGGGTCGAGACGCTCGTGCCTCTCATCAACCGGACTGTGCACGAACAGGTTCTTTCGCAGATCATGCTGGGTAATCTCATCGACAACCAGCAGAGCTACGAAATTCTTCCCGACGGCACCTCGCGCCGCATGGAAGTCGGCAAGGATGCCGAGCCGTTCAACGCGCAGCATTATTTCATGACCAATCCCAGCCTTTCGGGCCGGGGTGAGGCCCTGAAGTCCAGTGCACCGAAGCTGATTGCCGGCTGGAAAAGCGGTTGGCGCAAGTAAACTGGAATTAAATGGTCGAATCTGAAGCGCAGGGGCGTCTGCCCGGCATCCGCCCGGTTTCCGTCGTGGACATCGGCTCCAACTCCATTCGTCTCGTCATCTATGAGGGCCTGAGCCGCGCACCGGCGGTGCTGTTCAATGAAAAAGTGATGTGCGGTCTCGGCAAGGGCATCGATGCAACCGGCCGCATGGAGGAGGAAAGCGTTGAACGGGCGCTGAAGGCGCTGCAACGCTTTCGCGCCCTGTCGGATCAGGCGCGCGCCACCAGCATGTTCGTGCTGGCCACGGCCGCAGCGCGCGAGGCGTCCAACGGCCCCCCCTTCATCGACAAGGCCGAAGCCATTCTCGGGCAGAAGGTACGAATCCTGACGGGGGAAGAGGAAGCCTATTTCTCCGCCATGGGCGTCCTCAGCGGATACCACGATCCCGATGGCATCGTTGGCGACCTCGGCGGCGGCTCGCTCGAGTTTGTCGATATCAGGGGCAAGAAGATCGGCAAGGGCATAACGCTACCGCTCGGAGGCATTCGTCTGTTCGAACACTCCGGCGGCTCACTGCCGAAAGCGAGGACCTGGGTTCGCAAATTCATGAAGGAAGCGGAGGTCCTGAAGAAGGGGACCGGGCGCACCTTCTACGCCGTCGGCGGCACCTGGCGTGCGATCGCCAAGCTTCACATGGAAATGCGCGACTATCCGCTTCACATGATGCAGGGCTACGAGATTTCGTCGGACGAGGCAATGGCGGTCCTGGCGGAGGTGATCGAGCCGAAGCTCCTCAAGCCATCGGCCTTTTCGACGATTTCCAAGAGCCGCCGCAGCCTGCTGCCCTTCGGGGCGGTGACGATGCAGGAGGCAATTTCGAACATGAAGCCCGAACGCATCTCGTTTTCCGCCCTTGGCGTGCGCGAAGGCTATCTCTTCTCGCTGCTGTCGGAGGCGGAGCGCTCGCAGGATCCGTTGCTCACAGCTGCCGACGAGCTTGCGATATTGCGGGCTCGTTCGCCCGAACATGCGCGCGAGCTTGCCGAATGGACCGGCCGCATGGTGCCGTTCTTCGGCGTCGAGGAAACGCAGGAGGAAAGCCGCTACCGCCGGGCGGCATGTCTGCTGGCGGATATCAGCTGGCGCGCGCATCCCGACTATCGCGGCCTTCAGGCACTCAATGTCATCGCCCACTCGGCCTTTTCCGGCATCAGCCATGCGGGCCGCGCCTACATCGCGCTCGCGAATTACTACCGGCTGGAGGGGCTTAACGACGATGGCGCGACGGGGCCGCTCGCCCGGGTAACGACGCCGCGCCTGCTGGAGCTCGCCAAGCTGCTCGGCGGCCTGCTGCGCGTCGCCTATCTCTTCTCCGCCTCCATGCCGGGCGTTGCCCGTCACCTCACATTGCGGCCGTCGTCTGAGCCCGACACCGACCTCGAATTCGTTGTGCCCGCCGCCTATGCGGACTTCGAGGGCGAGCGGCTGGAAGGCCGTCTGCAGCAACTGGCCAAGCTGACGGGCAAGGGGCTCGCTTTCCGGTTCGAGAGCTGATGCGCTCGCCATGAGGCCTGAACACGGCCGCGCCATGGGCGCGGCCGTGGCTTGCGATTACTCCGCTTTCAGGAATTCGCCGACCTCGAGCAGCACGAACTCGTTGTCGTCCGCCCGGTCGAGCGACCGCCCGGCGGAGAAGGGCAGGTTGTTGTCGTTGCCGACGATGATATGCGTATCGTCGACCCGATCGACATTTTCGATGGTGACGAAGGGCATGTCATAATGGCCCTCGCCGTCGCCCTGGCGCTTGCGGTTGTCCGGATCGGAGATATTCAAAAGGTCGATATAGCCGATCTTGCGCACCGCCTTTCCGGCGTTTTCGTCGCTGATCTCGATCTTGTAGATGCGCTTCACCTTTGAGCCGACGGCAAAGCAATCCGGCTTCGGATCCTTCGGATCGGCACAGGCCTTGTCGAGCGTGCCGGCGCCGTTGTCGCGTTCGATCACCAACGCCGTCTTCTCGTCGAGCATGTTGAAGTCGCCGATCGCCTCGCCGCCTTCTGCGAGCGGATAGAGCCAGCTGCGTCCCGTCCAGCTCTTGCTCGCGACGTCGAGCTCGACGATCCGCAAGGCCGGACGGCCATCCGCCTGCTCGACCGTTTCATCGTCCGTCCAGAGCGGACCTTCGAGCAGGCCGAAAAGTTTGGTGCCGTCCTTTGACAGCGCCAGCCCCTCGTAGCCGCCGGAGCGCTTGAGATTGAAGGCGGGCGTCTTCTTCGACGGGTCCGCCTGCAGCGTCAGGGTCGGATTATCCGGCGACAGGACCGGCGTTTCGCCGACCATCGTCGGAATGACGTCGGTCAGTTTGCCGCTCATGTCGAACTTGAGGATATAGGGACCGAATTCCTCGCCGACCCAGAAGCCGTCGGCGACGGGTTGGATCGACTCGACATCGAAGTCGCCGCCGGTGAGATAGCGTGTCTCCGAGCCTTCCATGACGATCGGGAAGGGCGCCTTACGGTCCGGGTCGGACAGGAAGACCGTCTTGAGTGCCTCGACCTTGCCGGCGTCCCAGTCGATCTTGAGATGATGAAGCATGAGCATCGCGTCGGTCGAGTTGAGCTTGTTGCCGAAGCCGTTGTCTGAAAGGCTCCAGAAGGTACCATCCTCCATCGCCTTGATGCCGGAGAAGCCCTGCATCGGCTGACCGTTGAAGGGAAGCGCGAGGCCGGTCGGGCGAACGCCGTCCTTGCCCGGCACGCTTCCCAATTCCTCCGCCCGTTTACGATCCGAGGTCGTGAACTTGCCGGAGGTCTTGAGGTATTCGGCCGCGTCGGCGGGCGCGGCGATGATGGTGTTGGCCGGCAGGATCGCATGCGCCTTCAGCGTCGCCGGAAAGTTCTTGTCTTCTGCAAGAGCTGTCGTCGACATCAAAGCGGTCAGGGCGATGGTGGCAGTAAGGAATTTCGTCATCGAGGCACCTCGGAGAAGGGGTCGGGATCGATCCCCGATAGGCGCCTTTGATGACGGTTGCTTTATGCTTGTCTGACAGACCGGTGAAGCTTTGATGACACCCGGGCGGGCAGCTCTAAATTGGGCCGGGTATTGTCTCCGCATGAGGCTCTTCGTCCTGCTGCCGGTCTTGCCGCTGCAGGCGAAGCCCGGTGCCATGGAGCGCGAGCACGCCGAGCCTTTGGCCCCGGCCCTTGACCTCGTGCTCGCCGAGATCCTCCTCGCGGATGAATTCCGGCAGACGAATGCGTCGCAGCAAGTCGGCCGAAATCAGCACCTGCCGGTCGAGCGAGCGGCACAGGCCTTCGAGGCGCGACGTCGTGTTCACCGTATCCCCGAAATAGGTGATCTTGTGCTTGTCGACGCCGATTTCGGCGGCCACGATCGTTCCACCGTGGATCGCCGCCCGCAGGCGCGGCACCTCACCATAGTGCTTTTTCCAGCGAGCGGCGTCCGCTTCGACCTCGTCCAGGATGTCGAAGATGCAGCGGATACAGGCGGCATCGGCCACGGCGCGGGCGAAGGGCCAACTGATGATCGCGGAGTCGCCGACATAATCGTCGATCGTGCCACGGTAGCGCAGCACCGGATCGGCCATGGTTGCAAACAGTTTCCCCAGAAATTCCTGCGTCTTGAGATCTCCGAAGCGTTCGGCAAAGGAAGTCGAACCGACGAGATCGACGAAAAGAAACACGCGCTCTTCCTGTACTGGCTTACGGTAGCGGCCGGTCAGCAGGCTTAAGAAAACGTCGCGGCCGAGAAGTTCGCGCACGCGCAGGACGAGGATGATCGGACCGGATACCGCAAGCGCGTAGAGAAGCACTTCGAAGGAGGGAATAACGGCATCGCTCCAGCTCTCCTGCAGCACGCCGGCCAGTTTGAGCACCGTGCCCGCCGCCAGGAAGCCCAAATTCTCCACGGCGAAATAGACGGCAACCGACGAAAGCAGGAAGCCGGGCGTCGGAAGGCTGTGTATCTTTCGGTAGAGCCGCCGCAGGATGAGACGCCGTTCGAAGGCGAGGATCGGCATGCACACGAAAATCGCAAAGGTTGCGCCGATCAGCGCGCCATCGCCATAGACGGCCCAGGCATAAGCCACGCCGCTGCACGCCACGGCGAGCAGCGACAGGATGAATTCGAGCCGGGAGAATCTCCAGCGCATATGTAAGGGCCTCAAAAAAAGAGAATACGACGACGACTCTCAGCCCGGAAGGGCCGAGGTGCGGCATGCGATTGTTTCGGCGGTTGGCCGGATCATCTTGTCGATCGTGCTGGCCAGCGCATCGGCCCGAAAATCGTACCCGATTTTTCGGAAACCGCGATGCGCAGATTCAAAGAGTTACAGCGACCTTTGCGCGTCTGAAAAGACGCGCAACGCTGTGAGGCCGGATTCGGGCGGAAAGTTGTTGTCCGGGCACCTTTCAATCGCCGATCGTCATCGCCTCGATTTTCTTGTCGACGAAACGCAAGGCAACCTCGCCATTGATGAGCTTCAGCGCCATGTCGCCGAACAGCTCGCGGCGCCAGCCCTTGAGTGCGGCGACGTCGGCCTTCTCGCCGTCTGCGGCGATCCGGTCCAGGTCTTCGCTGTTCGCGATGATCTTGGCCGCAACGCCTTCCTTCTCGGAGATGAGCTTCAGCAGCACCTTCAGCATCTCGCCCGCCGCGCCCGCGCCCTCCGGCGCATGATTCTGTCGCGGCAGCCGAGGCAGTTCGGCCTTGGGAATCGCAAGTGCCTCGTTCACCGCCGCGACGACGGCGACGCCGGCGCTGGAGCGTTCCCAGCCCTTCGGGATGGTCCGGAGCCGGCCCAGCGCCTCCGCGTCTTTCGGCTGCTGCTGGGCCACTTCGTAAATCGCGTCGTCCTTCAAAATGCGGCCGCGCGGCACGTTGCGCATGCGTGCCTCGCGCTCGCGCCAGGCGGCCACCTTCTGCAGCACCGCAAGCTCGATCGGCTTTCTCACGCGCATCTTCAGGCGCTGCCAGGCATCGTCCGGATGCAGGTCGTATGTCCCGCGGTTTTCGAGGATAGCCATTTCCTCTGCCAACCAGGAGGAGCGGCCTTCGCGCTCCAACTCCTTCTTCAGGTACTCGTAGATGTCTCGGAGATGGGTGACGTCGGCCAGCGCATATTCGAGTTGCTTGTCCGTCAGCGGCCTGCGGCTCCAGTCGGTGAAGCGCGAGGATTTGTCTATCTGTTCGTTCTTGATGCGGTTGACGAGTTGATCGTAGGAGACGCTGTCGCCGAAGCCGCACACCATGGCGGCCACCTGGGTGTCGAACAGGGGATGCGGGATGAGGTCGCCGAGATGATGGATGATTTCGATGTCCTGGCGCGCGGCATGGAATACCTTGACGACGTCCGGATTTGCCATCAGCGCGAAGAAGGGCGCGAGATCGATCCCCGGCGCCATCGGGTCGACGATGACCGCCATCTCGGGGTTGGCCATCTGGATCAGACAGAGTTCCGGCCAGAAGGTGGTTTCGCGCAGGAACTCGGTGTCGATGGTAATATAGCTTGAGCGGGCCAGCGCTTGGCAGGCGGCCTCCAAATTTGCGGTTGTTTGTATCATCGGAATTTTATTCACTGTGGCGAAAATGAGGCTTGTGCCCCCCGTGTATCGTTTCGTAGCACCTGTCACAATCGAAAATGTCAGACGACCTTGAAATAACCGGTCATGCCGGTCTTTTGATGTTCGATGATATGGCAGTGGATAACCCAGTCGCCGGCGTTGTCGGCAACCAGTGCTACTTCCGCCCGCTCATCGGGCAGAAGCAGGATCGTATCCGTCGGCGGCGGCAGGACACTCCGTTTGTTGGAGCGCAGTATACGGAAGCTGAGGCCGTGCAGATGGATCGGATGCGCATGTGGCGTGCGGTTCGCGATTTCGAGCACATAGCTTTCGCCGAGCTTCAATTCCTCGATCGGGGCGATCGGGTCCGGCGTGTCTCCGGACCACGGCACCTTGTTGAGTGCCCAGAAAGTGTAGCCGAGGGAACCACAGATCGAAGGCACGGACTTGTGCTCGGCCGTCGCCGTCAGGTCGATCGGGATGCGCTTTGCCGTCGAAAGGTCCGCTTCGGCGATCGGATTGGCGGGGAGGGGCGTGACGTCGCCGAGATCGCGTTTCAACGAGGCGCCGACCGAGCGGAAGCCGGCGATCGTCCAAGGCTGCGAGCCGCGGAAATTGCCGAGCGTGACCTCAGCCCCTTCGCTTTCGGGCATGCGCAGGACGAGGTCCAGGCGCTGTCCGGGGCCGACATCGTAGCGTTCGAGCAGGAACGGGCGCCCGAGGGGATTGCCGTCGAGCGCGACGACTTTTGCATCGGCCCCTTCAAGTCCGAGCGTGTAGATGCGCGTGACGTCGGTTGCGGCGATGCGCACCCGAACGAGGCCGCCGGCGGGCGCGTCGTAGATCGGTTCGCGCTGCCAATTGGCCGTCCGGACCGTGCCGTATGTCCCACCGCGTGCGGCGTTGCGCGGCTTGAAGGGAGCGATGAACTTGCCGCCGGCGCCAAGCCGCCAGTCGCGGAGATTGAGGACGATTTCCGCGTCGAATTCGGGGTCTTCGGGGTTCTCGACGACGAGCACGCCGGTCAGCCCCCGGCCCATCTGCGTCAGCGTATTGCAATGGGGGTGATACCAGAAGGTGCCGGCGTCCGGCGGCGTGAAAATGTAGTCGAAGTGGTCGCCCGGATAGACATAGGGCTGCGTCAGTTCCGGCACGCCGTCCATCGCATTGGCAATGCGCAAGCCATGCCAGTGGACGGTCGTCGGTTCGTCGAGCCTGTTGACGAGCCTCGCCGCGAAGGTCTCGCCTTTGCGCATCCGCAAGGTTGGCGGCATGCCTGAGTGGGGCGCTTGGCCGAGCGCATAGGTCATGACGGGACTGGCGCCCTCGGCCGCGATCTGCGTCTCCGCCGTTTGCGCGGTCAGCATTTGCCGTTCGGGTGCAGCCCCGGCCCGCGCCGAGAGCCCCGCGCCGAGCGCAAAGGCGCCTCCGAGCGCGGCCGAGCCGTGAAGAAAGGAGCGGCGGCTGAGCATCGCCGTCATGGCTTATTTGATCCCGGACTTTGGGCGGGAGGTCGCCTCCCACTCTACTCGATCGCTTCTAAAGCTGATTTTTACTTTCAGCAATTCGCAGCATTTGCGCATCTTGCCGCAGGCGATCACCGATCGTGTTTCGAGTTGCCGCCGACCAGCTTGTTGAAAAAGGCGGAAGTGCGCAGCAGGTTGCGGAACGGCATCGACCGTTCCTCCGCCGGGACCGGGGCGCGGGCCGTCATGCGTCGGATCGTATAGAGCATGAAGAGGGCGAGGATGACGGCCGTATAGATAAAGAGTGCCTGGGGTCCGAAAAGATCGAGCAGGAAGGAAGCGAAGAGCGGCCCGATGATGGCGCCGAGCGACCAGAAGAAGAGCATGCCGGCGGAAACGAGCGCATGCTGGCCTGCTGCCGCGTGGTCGTTCGCATGGGCCGAACAGAGCGAGTAGAGCGGCATGGCGAAGGCGCCGAAGGCGAAGATGCCGGCAAAATTCAGCCACTCGTCGCTGCCGGCGCCGAAGGCGAGGAACAGCCCCGCCAGAAGCGAGCCGAACGTGGCGACCAGGATGATCAGACGCCGGTCGAACTGGTCGGAATAGTGCCCGAGCGGATATTGCAATACGACGCCGCCGATGATTCCGGCGCTCATGAAGGTGGCGATTGCCGTCACGGAAAGGCCGATCCCCTGCGCATAGATCGGCCCGAGCGAGCGGAAGGCGGCATTGGTGAGCCCGACCACGATGCACCCGATCGTGGCGAGCGGCGAGATGTTCCAGAGCGCCTTGACGTCGAAACGGATCGCTTCCGGCGCGATCGGACTGGAGCGATCGGCAAAGGAGATCGGCACCAGCGAAAGCGTCAGCGCCATGGAAATGATGGCGAAGAGCTCGAAACCGCCGATTCCGACGCCTGGTATCAGATATTGCGCAGCGGTGACGGAGCCGAGGTCGACGACACGATAGATCGATAGCGTACGCGCTCGGTTGGCATTGGTGACGCTGGCATTGAGCCAGCTTTCGACCGTCGCAAAGAGACTTGCGAAGCATATGCCGGCGACGAGCCGCATCAGGAACCAGAATCCCGGTTCGACCACGAGCACCATCGCGATCGCTGCGGCAGAGGCGATCGCCGCCATGGCGGAGAACGTGCGGATATGGCCGATCGAACGCAGGATGCGGGTCACGTAGACGCAGCCGATCGCGAAGCCGACATTGTAGCCTGCGCCGATCACGCCGATGAGCGAGGTCGAAAATCCTTCTTCCAGTGCCCGAAGCGAAATGAAAGTGCCCTGCAGGCCGTTGCCGCCAATCAGGATGCCGGCGGTTGCGAGGAGGGGGATGAGCGGACGGATATTTGACATGGGTCGCATCCGGACCTGCAGTCGCGGCTTGAGAGGACGGGAGAGGCTCGCTCTATCTAGCGGTAGCAGGCGCTCGGGGACAGTAGCGATTTGTAGCCTCCGCATCCGCTTTGTGTCGGCTCCGGCAGAATCGCGGCGGGAGGGGTGCTCGGTCGGGCCGATCTTGGCTGGATGGCGTCGCGGCCTTGACAAAAGCGACGCATCATGCGCTTTTCCGCCCGATTTCGACCAGTGCCGCCGCGCGCGCCTTCGCGAGCCCCGCGCGGCCCTCTGCAATTTCCAGGACTAGACGATGCACCGCTACCGCAGCCACACCTGTGCCGCCCTCCGCAAGTCGGATGTCGGCTCCACCGTTCGCCTCTCCGGCTGGGTTCACCGCGTCCGCGATCATGGCGGCGTGCTCTTCATCGATCTGCGCGACCACTATGGCGTGACCCAAGTCGTCGCCGATCCCGATTCCCCGGCCTTCAAGATGGCGGAGACGGTGCGCGGCGAATGGGTGATCCGCGTCGACGGCACGGTCAAGGCCCGCACCGAGGATACCATCAACAGGAACATGCCGACCGGCGAGATCGAGCTCTATGCCGGCGAGATAGAGGTGTTGTCGGCCGCCAAGGAATTGCCGCTGCCGGTCTTCGGCGAGCCGGATTATCCGGAAGACGTGCGCCTTAGGTACCGCTTTCTCGATCTGCGTCGCGAAACACTGCACAAGAACATCGTCAAGCGCACCGAGATCATCGGCGCCATGCGCCGGCGCATGAACGAGATCGGCTTTACCGAATACACGACGCCGATCCTGACCGCCTCCTCGCCCGAGGGCGCGCGCGACTTCCTGGTGCCGAGCCGTCTTCACCCTGGCAGCTTCTACGCGCTGCCGCAGGCGCCGCAGCAGTATAAGCAGCTTCTGATGGTCGCCGGCTTCGACCGCTACTTCCAGATCGCACCCTGCTTCCGCGACGAGGATCCGCGCGCCGACCGCCTGCCCGGCGAATTCTACCAGCTCGACCTCGAGATGAGCTTCGTCGAGCAGGAAGACGTCTGGGACACGATGGAGCCGATGATCCGCTCGATCTTCGCCGATTTCGCCGGCGGAAAGCCGGTCACGGAGAAATTCCCGCGCATCCCCTATGACACGGCGATCCGCAAATACGGCTCCGACAAGCCGGACCTTCGGAACCCGATCGAAATGCAGGAAGTCACTGAACATTTCGCCGGCTCCGGCTTCAAGGTCTTCGCCAATATGATCGCCTCCAATCCGAAGGTGGAGATCTGGGCCATTCCGGCAAAGACCGGCGGCAGCCGCGCCTTCTGCGACCGCATGAACGGCTGGGCCCAGAGCCAGGGCCAGCCCGGCCTCGGCTACATCTTCTGGCGCAAGGAAGGCGAGAAGGTGGAAGGCGCCGGCCCGCTCGCCAAGAATATCGGCGAGGAGCGCACGGACGCGATCCGCACGCAACTCGGGCTCGAGGATGGGGACGCCTGCTTCTTCGTCGCCGGTGAACCCGCCAAGTTCTACAAATTCGCGGGAGAAGCCCGCAGCCGCGCCGGTGAGGAGCTGAACCTCGTCGACCGCGACCGCTTCGAACTGTGCTGGATCGTCGACTTCCCGTTCTATGAATGGAACGAGGAGGAGAAGCGCGTCGACTTCGCCCATAACCCGTTCTCGATGCCGCAGGGCGGCCTCGAGGCATTGTCGGGCGACGATCTCCTGTCGATCAAGGCGTTCCAGTACGACATGGTCTGCAACGGCTTTGAGATCGCCTCGGGCTCGATCCGTAACCAGTCGCCGGAGCTGATGGTCAAGGCCTTCGAGAATGTCGGCCTCAGTCAGGCGGATGTGGAAGAGCAGTTCGGCGGCCTTTACCGCGCCTTCCAATACGGCGCGCCGCCGCATGGCGGCATGGCCTTCGGCATCGACCGCATCGTCATGCTGCTGGTCGGCGCCAAGAACCTGCGCGAGATCTCCCTCTTTCCGATGAACCAGCAGGCGGTCGACCTTCTGATGGGCGCGCCGTCGCCCGCGACGCCCGCGCAACTGCGTGAACTGGCGATCCGGCCGATCCCGCAGAAGAAGGACTGAGTTGCTTCCCTTCCTTTAAAACAAGGAGGCCCGGCGATCGCCTCGCCGGGCTTTTCTTCGCGGGGCGCGAGTTCGAGTTCTCAGATATTCGCAAGCAACTCGTTGATGCGCGATTCCATGTCGGACAGAGCCGCGTCGATCTCCTTCTGACCAGTGATTGCCGCATTCATTTCCTGGCCGATGATGTCTTGAATGGCGAACTGGCGCTGCACGGTCGACGGCAGCGGCGTGCCGAGCGTTGCGACGGCCGCAATCGTGTCGCGATGCGGCAGCGCCTTGAATGCCTCCGATTCCAGCACCGCCTTCACAGCCGGAAGATGGCCGGTGCGCGACCACTCGAAATCATTGTCGTTGAAGAACTTCAGGAATTTGCCGATCGCCGCTTCTTCCTCTGGTGTGCGATCCTTCTGCGAGACGGCCCAGCTGTGACCGTCCGCATATTGCGCCTTTTTGCCGGAGAAGAGCTGCGGATAGGGATAGACGGCGTAGCCACCGGCATTGAGCGCCGTTCCGGATGTTTCCGATGAGGCGGTATAGTCGCCGATCACCCATGTACCGTTCAAATGCACGCCGCCTTCGCCTGCGAGGAAGGCGTTGATGCCGGCCGCGTAGTCCATGTCCTTCGTCGTGTAATCGTTGTCGTAGATCGCCTTGTACATTTCGAGGACGCGTCTTGCTTCGGGCGTATTGAGCTTCACCTGCTTGGGGTCGGCGAAGAAGTCGGAATCCTGCTGGAAGAGATAGGTGTAGAGGTTGCGCGTGTAGAGTGCGACTTCGTTGGCGAGGTTCTGAACGAAATAGGGTTTGCCTGTTTTCTCCTTGAACTGCTTGGCCTGTGCCATAAGCTCGTCGACGCTGGTCGGCAGCTTCGGGGTGCCATCGTCATTGACGAGCCCGGCCTTCTTGAACAGGTCCATGTTTGCCCCCTCGACTGGTAGTCGCCAAGCACGGAATGGTGGATGGTGACGATGTCCGGCGGATCACCGGCCGCAAACTGCGCCGTCAGCTGGTCGTAACCCGGCCATTCGACCGTGGACACGCTTACGTGCACGTCCGGATTGTCGGCATTGAACTTGTTGATCAGCGACGTGATGATGCCGCATTCCCCGACGGCCTTGCTGACGTCGGTATTGGTGCCGAACTCCGCGTCGCAGGCGCCGAAAAAGCGTTGCACGGTGAGCTCCGTTGCCGCAAGGGTAGGCGTCGCTGCGGCAAGGGTCAGCACTGAGGCGGCCGCCAGCATTAATCTGCGCAAGGTATGCGTCATTTCCATCTCCTCCTTATCGGGTCTCGTACCCTGTGGCTCTCCTCCCGAGAGCCGGTTGCGACGCATCGATAGGAAGTCTTCAGCGCACGGCGGCGCCGGAGACGGCCGTCACGATGTATTTCTGGAAAAACAGGTAGAGAATGAGGATCGGCGCGCCCGCGAAGACCGCCTGCGACATCAGGAAGCCAAGTCCCTCCGATTGCGCGAAGTTCGTCTGCGTCGAGGCGATGCCGATCGTCAGCGTGTACATTTCCTTCTTCGTGCCGGAGATCAACGGCCAGAAGTAGTCGTTCCAGGAAGTCGCCATCAGTTCCTTGTTGTCCTTTAGCGACATCGCGACGACCCACGCGATCGGCGCCATCATCAGAAGCGCAAGGCTGATCGCCAGGATCAGGATGATGCGATCGCCGGTCGAGCGGCCGACCATGCCGGAAGAAACGGAGCTCATCCTTCTACTCCCTTTCGGCGCGAGATGAAGTACTGCGTGAGCGCTGCGATCATGATCAGGATGAAAAGGATTTCGGATGCCGCGGCGCCAAGCCCGAGATCCCATTTGGTGAAAGCGGCCTCGTAGATATAGAGCACGATCGGCTTGGAGACGTTGTTGGGACCGCCCTGCGTCATCAGCCGCGCCTGCCCGAAGAGCTGGAACTGCAGGACGATCTCGATGATTATCACCAGGACGAAGGTGCGCCGGATCGAGGGCAGGGTAATGTGCCAGAGGGTGCGCCAGCGGCTCGCATTGTCGAGCGCTGCAGCCTCGTAGATCTCCTGAGGCACCTGCTGCAAGGCCGAGAGAAACAGCATCATCGGCAGGCCGATGCACCACCAGACGGTCGCGATTGCAATCCCGATCATTGTCAGCTTCGGATCGGAGAGGAAGGCGGGCGCGGTTGCACCGAACCAGCCATAGATCGTGGCGAGCAGACCGAAATTGCCAATGAAGACGATGCGCCAGATCAGAGTGACGATCGTCACCGATAGTACCGACGACGAGAAGTAGACGGCACGCAACACGGCCGCTGTCCTTGTCTTGCGATTGAGTGCCAGCGCCAGCAAGAGGCCGATGAGGGCAAGTGCGGGAACGGTCAGGAAAACGAAATAGAAGGTATTGCCGACGACTTGGAGGAAGATCTTGTCCCTGAAGAGCCGGAGATAATTGTCAAGGCCGACGAACCGCCCGGTGCCGAAGGCATCGGCCTTGTGCAGGCTGAGCCAGATACCCCAGATGAGCGGCACCACGAGCAGCGTCACGAAGATGATGAGGTAGGGCGCGACGAAGAGCGCGTTGCGCCAGAGCGGCGCATTGATGTTCTGCACCGCCCGCCGAGCGGCTGCCCTCGCGGTCGAGCTGCTGCCGGGGAGGGCCGCCTCAGCCATGGGCCGCCTCCTCATTGTGCCAGGCTCGGCCACCGGCGTCGAAGAGGTGGGTGCGGGCGCCGTCGAGTGTCAGGGCAATTTCGTCGCCGATCGCGACGGTGCTGTTGCCGATATCCTCGGCGACCATGACGCTTCCGTCCTTGAGGCGAGTATAGAGCAGCGTTCGGTCGCCGAGCCGTTCGATCACATCGACTTTGCCCGTGGTCGTCACCGTCCCGCTATGCGCGAGCTTGACCGCCTCGGCGCGAATGCCGAGCGCGTGCTCGCCACCGTCGATCCCGGCAAGGGGGATCGCCGTCTGCAGTTCGGTCCCGTCCGGCAATCTGGCTCGAACAAATCCTCCTTGGTTCGAAAGGCTGACGGGCAGAAAGTTCATCGTCGGCGAGCCGACGAAGGTCGCAACGAAGCGGCTTGCCGGGCGCGAATAGATCTCCATCGGCGTGCCGATCTGCTCGATCTTGCGATTGTTCATGACGACGATGCGATCGGCGAGCGTCATCGCCTCGATCTGGTCATGGGTGACGAAGACCATCGTCGATTTGACGCGGTTGCGAAGCTGGGCGAGTTCGACGCGGGTGCGCACACGCAGCGCCGCATCGAGATTGGAGAGCGGTTCGTCGAACAGGAAGGCCTTCGGTTCCTTGACGATGGCGCGGCCGATCGCGACGCGCTGACGCTGGCCGCCGGAAAGCTGGCCGGGCTTGCGTTCGAGCAGGTGGCTGATTTCCAGCATGCGCGCAGCTTCCGCGACGCGGGCGGAAATGACGTCGGCCGGCACGTTGAGGTTGCGCAGTCCGAACGCCATGTTGTCGGCGACGGTCATGTGCGGATAGAGCGCATAGCTCTGGAACACCATGGCGATGTCGCGCTTGCCCGGCGGCAGGTTGTCGATGCGCTGGCCGTTGATCGCGATCGTTCCCTCGTCGACGCTTTCGAGGCCGGCGATCATGCGCAGAAGCGTTGACTTGCCGCAGCCCGAGGGCCCCAGGAACACCATGAACTCATTAGCCTTGATCGACAGCGACAGGCCGTCGAGGACGGTCAGCGAGCCGTAGCGCTTGCTGACACTCTGAATGTCGATATGGGCGGTCATCCGGCTGCTCCGCTCGGGCAGTCAGAATGGAGAAAGCTGATATACGCATTTGGTCGGAACGCGCCGGACGCCATGGTTCTCGCGTCGTTCGGCGAGTCTCGACCGGTCAACGATAGTGCCAAAACAGAAGCGCTTGCCCCCATCTTCTCCTCCCAGTGGCACGTCGAGCCTGTGCCTCGACGATAAATCATACAATTGGGATGTCAACGATATCATGATATGTATCAGTTATCATGATATTCATCCACGCAGCCGGATCATGCGGTAGGAGAGGGGCGGAATCCTGGCGCCGAGTCTTCCATCCGAAGCTACCGCACCCTCTCGCTTCCTCGGGACCACATTGTCCGGCCTTTCCGCCGTGTTGGTGATGTTGATGTCCGAATGAGCGAGCACCTGGTCATCGATAATAGTCAGCGCACCGAAGTCGACCAGGCGGACGTCGAGATCGAGCGTTTCCGTGCCATGCCGGTTTACGATGAAGAAGGTGACGGCTTTTTGGTCGGCGTCATGAACGGCCGATACATCGAGATACGGCACGTCGCCGAGGCCCTCGACTCGATAGGTCGGGCTGTCGACATGCAGCTTGAGAGCCGTCCCGCGACCATAGACCGAGGCGAAATAATAGGGATAGAAAATCGTCTGGCGCCAGGCCGGCCCCCCCGGCACCGTCATGATCGGGGCGATGACGTTCACGAGTTGCGCCAGGCAGGCGATCTTCACGACGTCGGCGCGGTTGATAAACGTGTTGAGGATGCAGCCGACCTGAAGCACGTCCTCGAAATTGTAATCGTCCTCGAGCAGGGCAGGCGCATGCGGCCATCCATGGGCGCCCGCAAGGGTCGCCTTGTCGCGCTCCTTGGAATGGTACCAGACGTTCCATTCGTCAAAGGAGATGTAGACGTTTTTGCTGGAGCGCTTCTTCGCCTTGACATAGGCGATCACGCCGGCGACCGTGCCGATATAGTTGTCGAGTTCAATGCTGCGCGCGAGATAATTGGCCGTGTTCTTGGCGCGGTTCTCGAAATACATGTGCAGCGAGATGTAGTCGACCTCGTTGTAGGTGTGATCGAGAACCGTCGCTTCCCACTCTGGATAGGTCGGCATGTGCGCATTGGAGGAGCCGCAGACGACCAGCTCGAGCGAGCTGTCGAAGGCGCGCATTGCCTTGGCGGTCTCGTGCGCCAGCCTGCCATATTCATCAGCGGTCTTGTGGCCGATCTGCCAGGGGCCGTCCATCTCGTTGCCGAGGCACCAGACCTTGACGCCCCAAGGCTCGGCGCGGCCATTGGCGCGGCGCTTGTCGCTCCATTGGCTGCCGCCAGGGTGATTGACGTATTCGAGGAAGTTGCGGGCCTCGTCGAGCCCGCGCGAGCCGAGATTGACGGCGAGCATCATCTCCGTGTTGGCGGCCGTACACCATTCGGCGAATTCATGGATGCCGACCTGATTGCTTTCCGAGGTGTGCCAGGCGAGATCCAGGCGTATCGGCCGGCTCTCTTTCGGACCAATGCCGTCTTCCCAATCGTAGGCGGACACGAAATTCCCGCCCGGATAGCGGACGATCGGAACCTTGAGTTCCCTGACGAGATCGATCACATCCCGGCGCATGCCGTTCTCGTCGGCGGTGGGATGGTCGGGTTCGTAAATGCCGGTATAGACGCCGCGTCCGAGGTGTTCGATGAAGGAGCCGTAAAGGCGGGCATCGATATCCGAGATCGTATACTTGCTGTGTGTCGTGACCGCAGCCTTCATGCTTCCTCCATTACATCACAGTTTATGATTGATATCATAAACTGTGATAAATAAAGCGGAAGCCGCGGCGATGGTCAAGAGGCGATATTTGCCCCCCGCAGTCTCAGCGCGTTTTGAGGCGCAACAGGATATCCTGGTCGTAGTTGCCGAAGCCACGGCCGAAGATGTTGACCCCGCCGGGGTGGCGGGCATTGTCGCGCACGCCGACGCGAAGCCGGATTGAGTGATGCTCTTCGACCTTCAGGTCCGCGAGTTTGACATTGGAGATGCGCAGTCCATCGACGAAGGCGCCGTCCTCATTGACCCTGAAGCTTTTGAGCTTGCCGTATTGCGAGCCCTTGAGCTTCCACCAAGCCGGCGTGAAAACGCCGCGTTTGTCGCCGAAATCGCCCGGAGACGTCCAGGTCCCGATGTCGACGCCATTGACCGTCAGCGTGATGTCTGAAGGCCAGTCGGCACTGGTTCCAGGCACTTCCGAGCTCAACTCCATGACGAATTCGACCTCGCGAATACTGATATTCGTCAGCCGCGCATTATTGGGAAACTGATACTCGACATAGCCGCGCGTGAACCAGATGAGCGCCGCCTTCATGCGGTCGGGATCGAGAAACGTGTCGGGGACGTCGAGCAGGCCGATGATGCCGTCGACCGAGCAAAGCCCGCAAGGGGCGGTTGCCTCGAAGCTCGTGTAGAGTCCGAGCGGCATCGAAACTTCGATCGCGTCCGGTTCGGTTTCCTTGATTTCATTCTTGAAGACTACGAGGACTTCGTCATAGACGCTGTGGCAAACCTTCTGGTTTCCCTTGCGCGCCTTCTGTGTTTCCGTACGGATCAGCCCTGCCTCCTCCAGCATCTGGACATTTGTCGAGACGCTTGACTGCGGCAGCTTGAGGATATCCGCAATTTCGTTGACGTTCAGCGGCCCCTTTTTGTGCAGGAGCTTCAGCACGGAGACCCTTGCCGGCGAAGCGAGCCCCTTCAGAATGGGCATGCCTTCCTCCGGGTCGACGACAAGAAAATTGCGGCTCATGGGGCTCCGATAGGCAGGGATGAAAATGCGTATCGATGTTCTATATCAAAGAAATTGATTTATTCAATCGCGTCTTCGCTCGACAATCGCTCGACATGACAAGAAGAGATGGCCGGCGTTTCGCTCCGCCCCCGCTGCGATTCGAGCGAAGGTTGATTACGGGCCGGAGGACCGCCTTGCCGACGTGCGGGCACGTAACAGCCGCGCTGTGACCTGCGCTTGTTACCAGGGCGCGTTCCGTCGTTCTCAGAAATCCATGCCCGGCCCCGGCGGCATCGGTGTCTGCCCGTCCTTCTTCGGTTTCTCGGCGATCATCGCTTCGGTCGTCACCAAAAGGCCGGCAACGGAGGCTGCATCCTGTAGCGCCGCGCGCACGACCTTGGCCGGGTCGATCACGCCCATTTCGAAGAGATCGCCGAATTCATTCGTCTGGGCATTCCAGCCATAGGAGAAGTCCGACTTCTCGCGCAGCTGCCCGACGATGATCGATCCTTCGGAGCCGGCATTCTCGGCGATCTGGCGGACCGGCGCCTCGACCGCCCGGCGAACGATCTCGACGCCGACGCGCTGGTCGTCATTGGCCGTGGGCACGCTGCCGAGCGCCTTGACCACCCTGAGCAGTGCGACGCCGCCGCCCGGCAGGATACCTTCTTCGACCGCCGCGCGTGTCGCATGGAGCGCGTCGTCGACGCGGTCTTTCTTTTCCTTCACCTCGACCTCGGTCGAGCCGCCCACACGGATGACGGCAACGCCGCCGGCGAGCTTTGCCAGCCGCTCCTGCAGCTTTTCGCGATCGTAGTCGGAGGTCGTCTCCTCGATCTGCGCCTTGATCTGTGCGACGCGACCGCTGATATCCTCCTTGCCGCCGGCGCCGTCGACGATGGTCGTGGTCTCCTTCTCGACCATGATGCGCTTCGCCCGTCCGAGCGTGTCCATGGTAACGTTCTCAAGTTTGATGCCGAGATCTTCGGAGACGACGGTGCCGCCGGTGAGGATCGCGATGTCCTCCAGCATCGCCTTGCGGCGATCGCCGAATCCGGGTGCCTTGACGGCGGCGATCTTCAGTCCGCCGCGAAGCTTGTTGACGACGAGCGTCGCCAGCGCTTCGCCCTCGACGTCTTCGGCGATGATCAGGAGCGGCTTGCCGGCCTGGATGACACCTTCGAGGATCGGGATCATCGCCTGCAGGTTCGAGAGCTTCTTCTCGTGGATCAGAATATAGGCGTCTTCGAGTTCCGCCCGCATCTTCTCCTGATTGGTGATGAAGTAGGGCGAGAGATAGCCCCTGTCGAATTGCATACCCTCGACCACTTCGAGCTCGATCTCGGCGGTCTTGGCCTCTTCGACGGTGATGACCCCTTCATTGCCGACCTTTTCCATCGCTTCGGCGAGATAGCGGCCGATTTCCGCATCGCCATTGGCCGAGATCGTAGCGACTTGAGCGATTTCCTCGTTCTTCGAGACCTTGCGGGCGTGCCCCTGAAGTTCCTTGACGATCGCGTCGACCGCGAGGTCGATGCCGCGTTTTAAATCCATCGGGTTCATGCCCGAGGCGACGGCCTTGGCGCCTTCCCGAACGATCGCCTGGGCGAGCACCGTCGCGGTCGTCGTGCCGTCGCCGGCGACGTCGCTCGTCCGCGAGGCGACCTCGCGCAGCATCTGCGCGCCCATGTTCTCGAACTTGTCCTCGAGTTCGATTTCCTTGGCGACGGAGACGCCATCCTTGGTGATCCGCGGTGCGCCGAAAGACTTGTCGATCACCACGTTTCGGCCCTTGGGGCCAAGCGTCACTCGGACGGCATTGGCCATGATGTCCACGCCGCGTAACATGCGGTCGCGAGCATCGGTATTGAACTTGACGTCTTTGGCAGCCATGTGCGCCTCCCTCAGCACGGAAATCTTGGTTCCTCCGCGTCCGGCCTCTCAGGCAGCCGGTCCGCAGCTATTTGGCACGGGCCCCGGAAGCGACGCGCTCCCAGGCCTGCACTTGCCTCACTCATCAATGTCGTCGGGCGTCAGGATGTCGATCAGCGCAGCGACGCGGCCGGCAGGAAGATGGCGGCCCTCGCCGATCAGGGCCTCGTCATTGTTGACCCAGGCGATTGCCTCGGCAAGCTCGCTTGCGGTTGCGCCCGTTGCAAGAAGTTCGGCCATCAGAGTTTCGTCGACCGGGCCGAGGATAGCGGTGATATCCGACTGCTTCAGTCCCATGGCGTACTCCTTCCGTTTCATCGGTCGGGCGATGCACGACTGCGGCAACCCAGATAATAGATAGGCAGCCGCCTTCATCCATCAAGCGCGCCATCATAGCATCAATCGGAGAGATAAAAAAAACCCGGAGCCGGGCGGGGGCTGCTGCCTGTCTGGCAGCGGGGTGCTACAGCGCCGCGCGCCCGACAAGACTCGCGGCGCTGTAGATTTCGGCTGCCCGGGTCGGCAGCGGCGGCGATCAATCGTTCGCCGTCACCGTCACGCCCAGAACTGAGGGGATCGTATTCGGCGCGCCCATGGCCGCGCCCATGATCATCGGAAACGGCACCGGCTTTTCCGGTTCGGCGCTGATGGTCAAGCTCTTCGGGCTGTCGAGATAGGCATTGACGGCCGCGGTAACCTGGTTCTGCAGTTCCGGCAGGTTGAGTTGCGCCATCATGATCGGTACGAGGCCCTTCAGCGATTGCGCCAGTTGCTCGCCGGTGACGCCCTGTTGGTCGCCGGCGAAATCGAGCGCCTTCTTCGTGATCGATGCGTCGTCGAAACGGATCGAGGCACCGTTGAACGTCAGTTGCTGCATCAGACCAAGCATGGCGAGGCCCATTGCCTGCTCCGCCTCTTTCCTGTTCGGGTTTGCCTCGGCCGCCTTGACCGCTTCCTGCATCGATTTCAGGAACTCGAGCGTGTAGCCGGAAACGTCCATCGTGATATTCAGCCGTCCGATGTTCTGGAAATCCAGGGCGTATTCCTCGAGTGCGAGATGACCGCTCTTGAGTTCCCAACTGCCCTTCATGCTGATCTTGCCGTCGATCTGCTTCAGGCCGAGCTTCTCGATCGCTTCCTTTGCCTTGGCGTCGTCCATTTCGGAGAGGTCCGCCTGCACGCCGGCGATCGTGGCATCGAAGTCGAATCCGGCGTCGTTCTCCTGTCGCGTCAGATTGCCTTCCATGCTGGCGATGGTGAAGGCCTCCTTGCCTTTCACCGTAAGCACCAGCGGCCCGGTGCTGAACGATTCATAGAGCAGGATGTCGTCGATCGTGTCGCCCGACGGATTGCCGGGGATCTCGAGCCCGCCAATGGCGATATCCTTGAGGGAGATTGCATCCTTTCCGTCCGTTGCATCGACGTCGGGGAAGGAGACCGTTTCGGCGTAGTAGCCGCCCTCGTCCGCTTCCTCGACGCCCTCGAACGTCACCTCACCAATATCGAGGGATTGGCCGGGCTTGGTCGCCACCTGCAGTTTGACGCCCGTGGCGGTCACGGTATCGCCGTCGGCCTCCGCCTTGTCGAAGCTAAGCTTGGACCCGTTGAGCTCGAGGGCGGCGCTCAGCTTTTTCATCATGTCCGCGCCGTCCAGGGCAAAGGCCGGGCCGGCAAGCGTGAGAAAGGCGGCGCTGGCCATCATCAGGCGGGTCTTGCGCGCGTGGATCATATTGGGTTCCCTTTGAAAAAATCATTCGTTGTGAAGTCGTATCCGCAGTCGCCCGTTGCAATCTGAGTGGTGTTGGCGCCTTCCGTCAAACCGGCACGGCAATGGCCGCGGAAACGCCGCCGGTGAGCATTTCCCCGGTCTTTCCACGCGGGCGCCTTCCGATGCGTGCGTTGCAGTTGCGGCACTCGCTCTCCCTCAGTCCCAAATCGGTCACGCCCGACCCTAATACGAAACTCGGCAAATTTATATCGCCGCCTGAAATCGCGCGTCATGCCTGATCGGATCATGCTTTCCGGAAGCTTAGCCGCAATGCGTTGAAAACGTCGGGAAGGCAAGGGGAGGGCGCAGGTTCTCCACGTGCGATTGCCCGAGCAGGCTCAGCACAAGTCCCACGGATTTGCGATCGGAACCTGCAGCAAATCTGAGCGGATAATCGTGGGTAAACCCATGAATATCTGCTTCAGAATTCTTGCCGTGACGGACCCGGTGCGCTAGCAAGAGCATATGGGACAGAGCCTTTTGCCGCCATCTGGCGGGGACGACAACATTCAGCCGGTTGACCTCAAGGCAGCGCTGGAAGAACGCTATCTTGCCTACGCGCTGTCGACCATCATGCACCGCGCGCTGCCGGATGTCCGAGACGGGCTGAAGCCGGTTCATCGCCGCATCATCCACGCCATGAGCGAGATGGGGCTCAGGCCCAACTCCTCGTTTAAGAAATGCGCGCGCATCGTCGGCGACGTCATCGGTAAGTTCCATCCACACGGAGACCAGTCCGTCTACGACGCGCTGGTGCGCCTCGCGCAGGATTTCTCGCAACGCTATCCGGTCGTCGACGGCCAGGGCAATTTCGGTAATATCGATGGCGACAACGCTGCCGCCTATCGATACACCGAAGCCAAGATGACCGAGGTTGCGGCCCTCCTCCTGGAGGGAATCGACCAGGACGCGGTCGACTTCCGCCCGACATACAATGAGGAGGAGCAGGAGCCGACGGTCCTTCCCGGCGCCTTCCCCAACCTGCTCGCCAACGGCGCCTCCGGCATCGCCGTCGGCATGGCGACGTCGATCCCGCCGCACAATGCGCATGAGCTCTGCGACGCGGCGCTCCATCTCATCCGCCACCCGAATGCGACGGTGGAGGAGCTTCTGTTCGATCCGGCCAATCCTCAGCGGGGCGGGATCGAGGGGCCGGATTTCCCGACCGGCGGCGTCATCGTCGAGAGCCGCGCCAGCATGATCGAGTCCTACCGCACGGGCCGCGGCGGGTTTCGCGTGCGCGCCCGCTGGGGCGTGGAGGATCTGGGCCGCGGCGGCTATCAGATCGTCGTGACGGAAATTCCATACCAGGTGCAGAAGTCGCGGCTGATCGAAAAGATCGCCGAACTGCTCGTGGCCCGCAAGCTGCCGCTGCTCGAGGATATTCGCGACGAATCGGCCGAGGATGTGCGCGTCGTCCTGGTGCCGAAAAGCCGCGCCGTCGACGCCAATATCCTGATGGAATCGCTCTTCAAGCTGACGGAGCTCGAAAGCCGCATTCCGCTCAACATGAATGTCCTGTCGATGGGCCGCGTGCCGCGCGTCATGGCGTTGAACGAGGTGCTGAGCGAATGGCTGGCGCACCGCCGCGAGGTGCTGCAGCGACGGTCCCGCCACCGGCTCGCCGCGATCGACCGGCGGCTGGAGATCCTCGGCGGCTATCTTGTCGCCTATTTGAACATCGACGAGGTCATCCGCATCATTCGCGAGGAGGATGAGCCGAAGGCGGTGATGATCGAGCGCTTCGGCCTGACGGACGTCCAGGCCGAAGCGATCCTCAATATGCGGCTGCGCTCGCTGCGCAAGCTTGAGGAATTCGAGATCCGCACCGAATTCGACGCGCTCTCCAAGGAAAAGGCCGAGATCGAGGCGCTGCTCGCATCGGATGAAAAGCAATGGCAGACCGTCGCCTGGGAGATCGGCGAGGTCAAGAAGAAGTTCGCCAAGGCGACCGAGATCGGCAGGCGGCGCAGCACCTTCGCCAACGCGCCCGAAGCCGACATCGAGGCCATTCAGCAGGCGATGATCGAGAAGGAGCCGATCACTGTCGTCATTTCGGAGAAGGGTTGGATCCGGGCTCTCAAGGGGCACATTTCCGACACGTCCTCGCTGCAGTTCAAGGACGGCGACGCGCTGAAGGTCGCGTTCCCGGCGCAGACGACGGATAAGATCCTTGTCTTCACCACCGGTGGCAAGGTCTACACGCTCGGCGGCGACAAGCTGCCGGGCGGGCGCGGTCACGGCGAGCCGCTGCGCATCATGGTCGACATGGAAACCAATCAGGATGTGCTGACGGCGCTCGTGCACGATCCGGCGCGCAAGCTCATCGTCGCGTCCGCCGCCGGCAATGGCTTCGTCGTCACAGAGAGCGATATTGTTGCCAATACCCGCAAAGGCAAGCAGGTGATGAATGTGGCCATGCCGGACGAGGCGAAACTCGTGGTTGCCGTGAAGGGCGATCACGTCGCGGTCGTCGGCGAAAACCGTAAGATGCTCGTCTTTCCGCTGGTGCAGATCCCGGAAATGGCCCGCGGCAAGGGCGTGCGCCTGCAGCGCTACAAGGATGGCGGCATTTCCGACATTCGCTGCTTCGCCATCGCGGACGGCCTCACCTGGGAAGACAGCGCCGGCCGGGTCTTCACCAAGACCAAGGACGAACTGATCGAATGGCTTGGCGACCGTGCCGGTGCCGGCCGTGCCGTCCCCAAGGGCTTCCCGCGCAGCGGCCGCTTCAGCGGCTGACTGCAAGATTCGGCGTCTTGAAATTATTGGTTGCTGCGTCATCTTGAATGGGCGCCTTTTCTAAAAGCGCGGGACTTTCCGCTAGGGGCGCCATCACTCTTTGACCCATGATTCCTGAAGTCCGACGAGACGCGGGGGAATCCTGCGCCCGGAGAGAGGAACGCGATGATTTCGGCCCTTGACGACACCTTGCTGGCGCTCGCCGACCCGACGCGCCGTCGCCTTCTTGAAGTCCTGCTCGCCGGCGAGGCCTCCGCCGCGGATCTCGCCATCGCTGTCGGCGTTCGACGGGACGAGCTTTCAAGGCATATGACGGTTCTCGAAGAGGCGGAGCTGATTTCCCGGCGCCCACACGGCGAGGGCGAACTGATCGCCGCCAATCCGGCGCCGCTGGAGATCGCGGCCGAATGGATCAACACCAATCGCGAACTCTGGGCGATGCGCTCGCAGATGCAGGAAAAATAGCGCATCTGCCCGGAACCGATTTCCGGAAAGCTCGATGCGCAGATTCAAAGCGTGACAACGATCTTTGCGCGTCCGAAAAGACGCGCATCGATGTAAGGCATTTAGCCGGCAAGCGGTTGCTCCCGACAGGAATGCTGTGGCTTTGCCGTCTTGTTGCGCATCTGCCGGAGCGAATGGCCGATCAAAGCGAGGATCAGGATCGCGCCACCCAAGAGGGTCTGGGCCGTGGGCGTGTCGGAAAAGATGATCCAGACCCAGATCGGTGCCAGCACCGTCTCCAGGAGATAGAACATGCCGACCTCAGGCGCCGAGAGATAGCGCGGCCCGGTCGCCAGGCAGAAGAAGGCGAGGGGGATCACTACGAGACCGTTGAAGAGAATGTAAACGGGCTCGGCAACGGAGAAGCCGTCGGACGGCAGGAGCAGGAGTGCGGCGAGCCCCGGAAAGATTGCCGTCGTCAGTGGCACCAGCGCCATGTCCCGGCCGCTGGCGCGGCTGACGGTGATCGCACTTGCCAGCAGGAAGGCGGAGCACGCGGCCATGGCATCCCCGAAGAAATGACCGCTTTCCAGGCCGTCCGCGACGATCACTCCGACGCCCAGAAGCATGAAAGCCATTGTCAGGAGCGTGGCACGGGACGGCCGCTCCTTCAGGAATATCCAGGAGAGGATCGCCGCGAACATCGACGTGAATGCAAGGATGAAGACGACATTCGCAGTCGAGGTATTGAACACGGCGAGCAGGAAGGTGAAGGAATTGATGCCGTAGAAGAGGCCGGCAATGAGACCGGCCTTTCCGGGAATCAGCGCGGTTGGCCGGCGCAGCACGCGATTGATGACAAACCAGGCAAGGATCGCGACGGCGAACGTCGACAGGCTGCGCAAGGCGAGCAGCGACCAGACCTCGCCGTTCGCCGAGCGGATCAGCGGAATGTCGAAGGAAAGTGCAAGGCCGCCGAGGCCTGTAATGGCAAGGCCGCGCCGGTGGCGGGCGGCGTCAGGAGAGGGATGCAAGATGGGTCAGGACCTATTAAATTCGTCCATTCTGCGTGGCGGATTTCGTGTCTGGCTAGGAGGGAAGATGCAGGAAATGCCTGACATTTTCAAATCTTTCCGACGCAGTCAGGCGCGAAATCCGCCTCGCCCTTCGGGTTCCGGTCCATGGGCCGCCTGATCGAAAACAATGCTCGACAAGACCATCAGTCCGTGGAGGTTTGTCTAGATTCGGGATCGCCAGCATAGCGCTCCCAGCCGCGCGCCATAAGATGCTCCTGCGGCAAAAATTTCGTCTTGTATCCCATTTTCCGGGAGCCCTTGACCCAATAGCCGAGATAAACATGCGGCAGGCTGCGTTCCTTCGCCCTGCGGATGTGATCGAGGATCATGAAGGTGCCGAGCGAACGGTTCGAAAGAGCCGGATCGAAGAAGGAATAGACCATCGACAGCCCGTCGCCCATGCGGTCGGTCAGCGCCGTAGCAACGAGCGGACCCTTGGCCCTTTCGTTTATTCCATCGCCTTCGGCTCGCAGCCGGTATTCGATGATGTGGGTATGGACATGGGTGTCCTCGACCATCATCGCGTAATCGAGCACGGACATGTCGGACATGCCGCCCTTCTGGTGGCGGTTGTCCAGGTACCGGCGGAAGAGGTTGTATTGCTCGCTGGACGGTTCGGCCGGGTATTCGGCGGACAGGATGTCGCGGTTGGCCGCGAGCACGCGGCGCATGGAGCGGGTCGGCGCAAATTCGTTGGCGAGGATGCGCACGGAGACGCAGGCGCGGCAGGTTTCGCAGGCCGGACGATAGGCGATGTTCTGCGACCGGCGAAAGCCGCCCTGAGTCAAGAGGTCGTTGAGCTCGGGGGCCCGTTCACCCACCATGTGGGTGAAGACCTTCCGTTCCATTTCGTTCGGCAGGTATGGGCACGCTGCCGGCGCGGTCAGGTAGAATTGTGGAGACGGTGTGGTCTGCGTGTTCATCGAGCGTGGCGGTCACTCTTCGTGCGGCTCATCGCCATAGGATGGCCGAAGAATGGAAAACGTCAACACACTCGTTCGGCAAGACACGAGCAAATTCAGGCGGGCTTGGCCGGGGCTGTCAGTACATGTCGCGCCGGACGACGACGGTGCCGATCAGAAGGTCGTGCAGCAGCCTGCCTCGATCGGTGAAGAGGCCGAGCAGCAGGATGAGCGGCGTCAGCAGCGCATTGGCGATCCAGAAGATAGCCAGGTGCACGATGGCCGTCAGGAAATCCATCGGCCGCCCGTCGGTGCGGGCGATTGCCACGCCCATGACTTTCATCCCCGGCGATGCCTGATCGCGTCCGCCGACGGTGAGCCCGAAATATAGCATCGCCACCAGCGCAAACAAGATCGGATAGAGGAAAAAGCCGAGGCCGAGCGTAAGGATGCCGATGAAGAAAACGACCACCGCCGCCGGGATCCAGAGAAGCGCGACGATAACGTAATCGAGAATGAAGGCAAACACCCGGCGCGACAGGACGCCCTGATAGGCGCGCCAGTCCTGGCTCGGAAGTCGGAGTTCTTGATCGTGCATGCTCATTTCAGCCCTCGCGTCGTTCCCGAATCATATGGGGAGCGATTCCGACAAAACAATGCGCCGGCCGCAAGCGTCAGGGTTTTGCAAGGAGCTTTGCCGCCTCGACGGCAAAATAGGTGAGGATGCCGTCGCAGCCCGCCCGCTTGAAGGCGAGCAAAGTTTCGAGCATCACCCGTTCGCCGTCGATCCAGCCATTGGCGGCGGCCGCCTTGATCTGCGTGTATTCGCCCGACACCTGATAGGCGAAGACGGGCAGGCCGAAGGCCTCTTTCATTCGCCAGCAGATGTCGAGATAGGCCAGTCCGGGCTTCACCATCAGCATATCGGCGCCTTCTTCGACGTCGAGTGCGGCATCGCGAATTGCCTCGGTGCCGTTGGCCGGGTCGATATAGTAAGTCTTCTTGTCGCCCTTGAGCAGGCCGCCGGTGCCGATCGCCTCGCGATAGGGGCCATAGAAGGCGGAGGCGAATTTCGTCGCATAGGACATGATGCCGACAGACTGGTGACCGCTCGCATCAAGCGCTTCGCGGATTGCGCCGATCCGCCCGTCCATCATGTCGGAGGGAGCGATGATGTCGGAGCCGGCATTCGCCTGGATCACGGCTGCCCTGGCGATCGCCTCCACCGTCTCGTCATTGACGATCTCGCCGTCGCGCAGGATGCCGTCGTGGCCGTGACTGGTGAAGGGGTCAAGCGCCACGTCGGTGATGACGCCGATATGGGGCACTGCTTTCTTGATCGCTCGCGTCGCCTGGTTGATGAGGTTGTCGGGCGCGAGACTGTGCGAGCCGGTCTCGTCGCGCAGCGCCACGTCGATATTGGGGAAGGTGGCGATGGCTGGAATGCCGAGATCGGCCGCCTCCTTTGCCGCCTCGACCGCCTTGTCGACGCTCATGCGGTTGACACCTGGCATCGCTTCGATCGGGTCGATGATGCCATTGCCGGGGACAATGAAGATCGGCCAGATCAGGTCGTCGACGGTGAGGCGGTTTTCCTGAACCAGCCGACGCGTCCAGTCCGCCTTGCGGTTGCGGCGCATGCGGCGGTGGCCGGTGATCCTGTCCACAAGATTTGTGCTGTCGTTCATCGCGCCTGGCGCCTTTCCTTCGTCTCTTTCCTGAACGCGGTTTATCACGCGCCTCATCGGGTTGAAAACAGCCTTGCGAGGCGCGTGCCTGCGGCATTTTTCGCTCGAAGAGAAGTGTGATCGAAACCGCCTTCCCGTCCTTCGTGCTGGTGCGCCGAAAGAGCACGCCCTATCTTGCCACCTATGCTTCATGATTCTCAGCATGTGCCGAAGCCGTCGCTTGCCGAAATTCTCTTCGGCTGGTTTCTGCGGCTGGTATCCATCGCCTGTTTCTGGTTCGCTCTCGAATACTGGGCGATGCTGATCGGTTTTTCCCATGGCGGCGCCGGCCGGTTCGATCTCTTGCCGCCTCAATGGCGCGCGGCCGCGACGGCGCTTGCCGTCGTCTACCCGGTAGCGGCGATCGGTCTGTGGTTGCTCGTCTCCTGGGGTCCGGTGGTCTGGGTGGTCGCCGCTGCGATCGAAATCGCGATGTACGAGTCCTATCCGGGCATTTTCGGCGCACGTCCGCTTCTGCTCCTGCTGCACGGGAGCGTCGCCGTCACCTTCGTCCTCTTTCGTGCCGTGCTCTATTTTCAGCGGCTGCGCCAGGCGCGGAAGGTAAGGGTTGATTCACCCTGAGACAGGCTCCGCCAGTGGTAAGTACATGTTAAGGCTGCGGTTTAAGTAGAATTTTATACGTATTCGATAGGGTCTCACTCAAGGCGGGAAAACAATGAGACACCGCCAAGCGAAACAGTGAGGCCCGAAGAAAATGAACACGAAAATGAAGCCGCAGGCCGTAGCGCCCCAAGCCACCCAAGGCAATCTCCAGGAAGAGACGATCCGTGGTCTCTATCTCGAATCCCTTCACCTCGTCGAGCGTTTGCATCGGCGCCTGCTGGACGTCATCAAAGACGAATTCGACCGTCAGGGCCGCAGCGACGTCAATGCCGTCCAGGCGCTCTTGCTCTTCAACATAGGCAACTCCGAACTGACCGCCGGCGAGCTTCGCTCACGGGGTTACTATCTCGGCTCGAACGTTTCCTACAACGTCAAGAAGCTGGTCGATCTCGGTCTCATAAACCACCAGCGCTCCCGCGTCGACCGCCGTTCGGTTCGTATCAGCCTGACCGAGGAAGGCCAGGAGATCGCCGAAACGGTCGCCAAGCTGTATGAGCGCCACATCGTATCGATCGACAAGGTCGGCGGCATCGGCTCCGAGGAGTTCACGCAGATGAACAAGCTCTTGCAGCGCCTCGATCGCTTTTGGAACGACAGCATCATGTATCGCCTGTAGTCGGGCGGCGGTCACCTCCAGCAAAAGGTCGGGCGCAATCCCTGCGTGTCCGGCCTTTGCTGATATTGTCCGCGGTGATTGTGGGCGCCCTTCCGCCGGCGGGTCGCCGTTTTGGCCGCCGAGACACGAATCGGCCATATTGCTGTGACAGCGACGCAGGCACGCGGCAGGTTCTCGTGTGCGGTTGCGTTTCTTCGCCGTCCGCCTGCCGGTATGGCTCTCGCTTGCATGACCGTGGAGGTATGTGTGGGGCGGGTGGGCATGCGGGTTAACCTTTGTTAACCACGTTCGTGCTACTGCATGTCTCCTTGAATCGACCTCTGTTGAGGGAGACAGGCAGCAGTTCAAAGAGCTGCAGCGACCTCTGCGCGTCTGATCGGACGCGCGGGCGCTGCAGGGCTCGGGCAGCGCGTTTCGACGCATTGAGATGGTAGGGACTATGTCGAAAAAGAACGGAATTGATGCTAACTCGCGTCGCGCATTTCTGCGCTCGGCCGCAGCGTTTGGCGCCGCGGCATGGGCCGGGTCTGCCTATGCCCAGACGGCGCTCGACGAGCTCATCAATTCGCCGCGTCGCGGCTCCTGGGACGACCAGTTCGACGCAAAGGCCTCGCGCACAGCAACGGCAGTCCTCTCCAACACGCCGGTCTTCGGGCCCGAGACGATCGCGCATGTGCAGCAGGCGATTTTCGACTACCAGCAGATCGTCGCCGCCGGCGGCTGGCCGATGGTAATGGCGCCATCGACCGTGCGGCTGGAACTCGGGGTGAACGACCCCGCCGTCCAGCAGTTGCGTCAACGGCTGATGGTCTCCGGCGACCTGCCTCGCGCGGCCGGGATTTCCTCCGCCTTCGATTCCTATGTCGACGGCGCGGTCAAGCGATTCCAGGCCCGCCACGGGCTGCCGACGGACGGCGTGATCGGCGAGTTCACGCTGAAGGCGCTCAATGTCGACGCCGCCACCCGACTGGCTCAGCTCGAAACCAACCTTGTGCGGTTGCAGTCGATGTCCGGCGATCTCGGTCGCCGCTATGTCATGGTCAACATTCCCGCAGCCTATATCGAGGCGGTCGAGAACGGTCGCGTCGTGCTGCGCCACACCGCCATTGTCGGCAAGATCGACCGCCAGTCGCCGATCCTCAACTCCAAGATCTACGAGGTCATCCTCAATCCCTATTGGACCGCGCCGCGCTCGATTGTTCAGAAGGACATCATGCCGCTGATGCGCAAGGACCCGACCTATCTGGAGCGCAACGCCATCCGTCTCTTCGATGCCAGCGGCAACGAAGTTTCGCCGGAAACGGTGGACTGGAATGCGGAAAAGGCGCCGAACCTGATGTTCCGGCAGGATCCGGGCAAGATCAATGCGATGTCCTCGACGAAGATCAACTTCCACAACGAGCACGCGGTCTACATGCACGACACCCCGCAGCAGGGCCTGTTCAACAAGCTGATGCGCTTCGAATCCTCCGGCTGCGTACGCGTGCAGAACGTGCGTGACCTTTCGACGTGGCTGCTCAAGGAGACGCCCGGCTGGTCGCGCCAGCAGATCGAGGCGACGATCAAGTCGGGAGTCAACACGCCGATCGAGCTCGCCGAAGAGGTGCCGGTCTATTTCACCTACGTCACCGCATGGTCGGCGAAGGATCGCGTCGTCCAGTTCCGCGACGATATCTACCAGCGCGACGGCGCGGCCGAACTCGCGCTGCAGACCACGACGGGAATCGAGCAATCGGCCGGACCGATCGACGCCGACGCTTTGCCGCAATAAGCAAAGTGCCGTATTCTTCGACAAAGGCCGCGCTTCCCCCATGGAATGCGCGGCCTTTCACGTGAACGCGGTCGCGATATTTGGGCGCCCCGGATGGTGGAAATGGCGCAATCCGCATAGCGGATATTGCCCTCGGCGTGCGAGGAAGATAAAGGAACACCCACCTTTGAGAGGAGCCTCGAGCCGATGCTTGCACAGACCAACGACGCCTTTTTCACCCGCTCTCTCGCCGATAGCGATCCGGAAATCTCCGGTGCGATCGAGAAGGAGCTCGGTCGCCAGCGCCACGAGATCGAGCTGATCGCATCCGAAAACATCGTTTCGCGCGCCGTGCTCGAGGCCCAGGGCTCGATCATGACGAACAAATATGCCGAGGGCTATCCGGGCAAGCGCTATTACGGCGGCTGCCAGTTCGTCGACATCGCCGAGGAACTGGCGATCGAGCGCGCCAAGAAGCTCTTCGGCGTCAATTTCGCCAACGTGCAGCCGAATTCGGGCTCACAGATGAACCAGGCGGTGTTCCTGGCGCTGCTGCAGCCGGGCGACACCTTCATGGGTCTCGACCTCAATTCCGGCGGTCACCTGACCCACGGTTCCCCGGTCAACATGTCGGGCAAGTGGTTCAACGTCGTTTCCTACGGGGTGCGTGAAGACGACCATCTGCTCGACATGGATGACGTTGCCGAGAAGGCGCGCAGACACAAGCCGAAGCTGATCATCGCCGGCGGCACCGCCTATTCGCGCATCTGGGACTGGAAGCGCTTCCGCGAAATCGCCGACGAGATCGGCGCCTGGCTGATGGTCGACATGGCGCATATCGCCGGCCTCGTTGCCGGCGGCCAGCATCCTTCGCCGTTCCCCCATTGCCATGTCGCGACGACGACCACGCACAAGTCGCTGCGCGGTCCCCGCGGCGGCATGGTTCTCACCAATGACGAGGAGATTGCCAAGAAGATCAACTCGGCCGTCTTCCCGGGTCTGCAGGGCGGTCCGCTGATGCATGTGATCGCCGCCAAGGCTGTCGCTTTCGGTGAGGCTCTGCAGCCCTCCTTCAAGGACTATGCGGCACAGATCGTCAAGAACGCCCGCACCCTTGCGGAAACGCTGAAGGCCAACGGTCTCGATATCGTCTCCGGCGGGACCGACAACCACCTGATGCTGGTGGATCTGCGCAAGAAGAATGCCACCGGCAAGCGTGCCGAGGCCGCGCTCGGCCGCGCCTTCATCACCTGCAACAAGAATGGCATCCCCTTCGATCCGGAAAAGCCCTTCGTCACCTCGGGCGTGCGCCTCGGCGCGCCGGCCGGCACCACGCGCGGCTTCAAGGAAGCGGAATTCAAGGAAATCGGCGAGCTCATCGTCGAAGTCCTCGATGGCCTCAAGGTCGCGAATTCCGACGAGGGCAATGCCGTCGTCGAAGCGGCGGTCCGCGAGAAGGTGGTGAAGCTCACCGATCGCTTCCCCATGTACAGCTACATGTAATCGGACGGCCGTATGCGCTGCCCCTATTGTGGTTCTGAAGACAGCCAGGTGAAGGATTCCCGTCCGGCCGAGGACGGGAACGCCATTCGCCGTCGCCGCATCTGCCCGGACTGCGGCGGCCGGTTCACGACCTTCGAGCGGGTGCAACTGCGCGAGCTGATGATCATCAAGAAGACCGGTCGGAAGGTGCCTTTCGACCGGGACAAGCTGTTGCGGTCCTTCGAGATCGCGCTCAGGAAACGCCCGGTCGACCGTGACCGGATCGAGCGGGCAGTCTCCGGCATCGTCCGTCGCCTGGAGAGCTCCGGAGAGACGGAGATCCATTCGGAGGAAATCGGCCTCCAGGTGCTCGAGGCGCTGAAGAGTCTCGACGACGTCGCCTTCGTCCGCTACGCCTCCGTCTATCGCGATTTCTCCCACGCCGACGATTTCGAGAAGGTGATCGCCGAAATCAGCGCCAAGATCGCGCGCGATCCCGGAGAATAGCCAGAGCAGATATTTGTGGTTGCTCCCGAACTGTCTGCGCGGTTCCTTTAATTGCCACAGGTCTGGTCCCGAAACGGTGGGACACTTTCGCGGAACCTGCTTTGGGAGAACTGGAAGGCGCATGAGCGAGCCGATACATGAAGACGAGAGATTCATGGCTGCGGCGTTGCGTATCGCCCGGCATAATCTCGGTCTCACCTCTACCAATCCTTCCGTCGGCTGCGTGATCATCAAGGATGGGGCGATCGTCGGTCGCGCCGCGACGGCGCCGGGCGGCCGCCCGCATGCCGAGACGCAGGCGCTTGCCGAGGCCGGCGAAAGGGCGAGGGGGGCAACGGCCTATGTCACCCTCGAACCCTGTTCGCATCACGGCAAGACGCCGCCCTGTGCCGACGCGCTCGTCGCCGCGGGCGTGGCCCGCGTGGTCGTGTGCATTCTCGACCCCGACGAGCGCGTGGCCGGACGCGGCGTGGTGAGGCTGCGCGAGACTGGCATCGATGTCGATCTCGGCATTCTCGGCGAGGACGGAGAGCGGGTGCTCGAAGGCTACCTCATGCGCCAGCGCAACAAACGCCCGCACGTGATTCTGAAACTTGCCGTTTCCTCCGACGGCATGATCGGCAAGGAAGGGCAGGGGCAGATCAGGATCACCGGCGCGATCTCCCGTGCGCAGGTACAGGTCCTGCGCGCCGAAACCGACGCGATCCTTGTCGGCGTCGGTACGGCCAGTGCCGATGATCCGGAACTGACGGTGCGGCTCGCCGGCCTTGAGGAACGCTCCCCCATTCGCATCGTGCTCGACCGCCGCCTGGAACTGCCGATCGAGTCGAAATTGGTGCGCACGGCGCGCGACGTTCCGCTGATAGTCGTGGCGGGCGGCGCGGATATTCCTTCTCCCCGCCCGCGGGGAGAAGGTGCCCGAAGGGCGGATGAGGGGCCAGGCGGCAGCGATTCGCCCCTCTCCTCGGGTTTAACCCGAGGACCGGCCCTCTCCCCGCATGCGGGGAGAGGGGGCGACTACGCTGACCGCCGTGCAGCCCTTGAGGCCGCCGGCGTCGAGGTCCTGTGCACGGATACAATCTCCGACCTTTTGACGGCACTCGCGTCGCGCGGCATCTCTTCGCTCCTGGTCGAGGGCGGCGCTCGTGCCGCCCGCGACTTTCTTGATGCCGATCTCGTCGACCGCATCCTGCTGTTCACCGGTCCGGCAGCCATTGGCGAGAGCGGCATCAGATCCCCATTTGAACGGACGTCCGTTCCGCCCCGCTTCACACTCCGGCGCATCGCGCGCTACGGTGACGACATTTTCGAGGAATACGAGAGAGATACCGGATGTTCACAGGCATAATCACCGACATCGGCACGGTTGAGAAGGTCACGCCGCTCAGCGAAGGGATCAAGCTTCGCGTCGCCAGTAATTACGATCCGAAGACGATCGACATGGGCGCCTCAATCGCCCATGCGGGCGTGTGTCTTACGGTGACTGGGCTGCCGGAGGCCGGCAGCAATGAGCGCTGGTTCGAAGCCGAGGCATGGGAGGAGGCGCTGAGGCTCACGACCATCTGCGCCTGGCAGGAGGGCACCCGCATCAATCTCGAGCGGTCGCTGAAAATCGGCGACGAGCTTGGTGGGCATATCGTCTCGGGTCACGTCGACGGAGTCGCGGAGATCATCGCGGTGGCACCGGAAGGCGACGCCGTGCGCTTCCGCCTGCGGGTGCCGAACCATCTCGCCCGTTTCGTCGCGCCGAAGGGCTCGGTGGCGCTCGACGGCACGTCGCTCACCGTCAACAAGGTCGACGGCGCCGAGTTCGATGTGCTTTTGATCCGCCATTCGCTCGAAGTCACCACCTGGGGAGAGCGCAAGGCGGGGGATTTCGTCAATTTCGAGGTCGATACGATGGCGCGCTATGCGGCGCGCCTGGCGGAGTTTCCCGCTCCGAAGCCGGAGTGATTGCTCGCCGCTGCCGCCAAGGAAATGCAGTCCGCCCCGAGGAGGGCGGACCGCATGGTTTCTGCATCAGGCTCAGCGGAGATAGATCGTCAGTCCGCCATCGGCGGCTTGCTCGGCGCCGGCGATATTGTTCAACTCGACATCATGCGCCTTCAGCCTGGCGACAAGAGGCCTGTTGGCTTCAACTGCAGACTGGAGCACGGCACGCTGTTGCGGCGTCGCTTCCTCAATCCAGCTGCGGGTCTGGTCTTCCCGGCTCAGCGTGTCGACACTGACGATCCTGAGATTGTCGCCCTTGAAACTGCGCACCGTCTGCTCGATCTGCTTCGGCCAATTCATGTCGACGCTCGCGGCTTGCGCGATGCCGCCGAGGGTCAGGGCGGAAAGAGTGGCGATGACGGTAGCTTTTGCAATGCGGTTCATTGTCAGGCTCCTTTGATTTGCGGCGCTCGCTGTGGCGATTGTCGCGTTCGCGATTGCTCGACCGTGCAGGGCTCCGCAGGCCGGCGCCGACCGTTTGCGGGGGGAGGTCCCGCAGCGAGGGCGTCTGGCTGTTTCGATCTGTCGGGGCGGCGGTTCCGGAAGGTTTCGGATTCCAGAAGGTTTCGCGCCGTGCCGACGGTTATGAACCTGGGCGCGAACTTGGCCAAATCCGTGGCATAAGCAGCTGAAAAGAATTACAAAAATGTCATGTTCGCAAGCCTGTTTGGCCGAACGCCGCGCCTTCGGCGCCGACCGACCGCATCGGTTCAGGCGATAGTAGCCGAACGTCTTTCGAACATGATCATCGGCCTCCCGTGATAATTCGTGCGCCAGAATTCCGTGAAGCCGTGCTTCAGTGCGACTCGGATCGAAGCCTGGTTGCCCGGTTCGATGATGCAGGTCTTTCTCAGGCCAGGAAAGACGCGGTCGCCCCAGGCGAGAGCGGCGGCGACAGCTTCCGTCGCAAGGCCGCGACCATGGCTCTTCGGCGAGATTGCCCATCCCATTTCCATCGTTCCATCGAGCGAAGGCGTGATCTGGCGATGGGCATCGTGAAAGCCCGCCTCGCCGACGAATGCGCCGCTTTCCTTCTCCTGGATCGCGAAGAAACCGAAACCGAAATAGTGCCACATGCCGACCTGGCGCAGGAAGCGCGTCCAGGATTGTTCCCGCGTATAGGGCACGCCGCCCACATAGCGGGTAACCTCTTCGTCCGCGAAGAGGGCACAGTAGAGGGGGAAGTCGTCTCGCCGATAGGGGCGCAGGAGAAGCCGCTCGGTCTCTATGACGGGAACGCGGTGCATTTTCGCTCCAATAGTTTCGGTCGATGCCATGAATTTCGGCCCCGCCCGCCGTCCCCAAGATCGGCCGTCGAGGGCGGGCGGCCGGTCGGGGCGGAAAGATACTTGAGGTTTCGGGTATGTTATACATCCCATGGGTGGTGTTGTGCGTTCATGCATTCAACGGTGAATTGCCGATACTCCGGCCTAAGACTTGATCGAAATATCTCGGCTCCCGAATGCGGCAAGGGCCGTCGGGCTGCAAATGGCTCCGCGTCGCCGAATTTACTTGCCATTCCGCGCGGGGCGTGGTTTGACCCCCGCCTGCACCGGCCAAGTCCGGTCCCGGATTTTTCAAGACAGGTGACCCATGGCGAAGACCGAGCCTCTCCGCATCCTGATTGTGGAAGCGCGCTTCTATGACGATATGGCCGATGCGATGCTCGACGGAGCGAAACACGCGCTCGATGCGGCCGGCGCAACCTACGACATCGTCACGGTGCCGGGAGCCCTGGAAGTTCCCGCGGCTATCGCCATGGCGCTCGATGCGGCGGACGAGGGCGGCACCGACTATGACGGCTTCGTCGCGCTCGGCATGGTGATACGCGGTGAAACCTATCACTTCGATATCGTGGCCAACGAGTCCGCCCGTGCCCTGATGGATCTCGCCGTCAGTGAAAGCCTGGCGCTCGGCAATGGTATCCTGACCGTCGAGAGCGAGGAACAGGCATGGGCGCGTGCCCGCAGGTCGGAGGGCGACAAGGGCGGTTTTGCCGCGCGCGCGGCCCTGACCATGATCGAACTGAAGAACAAGTTAGGCGCAGTAAAGTGACGAATACCCCCTCGGATCAACCGCTGAAGCAGGTCAACCAGCGTGGCGCCGCACGCCTTGCGGCCGTTCAGGCGCTTTACCAGATGGATATCGGCGGGACCGGCGTACTGGAGATCGTCGCCGAATTCGAGGCGCATCGTCTCGGCAGGGAGCTGGACGGCGACACCTATCTGAAGGCGGACGCGTCCTGGTTCCGCTCGATCGTCTCCGGCGTCGTGCGCGACCAGCGCAAGCTCGATCCGCTGATCGGCTCCGCCCTGCAGGACGATTGGGCGCTCTCCCGGCTCGATTCCACTGTCCGTGCCATCCTGCGCGCCGGCACCTTCGAGCTCCTGGAGCGCAAGGACGTGCCAATTCCGGTGATCGTCACCGAATATGTCGAAATCGCCAAAGCCTTCTTCGAGGACGAGGAGCCGAAGCTCGTCAACGCCGTCCTGGACCGTATCGCCAAGCAGGTCCGCGGCGAGCGGCGGAAGTGACTCGATGGTAACTGCGGCGGTCGGCGTTATCGGGGCGGTTCTTCGCGAGGCGCGCCGCAATGTCCTGCTGCTCGCCATTGCCCAGGCGCTTCTGGGCGTCGTGGGGCCGATCAGCTTCGCCGTGGGCGGCGTGGCCGGTCACCAGTTGCTCGGCGACGACAAGTCGCTCGCGACCGCACCTTTGACCGCCTTCAATGTCGGCATGGCGCTCGGCGTCGTTCTGGTGGCGATGCTGTCACGCCTTACAGGCAGGCGTTTGGCCTTCATGATCGGCGCCTTGATCGCGGCAGCCGGGGGCGTCATCGCCGCCGCTGCCCTGTTCCGCGAAAGCTTCTGGCTTTTCGCAGGCGGTCTTGCCGTGCTCGGCGCCTCCAACGGCTTCACCCAGAAACTGCGCTTTGCCGCGGCCGATGCGTCGCCATCCTTCTTCAAGCCCAAGGCAATCTCCTGGATCCTCGGCGGCGGCATCGTCTCGGCGGTCCTCGGCCCCCAGATCGTCATCTTTGCCGGTGATTATTTTGCGCCCGTCTGGTTTGCCGGCGCCTTCGTCGCGCTCTTGCCCGTCTGCCTTGTCGCACTCTTCTTCTTTGCGCCCCTGCGCTTGCCCGATGGCGCTCCGGCATCCGCCGCGCGCCCGGAAACGCCCGCACGGCCGCTGCGCGAGATCGCCGGCAACCAGCGCTTTCTGACCGGCATGGTTTGCGGCATTTCCGCCTATGCGCTGATGACCTTCATGATGACCGGCGCCCCCGTCGCCATGGTCGTCGGCTGCGGGTTCTCGAGCGACCTCGCGACGCTCGGCATCCAGTGGCATGTGCTGGCCATGTTCGCTCCGAGCTTCGTCACGGGCTGGCTGATCAGCGGCTTCGGTGCGGAGCGCATCGTCGCCTCGGGATTTCTGCTGCTGATGGCCTGCGCGGCGATCGCGCATCTTGGCGTCGAGCTCTGGAACTTCTGGGCCGCTCTGGTTCTTCTCGGCCTCGGCTGGAACTTCGCCTTCATCGGTGCGACGGCGATCGTCGCCCACAGCTACCGGCCTCACGAGGCCGACAAGGTCCAGGCGTTCCACGACATTGTGCTCTTCACTGCCGTTGCCATTTCGTCCTTCGCCTCCGGCAAGGTGCTGACCGCCTATGGCTGGGACATGCTCAACTCCGTTGTGTGGCCGGTCGCTGGCCTGTGCCTCCTTCTCCTCTTCCTTCTGATGCGAGCGAGCAGGAAAACCGCCGCGGCCTGAGCTTCGTGCAAGGGCTTGCCGGAAAACCCCCTGTCCCGGAGATGCGGGTATTTTCAGGGGCTTGACGTTCCCTGTTCGCACCCGCACTCTTGCCGCGCCGTGAGGACGTGCCGCTCGAGGAGGCGGCGCGCGATTCGCGGCTTGAGGGGCCTGCGGCAGGGAGTGAGCCCGCAGGTTGAAACGGAGGATTGTGCGAATGACCATATTATTGGCCGTTATCGCATGCGGGTTGCTTTCGGTGGCTTACGCCGTCTGGGCGGCACAGTCGGTGCTTGCTGCCGATCAGGGGAATGCCCGCATGCAGGAGATTGCAGGCTTTATCAGAGAGGGGGCTCAGGCCTACCTCATGCGTCAGTACAAAACCATCGCCATCGTCGGTGTCGTCGTCTTCATCGCCGCGTGGCTTCTTCTCTCGGGTACGGCCGCGATCGGCTTCCTGATCGGCGCAGTACTCTCGGGCGCGGCCGGTTTCATCGGCATGCATGTATCCGTGAGGGCCAATGTTCGCACGGCCCAGGCCGCATCGGTCAGCCTTGCCTCCGGTCTTGATATTGCTTTCAAGTCAGGCGCAATCACCGGCCTCCTCGTCGCGGGTCTCGCGCTGCTGGGTGTCGCTGTCTACTATTTCGTCCTCACCGTCGGCCTCGGGCATGATCCTGCCTCGCGCGAGGTGATCGATGCTTTGGTGGCGCTCGGTTTCGGCGGCTCGTTGATCTCGATCTTCGCCCGTCTCGGCGGCGGCATCTTTACCAAGGGCGCGGATGTCGGCGGCGACCTCGTCGGCAAGGTGGAGGCAGGCATTCCGGAAGACGACCCGCGCAACCCCGCGACGATCGCCGATAATGTGGGCGACAATGTCGGCGACTGTGCCGGCATGGCAGCCGACCTTTTCGAAACCTATGCGGTCTCTGTCGTCGCAACCATGGTTCTGGCGGCGATCTTCTTCGCCGGCACTCCGATGTTTTCGAGCATCATGGTCTACCCGCTGGCAATCTGCGCCGTCTGCATCATCACATCGATCATCGGCACCTTCTTCGTCAAGCTCGGGACCAACGGTTCGATCATGGGCGCCCTCTATCGCGGGCTGATCATGACCGGCGTGCTGTCGATCCTCGGCCTTGGCGCTGCCACGTCGCTGACGATCGGCTGGGGGTCGATCGGTACGGTCGCCGGCAAGGACATCACCGGCTGGGGCCTGTTCTTCTGCGGCATCATCGGCCTCGTCGTCACGGCCCTGATCGTCGTGATCACCGAATACTACACTGGCACCAATAAGCGGCCGGTGAATTCCATCGCGCAGGCCTCCGTCACCGGCCACGGCACCAACGTGATCCAGGGGTTGGCGGTATCGCTCGAGGCGACCGCGCTTCCGGCGATCGTCATCGTCGGCGGTATCATCGCCACTTATCAGTTCGCCGGCCTCTTCGGCACCGGCATTGCCGTCACCACCATGCTCGGCCTTGCCGGCATGATCGTGGCGCTCGACGCCTTCGGTCCCGTGACGGACAATGCCGGCGGCATCGCGGAGATGTCGAATTTGCCGCCGGAAGTGCGAAAGGCGACCGACGCGCTCGACGCGGTCGGCAATACTACCAAGGCGGTCACCAAGGGCTATGCAATCGGCTCCGCCGGCCTCGGCGCTCTCGTGCTCTTCGCGGCTTATTCCAACGACCTCGCCTATTTCGCCGCCCATGGTGAACAATATCCCTATTTCGCTGACGTCGGGGCGATCTCCTTCGACCTCTCGAACCCCTATGTCGTCGCCGGCCTCATCTTCGGCGGCCTAATCCCCTATCTCTTCGGCGGCATTGCCATGACAGCCGTCGGTCGGGCAGGCGGTGCCGTCGTCGAGGAGGTGCGTCGGCAGTTCAAGGAAAAGCCGGGCATCATGGAAGGCAAGGACCGGCCGGATTATGGCCGCGCCGTCGACATGCTGACCAAGGCGGCGATCCGCGAAATGATCATCCCTTCGCTGCTGCCGGTGCTGGCGCCGATCGTCGTCTATTTCGGCGTGCTGCTCCTTTCGGGTTCGAAGGCCTCCGCCTTCGCGGCATTGGGCGCTTCGCTTCTCGGCGTCATTGTCAATGGCCTGTTCGTGGCGGTTTCCATGACCTCCGGGGGCGGTGCCTGGGATAACGCCAAAAAGAGCTTCGAGGACGGCTTCGTGGACAAGAACGGCACGCGCCACATGAAGGGTTCGGACGCGCACAAGGCATCCGTGACCGGTGACACGGTGGGCGATCCCTACAAGGACACGGCCGGGCCGGCGGTCAATCCGGCGATCAAGATCACGAACATCGTGGCCTTGCTGCTGCTCGCCGTGCTGGCCTGACATAGTCCTTGAGTAAAAAAAAGCCCGCGGAACTGGTGTTCCGCGGGCTGCTTCCTGGCACCTGCTGTGCCGATTTTGTCACATATCGCCGAAATTCTTGAAGAGGTTGCGCGCTGCACCCTGTCCGACGCCGGGGCCCGTCAGCAGTTGCCCCAGGAAACTTGTCTCCTTGCCGCCGGTCGGGGTGGTGCTCGACAGCATGTCGAAGACCTTGCCGTCCTTCAGCGTATAATGGGCGAGTTGGCTGACGACGCCTTCCTTGTCGAAATAGACGGCGAGGACCGACTGGTCGATGATCTTCGGCTTCATGAAGGCCACCGGCCGCTTGCGGGTCTGCGAAATGTAGTAGAATACCTCGTTGTCGAATGTCGCGGTCGTCGACGGCGTGCCGAGCGACAGGAGGACCTGTTCACGGCTCGATCCGACAGGCACGAGGTTCAGCGTTTCCTGGTCGACGACATAGCCCTGATGCAGGACTTCGCCGACATCGAGGGCCTGACAGCCGGCAAGGGCTGCAGTGGAGAGCGAAGCCACGACCACGGCGCGGGCCAGTACTTTCAGGTTCGATGTCAAATACCGCTTCGTCAACAACTGCTCCCCTTGGAGTAACGATGGCAGATCCGCCATTGCAATTCGTGCCTGCTTCGGTAAACCAGCTTCGGCTATCATGCAACAACGTGATGGGCGCTTACCCATCGATTTCGAAAAGCCACGACTGGGCTTCGTGATGATTTTTGGACTGTTCAAGAGAAAAAGCGGCAACATTGCGATAGTGGAGCGCCAATATGCGCATCTCACCGCCGCGGCGCGCCAGCCGTTTCTCTATACCGACCTCGAAGTGCCCGACACGGTGATGGGGCGTTTTGAGATGCTTTCGGCAATGCTGATCCTCTATTTCCGGCGCACCCGCAGTTCGCCGCGAACCGGCCAGGAGATCGCGCAGGAGATCGTCGACGCCTTTTTCGAAGATGTCGATCACTCGATCCGCGAGTTGGGCATCGGTGATGCGGGCGTACCGAAGAAGATGAAGAAGCTTGCCGGCATGTTCTATGGACGGCTCGAATCCTACGCGGCTGCTCTCGACGGGGGCGACCGCGAGACGCTGGCGGCGGCACTCAGGCGCAACTTCCATCCCGAGAGGGAGGGCGCGCCATCGATGGCGGGACTTGCCGCCTATCTCTTCCTCGTCGAGGAGGTGCTGTCGGGCATCCCCGAGGACGCGGTCGAAGTGGGCCAGTTGCGCATTCCGCCGGCAGGGCCGGGAACCTGACGGGCGGGCGAAGCAGGGATCAGAACCTGCGGCAAACCTAACGAATCCGAGCAGACAATCGTGGTAAACCCATGAATATCTGCTGGCGCATCGGTCCGAAAATCGGAGCCGATTTTCGGAAGCTCGATGCGCAGAGGCAAAGAGTTACGGCGACCTTTGCGCGTCTGAAAAGACACGCGGCGCTGTAGAAGGCTGCGCCCGCCCTCTCGCGGCGCGGCAGGAAGGAACGATCATGAAGCACGAGAGCAACCCGGCATTCTCCTACCCGGTGAAGGTGGGGCATATTTCGGCAAATCCCGTCAAGGTGCATGTGTCGGCAAACGAGGCGGAACGCCGTGCGCTTGCCGAGCTCTGGAAGGTCGACGAGGTGCAGTCGCTCGATGCCGACCTCGAGATCGGGCGGTGGAAGAAGGACGGCGTGAAGATCAAGGGCGAGGTGCGCGCGCTTGTCGTCCAGACCTGCGTGGTGACGCTCGACCCCGTCGAGGCGAATATCCGCGAGCCGGTCGAGGCGATCTTCGTACCGGAAGGGTCACGGCTGGCACGCCAGGCCGACAATGATGGCGGCGAGATGATTCTCGATCCGGGCGGGCCCGACATCCCCGACACCTTTGCCGGTGACACGATCGACGCCGGTGCGGTCGTCTGCGAGCATGTCGCTCTGGCAATCGACCCCTATCCGCGCAAGGAGGGGGTCGCCTTCGGCGAACGCATCGAGAGTTCCGCCGAGGATGACGAGCGGCCCAATCCGTTTGCGGTGCTCAAGGATTGGAAAAAGAAATGAGGCGGCGCGGCTGCGGCCTACAATTCGGTTGTCACGCAAGCGAAAAGCAGTATTTTGGCCCGGCTCCGGCCAAGGGGTCGCAGTGCCGGGACGTTGCATGCTGGCCCGAGTGTCAGAAGGAACGCGGGATCGCTGCCGCTTGAAGAATGCGCCGCGGCCAGACGCGTCGCATGGCGGGAAAAAGGGATAAGACACGCGTGGTCAGAATTTCACTTGACGTGATGGGCGGCGACTATGGTCCTGACGTCGTCATCCCGGGCGCAGCAAGGGCGCTCGAACGTCATCCGGACATCCGATTCGTTCTGTTCGGACAGGAATCTCGGTGCGCCGAATTGTTGGCGAAACATCCAAAGCTTCAGGCCGCAAGCACCTTCCACGATTGCGAGATCGCCGTCGGCATGGATGAGAAGCCGAGCCAGGCGCTCAGGCGCGGGCGCGGCAAGTCGAGCATGTGGAAGGCAATCGACGCGATCAATGCCGACGAGGCGGATGTCGTGGTCTCGGCGGGCAATACCGGCGCGCTGATGGCGATGTCGGTCTTCTGTCTAAGGACGATGCAGGGCATTCAGCGTCCGGCGATTGCCGCCATCTGGCCAACGCTCAAGGGCGAAAGCATTGTCCTCGACGTCGGCGCGACGATCGGCGCCGATGCGCAGCAGCTCATGGATTTCGCGCTGATGGGCGGCGCGATGGCCCGCGCTCTATTTGAGGTCGAGCGTCCGTCGGTCGGCCTGTTGAATGTCGGCGTCGAGGAGATCAAGGGGCAGGAAGAGGTCAAGGAGGCCGGCCGGCTCATCCGCGAAGCCAATATCGAGGGCATCGACTACTACGGTTTCGTCGAGGGTGACGATATCGGCCGCGGCACCGTGGACGTGGTCGTGACGGAAGGGTTCTCGGGCAATATCGCGCTCAAGGCGGCGGAAGGCACCGCGCGCCAGATCGCCGAATATCTCCGCGCTGCCATGTCGCGCACGCTCCTTGCCAGGGTCGGCTATGTCTTCGCCAAGGGGGCCTTCGATCGGCTGCGCGAGAAGATGGATCCCCGCAAGGTCAATGGCGGCGTCTTCCTGGGGCTGAACGGTATCGTTATCAAGAGCCATGGCGGCACGGATGCCGAGGGTTTCGCCGCGGCGATCGACGTCGGCTACGACATGGTCAAGAACGGCCTGAAGGCCAAGATCGAGGCCGACCTCGCGCGCTATCACGGCACCCAGACGCCGGAGGCCCTCCCGCGGGCTTGAATGAAAGGTTTTAGCAGATGATCCGTTCTGTCGTTCGCGGTTTCGGCGCAGCGCTGCCGAAGCGGGTGATGACCAATAAGGAAATGGAATCCCGGGTCGACACGTCCGATGAGTGGATCGTGCAGCGGACCGGCATTCGCCAGCGCTACATAGCCGGAGAGGGCGAGACGACGGCGTCGCTGGGCGAGGGAGCCGCCCGCGCCGCCCTTCAGAGGGCCGGGCTGACACCCGACGATCTCGACCTGATTATCGTCGCGACCTCGACCCCCGACAACACTTTCCCTGCGACGGCGGTCAATATCCAAAACCGTCTCGGCATGCGCCACGGGGCGGCGTTCGACCTGCAGGCGGTCTGCTCCGGCTTCGTCTATGCGGTTGCGACGGCGGATGCCTATATTCGCGGAGGCCTTGCCAGCCGCGCCCTGGTGATTGGCGCTGAGACCTTCTCGCGCATTCTCGACTGGTCCGACCGCACGACCTGCGTGCTCTTCGGCGACGGCGCCGGCGCCCTCATCCTCGAAGCCGCAAATGGCGAGGGCACCAATGCCGATCGCGGCGTCCTGACTGCGCAACTGCGCTCCGACGGCGTCCATGGCGACAAACTCTATGTCGACGGCGGCCCGTCGACGACCGGTACGGTCGGCCATCTCCGCATGGAAGGACGTGAGGTCTTCAAGCACGCGGTCGGCATGATCACCGACGTGATCGAGGCCGCTTTCGAGGCGACGGGGACGACGGCCGACGACGTCGACTGGCTCGTCCCGCACCAGGCCAATCGCCGCATTATCGACGGCTCGGCCAGGAAGCTCGGCATCCCACTCGAAAAGGTTGTCGTGACGGTGGACCAGCATGGCAATACGTCAGCAGCCTCCATTCCGCTCGCGCTCGACACCGCAGCTGCCGATGGGCGGATCAAGAGGGGTGACCTTGTGATGCTCGAGGCCATGGGCGGCGGGTTCACCTGGGGCTCGGTTCTTCTCCGCTGGTGAGGCAGAAAGAAAATAATTGAAGTAAGGCAGGCGCTTGACCGGAAAAGGCAAGGGCAATAGTCTTCTTCCGCTGATCGGCATGCCAGATATCGGTGGGGGAAGATGAGCGGGAAAACAGTAACACGAGCGGACTTGGCTGAGTCGGTTTTTCGCAAGGTCGGATTGTCTCGGACGGAGTCCGCCGAACTTGTGGAGACCGTCATCGACGAGATCTGCAACGCTATCGTGCGGGGCGAGAGCGTGAAGCTGTCTTCTTTCGCAACTTTCCAGGTGCGCGACAAGAACGAGCGCATCGGGCGAAACCCCAAGACGGGCGAGGAAGTGCCGATCTCGCCGCGCCGCGTCATGACCTTCAAGGCTTCGAACGTCTTGAAGCAGCGCGTGCTGAAGGCGCATCTGACCCGCAAGGCCAAGCAGAAGCATGCCGATGCAGCTTCCTGATCGGCTGCCGCAACCGTAAATGCGGTTGAAAACACTTTCATAAACCGTTGAAATTGGTCTGATTCGTGCGATCATCGCGCATTGATCCGTTCACTGCGCCGGTCGATCGTGCGCTGCTGCAGCATTCCTTGAGCCGATGCGCCCGAGGAATGACGCAGCGATTAAAGCTGTTGTGGCGGCCGGCGATGCGCTTGCCCGCCGCGTGGAGATTGGGACGATATGGAAAAGAGCCCGGATGCCTTCCGTACCATCAGCGAGGTCGCAGACGAACTCGATCTGCCGCAACACGTGCTGAGGTTCTGGGAGACGCGCTTCCAGCAGATCAAGCCGATGAAGCGCGGTGGTGGCCGGCGCTATTACCGTCCCGAGGATGTCGACCTGCTCAAGGGCATCCGACATCTGCTCTATGATCACGGCTATACGATCAAGGGCGTGCAGAAGCTCCTGAAGGCCAATGGCAACAAGTTCGTCGCCGCCATCGCCAGCGGCGACCTTGCGGCCGTCGAGGCTCTTGCCGCGTCCAGCCACGAGGAACCGGCGCCGCCGAAGGCGGGCATTGCCGAGGAGGACCAGATCGTCGGCCGCGCCAAGGCGCCGCCGAGCCGTCGCTTCTTCTCCTTCGGCGGCGGTAGCGACGAGGCGGAAATCTCGCTCGGCAAGGCATCCGTCAGCAAGGAGGACCGGGCGCTGCTGCAGGAGGCGCTTTACGATCTGCTCGAATGCAAGCGGCTGCTCGACCAGGTGCGGTGAATCCGGTCGACCGAGTCACTGCCGTCATTTGGCAAAGCCCGAAGACGAGTGTGGTCAGGAAGGATTCTCCATATCACCCGTCGCACTTGGGGGTGTTTCGTCGACTGGCCCCGCTCCGTCCGATTCGCTCCTCGTATCCTCGATCCGCGTCTCATCGGCGGCGGGAAATCTTTCGACGTAAATATACAAGATGGCGCTCGCGATGATGATGACGGCGGCGCCAATCAATGCGAGTCGCTCCCAGCGTCTGGTCATGTGCTCTTCTCCGATCGCTCGGCGTCCGAACACCTCCGGAGTTGAAATGTTCCGCAGGTGCACGGTTCGCGCTGCCGACGACAATGTTATCCTGTGGCATGAATGGACTGGCAGTCATCGAAGAGCACCTGGCGGCGGCACCAGGGCACCTGTCCGAGGCTGATCGCCACCTGGAGAAACAGCGTAGCATCGTCGCCGCATTTGAGCGGGACGGCCGCAAAGCATCTCTCGCGCATGAACTGCTGGCCACATTCGAGACACTGCGCGCTGCCATCAGGCGGATTATGACCGGTTAAAAGACGAAAGGGCGCGGCTCGCGAAACGAAGGTGAAGCGATTCGACTCGGCGTGCCGAGACGGACCGAAACGTTTGACCGTTATCGTGCCCGAAGATTCTCCGCTATCTGCAAAATCCTCGTCCGCATGGGCTTAAATGGTCGGAGCGGCGGGATTCGAACCCACGACCCCTTGACCCCCAGTCAAGTGCGCTACCGGGCTGCGCTACGCTCCGACCCGCTTTGTTACAAGCCCGCTCTCATTAGTCGGAACGCTCAGTCGGCGCAAGGGAAAAATGGAGATCCTTGTCCCGATCTGCCACCGTTGAAAAAGCGCGTTTTGTGATTTGGATCACGGCCCTGCCGCGGATACACTACGCCGGCAACAACAGGAGAAGCCCGATGAAGAGCATCCTCGTATTTGCGGCCGCCTTCGTCCTGTCGACGACGGCGGCGTCCGCCGCATGCCTTGGCCACGACAAGACGGCCTCGACCAGCGCGGTGGACAAGGAGATCACGACGGCGAGCGTGACCAAAGCCGAACAGTCCACCCCGAGCGATTACCTCCTCCTGCAGCGGAAGCTGCAGCAAGACGAAGCGGCCGCTGAAGAATAGACGGCAGCGTTCATCAGAGGACCTCACAGCGCGCCCGCCGCGCTGTGAGGTCCTCTCGTTTCAACAAACACGCAATCCGCTCCGCGTACCGCCGCACCGCGCCGCATCGGGCGGCGTCAGCGCTGCCGTCGTGCCGCCAGACGCAGATAGATTTCCTCCGTCCGGTCGAGCATCTGCTCAAGCGTGAAGCGGTTCCTACGGGCTTCCGCCGCCTCGGCGAGCTCCGCATATCTCTCCGGATCGGCGGCGGCGATCATTGCCTTGGCGAGTTGCGAGACGTTGTCGCTATTGGCGACGATGAAGCCGTTTTCGCCGTGGTCGACAGCGGTGCGCGCGCCGCCGACGTTCGAAATGATGATCGGCCGTGCCGCGGCGACGGCCTCGAGCATCACATAGGACATCGCCTCGTAACGGCTCGGCATGACGATGAGGTCGAAGGCGCAGACGGCTTGCGGACCCGTGAATGCGGAGGTGAGATGAATGCGGTCCTTCAATCCCGTTTCGTCAATGCATTGCCGGAGTTCTTCTTCCGCATCGCCGGCGCCGATCATTACCAGGTGGCTGTCGCCGACCGAACCGGCGACCCGCTGAAAGGCATCGAGCAGGCGCTCCGGCGCCTTCTGGGCTGCCAGCCGGCCGATGAAACCGTAAACGAAGGCATCGGCCGGAATGCCGAGGCTCGCGCGCACCGTCTTGGCCAGGCCCGGGGAGGGGGCGAGGACGCCGTTGACGATGACCGAAATCCGCGCGTCCGGAAGGCCGAGAGTGAGGGCATGGGCGCGTTCGTCGTCGGAAACGGCAATCAGGTGATCGGTGAAGAACCAGGCGAGCGCCGCTTCGATTGCGCCATAGATGAGCCTGCCGCCGCGACCGAGCGTCGGGTCCATGGTACGGAATGCGTGCGGCGTGTAGACCCGCGGCACGTGCCGGCCCGGAAGCCTCAGCCGCGTCAGGGCTCCCGCCTTGGAGCTGTGGCCGTGAATGACATCGAACGGTCCGGCCTTGCGGGTGATCCGCTGAATGGCGCGAAAGGCGGGCAGGTCGGAGGGCCCGGGCGCACGATGCATATCGACCGCGTGCACGGCGGGAAGACCGATCTCCTTCAATTCGCGCAGGAAGCCGTCTTCGGCGCGCCGGGGCGAATAGACGGCCTCGACATGGTGGCCGCGCGCATGCATGCCGCGGCAGAGATCGAGGAAGTGCCTTCCGGATCCGCCGCCACTCGGCTCGAGGACTTCCAGAAGGCGCAATGGCTTGGCTGGCGGTCTGACGGTCGGAGACATGCTCATGCAAGCCTATGGGCGCGCGCCTGCCGCCGGCTGCGATATTCGAGGGCGGCGCAGCCCCAGATGACGCCGAGCAGCATGTAGAAATGGCGCCAGTGGTCGGTGTCGATGACGTTGCCGATGCCGACATGGCCGATCAGCGTGATCCAGGCGATCATCAGGTGGGGCTGCCAAGGCCGGTCGAGCAGCAGGAACCGGAAGCCGAGCGATAGGGTCCAGAGTATCAGCGTCACGTAAGCCGCGAAGCCCAGCCAGCCATAGGATGTCAGGCACTTCAGCCAGATATTGTGCTCGTCTTCCGGAAAGATCGTGCTGAATACCATGGGGCCGATGCCGAGCGGCTTTTCCATCGACATGAGAAAGCCGATACGGTGGCGCTCGAAGCGGCCGAGATGTCCGCCGTCATAGTCCTGCACGAGCTGGGTGCGGTTTGAGAAAAGTGACGAAACCTGCTCCGACTGCAGCGCGACCGCCAAGGCCGCCGCAATGAAGACGATGCCGCAGAGCGCCAGCACGAGAATTCTGAGACGGAAGAGGCCGCTTCGCTCCCTCAGAAGCATGATGAAAACGAGGGCGAGGACGCCGAAGAGATTGAGTGCCCAGGCCGCCCGCGAAAAGGAGAGGAAGACGCCGAGCGTCAGCACGATGAGCCCGGCGACCTTCAGCGGAGCGCGGCGGATCGGTTGCGTTAAGAGCCCGTGGAGCAGGTAGAGCACCGGCGCGGCGAGATAGGGCCCGAAGACGTTCGGATCCTGAAAGGCGCCCTTTGCCCGATCGTAGAGCGTGAAGCTGCTCGCCCCGGGTATCGCGCCGAAATAGCCGAGAATGCCGAGGAGGGCGGTGACGACCGCCGCCGCCGCCCATGCGTCGAAGATCAACCGCAGGCGCCGGTGGCGTTCCTCGATGATGGCGGCGAAGAAGACGGCCGAAAGCGCGAGAAAGCCGGAGACGGCCATATAGATCGGCCCGTCCGAGAGGTCGGCCATCACCGTTAACGACAGAACGCCGCCGACCATGAAGAGGATGAGCAAGGCAAGCAGCGGGGCGGTGGCGCGCGAAATCCTCAGGCCGAACAGGGCCCAGAGGCCGATCAGGCCGGTCAGGAACACTTCATAAGGTGCCGGCTCCGCGATGACGAAGCCCGAACTGAATACGGCCAGTGCCACCAGGCCGGAGCCGAGGATAGAAATCGCCGCAAGCTGAGGCCGGAAAACGGCGGGATGGGGGATGCCGACGGTACTCAATAAGCGTTTTCCGTGTTGAGCAGGCGCATCGGCGTCAGAAAAAGGATCTTCAGGTCTAGAAAGAGCGACCAGTTCTCGATGTAATAGAGGTCGAAGGCCGTGCGAAAGCGGATCTTCTCGTCATTGTCGACCTCGCCGCGCCAGCCGTTTATCTGCGCCCAACCGGTCACGCCGGGCTTGACGCGATGGCGGGCAAAATAGCCTTCGACGACATCCGAATAGATGCGGTCCTGGGTCTGCGCGTGAACGGCATGCGGGCGCGGACCGACCAGCGAGAGCTCGCCTTTCAGCACGTTGAAGATCTGCGGTAGCTCGTCGATCGAGGATTTACGCAGAAAGCGGCCCACCGGCGTCACGCGCGGATCGCCCTTGGTGACGGCGTTGCGCGCGGTCGGATCGCTCAGATGCGTGTACATCGAACGGAACTTATAGACTTCGATGATCTCGTTGTTGAAGCCGTGCCGCTTCTGCTTGAAGATGATCGGGCCCGGCGAGGTGAGTTTGACGGCGATGGCCGCACCGAGCATTACCGGCCAGAGCACCGCGAGCGCGACCAGGCTGAAGAAGACATCGAAGCATCGCTTGGCAACGGAATCCCAATCGGCGATCGGCTTGTCGAAAATGTCGAGCATCGGCACCTGTCCGACGTGGGAATAGCTGCGGGGGCGAAAGCGCAGGTTGTTGGCGTGGGCCGCAAGGCGGATGTCGACCGGCAGCACCCAGAGTTTCTTCAGGAGTGTGAGGATGCGGTCTTCCGCCGTCAGCGGTAGCGAGAAGATCAGCATGTCGATGCGGGCCATCCTCGCAAACTCGACGAGTTCGTCGACGGTGCCAAGCTTGGGATAGCCGGCGATGACATTCGGAGAGCGGCGCTCGTCCCGGTCGTCGAAAATGCCGCAGATGCGGATGTCGTTGTCCGGCTGATGCTCGATCGCGCGGATCAGTTCCCTTGCCGGTGCGCCGCCGCCGATGATGACGGCGCGGCGTTCCATCGTGCCGTTGCGAGACCAATGCTTGATCGAATAGGCGATGAAGACGCGTTCGGCGACGAGGAACAGCACCCCTGCGGCGAACCAGCCGCCGACCCATACGCGGGAATAGAGATGGCCCGATTTCAGGAAGAACATGGCCAGTGCGATTACGCCGAACGCGCCGGCCCAGGCGCCAAGGATGCGGGGCATCATCCGCAGCCATGCCCTGAGGGCAGGCACTTGATAGGCATCCGCAAGCTGCATGGCGATGACGGCAAAGGCCGAGCCGCCGGTCAGAATCGCAATATAGACCGGCAGGTCCGCAAGCGATGGGCCGACATATTGCGTATTGATCGCATAGCCGATGGCGAAGAGGGCGCAGAAGTCCAGGAGCCGGATGAGGCCGATCATCATGGCGGGCGAATAGCTATCGGCGCGAAATTGGAGCGCTATCTGACGGGCCAGCGGATTGAGCCCGGCTGGAGCCTTTTCCGCCTGTGTCGCTTCGCGGTCGATCGTGCCGATCGTTGAAACCTTTTTGCGAAGCGCTTCTGCGTCGAAGCTTTCGGGCCCGTCAAACTGATTCATGGTCTCTATCCGGCGCTAAACTCCTGCTGCATGTCTCCTTGAATCGATCTCGATCTTGGGATGAAGACACGCAGCACTTCCAGGTGCGGCAGCGATCTTTATGGATGCGCGGCGCTGGGTGTCGGGATAGCAGAAAGCCACTAAGAAACGCTTACGTCGTGCGAAGCCGCACTTCTGCGTAGAGTGCTTCTTCCGTAAGTTCGCGATAAAGCTGCATGATGCGGCAGGCCATAGTCGAGGCCGAGAAGCGCATCCTGATCCGCTCGGGATCCGGCATCGTCCGGTCAGCCCAGCCCTCGTCGTCGGCAATTCCGGCCATAAGTTGGCCGAGCGCCTCAGCATCGCCCGGCTCGACAAGCGCCGGACTGTCGGCGCCCAGAACTTCCGGAATGCCCCCGACACGGGTCGCGATCACCGGCCGTCGTGCCGCCAGGGCCTCGAGAAGAAGATACGGCATCGCCTCCGCGCGCGAGGGAATGACGACGGTCCGCGCGAGCGACAATGCCGCGCGGGTTGCCATCGCGGGAAGCAGCCTGAGGCGATCCCCGAGCCCCATGCGCGATGCCATTTCCTGATATTGCCGCTGCTGCGGACCATCGCCGATCATCAGTGCGGAGAGGCGCCGCCCCGTCAGGCGCTCGGCCCATTCAAAGGCCTCTATAAACAGATCGGGACCCTTGAGGTCCCGCATCATGCCGATGAAGACGAAGTCGGCCATGTCCGGCCTCGTCTCGATCGGCACGAACTCGGCGTCGTCGACGCCGTTGTGGACAAGTTCGCTGCGGCGCAGCGGGCGGCCGATCTTCGTGAAATAGGTCTGGCGTTCGTAGTCGCAGACGAAGACCAAGGCGTCGGTCAGGCGCTCCTGCAAGCGCTCCAGCCGGAAGATGGCGCCGCCCGTCAGCGATTTCCGGCGATAGTGCAGGCTGCCGCCATGCGGCGAATAGAGGCGGGCTACGCGATACTTGTTGACCCGCAGGGCTGAACCGATGATGCGTGCGAGCGCGCCACCTTTGGCGCCGTGCCCGTGCAGCACATCCGGTTGCAATCTTCTGATTTCCTTGTAACTGCGCCACAGAAGCCCGAAATCCGAGAGGCCCAGGGCGCGATCTATCGGTGTGCGGGTGATGCCGAGAGCCAGATGGGGACGCACCGCCTCGAAGAGAGCGTCCTCATGAGCGCCGCCGGTGGTGCTGTCGCAGAAGATCCCAACTTCATGGCCGGCGCGCGCATGGGCTTCCGCGAGATCGCGCACGTGGCGGAAAATCCCGCCGATCGGCGACCTGAAACAATGGATGATGCGCAGGGGGCGTTCGCTCCGCATCGGCTTCAGAACAGCCGTTCGCGAACATAGATCGTGTCGCCCGCCAGGACCGGATCGGTGATCGGCACGCGGCCGGTGATGATGCGGCCGTTGATCTTGCGGGTGATATCGGCACTCGCCTGGTTGGCGCGCGGCGTGAAGCCGCCGGCAACCGCGATTGCGTTCTGCACTGTCATGCCCGGCACATAGGCATATTGGCCGGCCTGGCCCACCTCGCCCATGATAAAGACGGAACGGTAGCGGTCGACCTCGATCGTCACGTCCGGATCGCGCAGGTATCCCTGACGCAACTTGGCGGCGATCATGCCCTCGAGCTCCGGCAGCGTATGGCCGCGCGTGGGCACCGCGCCGATCAGCGGAAAGGCGACATAGCCCGCCTGATCGACCGTATAGGTGCCGCTGAGCGCTGCCTGCTCGAAGACATTGATGCGCAGCCGGTCGCCGCTATCCAGCCGGTAGGGCTGGATGGTCGCCTCGCTGAAAGCTTTCGGTGCCGGCTGATAGCTCGTGCAGGCGCTCGCGAGCACCGACAAGAGTGCCACGGCGAAAGCGCGCGCTGTCTTTTTGCCTGCGGTCGACATGCGGGTTTGAGCTCCAGGGAAATCACCTCTCTGGCGCCGTTATCGATCCGTTAGGGTTAATAGCCGGTAAACTCGTGACGGAAATCGCCTGTCCTGGCAGCGCGAGCCGGAGGGAGGCACCTCCTGGTTGCGCTCGGTATTAACCGTTGAGTTACCATGTCCCTTTACCTTCGCGGCGGAATGAAAAAGCGTGGAGTTGGGACATGCCGGGCATCGGCGGCGGACATGAGGATGTGGATATCGATCTCGGCGGCCTGTTCCGCGCCGTGTGGCAACGTCGCTCCCGTGTTGTCCTTGCAACCGTAGGCGCGGCTGCCATAGCCTTTGCCGCCGCGAAGATGATCGCTCCCCAATATGAAAGCGAAACCCGCGTCCTGATCGAGTCGCGCGAGCCCGAGTTCAGCGGCGCGGGGCAGCTCCCCCAGGGTGGTTCGGACAGGATATTCGACGAGTCCGGCATTGCGAGCCAGGTTCAGGTCCTGCGCTCCGCCGACCTGATCAAGCAGGTCGCGCGCAACATGAAACTGCACGAGTTGGAAGAGTTCGATCCCTCGGCGCATCCCTCGGCGCTTTCCGATCTCCTGGTCATGCTCCGGATGAAGAAAAATCCCCTCGAATTGCCCCCGGAAGAGCGGATTCTGAGAGAGTTCAATTCCAAGCTGCAGGTGTATCAGGTTGAAAAATCCCGTGTGATCGCGATCGCCTTCACGTCGAAGGACCCGAAGCTCGCCGCGGCCATTCCGAACGAGATGGCGAAGGTCTATCTGTCGCTGCAGAGCGGTGCGAAACTCGATTCCAATTCGGAGGCGAGCCGCTGGCTGGAGCCGGAAATCGCCAATCTGCGCGAAAAAGTGCGCGAGGCGGAGGCGAAGGTTGCCGCCTATCGTGCCGAGTCCGGCCTGCTGCCGACCGGTGAGACGGAGAATTTTGCAACGCGCCAGCTGAGCGATATTTCCGCCGAGCTTGCGCGCGTGCGCGGCGAGAGAGCCAATGCCGCCGCCCGTGCGGAAGGGGTGCGCGCGGCGCTCGCCGACGGCCGCGCCGTCGACACGCTTGCCGATATCGTCGGGTCGCCGATGATCCAGCGGCTGAAGGAAAGCAAGGCCGCCCTTGAGGCGCAGATCGCGGACGTCTCCACGTCGCTGCTCGATGGCCACCCGCGACTCAAGGGGCTGAGGTCGCAGCTCGAAGGCATCAAAGCGCAGATTCGTGCCGAAACGCGCAAGATCCTCGCCAGCCTCGATAACGAGGCGAAGGTCGGGCAATTGCGCGAACAGCAATTGGTGCAGCAGCTGAATTCGCTGAAAGCCCAATCGGCTCAGGCCGGCGAGGAGGAGGTGGGCCTGCGCGCCCTGGAGCGCGAGGCCGCCGCCCAGCGGCAGCTGCTCGAGACCTATCTGGTCCGCTACCGCGAAGCGACCTCGCGCAGCGTCGCCAACGCGACCCCCGCCGATGCGCGGGTGATCTCGAACGCCGTCATTCCCGCCCTCGCGAGTTTCCCAAAGGTCATTCCGATCACCATCGTTGCAGCCTTTGCGAGTTTTCTGGTGAGCTGCGTCGTGATCATGCTCGCCGAGCTCTTCAGCGGCCGGGCACTGAGGCCGGCGTCGGTCGCGGCCCTAGCGGTTGCAGAGCCTCTACCGGCAAGCGCGGCACCCGAAAGCGCAAGCAGCGTCCCCCACCAGGCATCCGTTGCCGCTGTTGAGCCGCAGGCAGGAGAGGAAGGGGAGGTCCGGGAGCCAAATGCAGCAGAGCAGGATTTCTCGATCGAGTCCGTTGCCGATCATCTTCTCGGCCATGGCGTCAGGGTTGCCGTTTCGGTCTCGCCGGGTGGCGACGAGGGTTCGATGGCGGCGGTAATGCTGGTGCGCCTGCTGGCGGAAGCGGAACAGAAGGTCGTGCTGATCGACTTTTCCGGTTCCGCCTGTCCGACTCGGCTGATGGCGCAGTCACCGCATCTGCCGGGCATTACCGACCTGCTTTCGGGCGAGGTCGCCTTCAGCGAGACGATCCATGCGGACCGCTTCTCGGATGCGCATGTCATCCCGCGCGGCGAGGCGGATCCTCGGATGGCCATGCGCGGCATCGAGCGCCTGCAAATGATCGTCGATGCGCTTACCAACGCCTACGACCTGGTGCTCATCGAATGCGGCCAGGCAGATGCGGAGGCTGTCGCCAAGGTGGCTCGCCGCGAGGGCACCGAGATCATTCTCTCCGCCCCCTCCGTCAGCGAAGAGAAGATCGTCGAAGAGCTCACCCGCTTTGGCGAGGCCGGCTATCGCGACATCGTGCTGATGACCGGGGTCGGTCGGCCGGGGCCGCACTTTCCCGATCGCCGGGCGGCGTGAGAGGGGCTTTGGGGGCCCCATAATCAGTTCTCCGCGCCAGATCCTTGCTGCCACCATCGACGCTGCCGCTGCAGGAGGGCGTAAACCCTCTCATTGGCCTTGACGGCCCGCTTGGCGCACGCCAGGGCCCGGTACAACCCGGCAGCGAGAAAACCGCGCGGCGTCAGAGGCAGGACGATGTCGCGAAGCGGGGTCCTTATCGTGCACCATGACCGTTTGTAGCGCTGGTCGCCAATGCCGAAATCGAAGAGCTTCACGCCTTCTCCGCAAAGGCGCTCGATCGTCCGGTAAAACAGCAGCTCTCCGGGGCTGCTGTCGGCCGCAACCTCATCATCGATCGAGCCGAACTGACAGATGACGTGGTCGCCTTTGCGTAGCAGGCCGGAGACGGCGATGATCTTGCCCGGATGCTTGCCTTTCAGGCGTATCGCATCGAGCTCGAAGAGGCCGCCGGTCTGGCAATCGACGAGGGCGTGGAAGAAGGCGCGCGTCGCCGCATCGCTGAACACGTCCGGGAGGCCCAGCGCGGCGAAACGTGCCGCCTTTTGCCGGAAGAATGTTTCCAGGAGCGCGTGTGCCTGCGATGGCTCGCGGGCGGTGATGTAGTCGTAGCCACCCATTTCGGCGAGACGCCTTTCAGAGGTGCGCATCTTCTTGCGGCGGCGCTTCGCATTGAGTTGCGTGAGCGTGGCTTCCATGCCGTTAAGGAGTGGCAACTGAAAGGACGCATTCGGATGGGTGACGCCGGGCAATATCGAAAGGGGGTTGGAAACGCCGCGCCATTTTGCAGGCGTTCTCTCGAGCCTGACGATATCGGCAAATCGACGGAGCTGGCGCATCCCGTCGCCCAGAACGCGGATCAGTTCGGCATGCGGGATCGGCCCGGCGTCTGCGGCAAACAGACCGGTGTTCAGATTGCTATGGTCAGAACCAATCAGGCGGGCTGTACGAAAGAGACCCCGCTCGATCGCAAAGGGCAGGATGAACAAGGGCTTGTGCCCGAGGGCACAGCGGACCACCACTATTCTGTGTTGGTGGGTTTTTCTCCAGACCTCGCACCAGTCGAAGCTCTGGTGCGGAGAATTGAGGTCGTTCTCGTCCAACGCCCGCCACTCCGCCTCGATCTCGCAGGGATCGAAATGCAACGAGACCCTGATCCGGGCCATGTCGCCGGAGGCGATTGCCTGGTGTGGTTCGCACGGCCGGGCGTCGTCCAGTGGCGCGAGGATGAGATCGGGATTGGCCATGTCTTCAATGTGATCCAAATGCAGGGAGTGGTCCCATTCAACCGAAAATCTTCCTATTCGGAATTAACCGCGCGGGCGCGGCGGGGGCGATTGCTGAAACGCAGTTAGCAAAGGGTGAAACGCAGCTGTTTAAAAAGGGCCTCGCCGCGTTACATCGCGCTAACGATTGGGCGAACGAAGGGAAGCAGCGATGCGATCGAGCCACGCGGCGCCGGACAGCGATGCCAAATTTCCCATCGCCGAATTTCCGCGGGTCGGATTCCTGAAAAATCTCGTGGATTCACCACTGATCGAGGTCGGCGAATACAGCTATTATGATGATCCCGAGGGCCCCGAGTGCTTCCAGAAAAAGTGCGTCCTCTATCATTACGACTTCATCGGGGATCGTCTGGTGATCGGGCGCTTCTGCGCGCTTGCGACCGCCGTGCAGTTCATCATGAACGGAGCCAATCATGCGTTGGACGGCTTTACGACCTTTCCATTCGGCATTTTCCCCGGGTCATGGCGTGAAGCCTCCGATCCTGCGGCCCATGCGACCGGCCATCGCGGCGACACGATCGTCGGCAATGACGTCTGGATCGGCATGGAGGCGACGATCATGCCGGGTGTCAGGATTGGAGACGGCGCCATCATCGCGGCCAAATCGGTCGTGACGAAAGACGTGCCGCCCTATGCCGTGGTGGCGGGAAACCCGGCGCGCGTCGTTCGAATGCGCTTTCCGGCCGAAATCATAGAGCGGCTCCTGGCAATCTCCTGGTGGCATTGGCCGCTTGACAAGGTGACGCGCAACATCGCGGCGATCACCGGTGCCGATCTCAAGGCGCTCGAGGACGCGCGGTAACTCATACCAGGAAGCCGGTGGCGAGCACACTAGCCCAATCGGCCCGGTTGCGATCGGCGGCAAGTCTCGCCATCGCCATGTGGTCGTAGGGCACGCAGCGGAAGGTCACGCTCCACCCTTCCGCCGAGCGGTCGAGAATGGCGTAGCGCGCATCCGGCGAACCGGTCTCCACACGGTGAGCGACGGGCAGATCGTCGGTATAGCCGGGGCATCCGACGCTGCCGGGATTTACGAGCAGGCGCCCGTCGCCAAGCCGCACCGCGCGCGGGATGTGCGTATGACCGCAGAGGATCGCCGGGTAGGCGATGTCTTCCGCGAAACTTTCGATCCTCTCCCGGCTCGCCATGCGGACGGTGCCATCCGCGGTTAGCGATTCCATCCAATAGGTCTCGTCGCTCTGCGGCGTGCCATGGCAGAGAAAGAGCGTGTCACGATAGACGAAGCTTTCCGGCAGCGCCGCCAGCCATTCCAGGTGCCGCGGCTCGAGCTGGTCATGGGCCGTCCGATCGGAAAGACCCATTTCGCTTGGATTGTGCGTCAGCAGAAAGCGGTCATGGTTGCCGCGGATCGCCGCCATGCCCCGGGACATCAGGATATCCGCCGTCCGGGCTGCGTCGAGCGGTCCGCTCAGATGGTCGCCGAGATTGACGATCTCGCCGATCTTCTGCGCATCGATGTCCGCGAGCACCGCCTCCAGCGCGAGGTGGTTCCCGTGAATATCGGAAATGACGGCGATCCTCATGATATGCTCCGGTGTCAGCGGCTGGCGGGTTTTTCCATCCACTTGATGATCAGCATGGCGGGAAGGATCCACAGGAGCCCGGTAAAGAAGAAATAGAGGAGATGCACCCACCAGGGTGACGCGCCGAGCAGGAGGGAGGCGAAGGTTACGGCCGCCAGCGCATAGGTGATGACGAGAATGATGATCAGGATTGTGCCGATCAGTTTTCTAAGGCGTACGGGCATTTGACTTCTTTCGGATAGCGGCGCCGGATGCGGGTCCGCAATATTCCGCGTGCCGCGCACTCACGTCTCGAACTTGGCCGCGACGGCATGCCGCAAAGGCTCTGGACTTGTTTTGCACAGCGGTCTGGTGCAAATCAACGGCTTTCGGACCGGCTACCGAGGCAAGCTGCGCGAGGGCCGTGTCCGCCGACGAATGAGGACAGGCTGATGGCCCACGCCGACGCGGCAACAGAACGGACGCTTCTCACCGAGACCGACAGGACCGCGCGCAATCGCCGGCAGATCCGCGGCTGGCTCGCCGTAGTCCTGTTCACGCTTTTTGCGCTGGTGCTCGTCGGCGGCGCGACACGGTTGACCGAATCCGGCCTCTCGATCACCGAGTGGAAGCCGATCCATGGCGTCATTCCGCCCTTGTCGGCGCAGGAGTGGGAACAGGAATTCCGGCTTTACCAGCGCATTCCCCAATATGAGCAGCTCAACAAAGGCATGTCCGTCGACGAGTTCAAGACGATCTTCTGGTGGGAATGGGCGCACCGGTTGCTTGCCCGTTCCATCGGCGCGATCTTCGCCTTGCCGCTCCTCTTCTTCTGGCTGACGGGGCGGATCGAAAGCCGCCTTAAGCTACCGCTTTTCGGCCTTCTGGCGCTTGGCAGCTTCCAGGGCTTCATCGGCTGGTGGATGGTCTCGTCCGGCCTGGTCGAGAGAACCGAGGTCAGTCAGTACCGGCTTGCCACCCATCTTGTGATTGCCTGCCTGATCTTTGCCGCCTGCATGTGGATCTACCGCGCCCTTTCGCCGCACTCCGGCGACGCGGCACCGACGAAGAAGGCGGGGACCATGGCAGCTTTCATTGCCGGCATGAGCCTCTTTCAGATCTATCTCGGTGCGCTCGTCGCCGGTCTCGACGCGGGCTTGAGCTATAATACCTGGCCGCTGATGGACGGCGCGATCGTGCCGGGAGGGCTGTTTGCGCAGGATCCGGTCTGGATCAATCTCTTCGAGAATCCGAAGACCGTGCAGTTCTTCCACCGCGTGGGAGCCTATCTGCTTTTTGGCCTTGCGCTCGTGCACATGATTTCGTCGCTGCGTGCCGCGCCGCAGACGACGCATGCCCGCCGTTCGGTGCTTCTTTTCGCGCTGGTGACGGTGCAGGCGGCGATCGGCATCACCACGCTTCTCCTGCAGGTGCCGGTCGGCTGGGGTGTGCTGCATCAGGCTGGCGCGCTCGGGGTGCTCGGCTTCGCGATCGCCCACTGGCGCGGTTTCATCGGCGAGTATCCCAGGGAAACGGCGATCGAACGGCGCAATTGATCCCCTTCGCAAGCGAGTGGGTCACGAGGGGGTCAGTTCCGCCAGCATTCCCGCAAGCTCGGTCGTGTTGCGGGCGCCCAACTTCTCGAGGACCCGGCTGCGATGCACCTCCACTGTGCGCATCGAGATGCCGAGTTCATGGGCGATCTGCTTGTTGAGCTTCGCCTGCAGCATCAAATGCATCACCTCCGCCTCGCGATTTGAGAGCGTCTGGACCCGGCGTTGCAGATCCTGCTGATGCCCCAGGAGCACACGTCTGCTCTCGTGCGTGGCGACGGCTTTCAGGACGATATCGACCAAGAGGTTGTCGTTGAAGGGCTTCTCGACGAAATCGAAAGCCCCCGCCTTCAGCGTTTGCACCGCAACGGGTACGTCCGCATGACCCGTCAGGAAGATGACCGGCACTGTCCATCCCCTGGCGCGCAGCCGATCGAACACCTCCGGACCGGACAAGCCTTCCATGCGGACATCGAGAATGACGCAGCCGCAATCGTCGCCCGGCAGGGACTCCAGAAACGCCTCGCCGGACGACCAGCCCTGTGCGGAAAGTCCACGCGATGCGAAGAGAAAGGCGAGCGCCTCGCGGATGCTCTCCTCATCATCGATGATATGGATCGTGCTCGTCATGAGTAGCCCACCGCCTTTTCCATTTCGTCTGCCAGCGGAAGGGTAACGGTGAACACTGTTCCCCCTCCGTCGCCGGGGCGATGCGCAAGATGGCCGCGATGCAGTTCCACGATCGACCGGCAGATGTTCAGCCCCATTCCCATTCCCTGCTCCTTGGTGGAGGTGAAAGCGTCGAAAAGCCGTCCCGCCACTTCGGGCGCTATGCCTCCGCCCTGATCCTCCACCTCGATAAGCGCATTGCCGTCATCGCCTTTCAGAAGGCGGAGGGTGAGGTGGTCGCCCGTGCGGCGGTCCTCGGCCATGGCCTCCATGCCGTTGCGGATCAGGTTGACGAGAACCTGTTCCAGAAGGATGCGATCGGCCATGACCGTCCCGACATCCGTCAGTTCGGTGACGACCCGGACACGGTTTTCGCGGGCATCCGCCAGCATGAAGCCGATCGTGTCCGTCACCACGTCGCGCAGGCGCAGCCTGCCGAAACGCGGTTCGCGCTTCTTTGCGAAATCCTGGATGCGCCGGATGATCTGCCCGGCGCGGTTGGCCTGGAGCGAGAGCTTTTCGACAGCCGGCCCAAGGACGGCCGGCTCGGCCTTGCCCTGTTGCAGCAGATTGGCAAGTCCCGCGGAATAGCTCGCAATTGCCGAGAGCGGCTGGTTCAGTTCGTGCGCCAGCGTCGAAGCCATCTCTCCCAGCGTCACGAGGCGGCCAGTGCGGGCCATGCTCTCGTCCTGGGCTCGGGCCAGCCGGGCCGCCCGTTTGGTGTCGGTAATGTCGATGATCGAGCCCATCCAGCCGCGATGGCCGCCTGCGGCGTCGATGAGCGGGGCCTCATAGACCTGGACGTCGATTTCGGTGCCGTCGGCCCGGCGAAACCGGGTCTCGAACGCTTGGGAGACGGCGCCGCCCTCCGTCAGGGCGCGCTGGCGGGCGAGGGTCTCCTCCAGCCGGTCCGGCGACCAATAGGGCATAGGCGGGGAACGCCCGACGAGTTCGGCGGCCGGCCAGCCGACGAGCTTGCAAAAGGCCGAGTTCACGTAGAGCACGCGCCCCTGGTGGTCCTTTGCTCTCAGCCCCACCGTGAGGCTCTCTTCCATAGACCGGCGAAACGCCATTTCACCCTCGAGGCGCTGCTCGGCACGCCGCCGTCGTTGTGCGCTTCGGTAGAGCGTGAGCAAGGCTAGAATGGCGAAAACCGCCAGACCCGCGATCACGGCGACGAGCAACGTGTTCACGAAGGCCGCCGGTGGATCATAGGACGCTATCCGCAGAACGGTGCCGGGCAGCGGCGGGTCGAAACTGATCGTGTGAGTCGGGTTTTGCGGATCGGGGCTGCGTTTGGCTCGTCTGGCGATCACGCTTCCGCCTGCGTCGGCGAGTTCGACACCATATTGCTCGGCGATCCACCATGGAATGTGCCGCTCGAGCATCAGCGGGACGGAAATTGTCGCCGTGACGATGCCGGTACCGCCCTGCAGCCAGACGCCCATGCTGAAGCGCTGCGACGTCACCTCGCCGAAAATCGGCCGGGCGGAGACCGTGCGTGACCGCACCATGCGCTCGACGAGCCGCCGGTCCGGCGTGCTGTCGAGCCCCGGCACGGCCCTGATCACGTTCCCTGCGGCATCATGCCATACGATCGAGAGCACTTCCGGGTTGTTGGCGATGTGGAGCCGCGCTCGCGCGTCGAGGACCTCGGCCTGGGTGCCGCCCGAGGCGTCGAGCGCCAGCCGTGCCAGCATGTCCTCGTCCACCGAAAGCTGGAACCGCAGGGTCTGTTCCACCCACAGCGCGTCGGTGGCAAGCTTCGTTCGCGCCTGCTCGGCCTCACTGCGGCTGACGATCCAGACCAGCGCTGCCACAAGCGCCACCAGCGCCACGATGGCCGCAAGCGGCACCAGTGACAGAAGGTCGGTTCGGCCACCCTGTTCCCTGACGTTCGTCGACCACGGATCCTCCCCTGGCCGCTTTCCTTCCCGCTTCTTCAGTGCGCCCACCTCCCTTGGTCGCCAAGCCCGTTTCTTGAATTTTTCCTGGTTGGACCTGTCGATTGTGGAAACCCACAATAGCGGCGAGGCGCAAAGGCTGGCAAGGAGAGGCATCATGCAAGCAGGTGCGGTCCACGGTTTGCGACCAGCGCCCGCACGGGAGGCATGATTAGAGGAGGAGAAAATATGCTGACACGTCGTACTCTCGCCAGCTTGGCCGGGGCCGCTGCCCTTGCGCTCACCGTTGCGATGCCCGCCTGGGCCGAGCCGGTCGTCATCAAGTTCAGTCACGTCGTCGCGCCGGATACCCCAAAGGGCAAGGGGGCGGAGAAGTTCAAGGAACTGGCCGAGAAATATACCGACGGCGCGGTGAAGGTGGAGGTCTACCCGAACAGCCAGCTCTACAAGGACAAGGAAGAGCTGGAGGCGCTGCAACTCGGCGCCGTGCAGATGCTCGCCCCTTCGCTCGCCAAATTCGGGCCGCTCGGCGTGCAGCAGTTCGAAGTCTTCGATCTGCCCTTCCTGATGAACGGCTATGACGATCTTCGCAAGATCACCGAAGGAGAGATCGGTAAGTCGCTGCTGTCGAAACTGGAGGACAAGGGCATTACCGGGCTTGCCTATTGGGATAACGGCTTCAAGATCATGTCCGCCAACTCGCCGCTGCACACGCCCGACGATTTCCTGGGGCTCAAGATGCGCATCCAGTCCTCGAAGATCCTGGAGGCCGAGATGCAGGCGCTCGGCGCCGTGCCGCAGGTGATGGCGTTCTCGGAAGTCTACCAGGCGCTCCAGACAGGCGTGGTGGATGGCACGGAAAACCCGCCATCCAATATGTATACGCAGAAGATGCATGAGGTTCAGAAGCACGCCACGGTTTCGAACCACGGCTATCTCGGCTATGCGGTCATCGTTAACAAGGCCTTCTGGGACGGTCTGAACCCGGCGATCCGAGAGAAGCTTTCCCAGGCAATGGACGAGGCGACCGTCTACGCGAACTCCATCGCCAAGCAGGAGAACGAGGCGGCGCTTGCCGCCATGAAGGCGAGCGGCAAGACCGAATTCCACGACCTGACGGACGAGGAGCGTGCCGAATGGGTCGAGGCCCTGAAGCCGGTCTATGAAGAGATGTCCGGGCGCGTCGGGGCCGACCTGATCGAACAGGTCCGCACCGTTCTCGGTACCACCAATTGATTGTCACTCGGGGGACGCTTGGCGTCCCCCCTTCTTGTCGAGGCTCGCCATGTCTCTGCGCTTCCTCGACCGCCTCGAAGAAATTCTGATCTCCGCGCTCATGGCTCTCGCCGTGGCACTGATCTTCGTCGCGGTCCTGCACCGTTTTTCGATCGGATTTGCCGCCGACTTAGTCGGTTTCGCCCGCACCAACGACATGCCCGCCCTGATGGGTTTCGCCCGCTCGCTCTTCAAGACCGTGAACGCGATCAAGCTCACCTGGGCGCAGGAGGCCTGCATCTACCTGTTCGTCTGGATGGCGAAGTTCGGCGCGGCCTATGGCGTGCGCGTCGGTATCCATGTCGGCGTCGATATCCTCGTCGAGCGCCTCACGGGGGCGACGCGCCGGCTCGTTACGATTGTCGCCATGTCCGGCGGCGTTCTCTTCACCGCGATCATCGCCTGGATCGGCAGTGACTTCGTCTATCACGTCGCAAAGGGCGGCCAGACCTCGCCGGATCTCGAAATCCAGATGTGGCTCGTCTACCTCGCCGTGCCGCTTGGTTCGGCACTGATGTGCTTCCGTTTCGTCCAGGCGCTCTGGCTCTACGTCACCACCGGCTTCATCGCGCATCATGACCATGGCGCCGTGGAAGGCCTCGAAGAACAGGCCGAGGATCTCTCCAAGGGAGCACACGCATGACCGCGCTTCTGATCTTTGCGATCCTTGCGATCCTGCTCGTCACCGGCATGCCCGTCTCCATCGCGCTGGGGCTGACGGTCTTTGCCTTCCTCTTCGGTTTCACCAACATCCCGATGGACTCGATCGCGCTGAAGCTGTTCACGGGTATCGAGAAATTCGAGATCATGGCGATCCCGTTCTTCATCCTGGCGGGCAATTTCCTTACCCATGGCGGGGTCGCCAAGCGGATGATCCGGTTCGCCACGTCGATGGTGGGGCACTGGTATGGGGGCATGGGGCTTGCCTCGGTGCTGGCCTGCGCCCTCTTCGCAGCGATCTCTGGCTCGTCGCCGGCAACGGTGATGGCCGTCGGTTCGATCCTGATCCCCGCCATGGTCCGGCAGGGTTATCCGCCGCAGTTCGGCGTCGGCGCGGTCGCGACGGCTGGTGGTCTCGGCATCCTGATTCCGCCGTCCATCGTCATGGTCATGTATGCCGTCGCCACATCCGGCATGGTGGTCACCGGTCCGAATGGCGAACAGGTCATGTCCGCCTCGATCGGCACCCTGTTCATGGCCGGGGTCATTCCCGGACTGATGCTTGCCACGATGCTCGGCGCCACCACCACCTATCGCGCCTGGAAGAACGATTATCCGCGCATGCCGCGGGCGCCGTGGAGCGAGCGGGTGAAGGCCTTCCGCGAAAGCGTCTGGGGCCTGATGCTGATCGTGATCATCATGGGCGGGATCTACGGCGGCATCTTCACGCCGACCGAGGCGGCCGCGGTCTCGGCCGTTTACGCCTTCATCATCGCGGTCTGGGTCTACAAGGACATCTCACTGCGTGAGGTGCCGAAGGTGCTCTTGGCCTCGGCGGCGATGTCGGCGATGCTGCTCTACATCATCACCAATGCCGTCATGTTCGCCTTCATCCTGACCTCGGAACAGATCCCGCAGATGCTGTCGTCATGGATCGTCGACTTCGGCTTCGGCAAGATCGGCTTCCTGCTGATGGTCAACGTGATCCTGCTTATGATCGGGATGGTGATGGAGCCCTCCGCGATCGTCTTGATCATGGCGCCGATCCTCTATCCGGTCGCCGTCAAGCTCGGTGTCGACCCGGTTCATTTCGGCATCATGCTGGTGGTGAATATGGAGATCGGGCTTTGTACGCCCCCGGTCGGGCTCAATCTCTATGTCGCCTCTGCCCTATCGAAGCTGGGTCTGACGGAAGTGACGCGAGCAAGCTGGCCATGGCTGCTGACGGCGCTCTGCTTCCTGGTGGCGCTAACCTATATCCCGGCGATCTCGCTCAGCCTGCCGCAGTTCCTCGGCATGAACTGAACGGAAGCCGGCATGCCGAATGAACAAGGCCGCGACCCGGAACAGGGTCGCGGCCTTACCGCATTGCACGCGGCGTGGCGGCGCATTTGACAGTCTCAGGCCGAGAGCATCAGGTCCATATTCTGGACGGCTGCCCCCGAAGCGCCCTTGCCGAGATTGTCGAGCAGCGCGACGAGATTGACGTGCGCGCCGCCGCTGGTGCCGAAGACGAAGAGCTTCATCGTATCCTTCCCGGCGAGCTCCGTGGCGTCGATGCGAGGCAGCTTGGCGCTCTCTTCGAGCGGAACGACTTCGACGATCGACTGACCGGCATAGTGCTCGACGAGCGCGGCGTGAATGCTTTCAAGCGTCGCGCCGGCTGCAAGCTCCTCGAGGTAGAGCGGCACCTGCACGATCATGCCCTGCGGGAAGTTCCCGACGGAGGGCGAGAAGACCGGGGCGCGCTCGAGCAAGCCATGCATCTTCATCTCAGGCACGTGCTTGTGCTTCAGGGGGAGGCCATAGAGGAAGTGTGGCGCGCTGATGTGCTCCGGATTCTGCTCGTCCTCCATCTGCGCGATCATCTGCTTGCCGCCGCCGGTATAGCCGGAGACCGCATTGACGGTGACGGGGTAGCCGTCCGGCAGGATGCCCGCCTGGCGCAGCGGCCGGATGAGCGCGATCGCGCCGGTCGGGTAGCAGCCGGGATTGGCGACATGGCGTGCATCACGGATCTTTTCGGGCTGCGCCCGGTCCATCTCGGCAAAGCCATAGGCCCAGTCGGGCGCCACGCGATGCGCGGTCGACGAATCGATGATGCGGACGCTGTTGTTGCCGGCGACCATGGCGACCGCCTCGCGCGAGGCATCGTCCGGCAGGCAGAGGATGGCGATGTCGGCGCTGTTTAGGAGGTTCTCGCGCATCGCCGCGTTGCGACGTTCCGTCTCCGGAATCGACAGGAGTTCGAGATCCGTACGACCGGCCATGCGCGCGCGGATCTGCAGCCCAGTCGTGCCATGCTCGCCATCGATGAAGATCTTCGGTTTCATGATTTATCCCGCTCCTGCAGACCTTTACGGGGATTTCCGGAATCGGTCTGGCATCGAATTGAATCTTTTTGTTAACGCCACGTCAGCCGCGTCGTTCCGCGAGCCATTCGGCGCGCAGGCCCAGCATATACATGGCGATCGTCGACCCAGCAATGGCGGTCATATCCGCATGGTCGTAGGCAGGCGCCACTTCGACGACATCGCTGCCAGCGACGTGAAGCGCGCCGAGTTTGCTGAGGACGGAAAGGATCTTTGCGCTGGACGGGCCGCCGGCAACCGGGGTGCCGGTGCCCGGTGCAAAGGCCGGATCGAGGCAGTCGATATCGAAGGTGAGATAGGCCGGGTGGCTGCCGACGTGGCGGACGATGGTCTCGGCGATTTCCCCCGTACGCATCTCCTCGACCTCATGTCCGTAGACGATGCGGATGCCGCAATCCTCCGGCGCATGCGTGCGGACACCGATCTGGATCGAGCGCTCCGCGTCGATCAGCCCTTCTCGCGCGGCGCGGCCGACGAAGGACCCGTGATCGATGCGGCCACCGGCGTCGGGCCAGGTGTCCTGGTGAGCGTCGAAGTGGACGAGGGCAAGCGGACCATGGAGCGCCACATGCGCCTTGAGCACGGGATAGGTGACGAAATGGTCACCGCCGAGCGTCAGGAGATAGGCGCCCGACCTCAGGACCTTCGCCGCCTCGCGTTCGATGGTCGCCGGCGTCTCGGCGTGGTTGCCGTAGTCGAGCAGGCAGTCGCCATAGTCGATCGTCGCCATGTCCGCGAAGAGATCGCGCTGGAACGGATATTGCGGATCGTTGTCGAAGATCGCAGACGCCCGGCGGATCGCCTGCGGTCCGAAACGGGCACCGGGGCGGTTCGACGTGGCTGCATCGAAGGGAATGCCCCAGACGACGGCGTCGACGCCATCGAGGTCCTTGGTGTATTTGCGCCGCATGAAGGAGAGGACGCCCGCATGCGTCGGATCGGTTGCCGCGCCGTAGAGCGAGCGGGCCGTGACGGCGTGATCGATGGTTTTTTCCGGCATGCTCAAGCCTCCATTCTGTCGAAGCCACAGGTGCGCTCCGCCCGCGCCACACGCACTTCATAATGGCTGTACCATTCTGCGCGGTCCCGCCGCTGCGCAACAAGAGGGACGACACGCATTTTCCACGCGAGACTCCGCCAAAGGTCCCGAAAAGAAAAAGGCGGAGCCGAGCCCCGCCTTTTCGAATTCGCAATTCCGTGCAGCGGTTAACGCTTGGAGAACTGGAACGAACGGCGTGCCTTTGCACGGCCGTACTTCTTGCGCTCGACGACGCGGCTGTCGCGGGTAAGGAAGCCGCCACGCTTCAGAACGGAGCGCAGGCCCGGTTCGAAGTAGGTCAGCGCCTTGGCGATGCCGTGACGAACGGCACCGGCCTGGCCGGAGAGGCCGCCGCCGGCAACCGTCGCGTCGACGTCGAACTGACCATCACGGGCAGCGGCGACGATCGGCTGCTGCAGGATCATCTGCAGGACCGGACGCGCGAAGTAAGCCGAGAAGGGCTTGCCGTTGACGGTGATCTTGCCGGAGCCGGCCTTGACCCAAACGCGGGCGACGGCGTCCTTGCGCTTGCCGGTCGCGTAGGAACGGCCCTGCGCGTCGACCTTCTTCACGTGAACCGGAGCGGCCGGTTCCGCCGTCGTGGCGATTTCCTTGAGAGCGGAAAGGTCAGCCATTATCAGGCGCTCCTTATGTTCTTGCTATTCAGCTTGGCGACGTCGAGGACGGTCGGCTGCTGTGCTTCGTGCGGATGGTTCGCGCCTGCATAGACGCGCAGGTTCTTCATCTGGCGACGGCCGAGCGGGCCGCGCGGAACCATGCGCTCAACAGCCTTCTCGATGACGCGCTCCGGGAAGCGGCCTTCGATGATCTGGCGAGCGGTACGCTCCTTGATGCCACCCGGATAGCCGGTGTGCCAGTAGTACTTCTTGTCGGCGTACTTCTTGCCGGTGAGGGCGACCTTCTCGGCATTGATGACGATGACATTGTCGCCGTCATCGACATGCGGGGTGAAGGTGGCCTTATGCTTGCCGCGCAGTCGGTTTGCGATGATGGTGGCGAGGCGGCCGACAACGAGCCCTTCGGCGTCGATGAGGATCCACTTCTTCTCCACCTCTGCAGGCTTCTGAACGAAGGTTGCCATATCTAAACTCTTTCGTTGGACCCGGAAACGAGCCGGGCGTTTCTTGTTGCTTGCTTTGGCCCCGATGAAGCCAAAAAAGAAGGCGGCCCGAGAGGGACCGCGATCTTCGGCAGCTTATACGGAAGGGCGAGGGAGAGGTCAAGAGCGGCATTTTCCGCCTCACCAAAGAAGAGGAAGCAAAAACAATTAGTTATGGAAATGGTATCATAATACCACACAGTTTTTGACCAGGGACGCTCGCGCGAGCGGCCTGCCGGGGTTGAAAGACCTGTGGCTGCGGCGTACGACGTGTTCCTTCGTGATAATGGGAGAAAACCATGGCTGACGTCGTTGCCTTCAGGAAGGAAGAGCCGGGCGGCCTGCTTTTGCGGGAGGCAAACGGCCCCGTGCTGCGGCTGACGTTGAACAACCCTCCGGCCAATGCCCTCTCACTCGCGCTTCTGGAGGCGCTGGCGTCGGAACTCGACGCCGTCGCCTCGTCGAAGGAGACCAAGGTCGTCGTCATTGCCGCTTCGGGCAAGGTCTTCTCCGCCGGCCACGATCTGAAGGAACTGACGCTTCATCGCGCCGACAGCGATGGCGGCCGGGCTTTTTTCGAGCGCGCCGTCCGCCTTGCGGCCGATATCATGCTGAAGATCACCAGGCTGCCGCAGGCGGTCATAGCCGAGATCGACGGGCTTGCCACCGCGGCGGGTTGCCAGTTCGTTGTAAGCTGTGATCTTGCGGTCTGCACCGACAGCTCGACGTTCTGCACGCCCGGGGTCAATATCGGCCTCTTCTGCTCGACGCCGATGGTGGCGCTGACGCGCACAGCGCATCGGAAGCAGGCGCTGGAGATGCTGCTCACGGGCGAGACGATCGATGCGTCCACCGCCAAGGACTTCGGCATCGTCAACCGCATCGTGCCGCAGCAATATCTGCGTCAGGTGGTCGACAAATATGCCTCGGTCATTGCCTCCAAATCGCCGCAGGCGCTTAAGATCGGCAAGGAAGCCTTCTATCGGCAGGCCGAAATGCCGCTCGATGCCGCCTATGACTACGCTGTCGGCGTCATGGTCGAGAACATGCTCGCACGGGATGCGGAGGAGGGGATCGGTGCCTTTCTCGGTAAGCGCATGCCCGAGTGGAATGAGGACTAGCAGGTCCACGAGAGTGCCTGCGGCAAACCTGAAGAATCCAGGCCCCTAAGCGAGCCGGAGCAGCAGGGCGCCGAGCGCAATCACGCAGGCCGCGGCGATGCGCCAGATGCTGACCCGTTCCTTCAGGAACACGACGGAAATCACCACTGCAAAGAGGATGGCGGTCTCGCGCAGCGCCGCGACGGTCGCAACCGGAGCCCTGGTCATCGCCCAGAGCGCCAGCCCGTAGGAGCCGAGCGAGCCGGCGCCGCCGACAAGGCCGCGCAACCAATGGTGACGGACGTGGCCCAGCACGGACCTGACGCCGCGCGTCATGAAAGCCCAGGCGAAAAGCAGGACCGGGGGCAGCGGTGCCATCCAGAGCGTATAGGAGATGGCGTTGCCGGAAACACGCGCGCCGATACCGTCGATGAAGGTGTAGCTCGCAATCACGCAGGCGTTCAGAAGGGCGAGAGCAATGGCGCGCCGGCCGCCCTTGCGCGATTCCAGCGCGAGCGTCAGCACCCCCGCCGAGATCGTCAGGATTCCGGCGAGCGCGCCGTCGGTCAGATGCTCGCCGACGACGATGCTGCTCGTCGCCGCGACGATCAGTGGCGCCGTGCCGCGCATGAGCGGGTAGACGAGGCCGATATCACCGGCGCGATAGGAGGCGGCCACCAGTTGGAAATAGGCGAACTGGAAGATTGCCGAGACCAGGATGAAGGGCCATGCCTCCGGCCGCGGCAGCGGCAGGAGGGGGAGAAACGGCAGCGCCACGACGGCGGCGCCGAGCGCAACCATGGCGGCGTCCAGCGACTTCTCCGCGCCGGCTTTGACGAGCGCATTCCAGGTCGCATGCAGAAGCGCCCCGAAGAGCACGAGCGCAATGACATCAAGCGGCAAGATGAACCTCGGTTGGCGCTTCGGAAGGAGGGTCAGGAACTTGTCGCCTTGCATTCGGGGAAATGCAACGGGATTCCAGTATCCGAGTTGAAACTCGGCGCGACGACAACGAATCGGTGCAAAGTCGGCCGAAAGAACCGCGATTTGGTTGACTCGTCGCGGGGCGGCGCCAACTATCGGCGCAATTGGCATTCGATGGGCGACTGGAAGCATGAAACACGATTCTTATCCGGATGGTTACCTCGCCGATATCCTGCGCGAGACGAAGACAGTCGCCCTCGTCGGCGCCTCGCCGAAGCCCGAAAGGCCGAGCCATCGGGTAATGGCTTTCCTGCTGCGTAAGGGATACCGCGTCATCCCGGTCAATCCCGGCCAGGCGGGCAGAACGATCCTCGATCAGCCTGTCGTTGCAAGGCTCGCCGACATCGCCGAGCCGATCGACATGGTCGACGTTTTCCGAGCCCCGGCGGCCTTGCCGGGGCTCGTCGACGAAATCCTGGCTCTCCCCCGTTTGCCCAAGGCAATCTGGGGCCAATTGTCGGTGCGCGACGACGAAGCCGCGGCCAAGGCCGAAGCCGCGGGCCTAAAGGTCGTGATGGATCGCTGCCCGGCCATCGAGTATCCGCGTCTGATCGGCTAGGCGAATAGGGAGAACATGATGACGAAAGCCGGACCCGGCTTCAGTACGCTGGCCATACACGCGGGAGCCCAGCCCGACCCGACGACCGGCGCGCGCGCGACGCCGATCTACCAGACGACGAGCTTCGTCTTCAACGACGCGGATCACGCCGCGGCACTCTTCGGGCTGCAGCAATTCGGCAATATCTACACCCGTATCATGAATCCGACGCAGGCGGTGCTGGAGGAGCGGATTGCTGCGCTCGAAGGCGGCACGGCGGCACTTGCCGTCGCATCGGGCCATGCAGCCCAGCTTCTCGTTTTCCATACGATCATGCGCCCGGGCGACAACTTCGTCGCGGCACGGCAGCTCTATGGCGGTTCCGTCAACCAGTTCGGCCAGGCCTTCCAGTCCTTCGACTGGCAGGTGCGCTGGGCGGATTGCGCCGATCCGGAAAGTTTCGCGAAAGAGATCGACGGACGGACGAAGGCGATCTTCATCGAGAGCCTCGCCAATCCGGGCGGCATCTTCGTCGATATCGCAGCGGTTGCCGAAGTCGCCCGTCGGCACGGCCTGCCGCTGATCGTCGACAATACGATGGCGACACCCTATCTCGTGCGGCCGCTGGAGCACGGCGCGGACATCGTCGTCCATTCGCTCACCAAGTTCATCGGAGGCCATGGCAATTCGATGGGCGGCATTCTCGTCGACGGCGGTACCTTCGATTGGTCGAGGTCAGGAAAATATCCGCTGCTTTCCAAGCCGCGCCCGGAATATGGCGGCATCGTGCTGCACCAGGCCTTCGGCAATTTTGCCTTCGCCGTTGCGGCCCGCGTCCTCGGGCTCCGGGATTTCGGACCGGCGATCTCGCCCATGAACGCCTTCCTGATCCAGACGGGCGTCGAGACGCTGCCGCTGAGGATGCAGCGCCATTGCGATAACGCACATGCCGTGGCCAAATGGCTGGCGGCGCAGGAAAAGGTCTCCTGGGTCCGCTATGCCGGGCTCGATGGCGACCCGAACCATGCGCTCCAGCAGCGTTACTCTCCGAAGGGGGCGGGCGCTGTCTTCACCTTCGGGCTCAAGGACGGATACGAGGCGGGCAAGCGTTTCGTCGAAGCGCTCGAGATGTTCTCGCATCTCGCGAATATCGGCGACACCCGCTCGCTCGTCATTCACCCGGCCTCGACCACTCACCGGCAACTCACGCTGGAACAGCAGGTTTCTGCCGGTGCCGGGCCGGACGTCGTCCGCCTGTCGATCGGCATCGAGGACGTCGAGGACATCATTGCCGACCTGGATCAGGCGCTGGCGAAGGTCTGATGTTGTTCATCACAAACGTCTGTTTTTTCCGCGCATACCTCTGACACGTTTCAACCGTCGATGGTGGGTGTATTCTGAGGAAAACAAACAGAAATCCCCCGCATGTGAAACTTGTGGCAGGGGATTTGGCAGGTCCATCTGGATGTTTGCAGGATTGTGATCCAGCCACTTTTCGGCTACCCAGCCCCAGCCGATTTCCTGAACCAGACGGTAAATGCGTTGGGGCAGCTAAAAAGCCTTCCCCCTCCAGCCACTAACCTCAGTGTGGAGTCGTTGGGCTAACCTTCTCCAACCATATAACGCGTGTTATCGGGCTATTGCGTATGCCGTCTGGGCACATCCTATATTCAATGGCAAGAAGCCGGTGGCTGCAATTTCGGGTCTGGATCGTGCTCGGCACGAGCTAGGTCACCACTTCGTGGGCTACCATCTCAAGTTTGAGATGGGCGACGTTTCGATCGAACCTCCGCTAGGCAATCTGGTCTTCATCGGCGGCACTTCGGAACTCGACACGTCAAGGCCGATAACTTCGATGCTTGAGTTGGAAAAGTGGTGCGAGGACCGGGTGAAGGTCTTGTACGCAGGCGTAATAGCCCAAGCTCTAAAGGGAGGCGTGGTCGACAACCAAGCGGCTATCTGTCTTACCACCGAAGTCAACGGCCATATGGATCACAAGATGGTCTCGCAGCTAAGGAACCTCCTTCGCAACGTCCGCTACAGTGATCGCCCCCGAGCCGACGCGGAAATCTCCATGCAGGCCGACGAGCTCGAGCTTTGGAGTGAAACGTCCGACTTGGTCGCGAGCTACGCGTCCGAGATCGAGGGAGTGGCCGTTGACCTTCTGAAGAAGCTAAAACTTACAAGACAGGAATTCGAGGCTCATCCCCTAGTCAAAGCTCGCTTTCCGTAGCGACTCATCCCCGGTACGGAGCACACAAGCGACCACGCGCCGACCTGGATCGAACATTCAGATGGGCCTACGGAGGAAGATCAATGACGATGAATGATTGGCGGGCCGAGCTGCGCCTCGAACTGGAAAAACTGGTTGACGCCGCCGTCGTCGCCGGCGCGCGCCAACAAGATGTCTTCGCCGCCATTCTTGACGAGGTTGGACACCTTCGGACCGCCTACGAACGAGACCCTGATCCCGCCGAAGACGTCGGCGAACAAGTCATCGAAGAACCGACCAACAATTGGCCCGCCGCCGACAAAGGCTGAGTGAAATTGAGAATGAGCCAGCACGGACCCATACTGGGCGTCGCCGGTCAGAACGGGATTATAGAGCCGCGCCGGGCTGGAAACCGAAGAGGCAGATGGCGGCAGCGACGGCCAACTCGAAGGAGTTTGATGCTTCACGCCAGCGAGCGGAGCAAGGTCCAGGGCGCGAATGACTTCCTCGTCTTCGGCTCGGTCCCCTGCGCATTGTCACTTCTTCACAGCTCGGTTTCCGGCCATCCAAGACACGGGCGTTCGGGATTTCGTGGTGGGCGTCTTCCACCGGGAGAACTGGACCGTCTGGGGAGCCTCGGATGAAATTAATGGGTATGAGCCGCATGATCTCGTGGACTCCGGGCCGCCCTGCACACCGGGAGTGACGTCCTATGCCTTCACGAACGCATATCCGCTCCCGCGACGCTCCGCATACCCGATGCCTGGATATGCCCAGTGGTAGCCGAGCATCCGCAACTTCTCGGACGCAGCCCGATCCAAGAGCATTTGCCTGCTTTTGAGAGCGGTCTCCGCATCGGTATCGAAGCCGAAATGCCATGAAGGATGCTCGAAGAAGATGACATCATTGGTGCAGGCGTCCCCTGTGACGAGGAGGTTCTCGTCGCCGGCGAGTTCGATTGACATGTGACCTGGCGTATGGCCTGGGGTGTCAACGACCAGCATGCCAGGTACGATCTCCTCGCCCGGTTTGACGAGTGTCAGTCGATCCCGTACGGCGAACAGGTCGCGCTGGGCCCCCTGCGCGAAACCGTGCAGGACTGGAGGCATCTTGGCTTCGAAGTTCTTGTCGGTCCAGAAATCCCATTCGGCCCGGCTGACGAAGTAATGGGCATTGGGATACAGAACCTTGCCGTTGGAGGTGATCGTCGCGCCCGAGTGATCGGGATGGGCATGGGTGAAGACGACCTTCGTGATCTTCGCGGGGTCCACGCCCAAGGCGCTGAGGTTGACCGCGAGCTTTCCGGCCGTGGACTGGAAATTCGACCCGGAGCCGTTGTCAATCAGAATGAGGTCGTTGCCGTGGCGGATGAGTGGAATATTGGCCTGCACAGGTGCGCCTTGGTCGTTGCCGCCGAGCCTTGCCATTATCATCTGCCGTTCCTCGGGCGTGGCGTCTGGCAGGAGTATTTCGGCTGGCAGTGTAATGAAGCCGTCACTGACGACGGTGATGTCGAACGCGCCGTGCTTGAACCGGTGGAAATCGGAGGCGTACAAGGCTGGCGGAAGTACTGCGGCCGAAGCCGCCGCGGCGGTGACTGAGAGTAAGTCGCGACGCGTGAATAGCACTGCTCTTGGATCGCTCATCTCATCTCTCCTCTCGGCCGATACCGTGCGGCCGCATGTTTCAGCGAGAGGTGCGGCCCGAGGTCGCGTCTTGTCCTTTCATGCTGCTCCCAGAGGTCGCTGTCGGCGAGGGAGGGGATCGTCACCACCTCCCCGCGATCGAAACCAGCCAGGGCTGCGTCCACCATTTCGCCCGCGTCCATCATCATGTCCGCGGGGATCACGCCGATGTCGATGCCGGCTCTGTCGAATATCTCGGTTCGCGTGAAGCCCGGAAGCACGGTTTGCATCCGGACGCCGTGTGGCTCCAGTTCTGCGGACAACGCCTGCGTCAGAGCAAGAACGAACGCCTTAGTCGCGACGTAGGTCGCGTTGAAACGCTCGGGCATCAGCGCCACCGCGGAAGCTATGTTTATGATCGCTCCATTGCGGCGGTGCGCAAAGGTGTGCGCCGCCGTCGCGGTCAGGGAATGCAGGACGTCGACATTGAGCTGGACCATCTTGCTGAGACTGTCGGGGTCCGATCCCAGCAAAGGGCCGTTCGGGCCGATGCCGGCACAGTTCACAAGCAGGGATATCTCGGCGTCCTCGCGAAGCTTCACAATTACCCGTTCCAGATCGGCCACGCTGGTGAGGTCTGCGATCAGAGGAGTGACGACCACGCCGTGGTCGCCCGACAGACGGTTGGATAGTGATTTCAGGCGGTCGAAGTCACGGGCGACGAGAATGAGATCGTGACCCCGGCGGGCCAGCCGTTCGGCGTAAACCGCGCCGATGCCTGATGAGGCTCCGGTGATAAGGGCTGTTCCTTGTGTCATTTTGCTTTCCTGTTCGCTTGAGTAGCGTTGAGAGCGGTCATGGTACGGACGCCACGATGAGGAGAGCGCCGCCGACAGCAGCGGCGTCCTCAATGAGGGCGGCCGGAGTGTCGTGTCGGAACGCTGCGGCGAGTTTGCCTCGCGCGTCAGCACCCCCAATCGTCCCGGCAATCGCACCGAAGGTGCCGGCGAGTAAGCCTCCGGCGAGCGACCCTCCAGCCGCGCCCACCGTGGCCCCGGCGAGCGCCCCCATGAGAATGCGAGCGCCGAATTGCGTCGGCACTTTGCGCGACGGAGTGTTCGGGAGCTGGTCGGTGACGAGCTCGACGAGCGCCAGCGCGGTGAAAATCCAGGGCGTCCACCTGTATCCCATGAAGGCGAGCGGCGTCCCGGAGACATCAAACCAGCCGAGTTGGGCCGCCCAGGCGACGGCCGCCGGGGCTGTCATTGCACGGAGGCCCGCGATGATGCCGATGAGCAGTGCGAGGACGGTTGTCACCCGTGTTCCCTTTCTCGATGCGTTGTTGCCTTGTCAGCCAAACAGGCTGGGGAGCCGCACCGAAACGATAGTCGCGGCACAGCTCTCCTCGCGAAGGCGGCGAGTCAGTCGCGGATGAAGTCCAGGAGGTCCGCGTTAATGATCTCGGGGTGGGTGGTGCACATGCCGTGAGGCAGGCCTTCGTAGGTCTTGAGCGTGCCGTTCTTCAGGAGCTTGACCGAAAGCGGAGCGGAGTCGGCGTAGGGGACGATCTGGTCGTCGTCGCCGTGCATAACCAGCGTCGGCACCGTTATCCGCTCGAGGTCTTCGGTGAAGTCCGTCTCGGAGAAAGCCTTGATGCAGTCGTAATGCGCCTTCGCGCCACCCATCATGCCCTGACGCCACCAGTTGTCGATGACGCCCTGGCTTATTTTTGCGCCGGGACGGTTGAAGCCGTAGAACGGCCCGGCAGGAACGTCGAGGAAGAACTGGGCGCGGTTGGCGACGAGCGCGGCGCGGAAGCCGTCGAAGACCTCGATCGGCAGGCCGCCGGGGTTCTTGTCCGATTTCACCATGACGGGCGGAACCGCGCCGATCAGCACGGCTTTCGAGACGCGGCCAGGCTTCGCCCGCGCAACGTAATGCGCGACCTCGCCGCCGCCCGTCGAGTGGCCGACATGGACCGCGTCCCTGAGATCGAGCGCATCCGTCAGAGCCGCGACATCGGCCGCATAGGTGTCCATCTCGTTGCCGGACCACGTCTGCGTGGAGCGGCCGTGGCCGCGGCGGTCATGCGCGATGACGCGATAACCCTTGTCGAGGAAGAACATCATCTGGGCGTCCCAGTCGTCGGCGCTCAGCGGCCATCCGTGATGGAAGACGATGGGCTGGGCGTCGCGTTGTCCCCAGTCCTTGTAGAAAATTTCCGTTCCGTCCGCGGTCCTGATAAACGACATGTCCTCACTCCTCTTCTCGGTTGAAGTCGCTGGAGGGGCGGCCGACGTTTTGCCGGGCAATACGATTGCGGCGAGGGCGAAACCTCCCGCAAGCAGCACGTCCCTCCGTGTGGCCTCCGCCGTGAATGCGACTGATTGTTCATCCATTTTGCATCTCCCTTGCGGTGTGCGCCTGAACGATTACAACCTCTTCCAGAAAGGGCGTTTTCGCGAGTTAAGTGTCGTAAATCCGTGCAAAGGAGCGGTGTAGACAGTGAGTTACGCCGTCGTCGCGAACTGCCTGCGAAGTTCGATCACGTTGAGGAGTGCATGTGCCGCGAGCGCCGCAGACTGCCCACTGTCACCGACGACCAGCAACCCGCTCCCCGCGCCTTCGGCAGCGATGTCGAGGCCTCGGCCGGGGATGATCGCCACGGGCTTCATGTCTCCGAGGAAGGCCCGGATCATGGGCGCGACGCCCAGGCCGTCCGCCCCCCAGATCGAGCCTGAAAATCCGAAGCAGAACGCTGCGTCGAAATCGTCGATGACGATCTGATCGAGGCTCAGAGTATCGGCAAAGTCGTCTCTCGCGTCGCGATCCGAGAGGAAGCGCTGAACGCATGGCTCCTCGCTTGGGAACTGGCGCAGATCGGGGGCAAGCGCGGCATACCCGCCCGTCGGCGTGGCGAGAACGACGTCCGCCTCTACGTCCTTGAACATGTAGTAAACGGGTGCAATTCGCTCGATGCGTATTTCATCGTTCGAGGACTCTCCGACCATATCCGCCGACAGAATGACCAAAAGGCGGATCGGTGTGGCATGGTCCATTTGCACTCTCCTCTTCCTGGCATTTTGTGCACGGATCGGGGAGGGCGGACGAGTTGAGAGTTGTAAATCGGTGTAAACGGAACGCTCTATCCGCATCTCACGAAGGCACGGAAGGATCGCCCGCGGGAATGATTGGCGGTGCGTGCATCCCCCCATCACCTCGCCGCTCGATGACAAACTCGTCGGCTTGGGCAGCGGCCAGCGCGGCGCGACACTGGGCGATGTCCTCCACGATGAGACGTTTCCATCCCTCCGCCTTGTCGATGAGCGCGCTTTCGAGAGCGGCTTCGAACGCGGCCAGTGCCGACGGTCCACCGCCCGCCGCCTGGGCTTCTATATGGCCCTTGACTCGATGAAGCTCGGGCAGGCACCAGCGCTCGCCAGAAGAGGCGCAGCGGCCGAGCGCGGCATTTATTGCCGCCAGCGCCTCTTCCAGGCAGCCTGAGGCGGCAAGAGCCTTGGCCTCCGTCGTCTGGAAGATCGTCTGGAAGAGCGTGAAGCCTGCCCCGACGAGCACGCCCATGCTCGAGCGTATTTGTGTCAGGCACTCGCCCGGCTTTCCCGTTCTGAGCTGAAGTTCGGCCTCGAAGCAGTCCGCATAGGTGTTCCAGACGTCGAGTGACAGCGCCTTCGTGTGCTCGCGCAGGAGCTCGATGTATTCTGCTGCAAGGTCGTTGCGGCCAGCAAGCAAAGCTATGGGGCATGCCGCCTCCGCCAGGACGTTGCTGAGCGAAAGGTGGTGGCGGATGTCCAGCGCGTGCCTGATGGTCTCGGCGATCTCGCGGAGGGCGGCGTCCTCTTCCCCCAGGACCCAAAGGCACCGCGCCAGAATGATCCTCGCGGTCACTCGCTGGTCGAACTGGAAACGGACGGAATGTCGCCCGTCGGGAACGGTCTCGTACTCGGCCAGCATCATCCGGAGCTCGTCCACCGCTTCCGCGTGTCGGCCGAGCCAGTGCAGTGTTGCTCCATGCATGCGGCGTCCGATGATGACGTCCGCCCGATCGGGTGAGGATGGCGCGACTGCCAGATAACGACCGACCAGCTCGAGGGCGGGTCTCGGCTCCCCTCGGTTTATCGCGTCTACCCACAACGCCCACATGGCGCGCAGCTGGTAGTCGACATCGCCCAGCTTTTCCGCGATGTGCAAGGCCGTCGTCCATGCGCCTATGCCATGCTTCGACGCATCGGTGGATCGCATCTGCGGCCATCCAAGCGCAGCATACAGCTTCATCCTGCTCCGCTCGTCGAGATCGGGTCGCGCATCGAGGTGGCCGAGTGCCTTGGTTACGGCGACCAGACATTCGTCGAGTAGGGAAAGGCGGAAGAGGAGGGGCAGAGCGGCCACGGTCAATCGTACCGCTCGGAGGATGTTGCCCGCATTGCCGAAGCTCCACTCGAGCGCAGCGCGAAGGCCAGGCACCTGCTGCGCGAAATCCTGCGACCACTCGTCCATCGAGACGGAATAAATCTCCCCTTCCGCCGCCTCGAGCAACGCGATGAGGTGTTCGGAAAAACTGGACATGACAACGGAGAACTCTCCGGCGTCGGCCAATTTCTCCGAGGCGTAGAGGCGGGTGGTGTCGAGCAGGCGATAGACCGGCTCACCGCAATGGGTGTCCGCGACCAGCAGCGATTTCGAGACGAGTGCCGCAAGAAGGTCATCGGCTTCGCCGCCGGAGATAACGGCGCGCGCGGCTCCTCCCGTGAAGCCGCCTGGCAGGACCGAAAGTTCTTTCAGGGCCTGCTGCTCCGGCGGCGGGAGACGCAGATAGCTCCAGTCGATCGTTGCACGAAGCGTCTGATGCCGGGGAAGCGCCGTCCTGCGGCCGCGCGACAGCACGCGGAAGCAATCGGAGAGGGAGCGTGACAGCGCGGCCACGCCAAGGGACTCAAGGCGGCCCGCGGCAAGCTCGATTGCCAGGGCGATGCCGTCGAGCCTCGAGCAGATTTCCGCGACGTAGGGCGCGTCGGCATCCGAAAGTTCGTACCCGCCGAGACAGGCGTCGGCGCGATCCACGAACAGCTGGACCGCTGGGGAAACCAAGGCGGCCGCGGCGGTGGCGGCAGAAGGAGGAAGACCCAAGGGCTGCAGGCGGTAGACGCGTTCGCCGCGTGCGCGGAGAGGCTCGCGGCTCGTTGTGAGTACTCGCGGGGATATTGTCTGATCCAGCAGCGCTTCAGCGAATTCGGCCGCGTGCTCCACAACGTGCTCACAACTGTCGAGGACGACCACCACATTACGCGCATCGAGATGTGCGCTTATGTCCCTCACTATGTTGTCGGTGCGGATCAGGATGCCCAGCTCCGACGCGACCACGGTGGGGACCAGAACTCCGTTCCCGATTTCCGAGAGATCGATCCAGACAGCGTCAAGGTCTGCCGCACACCTCGACAAGACGGCTTTCGCGAGGGTTGACTTACCAATGCCGCCCGGTCCGCAGATCGTGACCAGCCGCTCCTTGGCCAGTTGGCCCGCAATTCCGGCGATGCTTTCCTCTCGGCCGAAAATGCGCGCGGGAAAGCGTCCGGAGTGCGAATTCGCAAGCGGAGCGACACGTACGGACGCTGCCCGGTTGTCCCGTTCCAGAGGGGCGATGAACGCGTATCCGCGTCCCGGAACGTTACTTATGAACCGCGGAGAGCCCTGGCTATCCCCAAGTGCCTTTCGGAGCGCCGATAGATGCACCCTGAGATTCGCCTCGTCGACGAACGTATTGGGCCAGACCTGCTTGACGATCTCGTCGTTGGTCTTCAATTCGCCGGGATGCGATGCGAGGAATGACAGGATGTCGAGCGCCCGGCTTCCCAGCGGCACCGCTGTTCCCTCCTTCAACAGGCTGCGCCTGGCGGGGATTAACCGAAATGGCCCGAAGCGTATTTCCTCTTCCAAAGCGCCGCCCTCATGGAACTACCGAAGATTGAGCCGGCGACGCGCTAGTTGTCAATCAAACCGTAAAGACGCGGATCACGTCTCACCGCGACTTGGCTCCTACAGGGCGATTGCAGCTGTCTAGGACATTGATATCCCCCTAGAGCGGGAAGAGTGTTCGGGGGCGAGGCATGCGTATTGGGCTGGGCGTCTGCAGTGGTCATCCGACGGACAGTCCGACGAACGCTAAGGCAAGCGCGCAATTAGCTACGCATTAGGCGTTCGGCGAAACCTCACGATAATCGCTCACCGGATGCCTCGCGGACAGATCGCAGAATTCAGACGAAATGGTGCTGACGATCTATGTTCACGCCGCCGCTTCAGTTGTAAGTTGAGGCCATATGCGTGCGTCAATCGAATGAAAGGCAGCCGTCTTCTTAAATGCGGCGAAGAGTTCGTTGCGGAACTTCCTAATTGCAGCTTGGCTTCCTTCGTTTACCAGCCAAGCCTTTCTGACAAGGTCGTAGAAAGCACGATGCTCTTTAAAGTGAGCCTTGCTCAAAATCCGCTGAAGACCGTGAGTCGATCTACCCGCGGACTTTTCCTCAGCGATCTTCTCGGCAATACTGTCGAAGTCCTTCAATACGTCGCTTGCCGTGAGCTTCGAATAACCGAAGGCCTGTACCTCGTGCCAGAAGGCGTTATGCGCCTCGCCCGTCATCAGTTCTCGCAGAAAAATGGAAAACATGCGATCGGGTGGCGACCCGCCCGGCAAGGCTATTATGTGGTGCTTTAGATCGGACATTTGGTCGCCGTCGAGTATGCATATCGACCGCATCGATGACTGATTCATCTTCAAATCGCGGAAGAGGCTGGTCAGAGCGTCTGAACCGATGTTCGCCTCAACGAAGTGCAGAAGGTTCTTCGCCGACGCAAATCCGGTGTCCAACGTCTTGCTTATGTAGTCGGAGGTGTTGCAAGAAAAACCGAGCCTCGTCATCCTCCGTGTCCACGGGGATGAAAATGTTTCGGTACAGGGACGAAGCCTGAAGACCGCTTAGATGCATTTCAATGTGCGAGGGACCAGGATCAGGCATGGTGCTCACGCTGTCCATCTGATCAACCAGATAGACGATGCGGTGGTCTACGTGTTCCTGAGTTTCAACTTTCATATACCATCCCGCCGCGAATCTTCGCGCTAAACTAACGTAAGTCGCTCAGGAATATTCCACAACACCAGAGCTAAACGCTTATCAATTCATCCATAACAACTGTCGCGGCAACAATCGCATTTGTCACCCCCCGGTTTTGGACGCTGATGTTTGAGGCCGGACCCGGCTAGCCCACGGGAGCCTCGGCCTAATGGCGAGCCCGAGGAAACGAAGCTATCCGCCCCAGTGCGATCGCCGGCAGATAGCTGCGGATCAGTCGGACGGAGCGGGGAACAGGAAACTGACTGGAGTTAGATGGGAAGGGGAGGCCCGGCCTCGTTCTTCTGTCCAGCGCGGCGTAAGCCACATCTGTCATGAATTCCCCTGGAAATGCAGGGGCTTGCCGTACGGTTGCAGAGTTGGTCAATGGTATGCGATGTAGATGCCGCACCTGATCAAGGGTATCTGAGGAATCGACCAATGGTATCTGAAGCCGGTTTCAGAAAAACTGAATGTTTTCAATTCGGCGCTTGTCAGAGGTATGTGACGAACCACATCTGAAGCTAAGGGCCAAGGAATTGCAGCAAGGAGGTGCCTCATGAGCCACATGCTGAGCTTTGATCCGGTTACGGCCGAAGCGGAGATCGGCGCTCCGGCGCCCGATCGGCTGATTTCAGGAACGCCTGAATTCCGCACCTGGAACATCGAGGAAGCGCCCGGGGGGCTTTATGCCGGCATCTGGGAATCGACGCCCGGAAAATGGCGGGTCATCTATGAAGAATGGGAGTATTTCCACATCCTCTCCGGCTATTCGATCGTGACTGAGGAAGGCGGCGAGGCCGTTCATCTGCGGCCCGGCCACCGTATGGTCCTGCGGCCCGGCTTCAACGGAACATGGGAAGTCGTGGAAACGACCCGCAAGGACTACGTCGTCCGGCTTTAGGCAGAGCCTACCAACGCTCGCGTTTTTGCCCAGCTCACCAGCCGCCGCTCCCGATATTGCCGCTGACCTCGTTGCTCGGATCATCGTTCCGGATCAGGCTTGCCGAGCCACCGCCCAGCCGGTTGTTGCGCACCACATTATTCTCGGCGAAATCGAGATTGCTAGCGCTGCTTCCGAAGGGATAGGCGGGATCCTTGAAGCAATAGCTGCTCGAGCCATTGCGCGAGTTCAGCCATACGGCCGGCCTTGCGAGGAACGATGAGCGGTAGCGGAACGTATTACCGACGATCTGGTTGAATTGCGGCTTCTGATGCCGGATCACGCCCCCTTCGCCGCAATTGCGATAGACGAAGACGCCGCCATTGTCCGCGTGCTCGAATGTGTTGTTGGTGATCCTGTTCCCGGCCGAACCGTCGATGGCGATCAGTTCTCGCTTCTCCGTGGTCAAGCCGAAGACGTTGTTGCTGATCGTGTTATTGGCTGACTCGGCGTCCAGGTAGACGGCTACGGCCGTCGAACGGCCATTGATCTTGGAATTCACGAGGGCGGCATTGGTCACGCCGGGTCCGACATAGAAGGGAATGCCGTCCGGCGCATCGAAGGTCACGTTCTCCAGGCGCACATTCCTTGGCGCCGAGGCCTGGGCGAAGGCCGTGTGGTCACGGTTGCGGGACGACAGCTTCATCGTCTCACCATTGGCGTTCTCGCCAAGTCCGTAAAGCCGCACGAAGCCCTTGATCCGGCAGTTGCGAATGGTCACGCCGGACGGTGCGTCCCACGCGCCGGCCGTCTTCCTGGAGCGGACCGTAATGGCGGTCTTCTCCTTGCGCGATTGGCCGGCACTCACGTCAAGCAGTCCGCCGCCGCAGTCGAGAACGGAACCGGAGGCAGCACTGCCTTCGAAGACGATCGGATGCGTGATGACGTCCGATGAGGACAGGCGAAGGCTGCAGGCAAGCGTGATGGCGTTGGTGCCCGGGGTCTTCAGCTTAGCCTGCATATCCGCGTCGCAGGCCGGCTTCTCCACCACGTCTTCGACCGGTGGCGCTGTGGGAGGCGTAGGTCTGGACGGGCTCCGTCGGCTGGGAGGGCGTGTTTGGCTGGGACTGGTCCGGCCGTTGCTGGACGGGGTATCCGGGCGCGCCCCTGAGAGCCGCGTCGGCAACCGTGGCGAGCTCGCTCTGGCAGCCGCTGAGGGCGAGGCCGACGGCGATCAGGCTTGTGAACATCAGTGGCTGCATCGGCGGGCTCTCCTCGCGATTCCGTCAAGAAGGCATAGGACGCCATGCTTAACCGATTGTGAAGCGCTTCCGGGCGCGTTGCATTACCAGACGAGATCCAGCCGTTCCAAGCCGTGGAAGTGGAAGCTGTCCTTGACCGGCGGCTCGTCTTTCAGCCGCATGCCCGGCAGCCGCCGAAAGAGGATCGGCAGCGCGATGTTGAGTTCCAGCCGGGCAAGCGGCGCGCCGATGCAGAAGTGCAGGCCCGCGCCGAAGGAGACGTTGGCGCCTTCATCGCGGTCCGGCTTGAACGTATCGGGTGCGGAGAATTTGCGCGGGTCGACGTTCGCAGCGCCGAGCATCAGCCCGATCCTGTCGCCCTTCTTGAGCGCAACGCCGTCCTCGATCTCGACGTCGCAGAGCGCGTAGCGCTGGAAGATGTGCAGGGGGGCTGCTAAGCGCAGGCACTCCTCGACGGTGCGCTGCGTCGTTTCCTCATTTGCGAAGAGCTCGGTGGCGGAAAGGCCGGACTTGAGGATGGTGCGCACGGCATTGCCGATCTGATGCACCGTCGCCTCGTGGCCTGCATTCAGAAGGAGGACGGTCGTCGAGACCAATTCGGCCTCGGAGAGTCGCTCGCCGTCCTTCTCGGAGGTGATCATATGGGTGAGCAGATCGTCAGCCGGCTCTGCACGTTTCCCGGCGATGATGCCCTTGAGGTATTCGGCGAATTCCGCGGAAGCACGGTTGGCGTCAAGCTCCGTCTCGACGCTCGGATTGAACACATACATCTTCACCATCCGGTGCGACCAGTCGAGCAGGCAAGGGGCCGCCTCGATCGGGATGCCGAGCATGCGTGCGATGATCGTGACCGGGATCGTTTCCGCGTAGGTCTTCAGCAGTTCGACCCCGCCGTCCTTTTCGAATGTGTCGATGACCGCATGCGAGAGCGCTTCGATCTCCGGTCTCAACTGCTCGATCTGCCGGGAAACGAAGGCGCGGTTGACCAGCGTTCGCAGCCGGGTATGCGCCGGCGGTTCCAATTCGAGCAGCGAATGCGCCTCCAGCGCATCGAAATCCTTGAGATGCGGCTTCGGCTCGGCGAGGCCGAGCTCCTCGCGCGTCGCGACATGCAGGATCTGGCGGCCGAAGCGGCGGTCGCGCAGCAGCGCGTTCACCTGATCGTAACCCGCAAAGTACCATTGCCGCGGCTCCTCCCAGAAAAAGGCGGGGCATTCCGCATGGAGCGCGGCATAGGCAGGAAGTGGATTGCGATAGAAATCGGGATCGCGAACGTCGAGGCGAACCCGCCGGGCGGCGCCGTTTATGGAGATGGGTGTCATGATTTCGTCTCTTGATGCATGTCATAGATCTCTATTGCGCCGGACGGCGTTGCCGCAAGAGCAATCGGCGAGCAGCGCCGGTAGAAGCGAGGCGGGCACAAAGTCGACTTTTTTGGGTGGCACTGACCAACTTATTTGCGCATGATGCGGCAGCAAGCAGGGAAAGCCATGGCGAGATCGCAAGGTATACTGTCCGCGGGGATCATGGCAGCGATCCGCAAGCGGCGGCCGACCGTCGTCAACCGCGACGCGGCGGTGAGCCGCGGCGACATCGTAATCGCATCCTACAACATCCATAAATGCGTCGGCATCGACGGCCGCTTCGATCCGACGCGGACCGCCCAGGTCATCGCCGAGCTTGGAGCGGATATCGTGGCCCTGCAGGAGGCCGATCAGAGATTCGGCGAGCGCGCCGGCCTCCTCGATCTCGATCACCTGCGTCGGGAAGCCCATCTCGTATCGGTGCCGATCTCTCCGTTTTCGGAAAAAGGCCACGGCTGGCATGGCAATGTCCTTCTGCTCAGGGAAGGGGCCATTTCCGCTGTGCGGCAGCTGAACCTCCCCGGCGTCGAGCCGCGCGGCGCGCTCGTCGTCGATCTCGACCTCCAGATCGGTCCGCTGAGGGTGATCGCCGCCCATCTCGGCCTGCTGCGCCACTCCCGTGCGCGACAGGCCGAGACGATCATGCAGGTCGCCGCCGACGGCGGCGATCGGCCGACCCTCCTGATCGGTGATCTCAACGAGTGGCGGATGGGCAAGCGCTCGTCCTTAAGAATTCTGCACCCCCTCTTCGACCCCTCCCACGGGACCGTCGCAAGCTTCCCGTCGCGCTTTCCGCTCTTTCCACTCGACCGGGTCCTCGGCAACCCCCACCAACTCGTGACCTCCGTGGCGGTGCACGACACGCCGCTTGCGCGGGTGGCCTCCGATCACCTGCCGGTCAAGGCATCGATCGACCTGAAGGCCGCCATCAAGGACGAGGACGGACGCCACGCGGGGCTGCTCGGCGTGGAGCCCGTGTAAAGAATGCCACCACGTCTGTGCGTAGATCGGAGAGGGTTCAGGGGTAAACTCGCGGGATGGAGTTCCATACTTTATGTTGCTGCATGTCTCCTTCAATCAAGGTGGATTAAAGGAGACATGCGGTAGGCGGCAGTCATGTTGTCTTGGATTGCGCTCTTCCTCACCCTGCTCTTCGCGCTGCTCGCGGCGGCGACAGTCTACGTCTACGGTGTGTTCGGCCGCCGCCCCCATGCGCCGCCTTCCTTTGCCCTGCCGATTGCCGGCGACGAGACCGAAATCGATAGGGGCGTAGCCTCGCTCACGGCCGAGGGCTTGCCTCAGAGCGCGATTGCCCTGGTGTCGGACAATATCGAAGCCTTTGTCGTACGGGCGCAGTCGGCCCGCCGGGCCGGGCGCAGCCTCGACCTGCAATATTATTACTGGAAGGACGACCTGACCGGTTTCCTGCTAACGCGCGAGATCGTCGAGGCGGCGGACCGGGGCGTGCGCGTCCGCTTGCTGCTCGATGACATCAACGCCGGGATCCATGACCGCCTCTGCATCTCGCTCGACGCCCACCCGAATGTCGAGGTACGCCTCTTCAATCCGAGCCGCGCAAGGGTCGACCGCTTCCGTCGCGGCTTCGAAATGGCGGTTCGTGCGTTCAGCGCGACGCGGCGGATGCATAACAAGCTGTGGCTAGCGGATGGGCGCTTGGCGATTTCCGGCGGTCGAAACATCGGCGACGCCTATTTCGACGCGGCGGAACTGTCCAATTTCCGCGATCTGGATGTCTGGATGACGGGACCAGTGGTCGACCAGGTGACGGAAATGTTCGACCGATACTGGAACAGCGCTTCCGTTCTGCCGATCGCAGCGCTGAGAACGCCGCGCAAAGCTTATCTGCCGGCGCTTCGCGAGACGCTCGAAGCGCTGGCGCGCACCGCTGCCGCCCGCTTCTACCTGGAAAAGGTCGACGAAGCGGAGGTCGGTTCGGGTCTCTATTGCGGCAGTCGAACTCTCCACCGCTGCGACGGCGTTCGCGTGGCTTTCGATCCGCCGGAAAAGGCGCTGATGCAGAAGCGGCAGAATTGGCTCCTGCGGGAGCTCTTTCCGCTGATGAAGGCGGCCGAGCGCGACCTGCGCATCATATCGCCCTACTTCATTCCGGGTGCTGAGGGTACGCGCGAACTGACGGCGCTCGCGGCGAAGGGCGTGAAGGTGGCGGTCCTGACCAATTCGCTTGCGGCGACCGATGTGGCGGCCGTTCATGGCGGCTACATGAAATACCGCATTGGGGTGCTTCGCGGCGGCGCCGATATTTACGAACTCAAGGCGTCCGGCGATTTTCTCGACCATCACCGCATGTCGCTGTTCGGCGCGCGCAATGCGAGCCTCCACACCAAGGCGTTCCTCGTCGACGGTTTGACGGGCTATGTGGGCTCGATGAATTTCGACCCGCGATCCGCGTCTCTCAACACGGAGATGGGGGTCATCTTCTCGGACCGGGCGCTTGCCGCCGAACTCGAAACGATCTTCGACGAAGAGACATCGCCGGAGCGCAGTTACAGGCTGCTTCTGGAAGGCGGACGGCCGGTTTGGCGCGACCGCACGAATGGTGCGGCTCGGCTGCTCAGGCACGAGCCCGAGGCATCCCTGTTCCGCCGGCTCATCGCGGGCGCGATCCGTTTTCTGCCGTTGGAATCCCAGCTTTGAGGTGCGCCATGCTCTGGCCGTCAATCGCCCCCTGCTGCCGTCGAATTTACGGGTCGTTTACCGCACAATCGCGAATGCCTGTGCGCAAGGCGGCAATGCATGCGCGTGCCGAGGCACCCGTTGGAAAAATGTTCTATCGGCAGGGGAGCGCGGCCAATGAAAAGCTTTGGGTCCGGAAGCCGAGACCTTTAAGCTTATCGAGCGCTCGCGACTTGAAGTGAAGGGCATTGACACTCTATGTAAGGGTCCGAGGACTATCCGATGATTCCCGGTCCGCGCAGGGATTGCGGGCCCGACTGATGAAGGTTCGATATGAGAAATCCAGTTGATACGGCCATGGCGCTGGTGCCGATGGTTGTCGAGCAGACCAACCGCGGCGAACGGTCGTATGACATCTATTCGCGGCTGCTCAAGGAGCGCATCATCTTCCTGACGGGCCCGGTCGAAGATCACATGGCGACGCTTGTCTGCGCGCAGTTGCTTTTCCTCGAGGCGGAAAACCCGAAGAAGGAGATCGCGCTCTACATCAATTCGCCCGGGGGCGTCGTGACGGCCGGCATGGCCATTTATGACACGATGCAGTTCATCAAGCCGGCGGTTTCAACGCTCTGCATCGGTCAGGCGGCGTCGATGGGTTCGCTGCTCTTGGCCGCTGGCCATAAGGACATGCGCTTCGCGACGCCGAACTCGCGCATCATGGTGCACCAGCCGTCGGGCGGCTTTCAGGGGCAGGCCTCCGACATCGAGCGGCATGCGCGCGACATCCTCAAGATGAAGCGCAGACTGAACGAAGTTTATGTCAGGCATTGCGGTCGCACCTATGAAGAGGTGGAACAGACTCTTGACCGCGATCATTTCATGAGTGCCGACGAGGCTTTAGACTGGGGTTTGATCGACAAGGTGATCACTTCGCGAGAAGCCGCCGAAGGTGGCGAAACGGCTTGAAGTCGAGATTTTGTGTCCGCACAGACGCGATTGTGACGCATTTGTAACGGCGAAGGGCTTTATCGGTAGGGTAAAGCCGCTAATATGAGCCGAAATGCTGTGCTGCTTCATGTCTCTCGACTCGATTAAAGTGCGAAAGACATGCGGCAATCGAAGGTGCTAGATCGGCCTTTGCGTGTTTGACAGACGCGCGGCGCTGCAGGGTTCTAAGTGTAGCGTTCTGAGTGGGGAGACTCGTTGCAGCCGAAGGTCGGGCAGTTTGCCTGAACGGTGTGTACTCCCCGGGGACGTCCGTGCGGGCGATGAGGGCTCGCGCAAGGCGATTTGAGTAGTCCGTGATATCTTTCCGAAGGTGTCCGGCGTGCTGGAAGGAAGTGAAAATGAGCAAGGTCAGCGGTAGCAACGGCGGTGACTCGAAAAATACCCTCTATTGTTCGTTTTGCGGCAAGAGCCAGCATGAAGTTCGCAAACTGATTGCCGGACCCACCGTATTCATCTGCGATGAATGCGTGGAACTATGCATGGACATCATCCGCGAAGAGAACAAGACCTCGATGGTCAAGTCTCGCGATGGCGTGCCGACCCCGCAGGAGATCATCAAGGTCCTCGACGAGTATGTCATCGGCCAGCAGCAGGCCAAGCGCATCCTGTCGGTTGCCGTGCACAACCACTACAAGCGCCTTGCGCATGCCGCCAAGAGCAGCGACGTCGAGTTGGCAAAATCGAACATCATGCTTGTCGGGCCGACCGGCTGCGGCAAGACCTATCTGGCGCAGACGCTGGCCCGGATCATCGATGTTCCCTTCACCATGGCCGATGCCACGACCCTGACTGAAGCGGGCTATGTCGGCGAGGACGTCGAGAACATCATCCTGAAGCTGCTCCAGGCGGCCGACTACAATGTCGAGCGCGCGCAGCGCGGCATCGTCTACATCGACGAGGTCGACAAGATCTCTCGCAAGTCTGACAATCCGTCGATCACCCGCGACGTCTCGGGCGAGGGCGTGCAGCAGGCCTTGCTCAAGATCATGGAAGGCACCGTTGCCTCGGTGCCGCCGCAGGGCGGCCGCAAGCACCCGCAGCAGGAATTCCTGCAGGTGGATACGACCAATATCCTTTTCATCTGCGGCGGTGCCTTTGCCGGTCTCGACAAGATCATTTCCGCCCGCGGTGAAAAGACCTCGATCGGCTTCGGAGCCACCGTTCGTGCTCCGGAAGACCGCCGCGTGGGCGAGGTTCTGCGTGACCTGGAGCCGGAAGATCTGGTCAAGTTCGGCCTCATTCCGGAATTCATCGGCCGTCTGCCGGTGCTGGCGACGCTTGAGGACCTCGACGAGGACGCTCTGATCCAGATCCTGTCGGAGCCGAAGAACGCGCTCGTAAAGCAGTACCAGCGGCTGTTCGAGATGGAAGACGTCGAACTGACCTTCCACGAGGATGCCCTCAGGGAAATCGCCCGGCGGGCGATCGTCCGCAAGACCGGCGCCCGCGGCCTGCGTTCAATCATGGAGAAGATCCTGCTCGACACCATGTTCGAGCTGCCGACGCTCGAGGGCGTTCGCGAGGTCGTCATTTCGGACGAGGTCGTCAAGGGGACGGCGCGGCCGCTCTACATCTATTCGGACCGCTCCGAGGAAAAGACCAACGTCTCGGCTTGATGGCGCTGCTCCCGTTCAACTGAAAAGCCCGCCATGTGCGGGCTTTTTCACGGGATTCAATGGCCGAGCGCCCGGTTGGCCGAGCCAAGGGCCGAGATCACCGCACGTCGAGCCCTCATTTCTGATTTTTGGCGTGTTTTCTCCCCATTTTTGAACAATTTCGGGCGCAAAATCATAATCATCAAGCAAAACGATTATTGCTAAACCTCCACGACGACGCGATGATGTGACGATTCAATGAAGCCGGTTGCAGTGCACTGGTCCCCGTGCCGTAAGGTCCGCAACAGCATTTCAGCATAGGGCGGAATTCTCATGGAAGCGAGATTGCACCTGGTCTTGAAAAGGCATCTTCCGCACTCCACTTTCACGTGGACAATGTGATGGCCGGGAGTGCTGCCAAGGCTCCCGGGAACGGGCCCGAAATCGGGACGGAAAGGAAATGACATGACGAACAAAACGTCTCCGGCGACTGAAAGCGCGACCTATCCGGTTCTGCCGCTGCGTGACATTGTGGTATTCCCGCACATGATCGTGCCGCTCTTCGTCGGCCGCGAAAAATCGATCCGGGCGCTCGAAGAAGTCATGGGCACCGACAAGCAGATCATGCTGGCGACCCAGATCAACGCGACGGACGACGACCCGGAACCTTCCGCGATCTACAAGGTGGGAACGGTCGCCAATGTCCTGCAACTGTTGAAACTACCCGACGGCACCGTAAAGGTCCTCGTCGAAGGGCGCGCGCGCGCTGAGATCGACCGCTATACGGAGCGCGACGATTTCTACGAAGCGGTGGCGCATGTGCTCCACGAGCCGGAAGAAGATCCGGTCGAGATCGAGGCGCTGAGCCGCTCGGTCGTGTCGGAATTCGAGAGCTATGTGAAGCTGAACAAGAAGATTTCTCCGGAAGTCGTCGGCGTCGCAAGCCAGATCGACGACTACTCGAAGCTCGCCGACACGGTGGCCTCGCACCTCTCGATCAAGATTGTCGAGAAGCAGGAGATGCTGGAGACGACCAGCGTCAAGATGCGGCTCGAAAAGGCACTTGGCTTCATGGAAGGCGAGATTTCCGTGCTGCAGGTCGAGAAGCGCATCCGCTCGCGCGTCAAGCGCCAGATGGAGAAAACACAGCGCGAGTACTATCTCAACGAGCAGATGAAGGCGATCCAGAAGGAACTGGGCGACAGCGAGGACGGCCGCGACGAAATGGCCGAAATCGAAGAGCGCATTTCCAAGACCAAGCTTTCCAAGGAAGCGCGCGAGAAGGCTGACGCGGAGTTGAAGAAACTGCGCCAGATGAGCCCGATGTCCGCGGAAGCGACGGTCGTGCGCAACTATCTCGACTGGCTCCTGGGCCTGCCTTGGGGCAAGAAGTCCAAGATCAAGACCGACCTCAATCATGCCGAGAAGGTGCTCGACACCGATCACTTCGGTCTCGACAAGGTCAAGGAGCGCATCGTCGAATATCTGGCCGTGCAGGCCCGTTCCGCGAAGATCAAGGGCCCGATCCTTTGCCTTGTCGGCCCTCCGGGCGTCGGTAAGACGTCGCTTGCCAAGTCTATCGCCAAGGCCACCGGCCGCGAATATATCCGCATGGCCCTCGGCGGGGTGCGCGACGAAGCGGAAATTCGCGGTCACCGTCGGACCTATATCGGCTCCATGCCCGGCAAGGTCGTGCAGTCGATGAAGAAGGCGAAGAAGTCGAACCCGCTGTTCCTGCTCGACGAGATCGACAAGATGGGCCAGGACTTCCGCGGCGACCCGTCATCGGCGCTGCTGGAAGTGCTCGACCCGGAACAGAACTCGACCTTCATGGATCACTATCTCGAGGTCGAATACGATCTGTCGAACGTGATGTTCATCACCACGGCGAACACGCTGAACATTCCGCCGCCCTTGATGGACCGCATGGAAGTCATCCGGATCGCCGGCTATACCGAAGAGGAAAAGCTGGAGATCGCCAAGCGGCACCTGCTGCCGAAGGCGATCCGCGATCACGCGCTGCAGCCGAACGAGTTCTCGGTCACGGACGGCGCGCTGATGGCGGTTATCCAGACCTATACGCGGGAGGCGGGTGTCCGCAACTTTGAACGCGAACTGATGAAGCTTGCGCGCAAGGCGGTGACCGAGATCCTCAAGGGCAGGACCGATAAGGTCGAGGTGACGGCGGCAAACGTCCACGACTATCTTGGCGTGCCGCGCTATCGCCACGGCGAGGCCGAGCGCGACGATCAGATCGGCGTGGTCACCGGTCTGGCTTGGACCGAGGTCGGCGGCGAGCTTTTGACGATCGAAGGCGTGATGATGCCGGGCAAGGGCCGCATGACGGTCACCGGCAACTTGCGCGACGTCATGAAGGAATCGATTTCGGCGGCGGCATCCTATGTCCGCTCGCGTGCGATCGATTTCGGCATCGAGCCGCCGCTCTTCGACAAGCGCGACATCCACGTCCATGTGCCGGAAGGTGCGACGCCGAAGGATGGTCCGTCGGCTGGTGTCGCCATGGCGACGGCAATCGTCTCGGTCATGACCGGCATCCCGATCTCCAAGGATGTGGCTATGACCGGCGAGATCACGCTGCGTGGTCGCGTCCTGCCGATCGGGGGCCTCAAGGAGAAGCTGCTGGCGGCTCTGCGCGGCGGCATCAAGAAGGTGCTGATCCCGGAAGAGAACGCCAAGGACCTCGCCGAGATCCCGGACAACGTGAAGAACAGCCTTGAAATCATCCCGGTATCGCGGATGGGAGAGGTGCTCGAACACGCTCTGACCGGCCGCCCTGAGCCGATCGAATGGGATGCGTCGAACGAGGCAGCTTCGATTACTCCAGTCGATTCGCAAGACGAGGCGGGGGCGTCGATCGCCCACTGAAGGCGTCTAAGCGGCACGGGAGTGTGTCCCGCTTGGCGCAGTTTGACCAAAAAATCAAAAAAGACCGGCATTTCGCCGGTCTTTTTTGTTGTAAAGCAGCCTGCAAGCCTTGCAATCCAAGGGATTAGGCGCAATTGGGAATGGCAAGACGTGGGTGATGCACATGCCGCCCCGGCTTAAGAAGCACAGTCGTTTCGAACCAGTATGAAAGGGGTGGAAACATGAACAAAAATGAGCTCGTGGCTGCCGTCGCCGAGAAGGCCGGTCTTTCCAAGGCCGATGCGTCTTCTGCAGTTGATGCAGTTTTTGAGACCATCCAGCGCGAACTGAAGAACGGCGGCGACATCCGCCTCGTCGGCTTCGGCAACTTCTCCGTGACTCGCCGCGAAGCCTCCAAGGGCCGCAACCCCTCCACGGGTGCGGAAGTTGACATCCCGGCACGCAACGTGCCGAAGTTCACGGCCGGCAAGGGCCTCAAGGACGCCGTCAACTAACCGGGCGGTCCAGGTTCCGACGGAGCCCGGGTGTCGCCGGCCGGCATTCGCGCCTGGTGGTCGCCGATTGCGGGCCCAGACAGGTTCATGTTCCCTTGCCGCTTGCGCCTCTTTGCGAAGAGCGTGCAGGCAGATCGACTTGAGGCCCGGCCCAGCCGGGCCTCTTTTCAATTTCCTCCGCTGTCATCGGACTGTTACAGCGCGGTTGCAATAACCTCCCATCCGGGGCGTCAGGCAACCGGCCGATTCCGGATGCCACAGCGGCGCGAATGCACGAGCGTCGCGATAAGGAGGGACAAATGAAAGCACTTTCCATCACCGCAGCCTTGGCCGCAGCGCTTGCCGCATCGACGACATCCGCCGTTCAGGCCGAACAGGTATTCAATCGCATCGCATCCTTTCCCGTTGCCCACAATCTCCCCGAGGGTGCCGAGCGGAAGGCGCCGACCTCGGCGGAAATCATCACGGCCAGCGAGGACGGCAACACGCTCATCTATTCCGACAGCCCCGGCAAGCGCATCGGTTTCATCGACATTGCCGATGCCAAGGCGCCGAAGGCGGGCGGCATCGTCGCCTTCGATGGCGAGCCGACATCCGTCGCGATCGCCGGCGCGAAAGTGCTCGTCGCCGTCAACACGCGCGAAAGTTTTACCAAGCCCTCCGGCCTGCTTGCCGTGGTCGATGTCGCCACGAAGAAGGTGGATGCCACCTGCGATCTCGGCGGCCAGCCGGATTCGGTGGCGGTCAACAAGGACGGGACGCTGGCCGCGGTCGCGATCGAGAACGAGCGTGACGAGGAATTCAATGATGGCAAGATGCCGCAGATGCCGGCAGGCGATCTCGTTATTCTGTCGCTGAAGGACGGGGCCGCCGATTGCGCGACGATCAAGCACGTGGCGCTGACCGGCCTCGCGGAATTTGCCGGTGAGGATCCGGAGCCGGAATTCGTCGCCTTCAACACCAAGGACGAGATTGCGCTGACGCTGCAGGAGAACAATCATATCGTCATCCTCGATGGAAAGTCCGGCACGGTGAAGACGCATTTCTCCGGCGGAACGGTCGATCTCAAGAACATCGACACCAAGCGTGACGGCGCAATTTCATTCACGGGTGAGCAGGCCGGCCGCAAGCGCGAGCCGGATGCGGTGAAGTGGCTCGACGACGAGCGGATCGTGGTGGCCAATGAGGGTGACTACGAGGGCGGCGCGCGCGGCTTCACGATCTTCGACACGACGGGCAAGGTGCTCTTCGAATCTGGTCCGAGCTTCGAATATGCGATCGCCGCGATCGGCCACTATCCGGAGAAGCGCTCGTCGGCCAAGGGTGTCGAACCGGAAGGCCTCGAAGTGGCGCGGTTCGGCGACGACGATCTCTTCTTCGTGCTTTCGGAACGCGCTTCGATCGCCGGCGTCTACAAGGACACCGGGGCTGAGCCGGAACTCCTCCAGCTTCTGCCGTCCGGCATCTCGCCCGAAGGCGTCGTTGCCATACCGGGCCGCAATCTGCTGGCGACCGCGAACGAGCTCGATCTCGTCGAGGATGGCGGCGCCCGCGCGCATGTCATGATTTACGAGCGCGGGGAAGGGGAGGCCGCCTATCCGCAGATACGCTCCGCGGATAAGGACGGCCTGCCGATCGGCTTCGGCGCGCTCTCGGGCCTTGCCCCCGTCGCGGGCAAGCCGGGCTTCCTGCATGCGGTCAATGATTCCTTCTACTCGTCGCAGCCGACGATCTTCACCATCGACGCCACGCAGAAGCCGGCGCTGATCACCGAAGCGCTACCGATCACCCGCGATGGCGCACCCGCCCAGAAGCTCGATATCGAAGGCATCGCGAATGATGGCGAGGGCGGCTTCTGGCTTGCCTCCGAAGGCAATTCCGACAAGCTTTACAGCCATGCGATTCTCCACGTGAACAAGAAGGGCGAGATCAAGCAGGAGATCGCGCTTCCGGAGGAACTGCGCGCCAACGAGATACGCTTCGGCTTCGAAGGGATCGCGGCCCTCGGCAAGGGCGACGACCTGACGCTTTGGATGGCGGTCCAGCGGGAGTGGAAGGACGACGAAAAAGGCTTGGTCAAGCTCGTCTCCTATAAGCCGGCAACCAAGGAGTGGGGTGCCGTGCGCTACCAGCTCGACAAGTCCGAGGAAGGCTGGGTCGGTCTCTCGGAAATCGCCGTCCATGGCGAATATGCCTATGTCATCGAGCGCGACAATCAGATCGGCGAAGCGGCGAAGATCAAGAAGCTCTACCGTGTTCCCCTTGCCGAGTTGAAGCCTGCGGCACTCGGCGGCGAACTGCCGGTGGTGACGAAGGAAGAGGTGCGCGATCTCATTCCGGACCTGAAGGCGCTGAACGGCTATGTTGTCGACAAGGTCGAAGGTTTCGCGATCGATGCGGCCGGCAACGGCTATGTCGTGACGGACAATGACGGCGTCGACGACTCCTCGGGCGAAACCCTGTTCTTCTCCATCGGTGCCATCGACGCGATGTAAGCGTCAGCTCGGGAGAAACGGAAGAGGCCGGGACATGACGTCCCGGCCTCTTTCGCTTCGGGAACGCACCTACGGTGCCATGCTCGGATCAGGATTACGCGAACATGCCGCGTTCACCGCGCGGCGGCGATCTCCTGCTCCCCCGCCGCTTCCTTGCGCTTGCGGATCTCGTCGGTCTTCACGACGAGCTTGCTGACGATCTCGAAGAGTTGGTCGAGTTGATCGTCGTCGAGTGCTGAGAAGATTTCCTCAAGCAACTGCTTGCGCGGATGCTCCGCCGCCTCGAGCACGGCGCGGCCCGTATCGGTGATGGAAACGATCTTGGCGCGGCGGTCTTCCGGGTCGGGCTTGCGCATCACCAGCCGGTCGCGCTCCAGGCCGTCGATCGCCTCGGTGACGGTGCGCGGCGCGAAATTCAGGGCGCAGGCGATGTCGGTCGATCGGCAGGGCCCGAGCTTGCTCAGGAAGAACAGGAACTTGCTTCGGGCAAGCGAGACGCCTTCCTCAGTCATCGACTCGTTCACCAGACGATGAATGCGGTGGTAGAGCTCGAACAGCTTGTCGGAAACCTCGAATGTATTCTTCATGACCGTCTTGGCTGCATGTTGAGGGGCCATGTAAAATGGCAGTAGCCCAATTGATAGTGACAATCGCCATATTTGTCGACAAAAACCCGGCAATTCTTAAGGAGAACACCCGCGTTGCACGCAAAAAGGCCGCGCAATGCGAGGCCTTTGACGAGGGAGATGGGGAAGTCGCCGTCGATTGCTATGCGGCCTGGCGCCCGTAGCCATGATCGGCGGTCTGGGCCAAGGTGAAGCGGCTGATCAAGTCGCGCAGCCGGCTTGCCTCCTGCGCCAACGTTGCGCTCGCGGCATTGGCTTCCTCGACCATTGCGGCGTTCTGTTGCGTGACCTGGTCCATCTGGTTGACGGCCGCGTTGACCTCCGAAAGCCCGGCGGACTGCTCCTGGGCGGAAACCCCAATGGCGCCCATGTGTTCGTTGATCTTGACGATGAAGCCTTCGATCGTGCGCAGGGATTCGCCCGTTTCGCGCACGAGCCGGACGCCACTTTCCACTTCGCTTGCCGAATTGCGGATCAGTTCCTTGATCTCCTTGGCGGCGTTGGCCGAACGCTGCGCAAGCTCGCGCACCTCCTGCGCGACCACGGCGAAACCCTTGCCGGCCTCTCCGGCGCGCGCCGCCTCGACGCCGGCATTGAGCGCGAGAAGGTTCGTTTGGAAGGCGATCTCGTCGATTACACCGATGATGTTCGAGATCTGGTTGGAGGAATGCTCGATGCGGCCCATGGCATCGATTGCGCCGGCAACGATTGCACCGGACTTGTGAGCGCTCTCGTTCGCCTGGGCGGCGATCGTCCGGGCTTCGTTGGTGCGCTTGGAGGAGTTGGCGACGTTGACGGTGATCTCGTCGAGCGCAGCCGCCGTTTCCTCGAGCGACGCCGCCTGCTGTTCCGTGCGCCGCGAGAGATCATCGGCGCTGTGGCTGACTTCACGCGCACCGCCATCGATGCTGCTCGAGCTGGCGGAAACGGCCGCCAACGTGTCGGCGAGCTGGGCGACCGCCAGGTTCAGGTCGTGCCGGAGCTGCTCGAAATCGGGCGCAAAAGGTTCGGTGAGCTGGAAGGCAAGATCGCCGGAGGCAAGCCGCCGCAACCCGTTCGCAAGGCCGGCCGTCGCCTGCTGGAGACGCTGCTGCGCTGCCGCCTCGGCATCACGGGTCGCGCTTTGGCGTTCGGCCTCGGCCTCGGCCCGCTGCATGCGGGCCTCTTCCTCGAGCTTCCGATTGGTAATCGCCGCCTGGCGGAAGACCTCGACAGCGCGCGCCATCTCGCCGATCTCGTCCTTGCGCGTTCCGTAGGGAATGGCGCTTGCCGTATCCCCCTCCGCGAGCTTCGCCATCGAGCGGGTGATGATCCGGATCGGGTGGGCAACGCCGCGAATGGCGTAGGCGATTGACCCGAGAACGATGACCGCCGCAAGCCCGATCACGATGGAATCGATCGTATTGACCATCTTGTTGGTTGCGTCGCTTGCGGCGACGGCAGCCTCGGCTCCGGCGAGGTTTTGATCGAGCAACTCGCCGATCGCCACATCCACCTTCTCGCCTTCAACCCGCATGTCGACCTTGAAGATATGCTGGGCCTTCATGTTCTGGAGGTCGTTCGATTGTTTTATCATGCCATCGGCGACCGCCAGATAGGCCTTGTAGGCCGCCTGCACCTTGTCGAGCGCGGCCCGGTCGGCATCGGAGGTCGCCAGGGCGGCATAGTCGTCGGAGAGCTTTTCGAAGCCGCTGACGATCTGGCCGATCGCTTTCTCCGCTCCCTTCTTCTCAAACGGCGTGAGCGAGATCAGGTGTCGGGCAAAGACAGTCCGCGTATCGGAGAGCTGCGTTTTGAGTGCACGCGCCAGCGAAACGCGCGGCAGCCAGCTTTTGGCGATTTCGCCGTTGCGCTCATTCATCATCCGAACGCCGTTGACGGAGGCGGCGGCGAGCGTGGCGACGATCAATGTCACCAGGACGAAGAGGGCGATCAGCGTATGCGATATCTTCAGGCGCGACATGTAATCACTCCGGAGCGATCCGTGGACGGGTGAATGCGTGTTCCGGCTCATGATCGTCATGACGGAGCGGAAGCCGAAGCAGGAATCATTCCGGTGCTTTCGATGCGCACTCGCGCATCCGGAAGAGCCTAGCGAGCAAGGCGTTACGAAACCGCTAATCGTTCGACACACAGCATATGTTGTGCGGTTGGCGACGGTCGCAGGCGGCCGCCATTGACGAGCGATGTGCGCTAGGGCCATGGTCCGGTCATGCCTTTCCGCTTTGTTCACACCGCCGACCTTCATCTCGATTCGCCCTTACGCAGCCTGGCTCTCCGCAATGCGGACCTTGCGGATCTCGTGCGAAATGCGACGCGCGATGCGCTGGCGCGTATCGTCGATCTCTGCCTCGCCGAGGCCGTGGACGCGCTATTGATCGCCGGCGATCTCTATGATGGCACCCAGACCTCGATGAACACGGCGCTTTTTCTTGCCGGGGAGCTTCGCCGTCTCGACGAGGCGGGCATCCGCACCTTCATCATCCGGGGCAATCACGACGCGCAATCGCAAGTGACGCGGGAGCTCACTCTGCCGACTTCGGTCCACATCTTTTCCGGGCGCAGCAAGCCGGTGCTGGCCAAGACGCTCGAAAGCGGCAGACCCGTCCATATCCACGGCATGAGCTTTGCCGATCCGCATGCGCCGGAGAGCCTGCTGCCGCACTTCCAGTCTCCCGTGACCGGCGGCATCAACATCGGCATGCTGCATACCAGCCTTGCCGGCTCCGCGGGACATGATCCCTACGCCCCCTGCAGCGTCGCCGATCTCGAGGGCCATGGCTTCGATTACTGGGCGCTCGGTCATATCCATCAGCGGCAGGTGCACAGCCGCAAGCCCTGCATCGTGATGCCCGGAATGCCGCAGGGCCGCGATATCAACGAAGCGGGTGTGAAGGGTGTCACGCTCGTCACCATCGACGAAGACGGCGACCTGTTCCTCGATGAACGGCCGATCGGCACGGCTGTTTTCGAGCGACTTCGCGTCGATCTGACCGGCGTTGCCGACTGGCGCGGCATGCTGGATATGGTCGGCCGGAAACTGTCGCTCCTTCGACACGGGTTACCGGCGAACAATGTGATCGTGCGAGCGAGCCTCAGCGGAACGACGTCGCTCGCCTGGCGCCTGCGGCGGGATGCCGACCTCCTCGAGGCAGAAATCGCCAATATCGCAACGGCGCTTGGCGGCTGCTGGATCGAGAAAGTCGAAATCCTCTGCCGCGAAGGCCGGAATGATGAAGGCCGCCCTGGGGCGGATCCGATGGGCGAGCTTTCGGCACTTGTCGAGGGCGATGTCTTGCCGGCCTTCGCCTTCCGTTCCGAAATGAAATCCGTGGCCGAGGAGCTTCTGCAGCAACTGCCGGCCGAGTTGCGATCCCTCCTGGCGACGGACGAAGGGGGGTTCGACGAACTGGTGCGCGATGCCGCACTAGCGGGAAGTGCCGATGTGCTGTCGCATCTGCACGGTCGCAGTGCAGGCGAGGACATCGACTGATGCGGCTCAACAGGCTGGACCTCGTCCGCTACGGCAAGTTCACCGGGCGGAGCCTCGACTTCGGCGGCGCGAAGCCGGGAGAGCCGGATTTTCACCTCGTCTACGGACCGAATGAAGCGGGCAAATCCACGCTATTTTCCGGCTTCCTCGATCTTCTCTTCGGCATCGACCGCAAGAGCCCCTACGGTTTCCTGCACCCCTACCAGACGATGCGGATCGGCGGCCTCGTCGAGGCCGGTGGCCGGAACCACCAAGCCTATCGCGTCAAGCGCAACGCCAACAGCCTCATCGGCCCGGACGAACAGCCCCTGCCGGACAACCTCTTCTCCGCGGCGCTCGGTGCGGTCGATCGCGAGACCTATCGCATGATGTTCTCGCTCGACGACGACAGCATCGAGAAGGGGGGCGAAGCCATCCTGAAAAGCGAGGGCGAACTGGGCGCGCTCCTGTTCTCCGCCAGTTCCGGTCTGCCGGACAGCACGGCGGCGCTCTCGATCCTGCGAGGAGAGGCGGATGCTTTCTTCCGGCCCCAGGGGCGAAAGCACGGGCTGGCGGAACTGAAGGCGGAGCTCGATGCGCTTAAGGCGGAGCGCCGTGCAATCGATGTGCATGCCCGCGATTATGCCACCCTTCGCAAGGCGCTCGCAAAGGCGCGCGACCGTTATGAGGTGGCCGCGAAGGCGCGCGCTGAACTGCGCGTCGACCGGGACCAGCTCCGTGCCAAACGCGACGCCCTGCCGATCCTTGCGCGGCTCCGCACGGCTCGCGACGAACTCGCATGCCGGGGGGCGCAGCCAGTGCCGCCGGCGGATTGGTGGAACGAGGTGCCGAAGCTGCGCAAACGCGAGGTTGAGCTCGCCGCCAGGCTGCAGCAATTGAACGAGGACCTGGAATGCCGCCGGCAGGAGCTCGAGGCGGTGCCGCCCGACGAAGAGGCGCTTGCGCTCTCGGAGCGGTTCGAGGCACTTCGCGAGGCGGCGCTCGACGCCCGCTACCTGACGGCGAGTCGCGACATGCCCTCCCGTCTGGATGAGTTGGCAAGGACCGTCGCGGGGATCGACGCATGCCTCATTCGTCTTGGAGAGGCGGGCAATGGCGAACCCGCGTCGCTCCTCCTGTCGGCTGCGCACGCCGCGCGCCTCCAGGAACTGGTCCACCGCCATGCCGGCCTTTCGGAGAGGCTGGCGGCGACGCGTGAGGAGGCGGAGAGTGCGAGGGCCGATCGGCAGGAGGCGGAGCGCGAGCTTGCCGGCCTGAAGGATAGTGCCGCGGATCCGGACCCACTTGCCGAGCGCTTGCATCTCTTGCGGCAGACCGATTGCCATCTGCGCCGGCAGGCGGCGGCAAGGGAAGTCGCGCGGCTGGAGGCAGCACTTGCCGACGCACTGGATACCCTGCGGCCTTTCGCCGGCAGTGCAGACGATCTGTCGGCTCTGACCGTTCCTGCGCCCGGCTTGATCGAAGCGTGGCGGGCACAGGACGCCGCCACTTCGGAGCGCCGGCTCCGGCTCGACGACCGGATCGTCGACGAGACCGAACGGTTGGCGGGAGACGAGGCGCGCCTCGCCGCCCTCGGTGCCGATGGCGCCGCGGTCGACGATGCGGCGGCGGGCGAACTGCGGCGACGGCGCGATCTTGCCTGGCAGGCCCACCGCAGCAGTCTCGACGCTGCGACGGCCTTGGACTTCGAGACGGCGTTGAAGGAAGATGACGCCGCCTCCTCGCTCCGCTTGGCACAGGCGGAGCGGGTGGCCGCGATGCGTGGACTGAAGCTTGCGATCGCCGAACGGCAAGCCCGCCTGCAAGCGCTGGAAAGGCAGAAGGAAGCGGTGGTCGCGGAGCGGCAATGCTTGAGCGCAGCCGTGGCTTCCGCCGCTGACGGGTGCGGCTTGCCTCACGGCACCGTACTGCCGCAGCTGGGGGCCTGGCTCGCAACGCGGGCGACAGCGCTGGAGCTGCGCTCGGATTTGCGGGCCGCGCGACAGGCGCGCGACAGCGCCGCCGTCGAGGAGAAGGCGACGCTGTGCGGTCTGCGGAACGAACTGAAGCGGTTCGGCGCGGCGGACAATCTGCCCGAGCGGTTCGACGAGATGCTTGCCTTCGCGGAACGACTCGTCTCTGCGGCCCAGGCGGCCTCGGCCGCGCGCAGCGCTGCCTTTGCCCGGCTCCGCCGCGCATCCGAAGCCCTGGAGAGTCGGGAGGCCGCCTTCGCTGCGGCCGAGGCCGCGATCGCCGACTGGCGGCAAGAGTGGGACGATGCTCTGGCGGAGACCTGGCTTGCCCGAAGGCGTAAGCGTCCGCTGCCGCACGAGATCGGTCCGGTGCTCTCGGCGCTCCAGGACTTCGACAAGCTGATGCAGAAGAAGGACGAACTCGATCATCGGATCGGCAGCATGCGCCGGGACCAAACCGCGTTTGCCGAGGCGGTCGCAGCTATCGCCGAGGCCTTGGGACATGTCGCCGATGGCGATGTGCTGGCGCGCTTCGCTGGCGTGCGCGATCGTATTACCGCGGCAAGGCGCGGCGAGGAGCGGCGCATTGCAGTCTGCGCAAACATTGCCCGCCTGGAGGAGAGCCTCAAGTCGCTACGCGACGAGGAGCGGCTCGATCTCGCGACCAGGCAGGCGATTCTCGACTTCTTCGGCTGTCCGACGCTCGACGAAGCCGCCACTTGCCTGGAGGCAGTGCGCGAGCAGGAGCGGATCCGACAAAGATGCGTCGAATTGGAGGACGATCTGGTGACACGTCTCGCCGTCCCCGCGGTCGGCGAAGCCGAATCGATGCTTACGGTGCTCGACCAGGCCGAACTCGACCGCGAACTGGCGCGGCTGGACGACGCGATCGATGCGGCCGACCGCGACGTCAGCGAGTTGCATGCGGAGGTGCGCAGCAAGGAGAGGGCTCTGGCCGACGTGGAAGGTGGTGATCGGGCTGCCGAATTGGAGCAGCGGCAGCGGACCGTTCTTCTCGAAATCGAGAACAGGGCAATCGGCTATCTGCGGCTGCGGGCAGGCGTGGCGGCCGTCGAGCACGCCCTCCGGCTGTTCCGCGAGCGCCATCGCAGCGCCATGATGCAGCGCGCCTCGCACACTTTCGCGCATATCAGCGGCGGCGAATATTCCGGTCTCTCGACGCAAGCCGACAAGGGGCAGGAGTTCCTCATTGCCAATTCGTCCGCCGGCGGCTCGAAGCTCGCAGCCGATCTCTCGAAAGGCACCCGCTTCCAGCTCTATCTGGCGCTGCGGATCGCCGGCTATCACGAGGTCGCAACGGCCCGCGAGACGCTGCCCTTCATCGCCGACGACATTATGGAGACCTTCGACGACAACCGTGCGGGCCGCGCCTTCGAACTGATGGCGGAGATGGCGCGGGTCGGCCAGGTGATCTACCTGACGCACCACGAACATCTTTGCGATATCGCCCGCAGCGCCTGCCCGACGGTCAAGATTCATCGGCTGTGAGGGTAGGGCGGAAGGCGAAACCGGGTGTGCCGTTCGCCGCCGTCGATCAATCAACTTGCTTTGACAGATCGCATCTTGAAGGAGAAGCCGTCATGGCCGGCACGGCGCAGGCCGCGGCGAATGTGAGAAGTCTCTGAAAAAGAAGTTTCTGAAACGTAAAGCTTCGCGGCAGAAGGCCGGCGGGGCGGCAGAGACGCGTTCCAAGTGCCGACGATTGGTCATAGTGTGTGAAAACGCACCACGAAAATGCGCCGTTTCACCAAGGAGGAATTCCGGATGGAAATCTATGAATGTGGATCAACGCCCTCGCTGCGCGGCCCGGCCGAGTATTTTCAGGGCGCGGTGCGTCAGGACCCGGGGATCGAGGCGCCGGCACCCGCACGGGTCCGCGTGGTAACGGTCACCTTCGAGCCTGGCGCGCGCACGGCATGGCACACGCATCCGCTCGGCCAGACCCTGATCGTCACTGCCGGCCGCGGTCTGGCTCAAAGCTGGGGCGGACCCATACGCGAGATCCGCGCCGGCGATGTCGTCTGGTTTCCGCCGGACGAGAAGCACTGGCACGGCGCCGCCGCCGAAACCGCGATGACCCACATCGCCATCCAGGAAGTGCTCGACGGCAAGGCCGTGGACTGGCTCGAACATGTGACGGACGAGCAATATCGCGGAGAGTGAAGGGAGCGGAGTTCAGTTGCTGAAAGGGAGTGGTGGGCGATGAGAGACTCGAACTCCCGACATCCTCGGTGTAAACGAGGCGCTCTACCAACTGAGCTAATCGCCCTCGCGTTCTCGGAGCCGTGTCCGCCGCGTCGGTGGGCGTGATCTATGCGCAACCGGAAAAAACCGCAAGAGGATTTCGGTCATTTCTTCCATTTTTTTGTGGAACATTCCGAATCTGGGTGGGTGGCCTCTCCCCCTTCCGTCATCCTCGGCCTTGAGCGGCCTTGAGCCGAGGATCCAAGCGCAAGCTCTGCCGCATGAAATAACAGGAGTGCCCGGCCTCAGCATCGAGCTGGCCCCTCCCTTGACCGCAGCCGCCCAACGACACCTCGGCGGCAGCCGCTTCAGCAGAAGGGTAGACCGTCCTCGGCTGCGCTGTCGGGTTCGGATTACGGCCCCTGTGGATCAAAATCCGGCCCGTCGCGGATTTGTCTTCAAACACGCTTGACACCCCAATGCGAACCGCTTAGTTAGCCGCTCATCAAGACGGCCGGGCCGCCTTGAGCGGGGTGCACGAGCGCTCCGGTGAGTACAAGAGGATGCGGGTGTAGCTCAGTCGGTTAGAGTGCCGGCCTGTCACGCCGGAGGTCGCGGGTTCGAGCCCCGTCACTCGCGCCACTCCTGAAGCTGGTTCTCGGCATTCTCAAAATGTGCCGATGATGAGATAATGGCCGTCAGGTCACGATGCGCGGGTGTAGCTCAGTCGGTTAGAGTGCCGGCCTGTCACGCCGGAGGTCGCGGGTTCGAGCCCCGTCACTCGCGCCATTTCTCCATCGTTCCCACTTCGGGCCCCTCATCTGCTGCACTGCGGCAATGTGCCTCTGTCTACGGTTTTCTGATGTTTCGGCCCGTCGCGGGGCGTCGGGGCTCGCCTGCATCAATGGTGAGACAAAGCGCTGCAAAGCTGTGCCGTGAACCGGTTTAAATCCCCCTTCGAGGCTTGCGCCCAGGCGCGTGCTGCGCTAACCACTCTGGCGTTGCAACATGATTTTCGGCTTGCGGCTACATGTGTTCAAAGTGCGTCTCCCAGCGCGCTCCGCAGGCAGGGACGGATAAAATGACTGAACTTCTCGGTTCCTATGTTCCGATCGCGATCTTCATTGGAATCGCGCTTGTGATCGGCCTCGCTCTCCTGGTCGCTCCCTTCGCCGTCGCCTTCAAGGCGCCTGATTCGGAAAAGCTGTCGGCCTATGAGTGCGGCTTCAATGCGTTCGACGACGCCCGCATGAAGTTCGACATCCGCTTCTATCTCGTGTCGATCCTTTTCATCATCTTCGATCTCGAGGTCGCGTTCCTCTTTCCCTGGGCGGTCTCGTTCAAGGAGATGGGCTGGTTCGGCTTCTGGTCGATGATGGCCTTTCTCCTGGTCCTGACGGTCGGCTTTATCTATGAATGGAAGAAGGGAGCGCTGGAATGGAACTAGCATCCGGCACCACGCTCGTTGCGCCGCAGCCGAAGGGAATTCTCGATCCCGCGACCGGCAAGCCGATCGGCAGCAATGACGCGTTCTTCGGCGAGATCAACAACGAGCTGGCCGACAAGGGTTTCCTCGTAACCTCGACCGACGAACTGATCAACTGGGCGCGCACCGGCTCGCTGATGTGGATGACCTTCGGTCTCGCCTGTTGCGCCGTCGAGATGATGCAGATGTCGATGCCGCGCTACGACGCCGAGCGCTTCGGCTTCGCGCCGCGCGCGTCGCCGCGTCAGTCGGACGTCATGATCGTCGCCGGCACGCTCACCAACAAGATGGCGCCGGCTCTGCGCAAGGTCTACGACCAGATGCCCGAGCCGCGTTACGTCATCTCCATGGGCTCCTGTGCCAATGGCGGCGGTTACTATCATTATTCCTATTCGGTCGTGCGCGGCTGCGATCGCGTCGTGCCCGTCGACATATACGTGCCAGGCTGTCCTCCCACGGCAGAAGCGCTGCTCTACGGCGTGCTTCTGCTGCAGAAGAAGATCCGCCGCACCGGTACGATCGAGCGCTAAGGGCAGGGGGTCTGGCAATCATGAGTGAAGCCCTTAACGAGCTTGCCTCCTATCTTCGCGAGACGCGCGGCGCGCTGATTGCCGATTCGGTGATCGAATACGGCGAGCTGACGCTGGCAGTCGAGGCCGAGAACCTGATCGCGCTGCTGACCTTCCTGCGCGACGACGTGCAGTGCGGTTTCGTCAGCTTTATCGACATCTGCGGCGTCGACTATCCGCAGCGCCCGGAGCGCTTTGACGTCGTCTACCATCTCCTGTCGCCGCGTCAGAACCTGCGCGTTCGCGTCAAGGTGGCGACGGCAGAGGACGAGCCGGTTCCCTCCGCGACCGCCGTCTATCCCGGCGCCGACTGGTTCGAGCGCGAAGCCTACGACATGTACGGCATCCTCTTCACCGGCCATCCGGATCTCAGGCGCATCCTGACCGACTACGGTTTCGAGGGATATCCGTTGCGCAAGGACTTCCCGCTGACCGGCTTTGTCCAGGTGCGTTATGACGACGAGGTCAAGCGGGTGGTCTACGAGCCCGTCGAGCTGAGGCAGGAATTCCGCAACTTCGATTTTCTTTCGCCCTGGGAAGGCACGGATTATGTCCTGCCCGGCGACGAGAAGGCGAAGGCACGGTGAAATAAGTCGGCCCGGGGCGATCCCGATGGGGCGCCTGTTGGCCTGGAGCAATCGGTATGACCGAACATAACGTCCGCAACTTCAACATCAACTTCGGTCCGCAGCATCCGGCCGCCCACGGCGTTCTTCGCCTGGTGCTGGAGCTCGACGGCGAAATCGTCGAGCGTGTCGATCCGCATATCGGCCTCCTGCACCGCGGCACCGAAAAGCTGATCGAGGCCAAGACCTACCTGCAGGCCGTGCCCTATTTCGACCGGCTCGACTACGTCGCGCCGATGAACCAGGAACATGCCTTCGCGCTTGCCGTCGAACGGCTGACCGGCACGGAAGTGCCGATCCGCGGGCAGCTCATCCGCGTGCTCTATTCGGAAATCGGCCGCATCCTGTCGCACCTCCTCAACGTCACGACCCAGGCGATGGACGTCGGAGCGCTGACGCCGCCGCTCTGGGGCTTCGAAGAGCGCGAGAAGCTGATGGTCTTCTACGAGCGGGCGAGTGGCGCGCGCATGCACTCGGCCTATTTCCGTCCCGGCGGCGTTCACCAGGACCTGCCGCACCAGCTGGTCGAGGATATCGGCAACTGGATCGATCCGTTCCTGAAAACCGTCGACGACATCGATGAGCTCCTGACCGGCAACCGCATTTTCAAGCAGCGCAACGTCGATATCGGTGTCGTGAAGCTGGAGGATGCCTGGGCCTGGGGCTTCTCCGGCGTCATGGTTCGCGGTTCGGGCGCCGCCTGGGATCTGCGGCGCGCGCAGCCCTACGAATGCTACTCGGATCTCGAATTCGATATTCCGATCGGCAAGAACGGCGACTGCTTCGACCGCTATCTCATCCGCATGATCGAGATGCGCCAATCGGCCCGCATCATGCGTCAGTGCGTGGACCGTCTGCTCGGCGATGCGAAAGTCGGCCCGGTCTCCTCGTTCGACGGCAAGATCGTGCCGCCGAAGCGGGGCGAGATGAAGCGTTCGATGGAAGCGCTGATTCACCACTTCAAGCTCTACACCGAGGGCTACCACGTGCCGGCCGGCGAGGTTTACGCCGCAGTCGAGGCGCCGAAGGGCGAATTCGGCGTCTATCTGGTCTCGGACGGCACCAACAAGCCTTACCGCTGCAAGATCCGCGCGCCGGGCTATGCGCATCTCCAGGCCATGGATTTCCTCTGTCGCGGACACCAGCTCGCGGACGTCTCGGCCGTGCTGGGCTCGATCGATATCGTGTTCGGCGAGGTGGATCGCTGATGCGTCTGGCGCTCTTTGCCGCACTCGGATGTCTCGCGCTCGCGGCGACCGCCTTCGCCCAAGAGGAGGTCGGCAGCGCGAGCGGTTCGGGACTGCGCGGCGGCTCCATGGCCGCGCTTCTCGAGAAGGGTTACGAGATCAGGGCCGCCGTCGCCAACGGCACACGCTATATCGTGTTTCTGCAGAAAGACCAGTCAGCCTATGCCTGCGAATTCGTCTCGCTGACGAGATCGCGGTGCGGTTCGATCAACTGATAAGGTGTCCACTAGAATGTCCGTTCGTCGACTAGCCGAAGACACAGTCCAGCCAGCGACCTTTGCATTCAGCAAGGAAAACGCCGCCTGGGCCAAGGCAACGATCAAGAAATATCCGAAGGGCCGCGAACAGTCGGCGGTCATCCCCTTGCTGATGCGCGCCCAGGAGCAGGACGGCTGGGTGACCAGGGCCGCTATCGAGTCGATCGCCGATATGCTCGGCATGGCCTATATCCGTGTCCTCGAGGTCGCCACCTTCTATACCCAGTTCCAGTTGAAGCCGGTCGGAACGCGCGCCCATGTGCAGGTCTGCGGCACGACGCCCTGCATGCTGCGCGGCGCGGAAGATCTGATCAAGATCTGCAAGAAGAAGATTGCCTCCGAGCCCTTTACCCTCAACGAGGGCGGCACGCTCTCCTGGGAGGAGGTCGAATGCCAGGGCGCCTGCGTCAACGCGCCGATGGTGATGATCTTCAAGGATAGCTATGAAGACCTGACGCCCGAGCGGCTCGAGGAGATCATCGATTCCTTCGACGCGGGCAGGGGCGCCGAGGTCCAGCCCGGACCGCAGATCGACCGTATCTATTCGGCGCCGATCGGCGGTCCGACGACCTTGCAGGCCCCTCTGGAAGAGAAGAAGGCGACGGGCCGTGCACGCAAAGCCCCGGACGAAAAGGCGATCAGCGTGCCGCCGGCGAATGCAGCCAAGCCGAAGCCTGCCTCCGAGGTCACCAATCCGGCGCTGAAGACCCCGGCGACCGCCAAGAAGGCGGCGGCGAAGATCGCGAAGACCGAGGGCGAGACCACGGTCGACAAATCCAAGCCTCAGAAGAAGCGGTAAAGAGGTCTACCCATGCTCAGAGATGAAGATCGCATCTTTACCAATATCTACGGCCTCAAGGACAAGTCGCTGAAGGGCGCAATGGCCCGCGGTCATTGGGACGGGACCAAGGAACTCCTGGAGAAGGGGCGTGACTGGATCATCAACGAGGTGAAGGCCTCCGGCCTGCGTGGCCGCGGCGGCGCAGGCTTCCCGACGGGTCTCAAGTGGTCCTTCATGCCGAAGGAAAGCGACGGCCGCCCGCATTATCTCGTCGTCAATGCCGACGAGTCCGAGCCGGGCACCTGCAAGGACCGCGACATCATGCGCCACGATCCGCATACGCTGATCGAGGGTTGCGTGATCGCGAGCTTCGCCATGGGCGCTCATGTCGCCTATATCTATGTGCGCGGCGAGTTCATCCGCGAACGCGAGGCGCTGCAAGCGGCAATCGACGAGTGCTATGATTTCGGCCTGCTCGGCAAGAACAACAAGCTCGGCTACGACATCGACATCTTCGTCCATCACGGCGCCGGCGCCTATATCTGCGGCGAGGAAACGGCACTGCTCGAAAGCCTCGAAGGCAAGAAGGGCCAGCCGCGGCTGAAGCCGCCGTTCCCGGCGAATATGGGCCTCTATGGCTGCCCGACGACGGTCAACAACGTCGAGTCGATCGCCGTGACGCCGACCATCCTGCGCCGCGGCGCCGGCTGGTACACGAGCTTCGGACGTCCGAACAACCACGGCACCAAGCTCTACTCGGTTTCGGGCCACGTGAACCGCCCCTGCACCGTCGAGGACGCGATGTCGATCCCGTTCCACGAACTGATCGATAAGCATTGCGGCGGTATCCGCGGGGGCTGGGATAACCTGCTGGCCGTCATCCCCGGCGGCTCGTCCGTTCCCTGCGTGCCCGGTGCGCAGATGAAGGACGCGATCATGGACTATGACGGCCTGCGCGAGCTCGGCTCCGGCCTCGGGACCGCGGCCGTCATCGTCATGGACAAGTCGACCGACATCATCAAGGCGATCTGGCGGCTCTCCGCCTTCTACAAGCATGAGAGCTGCGGCCAATGCACGCCGTGCCGCGAGGGCACGGGCTGGATGATGCGCGTCATGGAGCGCATGGTTCAGGGCCGCGCGCAGAAGCGTGAAATCGACATGCTCTTTGACGTGACCAAGCAGGTCGAAGGTCACACGATCTGTGCGCTTGGCGATGCGGCCGCCTGGCCGATCCAGGGCCTGATCAAGCATTTCCGTCCGGAAATGGAAAAACGGATCGACGAATACACGCGCAATGCAACGTCGCATGGCGCGGTTTTGGAAGCGGCGGAGTAAGAGCTATGGCCGGGGAACGCAAGGAAGCACAGGGCAGGGATACGGCAACAGTCATTCCGTTCGGGCGGTCCATCGGTGTCGACCCGGCCGATCCGTTCGGCATGTCCGAATGGATGAAGAACATGACGCAAATGCCGCTGAATCCGCTGATGGCGCATCCGGCGGCAGCGGTTGCCGCCGCCACGGCTCTGGGCTTCGGGCTTTCCAGCCATATCGCCGGCATGATGTTCGGCGCGATGCAGGGCGCTGCCAGCGCGTTGCAAGGCGGTGCCAGCGGGCGTGAGCCCAGGCGCGCTGGCGAGCCGGGGACCGCGCCCCCGGCCGAGCCCGCACAAGAGCGGACGACCACACCGGTGATTGCCTCGCCGGAGCCTGCCAAGGCGCCGCCGGTGCCCGCTACGGCGCCAAGATTACCCGCCAAAGCAAAAGCGTCGCCAGCCGCAGCGGCTCCCGCTGCCGCGCGAAAGCCGAAAGTGCCGAAGAAGCAGGCCACACCGGCGCCGAAGAGCAGAGCCGGAGACGATCTCAAGCGCATTTCCGGGCTCGGCCCGAAGCTGGAGCAGGTGCTGAACGGCAAGGGCATTCGCCGGCTCGCCGACATCGCGGCGCTCAGGGCGGAAGATGTGGCGCGGCTCGACGCCGAAATCGGCTTGGACGGCCGCATCGCGCGCGACGACTGGGTCGGCCAGGCGAAGGCGCTGATGCAGGAAAAATAAGGCGTTGGCCGCTCGGTTTTCGCCGCAAGCGGCAAAGGTCGTGGCGGACAGGCCGTCAAGAAATTGTCCGCCGCCATGGAAGGGCAGTCGGACGGAAGACAGGATTGAGTACGAAGATGGCAAAGCTGAAAGTCGACGGAAAAGAGATCGAGGTCCCGGATCATTTCACGCTGCTTCAGGCGTGCGAAGAGGCCGGCGCCGAGGTTCCGCGCTTCTGTTTCCATGAGCGGCTTTCGGTTGCCGGCAACTGCCGCATGTGTCTCATCGAGGTAAAGGGCGGACCGCCGAAACCGGCGGCATCCTGCGCCATGGGCGTGCGCGATCTGCGCCCCGGTCCGAACGGCGAGGTGCCGGAAGTCTTCACGACGACGCCGATGGTCAAGAAGGCACGCGAAGGCGTGATGGAGTTCCTGCTGATCAACCATCCGCTCGATTGTCCGATCTGCGACCAGGGCGGCGAGTGCGACCTGCAGGACCAGGCGATGGCCTTCGGCATCGACAATTCGCGCTATCACGAGAACAAGCGCGCCGTTGAGGACAAATATATCGGTCCGCTCGTCAAGACGGTGATGAACCGCTGCATTCACTGCACCCGTTGCGTCCGCTTCACCACGGAAGTTGCCGGGATTGCCGAACTCGGCCTCATCGGCCGCGGCGAGGATGCGGAAATCACCACCTATCTCGAGCAGGCGATGACCTCGGAGCTGCAGGGCAACGTCGTCGACCTCTGCCCGGTCGGCGCGCTGACCTCGAAGCCCTTTGCCTTCACCGCGCGTCCGTGGGAACTCAACAAGACCGAATCGATCGACGTCATGGACGCGCTCGGCTCGGCAATCCGCGTGGATACGAGGGGTCGCGAGGTCATGCGCATCATGCCGCGCGTAAACGAGGACATCAACGAGGAGTGGATCTCCGACAAGACTCGCTTCATCTGGGACGGCTTGAGGACGCAGCGCCTCGACCGGCCCTATGTCAAAAGGGACGGTCGCCTGCAGCCGGCAAGCTGGGGCGAGGCCTTCGACGCCATCAAGGCCGCGGTAGCCAGGACGTCGGGGGAGAAGATCGGTGCAATTGCCGGCGATCTCGCCGCCGTCGAGGAAATGTACGCGCTGAAGGAACTCATCGCTTCGCTCGGCTCTGAGAACCTCGACTGCCGCCAGGACGGCGCAGCGCTCGATCCGTCGCTCGGCCGCGCAAGCTATCTCTTCAATCCGACGATCCAGGGCATCGAAAGCGCCGACGCGCTTCTCATCATCGGCTCCAATCCGCGCTTCGAAGCTTCGGTTCTCAATGCCCGCATTCGCAAGCGCCATCGCATGGGCAATTTCCCGATCGCCGTCATCGGCGAACCGGGTGAACTGCGCTACGAATACGACTATCTCGGCGCCGGCACCGACACGCTTGCCGATCTCCTCTCGGGCAAGGCGAAGTTCTTCACGGCGCTGAAGAAGGCCGAGCGGCCGCTGATCATCGTGGGCCAGGGGGCACTGGCTGGAGAGGGCGGAGCCTCCGTTCTCGCCAATGCCGCCAAGCTTGCCGTCGCGGTTGGCGCGGTCGGCGAGGCGTGGAACGGTTTCGCGGTCCTCCATACGGCAGCCTCGCGCGTCGGTGGCCTGGATCTCGGTTTCGTGCCCGGCCAGGGCGGCATGTCGGCAGCCGAGATGGTTTCAGGCGCCGAAGTCTTGTTCCTGCTCGGTGCGGACGAGATCGATCTCTCCACGCGCAAAGGCGGCTTCACCGTCTATGTTGGTTCGCACGGCGACAATGGCGCGCACGCCGCCGACGTCATCCTTCCGGGCGCCGCCTACACGGAAAAGTCCGGCATCTGGGTCAACACCGAAGGCCGGGTGCAGGTGGGCAATCGCGCCGGTTTCGCGCCGGGCGATGCCCGCGAAGACTGGGCGATCATCCGCGCGCTCTCGGATGTGCTCGGCCGCAAGCTGCCCTTCGACTCGCTCGGCGCGCTGCGCGCAGCGCTCTATGCGGCTCATCCGCATTTCGCGGAGATCGACGGCATTGCCGTCGCCAACAGCGACGAAATTGCCGCACTCGCACAAAAAGCCGGTGAGATGGCGAAATCCGCGTTTGCGTCTCCGGTCAAAGACTTCTATTTGACGAACCCGATAGCGCGCGCATCCGCCGTCATGGCCGAATGCTCGGCCTTGGCGCGCAACAATTTCAAAGCTGCCGCGGAATGAGCGCGAGGGAATAGAGCATCATGGACGCTTTCATTTCGACCTATGTCTGGCCCGCGGCCATCATCATCGGCCAGTCGCTCCTGCTCCTGGTCGCGCTGCTGATCTTCATCGCCTATGTCCTGCTCGCAGACCGCAAGGTCTGGGCCGCCGTGCAGCTTCGCCGCGGCCCGAACGTCGTCGGCCCCTGGGGACTGTTCCAGTCCTTCGCCGACCTTCTGAAGTTCGTCTTCAAGGAGCCGATCATTCCGGCCGGCGCCAACAAAGCGATCTTCCTGCTGGCGCCGCTTGTCTCCGTGACGCTGGCGCTTGCCGCCTGGGCCGTCATTCCGCTCAATGCGGGCTGGGTGATCGCGGATATCAATGTCGGCATCCTCTTCGTCTTCGCCATATCTTCTCTCGAGGTTTATGGCATCATCATGGGCGGCTGGGCCTCGAACTCGAAATATCCCTTCCTGGGCGCCCTGCGCTCGGCCGCACAGATGGTCTCCTATGAGGTCTCGATCGGCTTCGTCATCATCACCGTGCTGCTCACCGTCGGCTCGCTCAACCTGACGGACATCGTCATCTCGCAGACCGACGGCCTTGGAACGATGATCGGCCTGCCGGCCTCCTTCCTCGATTGGAACTGGCTGTCGCTGTTCCCGATGTTCGTCGTGTTCTTCATTTCGGCGCTCGCCGAAACGAACCGTCCGCCCTTCGACCTGCCCGAAGCCGAGTCAGAGCTCGTCGCCGGCTTCATGGTCGAATACGGCTCGACCCCGTACATGATGTTCATGCTCGGCGAATACGCGGCCATCTGCCTGATGTGTGCGCTCACGACGATCCTGTTTCTCGGCGGCTGGCTGCCCCCGGTCGACATCTGGCTCCTGAACTGGGTTCCGGGCATCGTCTGGTTCGTGCTGAAGGCTTCGTTCGTCTTCTTCATGTTCGCGATGGTAAAGGCCTTCGTGCCGCGCTACCGCTACGACCAGCTGATGCGTCTCGGCTGGAAAGTCTTCCTGCCGCTGTCGCTCGCCATGGTGGTCATCGTCGCATTCGTTCTGAAGCTGATGGGGTGGGCGTAATGGCCGCTCGAGCTTCGCTGCATACCGCCGGCGCCTCCCGGGCCGGCAAGTTTGGAGGTTAAGATGGCCGGTCTCTCCCAAGCGGTCAACTCGCTGTTCCTCAAGGAATTCGTCGCGGCATTCATGCTGTCCATGCGCTACTTCTTCCGGCCGAAGGCGACGGTGAACTATCCTTTCGAGAAGGGGCCGGTCAGCCCGCGCTTCCGCGGCGAACATGCCCTGCGCCGCTATCCGAACGGCGAGGAACGCTGTATTGCCTGCAAGCTGTGCGAGGCGATCTGTCCCGCCCAGGCCATCACCATCGAGGCGGGTCCGCGCCGCAACGACGGGACGCGCCGCACGGTGCGTTACGACATCGACATGGTGAAGTGCATCTATTGCGGCTTCTGCCAGGAGGCTTGCCCGGTCGATGCGATCGTCGAAGGACCGAACTTCGAATTCGCCACCGAAACGCGCGAAGAGCTCTACTACGACAAGGAAAAGCTCCTCGCCAATGGCGACCGGTGGGAGCGGGAAATCGCGCACAACATCGCACTGGACTCGCCGTATCGCTGAGGCCGTCCGCATAACGAAGTATCGCGTCGCTCCTTGAAGCGACGCGTGCAAAACGGGTTTGGGCATTGGCCGGACGCAGGTCCGGCTTTGCCTCATGGGGTGAGGGCGGAGCCTTCACGCCGAGCAAGACGAAAAAGGCACCGATCATGGGTCTGCAGGTTCTTTTTTTCTATCTCTTCGCCTTCATCGCAGTGGCGTCGGCATTCATGGTCATTGCGGCCAAGAATCCGGTCTATTCGGTTCTGTTCCTGATCCTGACCTTCTTCAACGCGGCAGGTCTCTTCCTGCTGACCGGCGCCGAGTTCCTGGCCATGATCCTGCTCGTGGTCTATGTCGGCGCGGTCGCGGTGCTCTTCCTCTTCGTGGTGATGATGCTCGACATCGACTTTGCCGAATTGCGTGCCGGAGTGCTCGAATATGCGCCGATCGGCGCGCTGATCGGTCTGATCCTCGCTGCCGAACTCATCATCGTCGTTGGCGGCTCGGCGTTTTCGCCGGAGATCGCCAAGGGGATCGCGATGCCGATCCCGGCACCGAGCGAACGCACCAACACTGCTGCCCTCGGCGACGTTCTCTATACCCACTACGTCTATTTCTTCCAGATCGCGGGGCTCGTCCTGCTCGTCGCCATGATCGGCGCCATCGTGCTGACCCTGCGGCATCGTCAGAACATCAAGCGCCAAAGCATTCCGCGCCAGGTTGCCCGCACGCCCGAGACTGCTGTCGAAGTGGTCACGGTCAAGCCGGGGCAGGGCATCTAATTCGGACGCGAGGTCGAGGACTACATCATGGAAATCGGAATTTCCCACTATCTGACCGTTAGCGCCATTCTGTTCACGCTCGGCGTATTCGGCATCTTCCTCAACCGGAAGAACGTCATCGTCATCCTCATGTCGGTGGAACTCATCCTGCTCGCGGTCAACCTCAACATGGTGGCTTTCTCGTCGTTCCTGAACGACATCACCGGCCAGGTCTTCGCGCTGTTCATTCTGACCGTCGCGGCCGCCGAAGCCGCCATCGGACTTGCAATTCTCGTCGTCTTCTATCGTAACCGCGGATCCATCGCCGTCGAAGACGTCAACATGATGAAGGGCTGACAGGGCCATGGACACCATAATCAAGGCTATCGTCTTCCTGCCTCTGATCGGCTTTCTGATCGCCGGACTGCTCGGCACCCAGATCGGCGCCAAGGCATCCGAATATGTAACCAGCGGCCTGATGCTCGTTGCATTGGCGCTCTCCTGGCTCGTCTTCTTTAATGTCGCACTCGGCGAAGAGGAGATGATCCGGGTTTCGGTGCTGCGCTGGATCCAGTCCGGCAGCTTCGATGTCGAGTGGGCTTTCCGTGTCGACACGCTGACCGCGGTCATGTTCGTGGTCGTCAATACGGTCTCGACGCTTGTGCATATCTATTCGATCGGCTACATGCACCACGATCCGCATCGTCCGCGCTTCTTTGGCTATCTGTCGCTCTTCACCTTCGCCATGCTGATGCTGGTGACGGCCGACAACCTTGTGCAGATGTTCTTCGGTTGGGAAGGCGTGGGCCTGGCGTCATATCTGTTGATCGGCTTCTGGTACAAGAAGCCTTCGGCCAATGCCGCGGCGATCAAGGCCTTCATCGTCAACCGCGTCGGAGACTTCGGCTTCGCGCTTGGCATTTTCGCCGTCTTCGTTCTCTTCGGCTCGGTCAACCTCGAAACGATCTTTGCCGCCGCCCAGAACTATCTTCCGGCAGAGGGCGCCGGGGCAGGGGAAGCCGTCCTCAATCTATTCGGCATGCAGCTTGACAAGGCGGATGCTCTGACCGCCGCCTGCCTGCTGCTCTTCATGGGCGCAATGGGCAAGTCGGCGCAGTTCTTGCTGCACACCTGGCTGCCCGACGCCATGGAGGGCCCGACGCCGGTTTCGGCGCTCATCCACGCCGCGACCATGGTCACTGCCGGCGTCTTCCTCGTCGCCCGCATGTCGCCGCTCTTCGAGCTGTCGCCGGCCGCGCTGACGGTCGTCACCGTCATCGGCGCCATCACCGCTTTCTTCGCGGCGACCGTCGGCCTCGTCCAGAACGATATCAAGCGCGTGATCGCCTATTCGACCTGTTCGCAGCTCGGCTACATGTTCGTGGCCCTCGGAGTAGGCGCCTATGGCGCTGCCATCTTCCACCTGTTCACGCACGCCTTCTTCAAGGCACTCCTGTTCCTCGGGGCCGGCTCCGTCATTCATGCCGTCGACGGCGAGCAGGACATGCGCCATATGGGCGGTTTGCGCCCGCACATTCCGGTCACCTATTGGATGATGTTTGTTGGCACGATCGCGCTGACCGGCGTCGGCATTCCCGGCACGCTCTTCGGGACCGCGGGTTTCTTCTCGAAGGATGCGATCATCGAATCGACCTTTGCTTCGCATAGCGTCGTTTCCGGCTTCGCCTTCGTGCTCTTGGTCGTTGCGGCACTCTTCACCAGCTTCTACTCCTGGCGCCTGACCTTCATGACGTTCCACGGCAGGCCGCGCGCTTCGGCCGACGTCATGCATCACGTGCATGAATCGCCGCAGGTCATGCTGGTGCCGCTCTATGTCCTGGCCATTGGTGCGCTCGTCGCCGGCTTCCTCTTCCACGATTATTTCTTCGGCCATCACTATGCCGAGTTCTGGCAGGGCGCGCTTTTCACGCTGCCGGAAAACGAGGTCCTCGAGGAATACCACCACGTGCCGCTGTGGGTGAAGTGGAGCCCGTTCGTCGCCATGGCTCTCGGCCTCGTGACCGCCTGGTACATGTATATCCGCTCGCCGGAGACGCCGAAGTACCTCGCTGCCCAGCATCGTGGTCTCTATCAGTTCCTCCTGAACAAGTGGTACTTCGACGAACTCTATGATTTCCTCTTCGTCCGCACCGCCAAGCGGCTCGGCACTTTCCTCTGGAAGCAGGGTGATGGTCGCGTGATCGACGGCTTCGGCCCGAACGGCGTGGCGGCGCGCGTTCTCGACGTGACGGATCGCGTCGTCCGGCTGCAGACCGGCTACCTTTATCACTACGCGTTCGCGATGCTGATCGGCATTGCAGCGCTCGTCACATGGATGATGCTCGGGAGTTCCTTCTGATGACCGATTGGCCCGTACTTTCCGCGGTCACCTTCCTGCCGCTCGTCGGCGTGCTGCTTCTCCTGTTGATGCGGGAAGACAGCGCCTACGGCCGCCGCAACATCCTGAACGTGTCGCTGCTGACGACGATCTTCACCTTCCTCCTGTCGCTCTACGTCTGGTACCAGTTCGACAGTGCGAATCCCGGCTTCCAGATGATCGAAAAGCAGGCGTGGCTCGGCACCGGCATTTCCTATCACCTCGGGATCGACGGCATCTCGGTGCTGTTCGTGCCGCTGACGGCCTTCCTGATGCCGTTCTGCGTGCTCGCAAGCTGGGTCACGATCGAGAAGCGCCTGAAGGAGTACATGATCGCGTTCCTGATCCTGGAAACGCTGATGCTCGGCGTCTTCGTGTCGCTCGACATCGTGCTCTTCTACGTGTTCTTCGAGGCCGGACTGATCCCGATGTTCATCATCATCGGCGTCTGGGGTGGCAGGGACCGCGTCTACGCGAGCTACAAGTTCTTCCTCTACACGCTGCTCGGCTCGGTCCTGATGCTGCTTGCCATCATGGCCATGTACTGGCAGGCCGGCACCACCGACATCACCGAACTGCTGCGGTATAGTTTTCCGCGCCAGATGCAGACCTGGCTGTGGCTCGCCTTCTTCGCATCCTTCGCCGTGAAGATGCCGATGTGGCCGGTCCACACCTGGCTTCCGGACGCGCACGTCCAGGCGCCGACGGCGGGATCGGTCATCCTGGCGGGCATCCTGCTGAAGCTCGGTGGCTATGGCTTCCTGCGCTTCTCGCTGCCGATGTTCCCGCTGGCGTCCGATTTCTTCGCGCCGCTCGTCTACACGCTTTCGGTCATCGCGATCATCTACACCTCGCTGGTGGCGATGATGCAGGCCGACATCAAGAAGCTGATCGCCTATTCGTCGGTCGCGCATATGGGCTATGTGACCATGGGCACCTTCGCGGCCAACGTCCAGGGGGTCCAGGGCGCCATCTTCCAGATGCTGTCGCACGGCATCATCTCCGGGGCGCTCTTCCTTTGCGTCGGCGTCGTCTATGACCGGCTGCACACGCGCGAGATCGCCGCCTATGGCGGCCTCGTCAACAACATGCCGAAATATGCCGTGGCCTTCATGGTTTTCACCATGGCCAATGTGGGCCTCCCGGGCACCTCGGGCTTCGTCGGCGAGGTTCTGACGCTGGTCGGGACCTTCCGCGCCAACACCTGGGTCGCGCTCTTTGCGACCAGCGGCGTCATCCTGTCGGCGGCCTATGCGCTCTGGCTCTATCGCCGCGTGATCTTCGGGGCGCTGGAAAAGGAAAGCCTCAAGGCGCTGCTCGACCTGTCCGGGCGCGAGAAGCTGATCCTCTATCCGCTGGTAATCCTGACGATCTTCTTCGGGGTCTATCCGGCGCCGGTCTTCGATGCGACGGCGGCCTCGGTGGACCTGCTCGTCAACAACTACGCCGCGGCCCTGCAGGCAGCGCAAGACGTCGCGCTTTCGGCGCAATGACCACAGGACGTGATTGGACATGACTGCTGAAACCCTTATTGCAAGCCTGCAACTCTCGATGCCCGAGCTGATCCTTGCGATCGGCGCGATGGTGCTGTTGATGGTCGGCGTCTTCTCGAGCGAAAGGTCGACGGCGACCGTGACCGGGCTCGCGGTCGCGGTGCTGATCTTCGCCGGGCTGTGGCTGGTTCTGAAGACGGGCGAAGGCGCGGCCTATGGTGGGGCCTTCCTCTCCGATCCGTTCTCGAAATTCATGAAGGTCCTGGCGCTGATCGGCTCGATCACCGTCATGGTCATGACCGTCGGCCATGCCCGCTCGGCCCAGATCGACCGGTTCGAGTTCCCGGTGCTTCTGCTGCTCGCCACGCTCGGCATGCTGTTGATGATTTCGGCCAACGACCTGATCTCGCTTTATCTGTCGCTGGAGCTGCAGTCGCTCGCGCTCTACGTGGTCGCAGCGATCAATCGCGACAGTATCCGTTCGACGGAAGCGGGCCTGAAGTATTTTGTACTCGGCGCCCTGTCGTCCGGCATGCTGCTCTACGGCATGTCGCTCGTCTACGGCTTCACCGGCCATACCGGCTTCGACCAGATCGCCAATGCGCTGACATCCGAGGGCCGCTCGCTCGGCCTCGTCTTCGGTCTCGTCTTCATTCTTGCCGGCCTCGCCTTCAAGATCTCCGCCGTGCCGTTCCATATGTGGACGCCGGACGTTTACGAAGGTGCACCGACGCCGGTGACGGCCTTCTTCGCCGCAGCGCCGAAGGTCGCGGCCATGGCCATGCTCGTCCGCATCGTCATCCACGCCTTCGAACCGGTCGTCGCCGACTGGCAGCAGATCGTCGTTTTCATTTCGATCGCTTCGATGCTGCTCGGTTCCTTCGCCGCGATCGGCCAGCGCAACATCAAGCGGCTGATGGCCTATTCGTCGATCGGCCACATGGGCTACGCCTTGGTCGGCCTCGCCGACGGCTCGATGACCGGCGTGCGCGGCGTGATCCTCTATATGCTCATCTATATGGTGATGACGCTCGGCACCTTCGCCTGCATTCTCGCCATGCGCCGCCGGGAAGGCGAGAATGTGGAAGGCATCGATGACCTGGCCGGCCTGTCGCAGACCAATCCCTTCATGGCGACGGTTCTGACGCTCCTGATGTTCTCGCTTGCGGGCATCCCGCCGCTTGCCGGCTTCTTCGGGAAGTATTTCGTGTTCGTGGCTGCGATCGAGGCGCATCTCTATGCGCTCGCGATCATCGGCGTGCTCGCCTCCGTGGTGGGCGCCTACTATTACCTGCGTATCGTCAAGGTCATGTGGTTCGATGAGGCGAAGGGCGAGTTTGCGCGCACCGCCGGTGAATTGCGTCTGGTCTTCGGGCTGTCCGGGCTGTTCGTGCTCGGATATGTGCTGATCGGCGGCCCGCTCGGCAATGCCGCGGAAGTCGCGGCGCGGACCTTCTTTTGACGCGCGGGCAGGGCAGCGGCCGGATTTCAGCTGAGGATTTCCGGCATGTTGCGCTTGAGGAAGCGGTCTCGACCAACAGTGAGTGCCTGGCGCGGGCCCGCGAAGGCGATCCAGGTCTGCTCTGGATCACGGCGGAGCGCCAGACCGGCGGCCGCGGCCGGCGCGGCCGCGCCTGGTTTTCGGAACCCGGAAATCTCTATGCATCGCTGCTGCTCGTCGATGCCGCTCCCGTCGAACGCCTGCACGCGCTGCCGCTCGCGGCGGCAGTGGCGGTTCACCGCGCCATTCGCCGGGTCATGCCTCCGGGCGGGCCGGAGGTTTCGATCAAATGGCCGAACGACATTCTGATCGATGGCCGGAAGACCTGCGGCATTCTTCTCGAGGGCGAGGGGCTGCCGGACGGCCGCCATGCCTTGGTGATCGGCTGCGGTGTCAATGTGGCGGCGACGCCGAAGGAGGCGCTCTATCCGGTCACGTCGCTGCGGCAGGTGGGCGCCACGGTATCGCCCGTGGAACTTTTCGCCCACCTCTTCGTAACGATGGCCGAGACGCTGTCGCTTTGGGACCGGGGCGCCGGGATCGGCGCCATTATCGATCAGTGGAGGGCGGCGGCAAAAGGCATAGGTGAACCCATCACCGTCAACCTGCCGGATCGGTCACTTTCCGGGCGTTTCGTTGGTATCGACGAAGACGGCCGGCTGCTGCTCGATACCGGCGCCGCGGCGCCGCAGGCGATCGCAGCGGGCGACGTATTTTTCGGATGAACGAGGAACAGAGGCGCATAGAATAAATGGCGCAAGACGAAGAACTGGTTTTCTTGCCGCTCGGCGGCGTTGGCGAGATCGGCATGAATCTCGGCCTCTACGGCTATGGCAGGCCGGGCAACCGCCAATGGATCATGGTCGATTGCGGCGTGACATTCGCCGGTCCGGACCTGCCGGGCGTCGAATTGGTCCTGCCGGATATCTCCTTCCTGGCCGAAGAGCGGCGCAACCTGAAGGCCATTATCATCACGCATGCGCATGAAGACCATTATGGCGCCTTGAACGATCTTTGGCCGGGGCTGAACGTCCCGGTCTATGCCTCGCCGTTCACCGCCGGCATGCTCGAGGCGAAGCGAGACTACGAAAAGGCCCGGGCCGAAATTCCCGTCACGGTGTTCAAGTCGGGAGACCGCATCAATGTGGGTCCCTTCAGTATCGAGGCGGTCGGCGTCAACCACTCCATTCCCGAGCCGATGTCGCTCATCATCCGCACGCCTCTCGGCACCGTGGTGCATACCGGAGACTGGAAGATCGATCTTGAACCGTCGCTCGGGCCGCTGACCGACGAGGCGCGGTTTCTCCAGGTCGGCGAGGAGGGCGTGCTGGCGCTCGTCTGCGATTCGACGAATGCGCTGCGCGACGGCGTTTCGCCATCGGAGCGACAGGTCTCCGAGAGCCTGGCAAAGATCATCGCCGATGCGGAGGGGCGTGTCGGCATCACGACCTTCTCGTCCAATGTCGGCCGCATTCGCTCGGTCGCCGAAGCGGCGGAAGCCGCCGGCCGCGAAGTGCTCCTGCTTGGCAGTTCGATGAAGCGCGTGGTCGCCGTCGCACGGGATCTCGGACTGATGGAAGGGCTTAAGCCGTTCCTCGCCGAAGACGAGTTCGGCTACATCCCGCGCGACAAGGTCGTCGTTATCCTGACGGGCAGCCAGGGAGAGCCGCGGGCAGCCCTTGCCAAGATCGCCCGCGACGAGATGCGCAATGTCGCGTTCTCGGCCGGCGATACGATCGTGTTTTCGTCGCGCACCATTCCCGGCAATGAAAAGGCGATCAACGACATCAAGAACGGCTTGATCGAGCAAGGCATCCACATCGTCACCGATGGCGAGGCGCTGGTGCATGTTTCCGGCCACCCGCGCCGCAATGAACTGCAGCAGATGTATCAATGGTTGAAGCCCCGGACCGTCGTGCCGGTGCACGGCGAGGCGGCGCATCTGACGGCGCATGCCGAGCTTGCGCGGCATTCTGGCATTGCGGACGTGCCGCGCCTGCGCAACGGCCAGATCCTGCGCCTGGCGCCAGGTCCGGCGGAGGTGATCGACGAGGCGCCGCACGGCCGCATCTTCAAGGACGGCATGCTGATCGGCGACTTCGACGAGATGGGCATAGGCGAACGGCGCAAGCTCTCCTTCGCGGGCCATGTCTCCGTCAACGTCGTGCTCGACAATCGCTATGATTTCCTGAACGATCCGGTGGTCGTGCCGATCGGGCTTCCCGAGTTCGATGACGAAGGCGACGATATGGCCGACGTGCTCTACGATTCGGTGCTCGGTGCGGTGGAGAGCATTCCCCGTCCCAAGCGCAAGGACCTCGCAACCCTGCAGGAAGCGGTACGGCGCGCCGTGCGCAGTACAGCTAACCAGGTCTGGGGCAAGAAGCCGATGGTCACGGTTTTCGTCACCAAGGTCTGATTGTCGGCGCGTGACGGTCGCAGCAGCACTTTGTCTACAGCGCCGCGTCTTATTAGACGCGCAAAGGTCGCTGTAGCACTCTGAATTACTGCATGTCTTTGTCCTTTAATCGAGGTCGATTAAAGGAGACATGCAGTAGCGAGGCACGCAGCGGGAGGTCGTTCGATGCTGGGAAGAGTGAATCACGTGGCGATCGCAGTGCCGGATCTGGAGGCCGCGGTCGCGAGCTATCGGGCGACGCTCGGAGCCTCCGTCAGCGCGCGGCAGGCCCTGCCGGAACACGGCGTGACCGTCGTATTCGTGACGCTGCCCAACACCAAGGTAGAGCTCTTGGAGCCGCTCGGCGACGCATCGCCGATCGCCGCCTTCCTCGAGAAGAACCCGGCCGGCGGCATGCACCACATCTGCTACGAGGTGGAGGATATCATCGCGGCGCGCGATCGCCTGCAGCAGGCCGGTGCGCGTGTCCTCGGCGACGGGAATCCGAAGATCGGCGCCCATGGCAAGTCGGTTCTCTTCCTGCATCCGAAAGATTTCCAGGGCACACTGATCGAGCTTGAAGAGGTGTGACAGTGGGGCGCGGCGGAAATGTTTGCCCATTGCGCCGCATTGGCGCTATAAGGCGGCCAGCGCTTGTAGCTGCTGTCATTGTGCAAGACAGGACCACTGCGAGAAACTGCGGTAGTGCCGCTCGAACCGCGCCTCCTTTCAGGGATGATGGATGTCCGCCTTTTCGACCTTCGCCGTTTATTTCATCATCTGGTGGATCACGCTCTTTGCGGTGCTGCCCTTCGGCGTGAGGACGCAGGCCGAGGAGAACGATGTCGTGCTCGGCACGGTCGAAAGTGCGCCTGCCAGGTTTCGTGGTCTACGCGTGGTGTTGCTGACGACGCTCGTCGCCGCCGTCATCCATCTCGGATGGTATGTCCTGTCGGTCAAGCTCGGCTATGACCTGGATACGATATTCGGTTCCATCGCTCCTCCGGCATAGTTGCCTCTGCCACGGCGCGCCTCCGTTACAGCGCCGCGCGTCCTATCGCATATGCAGTAGGACGAAGAACGGACGCTGCAGAATTGGCAAAAAGCAAGAAGCGTGCCGCCTTCCGGTTGCTTGTGACGATGCACGCCTGCGCGCATCGGCGCTGAGCTGCAGTCTTGACAGCCGGCTAAATGCCGTATTCGGCGTCGCAGCTTCGGTGGGGCTGGAGCTAAAAACCAAAAAAAAACAAGGCCAAAGCCTTGTTTTTAAGTTTCGCGTGATCTCTAATCCGTTTCCGGCGGCAGCGAACGAGCGCGCCTAAGATCTTATCCTCCCAAGACTTGACCGCGAATATCGGCGGGAATTTGGCCTTCCTGCCTGTTTTGTGGGCCGAAATTAGCTCAAACATTGGGCGCTGTCACCCGATTTTTTTGCATTTTTGCTACACTCTGGTAAATTTTTCCGGTTGACAGGAGCGGCTCTCTTCCTGTTACTACCGTGCTCTTTTGACGCAGGGCGAAGCCCGCAGTTCCGCGCAGGCCAGCCGGAGCTGGAAACGTGTCTGGTGCAGGCTGTCCCGACCCGCATTCCTGTGGCGAGCACGGAAGGCCGGTCATTCTCGGTAACATTTTCATAGAAGGTTCGGTGGCGCGAAAATCGCCGTGCTGGAGCCGTTGCGGCAGGGTTTCCTTCCGCGCGCGAAGCGGCTATGAACGCTGGACTTAAGGCTCCCGCCGGCGCCGACGGGAACCAAAGAGCCGAATTCAATGCAGCGCCGCCATTGCCCGGCACGGGCAATGGAGGGGTGAAGCCCAACGTCATTTCGCCCGAATCCATCGATAGTGCGAGATTCACCAGTTCTGGAACCTGTCATGCGCCTGTCCCGCTATTTCATGCCCATTTTGAAGGAAAATCCGAAGGAAGCGGAAATCGTTTCCCATCGTCTGATGCTGAGGACGGGCATGATCCGCCAGCAGTCGGCGGGGATCTACAGCTGGCTGCCGCTCGGCAAGCGCGTGCTCGATAAAGTGAACGCGATCATCCGCGAGGAGCAGAACCGTTCCGGCGCGATCGAGCTGCTGATGCCGACCCTGCAATCTGCGGAGCTTTGGCAGGAAAGCGGACGTTACGACGCCTACGGCAAGGAGATGCTGCGCATCAAGGACCGGCAGGATCGGCCGATGCTCTACGGCCCGACGAATGAGGAGATGATCACGGACATCTTCCGTTCCTATGTGAAGTCCTATCGCAACCTGCCGCTCAACCTCTATCACATCCAGCTGAAGTTCCGCGACGAGATCCGTCCGCGCTTCGGCACCATGCGTTCGCGCGAGTTCCTGATGAAGGACGCCTACTCCTTCGATCTCGACCGGGAAGGGGCGGAGCATGCCTATAATAAGATGTTTGCCGCCTATCTGCGCACCTTCGACCGCATGGGCCTGCGCGCCATTCCGATGCGCGCCGATACGGGCCCGATCGGAGGAAACCTGAGCCATGAATTCATCATCCTCGCCGATACCGGCGAGTCGGAAGTCTTCTGCCATAAGGACTTCCTCGATTTCGAGATCCCGGGCGAGGGCACCGATTTCGATGACGCTGCCGGCCTGAAGGCGATTTTCGAGAAGTGGACATCGCGCTACGCCGCCACCTCGGAAATGCATGACGAGGCCGCCTTCGACGCCATTCCGGAAGCCGAGCGCCTGTCGGCGCGCGGCATCGAAGTTGGTCACATCTTCTATTTCGGCACGAAATATTCTGAGACCATGGGCGCCAAGGTGCTCGGGCCCGACGGCAAGGAGCACTTGGTGCACATGGGCTCCTATGGCATCGGCCCCACCCGCCTGGTGCCGGCGATCATCGAAGCCTCGCATGATGAAAACGGCATCATCTGGCCGAAGTCGGTCGCGCCGTTCGACGTCGTCGTCATCAACATGAAAACGGGCGATGATGCTTGCGATGCCGCCTGCGCCACGCTCTACTCGAATCTCGGCAACGCCGGGCTCGATGTGCTTCTGGACGATACCGACGATCGTGCCGGGGCAAAATTCGCCACCGCCGATCTGATCGGCGTTCCGGTGCAGATCGTCGTCGGGCCGCGCTCGATCGCCAATGGCGAGGTCGAGGTCAAGGACCGAAAGACCGGCGCGCGTGAGACGATGACGGTCGAGGCCGCGATCAACAAGCTGATCGCTGTGAAATAAGAGGCGAAGGGAACGAATATGACCGCGGCGACGGAAGAGCAAGCAAAGGCAGCCGCCCCGGCGGGCGCGTCTTCCAGCCGTCCCTTCTCCGCCTTCGAGCGCATGGTAGCCTGGCGCTACCTGCGCTCGCGGCGGAAGGAAGCCTTTATCTCGGTCATCGCCGGCTTTTCCTTCGTCGGCATCATGCTTGGTGTGGCGACGCTGATCATCGTGATGGCGGTGATGAACGGTTTCCGCACCGAGCTCATCTCGCGCATTCTCGGCATGAACGGCCATGTCATCGTACAACCGCTCGATGGTCCGCTCACAAATTATGCCGATCTTGCGACGCGGTTCTCCGCCATTCCGGGCGTCACCATGGCGATCCCGACGGTCGAAGGCCAGGTGCTTGCCCAAGGCGTCGGCGACGCTTCGACGGGCGCGCTGGTTCGCGGCGTGAGGGCGGACGATCTCTCGAAGTTGAAGTCGATATCGAACCATATCGTTTCCGGCGATCTCGTTGGTTTCGCGTCGGGCAGCGGCATTGCCATCGGGTCGCGCATGGCGGACCAGTTGGGCGTTAGCGTCGGTGGCACGGTCACGCTGACCTCGCCGAACGGCGACGTGACTCCGCTCGGGATGAACCCGCGCATCAAAGCCTATACGGTTTCGGCGATATTCGAGATCGGCATGTCGGAATATGATGCGACGATCATCTTCATGCCGCTCGAGGAAGCGCAGCTCTATTTCAATGCGGAAGGGCTCGTGCAATCGATCGAGCTCTTCGTCGAGCATCCCGATGCCGTCGACGACCTGCGCCAGCCGATCGAGGAGGCCGCCGGCCGGCAGGTCTTCATCACCGACTGGCGGGATCGCAACAAGACCTTCTTCTCCGCGCTCGCCGTCGAGCGCAACGTGATGTTCATGATCCTGACGCTGATCGTTCTGGTCGCGGCGTTGAACATCGTCTCGGGTCTGATCATGCTGGTCAAGGACAAGGGCAGCGACATCGCCATCCTGCGCACCATGGGCGCGACTTCGGGCTCGGTCATGCGGATATTCTTCATGACGGGCGCCGCGATCGGCGTTGCCGGGACGGTGGCCGGCGTCGCGCTGGGCGTGGTCGTCTGCCTCAACATCGAATCGATCCGCCAGTTCTTCTCCTGGCTGTCCGGCGCGACGCTCTTCGATCCGGAGCTCTATTTCCTGAGCCAATTGCCGGCAGACATGAATGCCGACGAAACCATCGCAGTCGTCGTCATGGCGCTGGCGCTCTCCTTCCTTGCGACGATCTTTCCGGCCTGGCGCGCCTCGCGCCTCGATCCGGTGCAGGCCCTGCGGTACGAATAACAAGGACAACAACCGGAATGAATGCGCGCGTGGCACTGCATCTCTCGGCCGTCGAGCGGCACTATGGCGAGGGCGATACCTTCCTGCCGATCCTCAAGGGCGTCGATCTGATCTTGCGGCGCGGCGAGACCGTGGCACTGGTGGCGCCGTCCGGCACGGGGAAGTCGACGCTCCTGCACGTTGCGGGGCTTCTCGAACATCCAGACGGTGGCGATGTCATCGTGAATGGCAAGGCTTGCAACGGCCTTAGCGACGACCGGCGCACCGCGATCCGCCGTAACGAGATCGGCTTCGTCTACCAGTTCCACCATCTCCTGCCGGAATTCTCGGCGCTGGAGAACATCATGATGCCGCAACTGATCGCCGGCCTCTCGAAGACGGAGGCGTCGGAGCGCGCAAGTGCGCTACTGGACTATATGCGCATCGGCCATCGTGCCTCCCACCGCCCGGCGGAGCTTTCCGGCGGCGAGCAGCAGCGCGTCGCGATCGCGCGCGCGGTCGCCAATGCGCCGCTCATTCTGCTGGCCGACGAACCGACCGGCAATCTCGATCCCGAGACGGCCGGCTATGTGTTCGAGGCGTTGGAGGCGCTGGCCCGCCAGTCCGGACTTGCGGCGCTGATCGCCACGCACAATCACGAACTTGCCTCGCTCATGGATCGCCGCGTCACGATCGAGGACGGCAAGATCGTCGAACTGAAATAGCGGCTACAGCGCCGCGCCTCCTTTCAGACGCGCAAAGGTCGCTGAAACCCTTTGAAACTGCGCTCGCGCTTTCCAAAAATCGGCTACCATTCTTGGCCTGATGCGCTAGGCGCATGCGAAGCACTCCAGCCGCGAATCGGGGCACGATGAGCCCGCCGCGATAGTCGAGTTCATAGGCCTCTTCGCCATCGACGAAGATCGTCTCGTGCCGATCGGGCAAATTCGCTCTGATGGGATCTGCCAATCGCGCATGATTTCCACGCCGTCCGGTTGCGTTAACCATAGCGGATGAATAGCGGGCGTTTCATTCGTCCTTGCTTGACTATCGAACAAAAATAGAACAAAAAGAGAACAATAGAGAAAAGGAGCCATGTTATGACAGATTTCGTTCGTGATCTTGCTGCCTTTGCATCAATGACGCTCTTCATCGCGAGCGTTTCGGTGATCGCGCTGGGCATGTGATTCCCTCTTCCCCGGATCGCACATCAGCGGAATGGCCGGTTGAAAAATTCCTTGGGCCGGCTGCTAGCCCGCATTTCTCACACTCCTTGCGCCCTGCGTTGGATTGTGGCGAGCTGGATACGGGCGAAAGCCGCGAAAAGCGTAGCCCGCCCTACGGTTGAGCGGCTTTCGCCCGGAGGCAGCCGCCATAGTCCAACCCTGCGGACCGGTTGAAAATGGCGACAGTGTGCGTCGAATGACTTGCCCGATGAGCCACATCGGGCCGCGCCATTCTCCTACCCTGTCGCCATTTTGAACCGGCGCAGGGCACAAGGAGCGTGAGAAATGCGGGCAAGGCTGGACAGCCGGGACCGGAAACGGGATATGCTCCGCACCGGACAGGAATCGGAGTGCGACAATGGCAAGAGGCGAAGGCGCTGGGCAGGACATCACAGGTGCAAAGAACCCGCAATTCGTCCATCTGCGTGTGCACTCCGCTTATTCGCTGCTCGAGGGCGCGCTGCCGCTCAAGAAGATAATCGGCAAGGCGGTTGGCGATGACCAGCCGGCAATCGGAATAGCCGATACCAACAACCTGTTCGCGGCGCTGGAATTCTCCCAGAAGGCGGCAGACGACGGATTGCAGCCGATCATCGGCTGTCAACTCTCCATCGATATGGAGGACGAGGAAGGCGAGCGGCGGGGGCATCCACAGCAACTCGCGAAGCTGCCCGCAATCGTCCTCATCGCCGCAACCGAGGCCGGCTACGCGCGGCTCGTCGATCTCGTCAGCCGCGCCTATCTCGAAGGCGAAGGGCATCAGGCGGCGCGGATCACGCGTTCATGGCTTGCGGAGGGTGGAACGGAAGGGCTGATCGCCTTGACGGGGGCTGCCGCTGGTCCCGTCGATCTGGCGCTCAAGGCCGGCTCGCCGCAGCTTGCGGAGTCACGGCTGAAGGTGCTGCTCGCACTATTCGGCGATCGCCTCTATGTCGAGTTGCAACGGCAGGGCAATTACGACCGGCGTCACGAGAGCCGCATGGTGGAGCTTGCCTATTGCCACGACGTTCCGCTTGTCGCGACCAATGAGGCCTTCTTTCCTTCGCCCGCCGACTACGACGCCCATGATGCCCTGATGGCGGTCGCCCATAATGCCGTCGTCTCGGATGACAGCCGCTTCCGGCTGACGCCGGATCATTATCTGAAAAGCCGCAAGGAAATGGCGGCACTCTTCGCCGATCTACCGGAGGCGCTGGAACATACGGTCGAGATCGCGCGACGCTGCTCATTCATGCTCAATACGCGCAAACCGATTCTGCCGCGCTTTACGGGCGGCTCGGACGATCCGGAGGAAGCCGAACGCGCGGAAGCGGCGGAACTGCGCCGGCAGGCGGAGGAGGGGCTGGATTTCCGTTTGGCCAAGCTCGGCATGGCGCCCGGCTACAGGGAAGAGGATTACCGCGAGCGGCTGGCCTTCGAGCTCAGCGTCATCGAGCGCATGAAGTTTCCGGGCTACTTCCTGATCGTTGCGGACTTCATCAAATGGGCCAAGGAGCATGACATTCCGGTCGGCCCCGGCCGTGGCTCCGGCGCCGGCTCGCTGGTCGCCTATGCGCTAACGATTACCGATGTCGATCCGATGCGCTTTTCGTTGCTGTTCGAACGCTTCCTCAATCCCGAGCGCGTGTCGATGCCGGACTTCGACATCGACTTCTGCCAGGACCGGCGCGAAGAGGTCATCCGCTACGTCCAACGCAAATATGGGCGCGAGCAGGTGGCGCAGATCATCACATTCGGTTCGCTGCAGGCGCGAGCGGCGCTGCGTGACGTCGGCCGGGTGCTGGAGATGCCTTACGGGCAGGTCGACAAGATCTGCAAACTCGTACCGAACAACCCGGCCAACCCGACGCCGCTTTCGAAGGCGATCGAGGAAGAGCCGCGCCTGCAGGAGGAGGCGGAGAAGGAGCCGGTCGTTGCCCGCCTTCTCGACATCGCGCAAAAAATCGAGGGCCTCTATCGTCACGCCTCGACCCATGCGGCCGGTATCGTTATAGGCGATCGGCCGCTATCGCAGCTCGTGCCGATGTATCGCGATCCGCGATCGGATATGCCGGTCACTCAGTTCAACATGAAATGGGTTGAGCAGGCCGGCCTCGTCAAATTCGACTTTCTCGGCCTCAAAACGCTGACGGTGCTGAAGACAGCCGTCGACTTCGTCGCCAAGCGCGGCATCGAGGTTGACCTTGCGAGCATCCCGTTCGACGATCCGAAGACTTACGAAATTCTCTCCCGTGGCGAAACGGTCGGCGTGTTTCAGGTGGAAAGCGCCGGCATGCGCAAGGCGCTGATCGGCATGCGCCCGGACTGCATCGAGGACATCATCGCACTTGTCGCGCTCTACCGCCCGGGGCCGATGGAGAACATCCCGGTCTACAATGCCCGCAAGCACGGCGAGGAAGAGATCGAATCGATCCATCCGAAGATCGATTACCTGCTCAAGGAAACCCAGGGCGTTATCGTCTATCAGGAGCAGGTGATGCAGATCGCCCAGGTGCTTTCGGGCTATTCGCTCGGCGAGGCGGACCTGCTGCGCCGCGCCATGGGCAAGAAGATCAAGGAGGAGATGGACAAGCAGCGCGCCCGCTTCGTCGAAGGCGCCGTTCAGAACGGCGTCTCCAAGCCGCAGGCGGACCTGATCTTCGACCTGCTCGCGAAGTTCGCCAATTACGGCTTCAACAAGTCGCATGCGGCCGCCTATGCTATCGTCTCCTACCAGACGGCCTATATGAAGGCGCATTATCCGGTCGAGTTCCTGGCAGCGTCCATGACGCTGGACATGTCGAATACGGAGAAGATCAACGATTTCCGCCAGGACGCAAAACGCCTCGGTATCGAGGTGATCGCGCCGTCGGTGCAGACGTCGTTCCGCCATTTCGAGACCGGCGACAACCGCATCTATTATTCGCTGGCGGCGATCAAGGGTGTCGGCGAGTCGGCGGTCGACCATATCGTAGAGGTTCGTGGCGACCGGCCGTTTGCAAGCCTCGAGGACTTCTGCCTCAGGATCGATCCGAAGCTTTTGAACCGACGCGTCTTCGAGAGCCTGATCGCTGCCGGTGCATTCGATTGCTTCGGTTACGATCGGGCCGAGCTCATCGGCGGGCTCGACCGCATCCTCGGCTTTGCGCAGCGCGCCCAGGAAAACAAGGTGAGCGGGCAGAGCGACATGTTCGGCGCGGGCGCCGCGACGGGACCCGAAAAGATCGTGCTGCCGCCCTACACGCCCTGGCTCGCCTCGGAGAAGCTGCACCGCGAATTCCAGGTGCTCGGCTTCTATCTCTCGGCGCACCCGCTCGATACCTACGACAAACTGCTCCAGAAGATGCGGGTGCAGACATTCGGCGATTTCGCCGCGGCGGTGAAAAAGGGCGCTACCGCCGGCCGGCTGGCCGGGACGGTCACATCGAAACAGGAGCGCAAGACGCGCACCGGCAACAAGATGGGCATTGTTGCCTTTTCCGACGCCTCGGGCCAGTTCGAGGCGGTTCTCTTTTCGGAAACGCTGCACCAGAACCGCGATTTGCTGGAAGCGGGCAAATCGCTGGTGATGACGGTGGATGCCGACGAGCGCCCGGAAGGCATCGGCCTTCGCATAAGAACGCTCCGTTCGCTGGAGGAAGAATCGCTGCAAATGCAAAAGGCGCTGCGCGTCTATGTGCGCGATTCCGGCCCCTTGCGCTCGATTGCATCCCACCTCAACACGAAGGGCGACGGCCTGGTTTCCTTCATCCTCATCAAGGACGACGGCCAGCGGGAAATCGAGGTCGAACTTGGCGAAAAATACCGGATATCGCCGGAAATCGCCGCCGCCTTGCGCTCGGCACCGGGCGTCGTGGACGTCGAACTGGTTTGAAGCGGCCGGACCCGGCAGGGTCATCCGCTGCTTACGGTTGCGTGATGATGATGAAATCGGTTCCTTCACCGGTCTCCGTGCCGATCTCGGTATCGGAGATCGAAAGCGATGAGCCATCGGCGAGAAGGGATGCGATGCGCCGGCGCGTATCCTCCGGCACCGTGATGCGGTCAAGCGTGCGCTTCAGGGCGTTGAAATCGCGGGCATCCGCATCGGTCGTGATCCCAAGGCGCTTTTTTGTGGCATTCGTCAGCGCATTGTCCAGGGAAAGGCCGAACCATTTGCCTTCTCCCGAACGGGCGTCGAGTTCCTGAAACTGTAGAAAATGCGTGCCGAGCGCCAGCCGGGGCTCGGCGATGTCGATATCGACTTCGAAGAGCGGCTGGAAGTCCTGGCGCACGCGCAGGATTCCGTTCGGCGGTGTCCCGCGGCCCGCCTTGCGGAAGACCGCCTGGAGCAGATCCGGCGTGATTTCCCCATCGGTCGGCATACCCTCGGCCGCCTGGAAGGCGCGGATGGCGGCGCGTGTCGCGGGACCGCTATATCCGTCCGGTTCGCCAGCATTGTAGCCGAACGTGTTCAGGAGCATCTGAAGGTCGCGCACGCTCTCTCGCAGGCCGCGCCGGGTAATCAGAATGCGGATGGGCGCCCCGTCGCGTTCGAACGAGGGCGGTAGGGGAGATCGTTCAGCCATCGCCACCTCGATGCCGCCGGTCGCGAGATGACTGAGAGCCGGGCGCAGGGGCACGTCGGCAAGCGGCGCCGCTTGCCTTGCCTGGTTCGGCTGGAAGAGCACGTCGCTCGAAACCTGGACGGGGGCGACTTCCCGCTCGGCTATGACCACGTGCATGCCGCGCTCGGTGATCTTGAAGAGATCGGCGGCGAAGCGATCCGGAAGCCGTACGCATCCGTGCGAAGCGGGATAGTCCGGCACGTGTTTCGAGCCGTGCAGGGCGATGCCGGACCAGGTCAGCCGCTGCATGAACGGCATAGGCGCATTGGAATAGATGTTCGATTCGTGGTGCCGGCGCTTCTCCAGGATCGAAAAGATGCCTGTCGGAGTCCTGTGGTTCGCTCTGCCGGTCGACACATTCGAGGTGGCGATCACTCGATCGCCGTCATAGACGGCGAGTGACTGCTGCTGGCGCGACACCACGATCTGCAACGGCGGCTTGCCGGCTGCTGCGGCGGATGACGACGACACGGCGAGGACGACGAGCCCTATCCTGAGAGTGGAACGCAAGACAAACCCTCATTTGCGATGGTGGCGCCTGCAAACGGCACGCATGCCGCGACACGCCGGACTTGTCGAGCGAGGCTATCCTCCAATATTTAAGGAATTGAACCCGATGCCGGCTGTCACGGGCTACTGATCGCGGCGCCGTTGGCCGAAGGTGTACCCCGTTTCGACGCTGGTCTTGCCGAACTTGTCGCGCAGCTTGTTGATCGCCTCCTCGGCGGCCGCCCGCCGCGTTGCCGAGGGATCCACGAGATCCGGCGGATCGGCATGAACGGGATCGCAAAGATCGCTGACGCCGATGCCGATCAGCCTGTATCTCGTTCCGTCGAGTTCCCGCTCGAGCAGTTGCAGACCGGTGCGGAAGATACGGTCGGCAAGGCGGGTCGGGCTTTCCAGCCGCCGGTTGCGCGTACGGCTCTTGAAATCCGCCGTCTTCAATTTCAGGACGACCGTCCGTCCGGCGAGTTCGGATTTGCGCAGCCTGAGCGCCACCTGCTCGCTCAGGCGTCTGAGATGCGAGATGAGCTCCTCCGGGCGAGACAGGTCCTCGTAGAAGGTCGTTTCGGAAGAAATGCTCTTGGCCTCTCCATCGGTCTCGACGATGCGTTCGTCCTGGCCGCGCGACAGCCGGTATAGCCTCTGGCCCATCGTGCCGTAGCGGCGCATCAGTTCGGCCTCGTCCATCGTCTGCAACTGCCCGATGGTGCGGATGCCGTCCCGCTCGAGGGTGGCGGCAAAGGCCTTGCCGACGCCCCAGATCAATGTGACGGGACAGTCCTTCAGAAAGGCCACGGCCTCGGCCTGTCCGATTACGGAGAAGCCGCGCGGCTTCTGCAAGTCGGAGGCGACCTTGGCGAGGAACTTGCAGTAGGAGAGGCCGACGGAGACGGTGATGCCGATCTCCTGCTCGACGCGCCGGGCGAAGTTGGCGAGCGTCCGGGCCGGCGTGGCGTGGTGCAGCCGCTCGGTGCCGCGCAAGTCGAGGAAAGCCTCGTCGATCGACAGCGGCTGCACGAGCGGAGTGAGTTCCAGCATCATGGTTCTGATTTCGCGCCCGACACGGGAATATTTCTCCATGTTTGGCTTGATCACCACCGCTTCCGGGCAGGCCTCGAGCGCCTTGAACATCGGCATGGCCGAGCGCACGCCGTGAATGCGGGCGATGTAGCAGGCGGTCGAGACGACGCCGCGCTTGCCGCCGCCGATTATGACCGGCTTGTCGGCGAGCTCTGGATTGTCGCGTTTCTCGATCGAGGCGTAGAAGGCGTCGCAGTCGATATGCGCCAGGGTGAGTCGATCGAGTTCGGCGTGGTGCAGGAGACGCGGACTGCCGCAGGCGCGACACCGCCGGGCGAGCGCTGCCTGGTCTTTCAGGCAGTCTCTGCAGAAGCCGAGAATCGGTGCAGCGCTGTCTTGCATGTCTGGGAACAAATGTTGAACGGGGCGACTTTACGCTCTACGCTACTGCATGATTCCTTAAATCGGAACCGATTTAAGGAGGGATTCATGCAGCGAGTTTGCGCGTCCAACAGGCGTGTGGCGCTGTGGTGGTGAGCGGGCGTTGGAGGCTTCATTGGATACCGCCCTGCAATTTGCGCCGGCAACAGCGGATCGCTGGCCGGACTTCGAGAGGCTTTTCGGCCCGCAAGGCGCGTTCTGCGGCTGCTGGTGCATAGCACTGCGCCTGCCGCACGCAGTCCGAACGAGGATGAGCGCCGGAGAACGCAAGGACGCCATGAGGCGGAGGATCGAGGCGGGACCACCGCCCGGCCTCCTCGGCTATCATGAGGGCGAGCCGGTCGCCTGGGTCCAGGTAGGCCCCCGTTCCGACGTGCCGCAATTCAATTCGCCACGCACCGTTTCGCGTCCGCTGCAAGAAAGCGAGGCGCAGGATGAGAGCGTCTGGGCGCTGAGTTGCTTTTTTCTTTCCTCGCCCTTGCGCGGCAAGGGGCTGAGCCATCGCATGCTCGCGGCTGCGATCGCCTATGCCCGGGCCGCCGGTGCCCGCTCTCGCGACGCCTGCCCGATCGACCATGCCAAGCAGTCGAAATCCGTCGTGCTCTGTATCGGCTCGACGACGATCTTCGATGCCGCCGGCTTCGAGATCGTGGCGCGGCGCAAGGACGGCAGACCTCTGATGCGACTGGAATTGCGGCAATGATGGTTCGCGCCGTAATGACTTGCCCGGGTAGGGCGGCGCGGAAAGGCGGTTCAGCAGGCCTTGGGCTGTGCGCGACAATGGGCGCGGATCAGCTTCGCCGCCTCCCGCCAGTCCGCGGCGACGCGGATGTCGGCGCCGGGTGCGGGCGCAAGGGCGCGAAATTCCGCGTTCGCCATCAGGTTGATGAGGAGGCAGGCTGGAGCGTGTTCCCGCACGGAATGGAGATTGCGCAAAATATCGTCGACGAAGACGAGCGGCAGATCGCGCTCCTGATGCAGGCGCTTGACCAGCGGCCCTTTAGGCTCTTCGGAGGCAAGCAGCGGATATGGAAGATCGAGGGCGTCGAGCAGTCTGCGGCGGGCCGCCGCGTGACGCGGCGGCATCGCCGTCAGGAAGACGATATCGGCCTCTTCGGAAAATCCTTTCAGCGTCTCGACCACCTGCACTGCCGGCATCTGCCACCGGTCCTGCGTCGCATAGAAGGCGTCGAGCAGCGCTTCCGCCACCGCGTCGCTCACCGCTTCGCCGCTTACCCGATCGACTATATTGCCGGAAAGGCGGAAGGAGCGGGGAAGGAGCGCATGGTCGCGAGCCTTCAAAAAAGCCGTGAAGGGTGTCAGGAATTCGAGCACGACCTCATCGACATCGCTGACGATCAGCGGCCGGTCGGAAAGACGGATGCCGGTTCCTGCTTCCCACATGGCTACGGTCAGCCGTCCGCAAAATCCGCCGGACCGGACAAGGCCTGGTGTGCCCTGACCACGTCTTCCGGCGGCGTTCCGGTCCCGGCGCAAAACGCCATCAGCGTCGGCTCGTGCTCCATCAGAAAGGCGACGAGACCGCCCATGAAGCCGGGATCGCCAGCCGCCTGGCGCAGCGAGCCGATATCGGTACCGGAGAGTGCCAGAAAGCGCGACATGAGTTCCGGCTCGCTCGCGAGCCAGGACAGAATGGCAATGGCTGTTTCGTCGGCGCTCTTCATCGCATTGAATCTCTTCTCATTTGGCGGCCGGGTTTACCTCTTTTTCAACCAAATAGCGCTAGCCTCGCGAATGACGGAATGGGTCGAGTCGCCAATTGTGAAGCTTATATCTCTAAAGGGGACTTGCAAGGCGGCGACAGACAGCAAGGGATCGACATGCCCAAACAGGTGATGATTGTTGAGGACAACGAGCTGAACATGAAGCTCTTCCGAGACCTGATTGAGGCTTCGGGTTACGCGACGATCCAGACGCGCAACGGCATGGAAGCGCTGGAACTTGCGCGCAAGCACCGGCCAGATCTCATCCTGATGGACATCCAACTGCCGGAGGTTTCCGGACTCGAGGTGACCAAATGGCTGAAGGAAGATGACGAACTGCACGTCATTCCCGTTATTGCCGTAACCGCCTTCGCCATGAAGGGCGACGAGGAACGGATTCGCCAAGGTGGGTGCGAAGCATATGTTTCTAAACCGATTTCCGTTCCCAAGTTCATTGAAACGATCAAGACCTACCTGGGCGACGCCTGAAGTGCCGGGAAACTGATATGACTGCGCGTATCCTCGTCGTCGATGACGTACCAGCCAATGTGAAGCTCCTCGAGGCGCGGCTCTTGGCCGAGTATTTTGACGTGCTGACCGCCGAAAATGGACATTCCGCTCTGGCGATTTGCGAGACGACGCCGGTGGATCTCGTGCTGCTCGACATCATGATGCCGGGCATGGACGGATTCGAGGTTTGCGAGAGGCTGAAAGCGAATAGCCGAACGGCGCATATTCCCGTGGTCATGGTGACGGCACTCGACCAGCCTTCCGATCGCGTGCGCGGGCTGAAGGCTGGTGCGGATGATTTTCTCACGAAACCCGTCAATGATCTGCAACTGATGTCGCGGGTGAAAAGCCTCGTACGCTTGAAGAACGTCAGCGACGAGCTGCGCCTCAGGGCGCAGACGACGCACACGATCGGGCTGCAGGAACTGCTGCGGCAGGACCGACCGGACGAGCCCGGTTCCGTGCTCCTTGTCGATGGCCGCGCCTCGTCGCAGGAGCGGCTGTTGAGGGCGCTGAAGCCGATTGCCGCGGTCTCGGTCATGGCCGAGCCGCAGGCCGCTCTCTTCGAGGCCGCCGAGAGCGATTTCGATCTCGTCATCGTCAACGCGAATTTCGATGACTACGACCCGTTGCGTCTCTGCTCGCAATTGCGCTCTCTCGAGCGGACGCGTTTCATCCCGATCCTGCTTGTCGCGGACCAGGCCAACGACGAGTTGATCGTGCGCGCGCTCGAACTCGGGGTGACGGACTATATCATGCGTCCGGTCGACCCCAATGAACTGCTCGCCCGTTGCCTCACACAGATCCGTCGGAAGCAATGCAACGATCGGCTGCGCGCCAGTGTGCAGCAGACGATCGAACTGGCGATCACCGACGATCTCACCGGCCTCCACAATCGCCGTTATCTGGACGGTCACCTGAAGCTGCTCGTGGATCGGGCGATGGCCCGCGGACGGCCGCTATCGATCTGCATCACCGATATCGACCGCTTCAAGCAGGTTAACGACACCTATGGTCACGACTCCGGCGACGAAGTCCTGCGCGAATTCGCCAGTCGGGTGCGGGCGACCGTCCGCGGCGCCGATCTCGCATGCCGCTTCGGCGGCGAGGAATTCGTAATCGTCATGCCCGACACCACGGCGGAGATGGCCGCGGTGGTCGCCGAACGGCTTCGACTGATGGTTGCGAGCCGTGGTTTCGAAATTGCGCGCGCCGACACGGTGTTGAGCGTCACGGCATCTCTCGGGCTTGCCAGCTTGCGGCCGGAGGGCGATACGCCCGAAGCCTTGCTCAAGCGCGCCGACGTGGCGCTCTACGACGCGAAAAACAATGGACGAAACAGGGTCGTCGCCGCCGCAGCTTGAGTTTGATCGGGCAGGGTTGGCCGCTGCTCGCAACGGCTTTTGCCTGTGGTACCGGCGCGCCTTATCAGGCGCATGCAGCAGCGGTCGGTAAGCGGCGCCTGTGGCCTGTCTGCCGGATCGACTTCCCTTCAAGGACAAAGACGGTCAGCGTTTCAAAGTGCAGCGGCGACCTTTGCGCGTCCGATAAGACGCGCGGCACTGTACGACCTCCGTTTCCTGCTCTTGCCAACTGCCTCACAGGTTGTATCGTCGTGCCGTCGCTGGTGCTGGGGCAATGCATCTTCCATGGGCGACCCGTTCGGAATCGTCCGAATTCGGGACAGAAATTAACCAAACATCGAACAAGCGTGTTTCGGTGATTAAGAATTCGTTGATTTTTTTTTAGTTTCAGGCAATGCTCATAGGTAAGGAAGTGCGACTTCCATTACCAATTCGTTACCCCATGATGCTCAGGTCCGCCGCATCTCCTGGGTCGTGGGGTCGGTCGGCTGGCTTCCGGCGTCTGCGGATTCCTCGTGCCGCTGCTGGGACCAGCCGACCCCCTTTGAAAACGCCGCTTCGATAGAAGGTGGCGTTTTTCCTTGAATATGGCGCGAGTTTACCGCCTGCCTTCCCGGATCGAAACAGTTTGAAGCGCCGACGCGGCGCTTCAAGGCGTCATGGCCGCGCTTGTGTGTCCGAAAAGCCGCAGGCGCCTATACTAAGCCGCGAGTTATGCAGTGCGCACAACGTGGCGTAGCGCTTCGGCTTTCCAGCGGATTTCCGATCTGCAGCAAACGCGTCCTTTGGGGCACAGGATAACCGGATTGAATTGCACAACTGCGCGAGTGCAGTCGCCAAAAGAAAAAGGCGCCGGACCTGTCGGTCGGCGCCCCCCGAAATGAGGCAACGATGATCTTACTTGATCTTCGTTTCCTTGAATTCGACGTGCTTCTTGACGACCGGATCATATTTTGTCTTCGTCATCTTTTCGGTCATGGTACGGCTGTTCTTGGTCGTGACGTAGAAGTAACCCGTGTCGGCCGTCGACAGCAGCTTGATCTTGATGGTGGTAGCTTTCGCCATGGTCGTCCTGCCTTTATAGAAAATGAAAGCCGTGAACAACCGGATGCGGGCCACGGTCAAGTTGGCGCGAAACTACAAATCGCGCCCGAAAAGTCAAGGCCGTTTTGGCTTCAAAACGATCCGGGCGATGGAAAGCACAACATAAAGCCCGAAGAAGGCGGCGATGGTCCAGGCAAAGCCGTTATTGCCGGTGACGTCCATGGCCGCCCCGATCGCCTGCGGCCCTGCCACGGTGCCGACGGCATAGGAGAAAACGAAGGCGGCATTAGCTGCCGCGAGATCCGCGCCCTGCAGTCGCGAGCCGAGATGGCTGAGGCCCACCGTGTAAAGACCGGAGACGCATCCACCCCAGAAGAGCAGCACCAGCGCCATCAGGAACCAGCTTTCGACGAGCAGGGGCAGGAAGAGGGCGCCGATGAGGCCGATCAGCGTCAGCGCAGACAGGAGTGTGCGTCGGTCCTTGACCGTGTCGGAGAGCATGCCGAGTGGGATCTGAAAGATGAAATTGCCAACACCCATGACGGTGAGCAGGAGCGCGGCTTGCGATTCGCCGAAGCCGGCGCGGGTCGCGAAAATCGGAAAAAGCGACAGGCCGCCTGATTCGACCGCGCCGAATATGAAGACCGCCGCAGACGCGGTCGGCACCAGGAAGACATAGCGCATGAAATGGCGCCCCGGCTTTTCGTTGATGACGGGGCTTTCGTCACGGGCGAGATAGATCGGGATCGCGGCAAGCAGGATGACGCCGGCGCCGACGGCGAACGGCAGGATGCCGTCGCTGCCGAGGATGGAGAAGAGCAGCGGCCCGCTGGCAAAGCCGAGCGAAAGGACGGTGCCGTAGATGCCGAGAACGAAGCCGCGCTTGTTTGGCGGCGCCGTTGCGTTGATCCAGAATTCCGAGAGGATGAAAAGCACGGTGATGGCGCCGTGAAAGACGATCCGGAGCGGAAACCAGAGCCAGAAATCGGTGATGTAGAAAAATCCGAGCGCGCTGGCGGCGGCAAGAACGATTGCCAGCAGCATGGTCGGCGCGACGCCATGGCGATGCGCGAGCTTCGTTGTCAGCGGGGCGGCTGCCATCGAGGCGAGCCCGGCCATTGCCGAATTCAACCCGATCAGCGTCGAGGCAATGCCGCGCTTCTCCATGATGATGCTGAGCAGCGGCAGCCCCAGACCGATGGCAATGCCGACGGAGGTGATGGAGGCGACAGCCGCGATCAGCGAAAGCCAGTGGATTTCGTCAACCGGCGCAGGCTTTCCGGATAGCGGCTTCGACATTTCGTCAGGTTCCTAGAGCATTTTGCCGCCAGGTGGGTTCACCTGACGTCGCTGAAATGCGGCGATGACATATGAAGAGGAGAAGGGCGCAAACATGGATAAGCGTATCCGGCTCTAGAGAAGCGTGCGGACGAAACGCCGGTGGCGCATGGAATAGAACGGCACCGGTATTCCCCGGGGCAGCAGGGGATCGGATTCGAGGGCCTGCCTCAGATCCGCGAGAATAGTTGCGGTGATCTCGGGTATTCTAAGAACACAGTCGTTTACGTCGATCCACTGCAAGTCCTGAAGCTCCCGGCTTTCCAGAACCTCGGACGGATCGATTTCGGCCTCGTCCGCGAATATCGCGAAGAAGCGGGTGTCGAAACGCCTCGGCTGTCCCGGAGGGGTGATGGCCCGAGCCATATAGCGCAAGTTTGTGAGGTCGGGAAGAAAGGGAAGGAGGGCGTGCGCCCGCTCATGCCTGCTCCCGAGGCTTACGCCGGCCTCCTCATAGAGCTCCCGCACGGCCGCAAGCGCCAGTGCCCTGGCGCGCGTCTCGGTGAGCGGCCGGCCAACAGTTGCCTTCAGCGAGTGCAGGACTGCCGGGTCAAGGTCGCCGGAGAATGGGAGCCGATAATCGGTCGGGTCGCAGCGGCCGCCGGGAAACACATAGAGATCCGGCATGAAGGCATGGGCGCTATGGCGCTTTCCCATCAGCACGCGCACGGTGCCACCGGAGCGGTCGAGCAGCATGATCGAGGCCGCGTCCCGCGGCCGGATCGCAGGATGCTTGCTTACCGGTGGTTGCGGCAGGGAAGCGCGACCGCGCTCACGCATCATGCGGAGGGGTCTCGCGGCGGCAGACCATCTTCCGGCTCGTCCGCGTGGCCGCCGAAGCCGTGCATTTTCAAGGCCCATTGCAGGCCGATGACCGCGCCCTTCACCGGTTGCATGAGAGCGATCGCGCTTGCGAGCGTCACCGGCGCCCAAAACGCCAGATGCTGCCAGGTCGTAAGCGGCAGTATCAGATCGGTCAACATGTAGCCGCCCAGCACGAGATGACCGACGATCGTCACGACGATATAGGGCGGGAAGTCGTCCGCGCGGTGATGATCCATGCGCTCGCCGCACGCCGCGCAGGCATCGACCGATTTGACGAAGCTGCGAAACAGCCGGCCATTGCCGCAGGCCGGGCACCGGCCGAAAAGGCCGCGTTTGATCGAGCGGCCGACCGGCCGTTCGTCCTTTTCCGCACCACCGAACTGAAGCATATCCGTCGCCGTTGCCTTCATGTCCAATATCCTTCATGCCGAACGGGGGGCCACGTTCCCTATTGCATGTCTCCTCTGATCGACCTCGATCAAAGGACAAAGACACGCAGCAATTCAAAGTGCTACAGCGACCTTTGCGCGTCTAATAGGACGCGCGGCGCTGTAGGACGGTTCAGCGTCTGCCGCGCGGCGGTCGCGTGCCCGGCCGCTTGCCCGCATTTACACGATTGCGCCGGCCGGCCTTGTGGAAGGAGCGCATCGCAGTTGGCATTTTGCGCCCTTCACTCACCATCTCGAAGCGAAGCGCGCCGGCAAGGGGCACCGCTTCGGCGAGCTTGACGCGCACGGGGTCGCCAAGGCGGTAGCCGAGGCCGGTTTTCTCACCGGACATCGCCTGGTGAGCTTCGTCATAGATGAAGTAATCGCGGCCAAGCGTCGATACAGGTATGAATCCGTCGGCGCCATAGGAAGGCAGCGTGACAAAAAGTCCCGCTCTGGTCACGCCGGACACGCGTCCGTCGAATTCCTCGCCGACGCGGCCGCTCAGGTGATGGGCGATCAGCCGGTCGACGGTATCGCGTTCGGCCGCCATCGCGCGCCGTTCGAAGGTGGAGATTTCGGCGGCGATATCATCGAGCGCGCCTTCCTCCTGCGGCGTCAAGCCGCCTTCACCGAGTCCGAGCGAAGCGACCAGAGCCCTGTGCACCACCAGATCCGCATAGCGCCGGATCGGTGAGGTGAAATGGGCATAGCGCATCAGATTGAGGCCGAAATGGCCGATATTTTCCGGGCTGTAGATTGCCTGGCTCTGGGAGCGCAGCACCATTTCGTTGACCATGGTCTCGTAGGGCTTGCCGTCGGCCTTGGCCAGGATGCCGTTGAAATGGTTCGCCCGCATGCTGCCGCCCTTGGCGAGTGAGATGTCGAGCGTCGCCAAAAATTCCCGCAGGCTCTCCTGTTTGGCAAGCGAGGGCTGGTCGTGCACGCGGTAGATCAGTGCCTGCCGCTTCTGCTCCAGCGTCTCGGCGGCCGCGACGTTGGCCTGGATCATCATTTCCTCGATCAGCTTGTGCGCATCGAGGCGTTCCGGCACGAAGACACGATCGACCGTGCCGTCCGGCTTCAGAATGATCTTGCGCTCCGGCACATCGAGCTCGAGCGGCTGGCGCCGCTCCCGGCCGCGCGTAAGGGTGCGATAGGCTTCCCAGAGCGGCTTCAGGATCGGTTCGAGGAACTGACCCGTCTTGTCGTCCGGGTTCCCGTCGATCGCCGCCTGGGCTTGGCTGTAGGAAAGCTTGGCGGCACTGCGCATCATGATGCGATGGAAGCTATGGCCGGCCTTCCGGCCTTCCTTCGAGAACCGCATGCGCACCGCGAGCGCCGGACGGTCGACGCCCTCCCTGAGTGAGCAAAGGTCGTTGGAGATGCGCTCGGGGAGCATCGGCACGACGCGATCCGGAAAGTAGACCGAATTGCCGCGCTTCAGGGCCTCGAGGTCGAGCGCCGACTTCGGCCTCACATACCAGGAGACGTCGGCGATCGCGACGGTGACGATGACGCCGCCGGGATTGTCGGGCGAGGGATCCGGTTCGGCATGGACGGCATCGTCATGGTCCTTGGCGTCCGCCGGATCGATGGTGACGAGCGGCAGCGAGCGCCAGTCCTCGCGGTGCACCATCGTCGCCGGCTCGGCCGCGTCGGCCTCCTTCAGCACGCGCTCGGGGAAGACGTGGGGAATCCCGTGCGCGTAGATAGCGATCATCGAGATCGCCTTCTCGGAAGCGACCGAGCCGATCACGTTCTGCACCTGAGCCCGCGGCAGCCCGTAGCGCCCGAGGCGGGCCAGATGCACTTCGACAAGATCGCCGTCCGCGGCATCGCCGGTGAACTCCGGATCGACCAGCAATTCTTCGCCGCGCTTGTCGATCGGCAACAGCCGGCCGCCGCCCCCGGGCGTCGAGCGGAAGACTCCGAGAACCGCATCCTTGCGCTTATCGAGAACCTTGATGACGCGTCCGGTATAGGCGGGGCCGCCGCGGTCCTTTGCGGGGAAGATCTTGGCGAGCACCCGGTCGCCGAGGCCGGCGACGGGTGTCTTGGATTTCCCTTTCGCGACGCTCGGCTGTTTGATGAGCACCGCCGGCGCGACGCCGTCGTCGTCCAGCCATTCGGCCGGACGACCGATCAGTTCGCCGTCGATGTCGCGGATGGTGATGTCGAGCACCGTGACCGGGGGCAAGGCGCCGGGACGCAGGAGCGATTTGCGCTTCTTTTCGACGAGCCCATCTTCCTCAAGCGAGTGCAAAACCGCCTTGAGCTCGATTCGAGCCTCGCCTTTAAGCCCGAAGGCCTTGGCGATTTCGCGTTTCGATGCCTGTTGCGGATTCTCGGCGATGAAGCGCAACAGCACGTCGCGCGGCGGCACCGCGCCGTGGATGATCGTCTCGCTTGCAGCGGGCGCCGCCTTGGCCGCGCCAATCTGTTTCCTGCCGGCGCCTTTGGCAGGTCGTTCCGTCGGGTCTCGCGGAATTCTGGTCAATATCAGTCCTTCTTGGCCTTGGCGGCCGTCTTGGTTTTCGCCTTGGCGGCGGAGTTGGGCTTTGCCGCCTTCGGGCCGGCGCTCTTCGTCCCTGCAGCCGATGTCTTGCTTCTGGAAGTCTTGCCCTTCGTCCCGCCGCCCTTGGCGGCGCGCTCGGCAATCAGGGCGAGCGCCTCTTCGACGGTGACGGACAGCGGATCCTTGCCACGCGGCAGGGTGGCGTTCACCTTGCCCCAATTGACATAGGGACCGAAGCGCCCGTCGCGCACCGTAATCGCGCCGCCCTCCGGATGTTCCCCAAGTTCCTTGAGAGCCGCTGCCGCGGTGCGTCCGCGCGCTCCTCCCTTCGACTGCTTGTCTGCCAGTACCGAGACGGCGCGATTGAGGCCGATCGAGAAGACGTCCTCGACAGATTCGAGATTGGCATAGGTGCCGTCATGGAGCACGAAGGGTCCGTAGCGGCCGATCCCGGTGGAGATCATCTTGCCCGTTTCCGGATGCGCGCCGATGTCGCGCGGCAGCGAGAGCAGGGCAAGTGCCTTTTCGTGATCGATCGTGGCCGGTGTCCAGCCTTTCGGCAGGCTGGCACGTTTCGCGTCCTTGCCGTCGCCGCGCTGCACATAGGGACCGAAGCGGCCGCTGCGCAGCGTGATTTCCTCGCCCGTGTGCGGATCCTTTCCAAGGCTCTGCGGCTCGTTCGACACTGCCGCTTCCGCCTCGCCGTTGCTTTCGGACGAGAGCTGGCGGGTGTAGTTGCACTCCGGATAGTTGGAGCAACCGACGAAGGCACCATATTTGCCGAGCTTCAGCGACAATTTGCCGGTGCCGCAGACTTGGCAGACACGCGGATCGCCGCCGTCTTCGCGCTTCGGGAAGACGAGCGGCGCCAGTTCCTCGTTGAGCGCATCGAGCACATTGGTGACGCGCAGTTCCTTGGTATCCTCGACCTGCGAGAAGAAATCATTCCAGAATTCGCGCAGCACGTCCTTCCAGTTGAGTTCGCCGGCGGAAATCTGGTCGAGCTTTTCTTCGAGCGATGCGGTGAAATCATATTCCACGTAGCGGGTGAAAAAGCTTTCGAGGAAGGCCGTGACCAATCGGCCCTTCGCCTGCGGCACCAGTTTGCGCTTGTCGATCGCCACATAGTCGCGGTCGACGATCGTCGTGACCGTGGCGGCATAGGTCGAGGGGCGCCCGATGCCGAGCTCCTCCATCTTCTTGATCAGCGTCGCTTCCGAATAGCGCGGCGGCGGCTCGGTGAAGTGCTGGCTGGCATTGATCTTCTGCTTGGCGAGGCTCTCGTGGGCGTCGATCTCCGGCAGGCGGCCACCGTCTTCGCCATCCTCCGCCTGCTCGCCGTCTTCCTTCATGTCCGTATAGGCGGCGATGAAGCCATCGAAGCGGATAACCGAGCCGGTCGCCCTGAGGCCGGCCCTCTTGCCGTCATTGTCAGCCGTGATCTCGGCGGTCGTCCGCTCGATCTCGGCCGAGGCCATCTGGCTGGCGATGCCGCGCTTCCAGACGAGGTCGTAGAGTTTCAGCATGTCGCCGTCGAGGAAACGGCGAACCTGCTCCGGCGTACGGTAGAAATCCGTCGGGCGAATCGCCTCGTGTGCTTCCTGAGCGTTCTTGGCCTTTGTCGAATAGAAGCGGGGCTTTTCCGGCAGGTAGCGGTCGCCGAACTGGCTGCCGATCGCCCGGCGCGCCGCATCGATTGCCTCCGGCGCCATCTGCACGCCGTCGGTACGCATATAGGTGATGAGGCCGACGGTCTCGCCGCCGATGTCGACGCCCTCATAGAGCTTCTGCGCTACCTGCATGGTGCGCGACGCCGAGAAGCCGAGCTTGGAGGAGGCGGCCTGCTGCAGCGTCGAGGTGGTGAAGGGTGGGGCCGGATTGCGCTTGACCGGCTTTGCCTCGACGCTTTCAACCACATAGCTCGCGCCGTCGAGCAGCGCCTTCAGCCGGTTTGCCTCTTCCGCATTGCCGATCGCCTTCGGCTGCAACCGCTTGCCGTCGGCCGAGACCAGCCGCGCCTCGAATTCGTCGCCACGCGGGGTCTTCAGGAGGGCGGAGATATTCCAGTACTCCTCCGTCACGAAGCGCTCGATCTCCGCCTCGCGATCGCAGACGAGGCGCAGCGCCACCGACTGCACGCGGCCGGCCGAACGGGCGCCCGGCAGCTTGCGCCAGAGAACCGGCGAAAGGTTGAAGCCGACGAGATAATCGAGGGCGCGGCGGGCGAGATAGGCGTCGACCAGCGAGATGTCGATGTCACGCGGATCCGCCATCGCGTCGAGCACCGCTTTTTTGGTGATCGCATTGAAGACGACGCGCTTGACCGGCTTGTCGCCGATCACCCTCTTCTTCTTCAGCAGGTCGAGCACATGCCAGGAGATCGCTTCGCCCTCGCGATCCGGGTCGGTCGCCAGAATCAGGCCGTCGGACGATTTCACGGCGTCGGCAATATCCTTCATCCGCTTGGCCGAGGCGCCATCGACTTCCCACGACATCTCGAAGTCTTCGTCCGGTCGCACCGAGCCGTCCTTGGCCGGCAAGTCCCGCACATGGCCGAACGATGCAAGCACCTTGTAGCCGGGGCCCAGGTACTTGTTGATCGTCTTGGCCTTGGAAGGCGATTCCACTACTACAACATTCATCGTCATTCTCTGACACAACTCTTATGGCAAGGCGCAAGCCCTTGTGCGCCGAACTTCGACGCCACGAAATGGACAGGGATTCAGGCGCGGTCAAGGGGTTATATCAAAATAGCGGTATCCCGGTCGCTCGCAATCAAGTGGCAAATGCCAATATTTATCAACTGAATGTTGTCCAATTCATAGGTCTGATCGGGGCGCCGACCTTGCCAGGCGGATGCCTCGACCCTATTCGACCGAGACGAGCGAGACCAGATTGGCGCCATGACGGCAGAGCTGGCCGGCAAGGTCCAACTCCAGAAGCACGAGATAGACTTCGGAGGCGGAAAGCCCCGTATGCCGGATGACGTCGTCGATCTCGACCGGCGTCGGCCCGAGTGCCTCGACGATGCGGGCGCGGTCGCTGTCGTCCGGTGCGGTCTTCACGGTCGGTGCCGCAGGAGAGGACGGCCTCTCCTCGATCGAGGGCTCCTTCATGTCCAGGCGCGAAAAGAGGTCGTCGCGGCTGAGCGGTGCCAAGCCCTCCAGGACGTCGGCAGGAGAGGTGGTCACGGTCGCCCCCTGCTTCAGGAGGTCGTTCGTGCCGTGGCAGCGCGGATCGAGCGGAGAGCCCGGCACGGCAAAGACGAGCCGGCCAAAGTCGGCGGCGTAGCGCGCGGTGATCAGCGAGCCGGAGCGGTTGGCGGCTTCGATGATGGCGATGCCGAGGCTGACGCCGGCGATGAGGCGGTTGCGCCGCGGGAAGTCGCGGGCGCGCGGCTCCCAGCCAAAGGGCATTTCGCTGATCGCGAGACCCGCTCCGGAGGTGATTTCCTGCAACAGCCCGACATTTTCTGGCGGATAGGGTCGGTCGAGACCGCCCGCTAGCGCTGCAATCGTGCCGGTCTCGACGCTCGCGCGATGGGCGGCGGTGTCGATGCCCCGGGCGAGGCCGGAGGATATGATATAACCGGCAGCCCCGGCCTCGCGGGCTATCATCGCCGCGAATTTGGCGCCGCTGACGGAGGCGTTGCGCGAGCCGACGATACCGAGCGAGGGGCGGGTCGCCGCCTTGAGGTCGCCCTTGACGGCCAGGAGCGGGGGAGCTCCGTCGATCTCCTTGAGAGCCTGCGGATAGTGGGGCTCGCCGATGCCGACGAAGACGGCACCAAAACGATGCGCCGCTTCGAGTTCGCGTTCCGCATCGGTGAGCGAGGCCACGCGGATCGACCGGCCAGCGCCGCCACGGCGGGAAAGCTCCGGCAGCGCCTCGAGAGCGGCCTCGGCGGAGCCGAAATGATTGATCAGGTCCCGAAACGTCGCTGGGCCGACATTGTCACTGCGGATCAGCCGTAGCCAGGCGATCTTCTGCCGTTCCGTCAGCGCGATTCCGGGCGGTTGAGCGCTGCCGTTCCGCATTATCCTTTTTCTCCGATCCGGCTTTCCGTGCCGCTCAGGAGCCGCTGGATATTGGCCCGATGCTTGATCCAACTGATGACGGTCATTGCGGCAAAGAGCAGTGCGACCTTTTCAGATCCCGTTGCGTAGAGCACCACCGGAATGATGGCGGTCGCGACGAGCGCCGCGAGCGAGGAGTAGCGCGTGATCCTTGCCACAGCGAGCCAGATCGCTGCGAAAGCAAGCATCATGACGGGCACGAGACCGAGCAGCACGCCGATATAGGTGGCGACCCCCTTGCCGCCCTTGAAGGAAAGCCACGCCGGGAAGAGGTGCCCGAGAAAGGCGGCAAAACCGGCAGCGATCCCCGCTTCGACTCCCCAGTAGGAGGCGATCGCCGCTGCCGCGGTCCCCTTCAGCGCATCGAGCAGAAGCGTTGCAGCGGCAAGCTTCCTGTTGCCGGTCCTCAGCACATTCGTTGCGCCGATATTGCCGGAGCCGATCTTGCGAACATCGCCGAGCCCCGCAATGCGGGTCAGGATGAGGCCGAACGGGATCGATCCCAGGAGATAGCCGAAAGCCAGGCAAAGGAGTGTTGCAGGCAGCCCCAGCTGCCAGGAAAGAATGTCCACCGGTTGTTCCCCGCTTAACCGCTTGCTCTCACACCGCGTGTACGAGCTTGCCCGCAACATAGGTCTGCACGACCCGCCCGGTAAAGCGCGCATTTTCAAAAGGCGTGTTCTTGGAGCGGGAGACCAGCGCTTCCTTGGAGAGAACCCAGGGTTCGTCGAGGTCGAGTATGGCGACGTCGGCCTTCGCCCCGGGCTTCAGCGTGCCCGCTTCAAGGCCGAAGATCGCCGCCGGCCGGGTGGAGAGCGCATCGATCAGCCGCATCAGCGGCACCTGACCGCCGTGGTAGAGGCGGAGTGCTGCGGCCGCGAGCGTCTCTAGGCCGACCGCACCATCGGCGGCATCCGCGAAGGGCAGGCGCTTGGTGTCGACATCCTGCGGGTCGTGGGAGGAAAGGATGATATCGACCGTGCCGTCCGCAAGCGCCTCGACCATCGCCATCCGGTCGTCTTCGCCGCGCAAGGGCGGCGATAGCTTGAAGAATGTCCGGTACTCGCCGATGTCGTTCTCGTTGAGCGTCAGGTGGTTGATCGAGATGCCGCAGGTGACGTTTGCACCGCGCTGCCTCGCCACCCGGACGGCCTCGGCCGATTCCGGGACGGAAATCTTGGCGGCGTGGTAGGCGGCCCGCGTCAGCCCGGCAATGCGCAGGTCGCGCTCGAGTGGAATGATCTCGGCCTCGCGCGGAATGCCGGGAAGGCCGAGCCAGCTCGCGAGCAGCCCTTCGTTCATGACGCCGTTGGCGCCGAGATATTTGTCTCGGGCCTCGAGCGCGATAACGGTGCCGACCTCGCGTGCATAGGTCATGGCGCGGCGAAGCACGAGCGTATCGTGGACCGGCTTGCGGCCGTTGGTGAAGCAGACCGCGCCCGCATGCTTGAGCAGCCCGAGCTCGGTCATCTCTTCGCCGAGCAGGCCCTTCGTAAGCGCGGCGGATGGATGGACGTTGACGAGCGCCTTGTCGCGGGCGGTCTTCTGCACGAATTCGACAAGCGCGATGTCGTCGATGACCGGATCGGTATCGGGCATGGCGATGAAGGAAGTGACGCCGCCGCTCGCCGCCGCGCGCGCGGCAGATTCGATCGTCTCGCGGTGTTCGCTGCCCGGTTCGCCGACGAAGACGCGTGCATCGACGAGACCGGGCACGGCGACGAGGCCGGCGCAGTCCTTGACGAGTGCGCCGGCCGGGGCGCCCTGGTTCTGCGCATCCTTGCCGGCTGCGAGGATGCGGCCGTCGCCACCAACGATGATGGTGCCGGTTTCATCAAGGTTTCGCGAGGGGTCGATGATGCGCAGGTTCTCTAGAACGAGTGGTCTGGTCATAGGTGCGGCCCCTGGTTCTGGGAAGAAAGGAGCGTTTCCATCACGGCCATGCGCACCGCGACGCCCATTTCCACCTGCTGCTCGATGACGCTCTGGGGCCCGTCGGCGATGTCCGAGGCGATCTCGACGCCGCGGTTCATCGGGCCGGGGTGCATGACGAGCGCATCCTCTTTGGCGGCTTTCAGCTTCTCCGCATCGAGACCGTAATAATGGAAGTACTCCCGCACCGAAGGCACGAAGGAACCGGCCATGCGCTCGCGCTGCAATCTCAGCATCATGACCACGTCGGCATCTTTCAGCCCCTCGGCCATGGAGTGGTAGACCTCCACGCCCATCTGCTCGATCCCTGCGGGGAGCAATGTCGCCGGCGCCACGACGCGCACGCGCGCCCCCATCTGGTTCAACAGCAGGATGTTCGAGCGGGCGACGCGTGAATGCAGGACGTCGCCGCAGATCGCCACGATGATCCTGGCGAGCTTGCCCCTGGCGCGGCGGATCGTCAGTGCGTCGAGCAGCGCCTGCGTCGGGTGCTCGTGCTGGCCGTCGCCGGCGTTGACGACGGAGCAGGAGACCTTCTGCGCCAGCAGGGCCGCGGCGCCCGCCGATGAATGGCGCACCACGAGCACGTCGGGATGCATGGCATTCAAGGTCATCGCCGTGTCGATCAGCGTCTCGCCCTTCTTCACGGAGGAGTTGCCGACGGACATATTCATGACGTCCGCGCCGAGCCGCTTTCCGGCGAGTTCGAAGGAGGATTGCGTGCGGGTCGACGCCTCGAAGAAAAGATTGATCTGCGTCAGTCCGCGAAGAGTGGAAGTCTTCTTCTCTCTCTGGCGGGAGATTTTCACGGCTTCGTCGGCGCGATCGAGCAGGAGCGTGATGTCCTGTTCCGTCAGCCCCTTGATGCCGAGCAGGTGGCGATGCGGGAAAGTGATCATGGGCCGCCCTTGCATGCTGGGATTTGGCCCGCTCTATAGAACGTGGTCCGGGATGCGGCAAGCGGCGCGCCAGCTCTTCTCGAGAAAACTTGTCGGGGCCGCGCCTTCTTTCCGCAGGCCTGTTTCGCACCCGCGAAACTTGCGCTAGAACCGGCTCATGAATCAGATGAGCCGGACCGAACAGAAACTTGCGGAACTGAACCAGCCGAAACCCTGGTCCGGAGTCAATGCCTATCGATCCGATCCCCTGGTGGTCGACCTCACCTCCGGCATGCCGAAGACGCTGCGCGACGAATTCGACGCCCTCGGCCGCCATGTGACTTCGCCCGAGGCGCAGGAACTGGCGCGTATGGCGAATGAGGGCGCGCCGAAGCTGAAGACCCACGGGCCGCGCGGCGAACGCCTCGACGTGATCGAGTTCCACCCGGCCTGGCACGCGCTGATGCGCCGGTCGATGACGACGGGCTTGCATTCCTCCGCCTGGGAGAGCCTGCCCGACGAGCGGGGCCGCTCGCACAAGGTGAGGGCGATCCGCTTCTATCTGACGGCGCAGCTCGAATGCGGCCATCTGTGCCCGCTGACGATGACCAGCGCTTCTGTTGCCGCGATCACCGCCTCGCCCGCCGTCCAGAAGGAATGGGCGCCGAAGATCCTGTCGCGCAAATACGATTCCTCCAACCGGCCATGGATGCAGAAATCCGCCGTCACCATCGGCATGGGCATGACGGAGAAGCAGGGCGGTACGGATGTGCGCGCCAACACATCCACGGCGGAACGGGTCGGCGAGGGCATCTATCGGCTCAATGGTCACAAGTGGTTCATGTCCGCGCCGATGAGCGATGCCTTCGTGATGCTGGCGCAAACCCGCGACGGCCTTGGCTGTTTCCTGGTGCCGCGGCTGCTCGAGGATGGCTCGGCCAACGGCTTACGCTTCCAGCGCCTCAAGGACAAGCTCGGCAACCGCTCCAACGCCTCCTCCGAGGTCGAGTTCTCGGACACGTTCGGCTTCCTGCTCGGAGCGCCGGATGCCGGCATCCGCACGATACTCGACATGGTGACACTGACGCGGCTCGACTGTGCGCTCGCTTCCGCCGGCATGATGCGCGCCTCGCTCGCCGAAGCGGTGCACCACACCCGCGGCCGCAAGGTGTTCGGCAAGGCACTCGTCAGCCAACCGATCATGACCCGGGTGCTCGCCGATATGGCGCTCGATGTCGCGGCCGCGAGCGCGCTTTCGTTCCGCCTCGCCGACGCCTTCGACAAGGCGCATGGCAGCGCCGAGGACGCCGCCTATGCCCGGATCATGACGCCGGTTGCAAAATATTGGTCATGCAAGATCGCTCCCGCGCTGATCTACGAGGCGATGGAGTGCCTGGGCGGCAACGGCTATGTGGAGGAGCGTTCGCTCGCCCGCCACTATCGCGAAGCGCCGGTCAACGCGATTTGGGAAGGCTCCGGCAACGTAATGGCACTCGACGTGCTTCGGGTGCTTGGGCGCCGCAAGGAGCTGTTCGAGCAGCTTTTCGGCGTCTTCAGCCGCGATCTCGGCCCTGCCGGCCGCAAGACGATCGAGGTGCTGCGCGCCGCAATGTCGCTCTGCGAGCGCGACGAGGGGGCTGCCCGCATGCTGGTCGAGCAGCTGGCGCTCGCCGCTGCGGCGGCGGAACTCTACCGGCTCGGCGCCGGGCGCATCGCCGATGCGTTCCTCGAGTCGCGGCTCGCTGCCGGCTGGCGCTCGACCTACGGCATGCTCGATTCGCGCTTCGACTCGGCCTACGTCCTCGATCTGCTCTACCCGGCCGCGACATAGCCGGTGATCGCGAGCACCAGCGGTATCGTGAAGAAGGACGCGGCCGTCTGGACCGTGGCGACGGCCGCGTAAAGCTCGGCGTCTCCCCCCATCTGCTTTGCCAGGAGATAGCCATTCATCGCCGTCGGCACGGCTGCACCGATCGCGATGACGAGCAAGGCGTCGCCCCGGATGCCGAGCAGGGCGCCGGCACCCACCATGAAGGCCGGCATGACGATGAGCTTGAGCGTGACCGCAAGGAGAGCAGGGGCGCTCGGCTTCATCGCGTCGGCGATCTTCAGTCCGGCGCCCACCATGATCAGGCCGAGGCTGAGCGAAGCGGTGGCCAGCATGTCGATCGCCGTCATCGCTGGCGCATAGATCGGAATATCGGTGAAGTTCACCAGGATGCCGGCCGCCGACGACAGGATCAGCGGATTGGTGAGGATCTTGAAGAAGAAGAACCCGAGCCCGCGGCTGCGGCCGTTAAACCAGACGAGCACGGCGACGTTGTAAAAGTTGATCGGGATGATGACCAGCGTCATGACCAGTGCCGTCAGGCTGAGGCCGATCGCGCCGTAAAGCTTCTGGGCGATGGCGAGTGCCATGAAACCGTTCCAGCGGGTGGCCGTCTGGAAGATCGAGGTGAAGGTGGCGCCGGAGATTTCGCGCGCCCTTAGAAGCGGCCAGGTGAAAAGAAGCGCCACGGACATCAGCGTCACGCTGCCGATGGTCGCGACGGCCGTCGCATCGGCCTTCATCCCGGTAAAATCCGCCTTCGCCAACGTCGAGAAGAGCAGGGCGGGGAACAGAAAGTAGTAGCCGAACTGCTCGAGCCCGGCCCACATGCCCTGATCGACAAGGTTCGAGCGCCGCAGCCAGACGCCCAGGAGCACGAGCAGGAAGATGGGCAGGATGCTTTCGAAGATGATGGTCATGGCCGGCCTGTGAAGGGGTAGGTGCTACCCATAAAGCGCCGGATGATGGCTCGCAAGCCGCGGATCGCCTGTGAATATTAACCTTAACAAATGGTTTACGTTGCGCCGAGCAGTCGGACGCTGGGATAGTGGCCTGTAGTTCAATGCATTCGGAACGGAGCGGTTCGATGAGAACTGGCCTGTTGATCATCATGATGATGTTTTTTGCCGGGCTGGCGCTCGATATAGCCTCGTTGACGGCCGCTCTCGTCTCCGTCGTTCTGGCCGACCGGGCGATCTATCCGCTCATCAGCGGATTGGCCGAAGGGAGGGACGCATGAAGTGGCTTCTGATGTTCTGGGGCGGTCCGGTGATGCTTCTGACCGGCTGGTACGGACTTTCCTATTACGATATGAGCTTCGGCATCTTCATGCTGACGCGCGACGCGCACGACCTGGTCTTCCGGGTCTATGGCCATGTTCTCGGGATTCCGCCCGAGACGATCCCGCCGCTCGTCGCGCGGGCGATGGTCGTCGACACCATCGTGCTCTTCGGCCTCGTGGCCCTCCGCCGGCGCCGGCAGATCAGGGCCTGGTACCGGCGCCGCTTCGGCACGCCGGCGGCCCATTATCAGTCGGCGGACGCTCCGTCTTTCGGGAGCAAGGCCAATCTGTCGAGCGCGCCCTGAAGGATGAAGGAGGCGGCAGCCGAGTCGATCCGCTCGGCGCGCTTCTTCCGCGATACGTCCATCTCGATCAGGGCCCGCTCGGCCGCGACCGTCGAAAGCCGCTCGTCCCAAAGCACGAACGGAATATCCGTCCTTTCGCCCATATTGCGCACGAAGGCGCGCGTTGCCTGGCAGCGCGGCCCCTCGCTCCCGTCCATGTTGACCGGCAGGCCGATGACGAAGGCGGCAATCTTTTCCTTCGCCGCGAACGCCAGCAACGCCTGCGCATCGATGCCGAATTTGACGCGCCGGATCACCTCGCGCGGGCTTGCGAAGCGTCGCCCCAGATCGGAAACGGAGACGCCGATTGTCTTGGTGCCGAGATCGAGCCCGGCGATCGCCTGATACGGCGGCAGTCGGGTCGCCAACTCTTCGATGCTGAGAATTGCCATGGGATTCGTCGATTCGATCTTTTCACTGGGTCGGGTTGATCCATATGCTTGTCTGACAGAGAAAGCGATCACGTTTATGGTTTGGCTCGGATTCGAGAGCCGTCGTGATCGGAGGAGAGCGTCATGAAGATCAAATGGCTGGGTCACTCCGCCTTCCACATCGAGACCGCGAAGGCGAAAATCCTGATAGATCCGTTCTTTACAGGCAATCCGGCGTTCCGCGACAGCGAGCGTAAGGCGGCAACCGCGGGACTGACGCATATCCTGCTCACGCACGGCCATGGCGATCACGTCGGCGATACGGTGGAGATCGCTCAGGAGACCGGCGCCACCGTCGTCGCGAACTACGACCTTTGCATGTGGCTCGGCCGACACGGCGTTGATAAGCTGGACCCGGGCAACACCGGCGGCACGATTCATCTCGGCGGCTTTTCCGCGACCTTTGTCAATGCGCTGCATTCCTCGGCACAGATCACCGAGGACGGAGTCTCCCACTCGCTCGGCAACGCCAACGGCCTCGTCCTTCATTTCGAGGAAGAGCCGACGCTTTACCACATGGGCGACACGGATATTTTCTCCGACATGGAACTCGTCCAGGAATTGCATGAGCCGGTCATCGGCATCGTGCCGATCGGGGACCGCTTCACCATGGGCGGTGCGGTTGCGGCCCTTGCCTGCCAGCGCTATTTCAAGTTCCACACCGCAATTCCCTGTCACTACGGCTCTTTCCCGATCATCGACCAGACGCCGGAAACATTCGTCACCGGCATGGACGGCGCTTCGACGCTGGTCGCAACGCCTGAGGTCGGCGGTATCGTCTCGGTCTGACGGACGCGAACCGGTTCGGCGACATTCCCCCGTTGCGCAGCATTGAACTCGCCTTTATAGCGGGGGAAATATCGAGATACCGGAGACGATCATGTCCGTAGACCTTGCCACCGTGAAGCGCGTCGCGCGCCTTGCCCGCATCGCCGTCAGCGAAGAGGAAGCCGAACGGATGACGGGCGAGCTCAACGGCATCCTCGGCTTCGTCGAGCAGCTTTCCGAGGTGAATGTCGACGGCGTCGAGCCGATGACGTCGGTCACGCCGATGCGAATGAAGACGCGGGAAGACATCGTCATGGACGGCGACAAGGCGGCCGACGTCGTTGCCAACGCCCCGAATTCGGACCGCGATTTCTTCCTCGTCCCGAAGGTGGTCGAATAACGCGCCCCTCCCGCCCCCGACGTACTGATTTGCGAAGGTCCGATTGCACCATGACCGAACTTACGAGCCTCACGATTGCCGAAGCACGCGCGAAACTCTCCGCCAAGGAAATAACTTCGGTTGAACTGACGGATGCCTATATCGCTGCGATCGAGGCAGCCAACGAAACGATCAATGCCTATGTCGACGTGACGCCGGAACAGGCGCGCGAGATGGCCAGGGCTTCCGACGCCCGCATAGCCGCAGGGAAGGCCGGGCCGCTCGAGGGCATCCCGCTCGGCATTAAGGATCTCTTCGCGACCGAAGGCGTCCACACGCAAGCCTGCAGCCACATTCTCGACGGTTTCAAGCCGCGCTATGAATCGACCGTCACCCGGAATCTCTGGAACGACGGCGCCGTCATGCTCGGCAAGCTCAACATGGACGAGTTCGCCATGGGCTCGTCGAACGAGAGTTCCTATTACGGTCCCGTCAAGAATCCCTGGCGCGCCAAGGGCTCCAACCTCGATCTCGTGCCCGGCGGCTCATCCGGTGGCTCGGCAGCTGCGGTCGCGGCGCATCTCTGCGCCGGCGCGACGGCAACCGACACGGGCGGTTCCATCCGCCAGCCGGCAGCCTTCACGGGCACCGTCGGCATCAAGCCGACTTATGGTCGGTGCTCGCGCTTCGGCATCGTCGCCTTCGCGTCGTCGCTGGACCAGGCCGGCCCGATCGCGCGCGACGTGCGCGACGCTGCGATCCTCCTGAAGTCGATGGCAAGCGTCGATCCCAAGGACACGACCTCCGTCGACCTGCCGGTTCCCGACTACGCGGCGTCGATCGGCCAGTCCATCAAGGGCATGAAGATCGGCATTCCGAAGGAGTACCGCGTCGAGGGCATGCCGGAGGAGATCGAAGCGCTCTGGCAGCAGGGCATCGCCTGGCTGAAGGATGCCGGCGCCGAGATCGTCGACATCTCGCTGCCGCACACGCAGTACGCGCTGCCGGCCTATTATATCGTCGCGCCGGCCGAGGCTTCCTCGAACCTCGCGCGCTACGACGGCGTGCGCTATGGATTGCGCGTCGACGGCAAGGATATCGTCGACATGTATGAGAAGACGCGCGCCGCGGGCTTCGGTCGTGAAGTCAAGCGCCGCATCATGATCGGCACCTATGTGCTGTCGGCCGGGTATTACGACGCCTATTACCTGCGCGCACAGAAGGTCCGTACCCTGATCAAGCGCGACTTCGAGCTCGCCTTCCAGGCGGGCGTGGATGCGATCCTGACGCCGGCGACGCCGTCCTCTGCCTTCGGGATCGCCGACGAGGATCTCGCCGCCGATCCGGTCAAGATGTACCTGAACGACATCTTCACGGTGACGGTCAACATGGCCGGGCTGCCGGGCATCGCGGTGCCCGGCGGGCTCGATCACAAGGGACTGCCGCTTGGTCTGCAACTGATCGGCAAGCCTTTCGAGGAAGAAACGCTCTTCAAGACCGCCCACGTCATCGAGCAGGCCGCGGGTCGTTTCACTCCCGCCAAGTGGTGGTAACCGGCTCCCGCGCGCCGGTGTTCAAGCTGCGGGAGACATGATGTAATGAAGCGGAAAAGGGTTCCGCTTCATGGTTATGATTCGCCACGCGCGCCAGAATGAAATTGGCCATCTCTCCGCAATCGGGTTGAGCGCTTGGGAGAAAGCGACTGCCGGGATCGGCGACGTCGCAGCCATGCGCGCCCTGGCAAAACGCGCCTTCGACGATTTCCTGGTGCGCCACTGGCTGACCGTCCTCCTGGTCGAAGACGACAATCGCGTCTGCGGCTGGGCCGCGCGCGAGGATCTGGACGGCGTTATTTCCGATCTGTGGATCGATCCGCACGCCCAGGGCAGGGGTCTCGGCTCTGCCCTGCTCACCGACGTCGAGCGGCGGATTGCCGCCGACGGCTTCGAAGTTGCAAGCGCGAAGACGCATGCGCAGAATGCGGCTGCGGTCGGCTTCTTCCAGCACGCCGGCTACCGGGTGAAATGGCTTTCGACGGCCTATTCGCAAAGACTCGACCGCGACGTCGAATTCATCGGTCTGGACAAGCCGCTCGTGCGTGAGGCGGAGGAACGCCCCGGATACGGCTGAAACATCTGCGGTTCGAACTCGCGCCGATGCCGGAGGGTTCTGCAGACTGCGATCGGTGATGCGATAGGGCCGCCCGATTGCCGCAACGGCCGCGCGCCTCTGAAGCCTTGCACGGCGGGATCAATTGCTCTACCGAGAAACCTCGAATTCAGGCTTCAGAGAAGAGCATGAGATGAGCATCGTCGACGTCCGCACTCCCGATCCGAAACGCTTCATCCCCGGCGCCACCGGCGACTGGGAGGTGATCATCGGCATGGAGGTCCATGCTCAGGTGCTGAGCAATTCGAAGCTGTTCTCGGCCGCCTCGACCGAATTCGGCAATGCGCCGAATGCCAATGTCTCGCTTGTCGATGCCGCCATGCCCGGCATGCTGCCGGTCATCAACGAGGAATGCGTAAGGCAGGCGGTGCGAACCGGCCTCGGCCTCAAGGCCAAGATCAACCACCGTTCGATTTTCGACCGGAAGAACTATTTCTATCCCGACCTGCCGCAGGGCTACCAGATCTCGCAATACAAGGATCCGATCGTCGGCGAGGGCAAGATCATCATCTCCGTCGGGCCGGATCGCCAGGGTCAGTTCGAGGACGTGGAAATCGGCATCGAGCGCCTGCACCTGGAGCAGGACGCCGGCAAGTCCATGCATGACCAGCACCCCTCGATGTCCTATGTGGATCTCAACCGCTCGGGCGTGGCCCTCATGGAGATCGTCTCGAAGCCCGACTTGCGCTCGTCGGACGAAGCCAAGGCCTATCTGACGAAGCTGCGGTCGATCCTGCGCTATCTCGGTACCTGCGACGGCAATATGGACGAGGGCTCGATGCGCGCCGACGTCAATGTGTCCGTTCGTCGTCCGGGCGAGCCTTTTGGCACGCGCTGCGAAATCAAGAACGTCAATTCGATCCGCTTCGTCGGCCAGGCGATCGAGTACGAGGCCCGCCGCCAGATAGCGATCATCGAGGATGGCGGCGTCATCGATCAGGAAACCCGGCTCTTCGATCCGAACAAGGGCGAGACGCGCTCCATGCGCTCGAAGGAAGATGCGCACGACTATCGCTACTTCCCCGACCCGGACCTGCTGCCGCTCGAATTCGACGATGATTTCGTCGAAGCGCTAAAGGCCGATCTTCCGGAACTCCCGGACGACAAGAAGGAGCGCTTCGTCCGCGATCTAGGGCTTTCGGTCTATGACGCCTCGGTGCTCGTTTCGGAAAAGGCGATCGCCGATTATTTCGAGGCCGTGGCTGAGGGCCGGGACGGCAAGATCGCGGCGAACTGGGTCATCAACGACCTTCTGGGTGCCTTGAACAAAGCCGGCAAAACCATTGAAGAGACTCCGGTTTCCCCGGCCCAGCTCGGCGGCATCATCGATCTCATCAAGGACGGAACCATATCCGGCAAGATCGCCAAGGACCTTTTTGAGATCCTGTGGAACGAAGGCGGCGACCCGGCGGAACTCGTCGAGAGTCGCGGGATGAAGCAGGTCACCGACACCGGCGCCATCGAGAAGGCGGTCGACGAGATCATTGCGGCCAATCCCGACCAGGTGGAGAAGGCCAAGGCGAAGCCGTCGCTTGCTGGCTGGTTCGTCGGCCAGGTGATGAAGGCGACCGGCGGCAAGGCCAACCCGCAGGCGGTGCAGGCGCTCGTCAAGTCCAAGCTCGGCATCGAAGAGTGACGGTGTTCTTCGTCCGCACGGCAAGCGAGCGCGATCTCGATCAGGTCCGCGCCCTGCTTGTCGAGACCTGGCACGCCACCTACGACAGCTTCTACGGCGGCGACAAGGTCGACGAACTGACCGCCAAATGGCATTCGATCGACGCCTTGAGGGCGCGCTTGCAACGCAAGAATGCGGAATTCGTTGTCGCGGACAATGGCCGCGAGATCGCGGGCATGGGCTTTGCGGCCATGTCGGACACGCTTGAGAAAACTGTCATCCTCCACCAGCTCTACGTGCTGCCGAAGTACCAGCGGCAGGGCGTCGGCCGCGATATGTTCGCCGAGCTGGAAACCTGCTTCCCCGATGCCGAGCGCATGAGGGTCGAAGTGGAGCCACGGAACCTGCATGCACTGGCATTCTATCGGGCGCATGGGTTTTCCGAGGTTGCAAGCACGGCCAATTGCGGCGACGAGCACTCTGGCATTCCCGCGCTGATCCTGGAGAAGCAGTTGGCCTGACCCGACGGTGCCGCGGGGGCTGGGCTTCGAGCGCAGCCATTTCGGCTTCAAGATGCAGGTGAAATGACCTTGCACCCGCTGGAATCACTGGACAAGGCGGGAGTGGCGCGGCATAAGCGGGAGCGAGATTTTGATGTCCGGCCGTTTCCCATCGGCCGGTAAAGGACGATATCCATGAAGCTCCTGCTGCAGATTTTTACCTGGTGGAATGGACAGACGATCGGAACGCGCTTCCACACCTGGCGCCATGGACAGCGCGTCGGGGAAGACGAGTTCGGCAATGTCTATTACCAGGGCGGCAAGGATTCCGAGGGCCGGACGCGCCGTTGGGTGATCTACAACGGCCCTGCCGAAGCCTCTGCGATCCCGCCGGGTTGGCATGGCTGGATGCATCATCGCACCGATATTTCTCCTGCTGACGAAAACTACGTCCAGCGTGAGTGGCAGAAGCCGCATCGTCCGAATCTGACCGGCACGCCCCAGGCCTACCGGCCGAGGGGCTCGCTCGCACGTGCCGGCGAGCGCCCGCGGGTCACCGGCGACTACGACGCCTGGACGCCGCGCTCTTAAGCGTGCAGAGCGGGGTCAACGCCCGCACCACTCTCAACTCACGAGAACTGAACACGGCGCAGCCACAATTCGGGTCTAGCGCTTGATCCGAGGACAACAGCGAGCACGCGGGGATTGGCGGGAATGGCAGCGTTCTGTCTGCGGAGTTTGATCGGTCGGATCGCCCGGCCTGCCGGTCTTGGCTTGCTTCTTGCTCTGCCGCTGATTTCCACGACGGGACCGGCGGGGGCCACGCGCCTCACCAATGCCGTTGCCGTGTTTTCCGGTATCGACAAGATCACCGGCCGCATCACCACCTTTGACGTCTATATCGGCGAGACGGTGCAGTTCGGCGCGCTGCAGGTGACGCCGCGCGTGTGCTACAGTCGCGACGACACCGAAGCGCCGAAGACGACGACCTTCGTCGAAGTCGATGAAATCACCCTCGACCGCAAAATTCGTCGTATCTTTACCGGCTGGATGTTCGCCGACAGCCCCGGCCTCAACGCCGTCGAACATGCCGTTTACGATGTCTGGTTGCAATCCTGCAAGGAGACGTCCGAGGTGCCGCCGCCGGACGCTGCGGCGAAACGGTGATTTCTTAAGAGCGGAGAATTGCCCCTCATCCCGCTGCCGCGACCTTCTCCCCGCAAGCGGGGAGAAGGGACTCGTTGCCCCCTCGAATCGTTTCGCGCACATTGCCCGCGGGGGGAACGGCGAACGCTCGCCGCGAGTCTCCTTCCGCAAGCGGGAAGAAGGTCGCGGCAGCGGGATGCCGGGCGGCTTCCGCGTGAAGGCCGCTTTGTTGCCTCAAAACTCGAGATTCGGCGAGGCGATAGCCCTGGCGAGCAGCAGGTCGTATTCGGCCTTCGGTACATCGATGGCGCCGAAGGACTTCAGGTGCTCGGTCGTAAATTGCGTGTCGAGAAGCTCGAAACCCCTGGCGCGCAGCCGTTCGACGAGGTGGACGAGGCAGACTTTGGAGGCGTCCTTGCGCAGGGAGAACATGCTTTCGCCGAAGAAGGCGGCGCCGAGGGAAACGCCGTAGAGGCCGCCGACCAGCAAATCACCCTCCCAGGCTTCCACGCTGTGGGCGTAGCCCATGCGGTGGAGCGCCGCGTAAAGGGCGCGAATCCTGGTGTTGATCCACGTCGTCGGCCGGCCCGGCGCGGGCCGCGCGCAACCGGCAACGACCGCTTCGAAGGCGGTGTCGTAGCGAATCTCGAAGGGGCGTTTGCGCAGCGTCTTTGCGAGGCTACGGGAAACGTGAAAGCCGTCCAGCGGTATGACGCCGCGGATTTCCGGCTCGACCCAGAAAAGCTCCGGATCGTCCGCCGAGTCGGCCATGGGAAAGAGGCCGATGGAATAGGCGCGCAACAGCATGTCCGGGGTTATTTCCGGTTCTCTGCTGCGCGACCCCTTCAATGTCATGTCCTACGCCGATGTAGCGGCCAGATGATGCTCGAGCCAGTGGATATCATAGTCGCCGTTAGCGATATCCTGATTGTTGATCAGATCCTGGAACAGCGGCAAGGTCGTTTTGATGCCATCGATGACAAATTCGTCGAGCACGCGGCGCAGCCTCATCATGCATTCGACGCGTGTCCGCCCGTGGACGATCAACTTGCCGATCAGGCTGTCGTAATAGGGCGGAATCCGATAGCCCTGATAGGCGCCGCTATCGACGCGCACACCGAGACCGCCGGGTGCGTGGAAATGCGTGATCGTGCCCGGGGAGGGGACGAAGGTGCGCGGATCCTCGGCATTGATACGGCATTCGATGGCATGCCCGGAGAAGACGATATCCTCCTGCTTCACCGAGAGACCGGCGCCTGACGCGACGCGGATTTGCTCGTGCACGAGGTCGATGCCGGTGATCGCCTCGGTGATCGGGTGCTCCACCTGCAGGCGCGTGTTCATTTCGATGAAGTAGAATTCGCCGTTCTCGTAGAGGAACTCGATCGTGCCGGCGCCGCGATATTTCATCTTCTTCATCGCGTCGGCGCAGACCTGGCCGATCTGCATGCGCTGCTCGACATTGAGGGCAGGCGAATTTGCCTCTTCCCAGACCTTCTGGTGGCGGCGCTGCAGCGAGCAGTCGCGTTCACCGAGATGGATGGCATTGCCCGCCCCGTCTCCGACGATCTGGATCTCGATGTGGCGCGGCTTTGTCAGGAACTTCTCCATATAGACCGCATCATTGCCGAAGGCGGCCGCCGCCTCGGAGCGTGCCGTCGCCACCGCGTGCTCGAGTTCCTCCTCGGTCCTGGCGACCTTCATGCCGCGGCCGCCGCCACCCGCCGTTGCCTTGATCAGGACCGGGAAGCCGATCTTGCGGGCGACCTTCAGCGCGTCCTCGGGCTTCACCTCTCCATGGGAACCCGGAACCACAGGAATGCCGAGCTCTTCCGCCGTCTTCTTGGCGGTGATCTTGTCGCCCATAAGCCGAATGTGCTCGGCCGTCGGTCCGATGAAGGTGATGCCATGCGCCTCGAGAATATCGGCGAACTTGGCGTTTTCCGAGAGGAAACCGTAGCCCGGATGCACGGCATCGGCTCCTGTGATCTCGCAGGCAGCGACGATCTGATGGATGTTCAGATAGCTTTCGCGCGACGGCGGCGGTCCGATGCAGACGCTCTCGTCCGCCAGCCGCACATGCATGGCGTCGCTGTCTGCGGTCGAATGGACTGCCACGGTGGCGATGCCGAGTTCCTTGCAGGCGCGCAGCACCCGAAGAGCGATTTCGCCGCGATTGGCAATGAGGATTTTCGAAATCATCCGATCGGCGCCTTATTCGATCACGATCAGGGGTTCGCCATACTCGACCGGGGCAGCATCCTGTACAAGAATTTCGGTCACCTTGCCGGCGCGCGGGGCCGGAATCTGGTTCATCGTCTTCATCGCTTCGATGATCAGGATCGTCTGGCCTTCCTTGACCGTTGCACCGATCTCGATGAAGGGACGAGCGCCCGGTGCCGGGGAGAGATAGGCGGTGCCGACCATCGGCGCTGTCACGGCGTTCTTGGCGTTGTGGCCGCCTTCCGCGACTGCCGGAGCGGCCGGGGCTGCAGGTGCGGCCGCAGCTACCGGCGGCATGTGATAGGTGGGCATCGCCGGCATGGACATCGCAACGGGCGTACCGTTCCGCGAGACGCGGATGCGCAGGTCGTCCTGTTCCACTTCGATCTCGGTCAGGTCGGTATCCTTGAGGATATTGGCGAGATCGCGGATCAGCGCCTGATCGATACCGGGTTTCTTGTCAGCCATGGGATATGAGCCTCGTGTTCTTCTTATTTCGACGTGTCTGTCAGGTTCTTTAGCGCATGCAGCGCAAGAATGTAACTCTGCGCGCCGAAGCCGCAGATCACGCCTTTTACGGCCGGTGCAATCATCGACCTGTGGCGGAATTCCTCGCGTGCATGGATGTTGGAAAGGTGCAGTTCCACCACCGGAACGCCAATTGCGCGGATGGCGTCGTGCATGGCGATCGAGCTGTGACCGTAGGCGCCGGGATTGACGGCGACGCCCGCGGCCCTTTCGCCGGCCTCATGCAACCAGTCGACCAGGACGCCTTCGTGGTTCGACTGGCGAAAGTCGATCTCAAAACCGAGGGCTTGACCCTCCGCCTTGCACATCGCCTCGACGTCGGCCAGCGTCTGGCCACCGTAAATGCCCGGCTCGCGCTTGCCGAGGGCATTCAGATTGGGGCCGTTCAGCACGAAAATAGTCGAGGACATAAGGAATTCCGGTCGGATGATGGAGTTTTACCTATAGACCGACGGTTCCGCGAGGGAAAGCCCCTTGGGAGACGCGCGGATTTGTCCACAAGTCGCGGCGCTTATCGAGGGGCGGCCCGGTGATGGGAGGGAACTCGTCAGCAGGCGGTCTTGCCGCACTGGCGCATATTGGCGACCTTCTTCGTCAACTCGCCGGAGCCGACTGCGCCGAAGACCGCTTCGTTGCCGATCACGTAGGAGGGTGTTCCGGTGATGCCGAGATCGTTGGCGAGCGTGTAGGCCTCGCGCACCCCAGCGTCATGCGGATCGTCTTCCATCTTCTCGCGCAACTGCGCTTCCGTCACACCGAGGCTGGTGGCGACCGCGATCGCCGTTTCCTCCGTCGCGCGTTCCTCTCCCCCCAGGAGGCCACGGTGGAAATCGCCGTATTTTTCCGGAGCGATGGCCCGGAACGCGGCGCTCACCTTGTGGGCGGCGAGGGAGTCGGGCCCGAGGATCGGGAACTCCTTGAGCACGAAACGAATGTTCTTGTCCTTGGCAAGGATCTGGTCCATGTCTGAGAGCGCGCGCTTGCAGTAGCCGCAATTGTAGTCGAAGAATTCGACGATCGTGACATCACCCTTGGGATTGCCGAGAGTGATATCATGCGCGGAATTGAAGATGGCCGTCTGATTGTCGGCGATTGCCGCCGTCGCTGCCGCCTGCTGCTGGGCGCGCTGCTTGGTGGTGAGCGCCTCCTGGACTTCCAGCATGATTTCCGGGTTGGCGAGCAGGTATTCCTTGATGAAGGCGCCGAGCTCTTCCTTTTGTTTCGCATCGAGAGCGGCTGCGGATTGGGGCAGGGCGATGCCGGCTGCAAGCGCGATCAGCGTTCCGCCGACAATCATCTTCTTCTTGAGTATCATCATTTCCTCGTTGTCTTCCGTGCCCTGTTGTTGTCGATTCCACCGCTGCGTCGCCTGTCGAAAAGCAACGACAAATCCCGCCCCTCTGCCGGCTTTGCGAGCATACGGGGTGCCGCGGCGAAACGAAACGGCAAAATCGGCCGAATTGCGGCACTCGCACACTTGTGAAGCTGAATTCGATCAGGCAAAGGGGCGGGGACCAGCGAAACCTCACGAGGATCTGCCAGTGGCACAGATGTCGAAACGCAGCGCCGTCGAGCCGTTCCACGCCATGGATGTTCTGGCGGAGGCCACGCGCCGGCGTGATGCCGGGCATCCTGTCATCTCGATGGCAGTCGGTCAGCCGGCATATCCGGCTCCGAAGGCCGCGCTCGAGGCGGCGCGGCGCGCATTGGAACATGGTCGGCTCGGTTATACGGATGCGCTGGGCACGCTGTCCTTGAAGGAGGCAATTGCCGCTCACTACCAGAGTCGCCACGGGATCGCGGTTGACCCGCAGCGTATCGCCGTCACGACGGGCTCGTCGGCGGGGTTCAATCTTGCCTTCCTGGCGCTCTTCGATCCAGGCGATTGCGTCGCCGTCGCCCGTCCCGGATACCCCGCCTATCGCAATATCATGGCGACCCTCGGCCTGACCGTCGTCGAGATCGACGCGAATGCCGAGACCGGCTTCACGCTCACGCCGGAAAGCCTGGAGCGGGCGGCGGAAGAGGCGGGCAAGCCGCTCAAAGGCGTGCTCCTTGCAAGCCCCGCCAACCCGACCGGTACGGTGACGGGTAAGGCGCGGCTGAAGGCGCTGGCGGACTATTGCGGCGCGCAGTCGATCGCCTTCATTTCCGACGAGATCTATCATGGGCTGACCTTCGCCGGCGAGGAAGCGACCGCGCTCGAGGTCGCCGACGACGCGGTCGTGATCAACTCCTTCTCGAAATATTATTGCATGACCGGCTGGCGGATCGGCTGGATGGTGCTGCCGGAAACCCAGGTGCGCGCCTTCGAGCGCATCGCCCAGAGCCTCTACATCTCGCCACCGGAACTTTCCCAGATCGCGGCCGAGGCGGCGCTCGGCGCGCAGGAGGAACTGGACGGTTACAAGCGCGCCTATGCCGCCAACCGCGATCTCCTGCTGAAGCGCCTGCCCGAGATCGGCCTCTCCATCGCCTCGCCGATGGACGGCGCCTTCTACGCCTATGTGGACGTCAGCCGGTTCACCAATGACAGCATGGCCTTCGCCCGGCGCATGCTGAGCGAAATCAACGTCGCCGCAACGCCCGGCTTCGATTTCGACCCTGTCGAGGGACATCGCACCATGCGCTTCTCCTACGCAGGCTCGGCACCGGAGATGGCCGAAGCGATGGACCGTCTCGCACGCTGGCTGGCGTAGTCGCCGCCCCCGTTACGGCAAAGCGCTCACGCCACTTGTCCCATCGCCGATTCCGAGACTGCAATGAACTTCACCATGCGCCTTCAAAGTTCCTGTCGGAGAAACCTCATGCGGGAATAGAAACAGCCGCCCGCAAATTGCGGACGGCTGAAAGGATACCGGGGTGAAAACCCAGAATACAAGCTGTTGATGCGCTCAGAAGAAGCCGCGGCGTTGCCACCAACCGCCCTTTTTCGGCTTGTTCGCCTCTTCCTCGCCAGCTTCTGGCTTGTTCGAAGTGACGACCGGTTCGGAGGCGATTGTCGCGAGATCGCGATTGGCCCGCGCCGGCTTGGCGCCTTCGAGATCAGCCGCCGCTTCCTCGACGGCCGCGGTCTGAGGAATGGTCAGATCTTCAGGCTGCGATTCGACCGACTTCTCGGCGGCCGCATCGACATCTTGTTCCGCTGCGGCCTCGGCTGCCTTTGCGGGTTTCTTGCGGCTGCGCTTGGGTTTGGCGGGTTTTTCTTCCGCCGGCGCCGCCTCGGTGGCAATGGCGACCGGGGCGGCGCCCTCGATGGCCGCCTGCGCGGCTACTTCCGCCTCTTCGCCAGCTTCCGGCTCCTCTCGGCTTTCCGCATCCCCATTGGTCTCGGCATCAGCGCCGGCAAGCTCGTCCGAGTCCGGACGGTTGCGGCGGCCACCGCGCTTGCCGCGGCGGCGACGCTTGCGCTTCTGATCGCCGTCGGCGCTCGCCTCCCCGGCGTCCAGCGTCTCGGCGTCACCCTCGTCTTCGTCCTCGGCGGCTTCATCCGCGGCCTCGAGCTCTGCCGCCTCCCCGGCAGCCGCTTCGCCCGTCAGGGCCCCGCCCTTGCCGCGGCGGCGGCGGCGCCGCTTGCGTTTGCGTCCACCCTGGTCGTCGGAGGTTGCTTGCGCCTTCGGCTGTCCCGCCTGCTCGGACGTTTCCGCGGCCTCCTCCTCGTCGAGGTCCTCTTCGACAACGATGTCCTCTTCTTCCGGTTCCGGTTCGAAGTGCAGGAGCTGCTCGATCTTAACCGGGTTCTCCACCGGCTCGCCGCGATCGATCGCGAAATGCTGCGCGCCGACATGGGCGTCGGCCTCGACGATGATCGAAACGCCGAAGCGCTGTTCGTAATCGGTGATCGTGCCACGCTTGTAATTCAGCAGGTAAAGCGCGGTTTCCGGAACCGTCCGAACGCTGATGTCGTGGGTGGTGTTCTTCAGCAGGTATTCCTCGATACCGCGCAGGACGTGCAGGGCGACGGAGGACTGCGAGCGGATATGGCCCGTGCCGTTGCAGTGCGGGCATGCCTGCATCGTGCTTTCGAGCACCGAAGCGCGAATGCGCTGGCGCGACATTTCCAAAAGGCCGAAATGCGAGATGCGGCCGACCTGGATGCGGGCGCGGTCGTGCTTGAGGCAGTCCTTGAGCTTCTTCTCGACGGCGCGGTTGTTCCGCTTCTCCTCCATGTCGATGAAGTCGATGACGATCAGGCCGGCCAGGTCGCGCAGCCGCAATTGCCGCGCCACTTCCTCAGCCGCCTCGAGATTCGTCTGCAGCGCGGTGTCTTCGATCGAGTGCTCCCGGGTCGAGCGGCCGGAGTTGACGTCGATGGAGACCAGCGCTTCGGTCTGGTTGATGATGATGTAGCCGCCCGACTTCAGCGTTACTTGCGGCTGCAGCATCCGGTCGAGCTGGGCTTCGATGCCGGAGCGCGAGAAGATCGGATGCACGTCGCGATAGGGTTGCACGACTTTCGCATGACTCGGCATCAGCATCTTCATGAAGCTCTTGGCTTCGCGATAGCCTTCCTCACCGGCAACGATGATCTCGTTGATGTCCTTGCTATAGAGGTCGCGGATCGACCGCTTGATCAGGCTGCCTTCCTCATAGACCAGGCACGGCGCCGTCGAGTTCAACGTCAGCGTGCGGACGTTTTCCCAGAGCCGCATCAGATATTCGAAATCGCGCTTGACCTCGACCTTGGTGCGGTTGGCACCGGCCGTGCGCAGGATCACGCCCATGCCCTGCGGCACGTCGAGGCCGCGGGCGATTTCCTTCAGCCGCTTGCGGTCCTGCAGATTGGTGATCTTGCGGGAAATGCCGCCGCCGCGCGCCGTGTTCGGCATCAAGACCGAATAGCGGCCGGCAAGCGAAAGATAGGTCGTCAGCGCCGCGCCCTTGTTGCCGCGCTCTTCCTTGGCGACCTGAACGAGGAGGATCTGGCGGCGCTTGATGACTTCCTGGATGCGATACTGCTTGCGGGGTTTGCGGATGTGGCGGTCCGGAACCTCTTCCATGGCGTCTTCGGCGCCGACCGACTCGATGACCTCGTTCTCGCCGTCATGGTTGTCGTCCTCGTCATCGTCGCCGCGGCGGCGCGTGTTCACCTCTTCGGAAATCGAGTCCGTGTCGACCATCGCCGCCATCTCGCCAGCGCTGCCTTCTTCGTCGACTTCCGGGGCTTCTGCCGCTTCCGCCGCTTCACTCGCCTTTGCCTTCGTCTTTCGCGTGCGCTTCGGCTTTGCCTTCGGCTTTTCCGCGGGAGTCTCCGCTTCCGCCGCTTCGGCGACGCCTTCCTCCGCCGGCGCCGTGGCCGGCGCTTCGGGAGGCGTCATGACCTCTTCCGGCGTGACGTCGACCGGCTCGCTCTCTTCCTCGCGGCGGGCCTCTTCGGCCTCCGCCTTCAGGAGCGCCTGACGATCGGCGAGCGGGATCTGGTAGTAGTCGGGATGGATTTCGGCGAAAGCCAGAAAGCCGTGGCGGTTGCCGCCATAGTCAACGAAAGCGGCCTGCAGCGAGGGCTCTACCCTCGTTACCTTCGCCAGGTAGATATTGCCGCGGATCTGTTTCTTATGTTCCGATTCGAAATCGAATTCTTCTATGCGATTCCCGCGTACGACGACGACGCGCGTCTCCTCTGCGTGAGACGCATCGATAAGCATTTTCTCTGCCATCTAAGCTGTGCTCCTCGGCGCAGGTGGACGGCAGACAGAGTGGTTTCACGGGGAAAACTGTCGAACACGCCGGGAACTGCGCCGGATATATAGGGTCCCATTTGGCGCAGGCGATGGTGCAGCAGCCAGACGGCAGCCGGGACGGTCACGTCCCAGGCCCTCTTTACTTCTGACCGAAACTGCTGACTCACATCAAAAGACCAAACAAGAATGCCAATGTCCTAGGCCCGAAACAGGGCCCGATGAATGTGCCCGCTCGCGGGCGTTCGGTGAAAATCACCATCAAGAACTCCGGCCACCGCCGGAAATTTGCGATCCAGTGTACGAAGGAGGAAATGCAGCGACGGCGGATGAATGCCTGCGGCCGCGGAAGCACGATACGTTTGCAACCGGTTGTCCGGCTCGATCGCTTCCTGGCGCCAAGCTCGGGAAAGCTCCGGCTGCCCGGCCGACGATTCTATCCCGTCAACACTTTCTCCTTGTGACGCTTTTATGGATTCTATGTCACATTGGCAAGGGAAAAGCCCGTGCCGCCACAATATTGATTGATTCGCTTGCCCGGGTGAAGCGGCGCCGCCGGCGGGTAACGACAACCTCGCCGATGCACCGCCTGCGGCTCCTGATGTCAAGCTTTGGTTAACCATGGAAGGGCATTGGAAGAATGTCGCTCGCGCGACGTCTGACCGCGTGCCGGCGCGGTGGCGCTTGGGCTTTTGAACGGACGACGGGGGAATATAGGGTGAGGGCTACGGCAAATGTGGTGCGTTCGTTGCGGGCGAAGGAAACAGTACGGCGCGCGGCGCGCTCGCTTGCGGTCCTGTTCGCGCTGGTGGCCGCTCAGCCATCATCAGGCGTGGCGGCTGACGCGGAGACGGCGCCGCTTCTCGCCTTCAGCGCGAGAGTCGCCGGCGACGACGCACGCACGCGTCTCGTCATCGCATTCGACCGCAAGCCGGATTTTTCCATTCACTATGTTGCAGACCCGGTGCGCGTCGTCATCGATCTGCCGGAAACCTCCTTTGGACTGAAACCGGAGAGCCTCGATCCCAGAGGCCTGTTCAATGCGATACGTTATGGCGGGATGGGGGCAGGGGCTTCCCGTCTCGTCCTCTCCGCCAACGGGCCGACCGAGATCACCGAGGCGAAGGTGCTGCCGGAGGAAGACGGCAGCGGCTACCGGCTCGTGCTCGATGCGGAACGGATCGATAGGGCGCGTTTCGAAAAGCTGCTGAGCGAGCAGCAGTGGAAGGGGAGCGCGCGCGCGGTCAAGGCCGACCGACCGTCGGCGCCGCCGAAGGCCGGCACGTTCGTGATCGCGGTGGATGCGGGCCATGGCGGAATCGATACCGGCGCGATCGGGGGCACGAGCAGGATCGAGGAAAAGCGCGTCACACTCGATTTTGCCCGGGTTCTCGCCGAGACCCTGAACCGCGAGGCCGGCGTCGAAGCTTTCCTGACGCGGGACCGGGACGAGTTCCTGTCCCTGGCCCAGCGGGTGCAGGTCGCGCGGCAGGGAAACGCCGATCTGTTCATTTCCCTGCATGCCGATACGCTGAGGCAGAAGGATATTCGCGGCGCAACCGTTTACACCATTTCCGACAGGGCATCCGACCATCTGGCGGCAGAGCTCGCGCAGCGGGAAAACCTGTCGGACGAGATTGCGGGCATAGCGATCGAAAGCGAACCGCCCGAGGTCGCCGACATTCTCATCGACCTGACGCGCCGGGAAACCCAGGCCTTCTCGGTCAGTCTCGCGCGGAGCGTCGTAACATCCTTCGAAGGGCAGATCAAACTGATCAACAATCCGCATCGCCACGCCGGCTTCCGGGTCCTGCAGGCCCCCGATGTTCCCTCGGTCCTGCTCGAACTCGGCTTCCTTTCCAACAAGGAGGACGAGACGCTGCTTCTGGACCCGGAATGGCGCAAGAAGGTGTCCGGCCTCATCGCAGACGCCGTCCGGCGCTATCGGCAAGCGGCGATTGCAAACGGTGGCTGAACGTTGCGGTGCGGCGAGCCTTTTAAGGCGCGCAAAGGGCCCTGTAAAGTATTGAATCTGCGCATCGAGCCTTCCGAGGATCGGGTCCGGTAATCGGGCCGATGCGCCGGCGGGAGTGTTCCGCGGCGCGAGGGGGATCCGCGGAAGGGAAGTGATTTGTGTCGCCCTGGTAACAGGGATATGCTTTTCAGTTGGATGCGCACGGGATAATCGAAAACCAGCCCTATTTTACTCACAATCCGGGCCTTTTGGGGGAGAGGGGCCCGTTTTGTCGGGAAACGGTGTTGATGCGTAGGGCTCCTCGCCATATGAGGGAGCCCGCAAGGGCGTAGCTGCAGTACGAGACTATTCCTGACGGAAGCAATTGGCAGGTCGATGTGTTCTGCGCAAGCGAGGCTTTCGGTTCGGCGATGGGGCGATAATAGGTACCGGTACCTGACTGATGATCAGACTCATAGGATATTTTTTCGGCGTTGGTGTGTTTCTGCTGCTGGGCGCTGCCGTGGCGGTGGCGATCTATATTGGCGCGGTGACGAAGGATTTGCCCGACTATGAGGTGCTGGCGAAATATGCGCCGCCGGTAACGACCCGTTTCCACGCCGGCAACGGCGCACTGATGGCCGAATATGCCCGCGAGCGCCGGCTCTATCTGCCGATCCAGGCCATACCGGATCGCGTCAAGGCTGCCTTCATTTCCGCCGAGGACAAGAATTTCTATCAGCATCCGGGCATCGACATCACAGGTCTCGCCCGTGCCATCGCCGTCAACATCCAGAACATGGGGTCGGGCCGGCGCCCCGTCGGTGCCTCGACGATCACCCAGCAGGTCGCGAAGAACTTCCTGCTTTCTTCCGACCAGACGATCGACCGCAAGATCAAGGAGGCGATCCTCTCCTTCCGCATCGAGCAGGCCTACAGCAAGGACCGCATCCTCGAGCTCTATCTCAACGAGATATTCTTCGGCCTGAATGCTTACGGAGTCGCCGGCGCGGCGCTCACTTATTTCGACAAGTCGGTCACCGAACTCACCATTGCCGAGAGCGCCTATCTCGCGGCCCTTCCCAAGGGGCCGGCCAATTATCACCCGTTCCGCAAGACGGAAGCGGCCATCGAGCGCCGCAACTGGGTGATCGACCGCATGGTCGAGAACGGTTACGTGACCAAGGCGGACGGTGAGGAGGCGAAGCAGCAACCGCTCGGCGTCACGCCGCGCCGCGGTGGCGCCCACCTCTTCGCGTCGGATTATTTCGCCGAGGAGGTGCGCCGGCAGATCATCCAGAAGTACGGCGATAATGCGCTCTACGAGGGCGGCCTTTCGGTTCGGACCTCGCTCGATCCGCAAATGCAAGCCATCGCCCGCAAGGCCTTGCAGGAGGGTCTCATGAGCTATGACGAGCGCCGCGGCTTCCACGGTCCGATCGATACGATCGAAATCGGCGGCGACTGGGGCGAGCCCTTGAGCAAGATCACAGCGCTCGGCGACGTCCCGGAATGGAAACTCGCCGTCGTGCTTTCCGTCGACGGCGAAGGGGCGGTCATCGGTCTCGATCCGGAAAAGCAAGCGTCCGGCAAGATCGTCGCCGAACGCGTCACGGGCCATATTGCCGCCAAGAACATGGAATGGGCCTATCGCTCCGCGCGCCGAGACCGCAAGAACGCGAAGTCCCCGGAAGGGGTCTTCGGGCCGGGCGATGTTATCTATGTCGAACCGATCGAGGGGCAAGAAGCGGAGTATCGTCTTCGTCAGCCGCCGAAGATCCAGGGCGGCCTGGTGGCGATGGATCCGCATACGGGCCGCGTGCTGGCCATGGTCGGCGGCTTCTCCTATGCGCAGTCGGAGTTCAACCGCGCCACGCAGGCGATGCGCCAGCCCGGCTCGTCCTTCAAACCCTTCGTCTATGCTGCGGCGCTCGACAACGGCTATACGCCCGCATCGGTGATCCTCGACGCGCCGATCGAAATCGTCTCCGGCGGACAGGTCTGGCGGCCTGAAAACTACGGCGGCGGTTCCGCCGGCCCCTCGACCCTGCGCCTTGGAATCGAGAAATCGCGCAACCAGATGACGGTGCGGCTTGCCAACGACATGGGGATGAACCTTGTGGCCGAATATGCCGAGCGCTTCGGCATCTACGACAAGATGCAGCCGCTTATTTCCATGTCGCTCGGCTCCGGCGAGACGACGGTGCTGCGCTTGGTCTCCGCCTATTCCGTGATCGCCAATGGCGGCAAGCAGATCAAGCCGTCGCTGATCGACCGCATTCAGGACCGCTACGGCAAGACCATTTTCCGCCACGAGGACCGCACCTGCGACAATTGCAACGCCGATGACTGGGCGGAGCAGGAAGAGCCGGTGCTCAACGACAATCGTGAGCAGGTGCTCGATCCGATGACTGCCTACCAGATCACCTCGATGATGGAGGGTGTCGTCACGCGGGGCACGGCGGCCGGCAAGATCAAGCTCGACCGGCCGGTGGCCGGCAAGACCGGCACCACCAACGACGAGAAGGACGCGTGGTTTGTCGGCTATACGCCGGATCTCGTAGCGGGCCTTTATCTGGGTTTCGACGAGCCGGCCCCGCTCGGCCGCGGCGCGACCGGCGGCAGCCTTGCGGCGCCGATCTTCAACGCCTTTATGCAGGAGGCGGTCAAGGGTACGCGTCCCGGCAAGTTCGTCGTACCCGAGGGCATGAGCCTCATACCGGTCAACCGCAAGACCGGCATGGCAGCCTATGAAGGCGATCCGGACACGATCATCGAGGCGTTCAAGCCGGGCACGGGACCGGCCGAGAGCTATTCGGTCATCGGCGATCTCGATGAGTATGCGCCGCCGGAGGAGATCCTGAGGAACTCTCCGCAGGCCAACCAGGCCGTGACCTCCGGTTCGAACGGCCTCTTCTGACCCTTTCGGCCGCAGCTTCCGCCCGTCGCCTTTACATCGGCGGCGGGCGTCGCTATTTGACCGTCACCACCCTGCAACGACTAAAAGAAACAGGATCATGCGCAGCGAAATCGAGAACATTGTCGACGAGATCAAGCAGGCCATAAGCCTGCTGAGGAGGCATCTTTGACTGGGACCAGGCGATAAGACGACTGGACTGGTTGAACAACAAAGCGGAGGATCCGTCGCTTTGGAACGATGCCGCCGAGGCGCAGAAGCTGATGCGCGAGCGCCAGCAGCTCGATGACAATATCAGCGCCCTGCGCCGGCTCGAGCAGCAACTCAACGAAAACATCGAACTCATCGAACTCGGGGAAGAGGAAGACGATTCGGCGATCGTCACCGAGGCCGAGGAGGCGCTCCGGCAGCTTCGCGGCGAAGCCGCGAAGAAGCAGGTCGAAGCCATGCTTTCCGGCGAGGCCGACCAGAACGACACCTACCTCGAAGTGCATTCGGGCGCTGGCGGCACAGAAAGCCAGGATTGGGCCAACATGCTGCTTCGCATGTACTCCCGGTGGGCAGAACGCCAAGGGTACAAGGTGGAGCTCCTGGAAATCCAGGACGGTGAAGAGGCTGGCATCAAATCGGCGACGCTCCTCGTCAAGGGCCACAATGCCTATGGTTGGCTGAAGACCGAGTCGGGCGTGCACCGGCTCGTGCGTATCTCGCCCTATGACAGCAATGCCCGCCGCCATACGTCTTTTTCGTCGATCTGGGTCTATCCGGTCGTCGACGAATCGATCCAGATCGACGTGAACGAAAGCGACTGCCGCATCGATACCTATCGGTCTTCGGGTGCCGGAGGCCAGCACGTCAACACGACCGATTCGGCGGTGCGCATCACCCACATGCCGAGTGGCATCGTCGTGCAATGCCAGCAGGAGCGTTCGCAGCACAAGAATCGCGCCAAGGCGTGGGACATGCTGCGCGCTCGGCTCTATGAAGCGGAGCTGAAGAAGCGGGAGGAAGCGGCCAGTGCCGAGGCGGCCTCGAAGACCGATATCGGCTGGGGCCATCAGATCCGCTCCTATGTGCTGCAGCCCTACCAGCTGGTGAAGGATTTGCGGACCGGTGTCGAAAGCACAAGTCCCGGCGACGTGCTCGACGGCGAGCTCAACGAGTTCATGGAGGCTGCGCTTGCACACCGCGTCAGCGGTGGCGGCGATGCCGTGACGGACGATCTGGGCTGATTTCCACAAGGGAAAACGCGAACGGCCGGACACGAGAGCGTCCGGCCGTTCGCGTTTCAGTTCGTCGCGCGCTCGATCTTGATGTCGCCGAGGTCGTCGATCAGGACGGTCCAGGTTTCCGGTTCCGTGGCCGATGGATCTGTCTTCAGAAAGACCGTCGCGAACATGCCCGGCTGCGGCGTGATTCCGGTCGAAGTCTCCGGGCGAATGTCGGTGACATACGGCTTCAGGGCAGTGAATTCCTCCAACTCCGCAGAAGAAACGATTTCTGGCCCCGCCGGCGTCGAGGCGATCTGCTGCAGATGTATTTCCGCGGTGCCGTCGACTTGGCGTAGGGCGATGAGCTTGTAGTAGCCACGGCGCCTGGTCGCGGCACCAAGCTCGGCGGCATCGCCGTTCTCCCCGGCTTGGGCATCGCTCGCGCCTTCCTGCCAAAAGCCGGTGCTGGTGACGAAGATGACGTTCGGGGGAAGAATTGTCTCTTCCTGCGCGAGCACAGCGCCAGCAGCCAGATTGATACAGAATGCCAGTACCAGCGCTTTCTTCATCATAAGCAGGTCCTTGGATTCCCTTCGGCCCCTGGAAAGGCCGCGCTTCAGTGCTATCGCCTTCGGTTCCAACGGCATCTCTAATGTGAGAACTGTTCGGCGAGGATGCGGTCCGACCAGGAGTGATCCGGGTCGGACAGGATTCGTGCGGTCAGCTTTTCCGATTCGGCAATCGTCACCTTGACGACCGATTTAACCTCCTGATGATCCGCAACCGCGTTGACCGGGCGCTTCTCGGCTTCGAGAATCTCGATCTCGACGGTCACCCGGTTGGGGAGCAGGGCCCCCCGCCAGCGCCGCGGCCGGAAAGGACTGACAGGGGTCAGCGCGAGCAGCGGCGCCTCGAGCGGCAGGATTGGCCCGTGAGCGGAGAGATTATAGGCCGTCGAGCCGGCGGGCGTCGCGAGCAGAAGCCCGTCGCAGGTCAGTTCGTCGAGCCGCACCTTGCCATCGACGATGACCTTGAGCTTGGCGGCCTGATAGGACTGGCGGAAGAGATAGACCTCGTTGATCGCGAGCGCCGTGAACGCGTTGCCGTGGACGTCGACCGTGTTCATCTCCAACGGATGGAAGGCGTTTTCGACGGCCGTGGCGATTCGCTCGCGAAGGTTCCCGGTGCTGTAGCGGTTCATCAGGAACCCGACAGAGCCGCGATTCATGCCATAGACGCACTTGCCGGTGTTCATCGTCTCGTGCAGCGTATGCAGCATGAAACCGTCCCCCCCGAGCGCGACGATGACGTCGGCCTCATCCGGATCGTGATCTCCGTAGATCTCCTTGAGCTCCTTTGCCGCCTTTTGCGCTTCTTCCGCCGGCGAAGCGATGAAGGCGAGAGTTCTGAACTGGGCCATGAAATCAGTCCGTTTTCGTTGCGAGGCGTGGCGGCAGTGAAATCCAGAACTATTTTTCTGGCACGGCCTTACAGCCAGTGCACCCGAAAAATTGAGGGAATCGGCATTTTTGCTTTACACGGAATCAGAATATGGTAACTCCGATCCGAAAACGGGCCCTTATAGCTCAGTTGGTAGAGCGGCTGATTTGTAATCAGTAGGTCGGGAGTTCGAGTCTCTCTGGGGGCACCATTTTTCAAGCGCTTACACGGGAAATGTCGGAAGGCCGTCAGAGATTTCCGACTTCCGACCTAAGAGGAGTCCGAAAAGTCGGAGGCCGGTTTCCAGCGGATCAGTCCGCCCTGGAAAGCGCAGCGTCGGTCGTGCGTCAAATCCCAGCACTCGCTCCCGCAAAGGCCGACGCAGGGCTCGAACTTCTGCTCGGCTGAGCGGCGCCTTCCTCAAATGTCGAACGACATTGCCGGTTTCGGCTCGATCTCGCGGCAACGCTCCATGGCCTTGATCAGGTTTTCCGCAAGATAATCGATCAGCGCCCGCGTTGCCGGCAGCATGCCCTGGCGGGAGGGGAAGACGAGATGGACAACCACGTCGCCCGAGGTCCATTCAGGTAAAACCGGTGCAAGCACGCCAGAGCGGAAGGCGCTTTCGCAGACATGGTCGGGCAACAGTGCTATTCCCACGCCCTCGATCGCAGCGCGTTGGAGGATGACGAAGTCGCTGCAGCCGATCACCGGCCGGTGGGGGATCTCGATTGTCCCGCCATTCGCGTGGAAGAGGCGCCAGACATCGTTCGCGTGCTGCTCATTCATCGAGAGCGTCGGCATGTCGGAAAGACTGGATATGCTGATCTCGCCGAGGCGGGCAAGAAGCGTCGGGCTGGCGGCGAGGCGCTGCCGACCCTCACCGAGCTTGCGCACGATCAACTGATTGTCGGTGTCGAGCTGGTTGCGTGCGCGAAGCGCCAGGTCGAATCGTTCTTCGATCAGGTCGAGGCGGCGGTTTGTGGCGGTGATCAGCAGCCGCACGCCCGGGTAGCGGCGATGGAAACCGGGCAGGATGTCGGCGAGCATCGGCGTGAACCCCAGCGGGCAGCCCAGCCTCACGACGCCCGACGGCTCGCCGCGCACTGTGGCGATTTCGGCCTCCGCGGCGGCAACACCGTCTAGCAGCCCCTGGGCATGTTCGTAGAAGACGCGGCCGATCTCGGTCACGCGCAGCTTGCGCGTGGAGCGCTCGAGCAGGCGCACACCGAGTTGCTCTTCGAGCCGCGCCACATGCTTGCTGAGCTTGGATTTCGGAATATTCAGGTCGCGCGCGGCAGCGCTGAAGCCGTTGTTCTTCACTACGGCGGCGAAGAGAGCGATATCGTTGAGGTCCTGCATGTGACGTCCTCAGAACGGAAGGGCACCACCCAACCGGCAATCGGCAATTCAAGATGCCACAGCGAGCTTTCCGCGTCTGATGGGACGCAGGCGCCGTAGCCCAGATAATTGTTTCCCTGAGGAAACGGAATGTCAATTATTCCAGCTCTTATCGGGCGATTGTTTTCAAATCATATGTTGTGCACCGCAACCCGAAACAAAGGTGCCTGCCATGAACGTACTTCACATCGACTCCGGCATTCTCGGCGAACACTCGGTGTCCCGCCGCCTCACCGCGGCGATCATCGCTCAGATCAAGGCCGATCGCCCGGATGCGAAGGTTACCTATCACGATCTCGTTTCCGAGCCGGTCGCCCATCTGACCGGTGCGCAGATCATGGCGCCGGCCGATCTCGACGGCGTCGACGCCAGCCTGGCCGCGGATGTCCGGACCGGCCGCCAGATGCTCGAGGAGTTTCTCGCTGCCGACACCATCGTCGTCGGTGCGCCCATGTACAACTTTTCGATCCCGAGCCAACTCAAGGCCTGGATTGACCGGCTGGCCGTGGCCGGCAAGACCTTCCGCTACACCGACACCGGTCCGGAAGGCCTTGCCACGGGCAAGAAGGTGATCATCGTTTCGACCCGCGGCGGGCACTATTCCGCCGGCGCCGCCGCCGCCATGGATCACCAGGAAAGCTACCTGCGGACCGTCTTCGGTTTCTTCGGGATCACCGACGTCGAATTCGTTCGGGCCGAGGGGCTGAACCTTGGCGCCGATCAGAAGCAGTCTGCCATTGCCGAGGCTGAAAAGACGATTGCCGAGGGAAGCGTCCTGCGGCTTGCAAGCTGATCAAGGGGACTACAGCGCCGCGCGTCGTATCGGGCGCATGTCGTTGTCCTCGAATCGAAATCGATTGAAGGAGATATGCAGCAAGTCATATCGACCGGCCTGTTGCCGGTTGGTTGCGGAAGGGTGCCGGTTGCGCAAGCGACTGGCATTCTTCATTTCAGGCGACGCGAAATTGCGCTATGCTACAGCCATGAAACGGCTGGGCTTGATCGAACTTCTGGCACTATCACTGGCGACCATCGCCATGGTCGCCGGCACGGTTTCTGCGTCCCCGCCCGACCGGCGTTGCGCCTGCCGCAACCGGGACGGAGCACGGTATGAACTCGGCCAAATCGCCTGTATCCGCGTCGGCGAGACTTCCTATCTCGCGCGCTGCGAGATGGACCTCAACGTCATGACCTGGAGGAAGATGCGCGACGGCTGCCCGACGGCCGAGATCGTGCCGATGAGCGCTCCATCTTACTAATTTGCCGGTTCCTGGTTATGGCTTCAGGTACTGCCTCGCCGCATACATGGCGATCGCGGCCGCATTCGAGACGTTGAGCGATTTGATCGCGCCCGGCATGTCGAGTCGTGCAAGCGCGCTGACGGTTTGGCGCGTCTTCTGGCGCAATCCCTTTCCCTCCGATCCGAGCACGAGCGCGACGCGGTCGCTGGAGAAAGTGTTCTCGAGCGGCTGCGGTCCCTCCGAATCAAGGCCGATCGTCTGGAAACCGAGCCGGTGCAATTCGTCGATCGTGTCCGCAAGATTGGTGATCTGGATGTAGGGAATGAGTTCCAGCGCGCCGGAGGCGGATTTCGCCAGTACACCCGATTCGGTCGGACTGTGGCGCATGGTCGTGATCAGCGCACCCGCATCGAAAGCAACCGCCGAGCGCATGATTGCACCGACATTGTGCGGATCCGTCACCTGATCGAGAACCAGAATCAATGGACAGTCGCGTAGCGCCTCCAATCTGCGGTGCGGTAGCGGCTGCGTTTCAAGCATCACGCCCTGGTGGATCGCGTCCGGTCCGAGCACGCGATCGAGCTCCTGCGGCGTCACGATCTCGACCGGGAAGGGGAGGCTCGAAGTCTCGCCGAGCTCCAGCCGCGCAGCCGCGTTCTGCGTGACGCTGAGCCGGATGATGCGGCGCTCCGGATTGTGGAGCGCGGCGCGGACCGTGTGCAGCCCGTAGAGAAGCACCTGGTCGGGGGCGAGCGCCGGCGGCTTCCAATCCGCTGGCAGCTTCCTGCGCTTGTCGGTGCGCGGTGTCGGGATCTCGCCCCGCTCCCGACGCGCATCGCGATGCGCGCGCCGAAGATTGGCGTAGTGGCTGTCCTTGGTGTCTCTGTCGCCGGTCTTATCTTTGCTCATGCGCGTCTTATAGTGAGGTTCGCACGGTGTTGGAATTGGTTTCGGAAAATTCGGACCGTGTCTGCCTGTGGAGAAATTCTGAAAAATTCCGTTTCGCTCTGTTGACAGGATGAATGCAGGCGGCCATATACCCGGCGCAGATCGCGGGGCGGCACGAAACGGTGCCTGTTCTTCCACGATCTCAAAAGCTTGGTCGATTGATCCCGACAGGATAATGGAGGGATGCCCGAGTGGTTAAAGGGGACGGACTGTAAATCCGTTGGCTCAGCCTACGTTGGTTCAAATCCAACTCCCTCCACCATTCTGCTTCAGGATCGAAGGCCCGCGGGTATAGCTCAATGGTAGAGCAGCAGCCTTCCAAGCTGAATACGCGGGTTCGATTCCCGCTACCCGCTCCAACTCTTCTCCGCTGTTCCCTAGTCCTTCGCATACGACTTTAGAGTATCGTCGCATGTGACTGATCGCGTTGGCTTTCGCAATTTTGGGGCATCGACAGGCTGACCTTAGGCGAGGCTTCGTGACAAACTTGCGAAGTGGGCTCAGACTGTACCGTCCCGCGCACGCAATTAAGTCTTGCGCAACGGCCGCGAAACGCTTAAACGGCTCGACAAACCGGCCCAGCCGGCAGATCCATCGTATTTTTGACCACAGGAAGCGTACCCATGGCAAAGAGCAAATTCGAGCGCAACAAGCCGCACGTCAACATTGGCACGATTGGCCACGTTGACCATGGCAAGACGTCGCTGACCGCAGCGATCACGAAGTATTTCGGCGAGTTCAAGGCGTATGACCAGATCGACGCCGCGCCGGAAGAGAAGGCCCGCGGCATCACGATTTCGACGGCGCACGTCGAATACGAGACGCCGAACCGTCACTATGCGCACGTCGACTGCCCCGGCCACGCCGACTACGTCAAGAACATGATCACCGGTGCGGCGCAGATGGACGGCGCGATCCTCGTGGTCTCGGCCGCCGACGGCCCGATGCCGCAGACGCGCGAACACATCCTGCTCGCCCGCCAGGTCGGCGTTCCGGCGATTGTCGTGTTCCTGAACAAGGTCGACCAGGTCGACGACGCCGAGCTGCTCGAGCTCGTCGAGCTGGAAGTGCGCGAACTGCTGTCGTCCTACGAATTCCCGGGCGACGACATTCCGATCATCAAGGGTTCGGCGCTGGCCGCTCTCGAAGATTCCGACAAGAAGATCGGCGAAGACGCGATCCGTGAGCTGATGGAAGCGGTCGACGCCTACATCCCGACGCCGGAGCGTCCGATCGACCTGCCGTTCCTGATGCCGATCGAAGACGTGTTCTCGATCTCGGGCCGTGGCACGGTCGTGACCGGCCGCGTCGAGCGCGGCATCATCAAGGTCGGTGAGGAAGTCGAGATCGTCGGCATCCGGCCGACGACGAAGACGACCTGCACGGGCGTTGAAATGTTCCGCAAGCTGCTCGACCAGGGCCAGGCCGGCGACAATATCGGCGCGCTGCTGCGCGGTGTCGACCGCAACGGCGTCGAGCGCGGCCAGATCCTGTGCAAGCCGGGTTCGGTCACGCCGCACACGAAGTTCAAGGCCGAGGCCTACATCCTGACGAAGGAAGAGGGTGGCCGTCATACGCCGTTCTTCACCAACTACCGTCCGCAGTTCTACTTCCGCACGACGGACGTGACCGGCGTGGTGACGCTGCCGGAAGGCACGGAGATGGTGATGCCGGGCGACAACGTGACGGTCGACGTCGAGCTGATCGTGCCGATCGCGATGGAAGAAAAGCTGCGCTTCGCGATCCGCGAAGGCGGCCGCACCGTCGGCGCCGGCATCGTCGCCTCGATCATCAAGTAA
>NZ_MDDV01000059.1 GCF_001854885.1 Ensifer sp. LCM 4579 | reverse complement strand
GCCGCCAAGGACATCAAGGCGCTGATCTCGCGCTCGGGCGACGAGGTCCATTCCGGGGTGAAGCTGGTGACGGCGACCGGCGAGGCGCTGTCGCTGATCCAGGGCCATGTCGTCAAGATCAACGAGCATGTGCATTCGATCGCCACCGCCGCCCGCGAGCAGTCGACGGGGCTTTCCGAGGTCTCGACCGCGGTCAACCAGATGGACCAGACGACGCAGCAGAATGCGGCGATGGTGGAGGAATCGACGGCGGCGACCAACCGGCTCGCCGACGAGGCGGCGAATCTGGCGCGGCTGATCGCCCGCTTCAGGATCGAGGCCGGCACCGCCCCGCGCATGGCCGCCCCGGACAGCAAACCGGTCGCCTCGCCCGCCCGAGCGCTTTCCCGCAAGCTCGCCGGCGCCTTCGGCGGCCGCGGCACAGCCGCAGCGGCGGCCGCTTCCGATTGGGAGGAGTTCTGATGCCGGCGTCAGATTCGGCTTGCGGCGGCGGTACCACTCCGGGCCTCGAAACCGAGGCGACCTGAAGCACCACGGCCGGCCCCGGAGCGCATCCGGGGCCGGTCGTCTGTCTTCCATTGCGACGACGGCGCCGCGCGCTGACGTGCATCAGGCGGTGCGCGTGCGCCCGAAGGCGCGCAGCAGCAGGTTCACGGAGACGGCAACCTTGTCGATATCGGGAATGTCCTGGGAATAGCGCCCCGTATAGAGCTTGACGATCATCTTGTCCCGCTCCGCGCCTTCAAGCCCGAAATGCAGATGGAGATGGTAGCGTCGCTCGTCGCCGGAGCGGCTTATGTCGCCGCGCCGTTGCGTCACCTGCCTGAGTTCGGCCCCGATCGGCGCAAAGCCGTCGATGTCGAGCCGCACCTGTGTGGATTTGAATCGCGTCTCGGTCGGAACCGCAATCACCGCCTTTTCGAGGGAAAGGCTGACGAGGCGGCCCTGCGAGCCGTCGACGCTGACGGGCTCGTCCAGCTTGAATGCCTGAAAGAGGCGCCGCGGCTTCTCGAAACAGATCAGCGAAGCGATGACGAGCACGACGATGTTGATTCCGGCCCACAGCGCCGCGATCACCGAAAAGGCGCCCTCGATGCGCGCCGTTTCCGGGACGATGTTGATCACGAGGCCGACCGCGGTCACGATGATGAAGCCGGCGATCCAGGTGAAGGTGTAGGCGTCGAAGACATTTTCCTCATTGCCGCTGCCCTTCGGCGTCACCTTGAACGGCTTGCCGAACGGCCGCACCAGGCTCGATATCACCGTCGGCAGCATCCGGAAGGCTGCGAAGGTCCCGACGGCGCTGGAGACCACCGGCAGGTAGCGCGTCGGCGTGATCCACAGCATCAACAGGAAATAGGCCGCAAGCAGCGGCACCTGGTGGGACACATAGTCCTCGACGCCGGTGAAATAGAGCGGCAGCGCCCCAAACCAGAGATAGATGACCGGCACCAGGAGGACGACGAAGCGGACGAGATATTGAACGAGCCAGGAGAGCGGCAGGAACATGATTCTTTGGAAGAGAGAAAGTCCCGGTCCGCGCAGCGGCCCGTTGTGCAGATAGAGCGTCTGGATGCCCCCCTGGCACCAGCGTTCCCGCTGCACGAAATAGCCGGTCAGGTTTTCCGCCGCGAGCCCCATGGACAGGCGCTCGTTCAGGTAGCGGGTCTTGTATCCCTTGTTCAGCATCGACAGCGTGGTGAGCAGGTCCTCGGTGATCGATTCGGTCGGAAAGCCGCCGATCGCGTTGACGGCCTTGCGTCGCGCGATCGAGCAGGAGCCGCAGCAGAAGCTCACGTCCCAGCCGTCGCGGCTCGGCGCGATCTCGTCGAAGAACAGCCGCTGCTCGTCCGGCCAGATGTTTTCGAGGCCGAGATTGGATTGTACCGGATCAACGTTGAAGAAGTGCTGGGGCGTCTGCACGATGCCGATCGTCTCACCCGAAAAGAATGGCAGGGTCCGCCTGAGGAAATTCCGATAGGGCACGAAGTCCGCGTCGAAGATGGCGATGAAGTCGCCGGAGCTCACCTTCAGGCCATTGTTCATGTTGCCGGCCTTGGCATGCGCATTGTCGCTTCGGGTCACATGGATTGCGCCGCGGCCCTCGCAGAAGGCCTTGAGCCAGTCGCGACGTCCGTCGTCGAGCACATAGACCTTCAGCTTGTCCTTCGGATAGTCGAGTGCCAGCGCGCCGACGATCGTCCTTTCGAGAACGTCGAGCGGCTCGTTGTAGCTCGGGATGAAAACGTCGACCGCGGGCAGTGCGCTCTGTTGGCGCTTAAAGAACGCTCGCCCCAGCCGGTCCGCCTCGGCGCTGCGGTCGACGTAGCGGCTCATCAGGATCAGGAAGAGCACGACCTCCAGGAAGGCGAGCGCTTCGACGATGAAGACGAACCACACCCAGTAAAAATTCGCACCATCCCGGGGATAGGGAAGTATGGTCGCGGTGAACCGCCAGGCCATGTAGCGCAGGGCGACCAGTCCGACGAATGTGCAGGTGATCGTGCGCGCCCAGCTTCGATGACGCGACCAGTTGGACGGCCCGATCAGGAAGAAGGCGATGACCGCAAGGGTCGGCACCAGCGCTAGAAGAGACTGAACCACAGGCTTTTGACCCATTGCGAGAACCGGACCGTGTGCTTCGAAATGCGCACGTGTACCGTCCGGCCGACCTGGCAGAAATTGGCAAAGTCGGTATTGAGCGCAGATGGTGCAAGCAGGATCCGGATCCGGGCGTTGCGCTCGTCGGCTTCCGGTATGTTGGCGGCAACCAGATCCTTTTCCACGACGGCGGAGCTGCCCTTGACCGCTTGCACCTCGCCCTTGAACACGTCGCTGCGCCCGAGGAGCCGAATCTCCGCCTCGCGCCCGGGATAGATCTCGTCATAGTCGACTTCCGGAACGAGGATATCGACGTAGAGGTCGCGGCAGTCGAGAATGCGCATCATCTCGTTGTTCAATACGACGTTCGAGCCGCTGACGATGTTCCTGCTCCATACGACCCCATCGAAGGGCGATGTCACCGTTGCCGCTTCCAGGTTTCGCACACGCCGGTCCTCCTCGGCGATCTGCACCCCGATCTGGCTCGCCCGCGTCCTGTTTTCCGCGATCCGCGAATTGAGGTCGTTGATGCGAACGATCACCTCGTCCTGGCGCTGGCGGGAATACGGCACGTCGTTCTGTCCGTCGCCGAGCACGAATATGCCCTTGCGCACGGCGTCGAGGCGCTGCTCGAGCAATTCGGCGGTGAGATTGTTGATCTCCACCTCACCCCCCGCGGCGGCACCGGCGGCCTGAGCCGCTTCCACCATCTTGCGGGTGAATATGCCTCTGGTTTCCAACTGCTGGCGACGGTCCAACTCGACCTGGGCGACCGTATCCTGCGCTTCGGCCACCTCGACCCGTTTGCGCAGAATCTCGAGCTCCCTCTCCAGGCTGGCGATCGTCGCGCTCCTGAAGACTTCGAGCCGATCTGCCAGCTGATCGCGCAGCTGGACCAGCGCGTCGCGCTCGCGCTCGAGCGCCGCTATGCGCCTCAGCGCGGTTCCGTGTTCGGCGCGCAGGGAAGCAAGAACCGATCGGCTGACGCGCGAATTGCGAATGGCCGCGATCGGCTCGCCATCGCTCACCGGCGTCCCGATCCGCGCGGGCGGTCCGGCAATCTCGCCGTCGATCGGCGCGTTGATGACTGCGAGACGCGCATTGACGGTACCATCCAGACTTGTAAAGCCGGTCAAGCCGGGCAGCAGCACGACCGCCACAAGCACCAGTAATAGAACACCGATCGTGATGCGCGTAATGCGATGGTTCAGGATCATCGAGCGTCTGTCCGTACTCCAAACAGTGGCAAGCTCAACAGCGAGGCCAGCCCTCTCGCCAGATCCAACCGGCTCCGGCCACCGTGCCCGCCGGCTGCGAATAAATCCATGCGGATCTTCCGCCTGCATCCCGACCGCTGCATCGTTCCTTGGCTCGAACTCACAAGGAGTTTATGCGGCAATTCAAAAGGTTACGTCAGTGCTCCGATCTGCCGCATCGCGCTGCAGGAGCGATCACGATGATCCCGGGTCGCGTCACCCCGGGATCATCGTGATCCGTGCGTGGGCCCGCCTCCTCGACCTCGCCCGCGCCACTTAGCAACAGGATTCATCGGTATGCGGTGCCGGGCAACCCTCAAATCTGCGGGCTTTCGAGCCTCAGATCGAAAAACATCCCCTGCCCCTGAAAGACACAGCTGTGGCCAAGCGTTTCGAAATTCGATACCTCTACTGCTCGAACGGCATTGACCGAGACATCTTAAGCGATAATTTTTTAGGGGTAAGACTGCGCCGGAAAACAACATTGGGTTGGGTCCGGGGCGTACGGCCGCACGCAGGCCGGAAGGCCGATGCAAGCGGCAGGCGACGGAGATTGGAGTAAAGAATGCCGGACGTTGGTGCGAGCATGCCCGCTATCGACCGTCAATTCCTCGCCGACACCGACGAGATCGTTTCCTTCTATGACGAGAGCTTCAACCTGGTCGATGCCTCTGCCAAGCACGAGGAGACTCATGCGATCGACGGCCTGATCGAAGCGTCCCTGTGGCATGTCTATCCGGAGCTGCTGGCTCCTGGGCCGAGGGCGGCCGTCGACTTCGTCGTCGCACACGGCCTGCCCCGAAGCATCGAGATCGCGGATACGACCCGCAACACACGCCTCACCCTGATCGTCTTCCGCACCGGCAGTGGCCTTGGGGTCGTCGAAGCGCAAGGCAGCGCCATCTACCGCGAAGCGTCGACGCAAGGAGAGAGCGACCGCGCGCTGCTCCTGCACCAGGCGACTCATGATGTCCTGACCGGCCTGCCCAATCGCCGGCACTTCAGCGATCAGTTGCGCAGCGCCCTGCCCGTGCCGAGCGGCGCCAGCCTGGCGCTCATGCAGATCGATCTCGACGACTTCAAGCCGATCAACGACACGCTCGGCCACGGCGCCGGCGACATCGTTCTCAAGATGGCCGCCGACCGCATCAGGAGCGTGCTGCGGGACCACGAAGTCGCTTACCGGCTCGCCGGCGACGAATTCGCGGTGATCCAGTGGCGGTCGGACCAGCCCCGGGAGGCCGAGCGACTCGCGGAGGCGATCATCGCGGCCTTCAGGCCGCCATTTACCGTCGACGGTATCAACGCCTTCGTCGGCGCGAGCGTCGGAATAGCGGTAGCACCGGCGGACGGCAACGAGATCGAGCAACTGATGAAAGCGGCCGACATCGCGCTTTATGCGGCGAAGACGGACGGCCGCAATCGTGCGCGGACCTTCACGCGCTCCATGCTCATCGTACTGGAACAACGGGAAATGCTCCGCCGCAGTCTGCGCACCGCCCTTGAGGAGGACCAGTTCTTCATCGAATACCAGCCGCTGGTCGGCCCTTCCCGCGCGGTCGAAGGCTTCGAGGCGTTGCTGCGTTGGCGGCACCCTTTGATCGGCATCATACCGCCGAGTATCTTCATCCCCATGGCGGAGGCGGACGGACTCATGAGCGAGATCGGCCAATGGCTTCTGGAGCAGGCCTGCCGAACCGCGATGACATGGCCGCCCCATTTCACCGTCGCGGTCAACCTGTCTCCGGCGGAGTTCCTGCACGCGGGCCTTACCGATCGGGTGGCCCGCATCCTCGATCTGGTCGGCATCCGCGCCGAGCGCCTGGAGCTGGAAATCACCGAATCCGTGCTCCTGGAGCGAACGACGAACAATCTCGATACGCTCAACACGTTGAATGTGCTCGGGGTGCAGATCTCGCTCGACGACTTCGGCACCTATTATTCCTCCCTCAGCTATCTGAAGAACTTCCCCTTCGATACGATCAAGATCGACCAGTATTTCATCAAGGACCTGGAGCATGACAAGAAGAGCCAGACGATCGTTCGTTCGATCGTTGCGCTCGCCCACGGACTTGGTATGCATGTCACCGCCGAGGGCGTGGAGACGGAGGGGCAGATGAACTGGCTGCGCAAGGAAGGATGCGATCGGCTGCAGGGATATTTCCTGGGCTTTCCTCTGCCCGCGGAGGCGATCGGAGACTTCCTTCGCAACGCGTCGACAGTACCCGCCGATTTCCCGGGGCTTGGCGCAGACCGGAATCAGGCCTTGCGTCCCGAGACGCGATGAAAGCGGATGAAGCCGAAGGGAGGCCGGACGTACCGGGAATGGAGGAAGCGGCATGAGTGCAGCCCGAGCGAAAGCGAATTTCGAACCTCTCATCGAGCTCGAAATGGAGATGGGAACCTTCCTCTCCGATTGGGACCATTGCGATCACCTGTCGTCCTTCATGGCGCGGATGATCAGCCACAATCGAACGGATCCCGTTCGACACTCGAACTTCTTCTCGTCCGCCCTCAACGAGCTTCTGGAAGTCACGTTCCGCGGCGGCTTGCCCGAGGGTCGGATCGGCTGCACTGTCTATCGCCAAGGTCCGAAGGAGCGGGTCAAGCTCACCTTTCCCTGTCCGCCCAGCCAGCGGCAATTCTACCGCGAAGCGGTGTCCAAGACTCGTGAGCAGGATGCCTACGACCGCTATCTCGACGCCATTTCAAACGATCTCGCACCGAGCCGCGAAGTCATTCTTCTGGATCTGGCCATCAACTTCGAGGCCGAGATCAGCCTTGAGGAAAAGACTTCCCCGTCGATCACGCTTGTCGTCGATCTGCCACTCGAAGGGATAATCAGTTGAGTATCGGAGCCCTTTCCACCCCCTATCAGGCGGAGTTCGACGCCAACAGCCAGGAGTTTTCCCTTGCCGGGGTGATCCGGCCGCGTACCGTCGATGAGATTGCGGCAAGCGTCACGGCACTCAGGCACGCGGTCGAGGGCGCGCGCGGTGTGCTTTACATCAATGTCAAGCGTCTCGCGCAGATGAACAACACCGCCTTCCATGCCTTTGCGCGCGTCGTGCTCGACGCGTGCCGGGCGCGGTCGGACCTGCGCTTCGTCGTCGTCACATCGAGTGTCGTCGGATGGACCGAGCGAATGTTTCGGCATCTCGGCAAGATCGAGCCGCAGATCAGCGTCGAGGTCTACGACTCGAAGTTCTATCCCGGCCAGGATTTCGTCGAGGATACGAGCTTCATTCCGATCCTGCGCACGCAGACGAAGATGACCTGGCGGCACGAGCGCACGATTCTCCCGCGCCATGGCATGCGCGCCGGCATTGCGATGGCCGACATCTGCTGCGGTATCGGAGATTTCGCCGCGCTCGTGCGCAAGGAATTCCGCCCGGCGCGGATCGTGGCGCTGGACCATTCGAGAGCGAGCCTCGCCTATGCGCGCAACGTCGCGGCTGAGTTCGGCATCACGGACATCGAATATACCTATGGCGACGCATCCGAAATGCTGCTCGAATCCGACCAGTTCGACCTCGTGACCTGCCGTCACTCGCTTCAGATCTTCAACCAGCCGGACGTCTTGCTGAAGGAGCTTTTTCGGATCTGCAAACCAGGCGGCCGGGTCTATATCACCAACGAGAAGAATTCTCACTGTCTCGGCGAGCCGCGGTCGCAGAGCATCCAATGGACCTATGAAGAGGTCGCCAAGCTCTTCAGTCATTTCGAGATGGACGTGGAACTGGGGCCGAAGAGCCGGCGATATCTCGCCGATGCCGGCTTCGAGGACATTCGCGTCGAGTCCTTCATGGTCAGCAACCTTGATGGCGACCCGCAGGACTTCGCCGACATCATCGCCGCCTGGGAGAACGTCTATGCCGGCGAGATGGCGGTCAAGCGCGGCGACTCGCCTGAATTCATCCGGCGCTTCCGCCAGGGATTCCAGGATCATATCTTCGCCGCCCTGCACCCCAAGGGCTATGCCGGCTGGCCGATCTGGGCGGCCTCCGGACGCAAACCGCTATGAAGGGGCCTGCGCAAGAGACCCCGGGCATCGGCTTGCGTTCATTCCGGGCCAAATTCGTCCTGGTCGTCGGCGGGGCGGTGCTCTTCGACCTGCTTGTCACCGGCGGGCTCGCGCTTTGGAACGTGCAGAGGCTATCGCGCGATGCCGCCACCGAGGTCGGCCAGGGCCTGGAGCAGGCAAACCAGGACTATATCCGCTCCTATGCCGAATCGACGGCGGCTCGCGTGAACCTGCTTCTGAGCCAGGTCCATTCCGATGTGGGCACGCTCGCCGGCGTTCTTCAGGCACAGATCGACCGTCCGGTGAGAAAATCGCAGATCGGAGAGGCAATGGCCCGCGGCGTGCCGGGCACCGTGAACGTCGTATACAACGAGAAGGGCGGATGGGCGCAGAACCTGCCCGGCCCGCTGTCGGTCGTCAGCGTCTGGGGCTATCTTCTCGATGCCAGCCACAATCCGCTTCCGGAAGTCCAGACGGAGATCGAAAACAGTGCCGTGCTCGATCTCGTCGCGCCGAGCCTTCTGGCAAACGGCCAGCCGAAGCTGCAGATGTATTATATCGGTCCCAAGGAGCGGCCGATCTTCCGAACGGCGCCCTATACGGACCAGGCGCAGACGTTCGATGAGCTCTATCCGGGACACAACAGCGAGAATTTCTGGACCTTTTTCTTTCCCGGGCTCTACGAATCCTGGGAGCAATGGGCGAAGGATCCGCAGTCGCGCCCGGTGCCGAAGGACATCACCCAGACGGCGCCCTATACGGATGCGATCACCGGCAGGCTGATCGTCAGTTTCTTCGAGCCGCTGTGGTCGCGCGACCGTCGACGGGTCGCCGGCGTCGCCGGCGCAGATATCACGCTCGATCAATTGGCCGAGATCGTCGAAAACGTCCGTGTCGCCGATAGCGGCTTCGGTTTCCTGGCCATGTCGGACGGCAATGTCGTCGCGATCAACACGACCGGGGAAAAGGTCATGGGCCTGCGGGCGGCGAACGAGACGGGGAGCCAGGGCGTCACCGGCCTGGATCGGTCGTTGCGCAGAAGCACCCAATCCGCCATCGCGAACCTGCCGCTCGACAGCGACGGCCTGCTGCAGCATTTGCTTCTCGACCAGAACGGCGAGGCGGTGCCCTATCTCGTGCTTGTGAAGCAGCTTCAGCCGACGAACCTCTGGGTTTCCGGCCCGGTTCGCCGCGAGACGATGCAACTCGGCATCGTGGTTCCCGAACGCGAGATCTACGCGTCGCTCTTTGCCGCCCAGGCGGGGATCACGGAAGCGACGAACAGAATTCTTGTCTACCAGATCCTGGCCCTGCTCGTATCGCTGCTTTTCGTCATCACCGCGGTGTTCGCCATTTCCAAGCGCATTACGAGCGGCATCAGTGCGCTCGCCGAAGCTGCCAAGCGCATTCAGGCCAAGGACTATTCCGTCCGGGTGGAGATCCCGACACGCGACGAGGTCGGCGAAGCCGGCGCGGCCTTCAATCGCATGGCCGAACAGATCAGTTACCACACCGAAAATCTCGAACAGCTCGTCGAGGATCGCACCAGGGAGATCGAAGACGCGAATCTGCAGATTTCCGCGCTCAACGAGAAATTGCGCAGCGAGAACCTGCGCCTCGGTGCCGAACTGGCTGTTGCCCGCCGCATTCAGATGATGGTGCTGCCGAAGGCCGGCGAGCTCGAGGAGATCAAAGACCTGGAGATCGCGGCCTATATGCGCCCGGCCGACGAGGTCGGCGGCGACTATTACGACGTCCTGAAGGACGGGTCGAGACTGAAGATCGGAATCGGAGACGTCACCGGGCATGGGCTCGAAAGCGGCGTGCTGATGCTGATGGTCCAGTCCGTCACCCGGGCGCTGCAGGAAGCGGGCGAGATGGATCCTGCGCAGTTCCTCAATCGCGTGAACCGCGCCATCTACAAGAACATAACCAGGACCAGCACGAACAAGCATCTCTCCCTCGCCTTCCTCGACTACGAAGGCGGGCGCCTGACGCTGTCCGGGCAGCACGAGGAACTGATCGTGATCCGCGACCTGGGGAATGTCGAACGAATCGACACGCTCGATCTGGGCCTGCCGATCGGGCTCGAGCCGGATATCTCGCCTTTCGTGGCGACTCGGGAAATTCCCTTCGGTCGCGGCGACATGATCATCCTCCACACGGATGGAGTGACCGAGGCGGAAGACCGGAACGGCGAACTCTTCGGCATGGAGCGGCTCTGCGAGAGCGCCCGCCGCCGCTACGGCCGAAACGCCGAGGAGGTCAAGATCGGGATCATCGAGGATCTGATGGCGCATATCGGCGCACAGAAGATCCACGACGACATAACGTTGGTAGTGATGAGACACAGGTAAGCGGATGACGACCCTATATGGACTGGCGGATCTCGCGATCGGCAACGGCGATGACGTGACCACGCTTCGGCTGTTCGAGGGGCCGCTCGACTTGAGCTGGAAGCACTGTGCGATGACCTCGGATTTCGTCGCAGAGTTCGTGGCGCTGCGCTATCGCGCGTCGCGCAAGCTCTACAAGGACGTGCGGCATAATGTCGGCTACCTCACCAATGAACTGATCGAAAATGCCGTGAAGTTCCGCGCATCGGGCGAGATCATAGTGGAGGTGTCACTCACCGACAGTGTCTTTCGGACCAAGGTCACCAATTTCGTCGACAAGGACACTGCGGAGCGGTTTCAGCATCTATTGTCCGAGATCACGGCCGGGGACCCCGGCGACCTGCTGATCGAAAGGATCGAAGCGAACGCCGCTACGGGCGCCGGCGGTTCGGGGCTTGGACTTCTGACGCTCATGAGCGATTATGGTGCTCACTTTGCTTGGGTTTTCGGATCAAGCGATGAGGACCGCAGAATCCCGCTGGAGACCTACGCGTCCATTGCAGTTCCAGATTTGAATTGATGGGCGGTGATCATATGGAAATCAAAGAAGAAGAATATCGTGTTTGGTCGGAAGGCAAGAACGTTTACTTCGACGGGACAATGCGCCTGCCCAGCGCGGAGGCCTATGCGCCGATCTTTGCACTGGTGCTGAGCATCCTCGAATCCGAGCCGGAACGTCTGACCGTCGATCTTACGGGGCTGCAGTTCCTCAATTCGTCCGGCATCAACCTGCTCGCAAAGCTCACCATCGAGGCGCGCAAGCGACCGAACGTGCAATTCACCGTCCGCGGGAGCTCGGAATATCCCTGGCAGACGAAATCCCTGCCCAATCTCAAGAAGTTGCACCCGGGCGTCGATCTCAGGCTTACTTGAAGACTACAGCGCCGCGCGTTACGGGTTTCACTTTCCAGGGGGATCAAGCCAGTCGCCGATTGTTGCGCCACGGTGCCGCCTGGCGAGAGTGACGGCCAAGATCGGCCGGTGGGTGGCGGCCGCCTTTCGGATTTCGCGCGGGCTCACCCCGAATTCGTGACTGAAGGCACGCGTGAAGTTGGCGGCCACCTCGAAGCCGGCGGCTTCCGCAATCTCGGCAATCGACCGGGTATCCGTCGGGTCGCTAAGCGCCGCATAGGCGTGCTGGAGCCGACGCTTGCGAATATAATTCAGCACACCGCCACTCTGCTCGAACAATTGGTAGAGCCGCGTTCGCGATATGCCGATCGCCCGGCAGATGGCGTCGGGCGTGAGTTCGGCTGAGTTGAGATGGAGATGAATATAGCGATGCGCGCGCTCCATCATCCCCTTGTTCGTCTCGGATCCGGCGGGATTCGGCGTCACCGAGGCGGCGACGCATGAAACCACCATGTCGCGTATCGTCTGTACGATCCTCGGAAGCTCTTCGGACCTGAGAACGCCGAGGCTCGCCTCGATGCCGTTGATATAGTTCAGCAGCAGATCGGCGAGACTGCCCGAAAGCACCGAATTGTTGGCGACTTCCAGAATGCCGGCATCGTCGGCCAGCAACTCATACGACATGAACAGAAACACGCCCGCGGCCTCTGTCGTTCGTCCGCGATAGGGATAGCCGAGCGAGCGCAGAAAGAGGTCGCCCGGAGCGGTCTCCGTGACGCGCCGGTCGACCTCCGTCCAGGCCCGGCCGCTGCGTAAGATGCCCAGATTCCAGTGGTCGATCGGGCTCGAGCGCAGCATGGCGCGGGAACGGGCATAGCTATGCGCCGGCGTGCGCTGTTGGATGATCAGCAAACCGTTGAGACGCCAGCCGGTCTGTTCGGCAGGAAAGCCTTGATCCGGAGACACGCCATCAGGCAAGCGAACTTCGAGCAGCGGCGCCATGTGTGCACGCCATGCGGCAAACTGTGCCGCGGTCGGCAATTCACCCGTGGAGAAGCGCAAGGGTACAAGCGCTGGCGGACCGCTCGGGCGGCTTTCCTTCCCGGCCGCCGGTTCGCGGGGCCAGCGCCGTCTTTCCTCTGCCTCCGGCCAGGACGGGGCATCTGTCGGGTCGTCTCCTGATCCGGACTCGCTCGTCATCGAATGCCTCCAGTGCCGGATTTGCCGGGCCCGCGATCGCGGGGGGCTCGCTTCCTGATATTCCGCCGAGAGGGGTCCGCACTCCGGCCCAGGGGCCGAGACGGAGAAACACCACCAGTGATTATACCTCTTTTTCGGTAGAAATGGACGGGGGGATAACTTTCTGGATGTAGAGATAATGACATTTGCGACCTGTGTTTGTATCTAAATAAGCGTCGCTGTCGCCGGGTTTATTTCGGCGAAATGACCAAGAAACACCGACGCTCCTGCCGCCATAACCGGCCGCCGTGAAGTGTCATCGATATCAAACGACAATCGTGTATCTCGTTGGATGGAGGTAGTCGTGCGCTATCTGCGAAAGTTTCACGCGCGTTATTTGGGTGCGTCTTCCGGTTTCCGAAGCAATTCTTTGCGTGAATGCAATGAACATAAAATCGTCCTGGTGGCCGGTGGCGCGGGTTTTCTGGGTTCACATCTTTGCGAACGCCTTCTCCAAGCCGGTCATCAGGTCTATTGCGCCGACAATTTCTCGACGGGGCTGGAGCGCAACATCGCGCCGCTCTTACGCTTCGACGGCTTCAGCGTCATAGCCCAGGACATCGCAGAACCGATCGACCTCGACGTCGACGAAATCTATCATCTCGCCCGCCCGGCTTTGCCGCCGCATTGTCAGGCCGACCCGGTTCGGGCGATGCAAACCTATGTGACGGGGTCGCTGAACCTGTTGGAACTCGCGGCGCACCGCGGCGCGCGTATCCTCCAGGTATCGGTCGCCGACACTCATGACGATCTGCAACTCCATCCTCGTACGGAAGGCGATTGGAGCGACTCCGTCTTCATCGGCCGAAGCTCGTCATACAAAGAAGGCAGGCGCTGCGCGGAAGCCTTGTTCTCCGACTTCCACAGGCTCTACGACGTCGATGTTCGCCTCGTCCGCATCTTCAATGCTTACGGTCCCCGGATGCGCGCGGACGAAAGTCGCATCATCTCGAACTTCGTTCTCAAGGCCCTGACAGGAAAAGACATCACGATCTATGGAGACGCTTCCAGGACCCGCTCCTTCTCGTTTGCCGATGACCTGATCGATGGCTTCATCCGCATCATGGCATCGCCGGCATCGTTGCCAGTCCCGATCGACCTCGGCAATCCGATGGAGTTTTCGATCGGCGACGTGGCAGAGCAGGTGATCGGACTTGCCGGCGCACGATCGAACCTCATCCTGCGTCAGCAGTCGGCAAACGCACCTCGCCAGCACCGCCCGGACATCTCGCTTGCCATGCAGGAGTTCGGCTGGTGTCCGAAGATGGACCTCTCGGGTGGACTGCTGCAGACGATCGGCTATTTCGATCGCCTCCTCGCCAGATCGAAGCGCTTGCTTCCTGAACCCGCCTGATCACGATCGCCTCGGTCCGCGCCGTTCGGCAGGACCAGAGGCAAGGTCCGGTACGGCCGGAGTACAGCGTGACCGTCACCGGAAGGAGTTGCGCATCTCGATTCCAGAAAAGGCTCCGCAGACGAGCCCGGCATCGGTGCGCAGCTCCACCCTTTTTGAGACCACGTGCAATCAGCGCCGCCAGAACCACGGCTGAAGCACGACGAGGAATGTCACGAGTTCCAACCGGCCGACGATCATCGAGATCGCGATCAGCCACTTGGCCGCATCCGGAATCAAGGCGAAACTCGTTGCTGGCCCGACGACAGGACCGAGGCCCGGACCTGCGTTCGCCATCGCCTGCGCAACTGCAGAGATGGACGACAGAAAGTCGAGTCCCGTGGCCATGACTAGGAGCGACATCAACAGCAAGGTCATGATGTAGAGGAAAAAGAAATTGCGAACATTGCTGATCGCCACGTCATCGACGGACTTGCCCTGGAAACGCACCGGCACGATCGCCTGGGGGTAGAGCATGCCGCGGAGCGCTCTGCCGGTGCCTGCGAAGAGGATTTGCCAGCGGAAGATCTTGATGGCCCCCGCCGTCGAACCGGCACAGCCGCCGACGAGATAAAGCATGAAGAACAGCCCCATTGCAAAACTCCCCCATGCGGAGAAATCGGCGGTGGCAAAGCCGGTGTCGGTCATGATCGACGTGACGTTGAAGGCGGACAGTCGCAGGGCAACGGGTGGCGACATGCCTTGGCTGATGTTCCAGGCCGTGCAGGCAAGGATCGCGGCCATGAGGATGAACAGAAAAGGCGCTATCTGTCCCTCGATGGCGCTGCGCTTGCCGCGACTCAAGAGGAATACCGCATAAAAGGCAAGCGGTAACGCACCGGAAATCATGAACACGATCGTCACGAGCTCGATCGCCAGGGAATTGTAGTAGCCGATCGAGGCGTCTCTGGTCGAAAGGCCACCGGTCGCAATTGTCGTCATCGCGTGATTGACGGCGTCGAATGTCGACATGCCGGCGACATCCAGGCACACGGTGCAAGCCAAGGTAAGCGACACGTATACGATCAGAATGTTGCGGGCGATCTGCCGCACCTTCGGGAAAGGCTTTTCGGAGATATCCGACGATTCGGAACGAAAGAGTTGCATGCCGCCCACCCGCAATGCGGGAAGCACGCTGAGCGCCATAACGATGATACCAATGCCGCCAAGCCATTGCAGGAGCGAGCGCCACATCAGCAGCCCCTGTGGCATGTCGTCGAGACCCACCAGAATGGTGGAGCCGGTCGTCGTCAGGGCAGAGGCCGTCTCAAAGACCGCATCGGTCCAACTGAGACCAAGCCCCGAATTGAAGAGCGGAATGGCGCCTACGAAGGAGACGGAAATCCAGGCACTGACAGTAACGAGTAAGCCCGTCCGGCGGTCGGTGAGTTCGATCTCCTCTTGCCGGAACGCGGCGACGAGCAGCGCCCCCAATCCACCGCTGACCCCGGCACTGCTCAGGAACGTGATCGCGTCGCGGCCATTGTCTACTGCCAAATCAACGATCGCCGGTATAAGCATCGCCAATGACAAGGCCAGTATGAACACACCGTTGAGAAAGAGGACAAAGCGGAGGCGGTCGGTGGTCATCTCGATTCCTGCCCGTGGGATACGGCCAGAACGCGAGTACTACAGGCGCCGACCTTGCGCTAGCCCGGCAACCTCCGGTTAACCGAAACTTTGCTGGCCCGGTGTGGCTGGAATGCCTCTCTCGTCATGCCTCCGACGCCATCTCGCGCAGTACCCAGGGCCGCGGCTCGCTTGCCGCGATCGCCCTTACGGTCGAAGCCGGGCGCCAAGCGTTCCTGAGGAAACTCGCGCGCTGGGGTCCGCGCTATTCGATTGCACGTCGGCGCCGCCCGTCCGGAACAGACGCCTTCTGCATTCGTGTACCATTGCTTCCACCGGTAGCCCCAGGGCTCGGCATTGTCGGAAGGGACCCTAGCGTTCAGCCGGTACCGGCCAGTCGGGCGCTGCGCGATCGCCCCACCAGCCGCGGGGCGAAAGGCGGTGAGAGCAGGGAAGTTTACCACTTGGCGCGGAAGCCGAGGGTCGCTGAAAGGGTGTAGCTATCGGCGAACTGGTTGAGGCTGGTCCTGACCAGGGTCTCGCCATAAAGCGCATATTTGCCGTCAGACCAGCTATAGGTGCCGCCGGTTCCTATCCCGCCCCACAGCGCCTCGTTCTCGCTGTCGAAGGCCGTGCCGGCGACCTCGACAGTGGAGGTGCCCCGGAAGTCGTAATAGAGGTTGGCGATGCCGTAGAGGTGCGTCTTGCTGGTCTGGCCGGCCGCATCCCGCCACTCCGTCTGCCGGTCGAGCGTCAACCCCAGCCGGCCCACCAGCGCATCGCTTTTGTCCAGTGACACCGCGGCCCCGAACGGATCGGTGAAGCCATCATACTTCACCTTCGACCAGGCAAGCTGTGCCTGCGGAGTCACCGACCATTCCGGCGCGATGGCGAAGCGCTGGCCGACCTCGATGCTCAGCGCATGGCCCGTCCCATCATTGCCGCTGGCGAGCGCGAGTTCGGCCGTGCGCGAGAACAGGTCGCTATCATACCACGTCGCCTGCGCCTGGCCGTCGACATAGAAGCCGTCGTCGCCATAGAAGGTCAGCGTGCCGCCGAGTCCGTAGCCCGTCGTGTCGATCTTGCCGGTACCGAAGACAGAGTCGATCCCGGAGGAAACCGTACCGTAGTGGAGATTGATGCCGCCGATCAGCTGGCCGCCACTGAAGCTGGCCAGCGGCATGTCCATGCCGGTCTGCAGCTTCCAGACCGCCGCATCATAATCGGTGCCGCTGGTGCTGGTCTTCGGCTCAAAACGGCCATGTGCCGCCTCGATCCGGCCCCAAACACCAAGCTTCGGCTCCGTCGCCATCTCTTGGGAAACGCCATCTACGCCCTGCGCCAGCACCGACCAGGAGCGGTTACCGACGCGCTGCTGCAGCGTGCCGAGCTGGTTGAAGCTCTGCAACGTGCCGGCATAGGCCTCGTAAAGCGGCACGCCCGCCTGATAGAGCGGCTGCGGCAAGGGATCGGGATCCGGGCTATTGATCAGATCTGACCGAAGATACCAATCGCCATCATTGGGCGTGGCGATACCATTTTTGTAGAGCCGATAGGCATAGGCGCCGCCGACCACTGCCTGATCGCCCTGAAACACATAATCGCCAAGCAGCGAGAAGGCACCGTTGGAGGTGCCGCCGATATCGATGATCTTTATGCCTTCGACCGTCTGCGCGCCGTTGCCGCCGAGATTGATCACGTGGACGTTGGTGCTGCCAGACGTGTCGCCGGTGACGACCAGCCGGTCGGTGGCCGAATCATCGCCCTCCAGCACCGTCTCGATCTCCAGCGTGCCGCCATTGCCGGTATAGTTGCCGGCCACCGTCAGCGTGCCGATCGAATTGCCCGGTGCCACCGTGCCGGCATTGTCGGTGTCGCACACCGTGCCGATGCCCTGCAGCCGTCCGCCGGCAAGCACGTTCATGTCGCCGCACAGGCTGCCATTGACCGAAAGCGTGCCGGCTTCCACCGAAGTCGTCCCGGCGAAGCCGGAGCTGTCGCCGGTGAACCTGGTCAGGCCGGAACCGATCTGGCGGATGGCGCCGGATCCCGAAATGACCCCGTCGAAAAGGTAAAGGTTGGACCGGTTGAAGGCGAGTGTGCCGTTGTTCGTCACGTCGCCGGTGATCGCGCCGGTCGTGCCACCATTGCCGAGTTGCAGTGTGCCCGCCAAAATCGTCGTGCCGCCGGTGTAGCTGTTGTCCGCCGTCAAGATCGTCGTGCCGGCACCCGCCTGATCGACCGCGCCGCTGCCCGAGATCAGGCCCGCGAAGCTGTAGGCGTCCGAACGGTTGAAGGCGAGCGCGCCGTTGTTCGCCACGTCGCCGAGGATCGAACCGGTGGTGCCGCCGTTGCCGAGCTGCAGCGTGCCCGCCGAGATCGTCGTGCCGCCGGTGTAGGTATTTTCGCCGGCGAAAACGAGCGTTCCGGTGCCCGTCTTTGTCAGCATGCCTTCCCCGCTCGCGCCCTGGGCGAGCGTGGTGTCGAAGCCTTGCGTATCGATTGTGCCGCCAGGCGCGTTCAGGACCACTTGCCTGGTGGCAGCAAGATCGAAAGAAGCATCCAGCTGCAGGGTGCCGCCATTGAAGGTGACAGGGCCGCCCGCATCGCCAAGCGCGCTATCCTGGCTGATGGCAATAGTGCCCTGATTGATGCGCGTGCCGCCGGAATAGGTGTTGGCTGAGGTCAGCGTCAACACGCCGACGCCGGTTTTTTCCACAACGCCGGTACCCGAGATAAGTCCGGAATAGGTACCGTCATCCGGCTGATTGAACCGCACGAGACCATTGTTTGTAACCGTCGGAGGCAGGCTCTGCGCGCGCGCTTGGAGCGTACCCGCCGGATCAACGATCACTTGGCCGGTATAGTTGGTATTATCGCCCGAGAGGATCAGCGTGCCTTCCTGCACTGTGGAGACGGTAACGCCCGTCACCGTTCCCGTCAGTTCCCAGGTGCCCGTTCCGTTCTTGGTCAGGCTTTCGAAGCCGCTCATGTTGCCCGGCAGGGAAGCACTCCCGTCTCCGCTGAGGAAGATCGCGTCATCACCGGCCCCGCCGCTGAAATTGCCGGCGATCGAGGATCCGGTGAATAGCCGCAGGATGTCATCACCCCCGGCAAGGGTGATATTCCCGATAACCATCCCGCGATTGGTGAAATCGAGGGCGCCATTGCCTGACCCGCCGATCACCGTTCCCGGCGATTGGATCACACCGTTGTTGATCACCGTATTGATGCCGGTGGTATTCTGGGACCAGATGGCGACCGCGTTATCGGCACGAATAGTACCGTTGTTGACGACCGTATTGCCGGTTCCCATGAAATTGATGGCCTCGGCGTCACCCGCGGTTCCGAGCGATAGAACCTGGCCACCTTGGTCGATCGTAAAGGTGTTGTTGTTCCGGAACTCGACCGTATTGCGGCCGTTGCCGTAGCCACCGCCGTTGCCCGACGTTGCGTTCGCGCTGACGGTGCTCGTGCCGGATACAGTGATGGTGTTGTTATCGTGGAAGCTAATCGCGTTGGCGTCGCCGGCAACGATGTTTGCACCCGACGTAATGTTGACCGTCCAGTTATCCGCCGCCGTCGTATTGCCTTGGCCAACCGTCGTGGTCCAGGGATTTGGAGCCGAACTGTCGCAGGTGATGTCCGTGCTCCCTGTAACGCAGGCCGCTAGGCCTGGCTCAGTGAGGGCAAGCACGGCAAGTGTGGCGACAGGCAATATTGCAGTGGTGGAAAGCAGCAGCGAACGAAGGTGCGGCATCAAAGTGATTCCCCGATAATTTTTGACCCCGAATTTCGAGGGCAGGCTCCAGACTGGGTCATTCTGACTGTTCATGACCCCCAAATCCCCAGCAGCCTCACCTCATGAGCGACCCGATCAATGCCCCCGGAACCGCTCGGCCGGGCAGCTATTGAACGAGTGCGGAGCGTGAAGTGCTCTTGCCTGTATTTCAGAGAACATCGCTGTCTGCATCAATAAATTGCAAAAAATAATACTAATGCTTAATCATTGTTACCGACGTGCAACACCGTTTTTCACGAGATATTGTTTTAATAGTTGCTATATGAATGTTTTAGGTAATTACGATGTGCATGCACCTTTAAAGAGATTGTACTTGCGAGGAAGCAGGCCGCTGCGGAACAACCGCATTAGCCAGGTCGCAATCACCGATCGTCCACTCAAGCAGCCGATCACGGCCGCACTCGACGGTAGGCAGAAAGTGGAGCGCAGCACCAGTCTTCCGGTCCTACTCGATCCCGGTCGCTGTCACGTCTTCGGAGCGGACGGCAGTGCAATGTAGTATGCGGCCGGGCTCCCAAAACAACGCTCACTATTCGTCGCTCGGCTGGCGACGTTCCGCTTCCACGATCAACTTCAACACATCTGAATTTGCCAACCGTCTAAAATGGGCGAAGGTGAATCTGCCGTCGAGCATGACCTTGATGATGCGACGGCAGATGTCTTTCGCCATTGTGGTTCGGTCTGAATACGATGTTCCCTTGAGATCTGCGTCCTTGATTTCGGGCATTGCGAGCCGCACGCAATTGGGCACGTGCTCTCCTTCGGGTCGCTTCCTCAAGGCGGTGACGGCCTTCTCGTACTCGAATTCCGTTGGGGGTCGATGAGCCGGAGCATGAGCGAACAGAGCAAGTCCGATGACGCACGTCCCCCCAATCGCCATGCTGGCTGCGATCAAACGAACATCCATTTGTTGCTCGCATACGGCTTGCACATGGCCCGCCTACTACGGCCAAAACTTTCAGACAAGCGTGGGAGCGGGAAGACGACGGGGGCAACCCGCAGTTGCTTGGGTGCGCGCCCGGCCCTTTGGACAGGTCAGGCTTTCGTCAAAAATCCGACCACGGCACGGACTGCGGGCAATTGCCCGCGCCGGTGCGGCGTCAGGATCGTCGTGATGATCGTTCCTTCCGTCCAGCCCGGCAGCAGATGGACCAGTTCGCCCCGATCAAGATCTGGTCTTGCGATCGTCTCCGGCAAACGGACTATTCCGAGTCCCGCCCTCGCGGCCCGCAACAGCACCCCCGCCTCATCGGCGCTGAGGCAGGCGCGCGGAGAAACACGCGCTTCTTCTCCTCGCTCGTTGCGAAGACACCAAACATCTGAGCCCGGCCTCGCATTGACGCCGGCGTGGTCCGCAAGCTCCAGCGGCGACTCTGGCGTGCCGTACTCGGCCGCGTAGTCTCGCGACGCGACGAGGATGACCGGCTCCTCCGACATGCGTCTTTGCATCAGCCCTGAGTCGGGCAGGGGCGCGACGTGGCTTCGGATCGCAATGTCGAAGCCCTCGTGTATGAGATCGACGAAGCGATCGGTGACGTGAATATCCAGATGTATCCTGGGATATTCCATCGACAGCGTCGCGAGCCGTTCGGCAAGCCGGAACTGCGCAACGGGGACCGAAGTCGTGATCCTGACAGTGCCGACCGGCTCTCCCAACCGCCGTCGAACGGCCTCTTCGGCTGCTTCGGCCTCGATGAGAGCGGCCCGCGCATGTTCATAGAACTCCCGCCCCACCTCCGTCAGGGTGAAGCTGCGGGAAGTTCGGTGAATGAGCCGCGCGCCGAGTTCGACCTCGAGTTCGGCGACCCGCTTGCTGATGGTCGATTTTGGCGCGCCGATCGTGCGGGCGGCCGCGGTAAAGCCGCCACTCTCCACTGCGCGTACGAATAATTGAAGGTCATTGAGGTTCAACATAACTCCATCGTCCATAACAGTGGACTTTAAGGCGCGATCTTACCCACTACAGCTGCAACGTCTACCGAAGCTATGGTTCGAGCCGTCAAGGGCATAGCCATGCCCGACCTCAAGCATGGAGACTGAAATGGAACCTATCCTCTTCTACGGTGTCCCGTCGGGCTGCTCGTTCGGCTCGATCGTGGCTCTGGAATGGCTCGGCGAGCCCTACCGCCTGTCGCGCATCGAAATGCCGGGCGATGTGGCAGGCGAGGCTTATCGGCGCGTCAACCCAGTTGCGGAGACGCCGGCGCTGATGACGGCCGATGGCAGGATCGTCACCGAGAGCATGGCCATCCTCAATCATCTCGCGGCACGCGGCATCGGCAAGCGGCTGGGTTGCCCCCAAGGCACCGCCGAGTTCGATCGTCTCAATCAGGTCCTGGCATACCTCAATACCAGCCTGTTCAGTGCTTTTGCGCCTTTGTGGTACGCGCTGGAACACGATATGGCGGGGGTTGCGAAGGATGCGCTGCGCGCTTACGGCGCTTCCAGCCTTGCCAAGGTCCACGCCCATCTCGAGGCAATGATCCGAGGAAAGGACTGGTTGCTGGGCGATGAGCGCAGCTTGGCCGATGCTTATTTGATCGGGATTGCGCGATGGACGAACTATCACGACGTACTCGACCGCAGAGCCTATCCCGCGGTCCAGCGGCTCCTCGACAGACTGGAGAACGATCCGGGGGTACGCTTTGCCCATGCCATCGAGCGCGGCGAAGCAGCTGAGACCAGCGGCGCCTTCGCGGGCGAGATCACGCTTGAGGAAGCCCTAAGCCTGCACAGGCAGGCCGCCTGATCTACCGGCCGGTGCCACCGCGGCACCGGCCCAAGCTTGCTTGCGGCGATGTAGCGTTCGGGTGCTGCGTGATCGAGCGGCGGAACTCGGTAAGATCCGGCCCGGATCTACAAAAAATCTGAATGGATGTCACACCGGCAGATCCTGTCTCGTCATGGTGACGTAACCAACAAGAGGAAAGCAAACCATGACCGCCAAACTCGATCCGTTTACCGCTGCCCCTGCCCTCATGAAGAGCTGGACCGGCACCTCGGTCGCCGTCGCGTCAAGCCTCGAGCCCTCCCTCATCGAACTCGTCAAGATCCGCGCGTCGCAGATCAACGGCTGCGCCAATTGCATCAACATGCATACCGTGGAGGCGCGTGCGAAAGGTGAGACCGAGCAGCGCATATACCTGCTGTCGGCCTGGCGCGAGGCGCCCTGCTATACCGATCGCGAACGCGCCGCGCTTGCCTGGACGGAAGCCCTGACGCGCCTTTCGGAAGGACATGCCCATGAAAGTGCCTATCAATCCTTGAGGGATCAGTTCAGCGAGGAGGAGCAGGTGAAGCTTACGCTCATGATCAACGTCATCAATGGCTGGAACCGGATTGCCGTCGCCTTCGGCCTGTGGGTCGATCCGGCGCTCGCGGCAAAAACCGCCGCCAAGGCGGTCGCCTGATGTCGGGCGCGGCCAACGGGGACCCTGCGGCGAGTTTCGATCCGCTGCGCCCAATGCTGATCCGCGTTGCCTATCGCATGCTGGGCTCCGTGGCCGACGCCGAGGACATGGTTCAGGAGGCCTTCATCCGCTGGATGGGGGCCGACCGCACCGCCGTGCGCGAGCCGGAAGCCTTCCTGCGCCGCACGGTCACCCGGCTCTGCCTCGATCAGCTCAAATCGGCGCGCCGCCAGCGCGAGACCTATGTCGGCCCCTGGCTTCCCGATCCGGTCGTCGAAGAGCAGGAGGAGGAAGACGTCACTCTACCGCTGATGCTTGCGCTCGAACGCCTCTCGCCGCTCGAACGTGCGGCCTTCCTGCTGCACGACGTATTCGGACTGTCCTTCGATGAGGTCGCCGCAACCATTCAGCGCGACCCCTCAGCCTGCCGCCAGCTGGCGGCCCGCGCGCGCACCCATGTCCGCGAGGCGCGACCGCGCTTTCGAGTCGAGAAGGATCGTGGGATCGAGATCGCAGCGGCCTTCTTCGCCGCCTCCCGCAGCGGCGACATGAAGGCACTCGGCGCCATGCTGGCGGCCGACGTCAGTGTCCATGCCGACGGGGGCGGCAAGCGCTCGGCGGCGCTGCGGCCGCTGATCGGCTTCGATGAAGTGATGAAAGTGCAGACGCATCTCGCCACGCTATTCAAGGAGCATGGTTCGAAACTCGTTCGAACCGGCTTCATCAACGGCCTGCCCGGCTTCGTCACGCTGGAAGCCGATGGCGAATTCCAGACGACCGCACTCGAAATCGAGGAAGGCACAGTCACCGCGATCTATATCATGCGCAATCCGGACAAGCTGCGGCACCTGCATTAGCGCCCTCCGATCGGGTTGTCCGGATTAGGCCCATGCTTCGCCCGCTCCTTGGCAGCCAGGGCTTCCAGGACTAGCATAGGCGCGAGCGTATGGAGACCTTCGATGACCTCAAGCTTCAATGTCCACCACGCGTCCGGCTATGAGCAGCTCATGGGCCGCTGGAGCCGAAGGCTCGCGCCGCTTTTCATCGATTTTGCGGGGCTCGCCGACGGCGAAAAGGTCGTTGATGTGGGCTGCGGTACCGGCAGCCTGACCTTTGCCCTTGCCGAGAGCGCGGATCTCGCCGAGATCGCCGCCATCGACTATTCGCCCGTCTTCGTGGAAGCGGCTACGCTGCGCAACAACGACCGGCGCATAACGATCCGGCAGGCGGATGCCTGTGCCTTGCCCTTCGAGGACGGCACGTTCGACCGCGCGCTGGCGTTGCTCGTGCTGCATTTCGTGCCCGAGGCCGGCCGGGCCGTGGCCGAAATGCGCCGGGTCGTCCGGCCGGGCGGCGTGGTCGCGGCCGCCGTATGGGATCACTTCGGCGGCATGCCCGGCATGCGCATGATGGTCGATACGGTGGCCGCCCTCAGCGAAGGCGGGCGCCAGTTGCGGGAGCGCTATTGTTGGCAACCGATGATGCAGCCGGGCGAGATGAAGCGGACCTTCGTCGCACAGGGCCTGACGGGAGTCGTGGAAACTGAGCTGGTGATCCGCATGGACTACCAGAGCTTCGACGACTACTGGGCACCGATTGCCGCGGGCGAAGGGCCGCTCGGCAAATATGTTGCCACTCTCGACCCTGCGGAGCGGGCGCGCGTCGATGCCGCCGTACGCGACGCCTACCAGGCCGGGCGACCCGACGGACCGAGGTCTTTTGCGAATATCGCCTGGGCCTGCCGGGGTACCGTCGTCTGAGTGAACAGGCAGTTTGCTCTCCTTCGGAGCAACAAAGTGCCGGGAAAATTTGAAGATATTTGGCGTTTCCGGCAAGGCGCGCCGCGATCAGACTTTGTTTTGTTTTCTGCAAGTCGTTGCCCACAAAACCGCTGCACACCTTCAGGCGACATACACTACAGCGCCGCGCGTCTTTTCAGATGCGCAAAGGTCGCTGTAGCTCTTTGAGTCTGCGCATCGAGCTTTCCGAAAATCGGGTACGATTTTCGGGCCGATGCTTTAGACTAGACTAGATGACCGCAATGACCTTGCCGGACGAATCGAGGCGACAGCTCACTCGCGCTTGACGAACCTGAATGCCGTCCTGACCTGCATAGTCTATGCTGACGGCAAGTGGAGCGGTGAGCACCCCGCTGCGATGCCGGAGCAGGGAGCCGGCGCTTGCCGCACGTACACGCACGGCGCCAAGCGGCGACGCAGCCGAGGCAATCGCCTTCCGGCAGGTGCGAACGACGGTGCTCGGGGTTCCCGGAATCGCAGCAATGGACAACGGGACGCTCAAAGGATAGGCCCATTCGCCCCGCCCCTGTGCGGCCCGCTTTCTCTTCAACGGCCAAAGGACGCGTGGCAGAACGATGGATGCTCGTGCGGTCCTTGCTGGGGCAACGGGGCCGATCGTGTTGGAACCGCCACCGCCTGATGACACCGCGGTCGACCCACCGGCACCACCACTGCTGGGCGACCGCGTCCCGGATCCAGAACCGCTGGCCGAACCGCCTGAACCTGCCCCGGAATCGGTGGCTCCGGCTTTGGAACCGGAGCCCACCGATATGCCGCCACTCTTGCCGCCGAGATTGCCGCCGACCCCAAGGCTGGATCCACCCTTCGTGCCGAGCGAGGTCCCGCCTTTTACTCCACCTATTCCGTCGACATTCGTGCCAACCCCTGCCGAGGCGCCGCTCTTGCTGATCCCCACCTCGGCGCCGACGCCAACCGGGCCGACGCTGGCGCCAAGGTCGAGCGCAAGGGCTGACGCCGGTCCAATCGCGATTGCGATCACAAACGTGGCAGCTAAATGCTTACGCATCATCTGGCTCCTCATTTTGGCAACCCGCGAAAATGCCTTCCACCCTCTCTACCAAAGGTCACCGGGTCAGCGACCGCCGGGGAAGCAGCGCGTCCGGGAGCACGATCGTCACCGATCGAGCGCGTGGCGTCGACTTGCCGAGCTCCGCCTCGCGGATCTCTGGCGACCCGCCCTCACGGGCCGATCGTACACGCTTGCGCGCCACCGCCTTGGCATGCTCGCTCGGGTGATCGCCGACGCCTACGTTCTGTCTACGTCCGGCGGTGGCCTTGGGGCGCTGAGCTTCGCCCTTGGAAAGTTTGCCTCCTCTGCGCTCTACGGCAAGGCGGCGGTCATTCGATTCGTCATCGTCTCCAAGCGACTCGCCCGGCGCCGCCGAACTCCCGGCCAGTTCCTTCCTTGCCGCGTCGCGTTCCTCACGGGCAATTTCGAGATCGCGCGCAAGCGACCTTGCCTTCTTGCGTTCCGCGTCGAGCGCCTCATCAGCCCGGCTTGCCGCAACCTTGGCAAGCCTATCGGCCTGCAAGGCTGCCTGTTTTGCCGCTCGGAACTCGGCGCGGGCCTCAAGGGCCGATCGGCGAACTACGGCAAGGGTACTTGCATTGGCGGCAAACTTGCGCCGGACCGCTTCAAGGGTCTGCCTGACATCTGCCAGCGACGCTTCCGCAGCATTGCGCGCTCTGAGCGCGGCAGCCTTCGATCGTATTGCTCCAGCCATCTTGGCCCCCAGTCGCTCGAAATCGCGCTGCAGGACCGCCAGATTGAGCGCGAGCCCTTCGGCTCTCTGTCGCGCATTTTCAAGAGCTCGGCCTTGTTCAGCCGCTATCGCGTCAGCCTTTCGCGCCTGCACGCCATCGTAGTCGGCGGCACGCCGCATCGCATCGACTTCCTTGCGCGCCGCGAGAAACTTTTCCTCCGCTTCGGCGCCCTTGGCGCGTTCACGCACAACCAACTCTCGAGCCTCATTGACCATGGCGATCGCGGCATCCCAGTTTCGCGCCGCGTTCACTTCCTGCTGCAGGCGAGCATTCGCGGCTTCGAGATCGGCCCGGGCAGCCGTGAGTTCCTGGGTCAGGACGGCGACGCGGCGACGCTCTGCAGCAAGCCGGCGATCGTGCCGTATCGCAGCGCTACGAGCAGCGTCGCGTGCTGCACGCGCTTCTCCGCGAGCCTCTTTAAGCTCCATGCGAGCGGCGGCCAGATCACCAAGCAATGCGTCCACCCTGGACCGTTCCGACCCCAGTCTCTCCGTCGCCGCCGGCCCTGCGACGCCCGTCTGCGCGGCAGGCGGAGGCGCCTCGGCACTGGTTGCCCGCGATGATGGCCCTTCGGGCGCCGGCCTACGTCGTTGGACGGTCGTCACCGGTCGTTGGTCGCTGCCGCTCCTGGCCTGCAAGCGATCGGTTATCAGCTTCGCCAGTTCACTCTCGCTGAGGCCTGCTGCGGGCAGGCGTCCTATTACCGGAAGCTCGACCGTCCCACCTGCCCCGATGGTAAAAGTGTCGTTAAGCAGCGCCGCCTCGGCTACCCCGCCAAGCAGGGCATGCCATCCGGCAACGCTTATCTCCACGGTGTCATGCGGGGCGAGTCTGTCGTCAGTCACCGTCTGTCCTTTTGCGGGCAATCCGGGCAGCATCATAATGAGGCAGAGCGGAACCAAACTGAGAATGACCCCGAATGACGTCTTGCGAGCGCGATGACATGGAACGACCGTCGTGCGTCCGTCGCTGCAGAGATGTGCAGGCCTGTCGCAGGTCGCCTCGGGCCCGTTTACATGATCCATGACCGATCCTTCCGGACATGCGCGATTTGCAGGCAAGCCATGCCGCATAGCGCCGAATGATCATCAGACTTAGCAGTTACAGTACCAAAGCTGCTCCGCAGCTGTGAGTTTCAATCGGGTTAGCGGTACCCACTAATTTCCGTAGCCCGCCCTCATTACTTGACCGCTATACTTCGTTGGGATGAGCCCACAAAAATTATCCGCGCGCGGCTATTTGAATATTCATGCGGAGCACATTCAGCAGGCCCCGGACGGCTGCGGCATCACCGTCTTCGGTCTCCACACAAGCTGCCGGAACCCGAGATTCATTGACAGACGAAAACGAGGTCACCTCTCGCTCTCCTGCCCGAGTGATCTAGGGTCAGGACCACCACAGGCCTTTCAGCGCTCCGGCGGATGACATCGCCAGATCGGAGCCTCGAAATCCGACTGCCGTTAAGATCGGATTCAACCTTTGTTGGTAAGCTGCCGTTCGGATTTTCACTCTCGTGGGGTGCGACGGCATCGCATTCCATCCTCAACAGTCGTTTTGCGTACGGGTTCCCATGCGTTTTCCAGCCGTGTCAGCCCTCTTCCTCGCCTGCCTGACGCTTGCGGGCTGCGCATCCAGTTCCGGTCCGGAGAGCGTGCTTGCGCCGCGGCCTTCCGGTGAAATAACCAGTTCGGTCGTCCGGCCGTCGGCACCGGTTCCGGCCACCGCAGTCGGGCCCGCCGCCGCCAGGCCTGCCACGACGCCGACCGAGCCGCAGGAAGCGCTCGCCTGGGCCGGCCCCGCCCCGGACCCGGAGGCCTTTGCACCGATGGAACGGGAAGCCGGCATGCCCATCCCGATGGAAAGGCCGGTCGCATTCATCGCTCCGGAAAATCCCGCAATCGGGGCGGTGCCCCGGACGCGTTCGCATGTCTACAGCCATCGTTTCCGCGATGCCAAGCCGATCAACTTCGGCAAGAGATCACCACACAGTCTTGCCGTCCACGGCGTCGACGTCTCACGCTGGCAGGGCGAGATCGACTGGGACAAACTGCGGACGCAGGGCGCGAACTTCGCTTACATCAAGGCGACCGATGGTGGCGACCATCTCGACCCGATGTTCAAGAAGAACTGGCGCCGCGCCCAGGCGGCCGGCCTGAAGCGCGGCGCCTACCACTTCTTCTACTGGTGCCGCACGGCCGGGGAACAGGCCGACTGGTTCATCCGCAATGTGCCACGCGAAGCCGATGCCCTGCCGCCGGTGATCGATGTCGAGTGGAACGGCGAGTCGAGTTGCAAGCGGCGCCCGTCGCCCGCGCGCGTGCGGGAGAAGATGCAGGTCTTCATGGACAAGCTGGAGCGGCACTACGGGCAGCGCCCGATCATCTACACCGCACCGGATTTCTATAGCGATAATCTCGAGGGCGCCTTTCCGAGCCATCCCTTCTGGCTGCGTTCGGTCGCCGCGCACCCGTCCAAGGTCTATCCCGGCCGCAAGTGGCTCTTCTGGCAATATTCGGGATCCGGCCTCTCGCACGGAGTCGACGGCAGGATCGACCTCAATGTCTTCCATGGCAGCGAGGAGGAATGGCAGAACTTCGTGGCGGCACGGTCCATCTAGGCTCTAGGCTGAGGGACACACAAGCCGCCATCGCGGACGGCACGGATGTAGATTGCGGCACTGCACAATAGACCGTTGCATCCAGCAGGACTGTTTCCTATAAGGGCTTCATTCACCCCGGACCCGGTGAAACCCCGGGTGGCTCTTCTGGCCGCCGATCCGCCAGACAACGCAACAGCATCAAACCAAGACATGCCGGATCTCCCACCGGCCTGGTGTGCTACTCTTGCGAAGAAAATCATGAAATCGACAATTGCCAGCTACAAACGCGAATGGTTCTCCAACATCCGCGCCGATGTCCTGTCGGGCATCGTCGTGGCGCTTGCCCTGATCCCGGAGGCGATCGGCTTCTCGGTCATCGCCGGCGTCGATCCGAAGGTGGGGCTATTCGCCTCCTTCGCCATCGCCTGCGTCTCCGCCTTTGCGGGCGGCCGTCCAGGCATGATCTCCGCGGCGACCGCCGCCACGGCCGTACTTATGGTCACTCTCGTCAAGGAACACGGCCTCGAGTACCTCTTCGCCGCGACGCTGCTCATGGGCCTCATCCAGATCGCCGCGGGCTTCCTGAAGCTGGGCCGGGTCATGCGTTTCGTCTCGCGCTCGGTCATCACCGGCTTCGTCAACGCACTCGCCATCCTGATCTTCATGGCGCAGCTTCCGGAACTGATCGGCGTGCCGCATGCGACCTATGCGATGATCGCCGCGGGCCTCGCGATCATCTATCTCTTTCCTTACGTCACCAAGGCCGTTCCCTCGCCGCTCGTCGCCATCGCCGTTCTGACCGGGATCGCCCACTGGACGGGCATGGACATCCGTACCGTCGGCGACCTCGGCGAGTTACCGTCGAGCCTGCCGATCTTCGCTTTGCCGCAAGTACCGCTGACCTTCGAGACGCTGCAGATCATTTTCCCCTACTCGGTGGCGCTGGCCGCCGTCGGCCTGCTGGAATCGCTGCTGACGGCGCAGATCGTCGACGACATGACGGATACGACGAGCAACAAGAGCCAGGAATGTATCGGCCAGGGCGCGAGCAACATCGCCTCTGGCCTCATTGGCGGCATGGGCGGCTGCGCCATGATCGGACAATCGGTCATCAACGTCACGTCCGGCGGCCGCGGACGGCTCTCGACCTTCGTCGCCGGTGCTTTCCTTCTGTTCCTCATTCTCGTCCTGGACGACCTCGTGCGGATCATTCCGATGGCTGCCCTGGTCGCCGTGATGATCATGGTGTCGATCGGCACCTTCTCCTGGCGCTCGATCCTCGATCTCAGCCGCAATCCCCTGCCCTCCTCCGTCGTCATGCTGGCGACGGTCGTCACCACGGTCGGCACGCACGATCTTGCAAAGGGCGTACTGGTCGGCGTGCTCCTGTCCGGCGTCTTCTTCGCCGGCAAGGTTGCCCGCCTCTTCCATGTACGGTCTCGGCTCGACGAGAGCGGCAAGGCACGCACTTACATCGTCGACGGCGAGATATTCTTCGCATCGACGGAGGCTTTCATCGCCGCCTTCGATTTTGCCGAGCCGTTGGAAAAGGTCGTCATCGACGTCAGCGAGGCGCACCTCTGGGACATCACCGCCGTCGGCGCCCTCGACAAGATCGTCCTGAAATACCGCCGGCATGGTGTCGCCGTCGACGTTATTGGCCTCAACGCAGCGAGCGCCCATATGCTCGATCGTTTCGCCGTCCACGACAAGAAGGATGGCACGGCGCTGGCGGCGTCCGCGCATTGAACCGATGATGGTCCTGGGTTGAATGACTCGACCCAGGATCAAAAATGGAGTTCCTCCGATGGCCAGCGGGTGCGTTCCTGCTCTGCTGGCGAAGCGCCGTGGCTGAGGGCGTAGTTTCGGCCTGTGTCGCCTGCCGAAAGCGATATTAAGAACGTCTGCCCGAAGGACGCGAGGAAGAGGCGGCATAGCTGCGGCCTCGCTCATGCGGCCATAGAGACTGCCGGCCAGCCTGCGGTAGAATAGGTTCCATCGTGTCGCGGCTTCTGATCATCATCGGTCTCCTCATCCTAGCTGTCGGTCTTCTCTGGCCGTGGCTCTCGCGCATCGGCCTTGGCCGGCTGCCGGGTGACATCATCATAGAGCGCGGCAACTTCACGCTTTATATCCCGATCACCACCGGGCTGCTCCTCAGCGTAGTCCTCTCGGTCATCCTTTGGCTGGTGAACCGATGAGGGCTGCGAATAGGCGAAAGGAACCATAGGAGCCGCGCTCGCCTTCGGTATATGATTGCAAAGGGAGCCCAGGTCCGCTCCAGGTGTTGAACCCCGTGACACTGAACGGGAACCGCCACCAACCGGCCGCGTTTCGGGATGGGACGGCGATGCTGCTTTCCAAGCCCAACTATATGCGCCACCAGCCCAGGAGCCAGCAAAATGGACAAGCAGACGAAGTTCAATATCTGGTACTGGGTCGCGGCGATCTTCGCCCTGATGCTGTTTCAATACATTTTCACGACCGCCACGCAGGTGGCACAGATTCCCTATAGTCAGTTTCAGACCTATCTCGAGGAGGGCAAGATCGCCGAAGTCGCCGTCTCCGACCAATATATCCAGGGCACGTTCAAGGCTCCGCAGGACGGCAAGCCGATGTTCATCACCACCCGCGTGGAGCCTGACATTGCACGCCAACTGCAGGAGCGCGGCGTCGTCGTTACCGGAAGAGTCGAGAGCACCTTCCTGCGCGACCTCCTGTCCTGGATCCTTCCGGTCGTCCTCTTCATCGGCATCTGGATGTTCATGCTGCGCCGCATGGCCGGGGGTATGGGCGGCGGTCTGATGCAGATCGGCAAATCGAAGGCGAGGGTCTATGTCCAGACCAACACCGGCGTGACCTTCAACGACGTCGCCGGCGTCGACGAGGCGAAGGACGAGTTGAAGGAGATCATCGATTTCCTCAAGGATCCGAAGGGCTATGGACGTCTCGGTGGGCGGATGCCGAAGGGGGTCTTGCTGGTCGGCCCGCCCGGCACCGGCAAGACGCTCCTGGCGAGAGCCGTCGCAGGCGAAGCCGGGGTGCCCTTCTTCTCCATTTCCGGTTCGGAATTCGTGGAGATGTTCGTCGGCGTCGGCGCCGCGCGGGTGCGCGACCTGTTCGAGCAGGCCCGATCGAAAGCGCCGGCCATCATATTCATCGATGAGCTCGATGCGCTCGGCCGCGCACGCGGCATCGGTCCGATGGCCGGCGGTCACGACGAAAAGGAACAGACGCTCAATCAGTTGCTGGTCGAACTCGACGGCTTCGATCCATCGCAAGGGCTTGTGCTCCTTGCGGCCACGAACCGGCCCGAAATCCTTGATCCGGCGCTCCTGCGCGCCGGGCGTTTCGACCGCCAGGTTCTCGTCGACCGCCCCGACAAGCAAGGCCGCATACAAATTCTCAACGTGCATCTGAGGAAGGCGAAGCTCGCTGCCGACGTCGAGCCGGAGAAGATCGCGGCACTGACGCCCGGCTTCACCGGGGCCGACCTCGCCAACCTCGTCAATGAGGCGGCCCTGCTTGCCACGCGTCGCAATGCCGACGCCGTCACCATGGATGATTTCAACAATGCCGTCGAGCGCATCATCGCCGGGCTTGAGAAGCGCAACCGGCTGCTCAATCCGCGAGAACGCGAAGTGGTCGCCTATCACGAAATGGGCCACGCCCTCGTCGCAATGGCACTGCCGGGCGTCGATCCCGTGCACAAGGTCTCGATCATCCCGCGCGGCATCGGCTCGCTCGGCTACACGATCCAGCGGCCGACGGAGGACCGGTTCCTGATGACGAAGGAGGAATTGGAAAACAAGATGGCGGTACTGCTCGGTGGGCGCGCCGCCGAGTGGCTCGTCTTCGGCCATCTCTCGACGGGCGCTGCCGACGATCTCGTCAAGGTGACCGACATCGCGCGTGCCATCGTCGCACGCTACGGCATGACGGAACGGATCGGTCACGTCGCCCTGGAGCGAGATCGCCGCTCGCTGCTGACGCCGGACCCGGTCTATCAGGGCGCCGGCGAACGTGACTATTCCGAAAAGACCGCCGCCATCCTGGACGAGGAAGTCCGCCGGATCATCGACGGTGCCTTCGAGCGGACGGAGGCGTTGTTGAAGGAGCGGCGTCCGCTCCTGCAGCGGTCGGCGAAGCTGCTCCTCGAGCGGGAGACGATCAGCGAGGACGAGCTGCGTTCCCTCATCGAGGGGGAACCGGTGAGGAAGGGCGTTGCTCGCCACGTCTGAACCTCGCCCACTGAACCTCGCCCACGTGGAGCCCGCCATAGAATATCCGTCAGTCGCCTTGCCGGGGAACGAATTTGGCCCCGCAAAGTTGTGACAGCGACGCCTGATCGACGGAGCGACCGATGAGCGAAACGGTGCACAGGCCATCTCCGGCCGCGACCGCCGAACCGAACGTGCTCGTAGTGCCCGCGGGGATTTCCTGGGCCGCAGTCTTCGCCGGCGTGGCGTTGGCGTTGACGGTGCAGTTCCTGCTGCATTTGCTCGGCGTCGGGATCGGCGCGGCCGCCTTCGTTCCGCGCGGCGACGCGTATGCAGGACCCGGCGCGATCGCGAGCGGCCTCTGGTTCGCGTTTTCAGGAGTGATCGCGGGTTTTGTCGGCGGCTATGTGGCGAGCCGCCTGTCGGGTCGCACCGGCACGACGACAGGGGTTTATCACGGTCTGACGTGCTGGGCGGTCACGACACTGGTCGTCGTCTATCTCCTGACGACTTCCGCCGGCGCGTTGATCGGCGGAGCACTGGGCGGCCTCTCCTCCGCGGTCGGCGGGCGCATTGCGGCCTCCGCACCAACCATTGTCGCCGACCCATTCGCCGATATCGAGCACCAGATCCGGGATTCGATCGGCGGCAACGATCCTGCGGCAATGAGGGACGCGACGGTGGCAGCGGTGCGCGCCCTTGTCACCAGCAAGGAGACGGGGGCCGAGAACGACCGTGCGCGCGCCGTCGATGCACTCGCGCGGGCTCGTAATATTCCGGTCACAGAGGCCCGGCCGCGCGTCGAGGCTTATGAACGCGCCTACAGGTCCGCGATCGAGACGGCCCGTAAACAGGGTGAGGAAATGGCTGCAGCGACTGCGGCTGTCGTCTCGACCGCCGCCTTCTTCGGCTTCTTTTCGCTGGTCCTCGGTGCCGTAGCGGCCTGGATCGGCGGCTGGTATGGCATGCGCCGGGTGGAGGTTCTGTCGGAGCTGTCGTGAGCTCCGCGGCCCTTGGCGCATCGGCCCGAAAATCGTACCCGATTTTGGGAAAGCTCGATGCATGGCGTCTGAAAAGACGCGCGGCGCTGTAGCGCGGACCGCTCAGACAATGGCCCGGTCCCAGCCGCCATAATGCTCTTCGCTGCGCGTGCCGCGCGGCAGGCTCAACGCGACAAGTCCAAAACCGACCACCACATCCGCGATGACGCCGATCGTGCTACCGCCCGAAAGCAGGAATGGGGATGCGGCAATCCAGGCACCGAGGGCCGCATTGAAAAAACGCAACGGCCGAACGACCTCCGCCATCGCGATGACGGCGATCATGACGACGAGGCAGCCGACGACATGGTCGCTGTAATAGAGCGGCGGTTCGCTGCCGAAGACCAGCGGCGTTGCGATCAGCAGGACTCCGAGCAGGGCGCTTGTCACCAATGTCCAAGGGAAGTTCACGCCGCCGACAATGAACTCCCGCAACACCATTGAAGCCGACCGGTCGAGGTCCGGCTCCGGCGTCTGCCCCTCGGAAAGCGCCGGCCCGCCCTTCCAGAAGGTCCGCCAGAAGGGTTCGCCCGCCCCTTTTGCTCGCCAGAGATATTGCACGGTCGCCAGGACCTCGTCGACCGAATAGGGGATCAGCAGGACCGTCACGGCCGCCTGGACGATGCAGAGCGTGCAGAGCGCGCCGATCAGCGGCGGCTGGATGATGATGAAGGAAACGCTGACCACGCCGAGCGGTATGATCAGCAGGCCGAAGAGGAACACCATCCAGGGCATGCTACGCCAGCGCCGGCGGTCGCCGACCACGCCGGCGAGTATGTCGAGCGCGTAGGCGAAGGCGCCGAGCCCGGCGTCGGCGATCGGGAAGCCCTTCGACACCCAGGAGGTGACCACGGCCTCGCTGCCATTGTCGGTCGGAGCGCCGCCCGGCCCGAAGAACGGATCCCAGAGACCGTCGATATGGCCAAGCTGGAAGGCGGCCAGATAGCGAGAGACGAACAGACCGACGAAGGCAAGTGCGACGATCGGCATGCGCTGGGTGAATGAGGACGGCGAATAGCTCCAGCCAAGCGGGCGGTCGTCGTCAGCCGCCAGCGCCCGCCGGCTGATGCCCGGCGTTGGTGGGATCGTGACGGCGAAGACGGGGATCAGCAGGCCGACGAGCGTGTCGATGGCATAGGCGGCAGCACTCGTCGTCCAGAAGACGAGCGGCGCGAACATCACCCAGACGCCGACGGCCGCGGTGATCCACTGCAGCCAGGACCAGCGGCGGTACATGCCGGCAAGCGCGAAACCGATGACGAGCAGCCCCGAGACGAGTTCGCTCACGCCGAGCCGCGCATTGCGGATGGAGGCCTCGGCAATCTCGTGCCCGAGTGCTGGAGGCGGTGGAGCGGCGACCGGATCGAAAAGACCGAGCGTCATCGGAGAGGCGAGAAGCCAGAGCCCCAGCGCGACGTTCGCCAGAGGCGCCCAGAGCGTGAAGAGGCGATGGCGCTCCATGGCGGCATCGACTTCCGCCTCGCTGCGCTCGAGGGGACCGCGAAGCCGCGCCCTGGCTTGATCGAGCTCGGGCTCGGTCGCGGCGACCGTCGAGGGCTCGAGCTTGTTCCTTTCATACCAGTCGGTCGGATCCTCCTTCAGTCGACTGATCATTTCCGACAATGTTGCGGCCAGGCTGTGCTTCGGCTCCCAGCCAAGCAGGCGGCGCGCCCGGGAAATGTCGATCTCGAAATGATCGTCTGCGGTCTCGATCATCCAGGGCTTGATGTCCGTGTCCTGATCGAGCACTTCCGTCTGCATCCATGCGCCTGTGCTGGCGAGCCCCTTGGGCAGGACCAAAGTTCGCCAATCCTCGCCATGGACGAGCTTGCCGATGCGTTTCTGCATTTCTCCATAGGATAGCGTTTCCGTCTCGCCGATCAGCATGACGCTCTCTTCCGGTAAATCGGCGCGGCGCTCGACGGCGCGCACGAAAGCATCGACAAGATCGTCCTTGTGCAGGTAGGGCTGCCCCGCGCGAAGATCGCCGCTAAAAAGATAGGCCGTCGGCAGTCGCTCGAAGATGCGGGCGATCTGCTGCGCGACGAAGGCGGCGCGACAATCCTCGTCATAGACGCCGGCGAGCCTGAGCACGACGGTCTTGATGCGGCCGCGCTCCCTTGCGATGACCGCTTCCGTCCTTGCTTTCGATTCCGGGTAGGCCCAAGTCGGGCCGAGGGGATCGTCCTCATCGATGGCGACACCCCTCTGCGGGCTCGGCGCATGCACGAGCAAAGTACTCGAGAAGATGAACTGCTCCGTCTCGAGGCGCTGCAAGCCGGAGAGTAGCCGGCGTGTTCCCTCGACGTTGACCGCGCCATATCTGGGATCGCTCTTGCCGGTCGTGTCGTAATAGGCAGCGAGGTGAATGACCGAGGCGACGCGCCCACCGCTGCGCTGGCGCACTTCTTCGAGTGCCGTCCTCACGCGTTCGTCCGAGGTCAGGTCGATCCTGATCGTTTCGATCGCCTCCGACGGCCCCTTGGGTACGTCGACGTCGAGCCCGATTACCCGGTATCGGTCGCGCAAGCCGCGAGCGATCGCCTGTCCAAGAAAGCCGCTCGATCCCGTGATGAGGACGGTCGGACGATTGGTCTTTTCGGGCATATCCAAACCTTCGCGGGAGTACGTTTCGCAAACGTCGCATCATACGGGAATGTTCCGTTCTCCCGTGGTCGCGGCCAGTTCGCTCGCCGGAACCAAGTGGCAGTTTCGGCAATTGTTGCAGGTGAGTTCGCGCTGCCCATTCGAGCGAATGCATCCTGCCTTCGCCGCGGCCCGACAACAGGAGTACTGCAATGAAAATTGCGCAAATCGCCCCTCTTGCAGAAAGGGTTCCCCCGAAGCTTTACGGCGGGACCGAGCGGATCGTCGGCTGCCTGACGGAAGAACTCGTAAGGCTCGGCCACGACGTCACGCTCTTTGCCAGTGGAGACTCGATCACCACATCGAAACTGGTGCCCTGCTGCGAGGTCGCGCTCAGGCTCAATGCGGGGGTCCGCGATTTTCTTCCCCATAATATGGTCATGCTGGAAGAAGTGCGGCGGCGGGCGCACCAGTTCGATGTCCTGCACTTCCACATCGATCTCTTGCATTTTCCGCTGATCCGCGATTTCGCCGAACGAACCGTGACGACCCTACACACGCGGCTCGACGAGCCGGATCTGCAGCCGTTCTATCGCGCTTTCTCCAACATTCCCCTGGTTTCCATCTCGAACGACCAGCGCCGGCCGATCCCGGTGGCCAACTGGCGCGGCACCGTCTATCACGGGCTGGATCCCAAGCTGTTGCCATTCAAGGAGAAGCCCGGCGGCAACTATCTGGCTTTCCTCGGGCGCATTTCGCCGGAAAAGGGACCGGACCGGGCGATCGAGATCGCGACCAGGACCGGGATGCAGTTGAAGATCGCGGCAAAGGTGGATGCCAAGGACCGCGCCTATTGGGAAACAGTCATCGAACCTCTCGTCGCGAGCCATCCGAACGTGGAATTCATAGGTGAAATCGACGAGCAGCGGAAGGCGGAGTTCCTCGGTGACGCAGCGGCGCTACTGTTTCCGATCGATTGGCCGGAGCCCTTCGGCCTCGTGATGATCGAGGCCATGGCGTGCGGCACGCCCGTGCTTGCCTTCCGGTACGGCTCGGCGCCGGAAGTCATCGAAAATGGCGTTTCGGGCGTGCTGGTCGATTCGGTTGCCGAGGCGGTGACGGAGATGGACCGCGCCCTCCTGCTCGATAGGCGCAAAGTGCGGGCGGCCTTCGAGCGCCGCTTCACTGTGGAACGTATGACGCACGACTATATGGACATCTACCACGCGCTTCCAGGCCTGCATGAGCGCGACCGTATGGAGGAACCCGCCCGAAAAGCGGACCTGCCTCCGCGCTCGCGCGTCAACGGCGGAAAACCAGCCGCCAAGCCACCGATCTGGGCAACCCAGACGGGCGGAGGCATATGTCCGCCCGTAGAGGCACCCAACGGTGTCGCACCGGGCCTTCCCGGTCCGGCGAGCCGACGATAGAGCTCAATTCGCTCACATGCCCTTGATGCGCCATCGCGGAGATGGGCGTGGAGCCACTGAGCGGGGCGATCGAGCCGGTCCCGTTCAGTTCTGTTGCAGGACTTCGTACAGTCGCCGCTGCGCCGTTTCGACAGACATGCTTTGGTCGTTGAAGAACTCCGCGAGCACGGCAATGAAGCCATCCGACATTTGTATAGGCATTGCCATGGATTGCGCACTCACTCCGCTCTTTTCGGCAATCATCTCCAGGCCGAGCCGCCCGCAGCGGTCCAGCCCGCTCGGATCGACGTCCGTGCGGACGGGAAGTGAGCCCTTGATGCGGCTGAAGGCGACCTGATTGTCCCGATCAAGCAGCATGCGTGCAAAGGCCTGCTGCGCCGTGGCAGCATCCGGGCGATTGGTGATCGGGAAGGCGAAGGCGTCTATGACCATGAAATAAGCGATCTCGGTTCCGGGCACCAGGCTACAGCCGAAATCGCGGTCGACGGCATAGCCCCGAGCAACCAGTTCACCTTTCGCCCAATCCCCCATGAACTGCATGCCGGCCTCACCCCGCCCGACTGCGTCGGTGGCATCCGCCCAGGTCTTGGGCGCGCGAACCGCCGCAGGTTCGGCATAGCGAGAGAGACGCCGCAGCATCCCGAGCGCTTCGGCCATGCGGGGATCCTGCACCACCGCCGCATCTCCGCTGATAATGCGGACATATCCTTCGGAACCCAGCTTGTAATGCATGATATTGTTGAAGATCAGCGAGATCTCCCAATTCCCGCCGCCAAGCGCAATGGGCAGGCGTCCCTCCTCCTTGATCCTTTCGGCCGCTGCGAAGATGTCATCCCAGCTCTGCGGCGCCCTCAGGCCAGCCTTCAGGAAGATGGCTTCACTTGTCCAGAGCCAGTTCTCCGCATGGATGTTGGTAGGAGCGAAATAAATCTTGCCTTTGTAGCTGATACGGTCGAGCACGGTTGCGGGCAACACATCGCGCCAGCGATCAGCCGTGGCCACCTCTTCGATATCAAGCACGATGCCCATTTCCGGCAACTCGCGCGAACCTTCATTGGCATTCCACTGCATCACCGCGGGCGCATAGCCGTTGGCGACACGGTCGCTGACGACCCTCTGCACGGCCGCCTTGTTCTCCGCCGGCAGGTCCGCCCACTGATTACCGGCCCCCGTCCATGCCTGCCGGAAGACGTCAAGGGCTTGCGACTCGCTCTTCGACACCCAAAAATGCACGACATCGACCGCGCCGGGCGAATCGGCGGCAACATTCAACGGATTCGCCAGCATAAGTGCCGCTGCAAATATTGCTGTTTTCACTTTCATGCCCCCACTCTCCTCTATACTACTGCGTGCCGTCTAAGGCACGCCGCGCCCTGCCAACGGCCGAAAACCGCTTTACGCCGCCGTGCCGCCTTGGCAGCCGATCGCCCGCCTGCTCGACAGGCTCCGGCTTGCCGAACAGGTAGCCCTGCCCCACCTCGCAACCGACCTCCAGAAGAAAGCGGCGCTGCGCATCCGTCTCTATGCCTTCCGCAACGCAGCGCTTGCCGAGATTGCGCGACAGATCGACCATGGCGCGGATGATCTGCTCCGAACGGGCATCGCTGCCGATGCCGGCGACGAAGCTGCGATCGATCTTCAACTCGTCGAATGGGAAGTCGCGCAGATGCACGAGCGAGGCAAAGCCGGTGCCGAAATCGTCGAGCGAGACCGAAAGGCCATGCTCGCGGAAGCGCGCCACCGTGTCGAGGATCTGGTCGGCGCTGCGATTGAGGAACACATCCTCGGTGATCTCGACCGCGAAATCGCGCCATTCGAGGCGGTTTGCCTGAATGGTCTCGGCAAAAAGGTTGTAGCCTTCTTCGTTGACGAGGAGCACCTCGGGGAGATTGATCGAGATGGTCCCAGGAACGAGCCCTGCCCGCTTCCAGTCGCTGAGGTCGCGGCCGACGGTCGCAACCACCGCGCGGGTCATGCCGCGAATGAGCTGGGTCCCCTCCATGAGCGGCAGGAACCGCCCAGGCGGCAGCAGGCCGAGTTCGGGATGCTGCCAGCGCACCAGCGCCTCGAAGCCCAGATGCGTTCCGGTCGCGAGATCGACCTTCGGCTGGTAGTGCACCACGAATTCATTGCGGTCGGCGGCAAGGACCAGAGCCAGCGACAGCTGGTTTTGCTCCAGCCTGCGCGCGAGCGCCGCCTCGTCGAAGATGAAGGCGGTATTGCGGCTGCTCTTCGCCGTATAGAGCGCAAGATCGACGACGCGCATGAGGCTTGCTTCGTCGTTCGCATGGCTTGGCACGACAGCGCCGCCGATGCTCGCGGAGGTTTGAAGCACGCGCCCTTCGAAGGGAATCTCTGCCGTAATCGCCTCGACAGCCCGATTGGCGATCGTGGCGAGCAGCGCGGCATCGGCCATTCCCGGCAGAAGCACGGCGAATTCGTCCCCGCCCAGGCGGGCGGCGATGTCCGTCGAGCGAAATGTCCTTAGCAAGACGCGGGCGACATGGTCCAGAACCGCATCCCCGGCCGGGTGGCCGAGGCTATCATTGATGGCTTTAAAGCGATCGAGATCGACGAGCAGCATGGCAAAGCCGGTTCCGGTCCGCTCGAAGTCGGAGAAAAGATTGGCAAGGGCCTGATTGAAGGAGGAACGGTTGGCGAGACCGGTAAGTGCATCGGTGTGCGCAAGCTGTGTCAGCCGTTCCTCGAAATCCATGGTCCGGCGATGTTCGTTGCGCAGTTTCTTCAGAAGCGGGCTGAAGAGGAAAATGCTCGCCAGAATGACGGTCGCCGCGATCAGCGCCAAAAGCCCGGTACCAATCAGCTTGGCGTTGTCTATACTGATGCCGCTGCGCTCATGAGCCCGGCGGATGAGATCACCGAACTGCCGCATCAAAACGCTGTCCGATGAGACGGCGAAGTCGATCGGACCCCAGAAGGAATAGCGTTCGCGCCGTTCTTTGGCGCCGGCATTGGCTATCCTCTCTGCGCGCGCAAGGAAATCCTCAAGTCGAGCGTCGAGCTCGAGGCGCAACTGTTCGGAGATGTCGTCGCGCGGATTGAGCTTCTCGAGGAAATTGCGGCCGATCTCGTCATGTAGTGCAGAAAGTTGCCGGCTCATCGCGCGGACCTCGCCGATCGCCCGATGAATATCGTCCCGCATCGGGCGGACGATATAGTCGGGCAGGTTGGGATCGGCGGAAGCGCGCATCAGGCCCCGCGTTTGATTGGCAAGCTGCTGAAAACGAATGAACTGGTTGCTGGTCAAAAAGCCGATATTCTGCTGCAACGAATGGCGGTCGAGCGCCACCACTACCGTCAGGTAGGTGGCTCCGATGAGCAGGGTCATGACGATGACGGCATTCAAGTAGTGCCGACCAATCGAGCGAATATATTTCTCGACGGACCGCTGCGGCTTGATCCGCGACTCTATACGCCTAAGCATCGTAACGCTCCGTCGTCGAACGGAACGGCTGCCTCGCAGCCGGGCTCCCAATCACGCTCGCCAAATTCGCCCCCTCAAATTTCGGCCCTCTTTCTTACTTCCCGGCTATCGAGGCCTCTGCTTTCGATGTCTCTTCGTCCTTGTCCAACAGCGCGACGCGCATCTTGTCGAGCTCCGCTGCACATGCGATCTCGCGCAGCTTGCCGCGTCGAGCTGCATGAACTGGAGCCTGTCGCCAATATCCTGCTGCTTTCGTCCACCCCGGTCGCCGGTGGGTTGGTACATTTCCATTGGTGACTGAAGGCGGTCATAAAAGATCTCCTTCCAGCCCAGGTTCCGCCACATTTGGCAAGCGAACGCTTGGCCGATTTTCTAATATTCGAGCAGTCTAATGGAAAGCTTAATGGATGTTTAAGGGTCTAAGCCGCTGCAATTTCTCCTAAATTTTTCAGCGTTTCTTGCCCCAGCCCTGCGGTTTTTGGATAGACTCATGATTGCGCAAATAAGCGCTGACACTCGCATTGCGTCTGGTGATAGCGAGAGAATTGTCGGCCATATCCGCCCCTCTTCGCACAAGCCTGCACGTCTCCGAAGACGCGCTGCGCCGTAGGGGCGAAAATGTTCAACTCGATCTTGGCTTCGCCGACAGCCCATCCAGCAGCCTGCCTCAGTCGCCCCGCCTCAGTGCTTCATCATCAGCGGCAAGCGCGTATGCGTCAGCAGATAGCGCGTCACGCGGCCGAGCAGCAGTTCCATGAGATAGTTGTGCCGATAGGCGCCAATCAGCAGGCAGCTTGCCTGCGTTGCACTCGCATAGCCGAGGATCGTCTCGCCGACTGACCGTCTGCCGGAACCAAACGCAACGACTTCGCCGATGAGACCGTGCCCTGCGAGCAGGTCCCTTGCGCTATTCTGATAATGAGCATTGGCAGTATCGTCGATGCACAGGACGGTGAGGCGCTCCGCCGCGACCAGCCAGCGCCGCGCCGCAGCGACCGCGCCTTCCGCATGGGCATGCGGCTTCCAGCCGATCACCACATGGCTCAAGAGATTGCCGGCATAGCCGCCCGCGGGCGGGACGAGCACCAACTTGCCTTCGTTGAAAACCACGTCGTGAAAGGCGTCGCGCGCATCCATATTGCCGTGGGCCGGAGCGACCACGAGGCCGCTCTCGCGGCATTCGCGCCGCACGCAGCCGGCAAGATCGCCGCGGCAGTCATCGAACGGAACCCCGTTGCGGACCGGACTCTCCTGCCTCCAGGCTTCGAAGGCCCGCTCGACACGATCGAGGCGTTCAAGCGGCGTGCCTTCTTCCAGTTCGCGCAGCATCTGCACATCGGCTTCCTCGGGCGCCGCGACCATCGCTCCCGGATCGGCGCCGACATGGGCGGCGCCCATGCGCCCGCCAATCGCGCGGGCAGCGTCTTCGGCAACTTCCAGGCAGGTACGCGCGCTTTGCGGATCGGGCAGCAGCGCGAGCACATCCGCCTGCACCGCCAAAGCATGCACCTGACCGGTCGCCCTGGGACGACCGTTCGTTTCACTGCCGTTCGAAGGTTCGGTGTTCATCGGATTCTTCCGGGAGGCTCTGACATCCCTCCTCGCCTCGCGCGACCGTCGCCGACCTGACCTCGCTACTCCATGGTAACGCGAGCACGATTAAGGTACAGCGAACTCTGCGCGTCTGATAAGACGCGCGGCACTCCAATGAATTCTATTCCGGACGAAGCGTGCGAACAACGGCGCTATGCGCCCTCTGATCAGCTTGACGAGTGTGTTGACAGGGCCCTCGGCTACTTGTAATTGGCACGTCGGCAATGGATTCTGCCAGGCATCAAGCCGAACCGCTTCCCCACGAAGCTGATGACTCCTGCTCATGATCGCCCGCGCGAGAGAGTAGAGCCATGCCCGAATCGAGCCGAGCTGCCTTCGACCCTGTCGTTTTGAATTCCTCGTCTGTTCAATTTCTTCGGGACGCGACGCAACGCGGCCGCAACGGGCGTCAACGCGAAAGCAATATCTTCAGAAGGTATAATCGATGGGCTACCTGATCGTTTTTCTCGGCGCGGGACTGGGCGGCGCGATGCGCCATGGAGTCAACCGGTTGGCCGCCTATCTTTTCGGCGTCGCCTTTCCCTTCGGCACCCTCACGGTCAACGTCGTCGGTTCCTTGGCGATGGGTGTCCTTGCCGGATATTTCGCTTTTCGCGGCGAGCTTTCGCAGGAGGCGCGCCTGTTCCTGACGACGGGCGTGCTTGGCGGCTTCACAACCTTCTCCACCTTCTCGCTCGACACGATCAGCCTGTGGGAGCGCGGACAATGGATGGCAGCCGCGATCTACGTCGTAGCATCGCTGGCCCTGGCGCTTGCCGGCCTTTTCGCCGGCCTGATGCTCGTTCGCCTCGTCGCCCACGGACAGCCGGCGTAACGGGATCTCCGGCGCAGTTCATTTCGCTGCTTCGTCCTCCGCGCGTCTCGCTCGCAATCCGAGGCGAGCGATCTTTTCGTTCAGCGTGCGATGAGGAATCCCGAGCCTTGTAGCGGCCCTCGCCGTGCTTCCGTCGCTCTCCTCGATGGTACGGCGGATCACGTCGGCTTCGAAGGCGGCCACCTGCTCAGGCAGGGTCGGCAGGTCAGCGGATCCGAGGGCGCCATCCGCTGACCCCGCGGCGTCTAAACCGAGCGCAAAGCGCTCGGCGCGCGCCTTGAGTTCGCGAACATTGCCGCGCCACTCCTCCTGCCCAAGTCTCGCAAGGAGGTTGGCGGAGACGCTTCGCTCCGCGCGGCCATGGCGACGGGCAGCGAGCGACGCGAAGTGACCGAAGAGCAGGCCGATATCTTGCCTGCGCTGCCTCAGCGGCGGAATGCGCACGTCCACGGTCGCAAGCCGATAGAAGAGGTCCTCGCGGAAGCGCCCGGCAGCAATTTCGGCGGAAAGATCGCTCTTGGCGGCGGCGACGATGCGAACGTCGATCGGCCTCACATGGTTTTCGCCAAGCCGTTCGATCATCCGCTCCTGCAGAACACGCAGGATCTTCGCTTGCAGGCCCAAGGGCATGGACTCGATCTCGTCGAGAAATACGGTTCCGCCCGCCGCATGCTCGAACTTTCCCTGCCGGTCGGAGAGGGCGCCCGTGAAGGCGCCCTTCGCGTGGCCAAAGACCTCGCTCTCGAAGATGCTTTCGGGCAGCGCTGCGCAGTTGATCGCCACGAAAGGACCAGCGGCACGACGGCTTTGCCGATGAAGCGCCTGCGCGACGAGTTCCTTGCCGGTTCCTGTCTCACCGATAATGAGGACGTCGATGTCGACCTCCGCCAGCATTTGGACACGATTTCTGAGGTCATGGATTGCCGGACTGTCGCCGACGATCTCGACGCCTTCTCCGGCCTGCACCAGACCCTGTAGCCGCGCGATTTCCTTCTTCATGCGCCGTTTCTCGACGGCCTTGTCCAGGATGGAGAGCAGATGGTCGGCGTCATAGGGCTTTTCGATGAAATCCTCTGCGCCCTCCTTCATCGACTTGACCGCCAGCGTGACATCACCATGACCGGTCATCAGGATCACCGGCACGTCGCTGCGCTGCCTGACGATCGAGGTGAGCAGCGTCATGCCGTCAATTCCCGGCATGCGGATGTCGCTCACCACGACGTCCGGCTCCTCGCGCATCACCTGCCGGTATGCTTCTTCGGGCCGATGAAAGGCGCGGACGGAAAAATCATTGATCTCCAGCCAATCGGTCGCCGCCTTCAGGAGGTCGCGATCGTCATCGACGAGAAGGATGTGCCCGCGACTCATTGTGCTGCCTCGCTGAGGGCGTGTTCACCCAGGGGCATGGCAACAGTCGCCATCGTACCGCCGCCCGCGGCTTCCGCAAAGGTGATCTCACCGCCGAACTCACGGACGATTGCGGTCGCAATGGAAAGGCCGAGTCCAAGCCCCTCGCCCGTCAGTTTCGTGGTGAAGAACGGCTCTGCGATGCGCTCGCGGTGTTCCGGCGCGATACCCGATCCGTTGTCGATGACGGTGACGCACACACGCCCCGCTTCCACCGTCCGCCGGATGGTGATTGCCGGGTCCTTCCTGCCCTCGACCGCATCGAGCGCGTTCAAGAGCAGGTTCAACATGACCTGCTCCAGTTTCACCGCAACGGCAATAACGACGGGAGTGGGAGCGCTTGCCTCGAGGAGCGGTTCGACGCCGAGTGTCTTTGCTCGGGGTGCGGCAAGATCGAGCGCATTGCGGATGACCGCGTCGACGTCGACCTTTTCGAGTTCAGAGGCCCCCTTGCGGCCGAAGGTCTTCAGGTGCTTGACCGTTCGCTGCATCCGCTTCACCAGAGCGCGCGCGTCAAGCACCCGTTCGCAGACCTTTTCCGCGCGCCCCTTCTCCGCCAGCAGGCCTGCGGTCGCCAAGGTCGCTTCGAGGGCCGCGAGCGGCTGGCTCACCTCATGCACGATCGCCGTCGACATGCGGCCGAGTGCCGCCATCTTCTCGGAATGGATGAGCCCCTCCTGGGCACGGCGGAGTTCCTCCTCCGTGCGCTTGCGCATGTCGATCTCATGGGCAAGGTCCTGTGTCCTCTCGGCAACTTTGCGCTCCAGGACTTCACTTTGGCGCAGGCGCATTCGGATCAGAAGCGCCCGCTGATGGAGGAAATAGAGTGTGCCGGTCGAGAGCAGCCCGGCAATCAGCGCGGAGAGCGCCCAGAAGCCCGCGAGCTTGCCGATATCCTCGGTACTCGTCGCCGCCAGCACCAGCCAGCCGTCCGGCTCGACGACCGAGAACTTCGCCAGGAGCTGCCGGCCATCTTCCTCGACGTGAAGCGCCGGCGCGTCCGCCTCGCCGATCGGCGGCGCGACGCGCTCCGGCAGGATCGGCTTCGTTGCGGCGAGATCTGCGCCTTCATAGGTTCGCTCTCGCGCAAGCTGCGCGACGGCTTCGGCCGAAAGCGCTGCAAGTGGCCGATATTTCCAGTCCGGGTTGCCGGACAGAAAGACGATACCCCAACGGTCGGCAATGGCGGTCTGCACGCCCGCGGCCTTCCAGGTCGCCTCGAGCGGCAGCAGGTCGGCCTTGACGACGACGATGATCGGAGATTGACCCGCAACGTCGATTCTCGACGTCAGGAAATAGCCGGGCTTTCGCGTTGTGACGCCGATCGCATAATAGCGTCCTTCACCTGATTGGAGCGCGTCCTGGAAATACGGGCGGAAGCTGTAGTCGTGGCCGACGAAGCTCTCAGCCGTGTCGAAATTGCTCGAGGCGAGGGCAACGCCACGGTCGTCGAGTACATAGAGTTCGGCCGCGCCCGCCTGCCTTACCACAGTCTGCAGGTAGCGGTTCGCAGCGTCGAGCACCACCGGGCTCCGCTCGCGCCCGGCAAGCGCCCGTATGCGGGCATCCTCGCCGAGCACCAGCGGCAGGTAGCGGAACCGTTCGATCTCCGTTGCAATCGCCCGGTTCGTCAGCACGAGACTTCGCTGAAGCTGCCCTTCCAATGCGCCGATCGCCGAACCGCTCGCCAGATGATAGGCGACAAAGGGCGCTATACAGGTCACGACCAGCATCAGGATCGTCATTCTGCCGATGTTGCGCATCATTACCGGGCCGACCTGCCTGCCGCTCGTTGTCTTGAACCGTTCCCGGTCCGATGCATCGACTGTAGCGCCTCTTGGCGGCGGGGAGAACATGGGAGCTCAACCGTAATCAGCCGCACGGCCTCAAGGTGATCGGATCCCCACTCCGCCCACCCAGTTCACGGCACCCGTCCCGGTCACAAAGCTTCCATCCGGACGTCGTCGCCCCGGATGCGGCGAGCACCAGTTCGGGAATCGGCGGCAGGTCCGGGGTCCATACCCACCAGGCCCCCACCCGGCGGGCGCCTTCGCCCGGATCCATGCCCGCACCCGAGCCCTGCACCCGAGCCTCCTTGAGAACGAGACCCTCGGGCGTGACCGCCCAGCGCTCCCGCCACTCGGTCCTTTCGACCGAGTGGGTCCAGCCGAGGGTGAAGAGGCCAGCGGCCACGGCAACGGCCTTGCCGCTGACGATGCAGAGGAGCGCGCTCATGCGACCTTCGCCGACGGCTTTTCGCCCGTCGTCCGCGCCCGCCGCCAGACCATCAGTCCGAACAGGACCGCCAGCGCAAAGCCGATCTCGTCAGTGAGCGGCAGGGCCGCCAGCAGCGTGAAGGCGGCAGCGGCGGCGAGAAGCCGCTCGGCGGCGCCGAGGCGGATCGCGACGAAGCCGATCACCGCTGCCCCCCAGAGGCCGATCGCAAGCCCCGTCTTCAAAATGATGTAGCCGACGGCTGCCGGATAGCCGATGGCCATCGCCGTGGCGCCGCCATCCTGCAGCATGAGGGCCGGCGAGTAAACGGCCATGAAGGGTATGACGAAGCCTGCCGCTGCCACCTTGATGGCCTGGATGGCAATCTTCAGTCCGCTTTCGCGCGCGATCGGGGCCGCCGCGAAGCAGGCAAGCGCGACCGGCGGCGTCAGGTCGGCCAGTATGCCGAAATAGAAAACGAACATATGGCTGACGATCAGCGGCACACCGAGCTCGAGGAGCGCCGGACCGGCGATCGAGGAGGTGATGATGTAGTTCGGGATGGTCGGTATGCCCATGCCGAGCACGAGACAGGTCACCATGGTGAGGAGCAACGACAGGAACAGGCTCTTGCCGCCGACGGAGACGATGAACTGCCCGAAGGTATTGGCTGCACCCGTCAGCGTCATCGTTCCGATGATGATGCCCACGAGGGCGCAGGCTACGGCCACCGGCAAGGCGGTCTTGGCACCTTCGGCAAGGGCGTCGCGGCTCATCGCCAGCGTCTCCCGGCCACCTTTCGAGAGCGCGTTGACCGCGATCAGCAGCGCCATCGCGCCGACGACCACGCCAATGCCGAACCGAAAGAATGCGGCCGCCACCAGGCCGAGACCGATCCAGAATAGGATCCGGATGACATTCGAGGGGAGGCCGAGGGCGATGGAACTGCCGAGGATCAACAACGCCGTAAAGGCAAGGCCGACCGTTCCGGCGAAAAGCGGCGTGTAGCCCGAGAACAACAGCCAGACCAGCGCTGCCAGCGGGAGGATGAGATACCATTGTTCGGCAATCGCCGCCCTGGCGGAGGGCAGATCGGCCTTGGGCAGGCCAAGCAGCCCATGTTTGCCCGCTTCCAGATGCACCATCCAGAAGGCCGAGGCGAAATAGAGGACGGCCGGGATGATCGCCGCCTTGACGATCTCGTGATACTCGACCCCGAGCGTCTCCGCCATGATGAAGGCCACCGCACCCATGACGGGCGGCATGAGCTGTCCGCCCATCGATGCCGTCGCCTCGACGCCACCGGCGAAGGCTGGCCGGTAGCCGAAGCTCTTCATCAGCGGAATGGTGAACTGACCGGTGGTCACCACGTTCGCGACACCGGATCCGGAGATGGTGCCCATGAGGCCGGACGAGACGATCGCCACCTTGGCCGCGCCGCCGCGCCGGCTGCCGACGAAGCTCAGCGAGACGTCGGTGAAGAGGCGGATCATGCCGGCCTTTTCGAGAAAGGCGCCGAACAGGATGAAGAGGAAGATATAGGTCGATGAAACGAAGGTCGGGATGCCGTAGATTCCTTCCGTTCCATAGGCCATATGGTCGATCACCTGGGTGAAATCATAGCCGCGGTGATCGAGCGGTGGCGGAAGATATTCGCCGAACAGGCTATAGGCGAGGAACAGGCCGGAGATAATCGGCAGCGCTGGACCCATCAGCGCCCAGGCGGCGGCGAAAACCACGCCGAGCGCGATGACGCCGAAGGCGATGTCACGCGGGAGAGGTTCGCCGGCGCGCACGAGCAGGTCGGCATATTCATAGCATTGGTAGAAGGCGACCGACGCACCGAGGAGTGCAAGTCCCCAGGCGATGGCCTTTGCGACGCCGCCGCGGCCCGCCATCGCCGCCAGTAGGGGAAAGACAAGAACCGTTACGAAACCGACGTGAACCGCGCGCACGATCTGGCTCGGCATGTCGACGAGATGCGCAGCGGTCGCAATCTGGAAAATGGAAAAGGCGAGCGCGATCGCAAACAGGATCCGCCCGTCCCAGGTCTTCGGAAAGGCCTGCGTCAGGGCGTCATGCTTGCTGAGCTCCGCGGCCGTTGCCTGGTCGTGTGTCTTGATGTCGTCGTGCATGGATCCCTCCCGAAAATCCGAGCATGCGCGGCGGCGCCATTTCCGCAGCGACTTACGGCCGCTGGATGACGCCGCCCGTTCTGCAATCAGAGCAGGCCCTTTTCCTTGTAGTAGCGCTCTGCTCCAGGATGGAGAGGCACCGGCATGCCCTTCAGCGCATCCTCGATACGGATTTGCTCCGCCGCCTTATGAGCCGCCACGAGCGCCGGCAGGTTCTCGAAGAGCTGCTTCGTCATCTGATAGGCGGTCTCGTCGGACACACCCGAGTGGGTGACGAGAAAGTTGACGACGGCGACCGTCGGCACGTCGCTGTCCTGACCCCGATAGGTGCCAGCGGGAACGGTTGCGGCGATATAGGGCGCGCCGAGCTTGCCGGCGATTTCTTCCGGCACTGCAACCATCTGCACGTCAAGGGAGGTCGCGAGGTCTTTGAAGGACGACACGCCGAGACCCGCGGACTGCAGCGTCGCGTCGAGCTGCCGATTCTTCATCAGCTCGACGGATTCGGCGAAGGGCAGGTATTCCGTCTTGCCGAGATCGTCGTAGCTCATGCCGGCCGCGGCGAGGATCGCGCGCGCATTCAGCTCCGTTCCGGACTTGGGTGCGCCGACAGAGAGACTCTTGCCCTTGAGATCCGCGACCGTCGTGATACCGGAGTCCTTGGAGGCCATGATCTGGATGTAGTTGGGATAGATGGCGGCAATGCCGCGCAATTTGTCGAGCGGCGCCTTGAAGCCGGCTTCGGTATCGCCATCCCAGGCGAGCTTCACGGAATCGCCCAATGCAAAGGCGATCTCTCCGCGACCCTGCTGCAGCAGATTGAGGTTCTCGACAGAAGCCTTCGTCGCCTGCACCTGCGTGCGCGCACCTTCGATCTTGTCGCCATAGATCTTGGAAAGCGCGACGCCGAGCGGATAATAGACGCCGGAGGTGCCGCCCGTCAGTACGTTGATGAATTCGTCCGCCTTCGCGGAAGCCGCGGAAAGCGCGATGGATGTGCTTGCAATCGCCGCGATGGCGGCGCGTTTCAATTTCCGATTCACAGAAAATCCTCCCGTTCATACATGACCGCGCGGAACACTTCTCTCGAAACCGCACCGCGCACCCCTAGAGTAGCAAGAGGCGGGCCAAGTCTAAATGCTTGAATTTGCAAGGGCGGAAAGAAAACGCGTCGGAGCATCTGGCAGATTCTTGCCAGTCTCGCGGCGATCGCCGGCAAGAATCCGCCAGATAGTTTCAGCAAGGCTCGGCGCCTGCGGCCGCGAGGCTCCGGCGAAATGCGCTGGGACTGATCCCCAGCCTTTGACGAAAAGCCGCCGTCAGATGCGCGTGCGAGGAAAAGCCGACGGCAAGGGCGACTGCGCTCAAGTCCTTCGTACCTGATGCAAGGAGAGCACGCGCCCGCGCCAGTCGGCGATCGACGATATAGGCATGGGGCGAGCGGCCCGTGGCGGCCTTGAACGCGCGCGCGAAGAAGCCGGTGGAAAGACGAAGCGCGTCGGCGAGGTCCTGCACCGTGAGCGCACCGCCGAGCCTGGCCTCGATCATCTCGTCGATGCATTTCAGACGAGCGGCCGTCATCCATGTCTCGGCGCCGCGCCGATCCGGCGCATGGCCGGCCTGCAATTGCAGCCTCTCCACGAGCGCAGTGATCAGCGCTTCATGGCGGAGCGGGTCATCGGGCACATCGCTCAGGATCAGGCGCCGCAAAGCATGGGCGGCCGCTACGGCAGGTAAATCGCTCCGATCGCTGAAAGGAGCGCCCGTGCCTTCGAACTCGAAGCCTGTGAGAACGAGGTATTCCCCGCCCGCCGACGATAGGGAGAAGACATCGCAGCCTCTCGGCACGTAGGCGAGCCGGTTCGGCCCCGCCCGAAACGGCCGGACGCGGTCGCTTGCATAGGCATGCACGCCCGACTGGCTCTCGAAAGTGAAGCCGAGGATCGGGCGATCCGCCACATAGCGCGCCTCGTAAGGCTGGCGCGGCAGCAGTTCCGCCGCCCAGCGCCCGACCGTTTGCCGCCGTATCGGCTCCGGCACCATCGCCGCCGCTCCCTTCACGCTTCGCCCATCGATGCCGTCTTTCATTTACGTCAGGAATTTGAAAGCGCCCCCCGCCCCGGCGTGAGAGAGACTTAGCGTCTATGAAACAGGGAAAGCAAGGCATGCATCTATTCGCACGCAAGGACCTCGAAGAGGCCGCCGCACTCGTCTATCGGCATATGTCGCCCACCCCACAATATTCGTGGCCGCAGATTTGCGAAAAAGCCGGGGCTGCGGTTTGGATCAAGCACGAAAACCACACGCCGGCCGGCGCCTTCAAGGTCCGCGGCGGCATCACCTTCATGGATTGGCTCCGGCGCAGCCGGCCGGCGGCTAGCGGCATCGTCACGGCGACGCGCGGCAATCACGGCCAAAGCCAGGCCCGTGCCGCGCGGGCAGCCGGTCTTGCCGCCAAGATCGTCGTCCCGCACGGCAATTCCGTAGAGAAGAACGCAGCCATGTCCGCGTTTGGTGGCGAGGTCATCGAGTTCGGCCGCGACTTCGACGAGGCGCGCACCGAAGCCCGGCGCCTGGCCGCCGAAACAGGATATTTTCTCGTGCCGCCCTTCCATGAGGAGATCGTCCGGGGTGTCGCGACATTCGGACTGGAACTCTTTACCGCGGTGGCCGATCTCGACGCCGTCTATGTGCCGATCGGCTGCGGCTCTGGGATCTGCGGCGTCATTGCCGCGCGCGAGGCGCTGGGCCTGAAGACGGAAGTGATCGGCGTCGTCTCCGCACATGCGCCGGCTGCGAAGCTTTCCTTCGAAGCCGGTCGGCTGCTCGAAAGCGAAACGGCATTGACCTTCGCGGACGGCATGGCGGTGCGGATCCCAGTGGAAGATGCCTTCGCAATCTATGCGAAGGGCGCTTCCCGCATTGTCGCCGTCAGCGACGACGAGGTGGCGGAAGCGATGCGCCTCATCTTCCGCTCCACCCACAATGTCGCCGAAGGTGCGGGCGCCGCGCCGCTCGCGGCGCTCCTCAAGGAGGGCGCTGCCATGCGCGGTAGGAACGTCGGCCTCATCCTGAGCGGCGCAAACGTGGACAGCCACGTCTTCCTAAAGGTGCTCGCCGGGGAAACGCCCCGGGTAGAGTAGGGCGAAACGAGCCTTAATTGCGGGTGCGCTTCGCTCCACTGCAAGTCGAATCCAACCAGTTCTCGATCTGGAGGTCACGAATGCGCGCAAACTCTCCGGTTGAAATCTAAGCAAGCATTCCTGTTCCGGCCCGGCTGCAGCAAACTCAAGGTGCCACAGCGCCGCGCGTCTGAAAACGCGCGACGCTGTGGCAGAGGCATCTTCACCGGGTATCGATCAAGCGATGATCAGCACGATCTGGAGCGTCGAGGGATTGACGATAACGATGCGGCCGTCCGCCAGCACGAAGAACAGATAGCCTTCATAGGCCGGCACGATCTGCACGATGCGCTGCGGCACCGGCTGCAGCTTGACCTTGATTGTCTCCGGAACGGCTGTGCCCACCGAGACGTCGAAGTCGACATCGATCGGTTCGACTTTCTGTTCGCGGATGACCTGAGTGATTTCGGTCTTCTGCTCCACCGTCACGTCGACATCGGTCTTCTGCTCTGTCGTTTGCTCCGTTCCCTGGCTTTCCTGAGTCTGCTGAGACTCGGCCCCGGGCTGCTGCTCCTTGGCGCCGGCCTGGCCCTCCTGCTGCTGCCCTTCGCTCTCAGGCTGCTGCTGCGTCTCGGCTCCTGCCTGCCCCTCTTGCTGAGTTTCGGCTCCAGCTTGGCCCTCCTGCTGCGCAGCGTCGGTCCCGGGCTGTTGCGCCTGGCTCTCCTGGCCAGCCGCGCCGCCTTGCGCGTCCGGCTGCATGCCCTGCTCCGCACCGCTGCCGGGCTGCGGGCATTCCGTTCCGGCAGGACACTCGGCCGTTTGCGCGAAAGCCGGCCCACAGGCGACACCGAGACTCAAGGCAATCGCACTTTTGACGAGCATATTTGTCATGAAACTTTCTCCGGTTCGAATGTCCCTTCCGCATCCCAACCAGCGGACATGAGCTTTGTTCCCTCCTCAGCGGCGGTACCGTCGGCGTGGACCCGCGGAACATCTTGCTGCGCGGCGGGTTGAGCGCTCCAGCAGGAGCGACCATGGAAAAGCACATAGAGGCGATCGCGACCGCATTGAAACGCCGGCATGCGGTCCTTTTTGCCGGCGCGGGCATATCGATGAGTGTCGGACTGCCCTCCTGGAAAACCTTGGTCGACCACATGTTGAAGGACCTGCACATCGATGCATCGCTGATGCGGGAGCCGAACATCACCTACCAGGCGATCGCCGAGTGCTACCGCCTCGAACACGGCAGCATCGAGGCGCTTTGCGAATGGATGCGCGAGACGTGGCGTGTATTGCCGGAGCGCGTGCGGGACTCCGAATTGCATCGGCTGATTGTCGAGTTGGACTTTCCGGTGATCTACACGACCAACTACGACGCCAATCTCGAAATCGCCTACGAGATCCACGGCAAGCCCTATGCGAAAATCAGCCATGCGCGCGACATCGCTTCTGCGCCGTCGGGGGTGACGCAGATCGTTAAATATCATGGCGATTTCGACGATCACGACACGCTCGTGCTGACCGAAACGGACTATTTCAACAGGCTGTCCTTCGACTCACCTCTCGATGTGCGCTTCCGAAGCGATGCGCTCGGCGCCACGGTGCTCTTCGTCGGCTACAGCATGTCGGATATCAACATACGCCTGCTGCTTCACCGCATCTGGAGCACCTGGCAGCGGTCGGGGTATGAGAAGGACCGGCCGCAATCCTATGTCTTCATGTTCCGGCCCAATCCCGTCCAGGAGGCCGTCCTTAGCAACTGGGGCGTGAGCGTGATCAAGGGCGAAGGCCGGGATGCGCAGGATGCACTTGTCGCCTTCATGCGCGATCTCTGCAGCAAGGATGGCTGCAAGGGGGAATGATCCCGCCTTGCCTCATGCGTGTCGCTCACCATGGGTGGGCGCTAAAGCGATTTTGGACACCTGACAACAGACGGAACGCGATCGCTTCGGATCAGACGGAACGCGTCAGCCCGCCGTCGACGCGTATGTTTTGGCCGGTGATGTAGCCCGCCCCTTCGGAAGCGAGGAAAGCCACCGTCGCGGCGATCTCCTCGCTCGTACCGTAGCGCTGCATCGGAACGCTCTCTCGGCGGGACTCGGTTGCCGGCAGGCTGTCGATCCAGCCCGGAAGGATGTTGTTGATGCGGATATTGTCCTTTGCATAAGTGTCCGCATAAATTTTGCTGTAGGCGGCGAGACCGGCGCGAAAGACGGCAGAGGTCGGAAACATCTCCGAGGGTTCGAACGCCCAGGCGGTCGAGATATTGATGATCGAGCCCGACCGCTGGGCCTGCATGATCGGAGTGACCAGCCGCACCGGGCGGACGACGTTCATCAGATAGGTATCCAGTCCCCTGTGCCAGTCTTCGTCACTGATCTCGACGATCGGCGCGCGCGGTCCATGGCCGGCGCTGTTGACGAGGACATCGATCCGACCCCAGCTTGAATGGGCAAGATCAATGAATCTCTTCAGGTCTGCGTTCGACTGATTTGAGCCGGTGACGCCGAGACCGCCCAGTTCCTTGGCGAGCGCTTCGCCCTTGCCGGAGGACGACAGAATCCCCACCCGGTAGCCTTCGGCGGCGAGCCTGCGTGCCGCGGCGGCACCCATGCCGCTGCCACCTGCCGTCACGATCGCGACTTTGCTTGCCATCTCATCTCCTTTCGTCGATTCGGAATTCCGTGGGGGAGTCTGGCACGACGCGCCGACCGAGTGTAGGCGAAAACCGACAGGTCGAGGCTTCGCGCATTTCACAATCGCACATGCGCGAGAATGCGAGCCTGGGGCCGTTGCAGGCTTGCTGCGCAATCCGGATAGCGCAGCGCATTCAGGCTAGCAGTGTCGGCAGGTCATTTACCCGCTACTAATGTTTTTTTGTGAAGGATCGCCTTCCGTTTCTGCCATGGGTCGTATCCGGCTGGGTGCGCTGCTCAGCCGGCAGCGGTCACGGCGGCTGTGCGGAACCGCGACGATGGGGCGGGGTCCAGGGCGAATTGATGAACAAGCATTCGGTAGAGAGCCGCTTCATACTGATCGTCGCCAGCACACTGCTGCTGTTGATTGCGCCTCTCTTCGTGCTCTTCTTCTACCTCTCTAACGAGCGTGCCTATCGCGACGTCGTCGACCACGGACGGGCCTTGCTCAAGGCCAACTCGCTCGCGCTTGGGAAGCCGCTCTGGGATTTTGACCAAGAAAGCGTGCGGCAGATCGCCAACACCATTCTCGCGGACCGCTCGGTCGGCGCGGTGCGCGTGCACGAGATTTCCGGGGGGCTTGACGTCAGGCTGCCGGACAGCGCCGATGGCAAGAACCCGCCGGGACTACTTCTGTCCACGTCCATCCTTTACCACTCGGTCGACGGCATAAAGACGGTCGGAACCCTGGAAATTACCATCCGGCGCCGCGAGTTGCTCGCCTATTTCGGGATCGACGACGCCGTCTATATAGGCATCTTCCTGTTTTCGATCGTGACCATCACCGCGGCAGCAATTGTCGGCAACCGCATGATGGTGATACGGCCGCTTCTCCGGCTCACCCATGCGATCGAGGCGACCCGGCGGCTGGGCTCGCGCCATCTAGTCGACTGGGTGTCGGCCGACGAAATGGGCACGCTCGCAGCCAATTTCAACGAGATGCAGGCGCGGCTCGCCCAGGAGGAGAACGACCTGAAGCGCGCCCATGCCAAGACGACGCGGATCTACAATCTCACGCCCGCGAAACTCTATTCCGTCGATGACGACGATCGCCTGACGGCGGTCAGCGACTATTGGCTGCTTGCAACCGGATATGACCGCTCGAGCGTTATCGGCCGGCCCTTCGCCGACTTTCTCGACGAAGCGACGCGGAGCATCTACGAAAGCCGCGGACGACATGCGACAGAGGGCGCGGTGTCAGGCAATGTCACGGTTAAATTCCGCTGCGCCGATGGCCGCCTGATCGACGTCCTGATCAAGGAGGTGCAGGCGGTGGAAGCGGGCGAAACGCTGTCGCTGGCCGTCATGACGGATGTTACGGAACTGAAGACGGCGGAAGAGCGCAACCACACGTTCAGGCGATCACGGATCATCTGACCGGGCTCCTCAACCGCCCAGGCTTCGAGACGGCGCTCGACCATGCCATCAGTCAGACCGCCGAGAAGGGCGGAGAGCTCGCCTGCCTCCTCATCGATCTCGACCGTTTCAAGCCTATCAACGACAATCTCGGCCATGCCGTCGGGGACGACGTACTGCGGCAGATCGCCGACCGGATCCGGACGCAGGTGGGTTCGGAAGACAAGGTGGGGCGCCTCGGCGGCGACGAATTCGTCGTACTCATTCCCGCCGCCAAGGCGAAGAAAGCTGCGCTTCAAATCTCCAAACGCATCGCCTCGGCCTGTGCGAAACCCATTTTCGTCGACGGCAACCGGCTTTCGCTGAGCGCCAGCATCGGCATTTCACTCTACCCGTCGCAGGCCAAAACCGCTGCCGAACTGCTGCAGAAATCCGACCTGGCGATGTATGCCCGCAAGCACAACGGCAAGAACGGAACGAAATTGTTCGATCCGGTCATGGCGAGCCTTGCGCGGGAGCGACTGAAGATCGAGAGATATATCGAGACTGGGCTCAGCGAAGACTGGTTCGAGGCTCATCTCCAGCCGATCTTCGATCTCGATTCCGGGCGGGTCGCGGGTTTCGAAGCGCTGATGCGCCTCAACCATCCAGACTACGGTCTTTTGCCGCCGGCAGACATCATACGCGTTGCCGAGGAGACCGGCACGATCAAGCAGATCGGCGCGCGCGTTTTCGAAAAGGCGGTCGCCCATCTCGCCCGTCTTTCCGCACTGCCCGGTTTGGAAGACGCCTATTTGGCCGTCAATGTCTCGCCGCTGCAGTTTTCCGCGGAACTGCCGGCGGCGACATTTGCCGTGTTGATGAAATGGGGCATCATCCCCTCGCGCATCGTGATCGAGATCACGGAAGCTGTGCTGATGCACCACAGTACAGAGGTGCGGGAGGTCCTGGAGGCATTGAGTGCCTCGGGTCTCAAAATCGCGCTCGACGATTTCGGCACGGGCTATTCATCGCTTAGCTACCTGCTCCATTTCCCCGTCGACACGATCAAGATCGACCAGTCCTTCACCCGTTCGCTGACCCACGAGGACGAAGCAGTTCGCAGGAAAGTTCGCATGCTGGTGACGGGCATCAACACCGTAGCGCACGAATTGCACTGCCAAATCATCGCCGAGGGGATCGAGACGGAAGAGCAACTGAAGGAACTGCGCTCCATGGGCGTGAGCTTCGGACAGGGATTCTATCTCGGGCGACCACAGCCCGTCGACACTATCAAGGCCGAACTGGAACGCGCTTTGCCAAGGAGTACAGTATGAAATGGCTTCTCTCCCTGCTTGCGGCACTCCTTCCACTCACGGCGCAAGCCGCCGAACTGAAGATGGTGACGGAATCCTATCCGCCTTTCAATTTTCGAGAGGGCGACACTTACAAGGGCGCTTCCGTCGAACAGGTGAGACTGTTGATGGAGGACGCGGGCATCGATCACACGATGGAAATGATGCCGTGGGCGCGGGCACTCTTTCTGGCCGAAAATCACGCGATGCATTGCGTCTTTACAACCGTTCATAATCAGGAGCGCGACCGGCGTTTCAAATGGATCGAACCTCTGCTGACGAGCCGTACCGTCCTCATCCGCAAGACTGGCTCAAAGGCCAATCCGAAAAGCATCGAAGAGGCGAAGGCTTTCCGGGTTGGAACGCAGCGTGACGATTTCACTCAAACGATCCTCGAGCAGAATGGCTTTCCGCGTATCGATCTCGCCGCGGACCTCCAACTGACACTCAAGAAGCTGATGACGGGCCGGATCGACCTGATGCCGATATCGGAGAAATATTATGTCAGCCTCAAGCGCGACGGTCAGCCGATTGAATCTACCTTGATCCTTGCCGAAGACATCTATTCGATCGCATGCAACCCCTCGGTCCCCGACGAGTTGATTGGCCGGATGCAAAAGAGCCTCGACAAGATCATCGCCGACGGCACGCAGCAGCGTCTCTTCGAAAAATACGGCTTGGCGAGCGATCAGAAAGAATAAGCGGAGCCGGTGTGGCCGGGTGCTGCCATCGTCTACTGCATGCCGCTCGCCGATGATCTTCGGCCGGCCTGAGGCAGGCAATTCGCTCGCGTTAGCCCGCCAGGCCCATGTCGCCAACAGCTCGCGGCAATCGCATGAACTCGCTCTTCGGCAATGGTCTGCTGTAGAGGAAACCTTGCGCGGCTTCGCATCCGTTCGCCGCCAGGAACGCCGCCTGAGCAACGGTCTCGACGCCTTCTGCCACCACGTTCTGACCGAGGCATCGCGCTATCGACAGGATCGCCTTCACCAGTTCGGCGCTGCGCTTGTCCGCACTGTTGATGAACGAGCGGTCGATCTTGAGCGTGTCGATCGGATAGCGGGCGAGATAGTTCAGCGCTGAATAGCCGGTGCCGAAGTCGTCGATGGCGATGGAGATTCCCAAGGACCGCAGCCTCGAAAGGGTCTCCAGCGTCCCGTCCTTCTCGTTGAGCAACAGGCTCTCGGTTATCTCGATTTCGATCCATTCCGCACGGCAGCCGGTTCTTTCCAGGCAGTCGGCGACCGTCTTCGGCAGGTCCTGGCACTGGAATTCCCTGGCGGAGAGGTTGATCGCCACCTTGTGCAGCGGCAGGTCGTCGGCATTCAGTTCGGCGGCAGTCTCGCATGCCTGGTGGAGCACCCAGTGCCCCAGCTCGGTGATCAACCCGGTCTCTTCTGCTATTCGGATGAACTGATCCGGGGGGATCATTCCCCTCTTCGGGTGACACCACCTGAGCAATGCCTCCGAGCCGAAGATATCGCCGTTCTGCAGGAGCACCTTGGGCTGATAATGCAACTCCAGTTCACCGCGCTCCAATGCGCGCCGCAGTTCCGATTCGAGCGTGAGCCGCTCTTCGGCGCATGCCGTAAGGTCCCTGGAATAGAAGCGGAAGTTGTTCCGGCCGGAGCGTTTCGCCAAGTGCATGGCGGAATCGGCATATTTCACCAGATCGTCGGCGTCTGTGCTGTCGTCGGGATAGAGTGCAATGCCTATGCTGCAGGAGACGAAGACCTCCTTTCCATCAAGCAGGAAGCGCTCGTTGAACCTTTCCAGCATTCTGCCGGCGATCCGTTTGATGTCCTCTTCCTGTCGGACTTCCGGCAGCAGGATCGCGAATTCGTCCCCGCCGAGTCGTGCGACCGTATCGTGGTCGCGCGCGCTCGCCGTGAGCCGTTGGGCCGCCTGGCAGAGCAGTTCGTCGCCGACAGGATGCCCCATCGTGTCGTTGACCGCCTTGAAATGATCGATATCGATCAGCATCACGCCCGCCTGCTTGTCATTCGACGAGGCATTGGCGATCATCTGGCGGAGGCGGTCGTTAAAGAGCGCCCGGTTCGGCAAGCCTGTGAGTGGATCGTAGAACGCCATCTGGTGGATCTTCTGGCGCGAAGCGTTCAACTCCGTAATGTCGCGCGCGACCCCAAGGATCGCCGTTGGCTGCCCGTTGGGGCCGAGCACCGGGACCTTTCGCGTTTCGAGACGGATGCGCTCGCCGGTATCCTTGTGCGTGGCCCACTCCTCCTCGACGACGATGCGGCCGGCATCGACGGTCGCTCGGTCCGTTTCGCGGAAGAATTGCGCCCTTTCGGCGTCGAACAGATCGTGATCCGTCTTCCCGACAATGTCGGCTTCCGCGTAGCCGAATAATTGTTCGAACGCGTAGTTGCACAACAGATAGGCGCCCTCGATATTCTTTAACCACACGATGTCTGGAATGGTCTGGAGCACGCCAAGAAGCTGCGTGCGCACTTCGTTGACCGCCTCTTCTGCTCGCTTGCGCTCCGTCACATCGCGCGACAGCACGAGGAAGGTGCTCGCGGATGGATCGGTGGAGGGCCGCTTTGCCACGGAATGCTCGAACCAGCGCGCCTCTCCACCGGGCAGCAATATTCGCAGACAGCTGCCGTAGGAGACCCCGCCTTCATCCGCCTCGCGAATGGCCTCCATGGCGATGGCCGTCTGGTCCGGCGGCAGGACTTCCCCGATCGTCCTGCCGAGCAATGCCTCCCTTTGCTGGGCGAGCAGCTCCGGGTTTTTCGTCCAGACCTGGAGGTAACGCCCTTCCCGGTCCACCTCGAACAGAATGTCGGGAATGGCGGCAACCACCCCTTCGGCGAATTCCAGCGCTTCCTTGAGCTTCTGTTCCGTCTGCTTGCGCTCGGTGATGTCCAGCATGGCGCCGACCAATCCGGCCCGCTCACCTTGCTCGTCGGTAAAGACGGCCTTGTTGATGACAACGTCGCGCTGGCCGCCGCACGAGATCGAGACCTTCGTTTCGTATTGCTGTGTGCCGCCCTCGTTGAAGAGAGCCTCATCCTTTGCAAAGTGCTGGGTCGCAACGTCGGCGGGGAGAAGATCAAAAATGCTCTTCCCGACAATCTCCTCCCGCGTATCGCCGAAGAACTCCTCGAATGCCCGGTTGCAGCCCATATGGCGCCCCTGGCGGTTCTTGTAAAAGACCGGGACGGGAAGGGCCTCGAGCAGGGATTCGAAGAGATCGTCGCCCCGGCTGCGCCCGGATTGATCGGAGGTAGCGCCATTTCGAGCGGATGGCGATGCCTCGCCCGGCGCAGATCGGACAAATTCCAGCGCGATCTCTCTGCCGGCATCGTCAGCAAGACTGACGGTGACGCTGGCACCCCCCTCGTCCCGCAAGGATCGCCGCAATCCGACAAGCAGTGCGACGGCATCGTCGCGATGGCCGAGGCCCAGGAGCAAGGCGACGTCATCGGCAATCGCGATGTACTCCGATCCTGGGGACGCCTCCGCGTATGCGGGAACGCCGCTCCGATCCTCCTGCCCGATCCGCCGCGACGATATCGCTCGGCCGCGCGACGGATCCTGCCCTATGCCAAGTGACGCTTTCGCTGAGGGGGATCGCAACTTCACGCAGGTTCTCCTGACGGCAGCGGCGACGGGAGGTTTCATGCATCCGGTCGGAATTGGAATGGCCGCACAATTCATTCGGGCGGATAGATGCCTGCGCATCACCGGCCTCCGACGTCGGCGGGGCGCAGCACATTAGACATATGTGAGTGGAGATTAATAAAGCGCTGCGTTCGCAATCCTGCAAAACCTTCGATGCGCAATACGGATGATTGTGCGCATTGTGGACTGCCGCACGGCATGCGCGCATTCATTCAAACGGCCTAGGTCAGCGGCCCTTGACGTGCACCTCAGGAAACCACAAGTGATGGTTGCTGTTTTCTCTTGAAAGCACCAAGACGGTACTTTATACTTTCCGCATGAGCCGAGCGGGACAGAAATCAATATTGCGCTACCGACTGGCACCGGACGTTGAAGCCAGGCGGGCGCTCGAGGAGACGTTCGCAGCCTATGCCGAAATGTGCGCCATACTGAGCGAGCTGATGGCAGGCAAGGGTGGCGCGAATCTCGTCACCTTGCATGATCTGGCCTACGAGGCGATCCGCGAGAAGACTGGCCTTCCGGCGCGACTGGTGACGCTCGGGCTCAGGGATTTTGCCGCCCATCGCGGACAGCGGATCGGGCCTCCCCGGCTGCCACTCGACAACAAGCTGTTCGCGATCAAGGGGCCATCCGATGTGACCATCGCGACGGTCCGCGGCCGGGTCGCCGTATCCTTCGACGTCTTCGGCTACGCGGCCGGCACGCTGGAGGTCTTCGCGGCCGAGCTCGTGGCCGAAGACGACAACTACGAGATCCGGGTGGAAGTCACCGTGCACTCGGAAGAAACCAGGGAGAACATGATCATGAAGGAAGGCATTCTTTCGCGAATGGGCCGCGTGATCGCCGGGATTGCCAACGCGGCGATCGATAAGGCCGAGGGAGCGAACAAGATCCCCGTCGTCGAGCAGGCGCTCCGGGAGATCGACGCCGCCGCCGAAGAGGCCCGTGCCGATATTGGGCGTTCGCGCGCCGAAGAATACCGCATCGAAAGCCGGCGCGAGGAGATTCTCGCCAGCCTTCGCGAACTCGAGGAGAAGATCCGTACGGCGATCGCCGCTGGACGAGACGATCTCGCCAAGGCCGGGCTGGGTCGGCAGATCGACCTGGAGTCGCAAGTCGCGGCTCTTGACAAGGCGCTCGCCGATTCAAGAGAACGCCTCGGCGAAGGGCAGCAGGCGCTCCAGGCGGTGCTCGGGGCCCGCCGTGAGGCAGAGGCACGGCTTGCCGACCTGAAAAGGTGCATGGTCCAGCATCCGGAAGAGGCGTCGACGCAACGCAACCGTGCTTCGGCCGTCGGCGAGGCGAACCGTGCCGCCGCCGTCATATCGCGCGTGACGGGCGTCCCGGCCAACGGAATGGCTGCAAGCGCAGAGCTCGACGAGCTCGACCGGCTCCATCGCGAGCAGGCGATCGAAGCGCGACTTGCCCGGTTCAAGTCTGGCGAAAACTGACGCCCATGGAACTGCTTCTCGCCCCCGAATGCGCGCCGTTCGCGATTGCCGCAGTGATGCTGGCAGCCTTGACGGCGATCGAGGTCCTTTGCCTGCTGCTCGGTTTTTCGCTGGGTGAGGTCATCGACAAATCCGGCTTCGACGACCATAGCGCGCTTGCCGGCCTGCTCTCCTGGATCAATCTTGGCGGAGTGCCGATCCTCGTGCTCCTGATGCTGCTGCTCGGCTTCTTCGCGATGATCGGCTTCGTGCTGCAGAGCGCCGCACTGGCGCTCTGGTCGCCGCTTCCGGCGCCGGTGGCGGCAGTGCCCGCCTTCATCCTCTCCCTGCCGGCAGTGCGAAGCGCAAGCCACTTGGTCGCCCGCATCGTCCCGCGCGACGAATCCTACGCCGTCGACCTCTCCGAATTCATCGGCGTGCTCGGCGAAGTGGCCGTCGGTCCGCTCGACCAAGGGCTTCCGGGGCGCATCCGCGCCAAAGACCGACACGGCAATTGGCACAGTCTCAGGGCGAAGGCGGCCAAGGAGGAAGCGCCGATCGCAATCGGCACGGATGTCCTCATCGTCGATTGCATCTCGGACGTGTTCATCGCCATTCGCGCCCCTTCCGACATTCTCGCTTCGACACCTTCCTCTTCAATGGAGATACCATGATCATCGATCTTCTTTTGCCGGTCGGCATCGGCATCATTCTTATTTTCGGGATCGGCTTCGTCCTCGCGTCGCTCTACACCCGGTCAAGCCGCGACGAGGCTTATGTCAGGACCGGCCTCGGCGGGCAGAAGGTGGTACTGGATGGCGGATCGATCGTGCTGCCGATCTTCCACTCGATCGCACGCGTCAACCTCAAGACCCTGCGCCTCGAGGTGCGGCGCGGCGAGAGCGACGCCCTGATCACCAAGGATCGGATGCGCGTAGACATCGGTGCCGAATTCTATGTCCGCGTGAAGCCGGATACCTCCTCGATCGCGCTGGCGGCCCAGACGCTTGGCGACCGAACCAACGACGCCGAACAATTGCGCGTGCTGATTGAAGCAAAATTTGTCGACGGCCTGCGATCCGTTGCCGCGACGATGAATCTCGACGCGCTGCAGGAGCAGCGAATGGATTTCGTCAAGGCTGTTCAGGAAGCCGTCGGCGCGGACCTCCAATCCAACGGCCTGGAACTGGAGTCCGTCTCCCTCACCCGTCTCGACCAGACTGACATCAAGCACTTCAATGCCAACAACTTCTTCGACGCTCAGGGCCTTGCCGCACTGACGCGGATCACCGAGAGCCGCAAGAAGGAGCGCAACGAGATCGTCCGCGACACGGAAGTGGCCATCGCCCAGAAGGACCTTGAGGCGCGCCAGCAAACGCTGGGAATCGAGCGGACGAAACGCGAAGCGGAGCTGAACCAGGAGCGCGATATCGCCAACAAGTCCGCGGCGACGCGCGCCGAAACGGCACAGCAGGAGCAGGCGGCCAAGCGCGCCGAAGAGGAGGCTCGCATCGCCACCGAGCAGGCCATCGCCGAGCGGGAAGCAATGGCGAAGCAAGCGCGAGAGAGCGCCAATATCGACGCCACGCGCGCCGTCCAGCAGCGTGATACCGAGGCGCGCCGCGACCTGCAAATCGTAGCACAGGAGAGCGCGATCGCAGTCGCCACCAAAAGCCGGGAGGAATCCGAGGCCAAGGCGAAGGCCGAAACCGCAAGAGCCCTGGCGATTGCCGCCGAGGAAAAAGTTGAGACGGCACGAGCGGTCGAGATCGCCGAACGCGAGCGGCAGATCGCCGTCATCGACGCCCGCAAGGACGCCGAAACCGAAGCGACGGCGGTGACCGTCAGCGCCGAAGCCGAAAAGCAAGCGGCGATCGACCAGGCCGATGCAATCAAGACCCTGGCGAGCGCGGAAGCCGAAGCCGCCGTCATCAAGGCGAAAGGTATTCTCGAGACGGGCAAGGCCGAGGCCGAGAGCGAGGCACTGCTCAACGAGGCGCGCAACAAGCTCAGCTCCGCGATCATCGAGTTCGAAATCCTGCGCGAGCGCATCCGCGTCATCCCGCAGGCGCTCGCCGAGGCGGTCAAGCCGATCGAGAAGATTTCCGATATTCGCATTTTCGACACCGGCGGCATGCTCGGCCGCGGCGGCGGAGGCGACAGTGCCGCCAATGGAATCGGCATGGGCGACGGCTTGGCCGGCCAGCTCCTCGCCTACCAGGCTAACAAGCCGATCCTCGATCAACTCCTGAAGGAAGCCGGCTTCGAAGGCGAAAATGCAATCTCTTCGCTGCTCGGCAACCTGCAGCCAAGCAGCAACGGCAAGTTTAAGGAGAGCAAGATCAACGATACGGCCATGGAGGCGGATTCGCGCGATTAGTAGTGCAGAGTTTCCCGGGCGGCGCGCCGATGCGCGTCGCCCGAACGGTATATTCGTTGGCCCTCCCTCATCGTAGATCTTCGCCAAAACGGCGCATCTACACCTCTCAGTCGATGCCATTCGGAAATCACTGCACTCCACAAACTTCTGCTGCGCGCCACCATGAGCCTCTCGGCGACCAAGGAAAATCCGGAGCCTTAAGGGCAATTTCCTTCAATACCGTGCCGGCCCTTCATCTTTATCCCTGCGGTCCCAACAACAATGCTTGAGGACCATCCGTGACACGTTGCGCTTTCGTGATCGACCAGAGCCTGCCCCGCGGGCTGATCGCCAATACCGCCGCCATTCTGGCGATGACGCTCGGCCGCGACCGGCCCGATCTCGTGGGGCATGCGGTCCACGACGCCGATGGGATTCGCCATGAGGGGATCACGAAAATCGTCATTCCGATCCTGATGTCCGATGCCAACGGCCTGGCGGCGCTGCGCGGGCGCGCCACTCCGCACGAGACCGCTGGTCTGGGCCTGGTCGATGTGACGGAGGTGGCACAGCGGGCGAAGGACTATCAGGCCTATGGGATCCGCATCGGCCGTATGCGGCAGGACGATCTGCGCTATCTCGGCCTCTGCCTTCACGGGCCGGCTGCGTTGGTGCGCTCGCTGACGGGCGACCTGCCGCTGCTGCGATAGGTGTGCGCCCATGTCCCTTGCGCTCTTACTATCTATGTCCTCCTTCGCCCTTGCCGCCTCGATTTCGCCAGGGCCCGTCAATATCGTTGCGCTCTCGAGCGGCCTGCGCCACGGTTTCCGCGCAAGTCTGCGGCACGTCACCGGCGCGACGGCCGGCTTCACCGCGCTCCTGCTCCTCGCCGGTTTCGGCATCGCCGAATTGCTTCTGCGATGGCCGGGCGCAATCCGTCTCCTCAGCGGCGCCGGCGTGGCTTTCCTTCTGTATCTGTCATGGAACCTGTGGGCCTCCGACGGGAGGGTATCGGCGGGCCTTGCAGCGCGGCCGCCGTCGGTCGCGGCCGGCCTCACCCAGCAATGGCTCAACCCGAAGGCGTGGATCGCGGCGATTGCCGGCATGGGCGCCTATGGAACGGGCGGCGGCACCCTGCGCATCTGGCTGTTCGCCGCACTTTATTTCGCGATCTGCTATGCCTCGATCGCCGCTTGGGCCTACGCCGGCGCCCGCCTGCGCCACCATCTCGATCATGCACCGCGCTTGCGGGCGTTCAATCGGGCTATGGCCGCGTTGCTCGCGCTCAGCGCCGCCTATCTGGCCCTCGCAGGATGATTGGATGAGCGCTACGTCTGCGCATATCGGCGCGGCGTCGTCGCCACATGCTGTTTGAAAACACGCTGGAAATGCGGCTGATCGGCAAAGCCCGCCGACAGTGCCACGTCGACGATCGGCCGGCCGCGGCGCAATTCGCTCTGACCGAACTGGATGCGGCGGTTGACCTGATAGGCGTGCGGCGTCATTCCATAGCGGGCTTTGAAGGCGCGGACCAGGTAGCTCGGCGAAAGCGCGGAGACGTCGGCGATCTCCTTCAGCCGCAGCCGGCGGGTGCAATTGTCGCTGATGAAGGCAGCGGCACGCGACACGTTGGGATTTGCCGCAAGAACGCGGCCATCGATGCGCTCCAGGCGATCGTGCAGCCCGGCAAAAAAGGCAGTCGCCGCACAGTCCTTGGCAAGTGCCTCGGCATTTTCGTCGAACAGCACGTCGAACAGGCCGTCGAGGCGGCGATAGACATCAGGGTCGTCGCTCGCCGCCGGGACGTAGGGCCGAAACTCCGTATCCCCGTTTTGATCGCGAAGCCAGGATGGATCCACATAGAGCATGCGATAGGCCCAGGGAGATCCTTTGAGCGGATTGCAGGCATGCGCCTCTTCCGGATTCATGAGTACAACCGTGCCCGCCTTGACCTCGCGGCGAAGGCGTCCGTTTCGGTAGCTGCTCCTTCCGGCCGTCACCACGCCGATCGAAAAGGTTCGATGGCTATGCAAGCCGTAGCAGGCATTGCGCCCGTCGGCGATCTGGCGCGCCTCCAGAAATGGAAGCGCCTCATCGCGCCAGAAGTGATGCGGGTCGACGGGCCGGCGGCTCATATATAGCTCTTGCGTTTCGCTGACGTCTTTCGGTTAATCCGCACAATGCCCCCATGCCCGCGCCATTGGCAAGACAGGCGCTCATATCGGGGAATTGGGGACGGCGGCTTTTGGTGCCGTCGTCATGACTGCGGGAACGGCAGATCGGCCAACCGGTCTAGGTGCACAGGCCGCCACACATTGCGAACATCTGCATTGATCATCTCCTCAGGGAACAACTAAGCCGGCATGGCATTTCTAACGATTGGCTGGCGCAGGCGACTCCGTGTAATTGCAAAAACCTTCACTCGTATGTTGCAATGCGGCAGTATTTTGTTAAGGTGCACGCTCCGACTCATTGCCTCCTGAGGTTGTGCCATGAAGGACTTTGTCTGGTCAAGCAGCCGGAATTTTCAACGCGCCGTGAGAACAAAGCGCCCCGTTGGCGGACTTGCGAAGCGTGGGTTCGACATCGGCGCCGCTTCCCTGGGACTTGTCCTCCTGGGCCCCTTGCTGGTTCTGCTTGCATGCCTCGTCGCGTTCTCCGACGGTGGGCCCGCGTTTCAAAGACATGTTCGGGTTGGGCGCGGCGGCTCAATCTTCACCTGCCTGACGTTCCGCACGACGGCCGAGGGCGAAGGCAGACTGACGAGCCTGCAGTCGCTCCCTTCACGGCGTCCGGCTGAGCAGTCCGAGCACGATCAGCACCTCACGCCGATCGGTGCAGTGCTTACAAAGCTCGGCCTGGTCGAATTGCCGCAGTTCCTCAATGTCCTGCGGGGGGACATGAGCTTCGTCGGGCCACGCCCGGTTGCGCCGGGGGCACCCGAGCTCCTCGGGAGCGCCGGGGAATTCTACCTTGCGTTGCGCCCGGGAATGACCGGACCATGGCGTGCCGGCAGGAGCGTTGAGAGCGCCCACACACATCGGCCGACCCTCGCCCGGCGTTACGTTGAGAACTGGTCGTTTTTCAACGACTTGCGCATCATTGCCAAGTCGGTCACGGCAGCCTGCCTGACGCGGGGAAGCTGAGATCGCCGCGGATGTGAAGCAACATGCAAGCCCACTCCCGAGCTTGCCCACATGGCTGAAGCTGGATTGATCCCAGCGACCGAGTGCGTCCGTCCCGTTTTCGTGAGAGAAGGCTAGTCAATGGTCCTGGACATCCGCCCAGATAAGATCGCCAGAGAGCATTTCGACGTTGTGGTGATCGGCTCCGGCTTTGGCTCGGCCTTTTTCCTGCACGGCTTTCTCCAACATCGCAAAGCGCGCATTCTTCTCCTTGAATGGGGGCGCCACAATTCTCATGCCTGGCAGCTCGAACATGGGACCAATACCGATCTCAAAGACGAGCAGACCTACAGCAGCAACGCGACCAAGCCGTGGAATTATACGATCGGACTTGGCGGCGGAACAAACTGTTGGTTCGCGCAGACGCCCCGGCTGCATCCGAACGATTTTCGGCTGAAGAGCCTTTATGGGGTCGGCCATGATTGGCCGATCGGCTACGACGAACTCGAGCCGTTCTATTGTGAGGCCGAAACGGTCATGGCCATATCGGGCGATCCCGACATGGCGGCGATCATGCCGCGATCACAGCCCTTCCCGCAGCCACCGCATCGCATGTCGACGCCGGATCGCCTGATGAAGGCGGCTCGGCCGGACCAGCATTTCGCCATGCCGACGGCGCGTGCGCGTGTCGCGACGGAGACGCGATCGGCCTGCTGCGCTTCGCTTCGGTGCTGGCTTTGCCCGGCGGACGCGAAATTCACCGCGAACAACGGCCTGATGCATGTGTTCGAGCACCCAGATATATCGGTGTGTCTCGGCTCGGAAGTGCGCCGGCTGGATCATGCCGCCGGTTCCATTCGGGCAGTGACGTTCCGCCACGGCGGCAGGGAGCATGTGGTCACCGGCGATCTCATCGTCCTAGGCGCGAATGGAATCCAGAGCGCCGCGATCATGCTCAGGTCCGGGGTCGGCGGTGAATTCGTCGGGCGCGGCCTTCACGAATCCTACGGCCGCAACGTCGAAGCCTATCTCGACGGCGTCGATAATTTCGATGGCAGTACGATCACCACGGGGCTGAATTTCGGCCTCTATGACGGAGAGCACCGGTCGAAACAGGCTGCCGCGCTCGTCTATTTCGAAAACCGCTGGCAGCATGGGCTGCGCGCCGAAAGGGGACGGCTGCGCCAAATCCTGCCGCTTGTGATCGTCACCGAAGACTTGTTGGAAGCGGAGAACTTCGTCAGCCTCGATGAGAACGAAAACGCCTTCATCAACTACAAGGGGCCGGCCGATTACGCGGTCGCGGGCATGGCGCGGGCGCTGGAAAAGCTGCCTGAACTGCTCGCGCCGCTGCCGGTGGAGAAGATCACAGATCGCGGCATTCGCGGCACCGAATCGCATGTACAGGGCACGCTTCGCATGGGGAAGGATCGAAGCGACTCAGTCGTCGATCGGGACCTGATCCATCATGAATTCCGCAACCTGGTCATCGTCGGCACGAGCACCTTTCCCAGTTGCTCCTGCGCCAACCCGAGCCTGACGGCTGCGGCACTCTCGCTGAGAGCCGCCAGTCGCATAGCGTGAAGGAGGGAAGAATGAGGGTAGTTTCGAGGCGCACCGTGCTCGCGCTTGCGGCTGGCGGGCTCGCATCGACCGGCCTTGGCTATGCCGCCGTCCGATCCTTTTCAGACCTGGACATCGTGCGTGCGACGCTCGAGCGATATCTTGGCAAACTCAATATCACGGACGACCACCTGCGCGCTTTCATGTTAGATTTCCGCAGGCGCAACCCGTGGGATTTCCCAACGGAGAAACTCGCCGACGCGGCGACGCTTATCGAAAGGCTCCACATGGGAGACGTGGCGCGCCCGCTCCTGCCCGACGATCCCGCGCACCGACTGGAGCGGTTCGAGCGGCTGGCGCTCGCCGATTTCCATCTTCTGACCGACTATGCCTGGCGGCGCGGGCCGGACGATCCCATCACCTATACCGGGAGCCAGCACTGCGTAAATCCGTTTGCAAATTTCGAATCGGCTTAGCGTGGCCGCAACTACCACTCAGAGGTGCAACGAGATGCAGTATCGATCGATCGCCGACATGAATGCCACGATTGCCAGAAACCTGCATCGCCTGCCCGGCGATATCGATCTTGTTGTCGGCATCCCGCGCAGCGGCATGTTGGCCGCCAACCTGCTGAGCCTGACGGCGAACATTCAGATGACGGATCTCGACAGCTTCGTCGCCGGCAAGATTTTCTCGAGCGGGATCACCAAGCGCTCCGCCGCGCTCGGACGCAGCATGGCCGAGATGCGCAGGATCCTCATTCTCGACGACAGCATCAATGGCGGCAGTGCCATGAGAGAGGCAAGGGTAAAGGCTGCAGCCGCGGGCATTCCGCGCGACCGACTGATCTTCGCCGCCGTTTACGGCAGCTATGAGCGCTACGAGGAGACCGACTTCGTCTTCGAGGTTGTGCAGCAGCCGCGATTGTTTCAATGGAACTTCATGCACCACAAGTTCCTCGGGCAAAGCTGCGTCGATATCGATGGCGTGCTGTGCCTCGATCCCACCAACGACGATAATGATGACGGCCCCGCCTATCTTCGCTTTCTCGCGGAAGCACACCCGCTCTACGTGCCGACGCGCAAGATCGCCTCTCTGGTGACCAGCCGGCTGGAGAAATATCGTGCCGAGACGGAGCGCTGGCTGGCGAAGCGGGGCATCGAGTACGACGAACTCGTGATGCTCGACCTGCCGAGCAAGGAAGAGCGCCAGCGCCTCGCCGCCCACGGCCGCTTCAAGGCAGAGGTCTACCGGCGCTCGAATGCCGTCCTGTTCATCGAAAGCGAACATGGCCAAGCCGTCAATATCGCGAAACTCTCGGGCAAGCCGGTCCTGTGCGTCGAGACACACGAGATCATCACACCGACATCAGCCCTGGTGCGGGAGCGGCTGAACCAGGCGAAGACGTCAGAGGGAAGGCACGCGCTGCTAAAGGCAGCGGCGCGCGCCATGCTCGGGGAAAGAGGCTACGAGGCATTGAAGAACAAAGTCAGAAAGCCGGCCTGAACGGAAATTCCGGTACTCGGCCGCGGGGGCTCGCAGCGATCTTTGGACTGCCGCATGCCTCCGTACTTATCTCAAACAGAGGTCGATTGACTGTCAGTCTTGCCCGCCTCGTCTCTTCGGCAGCAGGTCGAGCGCCTCGCGCAGCGAGCGACGGCCGAAGGGGAAGAGGAGCGCGACGGCAACCGTCACGGCATAGGAAAGAATTGCCGCGCCCGCGATGGCGACGATCGTCTGATCTGGGAGATGCGGCCGCACCAGCCATAGGAGCGCGAGCGCGACGTGCGCCCCAAGCACGAAAGGGCCGGCAGCGCGGAGCATATCGCCGGCGGTCAACGGGCCTTTTCGACCGATATAGAGCCAGAGGGCGGGCGTCCGCAGATATTCGCTCGCGGCATAGGCAACCGCAATTCCGAGCGCGCCGTAAGGAAGGCCGATGATGAAAGCCATGGCGGAGCTTACGGCGGTGACGATGCCCCAGCGCATGAAGTCGCCGGAGCGACCCTGGCTGATGAACAGCCAGCCAGCCGGATTGTTGAGTGGCTGCAGCAGGCCGGCGAATCCGAGCGCCTGGAAGATATCGGCGCTCTCACGCCATTGTTCGCCGAGCACGAAAGGAATGAGCACATCGGCAGTCGCCACGGCGGTCGCCACCCCCGGCAGCGCAACGACCAGCATCAAGGGGATCACGCGCAAATAGGCGCTACGGTAGCGATGGGGCTCGCCGGCAAGACGTGAGAGCGCCGGCACCATCACTTTCGAGAGCGGGTTGGCGATTTGGCTCAGGGGGAACAGGAGAAGCTTGTAGGCCCGGTCGTAGAGGCCGAGCTCCGTATTGCCCCAGTAGCGCCCGATCAGGATGTTGTCGAGGTTTCGAGCAAAGAAGTTCGCGAAGTTGAACCCGGTAATTCCGGCGCCGAAATTGAGCAGTGCGCCGATTCCCTGCACCTTTCGCGGAAAGGCCGGGCGCCAATGCGAATTCGCCCAATAGCAGAGGCTCGGCAGGATGGCACTCGTGAGTGTGCCTGCGTAAAGCGCCCAATAGGACCGGTCGACCAGCGTCCAGGCGACCGCGGCAAGAAGGCCAGCGACAGCGCTTGCCACTTCAATCAGTGCGAGGCGACCGAAGGCCATGCGGCGGTTGAGGAGGGCGAGGTGCTGGGCGCCCAGGCCGTAAGCGACGATCTGCGCGGCCATGGCGGCAATCAGAGGGCCGACCCGCGGCTCGCCATAGAAGCTGGCGATCAACGGCGCCACACCGACCATCAGGCAGGCGAGCGCCGTGCTGACGGCGACATTGACCCAGAAGAGGTAGTTCACCTCCTCATGCGTGATAGCATGCTTCTGCACGGTCGCCTGCGTCAGGCCGAAATCCTGAAAGAGCGCAATGAAGGCGAGCACCGGCGCGCACATGGCGACGATGCCGAAATCCTCAGGCGCAAGCAGGCGGGAAAGAACGATCACCGAAAGGATTTGGGTCGTAACCTTGACGGCTTGGGCGAGGCCGGTCGCGATGGCGCCGCGGCCAACGGACTTGCGGAGCGAACCCTCGGGCGGGTCGAATGGGCTGGCGTCCAAGTCCCTACCCTCAAATCCCGGTTTCCATGAGCACTTGCAATATCGAGATATCTTTTGCGGCGCAACAGAAACTATAAACTGTGGTGCGCCGCACAATGAATATTGCAACACAGCATCGGGTGTAGTAGATTCTCCGCAACCAAACCATAGGTCGTGCTATCGTAACGTGTGCAGCGGCTCTTCAGAACTCTGCGGTAGGTCATCCCATGCGCATCGCTGTGCCCGCATTGGCCATAGGAAACGACACACGACTCTGCTGTACCAGATAAGCAGTTTACAATTTGGAGTTGCTCGCTAAAGTGACTTCCAACTTGATGACGGAATATCGGGTGCACAGTCTCCCGGCAAGGTCCGCCGTCAGTGGCAAGGCAATCGAGTATGAAGAGCGAGGAGACGTAAGCGGGGCATTCTCCCAATATTGCGGCCGCGGCGCCGCATGGATGTGACATCGTCGCGACGCAGCACGTGGCTGCACGCACTTCAGATGGATTGCCAAGCTTGGCAGCGTTCCCCGTCCGGACAACTACCGGTCACTTGGAGTGGATTCATGATGACGGCAAATGCGATACCTTTCTGGAACATGGGCCGCGGGAAGGCCACCAAGATCAGGGAACTGGCCTACAGCTACGACGGTCTGACCGCATTCACGCCTTTCTGGGCCATGGCGGCAATCTTCAGCATCGCCGGCGATACCTACGGCCTGATTGGCTACAAGGGCGCAGTCTATATGGCGCTCGGTTGGGCGATCATTCTATTCAGCCTTTTGCTCTTTCTATACCCGCGGCGCACCTGGGTTTTCCTGGCACTTGCCGGTGTGTCGGTGGCGCTCTACGCCGTCCGCCTGCCGGTCGCCTCCAACAACAAGACGATTACCGCCGTCATGGACGGGGCGATCCTGCTCAGCGCGGCCGTGCTCTACCTGAGGTCCGGCCGTGGCCCGATCGATCGTGTGGCCCTCTACGATCAGGTGCGCGTCGTTGCGCGCGCCCTGCTCGCGATCATGTATTTCTACGGCATCTTCCACAAGATCAACACGGATTTTCTCGATCCCACCGTCAGTTGCGCAGTCGGGCTCTATGTGCCGCTCGCCCGGCCCTTCGGTCTCGAGGACAATCTGTTCGGCCGGTATCTGGCGATTTACGCGACCTTCATCATCGAGGGGATCGCCATCGTATCGCTTTACTGGAAGCGCTATTTCGCCGTGGGTTTCATACTGGCGCTGGTCTTCCACTATATCATCCCGATATCCGCCTATTCCTGGTATATGGACTTTTCCAGCCTCGTCTTCGCACTCTACGTGCTGAGCATCCCGAAGCCCGCGAGCCAGATGCTCTATGGCATTTCGCTGAGCGTGGCCAACCAGTTGCGCGAGAATTTCGGACGGATCGGTATCCTCTTCCCAGGCCTGGCTCTCACGCTCGTTACCGTCGCCATCGTCATGCTCCTGGTGCTTGTCTTCCCGGAGCGCTCCTTCGACATGGTCGTCCATTCCGTCTGGATCCTCGTCTGGGCCGTCGCGGGCGGCGCGGCCATGGTCGTGCTCACCTACGTGGCGCTCGAAAACCTGCCTTGCGAGAATGTCGCCGCGCCGCGGGCGCCTGCCTGGGTGTATGTGGTGCCCGGCCTGTTCTTTCTTTCCTGCCTTTCACCCTATGTTGGGCTGAAGACGGAAAGCTCGATCAACATGTTCAGCAACCTGCACACGGAGGCCGGCCGGACCAACCACCTGCTCTTCACCGAGCCGCCCTATCTCTTCAACTACCAGAACGAGGTCGTGAAGGTCGTCGATTCCTCGAGGGAACTTTGGGTACACCAGTCGCAGGCCGGCTACTATCACATTCTGCATGACCTGAAGCTGTGGCTCCGCTGGAAGCCGGATGCCTGGGTGACCTACGAAAGGGACGGCGTGACCGTCACGCGGGCGACGGCAGCGAGCCTCGCCGACGAAATGCCGAACCTCATCGAGCGCAAGCTGCTGATTTTCAAGCTGGTGGACTTCTCGCGACCGAAAGCTTGCACGCATTGAGGCTCGTCGCCCGACGGACGGTCTCTTGCCGCGACACGCGTCTGCCTGGACCAGACTCCGGTGCAGGCAGATTTGCCGAAAGGACTGGAATCGTCAAGATATGCCCGCTACACGATCCACCACGGCACCCCAGGGCCGATAACAGCCTCTGGCTTGTGAAGCATTGACATCACGTCATCATCCCTGTTTTTGAAGTGACGCCCGGATCCGATCCAATCGGACGCCTTCTCCTCGTCCCGCTCGGGGACATGCCCATTGCCTGACACCTAGTGAGAGCCTTGTTCAGAGCACTTTTTTGTCTATTCCTTGCGGCCATTTCCGCCGTACCTGCCGGTGCCGCTCCCATCAACGGCCGCGTAACGGGCCTGCCCATCCCGCGCTACGTCTCGCTCGGCGCCGAGCGCGCAAACATGCGCGTCGGGCCCGGAACGGAATACACGGTGAAATGGCTGTACCTTTCGCCCGGTTTACCGCTGGAGATCCTTGCCGAATATGGCAATTGGCGAAAAGTAAGAGATCAGGACGGCACGGTCGGGTGGATGTATCACGGACTTCTGTCGGGTCGTCGGACCGGTGCGATCGCTCCTTGGAAAGAGGGCTACGTTCCCATGCGCGATCATGCTTCGTCTATTGCGCCCGTCGCGGCTCGACTGGGGACGGGGCTTGTCGTTTGCCTGCGGTCCTGCAGTGGCACCTACAGCGCCGCGCGTCTTTTCAGACGCGCAAAGGTCGCTGCAGCTCTTTGAATCTGCGCATTGAGCTTCCGAAAATCGCGTACGATTTCCGGGCCGATGCGCCAGTGCCGTGTGTCTGGAAAGGACGGCGGAGCGGCTATGTCAGGCAGCAGGACATTTGGGGCGTTTATCCCGGCGAAGTGCTGCCATGACTCCGACGCATGCGCCCGAAGACCGTCTCGGGTCACCAGCCCCGTTCGGGCGAGTGGTCGAGATCGGCCGGGATGAGCGGACGGCCGCGCAGGCGTAGCGTGATGCGGCGCCCGAGCTTGAGCGCGGGGTAGATCAGCCGCGCGGCCAGCCGGCTCGAAAGGATCGCACGATTGAGCCAGCCGAACAGCGAAGATGGCGAACTGAGAATTGCCAACAGATTGACGGCCTCGTCTCCGTGATAGACGCGATCGTCGAAGACGAAGAGCATGCCTTCGTTCAGATCATAGCCCGCACGTTGAAAGGCGGCGACGCGCGGATCACCCGAGCGGGCATCGAGCAGTTCGACCGGGCCCACGGCGTCACGCAGTCGCATGAAACGGACATAGTTCTGACAGAACACGCAATCGCCGTCATAAACGATGAGTGCCCCTTTTTCGGACCTGCTCATTGCGCCACCGGATCGTTGCCGAGGTCCGTCGGCGGCGTCGAGGCGTCGGCCAAATCGCAATTGCCATAGAACGAACAGCCGGAGACGACGGGCAGATTGGCAAGCGCATCGAAAACGCCGACCAAGGCGACGACGACAGCACCGAGCGCGATCAGTTTCTTGTAAACAGGCATGTCGCGAAACATTCCGGTTCATCCCCCTGCTGGGTTCGAGGCATCTGATACCATCGGAGGCGCCGGCAGCCAAGCGCCCGCTGCCGACCTTGTGCACTGCACAATCTCTCTTAAAACGGGGAGAAGATCAAGAGAAATCCACCCCAGGGTTGCGAGCATTGTCCCTAAGCGGCCCTCGTCGGCGCCAATCTCATCTCGCGCGGCTGGCGAGCGTCCGCCGCATCCGGTCGATACTGAACGACAGCGATCCCTGCCCCAGGAACCACGGAGACAGAACAGCCGACGACTTCAGCAGCCGATAGAGGAGATAGGGCAGCCCGATCGAAAGAACAATCAGCGGAATATCCGAGGTCAGCCCCGATTCGCGCAGAGTGAAATGGACGAATTGGTGAGCGAACATGATGACCAGCGAAGCCTTGCCAAGCTCGGCAACCGGCGCCAGCACGTCGGCGGCGCCATGAAAGAAAAGGCGAATGAAGCCGAGCATGGCCGCGGAGATGGCAAGCGCAAGCAGCAGGCCCAGGATGGGCGGTCCAAATTTGATGTTCTTCATGCTGAAGGCGAAGTCGATTCCCGCCGAGGCCGCGGCAACGGAGACACCGAAAACGGCAAAAGCAGCCAAGGTAATCGCAATGGTGTCCAGCTTTCCTTCGCGCAGCAGGTGCCCGAACCAGAAGGCGCCGATGGCGAGCGGCACATGACTGAGGGCAAGAGGCGAGCGGATATCCGGCCAGAAGGCCTGGATGACATAAGCAAGGACGACAGAGCCTGCCACGAAGATCAGCATGACTGGATCGGTCGGTCCTTTGGTATGAAGCGCGACCTCATTGTAGAGAATCTGGGTCGCAAAAAGGCAGGTGACGAACCAGAAGACACCGAGTTCCCGGGTCAGGTATCGGCCGCCTAGAACGGCGTCCGTCATCAGATGCCTAACCTGCCAGGGCGCCGGCGTCTCGCCGTGAAGAACGTCGGCCACTAGCATGCCCACAATGATGAGGCCAAGAAATGCCGCATACGGGATCAGGAGACCACGTATCCGCTTCGCCAGCAGGACCTGACGATCGGATACGGTGAAGAGATAGCCGGAGATCACGAAGAAGAACGGCATGAAAAACAGCGAGATCGCGAAATAGACCCACGGTGCCGATTGCCATTTGCTGTGGGTAAGGACGTGGGCCAGGACGACGAGAACGATGCCGACGCCCTTGGCGACGTCGAGCCAAGTTTGGCGCATTGCTAGCCTCCGGTGCCCGAACGGCCGAAACGACCGATCGGCATTTTCAGACCAGGGGCATTGTGCGTAACCCAGAAGGATTAACAACCCTCAATTGTTTGTGGGATTGCCCTCATCTACGCAAAGAAGAAATCGCTTGTAGACAGGCTCGCGACAGACGTGCCTTTCAACAGGAGCGTATCGCTGTCTGAGAGCACGACAAGCGTATCGCCATCGATCTGGCGCAGTTCCTGATAGCCGAGGTAGCCGGAAATCTCCATGAGATCGTCCCCCGACAGGTTGAAGTCGGTAATCGTGTCGCGGCCGTCGCCAGCGGCGAAGACGAAGACGTCATTGCCCGTGCCGCCCGTCAGACTGTCGTCGCCGGTGCCGCCGATGAGCCTGTCATTGCCGCCACGCCCATCAAGCACGTCGTCGCCGGCGAGCCCTTCGAGCCTGTTGGCGCCGCTGTTGCCGGTCATGGTATTTGCGAGCGCATTGCCCCGGCCATTCAGACTGGCGGCCGAGCGGAGGTACAGCGTTTCGACATTGTCCGCCAGCGTCCAGTTCACATAGGCGTGCGTTTGGTCAATCCCGCCGCCCGGCTCCTCAAGGGTTTCGTCGCCGATGTCGTCGACATAGTAGACATCATTGCCGATACCGCCGACGAGCCTGTCGGCGCCGGCCCTTCCATCGAGCACGTCGTTTCCGCCCAACCCGTAGATCTGGTCGGCACCGCCGGCGCCCACAAGCCTATTGTCGCCCGCATCCCCGACGATCGAACCGGGCGGCGGCTCGTAGGCATCGGGCGCATCCGCCCAGACGAAGTCCTGAGCGCTCAGCGACGCGCTGTCGACCCCTTTCAAGAGCACAGTATCGGTCGCGGAGAAGACGACCAGCGTGTCGGCACCGATCTGGCGGAGTTCGCTGTAGCTTTGATAACCGGAGACCTCCAGGATATCGTAGCCGGAGGAGTTGAAATCGGTAATGACGTCCTGGCCATCGCCGATTGCAAAGACGAAAGTGTCGTTGCCGGTGCCACCCGTCAGGGTGTCGTTGCCAGCGCCGCCGATGATGCGGTCCGCGCCGCCGCGACCATCGAGATTGTCATCTCCATCGCGCCCTTCGATCCTGTTCGCCCCGCTGTTGCCGATGATCGTATTGGCTGCGGCATTGCCGATGCCGACCAGACCGACCGCCGATCGCAGGAACAGGTTCTCGACATGCTCGGCGAGCGTCCAATCGACATAGGCGTGAACCTCGTCCACGCCGCCGCCAGCCTCCTCGATCGTGCTGTCGCCGGAATTGTCGACGTAGTAGACGTCGTTGCCCGCGCCGCCGATCATCACGTCAGCGCCGGTCCCGCCGATCAGCACGTCGGCGCCACCGCGTCCCTCGAGGACGTCGTTCCCTTCGCGGCCTTCCAGGGTGTTGGCCCCATCAGTTCCGGCCAGCCGATCGTCAAACCCCGAGCCGATCAGGTTTTCGATACTGATGAACGTGTCGCGGTCGCTGCCGATGCCCCCTCCGTCCAGGCCGAAATGCTCCTCCAGCGCCTGCAGCCAGTAGGCGGCGATTTTCTCGTAGCCTTCGGCCGTCGGATGCAAGCCGCTGTCGAGCGGAGGCGCCGTTATGTCGTCTTGTGTCAGGCCACGCATGTCGACGAAGACCACGTCCAGCCCCTGCGCAGCCAATTCTTCGATGAGCGCGGGCATTGCGTCGTTATAGGCGTCGACCTTGTCGGCCCGCGCCTGCGACTGCTGGCCGACCCGCACGGGCGGGACAGAACCGACGAAGACCGTCACGTCGGGATCCGCGGTTGTCATGCTGAGCAGAAGGTCGCGCAGGTCCTCGATCATCGTCTGCACGCTGTCGGTCCTGCTGTCATTGGTGCCTGCGATCAAAAGCACGGCGTCAGGAGCGGTCGTGGCCAGGACGCTTTCATCGATGCCATTCAACTGATTGAGCGTCCAGCCGCGATGCCCCTCATGGTCGCGGTCCTCCATATCGGCGGGGCCGTTTGCGAGCGACCCGACGAAATCGACATGGACATTGAGGGCACCGAGGTGATCCAGCATGAACTTGCGGTATCCGCCGCTTTCGGTATCGGTCGTGCTGCCGATCACGCCGTAGGTGATGGAATCGCCGAAGGGCAATATCGAGAGCAATTTGTAAGCATGCCCGGATTGAAGATCGGCGATGACCCCGCCCGAGGAGCGAGTATAGCTGACCGTATCCGCTCCCCCGCCGCCATCGAATGTGTTCGACGCATCATCGTCGTAGAAGACGTCCCGGCCCGGACCGCCGACGAACAGGCTTTCTGCCATGGGTCTCTCTCCTCTAAAGCAGCACAGCTTCGAATTCGGGTGCTACAAAATCTCCACAGGATCATTTCGACCGGTCCCCTCAACGCGACGACCCGGGCCATTCCGTGCCCGGAAGCAGGCTGCCGACCGTCAACGCAGTACCCGGCCGTCGTCGTGATCGCGAATCTCCGCGCAGTGAGCGCAGCAGATCCAAAATACATCCATGGGGCGCAAACCGTTTCCAGCACATCCTATCAGAGAATTGCTGCACCGCAAGAAAAACCTGCACGCAAAAGGAGATCTGCGTGGACGCTACGCGCAGAAATCGTCGTCGATCGTTTGCGACGTGATCCGCGGAGACTCGAGACTTGCGTGGCTTCGCCCACGCTTTTCGGCGGCCGGGCGGCGCGGCCGGTTGACGCTTCCGCCGCATCTTGCGACAAAGGCGGCATGAGTTCGGCCATATCGATCGACCCTCACTACCTGGTCGCTCGCCTGAAGGCGCTGCTGGCGATTGCGAGTCCCACCGGTTTTACCGACGAGGCGGTTCGCCACACGGCCCGCGAACTCGAGCGGTTGGGATTGGAAGTGGTGCTGACACGGCGCGGCGCCATTCGCGCCCGCCGCCCCGGCGCGGCAAGGCGGCCGGCGCGCGGCATCGTCTCGCATCTCGACACGCTCGGCGCGCAGGTCAAGCTTCTCAAGCCGAACGGACGGCTCGAACTGGTGCCGATCGGCCACTGGTCGGCACGCTTTGCCGAGGGCGCCCGGGCCTCGATCTTTTCCGCCAAAGGCACCTATCGCGGTTCGATCCTGCCGCTGAAGGCCTCCGGCCACACCTTCAACGAAGAGGTCGACACCCAGCCGAGCGGCTGGCGCCATGTGGAACTGCGCGTCGACGCGCTTGCGCGCAGTCAACACGACCTCACCCAGCTTGGCATCGACGTCGGCGATATCATCGCAATCGATCCCGCGCCGGAATTCCTGGAAAACGGCTTCATCGTCTCTCGGCACCTCGACGACAAGGCGGGGGTCGCGGTGATGCTGGCGGCGCTGGAAGCGATGAACCGGGAAAAGGTCGAGACGCCGGTCGACACCTATTGGCTCTTCACCATCGGCGAGGAAGTCGGCGTCGGCGCCTCGGCCGTGGTCACGCCCGATATCGCTTCGCTCGTTGCCATCGACAACGGCACCACGGCGCCGGGCCAGAACTCCTCGGAATTCGGCGTCACGCTCGTCATGGCCGACCAAACCGGCCCGTTCGACTACCATTTGTGCAAGAAGCTGTTCGAACTTTGCGGCGCGAACGGCATTCGCGTCCAGAAGGACGTCTTCCGCTACTACCGCTCCGATGCCGCGTCCGCCGTCGAGGCCGGCCACGACGTGCGCACAGCCCTCCTCGCCTTCGGCGTCGACGCTTCGCACGGCTACGAGCGCATCCACCTGCACGCGCTGATCTCGGTCGCGAAGCTGGTGGTGCACTATCTCGAAAGCCAGATCGAAATCGAGAGGGACGCGGAGGAAACGGCGGTCGGCCTCAAGGGCTTCACGCACCAGAAGGTGCCCGAGGCCGAACAGGACCTGACGCCGGAGGATGGGCAGGAGGGGTAGAGCAGATCGCGACGACATGCGACGAATACGTTTGAACGCGACACGCTTTACAGCGCCACGCGTCTTATTGGAAAGTTGGATACGATTTTCGGGCCGATGCGCTACGCTGGCGGTCAATTACCGGAGAGCCTTATGTCTTCGATGCAACCTCGCGCAAGTGGTCTTGAAAAAGGCGCCTCAGATCCGCGAATGTCTTGAGGCCGAAATATCCGGGCAATCTCAGGACGGTCGTTTCGGAGACTTGGCATTTGCGCGCGATCGTAGCAGCACTTCCGAAGGCAACGATCTCGGGCTCTCTCAGGACCTCTCTGACAACGCATTCCAAACGCTCCGGGAGAACGATACGTCGCTTGGCTATCAAGCATTTCAACTCGAAGAGCGACTTTGGCGGACAGGTGGCCTTCTCCGAGCGCATTGCATGGTTTCCTCTCACAATTGCTCCGATGCGAAAGCCATGGCGACACATGCTATCAGTGCCCACGGGCGACTTTCGGTCGCCACGGCGTCCATTCGCCAACCAGGGATCAGATCGCCTGTGGTCTGTAATCACTTTCGGCAACGGGCATCACACCCTTGAGCAGGGCGATGGATTTCTCCAGCCCCTCGAGGCTGTTGAGCAGAACGTCTTCGTGCTCGACCGAAAGCCAGTCATCATAGCCCGCCATCTTTAGGCGATAGCAGAATTGCCGCCACCATTCCTCGCCATGGCCAAATCCGAGCGTGATATAGGACCAGCTCCGGGCGGGAATGTTCATGAGCGAGCCGTTTTCCAAAAGCGACGTCGTTGCCTGCACCGGAGGGTTGAGCAGCGTATCCTTGGCATGGACGTGGTAGATCGCTTCCCCGAGCGCCTCGGCTGCGCCGAGTGGGTCGGCTCCCATCCAGAACAGATGCGACGGATCGAGATTGGCCCCAATGACGGGACCGACTGCCGTCCTGAGCTTGAGAAGCGACGGAACATTGTAGACGCACTGATTGCCGTGAAGCTCGAGCGCGATGCGCTCCACACCGCAGTCTTTCGAAAGAGCGGCGATCTCCGTCCAGAAGGGGAGGAGCTTTTCCTCCCACTGGTAGCGCAGGATCTCCTGCGTTTCCGGCGGCCAGGAAGAGACGACCCAGTTCGGCGTCAGGTCGCCCTCTCGGCCTGCCGGCAGGCCGGACATGGCGCAGACGGTCTTGATGCCCATCTCGCCGGCAATGCGGATCGTGTCCCTCAGGCAGTCGCCCTGTTCCGGCTGGGTTGGATGGAGCGGGTTGCCGTTGGCATTGAGTGAAATCACCTGAAGGCCGCGGCTCTCGAACGCCTTGGCGAAGGCGCGGCGCGCTTGCGCACTCGCCTTCATCGTTTTCAAATCGAAATGCGGGGCGGTCGACCAGCCGCCCGTATTGACCTCGACGCCGGAAACGCCAAGGCGGGCGGCATTGTCGAGAAGCGCGTCGAACGTCATGCCGCCGAGACTATCGGAAACGAACCCTAGTTTCATGGCCTTATCCTCTTATCGGTTGTACAGGGACGGCTTTTCCGCCCCTGCAATGGTGATACGCTCGCCCTTCTGAAGAGCCTCGACGCCGGCTTCGGCAACGAGCGCCGCGCAATAGCCGTCCCAGGCGTCCGACGCGCCGGCAGGGAATTCCCCCGTGCGAACGAAGTGCAGGAAAGCCTTGTTCTGGAGCCGGTAGGCCTCCGCAAAACGCGGTCGCCAATCCGGCGCATATCGCTCGAACGCCATCAGCGCACCGTTTTGGCGCGTAGATACGGGCGCATTCAGAAAGATCGATCCTTTCTCCCCGACGAGCTCGCCGCGCACGTCATAGCCATAGGCGGCATTGTTGTTGATCTCGATGTTGACGAGCTGGCCCTTGTCGGTTTCAAGCACCATGAAGACCGGCGCGCCGGTCTGCGATGCGTCGACACCGGTGGGCTGGAAGGCCGAAATGGCGCTGTAGTCGGCGCCGAGCACGAAGCGTGCGACGTCGAACTCGTGCGGCGCCGAATTGGTGATCGCCATCTGGCCGGTGAAGTTGGCCGGTGCCTCCACATTGCGGTGGAAGTTGTGCATCATGATCGGGCGGCCGAGCGAACCATCGTCCAGCGATGCCTTCATGCTCCGGTAGGACGGATCGAAACGGCGCATGAAGCCGAGCTGGACGAACTGACGCCCGCGTGCGACCTCCGCCTCGATCACGCCGAGGCACTCCTTCGAGCTCTGCGACAAGGGCTTTTCGCAAAGGACCGGCTTGCCGGCTTCGATTGCGGCAAGCGACAGGGGTGCATGGGTTTCGTCGGGGCTGGCGATCAGCACTGCGTCGACATCATTGCGTCTGATCGTCTCGACCGGATCGGTAGCGACATCGGTCGCGCCTGAGCTTTCGGCCACATGACGCGCGCGTTCCGACGAGGCGTCGCAGACCACCTGCAGGATTGCACCCGGCAGGTCTTCGGAAACAATCCGGGCATGGTCGGCGCCCATGATACCCGCGCCGACGATCGCTATTCTGACCGACATTTTGGATCCTTTATTTTCTGAGCGCCCATTGGCGGAGAGATCGGTCGCCATAGGCGGCGAGCACGACAATGAGGCCCAGGAGCAGCATGAACCATTGCGGGCGGACGCCCGTCACGACGAGGTAGGACTGGATCGAGGAGAGGACGAAGGCGCCCATCAACGCTCCGACTAGGGAGATTCGCCCACCTGCAAGCAGGCAGCCGCCGAGCACGCACGAGGCGATCGCCTGCAACTCCATGAGACGCCCCATCGATCCGTCGGCAAAACCGAGCTTGCCGGCCTCGAGCGTTCCCGCGAAGGCCGCGAGCGCGCCGCAGAGGACGAAGGCTGCCAGCTTTATCCGATCGACCCGGACGCCACGGGAATGCGCGCTTTCGGCCGAGCCGCCAACGGCAAGCAACCGGTTTCCGAATGGCATTGCCTTCAAGACTATCGTCAGTGCGACGAGCGCTAGGATCAGCCAGTAGAGCGCCGAGTTGAAGCCGAGGAGTTCGCTGCCGCCGAGAGCTGAGAAGCTCCAGCCCTTGCGCGCCGAATAGGGTATGGAAAAGGAGAACCCCTCGGTCAGTGCGATGGCAATGCCCCGAAAAATCATCAGCGTGCCGAGCGTGATGATGAGGGACGGCGTGCCGGTCCGGGTGACGAGCAGTCCATTCAGGAGGCCGATCGCGGCGCCCACGACGACGGCGGCCAGGGCAGCCGCGGCAGGGTCGAGCTGCGATGCCAGCCACAGATAGACCAGCGCTCCCATGCCGAAGGTCGAGCCGACGGAAATGTCGATCTCGCCCGTGCCGATCACCAGGGCCACGCCTAGGCTCATCAGGCCGAGCGTGGCGGTCACCTGAAGGATTGTTCCTATATTGTAGAAATTCGCCCATCTTCCGTCGGATGTCGTGGCGAAAACGACGATGAGGACGGCGCCGATCAGAAAGATGCCGATTTCCGCGTGCCGTCGGATCAGCGGTTTTGCTGCTGCCAGTGCCATCAGACCGCCTCCCGCTTTTCGACGACGCGGCCGCCCTGACGGATGACTTCCTCCAGCTCTTCCGCCGTCATCGAGTCGGTCGAAGCGTCCGCGACCTTCGCACCGTTTTCCATGATCACGACGCGGTCGGCGATCCGGTGCACCTGGAAGATGTCGTGCGTGATGTAGATGACCAGAAGGCCCTGCTCCTTGAGTTGAACGGCAAGTTCGTTGACGTGTTCACGCTCGCGAACCGACAGATGATTGGTCGGCTCGTCCATGATCACGACGCGGTTCTTGAACTCGACCGCCCGGCCGATCTTCACTGATTGGCGTTCGCCGCCCGACAGGCGCTCCACTTCATCGTCTGCCGAGACGTTGTCGCGCAGGCCGAACTCCCGGATTACGCGCGTCGACTTGTCCCGCATCTTGGCAAAATCGAGGAACGGGATGCCGAGAATGCGCTTGACCGGCTCGCGCCCAAGGAAAAAGTTGCGGGCGATCGAGAGGTTGTCGCAAAGACCGACCGATTGCTGGATCGTCTCCATTCCCTGGTCGATGGCAAGTTTCGGATGAAACTTCTCGACCTTTCTGCCATCGAAGTAGACTTCCCCCGAAGTGGGCGCGTAGATGCCGCAAAGAACGCGGATCAGGGTCGTCTTGCCGGCGCCATTGTCGCCAACCAGGCCGACGAGCTCACCGGCGTGAAAGTCGACTGAGACGTTCTTCAGGGCGTGGAAAGCGCCGAAGTAAAGTTCCAGGTTCTTGACCTGAATGAGGGGATGATTATTCGTCATTTGAGCGTCCTCCCGCGTCAAACGCTGTGCCCGAGCCAACGGGCCAGTTTCTGGTTGAAGATGACCGCCACGATCAGGACGATCCCGACAAAGGTGATGAACCAGGAAGACGGTGCGCCAAGCGCGATCAGCTCGTAGCGAAAGCTCACGACGATGAGCGCTCCGAGAATCGCGCCGATGAGCGAGCCACGCCCGCCCGTCAGAAGACACCCGCCGATTACCGCAGCCGAGATCGCTTCGAGTTCCATCAGCTCGCCGAGAGTCACATGGGTTTGCGGCCGATCGCACAAGGTCAGGATTCCGGCAAAGCCCGCCAGCAGCGAACACAGCATGAACGCAGCGATCTTGATCCGATCCGTGCGCACACCCCGCGACTCCGCGCTCTCTTTGCTGCCGCCCGTTGCCAGAAGCCGGTTCCCGAACGGCGTTGTCCAGAGCAGGAGATTGAGAATGGCTGCGGCCACGATCAGCCAGAAGATAGCCGCCTCGATGCCGAAGAGCTCACCCCCGAGGAAGCGGGTTATCGGATGGCTGCGGGCTGCCGCAGAGAAGTTGTGCACGGAACCGCCGGTCCAGACATAGATGATGCCGCGCGCGGTGAAGAGGCCGCCCAAGGTGACGATCATCGAAGGCAACTGTCCCTTGACCACGGCGATTGCCTGAAGAAAGCCGACGAACGCGGCGATGCCGAGCGCCACGATCAGGGAGCCTGTGACGCCAAGCGTCGGTTCGAGCGTAATGAAGGCGACGCCCGTAAGCCCGTAGACGGACCCGACGGACAGATCGATCTCCTTGGCCATGATGACCAGCGCCTGGCCCATTGCCACAAACCCCAATATGGCGGTGAATTGGACCACATTCGAGATGGTCTGGGCTGTCCACCAACCGGAAAAGTCGACTACGGTGAAGGCCGAAAGCATGACGACGACGCCGATGATGGCGCCGAAGCCCTGGCCCCGAACAAGCTGTTTCATGATTCTTGGACTCGCTCGTTTGAGTGCGCGACTGACAGCGCGCAGACGACGGAGAGCAGCCGAACCCTTCCGGTGTCCGGCTGCCCTCCTCGGGAGGAACCCTTACCAGGTGTTCTGCTCGTCATAGGCCTTGTCGCCGAACACGCCGCGGACCAGCTCCGCCCATTTGTCGGCGTTGTCCTTGTTGATGATGACAGGACCGGTCAGGATGTCGGACTGCGGCGCATAACCGAACTCCTTGTTCCAGAGGAGCCACTCCATCGGAGCATAGCCCTGGAGCCAGAAGCCTTGGCTGTTCGTCGCCAGCACGTGACCGGCACGCACGCCCTCGATCGAAACCGGACCTTCGTCCACGGTCAGGACCGTGACGCCCTTGTCGTCGACATCCGGATCGAAGCCCATGTCCTTGGCGACGCCCCATGCCCAGGGCGACGACCATCCGGCAACCGTGAAGATGTAGTTGGTGTCTGGATTGGCCTGCAGAAAGGATTGCAGCGTGTTGCGTGCCGTGGCCGGCTCGGCGCCGATGAACAGCTCGTCGAACTTGGCGTCGGCCGCTTCCATTGCGTCTTTCATGCCTTGGCAACGCGCCTTGAGACCTTGGTGCGCAGAGTCGTGGCTGGCGCAGACGACATGGGTCGGCTTCGGGATTTCACCCGCTTCCGCCTTTTCGAGCGCGTACTCGCCGAGCTTTTTGCCGGTCAGATACTCGTCGCCGCCGACATAGGTCAGGTAGGGAATGCGCTCGCCTTCGGGCCGCGCGTCGGGAATATTGAACGCCACGACCGGGATTCCGGCCTCGATCGCCTTGCGCAGCGGGCCTTCGAAAGCATCGGAACTGACAATCGGTACGGCAATTCCGTCCGGCTGGGTGGAAATCGCCTGCTCGAGAAGACGAACGTGCTCCTGCACCGAGTAGTTGTTGGTGGAGATATATTCGGTTTTGACGTTCGGATACTTCTTTTCGAACTCTTCCATCGATTTCGTCAGCCAACCCATGTTCGGATCGTTCGATCCGATGTGAGAGACCATGACGAAGCGGTACTGTTTCTCGGCGTCCTGGGCATGGGCGACACCAGCAAACGCGGTGGCCGCCAGCAGAGCAGAGAGCAACATGGATTTTTTGCAGTTCATGGGATCCTCCTCCTTTTTGACGACCTCATTATCTCGATCGTAAATGCATCATTCAAGAAACATGAATGCCATTTTGTGATGTTATATTCATCATATCTGGTACGAAAAGCAAATTACAGGCAAACCACTCGCAAATCTGGCATTGCAAACGGTGCAGACTTTCGTGATGATGTCTTTCACATCAAGCTTTGGAGAAGACGATGGTCGATCATCCACAGAATCGCGTCTGGAAAGGCCCCACGGTCCAGGAAATTGCGCGCTTGGCCGGAGTTGGGCCCGCGACGGTGGACAGGGTCTTGAACAACCGGAGCGGCGTCCGGGAACGCACCAGAGCGCGCGTCCTAGGGGCTCTGGAGAAACTCAAGCACGAGAGCACGGAGAGCGATGTTCCCGTGCAGATCCGACTGTTCTGTGACTCGGGCGAAACCTTCAATGCGGCTATGGCCGCCGCGGCAGCGGAGGTCAACCGGACCCTTGCGGGCATCGAGATCGAGGGGGCCTATGTGACCACGAGCGAGGTCGATCCCGTGTCATTTGCGCGGCAAATCGAGCAGGAGGGCAGCGGAGCGGACGGTGTCGTGGTCATCACGCGTGAGCATCCGGCAATCAACCGGGCGATAAGGAAGCTCCGCACGATCGGGATTCCGGTCATCTGCCTGACGACGGATCTGCCCAGTTCCCGTCGCAGTGCCTATATCGGAAACGACCAGTATGCCGCCGGCAGCGTCGCGGCGCTTCTCATCGGCAATGCGCTCCCGAAGGAACGCAGCAGCATCCTGATCGTCATGAGCGTGCCATTCCGCTGCCAGCAGGAACGCGAGATGGGCTTTCGCAGGGTTCTCCGCTCCGATTTTCCTTATCTCAAGATCGAGGAACGCGTGATTTCTGACGACAGGCCGGAGAGCACATGCGAGCAATTGACCCGGTATTTCGAAGCGAACGGCCACCCCGCGGCCATTTACAACGTTGCCGGCGCAAATCGCGGCGTTGCAAAGGCCCTGGAGAATGCCGGCAAAGCGGGCGAAACCGTTTTCGTGGGTCACGAACTGACGAACCACTCCCGCAATCTGCTTGAATCCGGGATCATGGATTACGTCATCTCCCACGACTTCACCAGCGAAGTCACTGCCGCGGCGAGATGGATAAAGGACAATCTCAACGGCTTCACGACCGAGCCGTCGCATTCGCCGATATTGGTGCATACGCGGTACAATTGCGGCCTTTGACGCTTCGGCGAGAGAGATCGCTCTGTTCCCTCCTGCCATCGGCAGTTGGCAGATCGTGGGCTCGCCCGGCAAATTAATGATGATAAATTCTTGCCTCTGTAAGATTTATCAGTATTAATTGCGCCCTCACGAATTCGCCAAATCGAAAGGATCTTCCCCATGAAGAGGCTACTTCGGAGCGCGATGGCGGCGGCTGCCGTTATTCTTGCCGTCGCGGCAACGCCGGTTAAGGCGCAGACTCCCCCAAATGTCCTAGTCGTCGGTCAGATCGCGGAGCCGCAATCGCTCGATCCGCATACGGTCACCGCCACCAATGATTTCCGCATTCTCGTCAATGTCTATGACGGGCTTGTGCGGTTCAAGGACGGGACATTGGAGGTGGAGCCGGCACTTGCCGAGAGTTGGAAGATTTCCGAGGACGGGAAGACCTACACATTCAAGCTGCGCGAAGGCGTCAAATTCCATGACGGCTCGCCCTTCAATGCCGAGGCCGTCAAGTTCAATTTCGACCGCATGCTGAAGGAGGATCATCCATTCTACGACACCGGTCCGTTCCCGCTGTCCTTCAACTTCTCCTCGATCGAAGCGGTGAATGTCGTCGACGATCGCACAGTCGAGTTCAAGCTCGACGGAGCCTTCGCCCCCTTCCTTTCCAATCTCGCCTACCCGACCGGCCTGATCGTCTCTCCGGCAGCGGTCGAGCAGTATGGAAAGGACTACGGTCGCCATCCGTCGGGCACCGGTCCCTTCAAATTCGTCGAATGGGTCTCCAACCAGCGCGTCGTCGCCGAGCGCAATCCGGACTATTGGGACGGCGCGGCGCGCCTGGAGGCGGTCGTCTTCCGGCCGATCACCGACGCCAATACGCGGGTCGCTGAAATGATGGCGGGCGGCATCGACGTCATGGTCGAGGTACCGCCGGACAATCTCGCCACCTTCAAGGAGGACGACAATTTCGCAGTCGTCGAACAGGCGGGGCCGCATGTCTGGTTTGCCATTTTGAACGCCAAGGACGGACCCTTCGCCGACAAGCGCGTGCGCCAGGCCGCCAATTACGCGGTCAACAAGGAGACGCTGGTCAACGACGTGCTGCAGGGCACCGCGACGGTCGCTGCCGGCCCGATCCCGCCGGCCTTCAATTGGGTCGAAAGCACGGTCGAGCCCTATCCCTACGACCCGGAAAAAGCGAAATCGTTGCTGAAGGAAGCCGGAGCCGAGAGTCCCGCGGTCACCTTCTACGTCACCGAAGGAGGCTCCGGGATGCTCGATCCGGTCACCATGGGTGCAGCCATCCAGGCAGACCTTGAAGCCGTCGGCTTCGACGTGAAGATCGAAACCTATGAATGGAACAGCTTTCTCGGCCGCGTCAATCCGGGGCTCGAAACCAAGGCGGACATGGCCGAAATGGCCTGGATGACCAATGATCCGGACACGGTTCCCTATCTGACGCTCAGGAGCGACGCCATGCCCGACAAGGGCGGCTTCAATTCCGGCTATTACTCCAACCCGAAGGTCGACCAACTTCTGGAGAAGGCCCGTGCCTCCACGGACCAGGCCGAGCGCGGCAGGCTCTATGGCGAAGTGCAGGCGATCGTGCACGAGGACGCGCCCTGGCTCTTCGTCGCCAACTGGAAGCAGAATGCGGTGACGACCGCGGCCGTCGAGGGCTTCAAGCTACAGCCGTCCTTCCTCCTGAATCTGCACGGTGTGGCCAAGCAGTAGGATTCCAGGAATCGGTTGCCGGCAGCGATGCCGGCGGCGGAGGAGCTTCATGCGGACCTATATTCTGAAGCGGCTGATCGCTGTCGTTCCGGTGCTCGTCGGCCTCTCGGTCATCGTCTTCCTCGTCATGGCGATGATCCCGGGCGACACGGCGACGGCCATCCTCGGCCCCTATGCTACGCCGGAGAACGTCGAACGGATCAACCGCGACCTCGGGCTCGACAAGCCGCTGCTGCAGCAGTACCTGATCTGGATCGGCAATGTGCTGCAGGGCGATTTCGGCCGCTCCTTCGCACTCAACCGGCCCGTTCTCGACGAGGTGCTGGAGCGGTTTCAGGCGACGCTGATCCTTGCGGGCGTGTCGCTCGTACTTGCCTCCGTCCTCGGACTTCTTGCCGGCATCGTTTCCGCCGTCCGGCAGTTCGGCTGGGCGGACCGCGCGGTCACCTTCGCCGTTCTCGCGGGCATCTCCACGCCGTCCTTCTGGCTCGGTCTGCTGCTCATCTATCTCTTCGCCGTCCACTGGCGCATCTTGCCGGCCTCCGGAATGTACGCGGTCTATGGCGGCGGCGATCTTAAGGACCTTCTCGTCCATCTGATCCTGCCCGCAGCGACGCTCGCCGTGGTGGCCGCGGGCGTAATCGCACGGCTTACGCGCAGCGCCATGCTGGAGGTGCTGCGTCAGGATTTCGTGCGCACAGCGCGTGCCAAGGGGCTTCCCGAACGCCGCGTCGTCTACGGCCATGCCTTCCGCGCGGCTCTCGTCAGCGTCATACCGGTGATCGGCATACAGGCCGGCTTCGTGCTCGGCGGAGCCGTTTATATAGAGACAGTATTCCAGTGGCCCGGCATCGGCGCCATGCTGGTCAAAGCCATTTCGACGCGCGACGTCCTGCTCGTGCAGGGCGGCGTGCTGATCGTCGCGGCCAGCTATGTCTTGTTCAACCTCATGGCGGACGTGATCCAGTCCATGCTCGATCCGAGGATCCGCACGTGAGCGCGCTTGCGGAGATGACGACACGGCCGGCGGCCGCGGCGCGGTTCACGTCCTGGCGGCTGCTCATGAACAACAGGCTCGCCGCCGCCGGCTTCTTCCTGCTGCTGGCGATCGCATTTGTCATCCTGCTCGTGCCGCTCCTGCCGCTGCCGGACCCGGATGCGACCGCGCCGGCCAACCGGCTGAAGCCGGTGGCGACCGCCGGCCATCTTCTCGGGACCGACCAACTCGGCCGCGATATCCTGAGCCGGCTGCTGTGGGGCACGCGCGTCTCGCTTGCTCTGGGCTTCACCGCTACGCTGATCGCCGCCGCGATCGGGTCCACGATCGGCATCGTCGCCGGCTATGCCGGCGGGCGCGCGGACAACCTGATGATGCGCGCGATCGACATGCTGATGGCCTTTCCCTATATGCTCCTGGCGCTTGCGATCGTGGCCGCACTGGGACCGGGGCTGCTGAACGCCCTCTATGCCATCGCCATCGTCAATATCCCGTTCTTCGCGCGCAATGTCCGCGGCGCGACCATGGGGCTCGCCCATGCCGAGTTCATCGACGCGGCGCGGCTTTCCGGCAAGGGACAGCTCTCGACCGTCTTGACCGAGGTATTGCCGAATGTGCTGCCGGTCATCGTCATCACCATATCGACGACCGCAGGCTGGATGATCCTGGAAACGGCAGGCTTGAGCTTCCTCGGCCTTGGCGCCCAGCCGCCGCAGGCCGATCTCGGCTCGATGCTCGGGGAAGGACGCGCCCAGCTCTTCACCGCGCCGCATGTCTCGATCGTGCCGGGCGCGACGATCTTCCTCATCGTCATCAGCCTCAACCTGCTTGGCGACGGCATCCGTGACGTGCTCGATCCGCGCCTCAGATCCGGCACGCTCGCCCGCCCCGGCCCGATGACCGCCATCGCAAAGGCCCGACTGGCGCCAGCCAATCCGGCGCCGGATGCGGCGCTCTCGATCGAAGGACTGGAGACGGGCTTTGGCGGGGGAGACTCCTTCACGCCCGCCGTGAACGGCGTCTCGCTTCAATTGAAGCGCGGCGAGTGCCTCGGCATCGTCGGCGAAAGTGGCTCCGGCAAGAGCGTGACCGCGCTTTCCATCATGGGCCTCGTCGCCTCGCCGCCGGCGCTTATCCGAAACGGCGCGATCTACCTCCATGGGGAGGACGTGCTCTCCATGTCCGAGGAAAAGCTCAGATCCTGTCGCGGTGCCCGCGTCGCCTATGTGTTCCAGGACCCGCTCATGTCGCTTCATCCTCTCCTTCCGGTCGGCCGCCAAGTCGAAGAGGCTATTGCGGCGCATCAGCCGATCGGCGCCTCTGAACGGCGGGAAAGGGCGATAGCGCTTCTGGAGAAGGTCGGCCTACCGGACGCCCGTGAACGGGCGGCTCAGTTTCCGCACCAGTTCTCCGGCGGGCAGCGCCAGCGTGTCGGCATTGCGATCGCTCTCGCGAACGATCCGGACATCATCATCGCCGACGAGCCGACAACTGCGCTCGACGTGACCGTTCAGGCGCATATCCTCGACCTCCTGCGCCAGTTGCAGCGCGAGCGCGGCATGGCACTGCTCTTCATCACCCATGACTTCGGCGTGGTCTCGGAACTCTGCGACCGGGTCGCCGTGATGAAGGATGGCGAAATCGTCGAGACGGGAGAGACGCGGCGGGTGCTCTCAAATCCGCAGCACGCCTATACGAAGCGGCTTATCGCCTGCGTGCCGGAACTCGGCACCGGAGCGGACTTCCTCGACCGGGTGTCTGGCCTCTTCGCCGCGCACCAGCGGGAGGGCACGGCATGAGTGCCGCCGCGATCGAAATAAACGACGTGACCAAGGTCTTCGGCGGCGGACATACGCTTCTCGGGCGGTCGCGTCATGCGGTGACCGCCATCAACCAGGTCTCGCTCGAGGTCGGCCGCGGCGAAACGCTTGCCGTCGTCGGCGAGAGCGGGTCGGGCAAGAGCACGCTTGCCCGCATGCTCGTCGGCCTGGAGGAGCCGACCTCCGGGACCTTGCGGATCGGTGGCCGCGATGCCGCCGAGCTTCGGCGTGCCGGTGCGCGGGCCTTCGGCAAGATGATCCAATATGTATTCCAGGATCCGATCGCTTCGCTCAATCCCCGCAAGACCATCGGGCAGATCCTCGATACGCCGCTGAAGTTGCTCTGCGGTTATGATGGCGCGGAGCGGCAAAACCGCGTGGCGGAGCTGCTGGACGCCGTGCAGATGCCCGGCGACACGCTGCGGCGCTATCCGCACGAATTCTCCGGCGGCCAGGCGCAGCGGATCGCGATCGCCCGGGCGCTCGCCGCGGAAGCGGAGATCTTCGTGCTCGACGAACCGGTCAGCGCGCTCGACGTCTCCGTGCAGGCGCAGATCCTGTTGCTGTTGCGCGACCTGAAACGGCACTTCGGCCTCTCCTATCTCTTCATCAGCCATGATCTCGCCGTCGTCGAGGCGATCGCCGACCGCATTGCGGTCATGTATCGCGGAGAGACCGTCGAGATCGGGCCGGCGGCCCGGCTTTTTGCGGATCCGCAACACGCCTATACCAAGCGGCTCATCGCCAGTGCGCCCCGGATCAGGAAAGAATGACGGCATGCCCGCTACCATCGAAAAGACAAAACCCATGAACGAGGACGAAAAGCGCCTCTACGTACCAGCAGAGCGGACCCGTCGCCGGCCGGAGGCGATCGCTGAGCGTATCAAGGACTTCATCCGCACGGAAAGACTGCTGCCCGGCGATCGCCTGCCGCAGGAAAAGACGCTGATCGACGAATTCAAGGCCGCCAAGGGCACTGTGCGCGAAGCGATGAAGACGCTCGAAACACAGGGCCTGATCTACACCCGCAGCGGACCCGGCGGCGGGGCCTTCGTCGCCCAGCCTTCGGCCCAACACGCCATGGAACTGCTTGGTGCCTATTTCTTCTTCGACCAGCCGAACCTTTCCGACATCTACGCGATCCGCAAGGCGCTGGAGCCGGAAATCGCCGCGCTGCTTGCGGGTCACCTTCGGCCTGCACAGCTTGCGGAACTCGAAAGCACGATCAGAATCTACGACCATGCGCCGGAGAATATTGACGAACAGTATCGCCAGCGCGTCGCAGAACTCGACTTCCACTCGCAGCTCGCGCAGCTCTGCCCGAACCGGCTGCTCGGCTTCCTGTGCGGGCTCATGCACAATCTCCTGCGCGATCTGCCGCTCGCACGCCGGATCTATGCGGATCCCGAACCGACCTCGCGCGAGGAGGGGTTGCTCTTCCAGTACCGCCTGATGGCGGCGCTGAAGGACGGGAGAAGCGAGGAGGCCCGCGGGATCGCCCTCGAGCACATGGACTTCGCGGAGCGCTACATGCTCGCGCGCGCGGAAGCGCTTGCCAATGAGGAAATCGAATGAGCTCCGATCGGGAACGATCGGCGGCCCCGCGCATTATCAAAGATGTGCGACATCAGGGCCGCGGAAATCACCGCGGCCCTGATCTTGTCAAGAGTACCAACAAAGGAGGTTTCGACCCAATTCATGTGTGGAATTTGCGGTGAAGTCAGGTTCGGCGGCGGTTTGCCGTCGGTTTCGGCAGTTTCGGTCATGGCCGACGCCCTCAACCCGAGAGGGCCGGACGCGGCCGGGCTGGTGGTGCACGCCAATGTCGGGTTGGGGCATCGACGATTGAGGATCCTCGACCTTTCCGACAAATCCCAGCAGCCGATGGTCGACGCCGCACTCGGCCTCTCGATCGTCTTCAACGGCTGCATCTACAACTTCCGCGAACTGAGGGCCGAGCTCGAAGAGAGGGGCTACAGCTTCTTCTCCGGCGGTGACACCGAAGTGATCCTGAAGGCCTGGCACGCCTGGGGCGAGGATTGCGTATCGCGCTTCCATGGCATGTTCGCCTTCGTCATCCACGAGCGCGACAGCGGCAGGCTGGTCATGGCACGCGACCGCTTCGGCATCAAGCCGCTCTATTTCGCCCAAGTTGGCGGCGCCTTGCGCTTCGCCTCGTCGCTGCCGGCTATCGTCAAGGCGGGAGGCGTCGACACCGCCATCGACCGGGAAGCGCTCCACAATTACATGACTTTTCATGCCGTCGTGCCGCCGCCGCGCACCATTTACCGGGGCGTGCGCAAGCTGGCACCGGCCACAATTCGCGTTTACGAGAAGAACGGCAGCTTCAAGGAGCGCCGCTATTGGGATCCGCCCTACCGGCGCCGGGCCGGCGACGCCGCCGTCGGCCGGGAGGAATGGCAGGAACGGCTTCTCTCGGCGCTGCGGCTCGCGGTCAAGCGGCGCATGATCGCCGATGTGCCGGTTGGCGTGCTGCTTTCCGGCGGCGTCGATTCCAGCCTGATCGTCGGACTGCTCGCCGAAGCCGGGCAACGCGGTCTCATGAGCTTCTCCGTCGGCTTCGAGGAGGCGAATGGCGAGAAGGGTGACGAGTTCGTCTATTCCGATCTGATCGCGGAACATTTCGGGACCGATCATCACAAGATCTTCGTGCCCTCCGCCGATCTGATGGAGGCCCTGCCGGAAACCATCGCGGCCATGTCCGAGCCGATGGTCTCCTACGACAATGTGGGCTTCTACCTGCTGTCCAAGAAGGTCTCGCAGCACGTCAAGGTGGTGCAGTCGGGCCAGGGAGCGGACGAGGTCTTCGGGGGCTATCACTGGTACCCGCCACTGATGAATTCCAACAACGTCGTCGCCGACTATGCGGGTGCCTTCCGCGACCGTTCGCACGAAACCTTGGTAGCCCAGCTTTCGCCCGAGTGGATGCCGGACCGTGACGTCAGTGGCGATCTCCTTGAGGCGCACCTCTTGCGCGACGGCGCCGACACCGCGGTCGACCAGGCGCTGAGGCTCGACAGCACCGTCATGCTGGTCGACGACCCGGTCAAGCGCGTCGACAATATGACCATGGCTTGGGGATTGGAGGCGCGCGTACCCTTCCTCGATCACGAACTGGTGGAATTGGCGGCGCGCATTCCCCCGGAAGAGAAGCTTCGCGACGAAGGCAAGGGAATCCTGAAGGATGTCGCGCGGAAAGTGATCCCGGGCGCGGTGATCGACCGCAAGAAAGGCTATTTCCCCGTGCCGCAACTCAAATATATCGCCGGCCCTTATCTCGACATGTTGCGCGACGCCCTGTCTTCGCAGGCGGCCCGCGAACGCGGGCTCTTTCAGCGAGATTATCTCGAAAGGCTGCTGGACAGCCCGCTCGAACACATCACGCCGCTCAAGGGATCCGAACTCTGGCAGGTCGGGCTGCTGGAGATGTGGTTGCAGGCCCAGGAGGTGTAAGATGAAGAAGGTCGGCGAAGCCCGCATCCCTCGGCAAAAACCGCGAGGAAACCGGGCCGTCTCCCACCGCCTGACGCGTCTGCGGGCGCCGGGCGGCCCCGAGGTCGGCGCACCGCGCGACCGCAGGCAAGAGCCGGAGACGGAAAACCGCAACGTGACGCTCGACTGCGGCTGGGGACGACTGCTCTTTGCGCAGACCTTCGACAGCGACGAGGCCCTGGTCGGGGAGTTGCGCGACGAAGCACCGCAGAGTCGCGACATCGCCTTTTACGTGCGCGACCCGCACGTACTCCTGTCGCTCGCCCCGCAGGAGATATTCCTCGACCCCTCGCACACCTTTCGCCTCGAACTGTCGACCTATCGCGGCGGTGGCGGACGGCGCCTCAGAGGCATCACCATCCGCCGAGTAGCCTCGGAGGCGGATGCCGAAGGCATCAACGCCGTCTATGCCGCCTGCGGTATGGTGCAGGTGCGCTCCGACTTCTTTTCGAGCGAACGCGACAATCGCGCGGTCACCTATTTCGTCGCGCAGGACGATACGAGCGGTCAGATCGTCGGCGCGGTGACCGGTATCGATCACCGGCATCTCTTCAGCGATCCGGAAGATGGGGCATCGCTCTGGTGCCTCGCGGTCCATCCCCAGGCCCGTCAGCCGGGCATCGGCGAGCGGCTGGTGCGCAAGCTCGCCGAACACTTCCAGGTGCGCGGGCTCGCCTATGTGGACCTCTCGGTCATGCATGACAACGAGCACGCGATTAAGCTCTACGAAAAGCTGGGATTCCGTCGCGTGCCGATCTTCGCTTTGAAGCGCAAGAACGCGATCAACGAGAAGTTCTTTGCCCAGCCGATCCCGTTCTACGAGGGGCTCAATCCCTATGCGCGGCTGATCGTCGACGAGGCGCTCAGGCGCGGCATCCATGTCGAGGTGATGGATGCCGAGGGCGGCTTCTTCAGGCTTTCACATGGCGGCCGGGCGATCCACTGCCGCGAAAGCCTCTCCGATCTGACATCGTCCGTCGCCATGTCGATCTGCGACGACAAGGCGGTGACGCGCCGCCTCGTATCCACCGCCGGTCTCGTCGTACCCGAGCAGATTTCGGCCGACGTCGGCGACGATGAGATGCGGGCATTTCTCGAAACGCACGGCAAGCTGGTGGTCAAGCCCGCCCGTGGTGAGCAGGGTCGCGGCATCTCCGTCGGCGTGGCGTCGATGAAGACGCTGCAGTCGGCGATCGAGCAGGCGAAGACGGTCTCAGAGCGGGTGCTGCTGGAGGCCTATTTCGACGGCGAGGATCTGCGGCTGGTGGTGATCGACTACAAGCTCGTCGCCGCCGCCGTGCGCAGACCGCCGCGCATTATCGGCGACGGCGAATCGCCGATCCGCAAGCTCATCGATATCCAATCGCGCCGCCGCGCGGCGGCCACCGGCGGCGAAAGCCGCATCCCCGTCGATGGCGAGACCGAGCGCTTCCTGGCCGAGCAGAATCTCGATCTCGATACCGTGCCGGCTGAAGGGCGGGAGATCACCGTGCGCAAGGCGGCGAACCTGCACACCGGCGGTACGATCCACGACGTTACGGCCAAGGTGCATCCGGAACTCGTCGCCGCTGCCTGCCGTGCGGCGGAGGTTATCAGGATACCGGTCGTCGGCATCGACTTCATCGTGCGCGATCCGGAAAAGTCGGACTATGTGTTCATCGAGGCGAACGAACGGCCGGGACTTGCCAACCACGAGCCGCAGCCGACCGCCGAGCGCTTCGTGGACCTCTTGTTTCCGGGCAGCCGCGTCTTGTCATGACGGCCAGTCACGGCCCTGAAAAGAGCAACGGCCGGGCGGAATGCCCGGCCGTTCGAAATTCTGGCGGTGGCTGCCCTATTCCGCGATCGCAAGATTCTTCGCAGCGATGCGACGCTTGGCGCGACGCGAAAGATAGAGGGGCAGGATCGCCACAAGCAGCGCCATGCACCACAGCACGTTGCAGATGGTGCTGCTGAACAGGATCGACAATTCGCCGCCGCTGATCGCCAGCGCATTGCGCAGGTTCACCTCCATGACCCGGCCGAGCACGAAGCCGAGAATGATCGGCGCCATGTCGAAACCGGCCTTGCGCAGAAGCCAACCGACCAATCCGATGCTCATCATCAGATAGATCGAGAAGACCGAGGAGTGGGCGGAGTAGACGCCGACGATCGACAGCACCAGGATGCCCGGCACCAGGAGCCAGTTCGGCACCGTCAGGACGCGGGCGAAGATCTGCACCAGCGGCAGGTTGAGCGCCAGCAGGATGATGTTGCCGACGAAAAGCGAGGCAACCAGGCCGCCGACGATTTCCGGGCGCTCGACGAGCAGCATCGGGCCGGGCTGGATGTTATAGAGCATCAGCGCACCGAGCATGACGGCGGTCGTGCCGGAGCCCGGCACGCCAAGCGTGAGCATCGGCACGAAGGCGCCGCAGGCGGTCGCGTTGTTGGCCGCCTCGGGTGCCGCAAGCCCGCGCACGTCGCCCTTGCCGAAGGTGCCTTCGGTATCGGAAATCCGCTTGGCGGTCGTGTAGGCGATGGCGCTCGACACCGAAGCGCCCGTTCCCGGGAGCACGCCGACGACGAAGCCGAGCACCGAACTGCGCAACGTGGTGCCGATGCTCTTGACGACATCCGACATCTGCGCCGTCATGCGGCCGAGTTCGCGGATCACCGTCATGCCGCGCCCTTGGTGCTCGAGGATGATCAGCGCTTCTGAAATCGAGAACAGGCCGATAACGAGCACCACGAATTCGATGCCGTCGCCGAGTTCCGGCTCGTTGAAGGTGAAGCGATAGGCTCCCGAAGTCGCGTCGAGGCCGACCGTTGCCAGCATGAGGCCGAGCACGCAGCCGATCAGCGTCTTGGCAGGCTGGCCGCCGACCATGGAACCGAGCGTCGCAAAGGCGAACAGCATCAACACGAAATATTCAGCCGGACCGAAGCCGATCGCAAGACCGGAGAGGAGCGGCGCGAAGAGGGCGAGACCGATCGAGCCGAGAATGCCGCCGACGAAGGAAGCGAGCCCCGAAAGCGCAAGCGCCTCGCCCGCCCGGCCCTGCCTCGCCATCGGATAGCCGTCGAGAGCCGTCATGACGGCGCCGGCGTCGCCCGGGACGTTCAGCAGGATGGAGGAGATGCGCCCGCCATATTCGGCGCCGCAGTAGATGGCGGCCAGCAGGATCATGGTGCTTTCCGCCGGCAGTCCCATCGTGTAGGCGATCGGAAGCAGCAGCGCGATGCCGTTGATCGGGCCGATCGCCGGCAAGGCGCCGACCATGGTGCCAATGAAACAGCCGACGAAACCGATCAGGAGATTTTGCCAGGTCAAGGCGACGGCAAAGCCTTGCCAGAGATATTCGAGATTCATGGTCGTGACCTTTCCGGTTTCAGTCTCACGATCAGCCGAACAGCGCGCCGGCCGGCAGGTAGACTTCCAGAAGATAGGAGAAGACGAACCACCACAGGGCGGCGTGACCGACGGCACCGATCAGCGCCTTTGCCGGCGGGGCGCCGAAAATGAGGGCAGCGCCGAGGGTGAGGATGAAGATGGAGGCGGCAAAGCCAGCCGGCTCGAATAGCGCGACGGCAACGACCATCACCACCGGCACGGCGAGAACGCGCGCGAGCAGCGGCCCCGTGGGGAAGCCTTCGGCGAAGCCGGGTGAGAACCAATACCAAATGCTTAGCAGGCCGAGAATAACGGCAAGTGCGACGGGAAAGACCCTCGGCCCGAGGGGGTCGGACGCGAAGGAGTACTCGATGCCGCTGGCCCCGACACCATAGGCAATGGCGAAGACGAGAAGGCAGATGGCCGAGACGCGTCCAATCAGTCGGACAGTCACGGAAGAAGGATGATGGACTTCGGACATGGATGTCTTTCCCCCCGACGTTTGCTCAACTTAGAGCGGTCGCGCGCTGTTCCGCCCGCGTCCCGCATCTCATTGCTGGAAAATCATCGTGACCTCAGGCTGGTTTTCGCGCAGCCTTGGCCATTGCTTCCCTCGCGCCCTTCCGCCACCGTTTCGCCGGCGACGGAAGGGGTCCGCCTCGTTGTCTCGGGAGGATCTTGCGAGGGGAACTTGATTACATGCCGGCTTCCTTGGCGAGGATCTTGAAACGCTCGACATCGGCCTTCACGCGATCTTCGAAGTCCTTGCCGAGCAGGGTGAATTCGAAGAGCCCGCGCGCTTCACGCTCCTTGGAGAATTCCGGCGTCTTCGAAGCTGTCTCGAAGGCGTTGACCCACCATTCGTAGTCGGCATCGGAGACGTCCTTGCCGACATAGTAGCCGCGCCAGATCGGCCATTCGATATCGAAGCCCTGTTCCTTTGCGGTCGGGACATCGGCAAGCTCACCAGGCAGGCGCTCCGCAGCCATGACGGCAAGGATGCGCACCTTGCCGGCGACGTGGTGCTTGACCATCTCCGCGGCATCGCCGGATCCGACCTTCACATGGCCGCCCTCGAGCGCAGTCAGCACCGCACCGCCGCCCTCGAGCGCGGCATAGCGCATCTTCTTCGGATCCTGACCGGCGGCCTTGGCGAGAAGCGAACCCTTCATCCAGTCCTGCGAGCCGACGGCACCGCCACCGCCAATCGCGAAGTCTTCCGGCGAGGCCTTGTAGGCTTCGACCAGTTCGCCGAGCGTCTTGTACGGCGAGTCGGCAGAAACGACCAGAACACCGTAATCCGCGCCGAGCGCGCCGAGCCAACGCACCGCCGTCTCGTCATACTGGCCGAACTTGCCCTGCGCGAGGAGCAGCGCCGAGCCGGAGGAGGCGGCGGTGATGACGTTGGGGTCGGAACCGCGCTTCGCTATGACGTGGTTGTAGGCGACCGCGCCGACCCCGCCTTCCATGTAGGTGACGGCCATGGGCTTGGAAATCTGCGTGGCCTCGAGCAGGGCATTGGCGGCCAACCGGCAGGTCAGGTCGAAGCCGCCGCCCGGTTTCGCGCCGGCGATGCATTCTGGCTTTGCCGGCTCCGCATAGGCGGAAGCTGACATCATAAGAGCCGCGAAGGCGGCGCCGCAGAGGGTCTTGGTGAACACAGAATTCATGATCTCTCCCGTTTGTTCTGAAGCTGCCGGTCGGAAGCAGCGACAACGATCACCGGCCGGTCCCGTTCGGGACACCAGGGGCGTGACGCAATCTTTTCGGGCTTCCCTCCCGGGCCGGTCCACAGCTCTCTCCCTTGGACCGACCGGGCCACTCTAGGGGACGTTCCTGTCACCATCCTGTCATCCTCCCGCCACATTGATGAACACCCTCAAACAAGCCCGCTTGATCGGCCTGTAAGCGCATGCGATCATAAAACGTGCGTATTCTCTTGGTCGAAGACACTATCGATGTGGGCGAGGCGATCTGTCGCCGGTTCCAGCTGACGGGTCATACCGTCGACTGGGAGACCGACGGATCGGCGGCAGCGGATATTCTGAGCTTCACCGAATACGACCTCGTCATCCTCGACGTCATGCTGCCGGGCCTCGACGGCTTCTCCATCCTGCGCGCGTTGCGTCAGTCGAAAAGCAATGTGCCCGTTCTCGTGCTGACGGCGCGCTCGGAAATCGACGACCGCGTCGGCGCGCTCGATCTCGGCGCCGATGATTACCTGGTCAAGCCTTTCGATTTCCGCGAGCTCGAAGCGAGAGCCCGCGTGCTCTTGCGCCGCAGGACCGGCGGCGATGCGACGAACATCATCGTCTGCGGCGATGTCAGCCTCGACCGCGCCAATCGCAGCGTCAAGGTCGGCAAGCGCGAGATCCAGCTCAAGCGCCGCGAGATGACGCTGCTCGAGATTCTCGCCTCCCGCCCCGGCAAGGTGTTCAGCAAGGAGGAGCTTCTCGACCAGCTCTTCGGCTTCGAAGAGGCCGCCGGGCCGAATGCGATCGAGCTCTATATCGGCCGCCTGCGCAAGAAGCTGGAGCGCGCCAAGGCTCGCATCGTGACGCTGAGGGGCGTCGGCTATCAGCTGGTGGCGGATGACAACGCATAGAAGCTCGCTTTTCGCGCGCATCGTGCGCCGCGTGGCGATCGTGCTTATGCTCGGCGCCGCATCGCTGATCACCGCCGCCTGGCTCTATGCCCGTACGGCGGCCGACGAAGCCTATGACAGGCTGCTTCTCGGCGCCGCCTTCCAGATGTCGGAGAGCCTGACCGTGGCCGACGGCGCACTCCGCTTCGTCCTGCCTCCCTCCGCCTTCGAGCTCCTCGGCCTCGCTCAGCGGGACCGGATTTTCTATCGCGTGATAGACCCGGCCGGTTCGACGCTCACGGGCTATGCTGATCTCGAGCCGAAAGCGCCACTCTCGCAAAGCCGCAATGGTCCGGTTTTCGGAAATACCGAGTATCGCGGCGCGGCCGTGCGCACCGTCACCCTTTCCCGGGCGATGACCCTCAACGATGGCACCGGCTGGAGCTATGTCGTCGTCGCCCAGACGGTCGAAGCCCGTCAGGCGCTTGCCTCCGAGTTGACCACGCGTGCCACCTTTCTTGTTGCGGTCATGAGCCTGCTCGCACTTGGCGGCACGGCGCTTGCCGTGCGCTACTCGCTGCGACCGGTCGACGTCCTTGGCGATGCCCTGCGCCAGCGCGACCCCCAGGACCTGACACCTATGAGCGCCGACGTGCCGCGTGAGCTCATTCCCTTCATGACCTCGATAAACCACTTCATCAATCGCCTCGACGAGCGTGTGAAGCTGCTCCAGCGCTATGTGGCCGACAGTGCACACCAGATCCGCACGCCGCTCACCGCGCTCACCGCCCAGGTGAGCCTGATCAACGAGGACAATCTCACGCCAGACGATCGCCGCCATCTCGAACGGGTGCGCAACCGGACGGCCGAACTTGCTCGTTTCACCAATCAGTTGCTGAACCACGCAATGGTCATTCATCGCTTCGATTCAAGCCAGCTTGCGGCCGTTTCCTTGAACGACGTCGCGCGCAAGGCTTTCCGCACGGCGATCCCGATCACCGTCGACCCCGACATGGTCGTTTCCTTCGAAGCGGCGGAAGACGATCCGGTCATCATGGGGGATATGCTCAGCCTGCGCGAGGCGATCGCCAATGTCATCGACAATGCGCTGCGTCACGGCGCCTCTTCGCGACTCGAGGTGCGCGTCACGCGCGATGGCGGATACGGGCGCGTCGAGGTCTCGGACGACGGCCCGGGCATTCCGGCGCAGGAATGGGGAAACGTGACCAAGCGCTTCTATTCGACCCGTTCCGGCAAAGGCGCGTCGGGTCTCGGCTTTGCCATAGCCTCCGAAGTTGCGTCCGTCCTGGGTGGCCGGATCGGATTCCGCGAGAAAGCCGAGGGACAGGACTTCTGCGTCTTCATCGAGGTGCCGCTCGCGGCGGAGGAACGGGTATGAGACTGCTTCTTCGATCGCTCGCCATCTTCCTCTGGCTGCTGCCATCGGCTGCCGCCGCGATCGAAGGCCAGAGAGCGTTCTTTCCGTCGAACGGCAAGGAGACGGAACGGCTGACCATCCACGCGGCCACCGATCTCGAAGCCATGCGTCCGCTGATCCGGGATTTCCAGGAACTGAGGCCCGGCGTCGCGGTGGATTTCGTCGACTACGTCACGAACGATCTCTTCCGGCAAGCCGTCGACGCCTGCGCCGGCAAGAGCCGCAGCGCGGACATATTGCTCTCCTCCTCCGTCGACCAGCTGGTGCGGCTTGCCAATGACGGCTGCGCGGAGGCCCACACTTCGCGTGAGACATCGGCAGCACCCGCCTGGGCCAACTGGCGCGACGAGATCTTCGGTTTCACCTTCGAGCCCGTGGTCTTCGTCTACGACCGCCGCGCCCTTCCTGCTGCGGAGGTGCCGCGCAGCCACGAGGAGCTCGCCGACCTGCTGCGCCGGGAGCCCGAGGAATTTCGCAACCGCATCGGCACCTACGACATCGAGGCCTCCGGCGTCGGCTACCTGCTCGCATTCAACGATTCCCGCCAGGCCCCGACCACCTACGGCCGGCTGCTCGAAAGCCTCAGCCGCACCAAGACGGTCACACGCTGCTGCAACAACGAGGTGCTGGGGGAAATCGCGGCCGGCAATGTGCGCCTCGCCTACAACGTGCTCGGTTCCTATGCCTATGCCGCGGCCAAGGCAAATCCGGACCTCGGCATCGTGGTGCCCGGCGACTACACCCTGGTGCTTTCGCGCGGTGCGATGATCCCTTCGAATGCCCGCAAACCGGCGCTCGGCAAGCAGTTCCTGGATTATCTCCTGTCGTCGCGCGGCCGGGCGGTCGCCCGCGAATATTCCTTCTTCTTCTCCGAGTCCGGCCCCCTTCCCGCCGGCGTCGACGGCCCCGCATCGCTGATGGAATCCGGCATCGCTCGCCCGATCCGCATCGGACCCGCCCTGCTCGCCGCGCAGGACGAGATCCAGCGGCGGAGCTTCATTGAAGACTGGAAGAGGCTGATCGAGGGACGGTGAGCGCAATGGTTAGCGCTCCAGGCGAGCGGGGATGATGGAAAGTCCGTGTGGTGTGTCGGCGCCCGGACTCTCGACCGCAATGTCGGCATAGTCCGCCCAAGTGGTATCGACACTCGGAGGGGCAATCCCGGCCTTCGTGACGGCAGCCATTGTCGTGATGATCGTGATTGCGGCCGGCCTGTTCATCATCTCGCGGCCGGAGCCATTCTGAAAGAGCACCTGATTACGCCAGCGCAGCCAGGATCAGTATTACGCCAGCGCAGCCAGGATCAGTGCCGCATAGGTCAGCTGGTGCATCAATTGATCGGCGCCATGCATGGCCCAGTAGGCACGCGTCGTTGCGTCGGCACAACAATGCCGCGACAAAAGCGCCTTTCCATAGTCGATGAGATAGTGAACAACGAATTCGGCGAGCACGAGAATGGCGATGCGCGTCGCGCCAATGCCGGCGAGCATCAGTGCCGGCATGGTCCCGAGCGCATGCGCACCCGCATGGGCATAGCCGCCGATCATGCGGAAATCGCCCTTGCCGCGCAGGATCCAGAGCGGCTGCAGCACATAGTCAGCAAGGAAATGCTTGAGCTGCAGGCACGCGAGCATCGCCACCGTCGTGATCGCCATCTCCATCGCTTCCTCCCGTGGACCGAGCTTTTGGCTGGTCGATCGTATGCACGCCGACGGGCCTGGCCTTGCCGCGCACTGTCACAAGCCCGAGCGGCCTCGTCATCGGCTCTGCGCCGAGTTCCCGCGCGGTCGCGTCGCTGAGCACGATCTCGACACCGTGCTCCTTGGCCACATTCACGAGCCGGCTGGCGAGATTGACCGTATCGCCGATAGCGGTGTAGCTGAGCCGCTCCGCGGAACCGATATTGCCGATCAGCGCCGTACCGCTGTTGATGCCGATGCGCACGCGGATCGCGCTTTCGCCGACTGCCGCCGTTGGCTCCTCGTGCATCGCGTTCCGGATGGCGATCGCCGTGCGGCAAGCGCGGGCGGCATGATCCGCCTGCCTTCCCGGCGCGTTCCAGATCGCCATGACGGCATCTCCGATAAACTTGTCGACAGTGCCGCCCTCGGCATGGATCGCGGCAACCGCAATCGTCAGGAAGCGCGTCAGATGCGGCTCGACGTCCGGTCCAAGCCTTTCGGTCAGTTCGGTGAAACCGGGCAGGTCGGCGAACATCACCGTCACCTCACAGAGCTCACCGCCGGGCTTCGGCTCGATGCTGCCTTCTACCAGCGGCCGCACGACCTCGAGCGGCATGTAGCGGGCGAAGGCGGAAAGCCCGACCGACATGCGCTTCAAAGCCCGGGACAAGTCGTTGAGCTCGGAGAGAAAGGTCGGATGATGGCAAACGCTCCCCAGTGCGAAGCGCTCGATCGCGCGCAGTTGCACTGCCAGCCGCGCGAGCGGCCGCGCGAAGAGGAAATTGGCAACCACTACGGCCGTTAATGCCGCAAGCACCGCGATGGCAAGCACGACGATGGCGATGCGCCGGATATTCTTGTCGATGCCGCCGGCGAAGGTCGAGCGGGGCGTGGCGATGATCAGCCGCCAGTTTTCAAAGGGCAGCCTTGACGACGATATGAAGACGGGTCCCAAGGCAGCGCTTGGCGCCAGAACGCGAAATGCGTCGCCGCTGTTGGCCGCCACTGCCTCCGCCGCAGCTCTGGCAATGGCATCGGATGCGGGGAAATCGGAAAAATGCGCCGCCATCACCCCGTCCGATGGCTGCGAGGTCGCAAGCACCCTTCCGCGCTCGTCCAGCACAAAGGCTTTGCTTTCAGCGGGAATGTCGAGCGCCTGCAGCGCCTCGGACAGTCGGCGGAGGCTGACGGCCGCCATCACTACACCGGTGAACGTCCCGAAGCTCTCGACGCGCTTCGACAGCACGATTGCTGGCTCGAAACCGTTCGGCAGCACATTGGTGACCGTCCAGACGGGCCCTGCGCTTTCCTTGCCCAACCGAAACCACGGCGCACCAAGTGCCACATAGGCGCTCTCCGCATTGATGCGCTCTTCGAAAAAGATGTCACCTGGGATCGGTCGGTAGAGGTCGCGCCGCAGCGGGCGCAGTTCACCGGGTTGCGCAGCGCCGATCTCCACCATCTCGATCCCCCCGTCTGCCGTCGCGTGCGAACCGAAGAAGCGCCCGTCGGGAAATCCGAAGCCGATCCAGGCGATCGCCGGCTGCTCACGCAGCAGCGACAGGAACAGGAACTCGCGCTTGACCTCGTCCTCGGGGCTGATCGCGCCCTGGAAGAGGATGGTACGGACGATTTCCGCCGAGCTCGAAACAAGCGCCAGCGTCTGTGACAGGTCGTGCCTGACGGAGCCGGCCGTCTGGGTATCGAGACTCGCGACGATCTCTTCGATGCTCTCACCGGCCGCGCGCTGCCAAATGAGATGAATCATCGCCGCAGTAGACAGCACTGCCAGCAACAGGAGAACGGCTACGATCTGGGCCAGCTTCGGGCGATACATCGCTAGACCTCGTGCTGCCCGGTGATCAGCCGCGCGGCGCGATCATTGCGGAAATAGGCAACCGCCCAGTCGAGAAAGACAATGAGGCGATTGCGGAAGCCGACGAGGAACCAGAGATGGGCGAAGTTCCAGACGAGCCAAGCCGGATAGCCCGAGAGCCGGGCCCTGCCGAAATCCGCGACGGCTGCCTTGCGGCCTATCGTCGCCAGATTACCATAGTCGCGATAACGGAAGGGCGCTGATTGCCGTCCAGCCATGTCATCGAGAATGGCCTCGGCCGCGTAACGGCCCATCTGCTTGGCCGCCGGTGCCACGCCGGGAACCGGCCGCCCGCCCCCATCGCTCACCAAAGCCGTGTCGCCGATCACGAAGATTTCGCCATGCCCCGGCGGGTTGAGGCGCGCGTCGACCATGACCCGCCCGGCGCGATCGCTGGGCGCGCCGATCCATTTGGCGGCGCGCGACGCCATGACGCCGGCCGCCCAGAGGACGCAGGCAGAGCCAATCTCCGTCCCGTCCGTGAGCCGTACGCCGCTATCGTCACAGTCGTCGACGGCATTGCCGCATACGACCTCGACGCCAAGCCTTTCAAGCTGTCTCTGCGCCTTTTTCGAAAGGCATGGCGGCATCGTCGGGAGGATCAGCGGCCCCGCTTCCACCAGCACGACGCGGGCCGTCGAGGAATCGATGCGCCGGAAATCGCGCACGACCGTGTTGCGAGCCAGCTCGGCGATTGATCCGGCAAGCTCGACGCCCGTCGGTCCTCCGCCGACGACGACGAAGGTCAGCAAGCGCTTACGTAGTCCGGCGTCGTCAGTCACCTCCGCCTTCTCGAAGGCGGCGAGAATGCGCCCTCGGATCGCCGTCGCGTCGGCAATCGTCTTGAGCCCCGGTGCATGCTCAGCCCAGGCATCGTTGCCGAAATAGGTGTGGCGGGCTCCAGTCGCGACGATCAGATAATCATAGGCTATGCGCCGAGCGCCGGTTACGACGCATCTTGCCGCCGTATCCACCGATTCGACCCCGTCCATCAGCACCGTCGCGTTCGACTGCTGCGACAATATCCGGCGGATCGGCATGGCGATTTGTGCCGGAGAAAGCCCGGCGGTCGCCACCTGGTAGAGCAAGGGCTGGAAGAGATGATAATTGCGCCGGTCGACAACTGTGATATCGACCGGCGCGCGGCGAAGCGACATCGCCGCGTTCAAGCCGCCGAAGCCGGCTCCGAGGATTACCACATGCGGCCGACGCTCCAGACCGCCGCGCTGGTCTCGCTTCGCGTCCATCGCTTCAGCCTCCGGCACGAATACGGCGCGCGACAAGGTGGTCGACTGAGAAGAACCCGGCCCCGCGCGACAGAATGAGCAGGAGAAGGCTCGCCCACATCAGATGCTCGGCCCAATGGCCGGGATAGACGAAAATCTGAATGGTGGCCACGACGCCGAGCAGCATCAGTGACGCCAGCCGCGAGAGCACGCCAAGCGCCAACATCACGGCTCCCGACAGTTCCGCCGCCGTCGCCAGGAACGCCGCATGACCGGGTTCGATCAGCGGTACGCGGTATTCGAAGGCGAAGAGCTGCAGCGTCACGGGCCAGGAGGCGAGCTTCGTCTGGGCGGACTGCCAGAACACCTCGGCGACAGCGATGCGGGCGGCGAACTGAACGACCGACAGCGGCAAAGCGGCCGCCCGCTCCGCGAAAAGGTCGTGGAGCTTGACGATGGATCTGGAGCCGCCGGCCCGGGTGATGCGCATTGTAGTCATGACACACTCTCCTCCTCTTGGGAAAACGTCTTCAGATGATGGCTGACGCCGGTTACGAGCTCGCCGACGAAAAGGCCCGTCAGCGCATGGGCGATATCGAATGACGGTGCATGGCGGCAGGCGCGGGCGACTGCGGTCTCCAGGCCCAGGCCGCGCATCAGCGCGCGCCAGAAGGCGAAATTCGCAGCGTCGAGTCGAATGAAGCGGATGGTCTCCCCGTGCCGCCAAAGCGCGACCCGCTCCGACTTGCGCTGTAGTCCGCCGAGTCCGTCGACCTCCGCGCCGGGCTGGTGCGAAGCCCATATGCGCAAGGCCGGCCAGCGGCATAGGAGAAGGCGCAGCGACGGCTGCAGGGTCAGGCCGATCGAGTTGGCCGAAAGTCCGTCATAAAGTTCCATCAGCCGGCATGGCCGCCGGAGCGGCGCGTCGAGCGCCTCGGCGATCAACCACTCCAGCCGCGCGGTCTCGGCGACAAAGGGCATGCCGGCGGTTGCCTCGAAACCAGCGAGAAAGGCCGGAAAATCTGCCCCGTAACGCGATAGCCGCGGTTCCTTCGGCGGGTTGCTTCGGATGAAGCAACCCGCGACGTAATTGAAGCAGCGTTCGTCGATAAGCCGCACCGTCACCGGAAACACGACCTTCAGAGTTGCGGTCAACGAAGCGCGCGTATTGTTGCGATAGATGGCGAGCCGCCTTGCGGGATCGAAACGTCCCGGCGCGAGCAGCGGAAGCACATCGGCGGGCTCGGCCGCGAGCACCGCGCGCGCGACAATGCTCTGCATGGTCTCAATGGAGGACATGGCGAGCCCTCCTGTAATCTTCGGCGCCGCAGCCGCGGCAGGCGGCCTTGAGGGCTGCGATCGCGGCAAGAGCCGGAAAGCGGATGCCTGTCGCGTCGTCGCGGCGAGGCAGCGTCATCGCTGCGAAGCGGCTGTCGGGCGCGACGCTCTGCTCCGCCGGACGGGCGTCGAAGGCGATTCGGCGCGCAAGCATGTCCGCCCACATGGCTTCGCCGAGCAGCACGTCGAGAGGCGGCACGTCCGTATCCCATTCGATCAGCGTCGGCCGGGGCCCGATCCTGCGGATGGCATGGGCATAGAGCGACCAGACGGCGGGTGGTACGCGCGAGCCGTGATCGTCGATGAGAATGACGTCGCCATCGGCCTCGTTCACCGCATGACCGGCGAGATGAATCTCACCGACCGCATCGGCCGGCAGAGCATCGATAAAAGCCGCAGCATCGAAGTCGAGATTGTTCGCCGAGACATAGACATTGTTGACGTCGAGCAGCAATCCGCAGCCCGTGCGGCAGACGAGCTCGGCCAGGAACTCGGCCTCGCTCATGATGGAGCCTTCAAAGGACAGATAGGCGGACAGATTTTCGATATAGACCCGCCGTTTCAGCGTTTCCTGCAGCCGTCCGATGTTGCGCGAGACGATGGAAATGGCCTCCTCGTCATAGCGAAGCGGCAGGAGATCGTTGAGATAAGCGCCGTCGGCGACGCTCCAGGCGAGGTGCTCGGAGACAATCGCGGGCTGGAAGCGCTGACAGACAAGCCGCAGCCGCTCGAGATGGTCCCGGTCGAGCCCTGAAGCACTTCCGAGCGACAGGCCGACGCCGTGCACCGATAGCGGATAGATCTCCCGCAGCTTTTCGAGCGCGTCGACGGCCGCCGACTGACCCATGTAGTTTTCGGCATGCACCTCGATCCAACCCGCAGAGGGTCTGCGGGCAAGCATTTCGGCGATGTGAATGGAACGGAGGCCGATGCCCGCAGCGCACGGCACCGGGTGGGTTGGAAACGTCTTGGGCATCGGTCTACTCCCTTCTTGAGTCTTGCTGAAGGCGCCGGCCGTCAGGCCTTCGGCGCGTTGTTGCCGCCGGCGATCTTTAAGCAGGTGCCGGCCGGCAGGTAGATCCAGGCATCGGCCTGATCGTCCATCGTCGAGGTTCCCGCACAGGAATGGGTTGCGGTCTGGCAGTCGTTCTGCCCGGCCTTGACGACGCCGTAGCACTTTTCGAACGAGAACTCGGGCTGGGGCGCCGGCCCGGCGGATGCCGTGGAGGCCGAGAGCGATGCGATGGCCGCGAGCGCCGAGCCGATGAGCGTGCGATTGTTGATCATGAAACATCTCCTGGATCTGACATTGTTCAGACCGGGTATCGGCCTGATGGAGACAAGCTTCGCAGACGGCTCGCGCTCTTTGAAATGCTGTTCGGGCATCGTTTCGATAGGTCCGGCCTATCCGCTGAGAGAGGCGGTCCCAAGCAACCAAATCTGCTCGCTTCCCTGTTTGCCGCGGGCCCTGATCGCAGCAACCGTGGGCCGCTTCTGCGGGAACTGCCGACAAAAAAGCCCCCCGGATCGGGGGGCGAGGCTGCCGCGGGAGGGGCATGGAACGGCTGGCTAGAGATAGCGCGTGCTGATGTCGACGCTGGAGCGATTGCCGATCGCGTCGTAGTTTTCCTTCAGCCACGCCTCCGCGCATTCTCGGCCGCGGTCGCGCAGGTCGACGAGTGCCCCCCATTCGGCATTGAGCTTGCTCGACACGCTCAAATTTCTCATCGTCTCGTCGTCGGAAATGCCGTGCACGAAGATGCGCTTCAGCTCGAGGCCGTTGCCGGCATTGGAATCGATCAGTTGCGTCACGAAGGCGATCGCCCGCATTTCGCGGAGCAGCGAGGAGTTGAAGCTGATTTCGTTGATCCTGTTGAGGATCTCCCCTGCCGTCCGCGGCAGTTCCGTTCGCTCGAGCGGATTGATGTGGACCACCAGCACGTCCGGCGTGTCGCAGCTATAGATCAACGGAAAGATCGCGGGATTTCCCATATAGCCGCCGTCCCAATAGGCTTCACCGTCGATCTCGACGGCCTGGAACAGGAAGGGCAGGCAGGCCGACGCCATGACGGCATCGATCGAAATCTCGTCGTTCGAAAACACTTTGACCTTGCCGGTGCGCACATTGGTCGCGCAGATGTTCAGCTTGACCGGACAACGCGTCATGCGGATGGCATCGAGATCGATCGACTGCTCCAGCACCTGACGCAGCGGATTATAGTTCCAGGGATTGAACTGGTAGGGTGAAAGCAGCCGCGTCACCATGTCGAAGATGACGAAGGCCGGCGAGTGCTCCAGCGATCTAGATCCCGTCATGCGATCGAGCAGGCTCGGCTGCAGCGGGCTGAAGGCGGCCGCATGGCTGATACGACGCCAGAAATTGGCAAGCGCCTTTTGTGCGCCGCCGCGACCTCCTTCCGCCAGCCCATAGGCAAGGACCGCGGCATTCATTGCGCCGGCGCTCGTCGCGACGATGCCTTCGAAGGAAAGACTCGGCTCGTCGAGCAGTCGGTCGAGCACACCCCAGGTAAAGGCGCCGTGCGCACCCCCTCCCTGCAGCGCCAGATTGAGCGTTCGCGGCGGGCGGGACGGGACGGTAGAGGATCTCTCCTCGTCGCCGGCCGAGGGCATGTCCACGGTGGTGTGCTTGTTCATCGCTCTCTTCCTCTCTTTCACTGGGCCGTCCAGCCGCCGTCGACCGGGATGGCAGTCCCGGTGATCGATGCGGCCGCGTTGCTGCACAGGAAGACGCAGAGCGCACCCATCTCTTCGACGGTCGCGAAGCGCTTGGTCGGCTGGTTCTTCAGGAACACGTCGCGGATGACTGCATCACGGGCGATGCCGTGCGACTTTGCCTGGTCGTCGATCTGCTGTTCGACGAGCGGTGTCCAGACATAACCCGGACAGATCGCATTGGCCGTGATGCCGAATTCCGCGCCCTCGAGAGCCACCACCTTGGTGAGCCCGACGAGGCCATGTTTGGCGGCAACATAAGCCGATTTGAAGGGCGAGGCGACGAGGCCATGGGCCGAGGCAACGTTGATGATGCGCCCGTAGCCGCGGGCGCGCATCTCGCCATAGGTCGCCTGAATCAGGTGGAAGGCGGCGGACAAATTGATCGAGAGGATTGCGTCCCATTTTGCCTCTGGAAATTCGGCAATCGGCGCGACATGCTGGATACCGGCATTGTTGACGATGATGTCGACCTGTCCGAAGCGGGCGCCGGCGCGCTCGACCATCATCCGGATCGCCTCCGGTCGCGACATGTCGGCGTTGTCATAGGCGATGTCGACATCGTTTTCTTCCGCGATCTCGGCCCGCTGCCGTTCGATCTCGGCCGGATCGCCAAAGCCGTTCAACATCACCGCCGCACCCGCCTTGGCAAGCGCCTGGGCGATGCCGAGACCAATGCCGCTTGTGGAACCGGTGACGATGGCGCTGCGACCCTCGAGCGCCCTGCGCCCGAGGGTCGCGTCGATTTCTGCGGTACTTTTCAGCATGTCCACTTCTCCTCACATTTGGGCCGAAGGGCCCTTGTTCGGGAAGAGAATGGCGCTCTATTCATTTCAACTGAAATGCCACTGTGCTATGAATTCGATAGGTGAATTGCATTGGCGAGGGCGGCGCGCCTAGAGGAAATTCATCACCTCGACTGTGGCGTCGATCAGGGCGGATCGCCACGCTATCTGAATCATACATTTTTTGATCGAATCCGATCCGAAGAACATGCCATAACTCCGGGGGCAGGTATGGACATTCACCACGTTCGCTATTTCCTGGCGGTCTGCGAAACGCGCAACTTCACGCGCGCGGCGGAGAAATGCAATGTCACCCAGCCGGCCTTGAGCCGCGCCGTCCAGCAACTCGAGGACGAGGTCGGCGGCCTTCTGTTCCGACGCGAGCGCAACCTCACCCATCTGACCGATCTTGGAAACCTGCTAAGGCCGCGCTTCCAGTCGATCCTCGACGAGTTGTCCGGCGTCCGGCAGGAGGCGTCGCGCTTCCTCTGTCTCGAAGACGCGCATGTGAAGGTCGGGATCATGTGCACGATCGGACCGCGCCGCTTTACCGGGCTGCTCACCGATTTCAACATGCGCCACCGCGGCATTCAGCTTCAGCTCGTGGAAGGAGTCCCACCCAGGCTTTCAGAACTGCTGGAGGCCGGCGAGATCGATGTGGCGATTATGGCGAGCAGCGACCAATTCCCCGAACGCTTCGATGTCACTTCTCTCTTCAGCGAACGTTTCATGTTGGCATTTCCCGCCGGACACCGTTTGGGCCAATATGAGGCAATCCCGATCTCTGCAATCGACGGAGAGGTATATCTGAAGCGTGTGAACTGCGAGTTCAACGATTATCTTTCCGACGTCTGCACTGCCTGCGGGGTGCACACCCAGGACTCCTATTCGAGCGAGCGCGAGGATTGGATCCAGAACATGGTTGCCGGCGGCCTCGGCATCTGCTTCCTGCCCGAATACAGCGCCGTCATTCCGGGTCTCCAAGTGCGTCCCGTTACCGATCCGGAAGTGACGCGAGAAGTCTGCCTCGTTACTGTCGCCGGCCGGCGATTTTCGCCAGCCATGGCGACATTCGTCAGCGCCGTGAAGTCCTATGGCTGGGCCACCCCGCATTCCGCGATAGACATGCGGCGCATAGCCTGACCTTGCCAGAGCACAGGGTACATCGGCCCAAACGCGGCTGCGCGCCCTCTCTTCCGCGATAGCCCTGAGCTATGGAATTCAAAAACAGGCGGCATTTCTTTGTCGGCGAATTCTCCCGCACTCTCCTTGTGCCGCCGGAATATCTCCGGCGATCCCGACAAAGGAGAACCCGACATGACCCTGAAGTTAACCGCCGGCCGCCTGCCCCTCCTTGCTGCAGCACTTGGCCTTTTCGCCCCGACCCTCGCCGCAGTGCCCGCCTTCGCCGGGGACTGCCCGGCCGATCAGGTCGCAAAGGATGCCATGGCTCCGGGGGCAACCGCGCCGGAAGGCGTCACAGATGACGTCCTCGCCTCGATCGACCTTTCGCCAAAGGGCGGCGACTGGAAAGGAAGCGCATTGCGTCTGCGCAAGCTCGTGGTCCAGCCGGGCGGCGTCGTGCCGTGGCATTCGCATGAGGCGCGTCCCGCCAACATCCTGATCGTTGAAGGCTCGATTACCGAATACCGCAGCACCTGCAAGGTCCCGATCGAACACAAGGCCGGCGAAGTCACCGCCGAATTCGGCGAGCTTGCCCATTGGTGGAGGAACAACGGCTCGAAGCCGGCCGTGCTCTATTCGGCCGATATCCTCCCGCCGAGGCAGGACGACGATCACGTCATGTGAGCCGCGGCGCTCTAGCGCATCGGCCCGAAAATCGTACCCGATTTTCGGAAAGCTCGATGCGCAGATTCAAAGAGTTACAGCGACCTTTGCGCGTCTGAAAAGACGCGCGGCGCTGTAGACCGCAACGCACCCACCCTGGACGTTTCCGGCCGCTGGCGGGAAACGTCCACTTTCAAACTTTCAAGGAGAATAGGTGATGGAGAAGCTCGATTGCGCCTCGCTGCCGGCAGCCGCGTCCGCCTTGGAGAGCCCGGCGGGCGGCCGCTGGCATTTCGGCATCATTGCGCTCATCGCATTCCTGACCCTCATCGACCTCTTCGCCGCCCAGGCGATCCTGCCGTCGCTGCAGCGCGAGTTCGGGGTCAGCCGGGCCACCATGGGCTTCGCGGTCAATGCCAGCACCTTCGGTATGGCGCTCGCCAGCCTCGTCGTCGGCATTTTCGGGCGCAACCTGGACCGGCGAAACGGCATCTGGATCAGTCTCGCCCTGCTTGCCGTCCCGACCGCCCTGCTCTCGACAACCCGGGACATCGCGCTCTTTGCCGGCCTGCGCGTGGCGCAGGGCCTTTGCATGGCGACCGCCTTCACCCTGACCATGGCCTATCTTGCGGAGCATGTTCCGGCGAAGCGGGTTGCGGGCGCGCTCGCGGCCTATGTGACCGGCAATGTCGCCAGCAATCTCTTCGGTCGCATTCTTTCCGCTGCTATTGCCGATCTCGGCGGATTGTCGATCAACTTCCAGACCTTTGCGCTTCTCAACCTCGCGGGCGCAGCCCTCGTCTGGACCACGCTGAAACGGACGGAGCGCATGATGCCCGACCGGGGCGGGCGGGGCATGGGCGGGAGCTGGCGCTCGGTGTTCGGCGACCGACGCCTTCAGAGCGTGCTCGCCATCGGCTTCCTGATCCTCTTCGTGTTCATTGGGACATACACCTATGTCAACTTCCGTCTCGTCGAGCTGGGGCTTTCACCGATGCAGCTCGGCCTCGTCTACTTCGTATTCCTGCCGTCCCTGTTCACCACACCGCTCGGCGGTCTGATCGCGCGTCAGTTCGGCGCAGGATCGGGCATCGTCGTCACCCTCTTCTTCGCCGTCCTCGGACTCTTCGCCCTCCTGAGCAACGGCCTTGGCGTGGTGCTCGTTGGCCTTGCCATGATCGCCATCGGCACCTTTCTCGCCCAGGCGCTTGCGACCAGTCAGGTCGGCCGCCTCGCCGGCACGGAAAAGGCGGCAGCCAGCGGCGCCTATCTCGCCTCCTATTACACTGGCGGTCTCTTAGGCAGCCTGCTGGTGGGGCAGCTTTACGATCGTCTTGGATGGAATGCCTGCGTGTTGGCGCTCGTCGCCACCCTGGCGCTCGCCATGCTGTTTGCCTTGGCCCTGCGCGCCGAACCACTCGCCATAAGGCCCGATTATCGAAACGGACAAGAGACGGCATTATCAAAATCGACCGGCCGACCGCATGCTTGAGATGCATCCGCCACTGCATGGCTTCGGACGAAACCATGCAGGAAATCAATTCACTACAGCGACAAGCCCCATAGAAGACGCTCGGTCGCGGGGCAAATGAGAGGAGCTTTCTGATGATGAATATCCGCAATGCCATCCGGTCGGCCACCCTGATCGCCACCGCTTTCGTGGCGTCGGCTCACATTTCGGCAGCAGAGGCCGGAAACAGGGATGGGGTCGTCACGGTCAAGAGCCGCTATTCCGTAGGCGAGACGGTGAATCGCATCAAGCGCAGCGTCGCGGAAAAGGGCATTACCCTGTTCGGCGTCATCGACCAGGCCCAACTCGGCAACGACGCTGGCAACAAGGTCCGGCCGTCGCGCCTGGTGTTGTTCGGCAACCCGGCGCTCGGCACGACGTTTATTACCGCCAATCCGCTCGCCGGACTCGACTGGCCCGTGCGCGTACTCGTCTATCAGGCGAAGGACGGCCAGGTCTATGCCGCCTATACCGACTTCGGCTGGATCGCAAAACGCCATCGCATCCAAAACCGGGACCGGGAATTCGCCATGGCTACGCAGGTCATCGAAGCCGTCACCGATGGCGTGAGAAAGTAGCAACTTCGCGATCTGTGAGCGCTCGCCCCGTGCCCCTGCGCAATGCGGCGAGCGCTATTCCGGCACAAGCTCGCCCGTTCCGCCCATCTCCAGCGGGAGATCACGCTGCTTCGGCAAGCCGTCTTTCATCGGGAGTACCGTTTCCTGATAGTTTACATGGAGCATCGGCCGGAACTCCATGGCCGGAATGACGGCTGCATAGACGTCGGTCAGCCCCCATTTGGGATGCTCGGTCAGGACATGCCCACCACAGGCCCTGCACCAGCGGCGGATACTGTTTTCCGATTTTTGATAGCTGGCGACATCATCGCGGCCCTTCACGATCCTGACTGCATCCATCGGCCAAAGCGAAAATGCGTTGACGGGCGCGGCCGACCATTCACGGCAGGAGCTGCAGTGACAATATCCCATGGCCGCTGGCTCCCCTGTGGTCTCCAGTTCGACCGCGCCGCAGAAGCACCTGCCCTTGTAGCTGCCGTTCCCTGCCATGATCTCCTCCCATCCATTCGGCCCCCGCCGACCGGCCTGCATTATACGGCAGTGGCCGGCGCATTCCCATGCGCCACACCAACCGCCGCAAGAGCCAGTTGGCAAAGAGGAGGCACTCGACAGAAATGCGATCGCGGACCGGCGCCGCTCCGGATTCCGCACGTTATGAGGGCAGCCCTTCAGCGCATTACAGCCGTTTTCTCGACACGATGATGGTCGATAGGCTTTTGAAATTTCGCCACCCGTCTATCGTTTGCATTAACAAAGATCGTTTAAGGTCGGGCCATGGAGCAGGACATCAGCCGGCTGTACGAATTGTTCGAATCTTCCCCTGTCCTCGTCGCCGCATATGACGAGTTCGACAGGCTGCGTTACGCCAACCCGGCCTTTCGCTCGGCCTACTTCATCGAGCCGGACGAGACGCCGCTCTGGCCGGACCTGATGCGGCGGAATTTCCATGCGCGCCGCGGCACCGTGATCAACGCGACAGACTTCGAAGAGTGGTTGCGGTCCACGCAGTCGCGCCGCGGCAAGATCGGCTTCCGGGCCTTGGAAACCGATCTCCATGACGGGCGGTGGCTGTGGATGACCGAAACGATGCGGGAGGACGGCTGGATGCTGTGCGTCGCCACCGACGTGACCGACCTCAAGGCGACGACCCGCGCAGTCCGGCAGGACCGGGACCTGGCGATCAAGGCCTCCTATACCGACGAACTCACCGGGGTCGCCAACCGCCGCTTCGTAACCGCCCGGATCGAGGACATGTTGCAGTCGCAAGGGGCAAAGGAGCCCTCTCTCGGCTGCCTCTGCGTTCTCGACATCGATCGCTTCAAATCCATTAACGATCAGTTCGGCCATCAGATCGGCGACGTGGTCCTGCGGGACTTCGCGAAGCGGATCCACAACCTGGTCCGGCGCACGGACTGCTTCGGGCGAGTCGGCGGCGAGGAGTTCGTGCTCACCCTGCCCGCCACCTCGCTCGAGCAGGCGCAGTTGATCGCCGAAAGGATGCTCGCCTCCGTGCGTGTCTCCAGGCCTCTGCGGGAGCATCCGGACTTCCGTTACACGTTTTCGGCCGGCATAGCCTCGGCTCGGGCGGGCGACACCGCCCTCAGCCTCTATGCCCGCGCCGACGCCGCACTCTACAGGGCGAAACTTTCCGGTCGGGATCGAATCCATACGGAGGAATCCCCATCCGATCGATCGGCCCTCACCGGCTGATACATGAGCCGCCGAACGAGCTCTCGCATCAGCTGTGGGAGGGGCCGGAAAAGAGCTCCACATCCCTTCCCAGCCGATCGACGATCCATCGATAGGTTTCCGCCGACTTGGGCAGCAGGAACGCGCCGGTTGCCTCACCGGTGACCGGATCGGTTCCGCGATAGGCCAAGACTGGCTGCAGCGGGATGTAACGATCGAAGCGCAGGGCCACATCCCGCCCGTAGACACGCCAGTGCCCATGCTTTTCCGGTTTGGGAAAGCCCCAATCCCGCGTCACCTCCTCCGCGAACGGATCCGGGATATTCAGGTAGACGAGACCGCCGGGGGCGGTGATCCGCAACAGTTCATGGAGCGCCGCCCGATCGTCGCCGACATGTTCGAGGACATGCGAGCAGCCGACGTAATCATAGGCGCCATCGGGGCGGTCGATCGATTGGATGTCGATGCCGTCCGCGGCGCCATAGACCGACAGTTCGAAGGAGCCGAACCATGCCGGATCGACCGTTGGATCGGGGCTGAACTGGATGGCCGACCAACTGGCGAAAGATGCGGGGCCGAGCCTGTCGAACATGACCCGGGCGACGCGGTGGCGTTCCAGCGACTTGCACCCGCTGCAGCGCGGCAGGGCCCCGATCGGGGACATGCGGCCGCGCGGGCCCGGCTCGAAGGTCGTGCCGCCGCAGATCGGGCAGCGCGATTGAGAGGCCGTTCCAGTCAAATCATCTCTCATTCGGCTTCGCGGTTTCCTTGATCATAGCGGCCAGAAGATCGGGATCACAATCGTTCCCGTCATCCACATGACCAGGTTCAACGGGCCGCCGATCCTGATGAAGTCGGCGAACCGATAGCCGCCGGCATTGTAAACGAAGGTATTCGTCTGGTAGCCGATCGGAGTGGCAAAGCTGGCGCTTGCCGCAAACATCACCGCAACGGCGAAGGGTCTCGGATCGACGCCGAGCGCGTGGGCAAGCCCCACCGCGATCGGCGTCAACAGGATTGCGGCTGCGTTATTGCTCATCGTCTCGGTCAGAATCGACGTGATCAGGTAGACCGCCGAAAGCACCGCCAGCGGCCCGAAAGAGCTGACGAGACCGGCAAAAGCATCGACGACGAGGCGTGCGGCACCCGTTCGCTCCATGGCAATGCCCAGAGCCAGCATGCCGAAAATCAGGAACAGGATGTTCCAGCGGATCGAGGTGTAGGCGTCCTCGGCCTCGAGGCACCCGAAAGCCACGACGAGGATCGCCGCCATCAGGGCGAGCGCGGCGATCGGAAGGACCTCGAAGGCCGCCAGCCCCATCACCAGGAGGATGGCGCCGATCGCGATCGGTGCCTTGTTACGCCTGAGCGGCTTCTCGCTCGGCTGGACCAGGTTGACCAGTTCCCGGTAGTCGAACATCCGGCGCATGCTCTCCGCAGGCCCTTCGAGCAGGATGGTGTCGCCCATCTGCAGGCGCACGTCGTTGAAGTTTCCCCTGATGTTTTCGCCCTGGCGATGAACCGCCAGGACGTAAGCGCCATAAAGGCGCCGCAGGTTGAGATCGGCCGCTCGGCGGCCGATAAAGCGCGATTGCGGCCCCACCACGCCTTCCATGACGACGGTCTCCTGGGCGCCGATCGGTTCGAGGGCATGGATCGCGCCACCGCCAAAGGCGACGTCGCTTGCCTCGCGGAGCGCCAGCATATCGCCGATCTTGCTGCGAACCACGACCCGATCGCCCGCTTTCAGCGCGATATTGTCGAGGCTCCAGCGATAGGAAATGTCGTTTCGCACCACGTCGACGACCCGAAAGCCGCGCTCCTCCGTAAATCCGGCCTCTTTCAGCTTTTTGCCGGTGAGCGTCGATCCGACGGGCACGAGCACCTCGGCCAGGAACTTCCGGTCCTCCGATTTCGGAAGCAGCGCGGCGAGGCTATCACGGTCCGGCAGGAGCCAACGCCCGGCAATTGTCAGGTAGGCAGCACCGACTGCGGCCATGATGACGCCCGCGGCCGTTATTTCGAACATTCCGAAGGGGGCGAGCCCCTGCTTCTGCGCGACGCCGTCGACGAGGATGTTCGTCGACGTGCCGATCAGAGTCGTCGTTCCGCCGAAGATGCTGGCGAAAGACAGCGGAATCAGGAGCTTGGAGGCGGAGACCTTGACCGTGGTAGCGAGACCGATCACCACCGGCGTGAGGATGACGACCACGGGCGTGTTGTTGATGAAGGCGGACATGACCATCACGCTCACCATCATCGTGACGAGCGCCCACAGCGGCGACCACTTCGCCGCGCGGGAGACCACGCGTCCCAAACCGTCGATGACGCCGGTCCGCTCCAAGGCGGCACTGAGGACGAACATTGCCCCCACCGTCACCGGCGCGCTGTTGCCGAACACGCCTAAAATATCGTCCGTGTTGAGAATTCCGAGCGCGAGCAGGAGAGCCACGGCGGTCATTGCTACCACGTCAGGCGGCACCAACTCCCGGATGAAGCCGAAGAACACCACGATGACGAGGACGAGGACAATGGCGATCTGTACCGAGTTCCAATCCATCTTTCCCAACATGAATCGTCGAAGTTGCCGGACACCCACCGCTTCCTAACGTAGCGCATGTCGTGGTGCGAGCATATGGGCGCGCAAGTCGGCTGGGACGAAAATGAATTCGTTCCCCGACGCCGGGTCGTCCCGATGGTGCCCGGTCAGCCGTCCGGGAATGACTGGGACGGCTCAACGAATGGTGACAGCAATGCTCTGAGTGCCGACCGGTCGGAGAGACCGAGCTTCAGGAAAATATTGTGGAGGTGGACCTTGACCGTTCCTTCGGTGATATCGAGGGCTTTCGCAATCTCCTTGTTGGACATGCGTTTCGCCGCCATCATCGCGATGTCCGTCTCCCTGCGGCTCAGCCGCGGAAGCAGTTGATCCATTCTGTCGCGCTGTTGCCTTTGCCGATCGACCGCAGCCGCGATGCTTGCATCGGGAAAGCAGCGTCTGCCCGCCGCCACCTTGTGGATGCAGTCGAGCAGATTCTCGGGCGCGGACCGTTTGAACAGGATGCCGTCCACCCCGAGCGACACCGCGTCGGAAATCTCCTCGTCGTTCATTTCGGCCGTAAAAAGGATGACTCGAACCGGCAGGCTCCGGCTTCGGACCTCTTCGAGGAATTTCAGCCCCGATAGACCAGGCATCCGCATGTCGACCACGGCGACATCCGGCGCATCCTTCTCGAGGGCCGAAATTGCCGCAAGTCCATCGCCGACGAAATGGATCGGCCGCAGCGTCTCGTCGCCGCCGATCAGCTCCTTGAGCGCACTCAGGACGAGCGGATGATCGTCCGCAAACAAGATCGTCGTCGGCCGGCTATCCACCATTCTCCCCTTCATTGCCGCTTCGCTCATACCAGGGCACCTCTGATCGTCACCGACAGGCCCCGAGGGGAATTGTCAAGCGACAGCCGCCAGCCGAGTGCCTGCACGCGGCGGCAGAGCGAAATCGACCCGATCTCCTCGGCAAGCACGGTTTCGTATTCGAATGTGGCGGCAGGCTGCTGGAGACCCACCCCATCGTCCTTGATCGTCAACGTAAACAGCGTGCGCGTGCTTTCGAGGTGCACTTCAAATCGGCTGGCGCGACCGTGCCGAACCCCATTGGCGATCGCCTCGGAAATCAGCATGAAAAGACCCTTCGCCGCCGTCTCCGACATGACGAGATCGAGCGGCGCAACCGAAAGCGCGATGCTGCAAGCCCATTGCGCCTGCATCTCGACAAGCAAATTGCGCAGGCGTCCGGCAACGCGGCACGTCTTTTGCACCCTGCGCTCTCCGGTCGCCTCTCTGACGAGTGTTCGCAACTTGTCCTGCTGCTCGCCGATAATGGCGCGCACCTGTGAGAGCCGCCCCTCCGTTTCGCCCTCGCTCTCTTTCGCCAGCGAGGTTAATTGTATCGACACGGCCGCCATGCTTTGGAGCAGGTCGTCATGGATATCCCGTGCCAGCTTTTCGCGTTCCTCGGCTTTCGCGGCCTCGATCAGCCGCTGCCTCAAATCCTGCTCGGCGATCTCATAGCCGATGCGCGCCGCCGCGACGCTTGCCAGCGGAAGCAGGTCCTCCCCCGTCTCCTCACAGTCGACGAAAAGCACAAAGCCTTCGGCGGATCCGCCGGGAAGCGGAGCCATGATGATGCTTTCCACCTTCCCCCGGATGAGCCAGTCCGGCAGCTTCTGCGAACCCCCGCGCCAGAATTCCGCACCGCCCGTGTCGATCGCCTTCGGGAGTCGGTTCGCGCTTTCATCATAGCTGACGATGCCGCGCTCGAGCGCGACGACCCGGGACAGCGAACCCGCTTCGTCGCGCCAGACTGCCAATGCCCGCGTGGCCCTGGTGATCGCGGCAGCCCGGCGCAAAACCGACGCGATCGGCGTGTCGCCGCCGAGCCAGGCCTGCGCCGACGACCCCGCCAGGCTGGCGACGCCGTGCCGCATCCGTTCGATGATATAGCCGAAATAGGCGAACAACACGCCCGCCACGACCAGATAGGTGCTGCGCATGACGATACGGTTCAGATCATCCATCAGATCGTCGGACAGGACTGCCAACAGACCGTAAATGCCCACCGTCGCCAGCGTGGTGAACGCGGCGCCGCGCCAGCCCCAGCGAATGGTCGCGGCAAACAGCGCAAAGGTCAGGAGCACGAAGAAAGGACTCGTCGGCCCGTCGGTCAGATAGAGGACCACGCCGAATGTGAGAATGTCGACGCCATGGACGAGATAGGCGGCAGGGCGGCTGACGACAAATCGCTCCACGATCAACGCCAGCGCACCGGAATGGATGACGTATGCCGCCAGTACGAAATATGCGATCTCGCTGCTGCGGGCGGGTTGTGTCGGATCGATGTAGATTGCCAGCAATGCAAATATTGCCAGGATCAGGCGCGAAATTGCCACCAACCGCCAGGCGCTGATTGCCTTTACCCCATGCGGCCAAAATGTCTGATCAAGGTACTCATGCGCCGCTTCCGCTTGGGAAGCGCGCTCTATATTTTGCATATAGTTCATCGAAATCTCCCCCACCCAAGCCTGAGCAGCCGGATGTTAATAGCTTTTGATATATTTTCTTGAAACAAATCACGCGATAAAGAAAACTGAACTCCCGTGTAGTCGGCAATGCGACTCAAATTTCCTTAAGTATCTATTATGAACCCCAGCATCCGGATGGGTAGGGTCGGCGTAGAATATTTATAACTCAGCTTATATCTCCACGATATAGAGAATCAACGCTTTAATTTAGACATCATCTTGCGTCGCAACTGCCGCGAAGAATCCCCGATGGAGTGGATTGGATCGCGGCGAAGCGCCATGCCCAGGCGCGCGCCCATGCGGACGATCTTAAGATTTGGTTAACTCCGCTGCCCCAAGCGCCTGCAACACGGAGGGGCAGTATTCGGTCTCCAAGGTAACTACTTAATTTCACCTCCAGATTTCCGCGGCCTCTACACCGCTCGCCCGGATTATGCCGCGACACGAACGGCCTATGGTTAATAAAGGGTATACCCTGAAGATATATTGAGTTTCCCATCATGTCAGCGCAGAGGATTCAACCAGCACGGCAGCGGGTGGGGGTATTCCCGTCTGTTGATGCTGTGGGGCGCGGCGCCAAGCCGCGAGCGAGACATACCGCTTTGATAGGAGATATTTGATGCGCAAGTTTGTGATTTTGGCGGCTGCGGCGATGATGGGTTTGACATCGAGCGCTTTTGCCGCTGTTGTGGCCAACTCGGATGTTTGCGGCGAGTTGCCGAACGGGAAGTGGAGTTGGCAGGTTACCACCGAGGTCGTAAGAACAGGTGGGGAAACGAGCGTCAGCAGCAATACCTCTGTCAACTACGAGGGTAATCCCAACAAGAACGGATACAACGGTTTCGAAACCACCACCACAACGACGACCGTTACCCCCACTTATGAGCAGACGAATACGATCTGCGTGGCCATCAATCCGGCCGGTAAAGTAAACAGCGACCACTCCACGAGCGTTGCGGGACAGCCTGTTATGGTCGATCCGGGTAGCCAGACCAGCGTGACCTCCGACCCGCTCAAAATCTGCGGACCTGGCAACAATACTCCCGTCTGCCCGCTCCCGTAGGCGGACGTATCGGTCTGAAAGTGAAGGGAAGGAGGACAGGGTCTTCCTCCCTGACTTCTTTACCACGCGTCTGTGATCATGTTTCGCATACCTGGGAAAGGGGCTGATGCGAAAGATACTAACCTGGCTGTTTTCATCCGCTGTCGTGGCGATCATCTGGCTGGCAGTGCAGTCAGATCTCATCGGCGATCGGTTCGACATTGCCGAAACTGGAAAAGCGCACAGCCATCCCAGCGGAACCGCCTATCGCGTGGCCGCCGTCGAACGCCGCCAGATCGTCGAAAGCGTTCAGGTCACGGGCTCCGTCGTTCCCGTCGCGCTTGTTTCTGTCAGTTCCCAGGTATCCGGCCAGATCAAGGAAATCTATGCGGATTTCAATCGCGAGGTTAGCCGCGGCGATGCGATAGCCCTGATCGACCCGCTCTCCTTCGAGATCGCGGTCGAACAGGCGGAAGCGCAGGTCGGCATCGCCAGGGCGGGAGTACAGAAGGCCGAGGTGGCCCTGCGCGACGCGGAAACCGATCTTCGCCGCAAGCATGCTCTTGCCGCAAACGGAACCGGTTCGAAGCTGGAGGAGAGCAAAGCGACCGCCCAGCGGGATCTCGCAGCCGCCGAGCTCGACAATGCCACACACGCCCTGCTCGGGGCCGAGGCCACACTGAAGCAGGCGCGCGCCGATCTAGACCGCACCGTAATTCGCTCGCCGGTCGACGGCACCGTCATTCAACGCGGTATCGAGGTCGGACAAACGGTGGCGGTCAGCCTTCAGGCACCCGTCCTTTTCACGATCGCTCAGAACCTCCGCGAAATGCAGGTCAACGCCTCTATTCCGGAGGCGGAAATCGGCCGCATCCGCGTCCGCCAACGCATGGAATTCGCGGTGGATTCCTATCCCGGACAGATCTTCAGCGGCGAAGTCACCCAGATCCGAAAGCAGCCGCAGATGACGCAGAACGTGGTGACCTACACGGTTGTTGCGAGCGCGCCCAACATGGAACTCCGGCTGCTCCCGGGAATGACCGCAACCGCCCGCATCATCATCGACGATATTGGCGGGAAGCTCTCGGTCCCCACGACGGCACTCCGCTTCCGGCCCCCCGGTGAACCAAGGAGCCTCGAGGCCAGGGTATTCGTCGAGCGGGACGGCCTCCCGGTCGCGGTTCCGGTTCGCCCCGGTGCAACCGACGGCGCCTTTACCGCGATCACGAGCGACGGGCTCAAGGAGGGGGACAGGGTGATAACCGGATTGGCCGTCGCGAGCGGACAGGCTCCGGTGTCCGAACGGCGACGCCTGCCTGAGATGTTGTGATGGCGCTCATCCGCCTCGACCGGATCGGCAAGCGCTATGGTGTGGGGGATGCGCCGGTTGAGGCGCTGCGCGAGGTCTCGCTTGAGGTCGTTGGCGGCGACTCCGTCGCGATCATGGGACCTTCCGGCTCCGGAAAGTCGACGCTGCTCGGCATTCTCGGCTGTCTCGATATCCCGACCAGCGGCAACTACCTCTTGCTGGGCGAAGAGGTCGGCAGAATGTCGAGACCGGAGCTTGCGGAGCTGCGCTGCCGCCGCTTCGGTTTCGTCTTCCAGAATTTCAATCTGCTGCCACGGTTGACGGCGCTCGAAAACGTTGAATTGCCGCTGGCCTATGCCCGGCAGCGGCCCGCCCTTCGGCGCGCGAAGGCCGCTGCCGCGCTGGCGCGCGTGGGCCTCTCCGACCGAATGTCACATTACCCCAGCCAGCTCTCCGGCGGTCAGCAGCAGCGCGTGGCAATCGCCAGGGCGCTCGTCAATGAGCCGGACCTCATCCTCGCTGACGAGCCAACCGGTGCTTTGGACACGGTCACGGGCCGCGAAATCCTTCGCCTTCTCGATGAGGTCAATGCCGGCGGTACGACGGTTGTGGTCGTCACGCACGACCGCGACATTGCCGCAAGAATGCGACGCACGATCACGCTCACGGACGGCAGGGTCACATCGGACTCGAGAGCTCAGGTCCGCATCAACAGCACCTCCCCGGTGCGGGCGGTTTTCCCATGAGAACGACCGATATATTGCGGACCGCCGCGCGCGCGTTGCGCGGCAACAGGCTGAGAAGCGCGCTGACCACGCTCGGCATCATCATCGGCGTCGCGTCGGTTGTGGTGATGGTCGCGGTCGGGGCCGGGACGCAGGCGGCAATCAAGGACGAGATCGAGAAGCTTGGTGCGAGCGTCATCATGGTGATTCCCGGATCGGCGAATGCGGCCGGCGCCCGGCTCGGCGCCGGGACACGCCCGACCCTCTCCGATGATGACGCCGCGGCAATCCGGGATGACGCGTCCGGCATTGTAACGGCGGCCGCAAGCATGGCCGGGGTCGCGCATCTGGCGACGGCGATCGACAACTGGTCCTCCGGCGTTTACGGCGTCACGGAGGAATACTTCATCGCCCGCGATTGGAAATTGGTGGCCGGCCGCCAGATCGACGAGCAGGACGTCGCAACCGGCGCAAAGGTGGTGATGCTCGGCGCCACGACGGCGGAGAAAGTCTTCGGCGACGCCGATCCGATCGGACAGACGATCCGTGTCAACCAGCTACCGATGGAGGTGATCGGACTATTGGCGCGGAAAGGGCAGACGATGGACGGGTCCGATCTCGACGATGTCGGCGTCGTTCCCCTCAGTACGGCGCGCGATCAGCTCTTCGGCCGCAGCACCGCGAAGACGCGTTCCGTATCGATGATTACCGTCAAGGCGGAGAGCGAGCAACAGATAGAAGAGGCCATCGCGGAAGTCCGCGAGGTGCTGCGGTTTCAGCATCGCCTCACGCCCGGACAGGCCGACGATTTCAGGATCAACAATGTCGCCGAAAGCGCGAGGCTCCAGGAAGAGTCTTCGGCCGCCCTGACCCAGCTCCTCGCCGCCATCGCCTCCATCTCGCTTCTCGTCGGCGGCATCGGCATCATGAACATCATGCTCGTTTCGGTGACGGAGCGCACCCGCGAAATCGGCGTGCGCATGGCGATCGGCGCCAGGCCCGCGACGATCCTGGCGCAGTTCCTCGCCGAGGCGACGATCCTTTCAGTCGCCGGCGGTATCGCCGGGGCTGCGGCAGGCTTTGCCGGCGCCATCGTGGCCGAGACCAATTTCGGCATGCGCGTCGAATTGACCGGCGAACCGGTCGTGCTTGCCTTTCTCTTTTCCGCGCTCGTTGGACTCGTGTTCGGCCTCTACCCGGCCATGCGCGCGGCGCGGAAGTCGCCGATGGAGGCTCTGCGCTACGAGTAGAGCGGGGTGAAAGAGAAGCCCGGGGCAGGCTTGGCCGCACCAGGCTCCATTGCATATTGCTCGCGCGAGGCGCTGGAATTGTGGCGATGGAATTACTGCAGCGCTGCGGCAAGTGCTGCGTCGAGGCGCTCCTGCGCCTTCTTCGGCAGTTTCACCGCCTTCACCTTCTCGACATTGGCGGGCGCATCGCCGACGATGACGACACCGACCATGCCCATGCCGACATGGGGTGCGCATTTGACGCCGTAGATTCCCGGCACATCGAACGTCACCTCGTAGGTCTCGTTCATCTTGCTCTTGAAGGGCTCGGCGCCATCGGGAACCATGTCCTTGATGGTCTCGACGTTATGGCCCTTGTCGGTCGGGATGAAGGTGACGGTGTCGCCGGGATTGACCTTGACGAAGGCCGGCTCGAACACCATCGAGCCATCGGCGCCCTTGTTCAACATGTGGACTTCGAAATCGGCGGCGAAGGCGGTGCCGGCGAAGGCGGCGAGGATGGCGATGGCGGCGACGCCCTTTGCGATTATGCGCACTGAAATTCTCCTTCGGTTTCAGAACCCTGTTCGGTTCTTGCGCCAAGGAAATAGGACAGAAACGGCGTCCCCTCTTTGATGCTTGTCAAATAATTCCGGAAAGCCTCAATCCCGCCCGGCCTCGGCCAGTTGCGTCAGGCCGGCGAGGTCGCAGATGATGAGCTTCTGGCGACCGCCCTCGACCAGCCCCTTGGCTTCCCATGCGCTCAGGATGCGCGAGACGGTGTGAAGCGTGGTTCCGGTCATCTCGGCTATGTCCTGGCGCGAAATCGGAAAATCGATGCGGATGCCGCCCTCCTCCTTCTTGCCCGCCTGGCTCGATAGCCGCAGCACCGCATGCGCGACGCGGCGTTCGACCTCCTGCGTCGACATCTCGCGGATGCGCGTGTGCGCCTCTTCCAGCCGCTTGCCGATCGTCTGCATGGCGCCGACGGCCAGCAGGGGGTTCTGCTCGACGAAGTGCGGCCAGAGATCCGTCGGCCAGGAGAGTGCGACACTTTCCGCCACTGCCATCGCGGTGCCCGGATAGTCGGAGCGCTGCAGCGCCTTTGCAAATCCGAAGAGGTCGCCCGGATGGACGACGCGCACGATGATCTGCTGCCCGTCCTCCGTCACCTGGGTCACCTTCAGCCGTCCGTGTAGCAGGAGGAAGAAATGCGTGGCCGATTGGCCCTGCTCGAAGACGGCGTCGCCCGGGGCCACGCGCCGCGATGTGGCGTGGCCGAGCAGCCTGTCCAGATCGGCATCACTCATCCTGTCGAACAGGGAAAGCGACCTTACGACACTCCGATCGATCTTCATTCCAGCTTCCTATCGGCGTGTGCCGCCCCGCGCGCTCTCGCGTCCGGTTGTGACTCCTATCATGCCGGGAAGATGGAAAAAAGCCGATGTGGCCTGCGAAGCGCATCAAACGCCGAACCCTTTGGCTCTGAGCCTCTGCAGAACCGGCGCGTACCAGCGCGTGTCCTTCACCAGGCGGAAGCCGACATTGTCCGGCGGTGCGCCGACGGCGCAACCGCCGCCCTTCGGATTGCGGACGAAGGAGCTGAGCGCGGCGCGGTGCTTTCCGGTGGCGATGTAGATCCCGCAGGACGAGGCATCGCTCACCACCGCTCCGGACCGGTCGAGGTTGACCCGTCGGCTGCAGGTCGTCGTCCATTCCCAGACATTGCCGGCGAAATCGGCAAGCCCGGACTCGCTCTCGCCGAAAGTCCCTTGCGGTTGCGGCTCGGGTACCCGAGAGGCCTTGCGGGCTGTCTCGCGGTAATAATCGGCAAGCCAGCGCACGGCCGGATTGTCGCTGTCCTCGTCGACGCCGAGTGCATCGTCGGGAAAGCGGCTGCCGGCGGCAAAGGCAAGTTGCTCATCGGTCGGCAGCACCCAGACATCGCCCGTCCGCCGGCTCAGCCAGGAAGCATAGGCCTGCGCGTCGTCGTAACTGATGCCCGTCGCAGGCATGCGCTCTGGGTCGGCGGGCGGATTTTCCGGTTCGGCGGGCGGACAGGCCCCCTCTGCGACACAGCGGGCATAATCGGCGGCGGTCACCTGGTATTTCATGATGGCGAGAGGGGCAGCCATGTGGAGCGCGACCATCGGCCCGTCGACGGCATAGCCACCCTTGAAGAACTCTCCGGCGACGCGGTAGCTGAATTCCCGCGGCGCGACGAGGACGATTGGCGGTTCGTCGAGCGCGGCGCCCGCCGCCGCTTTGCCGACAAGCCCCGTCTCTCTTGCGAGGAGACCCGCAAGGAGAAGGAAAAGCACCGACGGGAGCGCAAGCGAAACGGCAGTCTGTCTTTTCTCTGAAAGCGCGGCCATGACGGCCTCCTTGCGATCCACTCTTGCGGAACCCGCTTGAACAAGTCCGGCCGGCGGAAATTGCCGGCCGGACCGCTCATGGCTCAACTGCCCGAAGGCGCCCTGACCGAGGTCATCAGGTCATTGTTCCATTCGCCGGTGACGGCGAAATGGGCCGCCGCACCGAGTTCGAAGGCTTCGATCAGGTTGTGGTTCACATAAGCATAGATGCCAGGCTGTTCGAAGGTGTAGAAGGCTGCGCCTGCCGTGCCGCCGGGGATGAACCAGGTCTCCTGGTCGACATCCGGAACGTTGCGGAACTTGCCGGTCGCCCAGACATAGTCGCCATGGCCACCGATCAGATGGGGGCGGGTGTCGCGGTTCGCCTGCGAATGGACGATCAGCACCTTCTCGCCGACGGCCGCCTTGAGCGCGTTGTCGCCCGTCAGCGCACCGACCGCGCCGTTGAAGACGATGTGGCTCGGGGTCAGCATGCGCATCACCTCGAGCGTGTCGGCATAGGCGTCGCCCGGGCTCTCGTATGTCTTGAAATTGCCGTTCTCGTCGCGCGGCACATAGAAATCCTGCTCGCCGATATAATAGACCCTGTCATAGGTGAGCGCTTTTCCCTTGCCGTCGCTCAAGCCCTCGCGCGGCAGCACCATGATCGCGCCGTTCATGCCGGAGGTGACGTGCCAGGGCACCATGCCGGGAGGTGCGCAATGGTAGACGAACACGCCGGCCTTGGTCGCCCTGAAGCGCAGCACCGTGCTTTCGCCCGGGTTGACAACTGTCAACGCGCCGCCGCCGAGACCCCCGGTTGCCGAGTGGAAGTCGATATTGTGCTGCAGCTGGTTGGTTTCCGGATTGTTGAGCGTCAGCTCGACATAGTCGTCCTGGTGGACCACCAACAGCGGCCCTGGAACCGAGCCGTTGAAGGTCATGGCCTGGACCTCGGTGCCCTGGTCGTCGATGACGAGCTTCTTTTCCTCGATCGTCAGCGTGAATTCGACGACCTTCGGGCCACCTTCGGCCTTCTGTGTGTGGGCGTGGACGAAGGGCGGCTTGACCAGATCGACCTTCACCCGCTGCAGCGATGCGAGATCAACGGGCGGGGCCGTGTGCTGGGCGGAAGGGGCGGCCTCTTCGGCATGGGCGGCCATCGCGCCGACGAGCGGCGTCAGCGCACCCGCGATTGCGGCGCTGGCCAGCATGCTGCGGCGGGTCATTTGAAACTTCTCTGTCATCGAACCTCTCCTTGAAAGAACGGAAACGAACATCGCCCGATCGTTTTCATTCTAGGAGGGTCGGTGCGGTACTCTTTGAGGTGGAGCAAACTGGCTGATTGCCCTGATGCGACATTTTGACGAGCGAGGGCGACAAGGCCGATGGTCGAAGTCCGCGTCATCTGCGGGTCTATTTGCCGATTATCAAAGAGGCACCGCGGCATCTCCGCTACCGGTTTCCAATCAAACATTGGAGTGCAATCATGATTGGACCGAAACTGGCCGAGCGCACAGGTCATGTGCCGCGGGGTCTTGCCCGCACCGGCCCGGTGCTCTTTTCCTACGGTTTCCGCCGGTTCTTTCTCGGTGCGGCGCTTTGGGCCGTCTTCGCCATGGCCCTGTGGATCGCAGCCCTCGCCGGCCGCATCGATCTCGCCGGGACCTATGGCGCCCACGCCTGGCACGCACACGAAATGCTGTTCGGCTTCGCCTCCGCCGTGCTCGCGGGCTTCCTGTTGACCGCGGTGCCAAACTGGACTGGCCGGCTGCCCGTTTCCGGCTGGCCGCTCGCCGGCCTGTTCGCGCTCTGGCTCGCCGGACGCACCGCCCTCGTTTGGCCGGACGCCATCGGCCTTCCGGCCGCCGTGGCGATCGACAGCCTCTTCCTTCCGGCTCTGCTCTTCATCTGCGCACGCGAGGTGATCGCCGGGCGGAAGTGGAAAGACCTGAAAGTGCTCGGCGCTCTTCTGGCGCTATCGCTCGCCAATGCCTGCTTCCACGTGGCGGTCATCGAGAGCGATTACGCCCTTCATCGCGCCATGCGTCTCGGCATTTCCGCCTATGTGGCGCTTGTCACGATCGTCGGAGGCCGCATCCTGCCGAGCTTCACCCGCAATTGGCTGAACCGCCTCGGGCGCACCGACTTTCCGGTCCCCTACAACCGCTTCGACACCGTCGCCATTCTCACCGGTATCGCCGCCCTCGCCCTTTGGACGCTCGTGCCGGATCACGCGGCCACCGCCGGCATCGGCTTCGTTGCGGCGACGCTACACGGGGTCCGGCTTGCCCGCTGGAACGGGTGGGCCACCTGGCCGGAAATGCTGCTCGTCGTGCTGCATGTCGCCTATGCCTTCGTTCCGCTCGGCTTCGCCGCAATCGCGCTCGCCGCGGCCGGCCTCGTCGAGGAACATTCCGCCATGCATGTGCTCACCGTCGGCGCCATCGCCTCGATGATGCTCGCTGTGATGACGCGCGCCAGCCGCGGGCACACGGGACGTCCGCTTACCGCATCCCGCCCGACCGTCGCGTCCTATGCGGCAATCGTGCTCGCCGGATTGCTGCGCCCGCTTGCGGAAACGTTCCCCGAAATCGCCAGCACGCTCTATGCCGCCTCCGGAGGGCTCTGGATCGCCGCTTTCGGGCTCTTCTGCATCGAATATGGGCCGATGCTTCTGCACAAGCGTCGGGCGCTGCACTAGGCCGGAATACCCCTCCCCAACCCTCCCCCAAGGGGGAGGGGCCCTTTCCCCGGTGCCATCAGTCAGTCGGCCATCATCTCCGGCGTCCAGGCCGGCTCATAGGTCAGCCGGACTTCGGCATATTCGATGCCTGGCACGTACCAGACGCAGTTGCGCACGGCCTCCTTCAGATACTCGCTGGCGGGACAACCTCTGGTGGTCGTCGTCATCGTCACATGGGCGATGCCGCCGTCCTCGACACGGACGTCATAGATCAAGCCGAGATCGATGATGCTGCGCCCGAGTTCGGGATCGATGATCATGCGCAGCGCCTCGCGGATCGCGCCAGCGAGCGCTTCGTTCGTTGCCACTTCCATCACGCCTTGACCTTACCGACGCGGATGAAGATGCGGAATGTCGTGCGTGTCTCGTCGAAGTTGCCGGCCCACTGATGTCCGCGTTTCGCAAGTTCCGGATAGAGGAAAAGCGGTTCGCGTGACAGCAGCGCAAACAGCACCTCGCCCGCCTGCATGCCTTCGGCAGCCGAAAGGATGCGGACCATCGGCTCCGGCGGGTCGAGCTCGGTCAAATCGAGATGGACGCTCGGGTCCGGCCACACCTCAGGATCCTCGGCATCGGCGGAGAATGCGACCGGAGAACCCGCCCCTTCCGGCGTGAACAGCACCTCCCAGTCGCCACCATCGATCTCCCGCGCCGCATGGGCAAAGCCGCGGCCTGCCATCACCTTGAAGAGCGGCTCAGGGCGGAAGGGCGCGAGCAAACGAAGGGGCTGTCCGGGCTTCAGCCCGCTCACGGCCTCCATGATGGCCTGGAACGGCTCGCCGCCGCTCTTGAGAATTGGCCGGACGTCGAGTTCCCTCGGTGCGGGGCTGTGTGCGGACGCGGGGTTCATGGCTCACTCCTGTGGACGAAACGGGGGCAAAAAGAGATGCGGCCGCGGCACTCCAATGGGAACGCGCGAGGCGGCGGCGACGGCGGAGAGATTTCGGGCGCGCAGGAATTCCGCGATCAGGGCGATAGTCGCGGCGAGCTGTGCCAGCGCCGCGATGCGAAACGACGGATGGCTGCCCATGAACAGCGAAAACGTGGCCGCGCTCACAGCCGCATGATACAGGCAGAACCAGAGGCTTGCCCGCCTTTCGCTAACGAGATCCTGCACGCGCGGAACCGGAACGCGGCCAAGCACGGGACCATAACACTCGAGCCAGGTCAGGAATGGCACGATCTTGTAGAGCTGCGCGAGGCCAAGCCCGCTGAGCCAGCCAAAGAAGAAGAGATAGACGAGCGCGGCAGCCCCCTCCCCGGCGGCGGCCCGCATGGCAGGGAGCGCGAACATCGCAACGGAGGCGATGAGTGCTACAAAGGCGGCATAGCTTGCCCGGATGTTGAGTTCCACGGCCCTGCGCCGGCGCTGGCGATAAAGCCGCACCGCGTCGACTCCGTAAAGGACGGTGAGACCGAGGGTAAGGAGCATCGCCAGCACGAGCAGGCCAGCCATGGCCGAAGGCCCGATAACGGCGAGCCCGACCGAGGCCGCAACCAGCCCCAGCGCGGCGATGCCCGCCCACCAGGCGATCTTCGTGGTAGGTCGCACATCGTCGGGCGCGAGCATGAACATCGGCAACAGACGGTAACTGACGCCGATAGCCGTGAAGCTGAGCCAACCACCGAGGCCGAGGGCGGCATGCAGCGGCACGCCGCGAACGACAAGGGCGGTGAGAAGGTCGCTTTCGATCGCGCCCGAAAGCAGTGCGGCGAAGCAAGCGCCAATCAATACCGTCGCCATCAGCGCAAGCAGGCCGGCCGCGACGAAGCGGGCCGGATGCGGCAGCGGGCGCGCAGCGAAAAGCGTGGTCGCGAACATGCCCGCCGCAAGTGCGAAGCCGGTAACGAGCGCCACGGCGCCGATCGGCAGCAGGTTCGGCGAAAGCGTCGTCGCACCCGCAAGCGCGGCAAAACCGCCGAGGAGCAGCAGAAGCCCCGCAATGACGAGAAGCAGCGTCGGGCCCGCGAGCCGTTCTCCGCGTAGCGGAACGGCCACCAGCACCGGCACGAATTGCAGGAGCGCTCCCAACATCAGGAGGCCGAGCCAACCAATGGCAAGGACATGCACGAGTGCCAAGGTCCCGAAAGCAGCCACCGTTTCGAAGGGATAGCCGTAGCCAGCGGCGAGCATGCATTCGCCGATCACCAGGAACAGGCAGGCGGCGGCGAAATAGGACATCGTCCATCGGGAAAGCGTGGCGCCCGGCATCGGTCTCATCCAAAAGTGCGCGTTTGCGACCTCTGCCTCCGGAAAGCCCGTTGACGTCCGGGGCCGAAGTCGCAGATGCCAGGGTGGATCAGTGTTCCGACCCGCAGCAGCATTCGCAGCCAGCGCCGTCCTCGACCCTGACGATTTCGACGCGCCAGACCTCCGGCCCCGCTTCCAGATAGTCCCAGCCGAACTGGCCGGGGAAATTCGTCTCCAGCTGATAGTGAAGCGGGCGCGGGTCGTGATCACTGGTAATCAGCAGCGACCGACCTGGGAGAAGTGCACCGAGCATGCCGAAGATGCGCGGATGCCGCTCGCGCGGCGGAACGGTGCGTACGTCGATGGATGGCTTGGTCTCTGTCATGTCGTTCTCGTTGGCCGCCCCTCGTGACATTTCCGATGCGGCGGCGGCTCGACCGGACCGGAATGCGCCCGACCCTAGCTCCTGCCTCGACCAGCCACTTTGACCGCGAGCAAACAAAATCAACAGAGCGCACCTTCGCCCTTGCCTTCGCGCAAAGAGGCGCGCGGGCATTCCCCTAGAATGCGGCACATGTCATTCCGCCCGAATAAGGACATTCCCATGCAATCGACTCTTGTCGCGAAATATGGCGAGGCGCGCCTGCCCCGCTACACGAGCTATCCGACCGCACCGCGCTTTTCGCCGGCCGTCGGAGCGGACAGCTATGGCGACTGGCCTGCCGCCGCGCCGGCAGAGAAGCCCGCCTCCCGCTACCTGCACATCCCCTTCTGCCGATCAATGTGCTGGTATTGCGGCTGCCATGCTACGATCACCCAGCGCGCCCAGCCGATCCACGATTATCTCGACATGTTGCGTCAGGTCATCCGCGCCGTTGCCGCCGCCTTCGACGCCTATCTTACGCAATCGGCCCGTGCGCACAGCAAGGCTGCCTGAAGGCCACGTGCCGCTGAAGAGCGGCCTGCTGTCTGATAAGACGCGCGGCGCTGTATCGGCTTGCGGAACCCGCGGCAGGCTGGTGATCCGTGCATCGGGCGAATAGCCACAGGGCCCGCAGTAACGGATTTCTTGTATTCGCGACGTTTTTTAGATAAAATCACCGGCAATTCAAGGCGTTACAGCGACTGCCCGATCTCGGTCGAGCGGAGTTGGGACGTTCATTCCAGCGAGTGGTGACGCTTTGGCCAACTTCATATGGAGGTTGTCATGCCCAGCACTCTCATGGCAGGAAAAAGAGCCCAGGACTGGGCGAACCTGGTCCTGGCGGTGTGCCTGTTCGTTTCTCCCTGGGTCATCGGCTTCGCATCCGAGGCCGCTCCGACCTGGAACGCCTGGATCGTCGGCATCGTGCTCGGCGCCCTCGCGGTAGCAACCCTTTCGGCCTTCGCCGAATGGGAGGAATGGGCCAATATGGTGATCGGCCTGTGGTTGATCGTATCTCCCTGGCTCCTCGGCTTCATGGCGAACGTGAATGCGATGTGGACTCACGTCATTCTGGGTCTGCTCGTCGCCGCGCTTGCAGCCTGGGCGGTCTGGGACTATCGCCATCACTCACACGCCTGAGGTACCCCTGAAGCGCGAGACAGCGGATCCGATCCGAGCGCGCGCTTCAGGGATTTGCTCGTGTCCCAAACTCGCTGGTCGATTTTGGGAGGATGGAGTGCATCTCCGCCGGGCAGCATCGAGCCTTTGAATCTGCGCGTCGAGCTTTCCGAAAATCGGATACGATTTTCGGGTCGATGCGGGAGAGGCGCTATACGGCGAGTTCGCAGCGCCCTGCTTCGGTTTCCATTGCCATATCCAGAACCTTCTGCAGGTTTGCGGCATGGCGGAAGCCGGGCTCGACCGTCTCCCCCTTCTCGACCGCGGCCACGAAGCGTTCGTAATTGGTGGCCACCGAACCGGCGTCGATATCCCGCCAGAGCGCCGTTTCCACGTCCTCGCCAAGGCAGGCCCGCAGGCTCGACCCCTGCGGCGTATGAATCACCTCCAGCGCGCCGTGGTCGCCGTGAAGCCTCAATCTCAGCTCGTTCAGATGGCCCGTCGCCCAGCGGCTGGCGTGGATCACGCCCATGGCACCATTTTCCAGTTCCACCGTCATGGCGAAGCTGTCATTGGCGTCGAGATCGTACTCGCCGATCCGGTTGTCCGGCGCCTTTTCGAAGGACTTCAGTCGCGCGAACACCCGTTCCACGGAACTGCCGGTGCCATAGCCTGCAAAATCGAGAATGTGGATGCCGACATCACCGAGTACGCCATTCGAGCCATGCTTGGTCGACAGGCGCCACAGCCATGTGGACTCGCTCGCCCAATCGCCCCAGGCCTTCGATACGAGCCAGCTCTGCAGATAGGAGGCTTCCAGATGCCGTAGCCGGCCGATCTCGCCGGCGAGCACCAGTTCCCGCGCCTTCTGCAGCGGTGCGACATTGCGGTAGGTGAGGTTGACCATGGTGACCAGGCCGGAGCGTTCGGCGGCTTCGGCCATCTCCGCGGCCTTGTCGTAATTCTCCGCCAACGGCTTTTCGCAGAGCACGTGCTTGCCGGCGGCGATCAGCGCCAGCGTCGTCGGGTGGTGTGCCTTGTCCGGCGTGACGTTGGTCGCCGCATCGAATTCGCCCCAGGCGATCGCCTCCTCGAGTGAGGTAAAGGCGTGCTCGATGCCGTGCCGGGTGGCAAAGGCCCTGGCGCGCGCCGGGTCGACATCGACGGCACCCACCATCTGGACGCCGTCTATCTTGGCAAAGGCATTGGCATGGCTGTTTCCCATGCCGCCGGTTCCGAGTACCAGGAGACGCATTGCAACCCCCTTAGCGGTAGCCGGCTTCGCCGGCGCGGTGCAGCTTCGGCCCGCGTTCGACGATCGGCTCCGGCGCTTTCTCGACGGGCACGTTCGGTGCGCCGTGGATCGCCTTATGGGCGCCTTGCGGGTTGTAGGCCCATTTCACTGCGTTGCGCAGCACCTTGTGCACCGTGGCGTCGTGGTAGGTCGGGTAGGTCTCGTGTCCGGGGCGAAAATAAAAGATGTTGCCCGCGCCGCGCCGCCAGGTGAGCCCGGAGCGGAAGACCTCTCCGCCGGCGAACCAGGAGATGAACACGGTCTCGAGTGGTTCCGGCACTGAAAACGCCTCCCCATACATCTCCTCGTACTCGATCACGAAGCTTTCGCCGAGACCCTCGGCGATCGGATGACGCGGATTGACCACCCAGACGCGCTCGCGTTCGCCCGCCTCACGCCATTTCAGCGCGCAGGGCGTGCCCATGAGACGCTTGAAAATCTTCGCGAAATGGCCGGAGTGGAGCACGATCAGCCCCATGCCTTCCCAGACCCTCCGGGCGACCCGCTCCACGATCTCGTCGTCGACATCTCCATGGGCGGCGTGGCCCCACCAAAGGAGCACGTCGGCCGCGGCGAGCCGCTTCTCGCTCAGCCCGTGTTCCGGCTCCTGCAACGTCGCCGTCGTCGCCTCGATGTCAGCATCGGCATTCAGCGCTGCGGCGATCGTATTGTGCATGCCCTCCGGATAGATTTCCTGGACCATGGCATTCTTTTGTTCGTGGACGTTCTCGCCCCACACGATGGCGTTGATAGACAAGGTCGTTCTCCTCATGGCTCGGGCACCCGAGGGGTGCCCTGTTTGACTTTGTCGACGCGGAATTGGGGCTGGCGTAGCACCCATTCCGGTCTAACGTTTGGCGGTTGGAAATGATCCTCAATAACTGCGTTCAAGCAGACTTGCGTGGCGTCGCCGTCGCCGCGTTTCGTAAAGCCGTGATGCACCTTTCCGAAAGTCGGTTACGATTTTCGGGCCGATGCGCTAGGCGGCCCCCCGCATTTCCGTGCGTCCGATCGACCGACCGGCCGCGTCAAAGCGATGGATCTGGCCGGCGACCGGCGAAATGCGCACCGTCTCTCCCGGTTTGTGACTGGACGTTCCCCCTTCCCGGACAATGAGCGGCTCGGCGGCGCCGATGTCGAGATGGATGTAGCTGTCGGACCCGAGCATCTCCGAGTGAACGACATTTCCCACCCAAAGGCCGCCCTCCTGATCGATCACCAGGTGCTCGGCGCGGATGCCGATCGTGTCCGCGTCGAAGGGCATGGCGAAGGTCTCGGAAAGGAAGTTCATTTTCGGCGAGCCGATGAAACCGGCGACAAAGGTGGAGTTGGGGTGCTCGTAAAGTTCGAGCGGCGTGCCGATCTGCTCCACCCGCCCGTCGCGCAGGACGCAGATCCGATCGGCGAGCGTCATCGCCTCCACCTGGTCGTGCGTCACATAGATCATGGTCGTGTTGTGCATGCTGCGATGGAGCCTTGCGATCTCGATGCGGGTCGCCACGCGCAGTGCCGCATCGAGATTGGAAAGCGGCTCGTCGAAGAGGAAGACCGTCGGATCGCGGACGATCGCACGACCGATCGCCACGCGCTGGCGCTGTCCGCCGGAAAGCTGGCGCGGCAGGCGCTTGAGATAGGGCGTCAGCTGTAGCATTTCCGCCGCGGCCTCCACCCTCTTCCTGCATCGCTGCTTGTCCTTGCCGGCAAGCTGCATGCCGAATGCCATATTCTCGAAGACCGTCATATGAGGATACAGAGCATAGGACTGGAAGACCATGGCGATGCCGCGCTTCGACGGCACGAGATGGTTGACGACCCGGCCGTCGAAGGAAAGTGTGCCCGAGGTGATCTCCTCAAGCCCCGCGATCAGCCGCAAGAGCGTGGACTTGCCGCAGCCGGAAGGGCCGACGAAGACCATGAACTCGCCCGCCTTGATATCCATGCTGACGCCCTTGATGACCTCGTAGGCGCCGAAGGACTTGCGGATGTCGCGCAATTGAAGCTCTGCCATTTTGTTCTCCTTCGCGGATGCGCTCGCAGGCGTGCGCACCGCTCTCCAGTTCGTTTCTCCGCATTTCTCAGCCGTCCCGCGATTGACCGGACGGAAAATGCTCAGCCCTTCACGCCGCCGGCCGTCAGTCCGGAAATGATCCGCCGCTGGAAGATCAGCACCAGGACGACAAGCGGCACCGTGACGATGACCGACGCGGCCATGATGTTGCCCCAGGGAATTTCGAAGTTGCTGCTGCCCGAAAGAAGTGCGATCGCGACCGGCACCGTGCGCTGGGTGTTCGACGAGGTAAATGTCAGTGCGAAGAGGAATTCGTTCCAGGCGGCGATGAAGGCAAGCAGGCCGGTCGTCACCAGCGCCGGCCACATCAGCGGCATGAAGACGCGGGTGATGATGACCCAGGGCGATGCGCCGTCGACGATCGCCGCTTCCTCGATCTCCACCGGCAGGTCGCGCATGAAGGTGGTCAGCACCCAGACCGTGAAAGGCAGGGTGAAGATCATGTAGGAGAAAATCAGCGCCAGAGGCGTGTTGAAGATACCGAAGCCGCGGATGAGCTCGAACAGCCCGGCAAGTACGGCGATCTGCGGAAACATCGAGACCGACAGGATCGTCAGCAGCAGTAGAGAGCGTCCCCGGAAACGAACGCGTCCGAGGGCGTAGGCCGCGGTCACCGCAAACAGCAGCGAAATGGCGACGACCGCGGTTGCGACCAGGAGCGAGTTTGCGAGATTGCGCAGGAAGCTGCCCTGCGAGACGACACTCGTGTAATTGGCAAGCGAGACCTCGCTTGGCCAGTAGTCGATGCGGAACAGGGCAGTCCCGGATTTGAGACTGGTCAAGATCGCGTAATAGAAGGGGAAGACCGCGACCACGATGATGACGGCGACAAGCGCGTAAAAGGCGGCACGCTTCGAAATTGTGACGATCATCAGCGCTCTCCTTCGAAATTGACGCGGCCGAACCACATGTAGAGGACGGTGATCCCGGCGATGATCAGGAACAGCATGGTTGAAGCGGCGGCGCCGTAGGCGAACTTGTCGAAATCGAACAGGTTCTCGCGCGCCAGCACGGACATGGTCTTCGTCTGGGCGTTGTTCGGCGTCAGCACGTAGATCAGGTCGAAGATGCGCAGCGCATCGAGCATGCGGAAGATGACCGCAACCATCAGCGCCGGCCGGATGAGCGGCAAAGTCAGCCGCCAGAACACCTTGACCGGATGGATGCCGTCGATCTTGGCGGCCTCATAGATGTCGCCCGGCACCATCTGCAAACCGGCAAGGATGAGGAGCGCCATGAAGGGCGTCGTCTTCCAGACGTCGACGATCAGCACGGCGACCATCGCCGTATCGGGATTGGCGGTCCAGGCGACCTTCTGGCCGATCAGCCCAAGGCCGAGCAGGATATCGTTGAGGATGCCGAACTGGTCGTTGAGCATCCAGGCCCACATCTTTGCCGAAACGATCGTGGGGATCGCCCAGGGAATAAGGATCGCGGCGCGGACGAGGCCGCGACCCGGAAAATGCGCGTTCAGCACCAGAGCGACGACCAGCCCCAGGACCGTCTCCACGCTCACGGAGATCAGGGTGAATTTCAGCGTGTTCCAGACGGCGTTCCACCAGGCGGGATCGGCGAGCAGACCCCGATAGATGGTTCGGCCGCTCTTCAGCGTGATCCAGGTGAGATAATTGTCGAAGCCGATGAACTCGGCGCCTGCGAGATTGGTCAGCGATGCATTGGTGAGGCTGAAATAGATGGTGCGGACGAGCGGCCAGCCGGCGACGAGCGCCAGGACCAGAAGCGTCGGCGCCAGGAATACCCAGGCGGAGCGCACGCGCTGCGCCCGCAGGTCCGAATTGATGTGCCTGCGGCTCGCCAGAGCGGTCGCCGGATCCGCAACGGTCAGATCGGTCATGACGTTGTCCCCTTGCCATCCGGCTTTTCGCCGAAGGTTTGACTGGAGGGATGGCGGCCGCAGAGGACCGCCATCCCGGGCGACGGCTGCAACATGTTCCTGTCCTCGAAATCGGACGCCGATTTGAGGACACATGCAGGGGAGGCTACCAGCTATCGCCCTTGAGCTCCGTCAGCTCGATCTCGAGCAGTTCGAGATTCTCGGCTGCCGTCCCGTTGCCGGAGAGCGTGTTGTGCACGGCGCTCCAGAACTTCGAGGAGACCTCGTTATATTTCACCTTGGTGGCCGCAGAAGGCCGTGGCACGGCGCTCTCGAAGATCGGCTTCCAATTCGGCATGAACGGCTGCGCCGCGGCGACGTCCGGATCGTCATAAAGGGCGGCGATCGTCGGCAGTTGCGAAAGCTGCACGGCGCGTTGCTTCTGCACTTCCCTGGAAGCGAGGAACTTCACCAGCTCGATCGCTGCCTCCTGATCGTCGGAGTATTTCGACACCGCGAGATTCCAGCCGCCAAGCGTCGACGACGGCTCCTCTCCGGCGCTGGCGGTCGGAAGCGGCATCACGTCGAACCTGCCCTTGACGGCGCTGTCTTCTCCATTACCGAGCGCATAGGCATAGGGCCAGTTGCGCATGAACACGGCATTGCCGGTCTGCCAGACGCCGCGCGCTTCTTCTTCCTGGTAGGCGAGCACGCCCTGGGGCGCGATCGTGCCGATCCATGCCTTGGCCCCTTCGATCGCTGCCGCCGCCCGTTCGTTATTCACGGAGATCGTGCCATCCGGCTCGACGATCTGCCCGCCCCCGGACGACTTGATCCATTCGAGCGCGTTGCAGGTCAGCCCCTCATAGGCATTCGCCTGGAACACGAAGCCCCAGAGATCCGTCTGTCCGGCAGCGCGCTCCTTCTCCTGAATTTCCATGGCGGTCGCCGCCAGCTCGCTCCAGGTCTTCGGGGGCGTCTTGCCGTATTTCTCGAGCAGGTCCTTGCGGTAATAGAGTGCCGGCGCATCGGTGAAGATCGGCAGCGCGACGAGCTTGCCGTTGACGGTCTGCGATCGAATGATCGACTGGAAATGATCGCCGACGACATCCTTCGCCGCGTCCGTCAGGTCGATGAACTGGTCGGCGAGTTGCGGCGCCCAGATGACGTCCGTCTGGTAGACGTCGACATCCTTGTTCCCGGCGGCGAGCCACAGACGATATTGGCTGAATTGTTCGCTGCTCGAGGGCGGCATGGTGACGAGACTGACCTTATGGCCCGTCCGCTTTTCGAACAGATCGAGCTGCTCGCGCATGAAATTCACATTCTTGCCGGTGGTGTTGGCCGCAAGCGACAGCTCGGCGGCAGCGGCCAGTTCGGCAGCGCCCAGCGCGGCGCAAAAGGTCAACGTCCTCAGAAGCATTGTCATGTTCGATGGCTCCTCCAAAACTCAAACCGCTCGATCACTCCTCAAAATTCGAAATCGGTTTGGCTGCAGAAAACTGTCAGAAGCCGTCGTACGTGTCAATACACGAAAATATGCAGGACATGCGCTTCGCTCGCTTCTGCGGTAATTCTTTTGTTTTCAACGGCTTATTTTTCGACGGCATTATTGGAGAATTCTAGACTTTCCCATTCAAGACGCGCGCTTACCAAATTAAATTGAAATCGTTTTGACAAGTACCGCTTGATGTCGGTTGCCCGCCGGTCGGTTGTTCCGCGAAACAAAGACGTATATTCCTCACGGGGAACAGGGGTCAGGGATCAGACAAGCTCGCATGAAGCTCAAGGAGTTCGCACACCAACTGGGTCTTTCGCCGACGACGGTGAGCCGCGCGCTCAGCGGCTATCCGGAGGTGAGCGAAAAGACCCGTCAACGGGTAGCGGAAGAAGCCGTGCGGCTCGGCTACCGTCCGAACATCAATGCCGTGCGGCTCGTGACCGGCCGGGCCGGCGCCATCGGCGCCGTCATGGGGCGAAAGGGAGAATTCCAGTTTTCGGAATTCATGATTGGTATGGCCGAACGGCTGGACGGCGAGGACATCGACATCCTTGTGAGCCCGATGGCCGAGCAGGAGACGCGCGACGAAATTCAGATCTACAGCAGGCTCGTGACGAGTGGCCGTGTCGACGCCATCATCGTCCATTCGCCGAGGCCCGACGACGAGCGCATCCGCCTCCTTCACAAGCTCGGCGTTCCGTTCCTGGTCCACGGCAGGTCGGAGACCGAGGTGCCGCATGCCTGGCTCGACATCGATAATGAAGGGGCCATTCGCAGGGCGACGTCGCATCTCCTCGACCTCGGCCACCGGCGGATCGCGATGATCAATGGCGGCGCCGGCTACACCTTCTCGATCCATCGCGACAAGGGCTACCGCGACGCACTGGAAGAACGCGGAATTGCCTTCGACCCGCGCCTTGTCGTTCACGGTCATTTCACCGATGAACTCGGCTTCCGCTTTGCGCGGTCTTTGCTCGAGCAATCGCCACGCCCCACCGCTTTCGTCGCAGGCTCGATGATGACGGCGCTCGGGGTCTACCGGGCAGTGCGTTCGCGCGGGCTGGTCGTCGGTCGCGATACCTCCGTCATCGCCCATGACGACGTCTTTCCCTACCTGACCGCCGAGAACATGGTTCCGTCATTATCGGCGACCCGTTCATCCATACGCGCGGCCGGGGCGCGGGCAGCAGATCTCGTGCTGCAATTGCTTGGCGGACGGCCCGCGGACGAGATTCACGAGCTCTGGCCTGTCGAACTCATCCTGCGCGAATCGACCGGGCCGGCGCCAGCGGAAGCAAGGTCTTGAGGGAGCCCCTTTTGGCGCCGAAGGAAGTTGCCGTCATCGGCGGCGGTCCCGCCGGTCTGATGGCTGCCGAGACCCTCTCGGCCAGGGGCCACGCCGTAACGATCTATGAGGCGATGCCGACCGCCGCCCGCAAGTTTCTGCTCGCCGGCAAATCGGGTCTCAACATCACCCATGCCGAAGAGTATCACCGCTTCGTCACCCGTTTCGGGTCCGCCGCCGACCGGTTGCGCCCGGCGCTCGACGCGTTCACTCCGGATGATCTGCGCGCCTGGGCGGCAGGGCTCGGAACGGAAACATTCGTCGGCTCGTCGGGCCGCGTCTTTCCGATGGCGATGAAGGCCTCACCGCTGCTGCGGGCCTGGCTGAGAAGGCTGGAGGCGCAAGGCGCTCGGCTCCTCACCCGCCACCGCTGGTCGGGCTTTGTTGAAGACGGCTACGGCTTCGAGACGCCGGAGGGGCGGAAAATCGTTCGCCCCGCTGCGGCACTCATCGCGCTCGGCGGCGCAAGCTGGCCGAGGCTCGGCTCCGACGCCGCCTGGATGCCTTGGCTCGGCGCCAAAGGCGTCACGGTCAGGGATTTCCGCCCCGCCAATTGCGGCTTCGATGTCGCCTGGAGCGAGGGCTTTCGCAATCGCTTCGCCGGCGAGCCGCTGAAATCGGTGGTCGCCTCCTCCGAAGCGGGCGCCTTTCCCGGTGAGTTCGTGGTGAGCCGTCACGGCATTGAGGGAAGCCTCGTCTATGCGCATGCGGCAGCGCTGCGCGATCGGCTGGAGCGCGAGGGAAAGGCGGCGCTCATCGTCGACCTTGCGCCCGGACGATCATTCGAGCGACTTGTCCGCGACCTTGCCCGCCAAGCCGGGAAGGCAAGCTTCTCCAATCGCCTGCGCAAGGGCGCGGGGCTCAGCGGCGCCAAGGCGGCACTGCTGCGCGAGATCGCGCCGCAAGCGGCAAGAGCCGGGCCCGAAGGCCTCGCGGCCGAGATCAAGGCACTCGCAATCCCCCTCGAGCGGCCGCGCCCGATCGCCGAGGCGATTTCCGCGGCAGGCGGTATAGACCTCGCGGCCATCGACGATCATTTCATGCTGAAGGCGCTGCCCGGCCTCTTCGCCGCCGGCGAAATGCTCGATTGGGAAGCGCCGACAGGCGGCTATCTGCTGACCGCCTGCCTCGCCACGGGCCGCGCTGCGGCGCACGGCATCGAGGCCTGGCTCGCCGCTACGCTTTGAATCTACGCATCGTGCAGACTTTCTTGGGAACCCACGGATGCCTGCCTGGATTCCTTGGATTGCCCGCATGTTCTGATCGCAAAACGTGGGTGCTTTTGCGGAACCTGCTTAGCGCCGAGGAATTCTCGGCACCGATCCGGTCCATTGCCGCGTTTCGATGTCGCGTCCGAGCCCCAGTGCTTGGGCCGCTTTCGCAAAGACGAATCCCAACACAAACCCGCCGATATGTGCCCACCAGGCGACGCCTGCGCCCATCGAACTGGCGAACAGGTCCTGTGTCCCCTGGAGAATCTGGATCAAAAACCAGAATGCCGCGAAGAACAGCGCCGATACCGGAATGAAAAGCGGCAGGAAGAATACCGGGACAAGCAGGATGACCTTTGCGCGCGGGTAGGTCACCGCGTAGGCGGCGATGACCGCCGCGATCGCTCCGGATGCGCCGAGCGCCGGCACTGGCGAGTGCCAGTTGGCAAGAAGATGCGCCGCGCTCGCCGCTACCGCCCCGGCGAGATAGAGGAGAATGAACCCCGGGCGCCCGCAACGCGCCTCGATAGCCGGGCCGAATATCCAGAGGCTCCACATATTCAGGATGATGTGAAGCCAGCCGCCATGGAGAAAGGTGTTGGTGAGCAGCGGCCAGTAATTGTCCGGGTCCAGACCCGCGGCCATGGCGAGTCGCGGGTCCGAATAGCGAAGGGGGATCAGGGCAAAGTGGGTCAGGACCCAATAGAGCCCCGGTTCCGGGAGACCGATCATCCATAGAAATATCAGGAAGTTCAACCCGATGATCGCATAGACGACGACGGGACGGCGGGCACGCGGAGCGGTATCGTAAATCGGGATCATGAGACGGCTGGCCTCTGCAATCCGGACTCCGTCCAGTTATAGTGTCCGTCCATAAACGCCAAGCTTTTGAATTCATTTGGCGAATCGCGACGTTGCGCAAACAAATCCCGGCGTTTCAGGGACACTTTAGCATCAAATCGCTGATTCTAAAGACCTTCCCGGGGCTGGCGAACAGCAAGCATTCAAAGCCGCACCAACGCCTGACGAACAACGATCACACTTGCGTCGTCACTTGGCAATTGACTACAAAAGGAACCTGGTTCTAGAAGCACGCAGTTGCTGGTCGAACGCTAGACAATGTGGCAATTATTTCATGACCCTAGTCGGCCCGCAGCGCGCGTTTATGGCGCCAACAATTTGGCAGGTGGAACCCGGAGCGAAGGACGATTTTTGATGAATTTGCGGTCTGATACAGCGGCTGCGCGAAGGCAACCACGCGCCCGCAAAAACCACAAGGCGGAGCCCGTCTCCCCTGCCGGCAACAAGCGGCCTGCGGGGCTCAATCGCAGCGTATCCCGAGCCCTCGATCTGCTTTTGGATATAGCTCACAGCCCGCATCCCCAGAGCTTTGTCGATCTTCAACACCAGCACCGCGTACCTAAGGGCACGCTGCATAAACTACTATTCACCCTCGAGGCGCTGCATTTTATCCGGCGTGACCAGGAGACGGGGAAATACAGCGTTGGTCTCGCCGCATTGGAGGTTGCCGCTGCCGGTGCAGCCAGCCCGGCGGATCTGCCTTTCCTGTTGAAGCCGATCCTCGAGAAACTCGTTGAGGAAAACAACGAAACGTGCCACCTGGGAATTCTTCAAGGTGGCGAAGAAATCATCCTCAAACGCCTGGATCCACTTGAGCAGGTTGTCAGACTCGCCCCCACCGTCGGTCGGCGTCATCCTGCCTATGCCTCTTCCGGTGGCCTGGCATCCATGGCGCTGTCAATGACAGATGCCGATCTTGCAGCCTTCCCCGAGGTTTTGCCGCAATTGACCGAAAACACGATCAAGAGCCGGGAGGAACTTCGGGAAAGGCTAGCTGAAGTTCGTGCGAAAGGTTACTCCTTGGACATGGAGGAAGCTTACATTGGCGTTCGCTGCGTAGGTGTTGCCGTTGAAGTGCCAAACTGGCCCGTAGTTCATATCAGTTTCTCTCTGCCGCTCCAGCGCGCGCCTGTCGAGAGACTGAGGGCCTTGGCAAAGCCTTTGCTGACGGCAGCCAAGGAAATCGAGAAGATTCTCTCCGTGACACCGCGGGCTTGAAGAGTGCAATGACAAAACGCCGCGCCGAGTAGCGGGCGCGGCGTTCTGGCAGAGCGCGGTTTGTCTTTTCACAAGGGCGCATAAGCAGCCAGCAGTTTGAACTCCCGTACGTTTTTGTCCGGATGCGATTCAAGGGGGACACGCCGCCGCAGACAATGCGCTGCCGCGGCTCCTCCGCAATGATTATTGGCGCGCTTTCAACGTCTTCATATCAATGACGAAACGATATTTGACATCAGAACGCAGCATCCGCTCGAACGCTTCATTGACCTGATCGATCGAAATCAACTCAACGTCCGACACGATGTTGTGCTTGGCGCAGAAATCCAGCATTTCCTGCGTTTCTGCTATACCGCCGATTGCCGATCCGGCATAGTTGCGGCGCTTCGCGACAAGTGTCCCCGCATGGATCGGCTGCGGCTCGACTGGAACGCCGACCTGGGTCAAGGTACCATCCCGTCGCAACAGTTCGAGATAGGCCGCCACATCGTGCCTTGCCGAGACGGTATCCAGAATGAAGTCGAAACTGTTTGCCTGCTGTGCCATGGCCTTACCGTCGGTGGAGAGTACCACCTCGGCCGCACCCAGCCTTTCAGCGTCCTCTGTCTTGCTCGACGAGGTGGTGAACAGCACCACGTGGGCGCCAAGCGCCTTGGCAATCTTGACGCCCATATGACCAAGTCCGCCCAGCCCCACGATCCCAACCTTCTGACCGGGTCCCACCTTCCACCGCCGCAGCGGTGAATAGGTGGTGATGCCGGCGCAAAGCAACGGTGCAACCGCGGCGAGATCCAAGCCTTCCGGGATACGCAGCACGAAATGCTCGTCGACAACGATGTGGCTCGAGTATCCGCCAAGCGTATGCCCGCCGGTGTGCTTGTCGTAGGAATTGTAGGTTTCGGTGTTGCCGTTGTCGCAGAACTGTTCGAGGCCATCTCGGCAGTTGGCGCATTCGCGGCAGGAATCGACCATTACGCCAACACCGGCAACGTCACCCACTTTGTACTTGGTGACCTTAGCGCCGACAGCTGTAACGCGACCCACCATTTCATGGCCAGGGACGCATGGGTAGATCGTCCCGCCCCACTCGTTGCGCACGCGGTGGAGATCAGAATGGCAAACGCCGCAGTAAAGGATCTCGATCTGAACGTCCTTCGGACCGGGGTTGCGGCGCTCAAACGAGAACGGGGCGAGAGGAGTATCTGAAGAGGTAGCGGCATAGCCGTAACAATGGAACATGGTATCTCCGGATGCTGAAAGCTGGGCGGGGCAGAGCGCCTAAGCGCCCCACCCCTTCGTCACGGATGACCCCCAGCCGGGAGTGACTCTCAATTGCTGGAAAACATTTCTTACTTGGTCGGTCGAACCAAGAGGCCGCGCTCTACGAGCTTCTCGATATTACCGGCGCGGCGCTTGGCCTCGCGGGCAAGCCAGTCTTCCTGCGGGAGTTCCTTGAGATATTGGTTCTTCTCGTAGATGGGCTGTTCGTAAATGGCCGCATACTGCTCGGTTCGCAGGTCCTTGAACCAGTTGGTAACACCGTTCGCGATGCGGGCCCGACGCAATGCTTCGACGTCGATCACGGTGCTTACGAAGGAGTCGCCGTTCGCCATGCCCGGTTGCTTCACCAGTACATGACCCTTGTGATCGACGATCATCGACTGGCCACCGAAGACATCAAAGAATCCGCCGTCCTTGCCGACCTGAGGTCCTAGATTGGGGGAGATGACCATCATTTGATTGAACATTGCATGGGCGCGGTTCTGGAGCTCCCACATACCCTGCATGACCTGTGGCTCGATGAGTGTTGCGCGAATCATGATTTCACAGCCGTTCATCGCAAGACCGCGTGCCGTTTCCGGATAGGCTCCTTCATGGCAGATCAGGTAACCGATATTGCCGATCTCAGTGCGAGCGACTGGGAAAAAGGCATCGAGCTTGCTGCCGTTACCCTTCTTCTCGACCCATTCGTCCCAGATGTCATGTGGGTTGGTTGTACCGAGTGCGCCGCCTTCGTAAGCGTCGCTTGTGGCCTTGGCGCGACGATAGATGATTTCGCCCTGCGGATTGATGATGAAGCCTACGTTAAACAAATGGCCAGGAAAATCGTCGTCGCGCACCCACAGGAGTTCTGCGGCGATATAGGCGTTGAATTGCTTCGCCTTCACAGCGAGAGCTTCGGTTTCCGGTCCCGGAATTGTGGTGGCGGCGGATTCGTGCTGCTCCTTGTTGCCGGCGCGAAAGTCCATCGGCATGCCTTGGATAGCCATTTCCGGCAATACGATGAGGCGCACGGGAGCACCGTCTGTTGCGGCGACCATCACGGCGACGTCCATAAAATCATTGATCCGCTTGATGTTCTCCAGCGATTCCTTGGTCGTCTTCACGGCGTAGTTTCGCGTGGACAGAGCCACGGCGGTATAGGGGGCAATCACTCGAAAATCCTCCATGATTCGATCTGTGGGTGCGCAGAGTTCAATCGCATGCTTGAAGCCGATCTGCACTAAAACGGAACTTAGTTCACAAATAGGAAATAAGCAAGTTCATTTCTATATGCGATTTTCTTTTGTTTTCATGGTGTTAGGATGAATGGAACACGCAAAAGCCCCCGAGGAATCCCGGGAGCTACGGCGGACATCTTCGTCATTCAACCGCGTGCCCGACGAGAGCGCCGGACACGTTTGCCCGACCTCAACTCAGGAGGATCGGCAGCAGGCCCTCGCGTAAGTGCCGAGCACGCGCCGAACGGAGGCGAGTTGCAAACTAATCGCGTCCGCGGAGACTTGCCCCGAAGCGACGGCCGGATACAGGCCTTCCAGATATTGGCTGATCAGGGTCTCGGGAATCGTCCGACCTTGAAGGAAGGAAAGAAGACGCTTGATGGCGGCTTGCGCTTCGGGATGTGGCCAGTAGTAGCGGATTCGGTCCGAATAGCTGAAATGACGCTGGATACGCAGTTCTGTCTCATCGCCGTGATAGTATTTCTGCCAGTTCGCTGGTTCCCGCAGCATCAGTCTTTCCATGGCCGCACACAGGCTGTGTTCACTGAACTTCGCGTCGAGCACTTGGGCGATTTGATCGAGGCCGTAAAGCGCCTGTCGAAGCGCAAAGGTCAGCCAGGGACCGACCTTTAGAATGGCAAAGCCGTCCTCGACCAGGGCGCGGAGAGCCTCGGCGGGCTGGTAGTCCGTGGAATGAGCTTCGAAGACGAATTGGGGCATCTTCGACAACACTGCACTAAGGTCCGCCGCCTTTTCGCGGTCGTAGGTTATGACGTTGGCATTACCGAACTCGACGCCAGGCTGCACAACCACGCCGACGGCGCGCTCAAAGGCATGCGATACACCGGCGGCTGCGAAGGATTTGCGGTGCACATCGACCGTTTCCAGCGCTGCCTCGGGGCCGGTGACTTCGAGATGATCGATCGATTCCAGCGCTCCGCCGGGAACCGGTACTTCCGTTCCGATGACATAGAACGGCGACGACCCTGTTTTGCCTGATGCGGCTTCCGCGACGCTCGCAAGGCGCGCCGCGCGTTCGGCAGTCGTCTCGTTGGCAAGCGCAAGGCTTTCGCCCGCGCATCCCATTGACGTGTCAAGATGGATCTTGGTGAACCCGGCTCTGACATATGCGTCCACCATCGCCTCGGCGCGCACCATGGCCTCTTGCGCCGGCAGGTGTTTCCATGGATTAGGCCCGAGATGATCACCACCGAGGATCAGCCGCCGCGGATCAAAACCCACGCGCTCGGCGATTCCGCTGACGAACCGCCTGAAACCGGCGGGGGTCATGCCAGTATATCCGCCCTCCTGATTGACCTGGTTGCAAGTCGCCTCAATGAGAACCTCGGTGCCTTCGGCCTTTCCCTGCAGGAGAGCGGCCTCGATGACGATCGGATGGGCGGTACAGACAGATGCGATACCCGAGCGATCGCCTACGATACGATCGCGTGCAATGTTTGCAATACGCATGTTGCTCATTGATGGCTCCGGAAATGGATGGGGGCGCCGGCATCGGCGATGAAAGTGTCGAGTTCGGCAAAGGTCGAGACGCCTTCCATCGGCCCCTGCCTTTCGACGGCCCGGGCGCCACTTGCGGCAGCGTAACGCAGCGCGTCGCCCGGCGTCATGCCGCGCAGCCAGCAGCTTACGAACGTCGCACCGAAGCAGTCGCCGGCGCCGGTCGGATCGACCTCATGCACGTTGAAGGCGGGTTGCCGAATGGTGGACCCCAAATCGTGATAGGTCGCCCCTTGCGAACCGTTCTTCACGACGACCGCCTTGATTCCTTTCTCGAGGATTTGGCCGATGGCTTCCACGTCGCTGTTGCCAGCTGTGAAAAGGTAAAGCTCTGGGCCGCTGGGCAGGAACAGGTCGCACTGGGCGAGGATGGTTTCCAACGCCTCGCGCAGGCCGGGCAGTGCCAGCATCTCCGAGCGGACATTCGGGTCGAATGAAACGGTTCCCCCCTTCGCCTTGATCATTCCTACGGCCTTGAGGACGACCTCGACGATCTGTGGCGAAAAAAGGGACGTTCCCATGACATGCAGATGGTCGCTGTCATCGATCAGCGCTCTGGCATTGTCGGTAAGGGATATTCGTCCCGAGGCGCTATGTTTGATATTGAAGACGAAATCGCGCGAGCCGTCGTGGCGGTAACGAACAAAGGCGCTGCCAGTTGCATATTCGGGATCGACAGCAATACCTGAAATATCGACACCATCGCGCTTCAGGCGATCGAGGTTGACATGGCCGAAATGATCGGTGCCAACACAGCCGACCATACCGCAAGGCTGGCCGAATCTCGCCGCCTGATCGATGAAAATTGCCGGGGCGCCGGATGGAAACGGTCCAACGAGCGACATCGGCTGAGTGAAGCCCTCCCCCCGATCGACGGCCATGATCTCAACGAGGATCTCACCAATGGTCACTATTTTCTTCATACTTGCATCCCGGAAAAGTGCCGTCGCGAGGGCGCAATGCTCAACCCCAGCTCTGTTCGTGCATTGAACGGAAAGCGGTCTCGAGAATGCGGAAAGTCGGGGGGCGTGTCAGGTTGAAGAGCACCACCTCCGCCACATCCTCGGACCGCATCATCTCGGAAAGCTGCGGCATATCGGGCGTCCTCAAGCCGCGCCCCATACCGAAATTGGTCGCGACCCCTCCAGGGCAGATGTTCGAGCATCTGATTCCGAAGCTACGCAACTCATGGTCCAGCGAACGGGTAAAGCCGACCTGGGCGAATTTCGAGGCGACATAGACGGCCTCGCCCGGCAAGCCTCGCCGCCCGGCTTCTGAAGCGAGGGTGACGAAATCTCCACCGCGTTCGCACAGGTATGGAATGGTGGCCTGCGCGGTATAGATCAGCCCTTTGACATTGACGTCGACCATCTCGTCAATCTCTTCGGTCGATGTCTCGATTACCGGTCGGTATGAACCCAACCCGGCATTGGCGATGACGATGTCGAGACGGCCAAAGCGCTCCACGGTGGCGGCCACGGCTGCCTTGACTTGCGCTGGATCGCGCACGTCGCATCTCGACGCCACGACCTCCGCCAAACCGAGATCGTTGCCGGTGCGCGAGGCAAGGCCGAGCTTGGCGCCCTGCCCGGCCAATGCCCGCGCAACAGCGGCGCCAATACCGCTGCTGGCGCCAGTCACGAATGCAACCTTGCCCTTCAGGGAAATCGAAGAGGTCGTAACCATTGTCTCGCTCCTTTGCCCGGTCGTGGTCATCAGATCTTGCCTGTAATCCGGTCCGCCGTCAGGAACGCAAGGGCCTGGATCGTCATGGTCGGGTTGTAGGAAGGCAATGTCGGGAACTGCCCGCCACCGACAGCGAAGAGCTTTTCGCATTCATGGGACTCGCCATAGGGATCGACGACCGATGTCTCGGGATCGAGCCCCATCCGATGCGTACCCACCTCATGGGTCGACAGATGATATGGCGGAGGATTGGGCTCTTCCCAGAACTCCGTCATGCCCATTTCCTTGGCGATCGCCTGCTTCACGCGGGTAAAGAACTTCATCGAATTTATGTCATGCGGCATCCAATCATGCGTGATGCGCAATGCCGGCTGGCCGAAGGGATCCTTGATGTTTGGATCGAGGTCACAATAGCCGCCTGCGTAAGGCAGGCTCGAGGTTTGAGTATGCATGGAAAAAATGCGCCGGTAGGAACTGGCGAACCATTCTTTGTATTCGCTCCCCCATTTGCGCATACCGGGAGGTGTGTTGTGAGACGCCTCGATCGGTTGAGTGTCCCCAGGAAAGCTGGTTATCGGGGAGCCCCAAACAACGCCGAGATCGTTGTCCGGAATGAGCTCGGAGGTGTAGTCATCGACGACGTGCGCGCCCACCAGCGGGCCCATGAAGGAATTGGTGAATTCGGGAACGACACCGGTGGACCAGCCGAAGCAATGGGTCATGAAGTGTTTGCCGACCTGGCCGTTCGCATTGATGCCGGACTGCAACAGCAGACGCGTATTCTCAAGCGAATAGGTTGCCAGCACGACGATATCGGCTTCGATCTCATGCACTTTGCCAACTGCATCGATATAGGAGACGCCCTTGACGCGCCCGCCGTCGCGATTGACTTGGATGACACGCGCAAACGGGATGATGTCGAGATTACCGCTGGCGAGTCCCTCTGGGACCGAGGTTACATGCGAGGTCTGCTTGGCATTCACATGACAGGGATAGCCATGACAGAACCCGCAATAGACACAGCCCTTCAGGCTCTTGTAGTCTTCGGACGCGATTGCTGCCGCCTGCGGGAATGGATGGAGACCTAATCGCCGCGTGGCTTCCACGAAACGCGAATTTGCCGCCGCGGAGCGCAGCGGCGGCATTGGATAGCCGCGCTTGCGCGGTGCTTCAAAGGGGTTACCACCGGCAACAAGCTCGCCGTTGATGTTGCCGGCCTGACCTGAAACACCCAATTCCCATTCGACGCGATCGTAATAGGGTTCGAGATCGTCATAGCCAAACGGCCAGTCAACAATGGAGGTGCCCTCCGGAATCGCTGCCGCGCCATACCGCTTGATAAGAGCGCTGCGCATGTGGAAGTCCGCCTCGCGATGGCGCCACACCGCGCCACCCCAGTGCAAGGTTCCCCCACCCGTACCGATGGAGGGCGGCAGATGCAGCGGTTCCGTTGTGCCAAGCGGGCCGGAGGCCCAAGGCAACAGCCGCGCAGTCTGCCCATCACGGGCACGCCATGTTATTGGATTAGTCGACAGGTGGGGAACGAGTGCACCGCGTGTGTAGTAGCGAATTTCATCCTGTTTGTCGCGAAAATGGTCCTCGGGGTAATGAGGGCCCTTTTCCAGAGCCGTTACCTTTACACCTGCCTTGGCGAGCTCTGCGGCGATAATGCCGCCCGAGGCGCCGAGACCGACAACAATGGCTTCTTTCTTCTTAGTCATGACGGAAAACTCTCGAACGCTGAAGATCGGCAAGGGACAGTATGGGAATGGTCGTCGCATCGAACCCCGGGCGCATCTGCTCTTCGGTGTATTCCCACTGCGCTCCTGGAAAGCCGATCAGCTTCCAACCGACAAAATCGCGATTGCCGCCATAGATCGGATCACAGAACATGCCTTGGATCGTATGTTCGCGCACGATCGCAAAGAAGCGGGTGAGAATCGGCTCAACGGAATCGGCTTCCAGGCGCTCGGTGTCCGCGCCGGCAGCCGAAACGCCGATTCCGGTATCGAATTCGCGCAGGATTTCATCCTGTCGCGAGACACTGAGTCCGGCAAAGACGGCGCCGGCTTTCGCAAGGCAATAGGAATCGAGCCGCTGCAGGCCGACCCGATAGATACTCTGCAACTCCCGAAAATAACCCGCGACCGCGTGATCGAGATATGTGACGACGCCCGCTTCGCGGGCACCCAATCCGTCCGGCTCGCTGGGCACGATGCGGGCGGTCATCGCGTCGAGCGTCCGCGCTTCGGTGGCATTGAAGAACATGAATCCGTCGAGATTCACTCCTGCGGCAGGGGGGCTGGCGCTCCCCGGTGAGTGGTTGGTCATTTCTTCTCCTTCCGCCCTTCGGCATCAATGAAACGTTCGCACATGGGCGCGTTACCGGCCTCTGCTCTTGAGATGCGGGATCAGATCCCCCCAGTCGAAATCGGTCAGGAACTTGTCCGCATGGCCATAGGAACAGTCCTGGGTCGAGGCGAGTGTTGGCGGACCGGGAAAGCCGATCGCATCCCAGCCAACACGGCCGGCGTTGCCGCCGTAGACCGGATCGCAGAACGTGCCTTGCCTGGTGTGCAGGGCCAGCATGGCAAAGAATTCCAGGTCATCATCCGAGATGTTCTGGACATGAACCTCTCCCTCTTCGGCGACCTGAATGCGCCTCGGCTTGGGTGCACCGGACAGGATCTCGAGTGCGCGGTCCTGCTGCGCCGCGTCAAGGTGGCGAAATTCGGTCTTGAACTCGGTGAGTGCGACATCATCGAGCCGGCGGATGCCGTCGCGATATTTCCTTTGGAGCTTCTCGATCCGGATGCGCCATGCGTCTCGGTCCTTACCGCTGATCTGGAGGAATGCGTCTCCGTCGGCACTGGCAAAGATGTAGTCGAGGCCTGAGAGATAGCGGTCGATGAAACGAACCGCCATTGCCTCGCGAGCACCTGGCGTCTCGTCGGTGGGATAGATACGCGCGGTTGCCGCGTCAATTGTGGCCCACTCATGCGCGGTAAAGAACAGCCGGTTTTCCGGTCCGCCCGTGACGGACCGAGTTATCCTTTGCCATTCCGCTCTGCTTGCCATATCAAGCCCCTCCCGCGTTGTTCCGGGCTGCGGGCCGACGATCGAGCCGGAACTTGCGGCCTTTCGCGTGGTAGTCTGCGATGAATTCGCATGCCCGCCAGGCATGCGCCATCATCGTCAATGTCGGGTTTACTCCGAGCGCCGTCGGGAATCCGCTGCCATCGATCACATAAAGATTTGGGACATCATGGGCTTCGCACCATTCGTTGAGCACCGTCTTCGAGGGGTCAAATCCCATTCGCGCCGTGCCGTGTTGATGGAAGGTATTTCCCGTGCAGCGCTGATGTGAAACCGAAGTGACCTGCTTGGCTCCAGCGGCATCGAGTATCTCCGCATTCTTGGCGAGTTGCCATTTGGCAAGCGCCAGGTCATTCGAGTGTGACCTGTGCGTAATGCGCGCCACCGGCATGCCCCAGGCGTCTTTGACGGTCGGATCGAGATCCACGCGATTGCTCTCCACGGCCAGGTCATGCAGACACATGCCGATCTTCATGGAATGGCGGAAATAGTCGCGATCGGCCCTTTTTGCCGCTTCACCCCAGACAGGGCGCCCGGGTAACATCCAGTTGATGGGATGTCCGACCTGCGATGCGCCGATGATCGAGCCACATATATGTCCGCGCCTTTCGTCGGTCTCATAGAACTGCATCGAGCCGCCGCTGAGATAGTGTCCCGCGTAGCCGTCGAAGGGCTCGCAGACCTCGCGGTCGAAGAGCCCGGTTGCATAGACATATTCGTGAAACGTAGCGTTCTTGCCGAGCATGCCGCTACTGTTGGCAAGCCCGTCGGGATGACGCTCCGTCGCCGAGAGCAACAACAGGCGAGCCGATTCAATCGCACCTGCGGCAAGGATCACGATGCTGGCCTTCTGTTCAACCTCTTCGCCATCGGCATCGAGGTAGATGACGCCCTCGGCGTTGCCATGTCTGTCTACGACAATTCGCTGAACGTAGCAGTCGGTACGCAACTCGTAGTTTCCCGTGGCCAGCGCCTCCGGGATGAAAGTTGTCGCGGTACCTGACCGCATCCCGCTCGGATCGCCGTAGAGGTTCCAGAAGCCGGTCAAATGCTTCGGCTTACGACCCCTGAACGGCTGCGTAACAAGGGCCTGCGGGATGGGGTGAGCGTTGATATCGAGTTTTTGGCAGGCGCGATAAAAAGCCCTGCCAAACTTGGTCGGTGGCATCGGCGGATTGGGATAGGGCCGGCTGCGGTACGGTGCATTCCTATCGGCGCCGTCCAGACCTGCACAGCCAAAGGCCCATTCAACCTTGGTCAAGAAGGGCTCCAGATCCTCGTAGCTGTAGGGCCAATCGGCGAGGCTGGCGCCAGGCACGTCGCCATGCAACGAGTGCTGGATAAAATCTGAAGGTTTCGGTCGGGGAAACCAGCCTGCCCAATGCACGGTTCCGCCGCCCACCACCTGCGGCAGCAATGAAAAGGCCGAAAGTTCCGCGGTCTCGCTCTCGTCCTGGCGATAGGTGCGTGGGTTAAGCAGCACATCAGGAACGAGGAAGTTGCGATTGACGTACTTGATCTCGTCTCCGGAAAAATCTTTGGGCGTCAAATAGGGGCCACGATCGATGCCGACCACGTTCAATCCGCGTTCGCTCAATACTTTGGCAGCAGTCCCCCCCGTGGCGCCCGTGCCGACGATGACCACGTCTACCGGTGAAGGCGTTCCCGATCCCATGTGTCACATCCCGTTGTTCTGGCTTTATGTGCATCAAGCGGTTGCCGTCGCCGCACGGTGACGCTGATACCATTGATCCAGGATCACAGCGGCCAGCAGCACTGAGCCCTTCACCAGGTACTGATAGAAGGACGGGACATTCATCATCGTCAGACCGTTGTCGATGAGCGAGATGAGAATCGCGGCGAGAACCGTGCCGAAGATGGTCCCGCGGCCGCCTGCCAGACTTGCGCCACCCACGACCACTATGGTGATGATGTCGAGCTCATAGCCGACCCCCATGAGAGGCGAGACAGACGAGAGGCGACCTGCTTGGACGATGCCTCCCAGGCCCGCCAGCGTTCCCATCAGGGCGTAGACGCCGACGATGACCAGTGGAACGTTGATGCCGGCCAGACGGGCGATCTCTGCGTCTCCACCGATTGCATAGATGGAGCGTCCGAACGGCGTGAAGCGAAGCACGATCGACAGAATAACGGCCAGTGTCAGAAAAAGTGCGGCGGCCGTCGGGATCGGCCCGAAGGAGCCAGACCCCAGCCAGGAGAATAGGCTATCCATGAATGTTATCGGGGATCCCGGAACCGAACCGACGGTGAAATCGGCGAAAATGAAAGTAAGACCGCGCACCACAGTCATCATTCCAAGGGTGACGACGAACGGCGCCATACCGAGAGCCGAAATGGCCAAACCGTTCAACATGCCGATGCTGGCCGACACCGCAAGAGCGATCAATATCGCTACCATCGGGGGAAAGGACAGAGGATTTGCCGCTCCGAAAGCGGTCCCGAGGAGGCCTGCCGCAAGAGCACCGCCGAGCGCCATCATCGACCCGGCGGAAAGGTCGATGCCGCCGGTGATGATCACCAGGGTCATTCCGAGCGCGACGATGCCATAGATACTCGCGGTTCGCAGGATATTGTCGATGCTATAGGCCGAGAGGAACCGCGGCTGGATCCAGTAGATGGCGAGGCCGACGATGATGATCAACGCGATTATGATCAACTGGTGACCACCGCGCGCCAGAAGCGCCGATCGCAACCCATTGAACTGTGGTACAGCCATGGGAGCAGCTGCTTTAGACTGAGCTTGCATTTCGATACTCCAGGTGTTTCATCCAGCGATGAGGGTCAGATCCGCTGCATCTTGCGCAAATAGGAATCGAAGCCGACGGCGCTGATCAGCAGCAACCCTTTGACCACGTACTGGTAGTAGGTGGGCACACCGGCGATGTTGAGACCGTTGGAGATGACGCCGAGGATGAAGACGCCAAGCACGGTGCTCATGATCGATCCCCTCCCGCCGAGCAGGCTGGTCCCGCCGATCACCACGCCGGCGATAACGTCAAGTTCGTATGTCAGACCTGCGGTGGGCTGCGCCGCGCCGACACGTGACGCCAGAATGATGCCGCTAAGCGCCGCAAGAGCACCCATCAGCGTGTACGCCCGTATCTTGATGCTCTGAACCTTGATGCCTGAGAGGCGGGATGCCTCCTCGTTGCCGCCGATCGCATAGATCGAGCGGCCGAACGTCGTTCGCCGGGTGATCCACACGCCGATCAAGACGACAAGCGCAAAAAAGATCGTGGGGGTGGGCAGACCCAAAACATAACCCTGCCCGAACCACTCGAAGAGCGGGGGCATGGGGCGAAAGATCGTTGGAAAACCTCCCGTAAAAAGATAGGTGAGGCCGCGAACGAATGCCATGGTCGCCAGCGTCACGATAAAGGGCTCGACGCGTGACTTGGCAATAATGAACCCATTGATGAAACCGACGGCAGCACCGACCAGAAGCCCCGCAAGGATTGCAAAAGGAACGGGCAGAACGAACGCCAGTATGCGGGGCGCGTCACTGAAACTGCCGGGTATCAACGAGGCCGCGACCACGGACGCAAGCGCGAAGGTCGAACCGACCGAGAGGTCGATGCCACCGGTCAGGATGACGATGGTCATCCCCACGGCCATGATACCGATAATCGAGACGACGCGTGCAATGTCGAGAAAATTGCCGACAGAGAGAAAATTCGGCGAGACAAGACTCAGGGTGATTACCAGCGCGATGAGAAAAATGGCCGGGACTAGCTGATCACCAAACCTGCCCATCAGGTGGAACGCGCCCGCCGGTGCCGAGAGCCTGTCGGCTGGTCCACCTTTCGCGTGATTTTCTCTTTGATTCATTTTGATCCTCCCACTCTTTCTGTCACGCGACGGACCTGCATACCGGTTCGAAGGCCGGCTCCTCCGCCATCTCTCGGGTATCTCTGGTCTGAAAGCTGACGCAGGTATTCTTGCTGGATATCTAGTGGCTCATACCGGATGCGTAGGTCATGATCAGTTCCTCGTTGAACTGGCTGGGCGCAAGCTCGGCCGTTACGCGTCCCTCATGCATGACGATGATGCGGTCACTCATGCCGATGAGTTCGGGCAGGTCCGATGAAATCATGATGACGCTCTTGCCCTTCTCGACGAATTGTTGGAGCAATCCATAGATCTCGGCTCTGGCACCGACGTCGATGCCACGGGTAGGTTCGTCAATGATGAGGATCATGGCGTCCGAATAGAGCCATTTTGCAAGCACGACCTTCTGCTGGTTGCCGCCGCTGAGATTGATCGTCTTTTGATCGATATGGGGCGTCGAGATTTGAAGTGCCTGTACGTACTCGGCCGCCACCTTGCTTTCGCGGCGCAGGTTGAGTTGTCCTACCCGGCTGATGCCGCCGAGCTTAGCGAGAGTGATGTTCTCGCGAACCGTCATGGGCAGCACGAGTCCCTGCAACTTGCGGTCTTCAGGTACCAGTGCGATTCCCTGGCTGATGGCTTCGAGCGGCGAAGCGATGGCTGCCTCCTTGCCCCCGATGTTCACGGAGCCGGCCACTCTGGCCTCTGCGCCAAAAATTGTTCGCGCAAGTGTCGAGCGCCCTGATCCGATCAAGCCGGCGATACCAAGGATTTCCCCTTCATAAGCCGAAAACGAGACGTTTTTGAGCTTTTGGCTGCTTACACCTTCGACACGCAGCGCCTCCTTGCCGCGCTCGACCGGCATTTTGGGAAAGAGCTGGTCGAGATCGCGCCCGACCATCATCTTGACCCAGTCCTTGCTCGTGGTCTCTGCGACGTTCACGGTACCGATCTTCATGCCGTCACGCAAAACCGTGGCACGGTCGCAGATCTCCTTCACCTCTGCTAGGCGATGAGAGACATAGATGATACTGACGCCGCGCTCCTGGAGCCGCCGGACAGTCTTGAATAGAGTTTCGACCTCGCGGTTGGTCAGCGACGTGGTCGGCTCGTCCATGATCACGATCTTTGCATTTTCGGAAACTGCCTTGGCAATCTCGACCATCTGCTGATCGGCAACTTTGAGGCGAGAGGCGGGTATGAGCGGGTCGATGTCGAGCCCGACCTGTTTCAGTAGTTCCCTTGCGCGTGCGCAACAGAGCTTCCAGTCCACAATCCAGGGCATGCTGGCCATGCGGGGCAACCGCCCAAGGAAGATGTTCTCCGCAACGCTAAGATGCGGCAATATGCTGAGTTCCTGGTAGATGATGGCGATGCCAAGCTGCCGGGCGTGCAGAGGCCCGCGGATATCCACATCTCTTCCGTCAATGCGGATCTGGCCTGCGTCCTTGCCCTGGGCGCCCGCAAGAATTTTCATGAGCGTCGATTTACCGGCGCCGTTCTCTCCCAGTAGCGCATGTACCTCGCCGCTCTCGATGGTGAACGTCACCCCCCGGAGGGCCTTGACGCCTGGAAAATTCTTTTCGATGTCCTGCATGTGAAGAATTGCTGGCATTTCATCCATCCTGCCGACGTAGCGGCGACACGTCATGCGTTATGACCAACGCAGCCAAACGTGCTGTTGTCGAATGCTGCTTCGGGATTGCCGATTCTTCCGCACCACGAAGGAAGCGGGGAGAAGCGCCGGCGCGAAACAGGTTCGCGTCCGGCGGCAACAGCGAGTAGGCACTACCAGCCCTGGTTCTCTGGCAGATGCGCGTTGGATTTGTCGACTGCATAGACCGTCGGCCGCACCCATGGCATGCCCTCGAATTCGACCAGGTCCATCTTGCGACCCTCGTAGGTCTGGTTTGCCAAGTCCGGAGTGCGCCCGTTGACAATATCGCAAAGGATCCGAACGGCCACCGCCTGATCATCGGGATGGAAGATCGCTTCGTAATCGATCTCGCCGGCGCGCAGCAGATCCATGGCTTCCTTCTGGCCATCAACGCTAATGATCTTGAATTCGCCGAGCCGGCCAGCCGCCTTGATTGCCTGCAACCCACCGAAGGTCATTTCATCGGCCATGTAGTATATGGCGTCGATCTCGCCGGGTTTGAAGCGCTGCAGGATGTTTTCGGTAACCTCCTGACCTTTGGCCCGATTAAAGTTGGCGGGGATCTTGGCGAGGATTTTGATATCGGGATATTTTTCAATAACTTCGTAAAATGCGTTGCCACGGTCGATGGTGGAACCGGCGCCGGGAGTGCCTTCGACGACCACGATATTGCCTTTGCCCCCAATCGCCTGGACGGTCTGCTCACCGCCAATCGTTCCCGACTTGACCATGTCCCAGGACACAAGCGCTTCCCATTTGATGGGCTGTCCGTGGGTCTGCATGCGGCGATCCGCCATCACCAATGGAATTCCGGCGTCGTTCACCTTTTTCACGGCAGGGATCAGCGGGTCGGAGACGGTCGGTGTCAGGATGATACCGTCGACGCCTTGGGCAATGAAATTATCGATATGGGAGGCCTGCACCGAAGGATCATCCTTCCCATCCGCAAAGATGACCTTGCAGCCCGCTTCGTCGGCGACCTTCTCGGCACCCTTCATCATCAGCTGGTAGACTGGATGATCGAAGTAGGCGACGGACCAACCGATCGTCTTCATTTCCTGGGCCTGTGCGGGCACCGCGAGTGAACCCGCGAGCGCTACTGATGCGATCAATCCCAAGACTGTCCTGCGGCCCATGCTCGTCTGATACATGTAAATTTCCTCCCTGGCTTCCTTGGAAGCATCCTCCTCAAGCGACACGCGGGTGGCCGGCGGCCGGTTTCGCGCTGCTTAAGTTCCCATTTAGGAACTCACTTCGGAATTTCTTCCATGTTCCCTTTTTCTTGTCAACCCTCTGCGCAACAGTCCGCTCCATCATCCCAAATGCGGAGGTGCCGCGATTGACAGCGAGTGGCGCCAGCAATAGAATTCGTATTTCCGAACGAAGTTCTTATATGCGAACGTGAAGAAATCAATTCGGCGCATCCAGTTCGAGGCGGAGCGGGTGTGCGCCAAAGTGCGGAGGGGAACAGGGCCATGGACACATTGAAAATCGCCAAGCAGGTTGCCGAGCTGGTCGAGCAGGAGGCAGGTCGCCGCGGCATCAATGTGACCTTCTGTGCAATCGACGCTCATGGGAACCTCATCCTGAAGCTTCGAATGCCGGGGGCAAATCTCATCTCAATCGAGATGTCGGAACGCAAGGCCTACACGTGCGCGGCCCTGCCGGTGATCAAAACGGCGGACATGACACCCTTGGCGCGTCCTGGAGAAAGCCTTTACACGTTCGCTTCCGTAGCCGGCGGCCGTTACACGGTACTTGGTGGTGGCGTCCCGCTTCACATCGACGGCGAATTTGTCGCTGGCATCGGCGTCAGCGGTGGCACCACCGAACAGGATATAGAGATCATTGAAGCCGCGGTCGCCAGACTCGGACAAATGAATCGCTGATGGGATCGTTTTCTGACCGGCGATGTCGATGTGCTGGAGAGTCTTGCCCGCTCCTCACCGCCTGTAAAGCCGGGGCGCTGGCCCGTCGGGACGCCTGTTTGGCGCTCGCGCGTTCGAGGACGGACCCAGCGAAGAGCCGCATCGGGCGCGCCAACCGAACATTGCAGGACCGCCTCGTGAGGAGCTGCAACTGACGGGAACGCGGGCGCTTGGCTATCTCATGCGCAGCCTCATGGGCAGCAGCAGCCCCCCAGCCGATGGATGCACTGGCCGCGTCCGCAATGGCCGTTGTGATGCCGACGGGCGGGAAGGACGCGGGCGCAGCCTGTAGCAACCTATTACTACCCATCGGCCTTGCGATTTGTTAAGTTGAGAGACGGAGCAGCAGATAAGTACTGCGCTTTCGCCAGTTTCAAGGAGTGATCGACAATCGCTCCGGCCAACGAGATCTTTGGGAGGAGGTTCGATGGTCGAGATCATCTCGAGGCGTGACGGGCCACGGCGGGAGGACGCTGAGATCAAGCAGTTGATCGAGCGCAACCGCTCCGTCATCACACGCATTGCCGATCACATTAGTGCCGGCGCCTATTCGGCCAGCAAGACCGTGCGGCCGGAGGCTCCAAAGGCGCGAGACCTGATCATTCATCATGCAGGGGCTGGAGGCGCCTCCCCCGACGAGACCTGTCCCTACATCCGGATCAGCCTGAACGGTCGCGTGGTCGTGGTGGACAGGAACACGGGACGGCAAACCCAATACCTCGGCGAGATCCGGCGAAGGAACGGTACCGAGGTCTTCGTGCTCGCCACAAAGGAGAATGGCTTCATTTCATCGCTGGACGAGACGTTTGCCGCCACGCTCGCCGAGTTCGACGGCAGGAGACTCGAGCCGGACTACACCGAAGAGCGACTCGCGGAGGAACTCGGCTCAGCGCTCGGGATAACCGGATAGTCAACGAACGCAAAGAGGCTCGGTTCCGGCACCAGGCCAACGTCAGTTTCCTCGAATGCAGACCTGAGAAGAAAGGACCAAGCTCCCGGATGTCGCCAGAGGAAGAAGGCAGAGCATCGCTTACGCTCCCGGGCGGTTACGACGAATACACGACGATGTCCGCATGGGAAAACCTTCTGGCGGGCGAAACGGAAACTACGCGCCTTCGCTTTCCGGTTCGGGGCCTGATCCATGATTCCTGGGGTCGTTGCATTTCCGGCGGCATCGACGCCCAGCAGCACGAAGCGCCCCTCAACAACAGCAAAGACGATATCGACCATCTGAGCCGCAATAGCTGCGAGTTGCTGACGGCGGCGCGGCGCTCCTTCGCCATCGTCGGAAACCTTCTCGACGGTACCGGAGCGATGCTTGTGCTGGCCGACGAGGACGGTGTGCTGATCGATGCTATCGGCGACAAGCGCACGATTCACGACGGAATGGATATCCACCTCGCCATCGGGGGCAAGTGGACCGAGGACGTCGTCGGCACCAACGGCATTGGCACCGCGCTATGGACAGGAGAACCGGTCTTCGTGCATGCGGCGGAACATTTTTGTGCCGGCATCAAGTCGTGGACCTGTGCCGGCGCACCGATCCGCGACCCGTTCGACGGCAGGATCATCGGCGTGGTCGACCTATCCGGCCATCCCGACATTTTCCGGCCGCACAACACAGCGCTCGTCGCCACCGCGGCGCGGCAGATCGAAAAGGCCCTGGCCGATCACCAGAACGAGCAGCGCACCCGCCTGCTCGAGGCCTTCATTGCCGAAGCACCCAGCTATCGCCGCGCGGACGGGCTGATGATCGTCGACAGGCTCGGACGCGCTGTCTACTGCAACAATGTCCCTGCCGGTGCGATGGACCAATTTCCCGACGCGCTCCGGATGGGACGAGGTTGCCGGCTGCTGCCCTCAGCCGGACCGCGCACCATCGCCGATCTGACCCAGGCACTTCCCGACGGGCTGCGTTCCTGCCATGTCAGTCCACTGACCCTCGACGGCGATTTTTTTGGCGCAGCACTGGTATTTCCAGCAGGAGCCAGCAACGCCGCCCCTGCGTCCCGCCGCCCGCGATGGCCGTCGCCTGAAGCGGCCGGCCTGATCGTCGGTCGAAGCGACGCGATGCTGACCGCGATCGACACCGCCTGCCGCGTCGCCCAGTCGAGCGAAGTCGCTTCGCTGCTGATCGAGGGTGAAACCGGCGTCGGCAAAGAGCTTTTCGCACGGCTGGTTCATCTCGTCAGTCGCCGGTCGGAAAACGCACCGTTCATCGCCCTCAATTGCGGCGCCATCACGCGGGAGCTTTTCGGTAGCGAACTTTTCGGCCATGTCGCCGGAGCTTTTACTGGGGCGACCCGAGAAGGCAAGCCAGGCGCGTTCGAATTGGCCAATGGCGGGGTTCTCTGCCTTGACGAAATCGGCGAGATGCCGCTGGACATTCAGCCCTTCCTGCTGCGCGTTCTGGAAGAGCGTGTCGTCCACCGCCTGGGAGACAATCGCGGCCGGCCGGTCGATGTGCGTTTGATCGCCTCGACGAACCGCGACTTGAAACAGGAGGTTGCAGCGGGCCGCTTCCGTCGCGATCTTTACTACCGCATCAGTACCGTTGCGATCAATGTGCCTCCATTACGCCAGCGAGACGGCGACATCCCACTCCTGATCGATCATTTCAATTGCAGGCTTGCCGAGCGTACCGGGGCATCGCCCCTGACCTTTAGTGCCGACGCCATGGACGCGCTCCTCGCCTATGCCTGGCCGGGCAACGTGCGCGAGTTGAAAAACCTGATCGAGAGGCTGCATATCCTTGCCGGAGGCGAACAAATCTCCATGGCGGATTTGCCCGACGAGATTGCGGCGGCACGGGAGCACGCCGCACCCGGGCCCGTCGCTTTGCCGAGAAGGGAATTCAGCGACGTAGCACTTTACCCCGCCGCCAATGCTGAAGAAGAAGCCCTCCGCGCCGCGCTCGCGGCTGAGCATGGCAATCTGAGCCGGGTTGCCTTGAGGCTGAAAATTTCGCGCCCCACCCTTTACCGCAGGCTCGAGCAATACGGCATCCGTCGCAGCTTCACCTAAATTTAGACCGGGACGAGAAGCGCCGGCCACTGTAAGGCCGGCGCTCCTCAATTGCCATCACGCGGACCGCACGGCTGCTGCGGACAGGGCCGGAGCCGACGCCTGGCTGCGCGCCAGAAGCCCGGCCGCAGCGGCACCAAGGCAAGGGGCGACGATGTAAAGCCAGAGCTGCGACAGGGCTGTACCGCCAGCAAAGAGCGCCGGCCCCAGCGAACGGGCGGGGTTCACCGACGCGCCGGAGACGGCTATGCCGGCCAGATGGATCGCGACGAGCGTCAGGCCGATCACCAGTCCCGCCAAAGCACCAGCGCCTGTCGGCGCGGTCGCATTGAGGATCACCGTCACGAAAAGGAACGTCGCCAAAAGTTCGAACAGGAAGGCCGAACCTGCCGAATAGGCCGACCAGCCGTTCTGGGCGAAACCGTTCGCTGCAGCGTCATAGCCGCTGGCCTTGCCTTGTGCGATCACATAAAGAACAGCAGCGGCAACGATTGCACCCACGCACTGAGCGAAAATATAGCCGACAAGATCGCTCGACTTCATGCGCCCCGAAATGAAGACGCCGAGGCTGACGGCCGGGTTCAGATGTGCCCCGGATACCGGTCCGATCGAATAGGCCATCGCCACGACCGACAGGCCGAAGGCGAACGCAACGCCCAGAAGGCCCACTTCGGCGCGCATAAAGAGCACCGTTGCGCAGCCGAAAAAGACCAGCGCGAAAGTGCCGATGAATTCGCAGACATATTTGTTCATTTCTTTCTCCCAGTAGTGATTGCTCGCACCCTTGCAAAACCATCGGCTTCCAAGGGAATGGGTTGCGTCAGCCGGGCAGCTTATGGCCGACCAAGCTTCTCCGCCCCGCCGCCGAGTGCCGGGCCGGCAGTCGGGTCCTCGTCCTCGGCGAGGTCGCCGACCAGGGTTTCCGTCGTAAGGATGAGATTGGCGACCGAGGCTGCGTTTTTGAGCGCCGTGCAGGTGACGCGCACCGGGTCGATGATGCCCGCCTCGTACATGTTCTGATATTCGCCCAGTGCGGCATTGTAGCCGAAGCCGCCGTTGACGCTCGAAACCTTGGCCACGACGGCATCCGGGTCGCCACCGGCGTTCTCAACGATCCGCCACAGGGGACGCGACAGCACCGATTTCACCAGCCGGACGCCCTCGGCGACATCGCCTGCCGTTTTCGCGAGAACGGCATCGAGAACCGGGGCGATCTGGGCAAGGGCCGTACCGCCGCCTGCGACCACACCGTCCTCGACGGCTGCCCTGACCGCGTGGAGAGAATCTTCGATGAGCTGTATCGTCCGCTTCTGCTCGACGGGCGTGACGCCACCTGCATAGAGGACGGCCATTCCACCGGACAATTTCGCGAGACGCTCGCGCAGCTTGTCCTGCTCGATGTTGGGCGGAGCGACGTCATATTGCCGCTGCACCTGCGCGCGCCGTGCGGCGATTTTCGACGCATCTCCGCCGCCGCCGATGACTGATGTATGATTGGCGCTGGTGCATACCCGCTCCGCGGTCCCAAGATCGTCGGCCGTGACGTCCTCCAGCCTCCCACCGAGATCGCGAGCGATTACCCGGCCGCCGGTGAGGATCGCGAGGTCCTCCAGCATCGCCTTGCGCCAGTGGCCATATTCCGGCGGATGGACGACAAGATATCTTCCCGGCCCCTCCCGGCCGAGCAGGGTAACGACCACCTCCGGCGACATTTCCTCTGCAATGATGAGAAGCGGCCGGCCAGCCTTCTCGGCGAGTGCACGTGCCGTGTCGAGCGCCTGCGGTTCGCGGATTTTGAGATCTGTCATGAGGATGAGCGGCCGATCGAGCACGACTTCCATCTTCTCCTGATCGGTGACCATGTGATGCGAGAGATAACCGCGGTCGAAGGACATGCCTTCGACCACGTCGAGCGTCGTCTCGGTCGTCACACTGAAATCGGTGGTGATGACGCCCTCGCCTCCGACCCGTTGATAGGCCTCGGCGACAAGCGCCCCGAGCTTCGGGTCCGTTGCCGCAATATTGGCTACGGCGGCCAGACTGCCATTGACGGCCGGCTTGGCTGACGCTTTCAGCGCCTCGACGACGCTCGACACTGCAAGATCGATCCCCTTGCAGAGATCGACGGACTTTGCGCCACGCTCGTTCGCCTCGATCCCTTTCTGGACGAGAGCGTTGGCCAGAACGATTGCCGTCGTCGTGCCGTCGCCGGCGACCTCATTCGTCTGCATGGACACTTCCCGGACAACCTGCGCGCCCATGTTTTCGAAGCGGTCGTGCAGTTCGATTTCCGACGCGATGCTGACGCCGTCGCGCGTGACCATCGGCGTCCCGATCGGCCGGTCGATCATGGCATTCATACCTTTCGGCCCGAGCGTCGGCTCGACGGCTGCGGCGAGCTGATAGACACCGCGGGCAAGTGCGCGCCGGGCATGGGAATTGTGGATCAGAAGTTTGGGCATATCTCCTCCTTCCGCCCGAGGGCGGCTCCTCCAAAGGGTCTCGCGGGAGCGAGGCCGTCGTTTCAGTTGTGAGCAGGCCGAGCGGCACAGTTGCGCGGCGGAACCCGGTCGAGAATGAAATCGACCAATGTCGGCTCTCCGTCGATGACGTTCATTTCCTTGTAGCGCGCGGTTTTGAGGCCGCGGCACAGCGCGCCGTTAAACTCCATGTTGATGCGCACCGCCCGCAGCTCCGCAAGATAGGCGCCAAGCGCATCCGGCAGGATCGTCTCGCCCTGCCAGGTGACAAAGACCGGTTCACCGCCCTTTCTCTCTGGCCAGCGCTCGATCAGCGCCTCCCGGTATCGCGACTTCTGCGCCTCTGCCTCCTCGCCACCAATGTGCCCATCCAGGGAGAACAGGTCCATGCCAAGGATTTCCCGGTCGGTTAGCCCCTGCCGACGAAGGCCAAGCAGGACAGCCTCCTGGCGGCGCTTGAATGCCTTCATCCGGAACGTTTCGCGCAGGGCATCGATGTCCTGATCGCCTGAGAGTTCATCGAAAATCCGGCTGAACGACTTGCCGGCCGCGACGCCGCAGTTGACCTCGTCGGCAAACATGTGGTCGTGAAGCCGGATTGTATAGGCGGGCGCCCAGGAGAGCGCGTCGAGCGCCTCACGGATGCCGTCGAGCATCAGGAAGGCGAAATTCGGCGAGCACCAATAGGTCGGCAGGCGGAAATCCACCTCCACGCTGCCGTTTTGCATCACCTCGGCGCGCTCGACGAAACCCATCTCCGTCACGGGCTCGTCCAGTTCCGGATCATTGACCCGCGCGAGGCGAGCCCAAAGCTCGCCCCGCCGGTCGGCGGTAAGACTGACCGTGCTCATCGCCCCTACTCCGCGGCCACGCCGAAGGGCGAGGCGGCAAGCGCTACCTTCCTGGCGGCGACATCAATGTCGTAAAGCCGCGCGGCATTGAGGCCGAGGATTTTTTCCTTGACCTCCGCCGTCAGGTCCACGCCGCGTTCGCGGGCGATGTCCTCCGGCAGATCAAAGGCCCAGAACTTCTCGATCAGCCAACGCGGCTTCCAGATGGCATAGTCCGAGCCGAAGAGGAGCTTGTCAGGGCCAAGCCAGAACAGCAGTTCGGCGATCACCTCGGCGAAATAGCGCGGACGCGAATGAATGAACGGCAGTGCCACTGCCAGCCCGCCATAGACATTCGTCTCCTGGACGGCGATCCAACAGAAATCGTCCAGCCGCGGCAGGCCGCAATGCTCGATGATCCAGTTCAGGTTCTGGAAGTCGGTCGCGGCATTGTCGACATCGTGAACGTCGAAGGCATCCTTGCTGAGCGGGATGATGGTCGGACCCTTGTGGACATGGATGTTTCGGATGCCGAGCTTCTCGCACAACTCGAAGCACTTGTAGGCTTGCGGATCGGTAAGCTTCCATCCCCTGGAGGCGCCGTTCCATTCGGCCGTGTACATCTTCACGCCCTTGATGTCGTAGGTCTCCTTCATGAAATGGATATATTCGAGTGCCTTCTCCCCATCGCGCGGGTCGAAGGAACCGTTGACGATAAACCGCTCCGGGTAGCGCTTGGCCACTTCGGCGTTGCGCTCGATGGTGTTGAAGCCGTTCTTGTAGAAGTCCTTCAGATAGGTGGACTGCACGATCGCAACGTCGTCCGGCCCCTCGATGAACAGGTCGCGATAGAGATCGTCGGCACTGTATTTCTCGAACTTCTCCTTCGCCCAGAGCTGTTCCTTGGGGCTTAGCGCCGTGTGATACGCATAAAAGCACTCCACGAACTGCTTGCCGTGGATGTTGCGCTGGTTTTCGGGGCTGCCGTCCCAGAAGTGGGTGTGGCCGTCGACCACGAAAACTTCCTTGCCGTCCGGTGTCTTGTACATGATTTCCTCCTCAAACATGTGTGATCGTGACGGTGCGCCGGTTGCGGCGCACCGTGTTGTCGCCTGGGTCAGATGTATTCGAAGACCTCGTCCATATCGCCGAACAGGATCACCGTGTTGTCGTCGATGCGCACCATTCGCCCGTAGTGGGTGGAAGTGTTCACCTCGAAGATTTCCGCCGTCATCTCCCGGCCGAGGAACTCGCTGATCTCGTCCATCTTGAAGATCAGCTTGCCGTTGCCGTCGATGCGGATCATCGCCGGCTGGTAGGTGACGGTAACGCCGGGCTTCTGTCCCATGAACTCGGCGATGGCGCGCGCCTCGACGGAATCGTTCATGGTGACACCACACTGATGCGAGATCGTCTGCTCGAAGGTGATGTCCTTCATCGCCTTGAAGATGTTGGAGTTCGAGGCGTCGCGTGCTGCTGTTGACATATCCGTTTCTCCTTGTTGTCAGCCGTCGAGACCGAGTTCGCCGAGGATCTTTCCGATCCGCTCCTCAGACTGGGCGCGTACGTCGTCGAACGAGACCGGCTTGGAATGAGGCATCGACCAGATCGGCTGAAGATCGAGAGCGGCCTTCCCGGCGAGCGCCCGGTGCTTGGAAAGCCAACCGCGGAAGAGCTGCCGGTTATGGGCGCCATGCTCCTCGTCATGGGCAAGCAGGTAGATGAGGTCGATGGTGTTGGCGAGGTTGCGCTCGTAGTCGGCCTCGGCCGCGGAGATGACCGGTGGGGTGATGAAGTCGTGGTTGGCGGCGGCCGCCTGCATCAGGAAGCCCGAGCGGAACAGTTCGCCGACCAGCGGTTCGAAGACGATGTTGATTGCGAAATACTGCTCCAGATAGTCCGCCGAGCCCATGATCGTCTCGATCGCCTCGCGGGTGCTCTGCCAGATGCGGTCCTCCAGCCAGGCCTGCTTGCCGAGCGTGTCGTCCCATCCGGGGATATCCATGCCGATCTCGGCGAGGTAGAGCGTGATGTCTTGGGCGAGCCGCAGCTTGTAGGAAGAATTGGTGAGCGTGGCATTGTTGATCATCTGGGTGTAGCCGTAGCGCTGCGCCTGCATCAGCGACGTGCCGAGGCCGAATTCCGCATGTTTCCAGGCACCCAGGTGCGTCTGCAGGATCTTCAACCATACTTTGTCGAAGGCCTTTGGCGCGCCGGATTTGCGGCCGTTGGCGATAACGCTCTGGACCATGGTCTCGATCTTGGACTGCCGCTGATAATGCGTGCGTTCCCATTCCTGATCGGGCGCGCGGAAGGCATGCCAGTTGGAACTGAGGGCAGCGGTGTTGTCCTTGACGTAGGCGCCCTTGCCATTGGAGAAATTGATGATCCAGTTCTGAAGCAGATAGCGCTCGGGATCTGGCTGAACGTCGACGGTGACGTCCTCGTAGTGCGTGGCGCGCTGGCCGCGTGGTTCGTAGTAGCGGTACTTGCGGCTGTCGGAATCCGCGAAAATCGCGGCACCGGCGGCTCCCGAACCTACGGAACTCGAAATTGCTGGCATGTTCTCACTCCCTTGTTGCAGTTGCTCTCAATGTCCCGCCACGGGGACTCCTCAATGCCCCGCTGTGGCGCCGGACGACGTGGTGAACTTGTCGAAGAAGATCCGCTCCGCTTCGAAGCCGTTCATGAACAGAACAGGTTGTAGTGCGTCGATCATCGGCGGCGGACCGCAGGCATAGACGTCACCCTGCCCGTCCACCCTGAGTTCCTTGAGCATGGCATCGACGCTTTCATGCACGAAGCCACGCGCGCCCGCCCAAGAGGCGTCGCCGTTGACATGCGACAGCACCGGAATGAACTTCACGCCCGGAAACCGCGCGGTAAGATCGGCAATCCGGTCGAGATGAAAGAGATCCTCCTGGGTGCGGGCACCGTAGAAGAAATAGACCGGACGCTCTTCGCCGCTCTTCAGGTGGTCGTTGAGGATCGACCAGATCGGCGACATGCCGGAGCCCGCCCCGACCAGCACCAGAGGTCCATCCCGCCCCTCGCGCCGGAAGCAGGTTCCATAGGGTCCGACGATGGTGACTTCGGCTCCGACGCGGATTCCTCCGGAATCGAGCTCACCGGAGAATTTTCCTTCGGGATATTTCTTGATGATGAAGGAGAGTTTTTCGGTTTCGTCCGGCGTATTTGCCATGGAGAACGAGCGCGTAATCGTCTCCCCTTTTTCCGTGGTGACTGTGATGTCGACATATTGACCGGCCCAGAACTTGATCTGCGAATCGAGTTCGATCTCAATCCCGCGGATGTCGTGCGTCAGCCGCTCGATACGGGCGATCCGGCCCCGATAGGACTTGACGGCGATCGACTTGGAGAGAACCTCCTCATCGTAGTTGAGCAGTTCCACTTCCATGTCGGAATAGGCGAGCGTCCGGCACAGGAGTATGTGACCGCTGTCTTTCTCCATGTCGTTAAGCGCGAAAGTCGAATATCGGAGCATGTCGACTTCGCCGTCCAGCAGCACGCACTTGCAGGCCGAACATTGTCCTTCCTTGCAGCCGTGCGGCAATGCGATGCCCTGGCGAAATGCCGCATTCAGAACCGTCTCGCCGTTATCGACCTCGAATTCGACGCCGACCGGTTCAAGGCGCACCGTGTGCGTGTCACTCATGTCATTTGCCTCCCGATAGTGAATATCTTCACTCGTATTTCTGGCTTCTGGCCGAGCGCGCCCCTGTAGCCGGCCGTGACGTTCCTCCAGTCTTCGACCGGCGCATGCGCCCCGGTGACGGCGAAAACCGTTGCGGCAATGGCGGCCCATGTCGCAACGGCGATGGGCAGGGTGTAGCGAGCGCGTGACATTTGAGGCCACCAGCGTTGAGCGGGCCGGCCGAAGCCGGCCCGGCTGACGATCAGTTGAAGGGCCGGATCTCGAAGCCTGCGCGGTATTCGGCGAGATGCTTCTCGCGGGCGTCCGGGCTCATCTCGCGCAGCAGTGTCAGCGGCGATTGCAGGGTGTGGCCGCGAACGTCATCGAGGGTCCACATCTCCTTGCTGTCGAAGCGCAGATGCGGCTGCGGAATGAGCGTCTTGCCGTCCGAACGGACGAAGTTCAGGTCCTTGATGGCATCGGCGAGATCCCACCCGTGATAGAGCGTTTCCCACTCGCGCTTGCCGCTGAAGCGGCCCATCGCCGGGGTCGGGCGGCCCTGATACTCGTCGGAGAAAGCTTCCACCGCGGTCCAGCGGTCGAGCTCGTGGGCGAAGGTGTGAAGCTGTCCGTCGATCACGTCTGTGACGATGTCCTCGCGCACGACGCAGGGGACAAGGCTCGACCAGCAGCGATGCGGATAGACGTAGCCGACGTCCTCATTGAAGGTGATGACCTTCTCGCCGCGGTGGCTGAGCTTGTCGTACCATTTCCAGAAATCGCCGAACTGGGCGTACCAGCCCGGATACTTATGTTCGAACCATTCGAAATCCTGCTCGCGCTGGGCTTCGATGCGCCAGAAGTTGACTGGCCAGCCAACAGCGAAGAACTGCGCGATCTTGTGCACGTAGAACTTCTCGGTGATGCGCTTCCAGGCGGTCTGGACGTCGTCGTGATGGATCTTGATGCCGTATTTCTCGAGCGGCAGCATGTAGGTGCGGTAGTAGTCCTCGAAAATCCAGCGATGCCACATCTCCGCATAGGATTCCTTGGTCTTGTCGCGGTTGGTGGTGCCGTATTCGATGAAGGTGCCGATGGCGGCATCGACGATTGCATGGTTCTGCCAGAAGGCGTAACGCATGTCCCGTTCGAGCAGCAGGTGGTTTTCCGGCTCCTTCAGCGCCGCCATCAGCAGGGAATGGCCGTTGCCGATATGGCGGCTTTCGTCGGACTGCACCGAAAGGAATACCGTCGGCAAGGCGTAGTCGCCGTTACGGGCAGCCTCTGACGGCATTGCGACAAAGAGCGTGTTGGTGAAAGCGGTTTCGGCGACCACTGTCAGGTACATGCAGGCGGCCGTCATCGTGTCGCCGGTGATAAAGCCTTCGCCGAACTGGCGGCCGATCGTCGTGGCGTAGCATTTGCCGAAGGCTTCCTCGGTGATGTCGAAGCCGGCGGGATCGATGTAGTTCTCCATGTACCATTTCTTGAGGTTCATCTGGATCGTCGAATGGCGGAACTCGTCGACCATCTGCATGGTAAAGCCGGTTCTGAGATCCTCGCCGGGCGCCAGGCGCGCGACCATCGCCATGGAGCGGGCAGCGGAAATTTCCGGGAAGGGGATGATCGCCAGGAAGAGTTTCATCCACTCTACCCAGCGCGGCTCCACATTGCGGAACATGTCACCGCGCAGTGCTGCGTCGAGCGCGCCATAGACGCGGTTGTCCTTTTCTTCCTGCATCGGGAAATAGGATCTGAGCACCTGCTTCATCGGATCGCGCGGCGCCTTGGTGATCTTGTAGTCCGTCGGGAAGGTCATCGCTTCCTGGACATAGGTCGGGTTCCAGCCGAGGTCGGAAATCTTCTTCGTTGCCTCGCCGACGGATATACCGCGCTGCGAGGTAATCTTGTTGAGCGTCAAAGACGTCATGATGCTAAGCCTCCACTATTTGCGCCGCAGACCCACTGGCCTCGGCGAAAGCGGCACAGCGCCGCGGTTGAAGTTCAAGTCGGCGCGGCGGATGCGCCTCCTCAGCGCTGCCCGGTCCGGCCGTTCAAGTGGATCGCGGCAAAGGTGTTCAGGGAGGTTTCGGGGCTTCTCCGGCGTCGTGCGCTATGGACGGGCACGAGGCTAGCCATGCGGCAACCGGCGTCTGGACCCCTTATCCTCCCTTCCCTTCGTTCTTTCGGCACCGCATCGAGGCGGTGGGCTTCTTATACGAAAGGATGAAGCAAGGGCCGTGCCAAGTTGAGAATCATCGTTTACGGCGGGGCACCCGCAGTTTTTGCGTTACATATCCAGCATAGCGCTGGTCAAGTTGTAACATTTTTCGTTACAAGTGTAATTTACAAATGTAAAACTTTACAACAAACTTGCAATTTCGGACTAAATACTTCGCAAACATCGAGATACAGAAGTTGCAAACTTGGTGTTTCCTCCGCATATTTAATTCCGACTTGAGAACCCGGAAGTCTTGGTTGGAGGAGACGATGTCAAAAGAGGAGAGAAGCCGAGAGGGATCAGATCCGACGAGTGGCGACGATAGGAATATCACAAGTGACTTGGTGCGGCTGATGCCCCGCGACGTTGTCTTTCAGGTACGGTTCCTGGGGGAGAGCCAGTATCTGCTGCAACGCCATTTCCAGACGTTCATGGAAGCCGAGATGGCCGCCGCCGGCATGACGCGGGAAACGCATCCGATGATTCAGTCTTTCATCGGGACCCATGCGCCCCTGCTGCGCGACTTCGTCTTCTCGGGCGTCTCGCTGTCTCACCAGTTCCGCCTGGAAGAGATTGAGCGCCTGCTCGGCGACAGGGCGAGCCTCATGCGCGTCGATCTGTGGGATCAGCTCAGAAGCCATATCGAGATGGCTGAAAAACAGTTCCGCAGCCAGCTTTCCGGTCTGCCAGCGCAGCTTTCGGCTTGGGAAAGGCCGCAATCGCCGCCGGGCGCACGGCCATGACCGCGGCTTCAGTGCCTGGTGCCGGATGGCTGCCAGCCTGCGGGGATTACAGCAGGATTCTCCCGCAGCGCCTTGTGCGTATCGGCCATGAGGACCGTCGCCATCTCGGTGCCAAGAGCGTTGAGAGCATCCTGCACCGCCAGTGTCGCATCGGCGCCGCCGCCTCCGGCGGCCCGTTCGAATGCCGGAAAACAGGGATGATCCGCGCCCAGCCGCTTTGCCACGGCATCCCGCAAGGCCGCGAAGAATGCCTCTCCTTCCGCTTCAAACATATGTGTCACCTCTCCACCGCGCCCTCCCCGGCGCAATCCCGGCAACGATAGGAGCTTCGGATGAGTAAGCAAGGGCCAACCTCTGCCGACCTGCTCCATCGGCGCATAGCGCTCGTCGGCGAGGTCTCGGGGCTCAACGCCGAAGCACTGAAGCTGACGCAGGCGTTGGCCGGAACGGAAATGGAGGTATTGCGCCTCGAGCTCGAAATCGAGCGCGGTGGCGCAGAACAACAACTGGTGCAGAACTTGCATGAAGCGGAAGAGAGAGCAACGGCGATGCGGACGCGGCAGAGGATTTGTGAGGATCGCATAGCCGGCGTCGAGGAAGCCATCGCGGCAATCGACCGCCTGCTGAAGGAGAGCGCAGGCAGATGAGGGAGGAGCGAGATGAACCAGCAGAATGCACGCAACCTGACGATGTTCGACCTGTTTGCGCGAAGCTGGCAACGGCCGGCCACGGTCATGGACCTGCGCTTCAACGCCGACGATACAGCGGTCGCCTTCGCCGGTGCCGACGGCAGCGTGGCGATAGCTCCGCTTGCCGATGCGGAGTCGCCCGAAAAACGCATTCGGGTCAGCGCAGACTTCGGCCAGACGACGATCCGGCCCCGCAAAGCGCCGCCGCCGCCGCTGATCGAGACGGCGGCACTTGGAGACCGCACGCTTTGTCTGGCCGCCGGGCCGGCGGATCGTTTCATCGTCGCGAGCGGTGGCCGCGAACTGCGATATGTTCATGCCAGCGGTGAGATCGAAAGCGCTGGAGTTCAGTTGGACCGCCAGGTCATGGCGCTCGACCACCGGCGGGCGAACGGGATCACCGCCTTTAGTGACGGCACGGATCTCTATCTTTCCCACGATTGCGGTCCGCCTATTCGACTTGAGCCGGCCGATGGCGGCGGGATCGATGTGATCGCGCTCTCGCCCGACGGACTGCAGGTCGCAGCTTCCATTGCAAACGGGTTGCTCCTTTGGAGAACAATGGAAACGGTCCACTCGCGGCGCATCGACCTTCCCGGTCGTCCAGCCTCGATCCGCTGGAGTGCGGACGGCCGATGGCTCGCCTGCGCTCTCGGTCGTGACGGCGTCGCGCTGGTTGATGTCGCCAGCGAACGCACGGGACTCCTGCACGACTTTCCCGCTCCCGTGAAGTCGACCTGCTGGAGCGGGCCGGCCAATGCTCTTGTCGCCGCCGGCGCATTCCGGATCGCGGCCTGGTCGATGGAAACGCCGCCGCTCGCGGACAACAAGTCAGGCGCGCTGGCCACCGGGCTAGCGGGTCTTGTCGCCGTTGAGAAGGTGGCGGCGCATCCCCTGAAAGATCTGGTCGCCGCCAGCTATGCCAACGGTCAGATCGTCGTCGCCCGGATCGGCAGCGGTGACGAATTAGCGGTTCGCCATCCCGGAGAACCGGTCACTGCGCTCGCGTGGTCAGGGGACGGACGCCATCTCGCGATCGCAACGGCGGACGGCGCCGCGGCGATCGTCACCTTCCCACCGCAAATTTTCAAATCATGAGGAGGAAACCATGCAGACCGAACTCACCCCCGAAGAACAAAGCAAGGATCTGTTCTTTGAACGGCTCGCACGCCTTTCGGAAGAAATGGTCGCCAAGCACGGCAAGGACTTCAGCATGGGCGCGCTGGTGTTGGCGGCACGCTGGATCGCGGAGAACCGCATTGGCCAGAAGATATCCTGAGCGAGACTGGCCTCCACCCGGTGACGGGCGCGTCACCGGGTGGAGGCCAGTTGATCGACAGCGGGTATCGCAGTCACTGGCCACTCTCGTGCAGAAGGCACAGGGTGCGCAGCACCGAGGCGAAATTCGGCAGGTCCTCGTACATTTCGGCCGCTTCCTGATGCAGGATAGAAATCAGTTTCGGCGTCGACAGCCCCTCGGCCAGGGCCATCGCGTCAAGGACCTTCCAGAAGGCCGCTTCCAGGCTGATGCTGGTCGAATGACCCGAAATCCTCAATGGCCGGCTGATCTTTCGGAACGGCCGCGCGTCGCGCGCCGTCAAGGCTTTGCACATGATATTTCCTGTTACTCGCCGTAACGACCGGGCCATCCCTGCCCCGGAGCATTGCGGCCTGCCGGAGGTTGTGGGCGCAGGCGGAAGGGTGAGCGCCCCTCCGCCTGCCTGGTGCCGGTCAGGGGATGAGTACGGCCCGTCCATGGATGCGACCCCTGTTCAGATCCTGCAGCGCCCGGTTGGCGTCGGCGAGACGGTATTCGACCGTCGTCAATTCCACGAGACCGCGATCGGCCAGTGCCATCAGTTCGACCAGTTCCGCCCATGTGCCGACCAGATTGCCGATTATGTTCTTCTCGGTAATGACCATGTCGACGGTTGGCACGCGGATGTCCTCGCCATAGCCAACCACATAATAGCTGCCCATCGGCCGCGTCATGGCGAGCCCCTTGGTCGTGGTGCCCTTTTCGCCGACAAAGTCGATAACAGCCTCGGCACCCTGACCGCCGGTCAGGGCCAGCACCGCCTCGACCTCGTTGCCATCCGCCTTGACGAGCTTGTCAGCGCCGATCTTGCCGGCGAGTGCCAGGGAATCATCCGATTTGTCGACGACAATGACATCGGCGGCACACATCGCCTTCAGGCACTGGATACCGATATGGCCGAGTCCGCCGGCGCCGATCACGACGCAGCTTTCGCCGGGCAGGAGATGGCGCGTCGCCTTTTTGACCGCACGATAGGCGGTAAGCCCTGCGTCGGCATAGGGCGCGACATCTTTCGGGGCCAGCGTCTTCGGCAGCGGCACGATGTTGCGCTCCGAGGTGCAGAGGTATTCCGCGTAACCGCCATTGCAATCGAGCCCTGGAAACTTCCCAGGGCCGTGCATGTCAAAACCGCGGCGGCAGGCAAGGCAGGTCCCGCCGGAAATCTTCGGATGGACAATGACCGGATCACCGACCTTCACGCCTTCCACCTCCTTGCCGACGGCCTCGACCCAACCGGCATTCTCGTGCCCCATGATGAGTGGAAGGAGATGGCCCCCATCCGGGTCCATGTGCGGGCGCCAGACACCCTCGATGATGTGCAGGTCCGTACGGCACACGCCTGCGCCGCCAATCCGGACGATCACGTCCGTCGATTTGTCGATCTTGGGATCCGGGACATCCTCCAGCGAAACCCATTGGTCCGCCGTAAGGCTGTCGTCGTATCGGGTAAGTACTTGCGCTTTCATCAGGGTCTCCTCCTTGCCGGGCAAAGCCTTCCGGCTGCCAAAGGAAAGGAGCAACCCTCATGCCACTCGCTGCAGGCCTTAAAAATCAAGGATTTGAGCGACGGTCACGGCGAGCGGTGCGTTCACTGGGTGAACAGTGCGAGCAGCAGACTGTTCAGTTTCTGGTTATCAACCCCGGCGCACGGCGATAGCCATATGCTGGGCGGTCCGGAGGAGGAATTGGAGCCATGCAACATCTTTCAGGACTGGAGCGGGCACGCGCCGCTCTCGAACAGGGCGGGAGGTTTCCGGCCGGCGCCGTGGCGCCTCTCGTCGCCGAGAGCTGGCAGCGGTGCCGCGAACTCGGGCTCGACCCGGGCGGCATGCCGCGCGATGTCGTCATTCCCTTCGCCGAAGTGCGCCAAAGGCGCGACGCGAATGGGGCGCTACGATCCCTGGCACTCGCAGAAATGCAACTGCTCCATTCGCAGATCGCAGGTTCGAATTTCATGATCGCGCTTGGCGACGCTGACGGCGTGGTGCTCGACACGATCAGCGACCAGCATTTCGCCGAAAGCGCGGCCGGGCGTTCGATCATCCCCGGCAGCGTGTGGCGGGAAAGCGAGCGCGGCACCAATGCGCTCGGCCTTGCGGCCCGCGAACGCCAGCCGGTCGCCATTTACGGACGCGAGCACTATTTCAGTTGCCATGGCCACCTGAGCTGCATGGCCGCTCCCATTCTCGATTCCAACGGCGAAATCCTCGGGCTCCTCGATGCCTCCTGCTCGAACGAGGCTCGCCAGCAGCATACCCATGCGCTGGTGCGCATGGCGGCCGCGCAGATCGAAAATGGCCTGATCTTCCGCGAGAGAGCCGAAAGCTTCATCTTGGCCTTCCACCCGCGCCCCGAATATCTCGACACCCTTTCGGCCGGACTTGTCGCCGTCTCCAGCGACGGAGCGGTCGCCTCGATCAACCGGCCGGGCATGGCGCTTCTTGCGGGACTGCCGGCCGCTCAGGGTGTGCATTTCGACCGCCTCTTCGAGGCCGGTTTCGGCGCAGCGATGGATGGGTTGCTGGGTGGCGGCGTCATCCGCGTTCGCGACCGTGCGGGTAGCGGCGTGTTCATGGTCTGCCGCCAGATCGGCCAGCGCATGGTGGCGCAAGCCAAAGCCCGGCCTGCCCCTTCCCTACCAACCCTGATCGGTGACCCCGCAAAGCCGGACTTCGTGTGCGAGGATCGGACGCTGAAATGCGCCCTGGCCGAGCTCGCGGACGCGGCAGCACTGCGTATGCCAGTGCATATTTGCGGGGAGACCGGGACTGGAAAGGAACTGATGGCGCGTCATCTGCATAAGTTGAGCCGCCGCAAGGGCGAATTCGTCGCCGTCAATTGCGGCGCCGTGCCAGAGCAATTGTTCATCGCCGAAATCTTCGGTCACGAGCGCGGCGCCTACACGAATGCCCGCGACGACGGTGCGCCAGGGCTGGCGCGCGCTGCCGATGGGGGCACGCTGTTTCTTGACGAGGTGGCGGACATTCCGCTTGCCGCCCAAACGGCACTCCTGCGCTTTCTCGATTCGATGGAAGTGCGCGCGGTTGGCGGGCAGAAGACCCACAGGGTCGACGTCCAGATCGTTTCAGCCACCAACCGGAAGCTGCACGAGATGGTGAAGGAGCGGGCGTTCCGCGCCGATCTGCTTTACCGGCTCAATGCCTTCACGATAAGCCTGCCGCCGCTTAGTGCCCGCTCCGATTTCCCGCTCGTTGTCCAGCACCTGATGCAGAAGCTTGCACCCGGAACGGCGATCACCGACGCTGCGATTGCTCGGCTGGCACAGCGATCTTGGCCCGGCAACATCCGCGAACTCTACGCGACGCTGCAGCGAGCACTCGTTCGACGGCACATGGACTATATCGATGAGGACTCTTTCGACGGCGAACCCGAGCATGGCGTTACCGATTCCTGCAAGCGCTGTCGGAATCATACCCTCAGCAGGCGCCGATGCACCGAAATCCGTTCTGTTTACCGCAACACCGCAAACAACATCTCCGAGACCGCGCGCTTGCTGGGCCTGTCTCGGACGACCGTCTACAAGCATGTCCGATGAATGGTGTTCTGAAGGGTAAGGGCGAAGCACCTTTTTCCCTGTGGTATCCCGCTGCTACCAACCTCGCGGGCCAACCATTAGATTGCTGGAGAGATAAGGAGACGACAGTTGTCCAAAGCAATTCATTCCATGATCCGCGTGCTCGATGAGGCCCGCTCTATCGATTTCTACCGAAAGGCACTCGGCCTCAAAGTGGCCGACCGGCTCGATTTCGAAACGTTCACGCTCGTCTATATGAGCAATGACGCCAGCGACTTTGAGCTAGAGTTGACCATCAACAAGGGACGCAAAGAACCCTACGCGCTCGGCGAAGGATACGGCCATCTCGCCGTCTCCGTAGCGGACCTCGACGCCGAACATGCACGACTGACGGAGGCGGGTCACAACCCCACCAAAATCATCGAGTTCGAGCGCGATGGCGGCCTATTGGCGCGCTTCTTCTTCATCTCCGATCCTGACGGTTACAAGATCGAGATCCTGCAGCGACACGGGCGCTTCAAATAATTCCCCTGCGCCCGGAGGAGCTAGGATTTTCCTGCCTTTATGATCAGCGACGGCATGGCGAATTCAATCGTGCCGCCGTCGATCACGAAGGGCCTGAGAGCCGTCTCCGACTCATCGAGAAGCCGCTTGAACTGTTCGTCGGTCAGCACGCCGCCGAGCGTCCACACGCAGGCGCGCTCTGTCGACACCAGCGCATCGATCGAGTTGAAGCGGACCTTTTCGCTGCGCTGGACGACCTCGGCATCCGCAATACCGGCTTCGCTGCATATTTCATGCAGCCGCCCGGCATCGCCCAGGCTGAACGGCGCGCGGAAGGAATCCCCCACCTCTTTTCCGAATAGCCGGTCGAGCAGCAGCGCGAAGGCGTCGTAACCCGGCGAGTTCTCGACCGCATCGCACACCGCGACCGCCAGACGGCCACCGGGTTTCAGCACCCGCATCATTTCGGTGAGCGCCTTTGGCTTGTCCTCGAAGAACATAAGGCCGAATTGGCTGGCGACCGCGTCGAAGCTGATGTCCGGCAAAGGCAGCGCCTCGGCCCTTCCTTCCAACCATTCAATCTGCACGGGCTTGCGACGCGCAACCGCCAGCATTTCCGGATTGGAATCCAGCCCGACAACTGAACCCGAAGGGCCAGCCATCTCGGCCGCCGCGATTGCCAGCGCGCCGGTGCCGCAAGCCACATCCAGCACGCGGTCGCCCTTCTGCACCCCGGCTTCCGCGGCGACGACCGGCCCCCATTGGGCAAACAGCGCGGGCACGAAGTGGGCGTCATAGATTTCCGCCGGGCCACGCATTTCCTCTGGCGTAAACATGGTCTTCCTCCACGGTGATCTTCAGACACCGGCTATCGGGTGGATATGCCGGCATGGGAAGGATATACTTCGGGGATGGTCCGCGCCCATGACCACACGTCTTTGTCGCTTGCCGCATCGTCCAAGGTGCTCGATGCGAAGCGGTTGCGCAGCGCTTCCGCGGCCACCGAGCCACCCGCCCGGCACAGGCCAATTGGCGCCGACCCGCTCTCAGACGTCCTGCGCACGGTCAAGCTGACGGGCGCGCTGTTTTTCCTGGTGGACGCGTCCTTCCCTTGGGGCGTAGAGGTGCCGCGCGCCGCCAGGTTTTCCTCCATCATCCTGCCGCGCGCCCAGCATATCGTGTCCTATCACATCATCCTGAAGGGCGCGGGCTGGGCCGGCATTCCGAACGCCACCTCCACGTGGTTCGAGGCCGGCGACGTGCTGGTGTTCCCGCATGGCGACCGGTATTCGATGCTCAGCGAGCCTGGCCAGCCACCGGAGTTCGATACCGAAGCGACGATGGACTTTTTCCGGGAGATGGCGGCGGGCAGGCTGCCATTCGTATCGAAGGAAGGCGGCGGCGGCGAGCCGCGCAGCGAATTCGTGTGCGGCTTTCTCGGCTGCGATATGAAGCCCTTCAATCCCGTGCTCTCGACCCTGCCGCGCCTCCTGCGGATCAAGTGGTTTCAGGACCGGCACGAGGGGCTCTTGAACCGCCTCATCGACCTCACGCTTGCCGAGGCGCGCCAGCCGCGGGTCGGTGGCGAATCTATCCGACTGCGGCTGAGCGAGTTCATCTTCGTCGAGGCGATGCGCCGCTATCTGGAGACACTCCCGGCCCGCGAGATCGGCTGGCTTTCAGGCCTGCGCGACCCTTCGATCGGCAAGGTTTTGATCATGCTCCATGAGCATCCTGCATATGCGTGGACGCTGAACGAGCTAGCGCGCCGGGCCTGCATGTCGCGTGCTGCCCTGGCAGCGCGCTTTACCCATCTCGTTGGCCATGCGCCAATGCAGTATCTGACGCTCTGGCGTATGCAGATCGCCGCGCGCCTCCTCGCCGACAGCTCGATGAAGGTGGCCACGGTAGGCCGTGAGATCGGCTATGAATCCGAGGCTGCCTTCAGTCGGGCGTTCAAGAAGACCGTGGGCGTCTCACCCGCCGCATGGCGCAGCAATGCTGCGGCAGCCTGCTGATTCAAGGACAAAGACATGCAGCAATTCAAAGTGCTACAGCGACCTTTGCGCGTCCGATAAGACGCGCGGCGCTGTAGGGTTCAGTTCAATCTCCGGAACCAGTGCAGATGGGCAAGTCAGATCGACAGCAATTCGACTATGGCTCCCTGGAGGAGGCGGATCAGCTCGTGCGCGGTCGCGAGGCTTACGGGGAAAAGGCGTGGGACGACGCCTATCGGTTTCTCTCGCGCGCCGATGAGGCAGCTTCGCTCGCTGCGGACGATCTCGAACGGCTGGCGATGTCGGCCTATCTGACCGGGCGCGACGAGGAGTACCTGCGTGCCCTGGAGCGAACCCATCATGCATGTCTCGACGCCGGCAAGTGTCGACGCGCCGCCCGCTGCGCTTTCTGGCTGGGCCTGCGGCTTGCCTTTCGCGGGGAGATGGCGCCTGCGGCCGGCTGGTTCGGACGGGCACATCGACTGCTCGAAAGCGAACAAGATGATTGTGTCGAACGGGGTTATCTGAAGCTACCCCACGTCGAACAGCACCTCGCCGCGGGCGATCTCGAGGCGGCATACGCTGCCGCCAGCGGCGCGGTCGAGATCGGCGAGCACTTTGCGGACGTTGATCTCGTGGCCTGTGCACGGCACCTGCAGGGCCGTGTTCTGTTGCGGCAGGGGCGGACTGCGGAAGGTTTCGCGCTTCTCGACGAGGCGATGGTTTCCGTCACGGCCGGTGAATTGTCGCCGCTCCTCACCGGCTTGATCTATTGCAGCGTGATCGAAGCGTGTCAGCAAGTTCATGCCCTGGATCGCGCACGCGAATGGACTTCCGCTTTGGGGCGATGGTGCTCGGAGCAGCCCCAACTCGTCAGCTTTAGCGGCAGCTGCCTGATGCATCGCGCCGAGATCAAGCGGCTCAGCGGCGCCTGGCAGGATGCAATCGACGAAGCCCAGCAGGCCGTGGAGCGTTTGGCGCAGACAAACAATCGGAAAGATGCGGCCGCGGCCTGGTACCAGCTGGCGGAGGTTCACCGCCTCCGCGGCAGATTCGACGCGGCCGAGCAGGCGTATCGGAGTGCGAGCCAATATGGCTTCGAACCGCAGCCGGGCCTCGCTCTGTTGCGGCTGGCCGAAAGGCATATTGATGCGGCTGCAGCTGCGATCCGGCGCGTCATGGGTGCGACGACCGATCAACTACGCCGCATTCGGCTGCTGCCCGCCCATGTCGAGATCATGCTGACAGCCGGCGATATCGAAGAAGCATGGCGCGCCTGCCGCGAACTCGAGGACTGCGCAAAAGTCTACGGGACCGAGTTGCTGATTGCCTTGGCTGCCCACGCGCGGGGAGCGGTGGAAATGGCAGACGGCGATGCGCAAGCCGCAGAGGTTTGGCTGCGCCAGGCAATGGAGGGGTGGCAGCAGGTCGACGCGCCGTACGAAGCAGCACGTGCACACGTCATGATCGGCCTGGCTTGCCGCGCTCTCGGTGACGAGGACGGTGCGACACTGGAGCTGCAGGCGGCCGGGAACGTCTTCCGGAAGCTTGGCGCCACGCCGGATGTTTCTCGTGTCGATACCCTGCTCGACATGCGGTCGGACGAAGCTCGCGGCCTCTCGGCCCGCGAACTGCAAGTTCTCCGCCTCGTCGCTACCGGCAAAACCAACAGGGAAATCGCCAGCGAACTGCATTTGAGCGGAAAGACCGTCGACAGGCACGTCAGCAATATTTTCAATAAGCTCGACGTTCCCACACGCACCGCCGCCACCGCCTGGGCCTACGAGCACCACCTTGTCTGAACGTGCTTGGCATGGGTGGAATCACCCATGCAGTTACCGGTGCCGATTGGGTGGTTCGCCCGAAGCGCCGCACTCCCCTTCGTCCTAAGCTTGCACCTGAAACTGATCGGCCATCGATGCGCGGCGGTGCGGCGCAGCTTGCCCATGGATCACGGGACCGACACTGGTGATCGCGCTGCGAGCATCCGGCTGCACCTTGCGCGTCTGAAAAGACACGCGGCGCTGTAGGGAACGGAGGATACGATGACGCAGCAGATCTTCGGCAAGTCCTACGGCGGAAGCCCCGCCGAGAACTACCAGCGATTTTTTGTCCCTTCCATCGGTGCGCCGGCAGCCGACGACCTGATCGGCGTGGCGGGCCTTCGAGCGGGCGAGCGCGTGCTCGATGTCGCCTGCGGCACCGGAGTCGTGACGCGGCTCGCGGCGCAGAGCGTCGGTGCCGGCGGCGCCGTTGCCGGCCTCGACGTGAACCCGGGCATGCTGACGGTGGCCCGTTTGCAGACCCCACCCGATATCTCGATCGACTGGCACGAGGCGAGCGCGGAGGCGATGCCGCTTCCCGACGAGGCTTTCGATGTCGTGTTCTGCCAGATGGGCCTTCAGTTCGTCCCCGACAAGCAGGCTGCACTGCGCGAGATGCGGCGGGTGCTGGATACGGGCGGACGGGCCTTTGTCAGCGTGCCCGGGCCCACGCCGCCGATGTTCGCGATCATGAAGGACGCATTGGCCCGCCACATAGACCCGAAAGCCGCTTTCCTCGTCGATCTCGTCTTCTCGATGCACGATGTCGATGAACTCACCGAACTCATGCGCGATGCCGGCTTCCGGGATGTCGATGTTCAGGCGAGGCCGAAGACCCTTCGTCTCCCGGCTCCCGCCGACTTCCTGTGGCAATACATCCACAGCACGCCGCTCGCCGAAGCCGTCGCTCAAGTCAGCCGGGCAAAGCGCGATGCGCTGGAGCGGGACGTCTGCGGGCGGTGGCAGGAGTATGTGGTGGACGGTTCCACGTCGCTTCAGGTGAGCATGACGACGGCGATCGCGCGAAAATAGAAATGTAAATGAAGAAGGGAGGCCATGATGGCTCACGCCGAAGATAACAACGCCGCCCGGACGGCATTTGGATCGAACCGCCGATCCGGAGAAGCTGCCCGCAAGCGGCTGCTCGCCGGGCTACCGGTCACGGAGCGGCGGCTCGAACTGGCCGGTATCTCGACCGTGTTGTTGGAAGGGGGCGAAGGACCACCGATCGTGCTGCTGCACGGCCCAGGAGAACACGCAGCAAAGTGGCTGCGAATTCTCCCGGAACTTGTGAGAACACATCACGTGATCGCGCCCGATCTGCCGGGCCATGGCACGTCGGGGACGATCGAGGGTCCGGTCCAGCCCGAACGTATTCTCGCCTGGCTCGGCGAGCTCATCGAAGGCACCTGCCCGACGCCACCCATTCTCCTCGGCCAGATTCTCGGTGCCGCGATTGCCGCGCGCTTTGCCGCCGAGCACGGCAACAAGCTCCGATGCCTGGTGCTGTCGGACGCGCTCGGCCTCGTGCCGTTTCGGCCGGCGCCTGAATTCGGTGCGGCCCTCACCACGTTCATTATGGAGCCAAGTCCGGAAAACCATGATCGGCTTTGGCAGCGGTGCGCCTACGACCTCGACGCACTGTGCGGTCGAATGGGCGAGAGCTGGGATCAGCTGCGGGCCTACAATCTCGATCGCGCCCAGGCGCCGGAGTTGAAGCCTACCCAGCAGAGCCTGATGGAGCAGTTCGGTCTTCCGGCAATCCCACCGGAGGAACTGGCGCGCATCACAATCCCGATCTTCCTGATCTGGGGGCGGCACGATCTTGCCACTCCATTGCCCGTAGCGGAGGCAGCGAGCGCCCAATTTGGCTGGCCGCTCCACGTTATCGACGGTGCGGCCGACGATCCGCCGATCGAACAGCCTGCCGCATTCATGGAGGCGCTGCGGGCCGCGCTTGCCGCGATTGAAGCCGCCGCTCCCGAGGCGCTGCCGGACACATGTGAGGCTTGGGACCGAATCGCACCGGGCTACGACCGCACGAACACCGAAACGCAGATGTGGCTCGGCGGCGAGGCGCTGCGAAAGGCCGGCCTCCAGGCCGGGATGTGCTTTCTGGACGTGGCGTCCGGCAGTGGTGCGCTGGCTATCCCGGCAGCGCGGATTGGAGCCGAGGTGGTCGCCGTCGACCAGTCGCGGGTGATGCTCGGCCTGCTTCAAGAGCGAGCCGGAAACGAGGGGCTCGACATCGGCACCCACATCATGGACGGGCACGCGCTCGGCTTCGACGACAACACCTTCGACATGGCGGGATCCCAGTTCGGCGTCATGCTGTTTCCCGACATGCCGAAAGGCATCCGCGAGATGACACGGGTCGTCAAACCGGGCGGGCAGGTGCTGATCATCGCCTATGGCGATCCGCATCAAATCGACTTCCTCGCCTTTCTGGTCACCGCCGTCCAATCGGTTCGCCCGGAGTTCAACGGTCCGCCCATGGACCCGCCGCCGCTGCCGTTCCAGCTCAGCGATCCGGAGCGGCTTGCCGTCGAACTCGCGAAAGCCGGACTGAAGGACGTCAAGGTCGAGACGATGACCGAGAGCACGGCGTTCGAGTCAGGTGCCGAGCTGTGGGACTGGATCGTATGCAGCAATCCGATTGTCGAGGAGGTGCTCGGCAGCCTCGCGTTGAGCGAAGGCGAGCGCGGCGTCATTCGCCAGACCCTCGCTCGCATGTTCCGCGAACGCGCCGGCGATGACGGCCGGACCATCCTGCGAAACCGTGTCAACATCGGCATCGGGACGAAGTGACCGCGCTGGTGGTCATCAGCAGCCCGGGCCAGCCAGTCAGATCGGGACTGATCGTCGTGCCTGCCATAGCCCCAAAGTGACATTTCTGCTTTCGCGACCGCGGACATTTCAACATCGCTGCCACATGGAAGCGCAGAACGGAGACATCCCTTCCGGTGCATTTCGAGGTAGCCGGAGGTACGGCTGCTCTCGATCCGAAGCAGGTTTCGGAACGCCGGTAGACGCACGACAACGACAGACGTAAGATTCCCGTGTCATCCCGCCGGATTCCTTGTGAGGGTGTTCCATGTCTGACGAACGTGTGCAGCGCCGCCTTGCGGCCATTGTCGCAGCTGATGTCGTCGGCTATTCAAAGATGATGGGTCGTGATGAAACAGGCACGCTCGCTCGCCTTAAGGCCCTGCGCGCGGAGTTCCTCCATCCGAAGGTGACCGAATATGACGGACGTATCGTCAAGACGACGGGCGATGGGACACTTATCGAATTTCCAAGCGCCGTCCATGCCGTTTCATGCGCCGTTGACGTTCAGCGCGGCATGGCTGACCGCAACAAAAACCTGCCGCCCGAACATCAGATTCAGTTCCGTCTAGGAATCAATGTCGGAGACATCATCATTGATGAGGACGATATATTCGGCGACGGCGTAAACGTAGCGGCCCGGCTTGAGGCTTTGGCAGAGCCGGGTGGCATCTCCGTCTCATCCCGCGTCTACGACTACATCCACGGTCGGATCGACGTGTTGTTTGATGATTTGGGTGAACAGGCGGTCAAGAATATTGCCGAACCGGTCCATGTCTACCGAGTTCTTTTCAGCGAACGGGCGGCTGCCAAATCGCGTGAGGAGACCCGATCGCTGCCGCTTCCGGATAGGCCGTCAATTGCCATCCTGCCCTTCGTCAACATGAGCGGAGACATCGAGCAGGAATACTTTGCCGACGGGATTACCGAGGATCTGATCACCGCATTGTCGCGGATCCGGTGGTTTTTCGTGATCGCCCGCAATTCGTGCTTCGCCTACAAGGGGCAATCGCCTGACATTCGTGACGTGGCCCGCAGGCTTGGCGTCTCCTACGTGCTCGAAGGCAGTGTTCGCAAGGCCGGCAATCGCGTTCGTGTCACGGCGCAATTGATTGATGGCAGTTCGGGCAACCATGTCTGGGCCCAACGTTACGACCGGGATATTCAAGATATCTTTGCGCTGCAGGACGAACTCACCGAAATGCTGGTCGGAGCAATCGAGCCCGAGTTCGGCAAGGCCGAGCGCGAACGGGCCCGGGCAAAATGCCCCGACGATCTGCGTGCCTGGGACCTGTGCCAGCGCGGCCTTTGGCACACTTACAAGCGCACCCGGCAGGATCTCGTCGAGGCCCAGCGGTTGTTCCGGGAGGCGATTGAAATCGACTCCGGCCTGGCGCGTGCCTATGCGGCAGCCGAGGAGGCGTTTTTCTTTCAATATGTCGGCGGCTACGTGGATACTGGGGGTGCCGCGAAGGCTGACGCCCTGCGCTTCGCAGAGAGAGCCGTGGAGCTTGATGGGTTGGATGCATTCAATCGCTATGCGCTTGGGCGGGCGTTAACGCTGGTTCGGCGACACGACGCGGCCGTCTTTGAACTGCGCAAAGCGATCGAGCTTGATCCAAGCTTCGCGCAGGCCCACTACGCGCTCAGCATGGCGCTTGCTACCGGGGGACACCCGCAGGAGGCCCTGCCGCACATTGAGGTGGCGATGCGCCTCAGCCCGCAGGACCCGTATTTCGGACAGTTCTTGGTGCGCAAGGCAGAGGCCTGCCTCTTCCTGGGGCGGTTAGAGGACGCTGTGGAGTCCGCCGAGCGATCACTGCACGAGCCAAATATCCAATGGTCACGTTGGGCGATATTGGCTGCGGCCCAGGCGCATCTGGGTCGACTGGAGGATGCACACCGCAGCATCGACGCGTTACGAAGTCTTCGCCCTGAGATCGACTTGGCATTCACCCGCGACTACTGGCCGATCGCAGATCCTGACGCGATCAGCTACCTGATGGAAGGGCTGCGAAAGGCCGGGCTGCCCGAATGTCTCTGAGGTCAGCTCTCGGCATCGTCTCGTGTCCTGGTAGATAGGGCGTGTCCTTTAATCGAGGTCGATCAAAGGAGTGCATTAGGCGGATGTGATCCTTGCCTTATCCGATAGCGTATCGACTCCGGTAGGATTTTCGTATTGTTGGACAGATCGAGCGCCAAAGCGGGTCGGGCCGCCTTGTCTTGCGAGATCGTCTGCAGGTGAGGGGCGCCCGAGCAGGAAGCCCTGCCCTTCGTCGCATCCTTCCGCGCGAAGGATCGCGATTTGGTCGTCACTTTCGATCCCTTCCGCTAACACGGGAATATGCAAGCTCTTGCCCAGCGCCAGCACCGCCCGGACGATTGCTTTGGATTGGCGGTCGTGTTCGATGCCGTCGACAAAGGTCCGGTCGAGCTTGATCTTGTCGAAAGGGAAGCTGCGCAGCGTTTCCAGGGAGGAATAGCCACTCCCGAAATCGTCGAGCGATACGCCGACCCCCAGCGCCTTGATCTGGCGCATGATATGCAGTGAGCGGGCCTTGTCCCTTATGAGGGCGGTCTCGGTGAGTTCGAGCTCGAGGCGGTGCGGTGGCAGGCCGGTCTCAACCAAGACCTGATGCACGAGCCGCGGCAGGCTGGCGTCCATGAACTGGACCGCCGAAACGTTGACTGCAATGCGATAGGGCGGCTCCCATGCCGCGGCGTCTTGGCAAGCCCGGCGCAAGACCCAGGCACCGAGCGGCGCGATAAGTCCGTTTTCCTCGGCGACGGGAATGAAATCCGATGGCGGGATCGGCCCGAGTTGTGGATGCGTCCAGCGCAACAGGACCTCGTAGCCGTGAATCTCGCCGCTCGCCAGCGACATCTGCACTTGATAGTGGAGCTCGAGTTGATCGTGATCGAGCGCATGGCGCAACGCCTCCGCCAGCCTCCGGCGCTTGCGTACGGAGGCGCCGATCTCGGGATCGTAAAAGCATATGGTGTCGAGAAAGGCGTGCTTGGCGTGGTACATGGCCAAGTCGGCGTTGTTCAGCAGTTCATCAAGGTCCTTGGCGTCATCGGGCCAAACCGCCGCGCCAATACTCGCGCCCACCTCTGCTTCCATGCTGTCGATACGAATGGGTCGATTGAAGATGCCTGCCATACGATCCGCGAAGGCGTGGACTTCGCTGCGGTCCGCAAACCGCTTGACCGCCGCAAACTCGTCGCCGCCGAGACGAGCTATGAATTCTCCCTCTTCGAGCGATTGCGCCATGCGGCGCGCAAGGATGCGCAGAGCCTCATCGCCTGCGCCGTGGCCGAGGGTGTCGTTGATCTCCTTGAAGCGGTTGAGGTCGATGCAGACGACAGCGAACTTTTTATTCCCATCTCGCGCATCCAGAAGGCTTCCAGTCAGGCACTCATTGAAACTCGCACGATTGGGAAGACCCGTCAGCGTGTCGTGCGAAGCCATGTGGCGCAATTGTTCCTGGGAATTGGCCTGGACATGGGTGTCGATGAGATAGCTCGCCAATCCGGTACCAACGATGATCAATGCCACCACGACAATAGCCAAGGCGAGGGCCGCGATCGCCTGAGCGTCGAACTCAGGAAAGTTTTGCGTCATTGGCGTCACGCGGAACGCGGCCATGGCGGTGAAATGCAGGCCGACAATGCCGGCGACCAAAAGGGTGACCGCCGCCCGGTAATGCTGAAGCCCAGGGGGGCGTCGCGAGATCAATGCCACGGATGCGGCGGAGAAAACGGCTGTGATCGCGATCGAGGCCACCACATAGTTGAATTGCCATTCGACAATGCCCACGACGCGGTAGGCCAACATGCCGGCGTAGTGCATCGCCGAAAACGAAAGGCCGACCATGGCACCGCCAAGTGCGGGAAACACTCGGCTCGCCGGGATTGCGCTGACGAGAAGGCTGGCGAACAGCCCCGTCATGGCGATCACCAGCGACAAGATCGTCAGGGCCGGATCGATCGAAACGGGCGCGGGAGGCCTGTAGGCCAGCATCGCGACGAAATGCGTCGTCCACACCCCTCCCCCGCCGGCAACCGCCGCCAGGAATTGCCACCCCAGGCGCTGTCCGCCGGAAGCGCGGACTGCGCGGCTTAACAGTCTCAGCGTAACTGCCGAGCCAAAAAGGCAGACCAGCGCGGCAACCAGAACCAGAACCAGGTTGTGGTCGTTAACGATACAATCGACAACAGTCATCATTGGCTGGCGCCACCCCAAATGTACTCCGTCCTGTCCATAGGCGGGACAGGTTACGTTTCGGTTAGGATCATTGCCGATAAGCCGGGCCGTGTGGCGGGGCGGACCGCCTCCTTCGAGGACGCAGAAGCCGCTAAATCCGGCCAACATAAACTATCCAGACAGCGGTGCGTGAGCCTGTTTCGGCATTTGGCAGCGATCTCCTGATTGCAGTCGCGGATCCGTAACATCTACAGATTCGACCACAACAAAATACGCCGGCGGGAATGCAGAAAACTGCGAACCAGGTATCCAGCATTAACCTTTGGTAAAGGGTTGTGGGTTAAATCTTGCATACATCCGGAGATAGCAACGTTGCCTGTCCAACTGGCATGATGACAGCCTTGGACAGCCTCCCCTCAGATGACTTGAGGGTGAGCCTAGTCCCCGAGATATGAACCGCTGAATTGCCCGAATAGCCAGTCCCGAAGACGTGAGGGGACTCTGGTCCGAGTTGTTGACGCAGCAATTGCGAATACGATTCGACAGCCTCTGACGGAACGCGGCTGGCAAGCGCTTCCAATTTCAACACGCTCCATTTTCAACTTGCGAAGCGGCAGAGGCGCGTAACGAGCCGCTGAAGATCCCCCTTGAAACAGTAGAATTCTGCACACCAGGAGGTGGGCATGCGAGAGACTATGCCGGGCGAATTGCGACTGTCGTTCCAGTCCGACCTGAACATCAGGAATATCGACCAAATCAGCAAGGAAATGACGACGGCGCTCGACGCCAGCTCACGTCTCACACTTGAGTTGAAGGAAGATGCCGTTGTCGATCTCAGCTTCGTGCAGTTGCTTATTGCGGCACGGCGGCAAGCGAACCGCGCTGGCGGCGCGCTCTCACTCGCTCGCCCGGCCGGGGCAAATTTGCTGGGTGTGCTGAGCCGCGGCGGATTTCTTAAGGAAGCTTCAGCTGAAGATCTGGAATTCTGGCTTCATCAGGAGAACAGCCAATGAGTGCGAAAATACTGACCGTCGACGATTCCGCGAGCATAAGACTGACGACGCGGGTGACATTGTCGAATGCCGGTTACAGCGTCACGGAGGCGGTCGATGGCCTTGATGGCCTCAACAAGTTGAAGGCCGGTGAATTCGACCTGGTCGTCACCGACCTCAACATGCCGAACATGGATGGCCTGAGGATGATTCGCGAGTTGCGGAAGCTGCCGGCGCATGCGGGCGTGCCTGTCATTTTCCTCACGACCGAGTCCGACGGCGAGATGAAGCAGCAGGCCAAGGCGGCGGGAGCGACCGGCTGGCTCACCAAGCCGTTTGATCCTGAAAGCCTCGTCAAGATCGCCCGGAAGGTTCTCGCCAGATGAGCAACCCCGATCCGATCTCAGTTTTCCGCACGGAGGCTGCCGAACTGCTCGAGCAAATCGAATCCGGTTTGCTGGATCTGACGCGAAATCTCGCGGATCGGGACCAAGTCGATGCGGTTTTTCGCGGGCTGCACACGCTGAAGGGGTCGGGCGCCATGTTCGGCTTCGATGCGCTTGCCGCATTCACGCATCATTGCGAGACGGCTTTCGATCGAGTGCGCAAGGGGGAAGTGCCCGCGACGCACGAGCTCGTTTCCGCGGTCCTGTCGGCCCAGGACCATATGCGTGCCTTGCTTGAGACCCCGAATGGCGATCACGACGCCGTAAGTGCTGCGCTTCTCGAAAATCTACAGAGGGCCGTCGACGGCGCGGGCGCATCCCCGGCTGCGGCAATCGACGCAACAGGCGCCTCGGCTGGAGCCGAAGGTATGCTGCGGGAATGGCGGATTAGCTTCTGCCTGCCGACAAACGCCATGGTGAACGGCACCAATCCCCTCGCACTGCTCGATGAACTGCGCGCCCTCGGCGAGTGCCGCATCGTCGCCGACACCTCGGCGGTTCCGCCGCTCGAAGCCCTTGATCCGCGCGAGATCCATCTCGCCTGGACCGTGACGCTGAAGACCGCACATGGCCGCTCGGAAATCGAGGACGTGTTCATCTTCGTGATGGACGAGATGACGCTCGAGATCACGGAGACCGGGGCGGAGACGCCGCGGGCCTCGGCAACAGTCGTGCCGGCAGCGAAGCCGGTTTCAATAGTACCGGCCGACCCAGGGCAAAGCGCCGGCACGGCCGATGCGAAGCAGGCGAAGCCCGCTTCGGCCGAGAACGTGCGCGTACCGGCCGAGCGGCTTGATGAGATGATGGATCGCGTGGGCGAGCTCGTGATCGCCCAATCGCGCCTGACCCAGCTTGCGGGCGCGGACGCCGATCTCGGCCTGCGGTCCGTGTCCGAGGAGATCGAGCGCCTTTCGGGCGAGTTGCGCGACACTATGATGGTGCTGCGCATGATGCCGGTCGCGAGCCTCTTCAGCCGCTTCCGCCGCCTCGTGCACGACCTGTCGCGCGAGACCGGAAAGGAGATCGAACTCATCACAGAAGGCGAGAGCACCGAAGTCGACAAGACGGTGATCGACCGGCTTGCCGACCCGCTCGTCCACCTCGTGCGCAACTCCATCGATCACGGGCTCGAGACGCCGGATGACCGCGTCGCCGCCGGGAAGCCGCCAAAGGGACGGGTCGTCCTCTCGGCGCACCAGACGGGCGGGGAGGTCATCATCACCATCAAGGATGACGGGCGGGGTATCAACCGTGAGCGGGTCCGTGCCAAGGCGGAGGCCTCCGGGCTCGTCCAGCCGGGTGTGGCGCTCACCGACCAGGAGCTTCTGCAGCTCATTTTCCAGCCGGGTTTCTCGACGGCGCAGCAGGTGACGAACCTGTCCGGCCGCGGCGTCGGCATGGACGTGGTCAAGAAGACCGTGGAGGCACTGCGCGGCACGATCGACATCACGAGCCGGCCGGGCGAGGGCTCGGAGGTTGCTCTGCGCATCCCGTTGACGCTCGCCATCATCGACGGACTGCTCGTGCGCGTCGGCAGGGGCCGCTACGTCATTCCTCTTTCGGCGGTGGAGGAATGCCTGGAGCTTTCAATCGAGGAAGACCTGCGTTCGCGCGGCCGCAGCTTCATTTCGCTGCGCGACAGCCTCGTCCCCTTTCTGCGCCTCAGGGAGCTTTTCCGGACCGGCACCCAACCTGATCCGTATCAGAAGGTAGTCGTCATCTCGACCGGCACGGAACGGGTCGGTCTCGTCGTCGACCAGATCATCGGCGACCATCAGACGGTCATCAAATCCATGTCCAAGCTTCACCACGATGTCGTGACCTTCTCCGGCGCCACTATCCTCGGCGATGGAAGCGTGGCGCTGATCCTCGACGTCGCCCATCTGGTCGCGGCCGGACAGCAGCAGGAGGCGCAATTGCGAGCGGCGGGATGAGCGGAGTGGCACTTAGGACTGACAACCAAACGATCTGGGGCAAGGACGAGGAGTTGTCCGTTCTCACCTTCAGTCTCAACGGGGAGACCTTCGCCATCGAGGCGACCGTCGTCCAGGAGATTCTCGATCTTCTGCCGGAGACGCCTGTGCCGGGGAGCATGCCCTTCGTCGCGAGCGTCATCAATTTCCGCGGCAAGGTCATCCCCCTTGCCGACATCCGCCTCGCCTTCGGCATGGAGGTCAGCGAGGCGACGATCGACAGCCGGATCGTCGTCATAGAGCTCGAACTCGACGGCGAGGCGACGCTCATCGGTATCCGCACGGACCGCGTCTACGAGGTGACGTCCCTGCCGCGCACAGCCAGTGAGCCGCCGCCCAGCGTCGGCATGCGGTGGCGCGCCGACTACATCGACTGCCTCGTCAAGCGAGGCGGCGAATTCATCATTCTCCCGAACCTAAACGCAATCTTCGTTTCGCAAGGAGACCGTGTCGGCTCCGTGGTGGCGAACAGTTGAAGGACATAGGTGCCTCATGAAGTTCACGATCAAACTCAAACTGGCTCTGGCTTTCGCCTTCTTGATCGTCCTGCTGCTCGGCACGGCGATCTACGGCATCCGCAGCCTCGCCCAGATCAACGACGCGATGACGGCAATGACGCAAGGACCCGTCGCCCGGCTCGAGCTCGTGCAGAGCATCAATATCGCGCAGCTCCAGAGCATTCGCCAGCAGAAGAACCTGATCGGCGCGACGACGCCGACGGATATCCAGGCGGCGCAGACGAAGGGCGATGCGGCACGTGCCGACCTGAAGCGGGCGCTGGACAAGGCGCTCAGCATCTCGACGGAGCAGGGCCGCCCGCGCTGGCTGAAGATACAGGAAATCGCCGCCAAGGGCGATGCCGCCGACGATCGAATCCGGTCGTTGATGCAGGCCGGTGCCGTCGAGCAAGCCCAGCGCGTGTCGGTGACCGAAGCTCGCGAACTTGCCAATGAACTCGACGCAGCGGTCGAGGAACTGATCGCTCTCTCGAAACAGCAGCTGACCGAGGCCAACGACGAAACCGACGTTGCCTATGAGTCGACCCGCGGCGTGATGATCGGTGTTGCCGCCGGTGCGATGATTGCAGCCCTGATCGCGGCCTTCTGGATTTCGATCACGATCAGCCGCGGCCTCACGCGTGCGACGACCGCCGTACGCATGGTTGCCGAAGGCGATCTCACCAGCACGGCCGCGATCACAACCAGAGACGAGATCGGCGAACTGCTCGGCCACGTCAACACGATGATCGAACGCCTGCGCGGCGTCGTCGCGGATGCGCTCTCCGCATCCGACAATGTGTCGTCCGGCAGCCAGGAGCTCTCGTCGAGCTCGGAGCAGCTTTCGCAGGGGGCAACCGAACAGGCCTCGTCGGCCGAGGAAGCCTCCGCCTCGATGGAGCAGATGGCCGCGAACATCAAGCAGAACGCCGACAACGCCGCCCAGACCGAGAAGATTGCCCGCCAGTCGTCCAAGGACGCGGAAGCGAGCGGCGAGGCCGTGGGCCGTGCGGTCAACGCGATGCGGACGATCGCCGAGAAGATCTCCATCGTTCAGGAAATCGCGCGCCAGACCGACCTGCTTGCCTTGAACGCGGCGGTGGAAGCGGCACGAGCCGGCGAACACGGCAAGGGCTTCGCAGTCGTTGCCTCGGAAGTGCGTAAGCTCGCCGAGCGCTCGCAGGCGGCGGCCGCCGAAATCAGTACCCTTTCCGGCGAGACGGTTCAGGTGGCGACCGAAGCCGGCGAAATGCTGAACCGCCTGGTCCCGGATATCCGCAAGACGGCCGAACTGGTTGCGGAAATCTCCTCTGCCTGCCGCGAGCAGGACGTCGGCGCCGCGCAGATCAATGAAGCGATCCAGCAGCTCGACAAGGTGACCCAAACCAATGCCGGCGCCTCGGAAGAAATGTCCGCAACGTCGGAGGAACTCGCGGCGCAGGCCGAGGAGTTGCAGGCATCGATCGCCTTCTTCAGGGTCGACAACGCCGCTCGCGGCGAGCCCAGCCACGCCGAAAAGCTGCGCGCGACGGCTGCGAGGATGGCCGCTCCGGGCGCCAAACGTCCCACCGCCCAGGCTGCACGCACTGTGCGCAGCGCCCCGTCTCAGGCGGCTCGCGGCAAAGGCTTTGCCCTCGATATGACGATGGGCGGACCCGATGCCGATGACGCCGACTTTCGCGAAAGTGCATGACCATGGCCGGCATATCCGCTGAATCCCAGTTCGTCACCTTCAGTCTCGACAACGAGGTCTTCGCCGTCCCGGTGGAGGTCGTGCGGGAGATCCTCGACCATGAAGAGGCCTTCAAGATCCCGCACGGTCCGGACTATCTGCTGGGCCTCAGGGATGTCAGAGGCCAGGGTGTGCCGGTCATCGATCTCCGTCTTCGTCTCGGCATGACGAAGACGGAGAAGACCCCGCATACACGGATCCTTGTCCTCGACGTGCCGATCGGCGTGAAACTGCTGACGCTCGGCCTCGTCGCGGACCGGGTCTATGAGGTCGCGCCGTTCCGGCGCGACGAGATCGAGGGCGCGCCCGACATTGGCGTACGGTGGCAGTCGGACTACATCGCCGGCGTCGTGCGCCGAAATGGCGGCTTTGTCGTCATCGTCAACCTCGCAAAGCTGTTTTCGGGCGAGGAATCGGCGCTCGCGGGCATCGGCGCTCGCGTGGCGGAAAACGCTTGATACGTGATGATGGAGGCCATGCGGTGGGGGTAGCCTTGAGGCTCCAGGCGACGGAGGACCGGCTGAGCCGTCGGAACTTTGACGCCCTGGCGCGTTTTATCTACGACTATAGCGGCATCAAGATGCCGGTGACCAAGATGACGATGCTGGAGGGGCGTCTGCGCCGCCGGCTGCGGGCCACCGGCATTCCAACCCTCGACGCCTATTGCGACTATCTCTTCAAAGAGAATGGCATCGAGGCCGAGTCGATCTACCTCATCGACGCGGTAACGACCAACAAGACGGACTTTTTTCGGGAGCCGAAGCATTTCGAATATATGGAGCAGATTGCTCTGCCCGAGTTGCTGGCCGCTGGCCACAAGCGGCTGCGCCTGTGGAGCTCGGCCTGTTCCACCGGGGCAGAGCCATATACGATGGCGATGGTCCTCGAGGATTTCGCGCAGTCCAATCGCGAAGTCGACTATAGCATTCTCGCGACCGACCTTTCGACGGACGTGCTTCAGGCGGCCAAACGCGGCATTTATTCACACGACATGATGGTTCCGGTCGCTCCGGATCTCCGCCGAAGATATGTGATGGCCGCATGCGACAAGTCGCGCCACGAAGTGCGCATGCACCCGCGTCTGCGGTCGAAGATCGGCTTCGCGCGCCTGAACCTGATGGACAGTGCCTATCCTGTCGGCGACGCGATGCATATCATCTTCTGCCGCAACGTTCTCATCTATTTCGACAAGCAGACCCAGGCGAAGGTGCTCTCGCGCATCTGTGATTGCCTCGTGCCGGGCGGCTTTCTCTTTGTCGGCCATTCCGAAACCATTGGCGGTATCAGCCTCCCGGTGCGCCAGGTCGCCAATACGATATTCAAGAAGGTCTGACGGCGTCCATGGCAGGGAAAATCCGCGTCCTCATTATCGACGATTCAGCGAGTGTCCGGCAGGCGCTGACCCATGTTCTGGAGCAGGATGCCGAGATCCAGGTGATGGGTGCGGCCTCCGACCCCTATGTGGCGGCGCGCAAGATCCAGGAGGAATTGCCCGATGTCATTACCCTCGACGTCGAGATGCCACGCATGGACGGCATCACCTTCCTGCGCAAGATCATGTCGCAGCGGCCGATCCCCATCGTCATGTGTTCCTCGCTGACGGAAGAGGGATCCGCCACGCTGATGCAGGCACTCGAGGCCGGCGCCGTCGATGTCATCCTGAAGCCGAAAATCGGCGCTGCAGACTACCTCGCCGAACAGGGCATGCGCATCCGCGAGGCCGTAAGAGGCGCAGCGGCCGCACGCCTCGGCGCGGCGCGGCGCCTGCCGGACCCGGCGACGACGCCGGCAAAGCTCACCGCGGACGCGGTGCTTCCGCCGCCGAGCGGCAGGGCCATGGCGAAGACGACCGAGATGGTAGCTTGCGTCGGTGCCTCGACGGGCGGCACGGAAGCGTTGCGCGTGCTGCTCGAGCAGCTTCCCGCCAATGCGCCCGGTATCGTCATCGTACAGCACATGCCGGAGAAGTTCACCGCGGCTTTCGCCAAGCGGCTGAACAGTCTCTGCGAGGTGGAGGTAAAGGAGGCGGAGAACGGCGATCCGGTGCTGCGCGGGCACGTGCTGATCGCGCCCGGCGACCGGCATATGCTGCTGGAGCGCCAGGGCGCACGTTACATCGTGTCGGTGCGAACGGGACCGCTCGTCTCCCGACACCGGCCATCGGTGGACGTTCTGTTCCGCTCTGCGGCACGTTCTGCCGGCGCAAATGCCATGGGCGTCATCATGACCGGAATGGGCGATGACGGCGCGCGCGGAATGGCGGAGATGCGGGCAGCCGGCGCCTACACCGTCGCGCAGGACGAGGCTACATCCGTCGTCTTTGGAATGCCGAAAGAGGCGATCGCGAAGGGTGGCGTGGAGAAGATCGTTCCACTCGATCAGATCGCGCGAGAGATCCTTGGCGCCGACCGTCGCCGGTAGACGGATTGACGGTTTGTTAACCATGATCATCCAGGATGGATGGGCCACCATGCCGGGTGCCGACGATGAGCGATGAACGAGGCTCAGCAACCGTATCGAGGAAACACGCGATGTCGGTCATCACCTTCGCAAACACCAAGGGCGGCGCGGGGAAGACGACTGCGGTTTTACTCGTTGCAACCGAGCTTGCGCGAAGGGGGTATCGGATTTCGATCCTTGATGCCGATCCGCAGCACTGGATCACGCGCTGGTACGAAATGGCGAGCGAAGCTTGCCGGCAGCGGCTCTCCGTCGTTTCCTACGTCACCACCGGGACGATTGACCGGCATGTCGCCGAGGAACTCCGTAGGGCCGACGTCGTGCTGATCGACCTGCCGGGCGCGCGCAGTCCGCTGCTCGCAAAGGCGGTCGGCTATTCCAGCTACGTGCTGATCCCCGTTCAAGGCTCGGCCATGGACGCCCAGGGCGGCGCACACGTGATCGAGTTGCTGCACTATCTCGCGGACAAGGCGGCCATTCATATTCCCTATTCGGTCGTCCTGACCCGCGTCAACTCGATGGTGACGACGCGCGCATTGCAGGCGGTCAAGGAACTGCTGGCTTCCCGGCGCGTGCACGTATTCGAGACGCCGATCATCGAGCGTTCGGCCTATCGCGATATCTTCGGTTGCGGTGAGACGCTCTATACGATGGATCCGCGCCGGGTGAGCAATCTCGACAAGGCACAGGAAAATTCCAGCTTGCTGGCAACGGAATTACTGGGGCATATTTCCGCGGCCAGGGGTGCCGGCACGCAGCGCCTGAGAAGCGTCGCCTGACGGATCAGACACCCGGTTCCGGGCGGTGCCCGGAGCGCTGTCGTCGGCTGTATCGGACCGGCCGGTGCAAAAGCCCCCCAGAGCTCGGGGCATGTGCAGCGCCGCGTGTCTTTTCAGACGCGCAAGGGGTCGCTGTAGGCATCCGCGCATCGAGCTTTCCGACGAACCGGTACGGTTTCGGGTCCATACTTGGAATGGCGCGAGTCGCCCTGAGCATATCTGTTCTCAGAAGAGAGCATCCTCGAACAGATCGTCATCGCTATTGGCAGTCGGCGCTGCGGCCGCACTCGATCCGGGGCCGAAAATTCTGCCATGGATCTCCCGTTCGGAGTTCATCGTGTAAACTCTTGCGATCCGATCGCCGATCGCGGCCACCGCCGCTTCCAGACCTGCAAGTGTCGGGGTCTCCCCGACGGCGAGACGGGCCTGCTCGGTGCAGTCGGCGAGCACGTCGCCGAGTTCCGTCTTGAAATCGAGCGTGCCGACGGCGGCGGCCACCGTCGAGGCAACATCCCGGCCGGTCGCCTGAACGCTGGCAATATTGGCATCCATAACGTCGCCTGCCTCGCGGATGCGTGCGAGCACTTCTGCGAGCCGGCCGTCGAGCGAATCGTTGCCGAACCCGTGATCGCCTTCACCAAGCCGTGCCGCATCGGCTTCGAGCCCCTTCAGGGCCTCAAGGATTTTCGCCGCCGTATCGTCGAGTAGTGCGGAAAATGCGCGCAACTCGGCGGTGACGACGTTGATGGCACGACCGTCTTCCCCGAGTTTGCTGCAACGCAGGTTGGTATTGAGCGCCATGTACTGAATATCCGTGCGCACGAGCCGGATCGTCTCGATGCCGAGGAGGAGCTCGGCCACTGTGCCCGTCGTTTCCCGGCTCAGCCGAGCGGCCTCTTCAGCCATCTCCTCAATGCCGGCTACGACGCCACGGGCGGCTGCGATATCGGTCTCCAGGCGACGTATGCCGCTTTCGCCATCGCCTTCCGGCGCGATACCGGAAGCGAGTTTCATCAGGGAGGAGATGTCGTTGCTCAGATCCTTGATCGTCGCGACGACGGTGGCGCAGTCCCGACCGAAATGCGCGGTCAGTTCGGCAAGCTGCTCGAACACCAGCCGCGCGACGAGGAGCGCGATGCGCTGCCGGGCGTTGCCGTCGAGAGTGCGCCCCTCTTGCGATGCGAAATAGGCATCCGCGATCGTGAACGCGGATTGGCAATGTTCGATGCGCTGCCGGGTGATGTCGCCAATCTGCATCGCCGACAATGTGGTTGCGACCTTCGTCTGCACCTTGCGCGTCATCTGCGCGACCTTTTCCGCAAGACCAGCGAGCTGGCGGCGCTCGACATTGAGATCCTCGATAGTGCGGGAGAGGTTCTTCACGATGGGCGGGATGTTGTTCTGGTAACGCTCGAGCGTCTGCGAGCCGCGCGCCGCGGCAACCGCAATCGTCGAACGAAGCGCGGTGAGCCTTACGGAAAGCTGATTTACTTCGGCGGTGCCGAACTGAATGCGTTCGACGATTTCCTCGGCAAAGCCAGCGAAGTCCGGAATGCCCGCACCGGCGATCTTTGCGGTCATCGCGAAGGTGCGCAAATAGCGCAGCGTCTCTTGCATCGCTGCGATATGGATATCGAGCGATTTTTCCCTCTCTTCGATGCTCGCACGTTGCACTTGACGGCCGCCCTCCAGGCTGGGCAGGGCGGAGAGTTGTTCGGCGGTTTCGACCAGGCGACTGGCGGTCGCCCTGGCTGCCGACTCATCAAGCGACATCGTGAGCTGCTCCAGATTGCCGCCGAGCTTGTTCAGCACGTCCAGCACCGCGAGCAGTACGGCACCGCCATCGAGGAAACGCTGCTCGATCTGCGACCGGGCGCGCTCCAGTTTCCGGACGAGATCGGTTTCCATGCCGCTGGCCGGCAGAGCCATGTTGGATGAGTGACGCAATCTACCGTTCCACTTTTTCTTCCTGTCGACGAATGCAATACACGTCACTGGAAAACAGGACGTAAAGATCGGAGATAATTCCTGCCAGACTGGTTCGATTGCAGGGCGAGGCGGCTCTCTTCGCGCCTGCTCATGGATGCCCTGCCCCGCCCCGGTCAGGAAGCCGACGTTGCTTGCGGCTTCAATTCCGCGGCAAGCCAGGCGCGGAAGGATTCGAGTGGCGGGTAACTGGCCCGCGATTGCGGCCAGACCAGCCAATAGGATCCCGAGCCTGGCACCCCCCTCTTCAAGAGCGGAACGAGGCGCGTTTCCGCTATCTCGGCGTCTGCCAGATAGTCCGGAAGAAGCGCCACGCCGAGGCCGGAGATCGCAGCCTGCGTCATGGTCGCGAATTGGTCGAAGAGCATCCCGGTCACGCTCGCCGGTTCGGCGCCTTGCGCCGCAAACCAGATGCGCCAGGCGTTCGGCCTCGTCTCCAGTTGAAGAAGCGGCAGCCCGGCCATCCCATCAACATCGGCTACCGGATGGTCCTTGAGCAGCGCTGGCGAGATGCAGGCCGTCAGCCGCTCCTCGAACAGCATCATGTGGCCGGCGTCGCGCCAGTCGTCGACCCCGAAATGGATGGCGGCATCGAAGCCTTCGACGGCAAAGTTGAAGCGCTTGAGGCGCGTTGCCAGATTGATCGTGATGCCGGGATGCTTGACCAGGAAGCTGCCGAGCCGCGGCGCGAGCCATCGCGTGCCGAAGGCCGGCAAAATCGCCAGCGACAGCGTGCCGCCACCCGGATTTGCGGCAAGTTCCATGCTGCCGCGCTGGATCAGATCGAGCGCGCGGGTCACGTCCCGACCATAGGCGTGGGCGGCTTGCGTCGGGACGAGCTTCTGCCTGTGCCGCTCGAAAAGTTGGCGGCCGAGCTGCTGCTCCAGATTCTGGACAAGACGGCTCACCGTGCTCTGAGTGAGATCGAGCTCGCGCGCCGCCGCCGCTGTCGAGCCGGTCTTCAGCACGGCCTCGAAGGCGGACAAAAGGCTCATCGAAGGGAGGAACCGGCGCGGGCGCATCTCACCTATGCATTCCATGAATGACGTTACACGCAAATACGGCTTTTTCCGCACGCCAACAAGCGGTACTTACATGGGAACGGCTTGCCGTTCGAGATCATCGGGCCGTACAAGATTATCAGGAGAGAATCCGTGACTCCAAACCCATCCGTGCATCCATCCCAAGGCAGCGCCTTCGCCTGGGACGATCCCCTTTTCCTCGACGACCAGCTTGCCGAGGACGAGCGCATGATCCGTGATGCGGCCAGGGCCTTCGCTGAAGCAGAACTCCTGCCGCGCGTGGAGGAGGCCTATCTCGAGGAAAAGACCGATCCGGGCCTCTTCCGGCTGATGGGCAAGGCCGGCCTTCTCGGCGTCACGCTGCCGGAAAAATACGGCGCGGCCGGCGCAAACTACGTGTCCTATGGTCTTGTGGCGCGCGAGGTGGAGCGCGTCGATTCCGGCTACCGCTCGATGATGAGCGTGCAGTCGTCGCTGGTGATCTACCCCATCTACGCCTATGGCTCCGAAGAGCAGCGCGACAAATACCTGCCCGGTCTCGTCTCGGGCGAATTGATCGGCTGCTTCGGGCTCACCGAGCCGGATGCCGGATCCGATCCGGGTTCGATGAAGACGCGCGCCGAGAAGATCGAGGGCGGCTATCGCCTGCGCGGATCCAAGATGTGGATCTCCAACGCGCCGATCGCCGACGTGTTCGTCGTCTGGGCGAAGTCGGAAGCGCATGGCGGCCAGATCCGCGGCTTCATTCTCGACAAGGGCATGAAGGGCCTTTCCGCGCCGAAGATCGGCGGCAAGCTGTCCCTGCGTGCCTCGATCACCGGCGAGATCGTGCTCGACGGCGTCGAGGTGGGCGAGGACGCGCTGTTGCCGAATGTCTCGGGACTCAAGGGCCCGTTTGGCTGCCTCAATCGTGCCCGCTACGGCATTTCCTGGGGCGTGCTTGGGGCTGCCGAGGATTGCTGGTTCCGTTCGCGGCAATACGGCCTCGAGCGCATCCAGTTCGGCAAGCCGCTCGCCGGGACGCAGCTCTACCAGAAGAAACTCGCCGACATGCAGACGGAGATCACGCTCGGCCTGCAGGCGTCGCTCCGCGTCGGGCGGCTGATGGATGAAGGCAGGTTCGCGCCGGAGATGATCTCCCTCGTCAAGCGCAACAATTGCGGCAAGGCGCTCGACATTGCGAGACAGGCCCGCGACATGCACGGCGGCAACGGCATTCAGATCGAGTACCACGTCATGCGCCACGCGCAGAACCTCGAAACGGTCAACACTTACGAGGGCACGCACGATGTCCATGCGCTGATCCTCGGCCGCGCCCAGACCGGCATTCAGGCGTTCTTCTGATGGCCGCGCCGCATAGCGCTCCGCTCGCCGGCCTGAAGGTCGTCGAGCTTGCCCGCATCCTCGCCGGGCCCTGGATCGGCCAGACGCTCGCCGACCTGGGCGCAGAAGTCATCAAGATCGAGAGCCCGCAAGGCGACGACACCCGCACGTGGGGGCCTCCCTTTATCGAACAGCCGGACGGCAAGGGCGGCACCGAAAAGGTGGCCGCCTATTTCCACGCGGCAAATCGCGGCAAGACATCGGTCACCTGCGATTTCGGCGATCCGGAGGACCTCGCCCGCGTCAAATCATTGATCGCTGAAGCGGATGTCGTGATCGAGAACTTCAAGGTCGGAGGGTTGAAGAAATTCGGCCTCGACTATGATAGCCTCGCCGCACTCAACCCGCGCATCGTCTACGCGTCCGTGACCGGTTTCGGCCAGGCGGGCCCGCGGGCGCAACAGCCAGGCTACGATTTCTTGATCCAGGGCATGTGCGGCATCATGGACCTGACCGGAGAACCCGATGGCGAACCGCAGAAAGTGGGCGTCGCCTGGATCGACGTCTTCACCGGCCTGTACGGGGTCATCGGTATCCAGGCCGCATTGGCCGAGCGGGAGCGATCCGGCCTCGGCCAGCACGTCGATCTGGCACTGCTCGATGTGGGCGTTGCCGTGCTTGCCAACCAGGCGATGAACTATCTTGCGGGCGGCAAGGTTCCGCGCCGCATGGGCAACGCGCACCCCAATATCGTGCCGTACCAGGTGTTTCCGGCCGCGGATGGGCATCTGATCATCGCCTGCGGCAACGACCGGCAGTTCGCGGCCCTTTGCAGCCTGCTCGGTCTCGAGGGCGTTTCGGACGATCCGGCGTATGCGACCAATCCGGCCCGGGTGGGGAACCGTGAAGCGCTCGGCACCCTGATTGCGGAAAAGACCAAACTCAGGCCCAAGGCGGAGCTGATTGCCGCGCTCGAAAAGGCGGGCGTTCCCGGAGGCCCGATCAACACGGTCGCGGAAGCCATCGACGAGCCGCAAATCCAGGCACGGGAGCTGCGGATCGATCCTGAAGGTTTGCCCGGGTTGCGGACGCCGATTCTCCTTTCACGCAGCCGCCTGGCGCTCGATAAGGCCGCACCGGTCCTGGGAGCAGGACGCTGGGGATTCTCGAAGAAGTCCGAGGGTGAATCAAAATGACGATCGAGACGATCGGCGTGGTCGGCGCCGGACAGATGGGCAACGGCATCGCCCATGTGCTTGCAGTTGCAGGATATGACGTCACGCTGATGGACGTCGATGCGCAGAGGCTGGAGGCGGCGCTTGCCAGAATCAGCGCAAACCTGGACCGGCAGGTGGCGCGCGGAAAAGCGACGGAGGAAGGGAGGCTACTTGCTCTCGGGCGCATTCGAACGACAGTGACGCTCGAGGATATCGGGACGAGCGACCTCATCATCGAGGCGGCGACGGAGCGGGAAACGGTCAAGCAGAAGATCTTCGACGAGCTCGCTCCGAGCCTGAAGCCGGAAACGATCCTCACCACCAACACGTCGTCGCTGTCGATCACCCGCCTCGCGGGACGGACGAACCGGCCGGAACAATTCATGGGTCTGCATTTCATGAATCCGGTTCCGGTCATGCAGCTCGTCGAACTGATCCGGGGAATCGCCACCAGCAGGGAAACCTTCGAGGCGGTGCAGGCGGTGGTGCAGCGGCTCGGCAAGACCGCGGTGGTGGCGGAGGATTATCCGGCCTTCATCGTCAACCGCATTCTGATCCCGATGATCAACGAGGCCATCTACACGCTCCATGAAGGGGTCGGCTCGGTCGTCGATATCGACCAGAGCATGAAGCTTGGCGCCAACCATCCGATGGGCCCGCTCGAACTTGCCGATTTCATCGGCCTCGACACCTGCCTTGCCATCATGAACGTGCTGCATAGCGGACTGGCCGATACCAAATACCGGCCGTGCCCGCTGCTGGTCAAATATGTCGAAGCCGGCTGGCTCGGACGGAAGGTCGGCAGGGGTTTCTACGACTATCGCGGCGAAATGCCCGTCCCGACCCGCTGAGCAAGAGCCCGGCAACGGCACGCCATCATTGGTTCTAGAATCTAACGCTTGGTCCCACGTAATAAATGGTCGAAAGCGTCATTCCGAAAAGCCGGTCGCACAGGCATATTCCCGAGGCGTGTATCGGCTGGTGTAGGTGCCTAAACGAGCTGAGCCATCACGCCTGCGCATCGAGCACATGCAAGTGGTCATTGTCCATCGCCCTCATGAGCGGGCTTTTCGGCGACTGATCTTTGTACCGAGGCGGGCAGCCGATGAGAGAGATAGTCACGCATCTGGCGAAGCGCATCTTCGCGTGTCAGACCCTCCGACTGCAGACCGAGGCGCAGCCACAGCCCGTCGATTAGCGCGGTAATACCAAGAACGGCGGCGTCGCAATCGTCCTCTGGCAGAAGATGAACCAGTGCCGACATGAGATTTGATCGCATTCGCCCGTGAATGACTTTTTGGATGCGCGCCAGCTGTGGGTCGCGTGGCACCTCGGCGCACAGCGATAGCCAAGCATGGCAAATGGAAGGCCGGAAGAAGCGTTCTTCAAAATTGCCTTCGATGATTGCTTCCAATCGTTCTAAGGGGGTGGTGGCGCTGCTCAAGCGCGCCACCACCGCATCCTTCAGGGCGGCGTTCGCCTCGCGCATCGCATGCTCAAACAGTTCCTGCTTGTTGGCGAAGTAGTGCAGGACGATGCCCTTTGATGCGCCTGCTTGAGCGGCGACTTTCTCCAGCGTTGCCCCCGCCATGCCTTCACGCTGCAGGACCTCGAACGCCGCCCGTCTGAGTTCACGTTTCCGGATATCGCTGATCTTGGTCAGTCTCATTTGCGCGCCCTCACTTTTGTTCACAATTGACAAACTTTCCGCAAAGATCAATAATTGACCCACGGGACAATAAAGTGACCAATTGGATAAAAGGGGAATACGAATGAAGCGATCTCTGAAAGCCGGGACTGCGGCGCTGGCCCTTGTTACCATTGCTGGCCCTGCGTTTGCGGCAGAGCCGGAAAGCTGCAAGACCGTGCGCATGGGTGAGCCGGGATGGAATGATCTTGCCTTTACCACCGGGGTCGGTCTGACCTTGCTAAAGGCGCTGGGCTACGAGGCCAAAAGCCAGCTTCTCGGTATCGACGTCATCTACACGAGCCTGAAGAGCAAGGACCTAGACGTGTTTCTCGGCTACTGGGACCCTGCCATGGCCGCCTACTACAAGCCGTACAAAGAGGATGGCTCGGTCGAGACGGTTCGGACCAATCTCGAGGGTGCGAAATACACCTTTGCCGTTCCCTCTTACGCCTGGGAAGCGGGCGTCAGGGACTTTTCCGACCTGCAAAAGTTTGCCGATAAATTCGAACGCAAGCTCTACGGCATCGAACCCGGCTCGAACCAACTGATGCTTGACGCGATCAAGGACCCGGCTCTCGGCCTTGAGGGGTGGGACGTGGTGGAGTCGAGCGAGCAGGGCATGCTTTCGGAAGTCACCCGCCGGACACGCGACAAGTCGTTCATCGTTTTCCAGGGTTGGGCCCCGCACCCGATGAACACTGTCTTCGACATGAAGTATCTGACCGGCGGCGACAAGTTCTATGGCCCGAATTTCGGTGCGGCAACGGTCTCCACCCAAGTTCGTAAGAGCTACCTGCACGAGTGCCCCAACGTCGCGAAGCTTTTGAACAATCTCGTTTTCGACGTCGAATACGAGAACCGCGGCATGGCCTACATCATGAATGATGGAATGGAACCGGAAGAAGCCGCTCTGAAATCGATAAAGGACGAGCCAAAGCGGCTGGAAACCTGGCTGGCCGGGGTGTCGACTTTCGACGGTCAATCGGGTCTTGCCGCGGCGAAGGCCGCGCTCGGCCTGTGATGGGCAGCGTCGAGGACGAATGGGATCGTCGCAAGCGGCGGGTCGAATTGCCAGGGGACAGGCCGATCGCTTTCGTCGATAGCGGCGGAAGCGGACCGCCGCTTCTGCTGTTGCACGGCTATTCTGACACCGGGCGCAGCTTTTACCCGCTTGAGCCCTTTCTTGCCGGCTACCGTCTAATCGTTCCCGATCTTCCCGGACACGGTGCCTCCGCTGTGGGCGACGGCATGCGCGTCAGTGATTTTGCCACGAGCATTGACGGGTTGCTGGCGATGCTGGGTGTTTCGCAGATTGCGGTCATCGGCCATTCCATGGGTGCCATGACGGCGATCGAGCTAGCCGCTCGCCGTCGCGATGACGTGCGCGCGCTCGTGCTTCTGTCAGCAAGCCTAAGGCCAGATTTCGGCAGCAAGAGCCCGCTTTCTTGCGCGATCCGTGCGCTTCGCGATCCCATCGACCCCGCAGGGCGATTTCTCCGCGATTGGTATTCCTGCAGCCGACCTGTCGAACCCGCCTTTCTTTCCAAGATGAGGGTAGACGCAGCGGCAATGCCGGCCGCCGTTTGGCATTGCATTCTGGAAGGCTTTGCCAAAACCGATCTCCGGCGTAGCGCCATGCGGGTCACCGCGCCGGTGCTCTGTATCGGTGGTTCGGCTGATCCGCTCTTTGACGGCTCGCATCGTGAGGCACTCGCCCACGCGTTCCCCTCAGCGCGATCCATCACACTCGACGGGTATGGACATAATCCGCATTGGGAAGACCCTGAGAGAGTTGCAGCGCTTATGGTCTCGTTTATAGCGGAAGCCGGGACGGCCTGCTACTGCAGCTGCCTCGTCTCACAGGCAATCGTCGAACTCTGCTGAGCGGGCGGCCGCTCAGCCTTCAAAAGCAGCCGATCGTTTTTCCACTCTACTACGTTGATTGAATTTGGCCCGCTCCTCGCGGCCGGCTTATATGCAATGCCCGGCGCTGTCGCCCCGGCCGCACCTATCCGAGCCGGCGTTCCCGGTTCGACAGATTGGCGATCAGATCTCCGAAACGGTCGCCCTGGACCGCCACGTGGCCGCGCAGGCGCTCCCGCGCCCCATCCGCATCGCCGGCGAGAATTGCCTCGACGATCTCCCCGTGCTCCTTGAAGGACACCTTCATCCGGTTGCGCACCCTGAGTTGCAGGCGGCGGTAGGGGCGAAGGCGGCGATGCAGAGCCGAGCATTGGTCCTCCAGAAAGCCGCTATGGCTCGCCGCGTAGATCGCGCGGTGGAAGATCTCGTTTTCGTAGTAGTAGCGGTCCGTGTCCTCGCTGGCGACCGCCTCCTTGCACTTGTCGTGGGCGGCCATGAGCGCTGACCGGTCCTCCTCCGTATGGCGGCGGGCGGCGAGAGCGCCCGCCATGCCCTCCAGTTCGGCCATGACCTCGAACATCTCGAAGACGCGCTGCGGCGCCGGGTCGACGACGACGGCACCGCGTCGCGGCCGGATCTCGACGAGCCCGGTCGCGCTCAACTGCATCAAGGCCTCGCGGATCGGCGTTCGCGAGACGCCGAAGCGCTTCGCGAGCTGCGTTTCGTCCAGGCGTTCACCGGGTTCGAACTCGCCGGTCACGATTCCGTTCTCAATATCGTCGCGCAGGGTGTGAAAAATGTTCCCGGTCATCGCCTTCCGATCCTGATATGCAAAACATCGCTTCTTGTATACAAAAACATTGACATGGTGCGCAAGATGGCGCCATTATTATACCAGACCGGCGGGAGGGCCGGAATATCAGGGAGGAAAAAATGAACGGTTTTCGACGGAAGCTCGGGGCCTGCGCTGTCGCGGCCATCGGCAGCTTGATCGTCTCGACGGCAAACGCCCAGACGATCCTGAAGGCTTCGCACCAGTTCCCCGGTGGCAAGGGCGACATTCGCGACGAGATGGTGCAGTTGATCGCCCGCGAGGTGAGCGCGGCCAATGTCGGTCTCGAGGTCCAGGTTTTCCCGGGCGCTTCGCTCTACAAGCCGAACGACCAATGGAATGCGGTCACCCGGGGACTGCTGGATATGACGTCGTTTCCGCTCGACTATGCTTCGGGCCGCCACCCGGAATTTTCCGCGACACTGATGCCGGGGCTCGTCGGGAATTTCGACCGCGCCATGCGGCTGAATGATTCCGAGTTCATGCAGGAGATCAAGACGATCATCGAGGATGCCGGCGCGATGGTGATCGCCGATGCCTGGCTGTCCGGCGCTTTCGCCTCCAAGAAGAATTGCATCACCTCGCCCGAGACGATCAAGGGCCAGGTGATCCGTGCTGCCGGGCCTGCCTTCGAGGAGATGCTGGTCGAAGCCGGCGCTTCGATTTCGTCCATGCCCTCGTCGGAAATCTACACGGGCATGCAGACCGGCGTGCTCGACGCTGCCAATACCTCGTCGGCGAGCTTCGTCTCCTACCGCCTGTTCGAACAAGTCAAATGCCTGACCGCGCCGGGCGAAAACGCCCTCTGGTTCATGTACGAACCGGTACTGGTGTCGAAACGCGTCTTCGATGGGCTGACGGAAGAACAGCAAAAGGCGATCCTGGCCGCGGGCGAAAAGGCGGAGGCCTATTTCAACGAGGAGGTTCGCAAGGGCGACCAGGCCATGGTCGACGCCTACAAGAAGGCCGGCGTGGAAGTGGTCGAGATGACGAAGGAGGACTACGATGCCTGGCTCGAGGTCGCCAAAGAGTCGTCCTACAAGAACTTTGCCGCCAACGTATCCGGCGGGGACAAGCTGATCGAAAAGGCGCTGGCCGTCGAATGAGGCGAACCGGCGCGCTTCGGCGCGCCGTGCGTTCGCACATAACCTGAGGACAAGTGCATGCTCAAGGCCTATATCGAGGCTGTCGGCAATGCTTCGCGCGGGCTCGCGATCGTTGCGACGGCCCTGATCATCGCGTCGATGCTCGTCGTCTGCCAGATGATCCTGATGCGCTATGTGTTTCGCCAACCGACGGTCTGGCAAACGGACTTCGTCGTGTTTTCCGCAACCGCAGCCATGTTTCTCGGCGCGCCCTATGTTTTGCTCAAGGGCGGCCATGTCGGGGTGGATGTCGTCGAAGTCATGGTCGGCGACCGCACGCGATCGGTTCTACGCGTGGTCGCGAGCCTGCTCGGTCTCCTCTTCTGCACCATCATGCTCATCGCGACCTGGATTCAGTTTCACGACGCCTGGGCAGGGAACTGGAAACATGCCAGCGTCTGGGCGCCGCCGCTTTGGGTGCCGCTCGCCGCCCTTCCCTTAAGCTTTGCCATGCTGTGTCTCCAATATGTCGCACAGGTCCTGACGCTGCTGACCGCGGCGGCGGGGCCGGCAACCATCAGCGATGGCGGCGTCGAACGGGGCTCGACGCAAAGCGCCAATCCTCATTCCCGGGAGATCGTCCAATGAGCCCGACCGTTTCCGGACTGATGATCGTTGCCTGCCTCTTCGTTCTGCTGGCGACGGGCATGCCCATCGCATTCGCTCTTGGGCTTTCCGCCTTCGCGGCCCTCTACATGCAGAGCGGTGCTGCCATTTTCTACGTCCTCGGGGATACGATGTTCTCCGGCATCGCCAATCTTGCCTATGTGTCCATTCCGATGTTTGTCCTCATGGGCGCGGCGGTCGCCTCGTCCCCGGCGGGATCGGACCTCTACACCTCGCTGGACCGGTGGCTGAACCGCATCCCGGGTGGCCTCATCCTCTCCAACATCGGCGCCTGTGCCATCTTCTCGGGCATGACCGGCTCTTCGCCGGCGACCTGCGCGGCGATCGGCAAGATGGGCATTCCGGAGATGCTGCGACGCGGCTATCCGACCTCGGTCGCAAGCGGCTCGATCGCGGCCGGCGGGACACTCGGAATTCTCATTCCCCCGTCCGTGACGCTGATCGTCTACGGCATTGCGACAGAGACCTCCATCGGGCGGCTGTTCATGGCCGGCGTCCTTCCCGGCATCCTGCTGACGTCCCTGTTCATGACCTGGGCGATCATCGATTGCAAACGCAAGGGCTATGAATTCGATGCCCGTTTCATCCGCTACTCGATCAGGGACCGGCTGGCGGGCCTTCCGCGCATCCTGCCCTTCCTGCTGATCATCGCCGGAACGCTGTACGTGCTTTACGGCGGGATCGCCACGCCGTCCGAGGCGGCCGGCGCCGGTGCCTTCCTCACGCTGCTCGTGGTAATCATCGCCTACCGCCTGTTCCGCTTTCGGCCCATCGCCGGCATTTTTGGATCGGCGATGAAGGAAAGCGTCATGATCATGATGATCATGGCGGCGGCCGAGCTCTTCGCCTTCGCGCTGTCATCGCTGTTCATCACCCAGACCGTTGCAACGGCGATCGCTGACATGGAAGTCAACCGGTGGCTGTTGATGTTGATCATCAACGTCTTTCTCCTGATCTGCGGCATGTTCCTGCCGCCCGTCGCCGTCATTGTGATGACCGCGCCGATGCTCTTCCCGATCGTCACCCAGGCGGGATTCGACCCCTACTGGTTCGCGATCGTGCTGACGATCAACATGGAAGTCGGCTTGATCACGCCGCCGATCGGACTGAACCTTTTCGTCATCAACGCCATCGCGCCGCAAATTCCGACGAAGGACATTCTCTGGGGTTCCCTGCCCTATGTGCTGGTGATGTTCCTGGCGATCATCATCCTCTGCCTCTTTCCGGGAATTGCGACGTGGCTGCCGAACCATATGCTGGGGGCAATCCAATGAGCAGGACGTCTTTCTTCAGCGACATGTTGCAGACGATCACCGATCGCGGCCGCCGATTCCTGTCATTGGGGCCCGCACGCGAAGGCGAAGCCGACGCGGTCGACTCCATGGAAGCCCTCTGCGAAACGCTGTTGTCGAGCCGAGGCGAAGCGTCGGGCATGGCGCTTGCGAAGAACATTCTGGACCGCTGGCAAGGCTTCGATCCGCAGCAGCGGTGCGACTTCATGAACGTGCTGCTCTCGCGCTTCGGGCCCGATGGCGAGCGGCTGGAGCGCGCGATCGACGCCTACCGCGCCGAACCCAATCCAAGGGCCTTGCTGGAACTGAGCGTGGCGGCCGAGCCTCGCCGGCAGGAACTGATCCGCAGGCTCAATCTGGCGCCGAACGGCATCGCCACGCTCGTGCGGATGCGGGAAGATCTACTCAAGCTCAAGGCCGAGAACCCCGACCTTGCGGCCGTCGACGCGGACTTCGCCCATCTGTTTGGATCGTGGTTCAATCGCGGATTTCTCGTATTGCGGCCGATCACCTGGTCGACGCCGGCCAATATTCTGGAAAAGATCATTCGCTACGAGGCCGTCCACGATATCGGCGGCTGGGACGAGTTGCGCCTGCGCCTGGCGCCGGAAGACCGGCGCTGCTTCGCGTTTTTCCATCCGCAGCTCGTCGACGACCCGTTGATTTTCGTGGAAGTGGCGCTGACGCGGGAGATACCGTCGAACATTGCGGACCTGTTGACGGAAGACCGCGCGCCGATCCGCGCCACCGACGCGACGACGGCGGTCTTCTATTCGATCTCGAACTGCCAGGAGGGCCTGAGGGGCATTTCCTTCGGCAACTTCCTGATCAAACAGGTGGTGGAGGATCTGCGCCGCGAGTTTCCTCGCCTCGATATCTTCGTGACCTTGTCGCCGGTGCCGGGCTTTGCCGAATGGCTGTCGCGCGAACGGCGTGCCGAGGTCTCCGATGCCCTGTCCGACGCCGACCGCAGCAGGCTTGCGGCGCTCGATGATCCCGGTTGGGCCGAACAGCCGGAGTTGCCGGCAGGCCTCCAGCCGGCTATTACCGCCGCTGCCGCCTGGTATTTCCTGAGGGCCCGCGACCGCAACGGCAAGGTCGTGGACCCGGTCGCGCGCTTCCATCTCGGCAATGGCGCGCGGCTCGAGCGCATCAATTTCCTCGCAGACCGCTCCGGTCGTGCCATGCGCCAGGCGCACGGGCTGATGGTCAACTATCTCTACAAGCTCGACGACATAGAGACGAACCACGAGACATTTGCGAGCCGCGGCCAGGTCGTCGCCGCGCCGGCCATCCGGCGGCTGGTTCCCGCCGACAAGGGCCCCCGCAGTCTGGTTCCCGTCCCGGGCGTCCTTCCTCCGGCCGTCCAGTCAAGCGATGCCGCAGGCAAGAAAGGCAGCAAGGAGTTCACCTCATGAGTAATCATCTCTTCGACGCCATCCGCCGGGCGGCGCGCCCCGGAGCCAGCTTCCTCCTGGCAGCCGATGGCCGCTCCTGGACTTACGGAGACATGCTGGACCAGTCGGGCCGCATCGCATCGGCGCTCGACGCCCTCGGCGTGCGGCCGGGGGACCGGGTGGCGGTGCAGGTGGAGAAGAGCCCGGAGGCGCTGATGCTCTATCTCGCCTGTCTGCGCGTGGGAGCCGTGTATCTTCCGCTCAATACGGCCTATACGCTTGCCGAGCTCGACTATTTCATCGGCGATGCCGAACCACGGGTCGTCGTCTGTGCCCCGGCGGCCAAGGAGGGGATCGCCGAGCTCGCAGCAAGCCACGGGGCCCATGTCGAAACGCTGGATGAGAGGGGCGGCGGCTCGCTGATCGACCTTGCGAGCGGCGAGGCGCCAGATTTCGCGGATGCACATCGCGGGCCCGACGACCTGGCCGCGATCCTCTATACGTCGGGAACGACCGGACGCTCCAAAGGCGCCATGCTGACCCATGACAATCTCCTGTCAAACGCCTCCACGCTGCGCGACTACTGGCGCTTTACCGCCGATGACAGGCTGATACACGCCTTGCCGATTTTTCACACGCACGGCCTCTTCGTCGCGTCGAACGTGATCCTTCTTGCCGGTGCATCGATGTATTTCCTGCCGAAGTTCGACGCGGACGAGGTTCTGCGGCTGATGCCGCAGGCAACGGCGATGATGGGTGTTCCAACCTTCTACGTCCGTCTCGTCCAGCACCGCGGGCTGACGCGCGAGGTGACCGCCCGCATGCGGCTGTTCGTTTCGGGCTCGGCTCCGCTGCTCGCCGAGACCCACAGGACGTTTGAAGAAATGACCGGGCACGCCATTCTCGAACGTTACGGGATGACGGAAACCAACATGAATACGTCGAACCCCTATGATGGGGATCGCATCGCCGGAACGGTCGGCTTTCCGTTGCCCGGCATCTCGCTTCGTGTGACCGATCCGGAGAGCGGCAAGCCGCTTCCAGAAGGCGAGACCGGCATGATCGAGGTGAAGGGCCCGAATGTTTTCAAGGGGTATTGGCGCATGCCCGAGAAAACGCAGGCCGAGTTCCGTGCCGACGGTTTCTTCATCACGGGCGATCTCGGCACGGTCGACGAGCGGGGCTACGTCCACATCGTCGGCCGCGGCAAGGATCTCGTGATTTCCGGCGGCTATAATATCTACCCCAAAGAGGTCGAAACGGAGATCGACCGGATGCCGGGTGTGGTCGAAAGCGCCGTCATCGGCGTGCCGCATCCGGATTTCGGCGAAGGCCTCACGGCCGTCGTCGTCAGGAAGCGGGATGCGGCGATCGACGAGCGCACCGTTCTCGACGGGCTGAAGGACCGCCTGGCACGCTACAAGCAGCCGAAGCGGGTGATCTTCGTGGACGACCTGCCACGCAATACGATGGGCAAGGTCCAGAAGAACGTGCTCCGCGACAGGTATGCCGATCTTTATGGCCACACAGGAAACGAGACGAGCGTGCAAGCGCGGGCGTGAGGCTTCGCCCGCTACGAGTTGACCGTTGAAACGGCGCCAAATGGCTGTCGTCGATCCGGGGAAGCGCGGGCCGCTCCGGCGTCGGCGCTCCCGAAGAGCCCGCCTTCTCGACCTTCGAGCACATCAATCATGGCGCGCGGCGGCGGATCAACGTTGATATTTCAGAACTTGCGGATGACGGTCAGAAGATCATCGGTGTCCTCTACGCCCCTTCGGTGAAGGTCGGCAATCCGAGTTGCCAGCGCTCGGGCCGCCTCGCAATCGCGGCACCACTGGCGTTCGATCAATACCGTGTCGAAGATCGCGCGCGGCATGAATGCTTCCTGAGGATGGAGGGCAAGCGTCCCGCGATCGAGATACATGGCGCATTTCCTTGTAGAGATCGTCCCATGAGCCAGTCGCCAGGGACATGAAACTCATTGTCTCATGGGTCGGTGACGCCTCTATGCCTGGTAAGCACTACAGCGCCGCGCGTCTTTCCAGACGCGCTAGATCGCTGTAACTCTTGGACTGCGCATCGAGCTTTCCGAAAATCGGGTACGATTTTCGGGCCGATGCGCTAGAGTCGTCGATTACGGACACCCGTCTCGTGAAATCAAGGCCCTTGTTTCCGCAGCAGCCGTCGGCGTTTTATCTCGACGACGACCTGCGGATTTCCGGCGCTGGTTGTGAGTTTCCGCTCCGGCTTTCGTCCAGCAGCCCGCGCATGCTCGTTGTCCACGTCTGGCGCTTGACGCACCTCTGTCCTCGTCTTGCGCCTACGCAGAATGCCCTGCGCGCCGGCTGCATCTGCTTCCGAGACTTCGCCGGAGGGGTTGCCGTCGAGATCGACTCGAATCGCGCCGGGCCGCATCGACGCCAGGTATTTGTCCATTTTCGTGTAGGCGCGCAGGGCCCTCTTCAATTCTGCCTCGGATAATCCGTGGTCGCACGCGCGGATTTCACGGTCTATGCCAACCTTGAGCGGCTTAGGTGTGTCCGGGTTGAACGCGGCAGGCCAATTGGCAGCCAGGTGGCGGAAAAGCGCCGAGACCGATTTGCGCTGTGAAGTTGACATGATCTCTCACCGCCCCATGCATGACCGGGTCGAGGAACGCCAGGAAGGATGCAGCCGGACCCACGCTCTTGCCGAGAGGCGAGGGATGCAACTGTTGCGACAAGGTTTATTCATCATGCGTGTCCTGCACTGTATCGGTCGTCCCTACTGGGCCAATTCTGTGACTGCATGATGAACTGCATGCAGCGTCACGGCCGTATTCGAGCAATTGCGCAGCACAAAGCCGCAACACCCTTCATGATCATGACGCAGAATTCACATTCAACCGGATGAGTTTCGTCCAAACTTAAACGAGTGAAGCCCGCCGCAACGAACGAGGGGATGGACATGGTTGCCTACTGGAAACTGAAACATGCTTTCCGCCGACACGCACCGGAAGGACAGGAGGCCTTGAAAAACCGTACGATCGACGGGCTGAAGCGCATCCGCAGCCAGATCGCCTCGACCATGCCGATCCGCACGGCCGGACGGACCTTGTTGCTCGGCACCTGGAACATCCGCAACTTCGACGACAATCGCTTCCGCCACGGCCCGCGGCTGGACGAGGCCTTCTTCTATCTGGCGGAGGTGATCTCCGCCTTCGACATCCTGGCGGTCCAGGAAATCTGCCAGGACCTCACGCCCTTCCGACGGCTGGTGGATACGCTCGGACCGGAGCACGACTACATCATGACGGACGTGACGCTGGGCGAAAGCGGCAACAGCGAAAGGCTGGGCTTCATCTACAACCGGAACAAAGTCAGTTTCACCGGGATCGCCGGCGAGCTCGTGCTGCCCTTCGACCAGCAGATATCGGACGTCACCAACAAGCGACAGTTCGCCCGAACGCCGTTTTCCTGCACCTTTCAGTCGGCCTGGTTCAAGTTCAATTTCTCGACGGTACATATCTATTACGGCAAGGAGGGCAGGAACACGCCGCAATTCGCCCGCCGCGTCGCAGAAATCGACGCGGTGGCGAAGTTCGTCGCCAGGCGCGCCGAAAGCGATCGTGAGAACGCCCATATTCTGGTGGGCGACTTCAATATCGAAGAACTGGAGGGGCCGACCTTCGATGCATTGGCGAAGCACGGCTTCGAGGTATTCAAGAACCGGCAAGGCAGCAATGCGACGCAGACCAAGTTCTACGACCAGATTTCCTTCATGCCGGAAGTCGGCCGCGTGACGCTCGCCAATCCCGAGAGCGGCACGGCTCACGGCGTCGTCAGCATCTTCGAGTCGGTTTTCCGCGAGGAGGATTTCCCGCTCTACGATGACGCAGTGCTCGATACCATCGGGCAGAGAACGGATGACGCGAAGGAGAGATTGGCGAAAGCCCGCGAGAGACTTCAGAGGCCGGACATCGACGAAAGATCGAAGGAAAGGGCGGAGAAGGACGCTGCCGCGGCCGAGGCTGCGATAGAAGAGCTGGCGATGATCCGCACCGACGCGGTTGCGCGCAGGGACTACTACCTCAAAGACTGGCGCACCTACCAGATCAGCGATCATCTGCCGCTGTTCGTCGAACTGGATATCGACTTCGCCACTGCATATCTCGACTCGCTCAAGTCCTCAGGCAATTGAACGGTATCGGCGTCGGCGTCCACCGCCACGACAAAAGATACAATCGTGCACCGCCTTCATTAAACTGTAACAGGCCCGGGTATAACTGCCCCGGCGGGGTTATCCCGACGGGCGCATGATGCGCTGCGACCAGCCTTTCGGCATTGCCTCTCCTCCAAGCCCGGTAATTTGTCATGCGTTTGTCCGCGAAGCTTCCACTTGCAGCGGCGGCTTTGGCTGTCTTCTCCATTGCCGCGACCAGCCTTGCCAGCCTCACCGTAAGCGCCGACGTTTCCTCCCGCGCAGCGGTGGAAAAGTTGGAGGCGCTGGCGGACGCTCGCCGCAACGAGCTGCGCCACTATCTGGCGACGATCGAGAACCATCTGCGCAATCTGCAGGCGCAAAAATCGGTCGCACAGGCGCTTGCGGATCTGAACGGCGCCGCGGCCCGGATTGGCGACGAGCGCTATGACGAGCTGCGCCGGCGCTATGTGACGGGCAACCCCAATCCCGAAGACAAGCGCGCCCTCTACAGCTCGGCAGAAAAAGACGAGTACGACAAACTGCATGCCCGGCACCACCGCTTTTTCCGACGGTTCGCGGAAGCACAAGGCTTTCGCGACGTCCTGCTTGCCAATCTCAACGGCGACGTCATCTATTCGCTCAACAAAAAGGGCGATTTCGCCGTCAACCTCACGGACGAAACCTGGAAGGGCACCGGGCTCGGCCGCATCTTTCGAGAGACCGCCGAAGGCGCCGACAAGAGCAAGATCGCTTTCTCGTCTTACGAGATCTATGCCCCTCTCGGCGGTAAACCGTCCGCGTTCATCGCCATTCCACTTCAGTCTCTGGCCGGCAAGATCGGGACGCTGATCCTCGAGATGCCGGACGAACGCATAGGGCAGATCATCGGCAACCGCACCGGCCTTGGAGAAACGGGAGAAACACTGCTTCTCGACGGCAATGGCGCCTTTCTGACCGACAGCGCCCGCACGCCCGACAACGACATGCTTGCCGCCCGCATGGATGAAGCGACCGCGCCGGCCGAGGGTATCGTCAGCAAGGAGCTCGACGACTTCCGTGGCGAGAAGGCCCAGATGGCCGCGACCGGGCTCGACGCGTTCGGTACGAACTGGACCGTGGCAGCGGTCATGACCTCACGGGAGGCCTTCGCCTCGGTGACGACCCTGCGCAACTGGACGCTGTTGACCGCCTTGGCCGTGCTCGCGATCGCCATCACGGGTGCGATCTGGTTCTCCCGCCGTCTGACACGGCCGATCTCCGATCTCGTCCGCGACATGACGCGACTCGTCGACGGCGATACGGCGATTGCCTGTGCCGGTCACGCACGCAGCGACGAGATCGGCGACATGGCCCGCTCCGTGGTCGTCTTCCGCGATGCGCTTGAAGACCGCGCCCGCCTCGAGGCCGAAGCCGAGGGGACACGGACCCAGATCGAGGAAGAGCGGCAAGCACGCGAATTTTCCCAGGCAGAAGTATCTCGGCGCACCAACGAGGCCGTAGAGATGCTTGCGACCGGGCTCGAGCGCCTTTCGCAAGGCGATCTCACGGCACGCATCGAAGAGCCCTTCCTGGAAGGGCTCGACCGCCTGCGCTCGCACTTCAACCTCTCACTCGAAAGACTGTCGCTTGCGCTCGGCGACGTGAAGACAAGAATCGCCCATGTCGACGGCGACGCTGGCGAGATGCGCGACGCCGTCGGCCAGCTCGCGAAGCGCACTGAACACCAGGCGGCGACCCTCGAGGAGGCCGCGGCCGCGCTGAGCGCGATCACCCTGACGGTGCGGCGCTCCGCCGAACACGCCGCCTCGGCAGCCGGAATCGCGGCGGCGGCGAAAGCCAGCTCCGACCGCTCCAGCGATGTGGTGAACAGCGCGATCGGCGCCATGGCACAGATCGAGGCGGCCTCGGCCTCCATCTCCAAGATCATCGGCACCATCAACGACATCGCGTTTCAGACCAATCTGCTGGCGCTGAACGCCGGCGTCGAGGCGGCACGCGCCGGCGAGGCGGGCAAGGGTTTTGCGGTCGTCGCGCATGAGGTGCGGGAGTTGGCACAAAAATCCGCGCTTGCCGCCCGTGAAATCAAGGCCATCATCACCGCCTCAGCGGAGGAGGTCGCCAGAGGGGTTTCGCTGGTCCAGGCCGCAGGCGGCGCCCTGAACGAGATCTCCGGGCAGATCGACGCGATCAACGACCAGACGCTGCAGATCGCAAAGGACGCACGCGACCAGGCAACCGACCTCCAGCACATCAATCAGACCATGGTTGCGCTCGACGGAGTGACGCAACAGAACAATGCCATGGTCGAGGAAAGCACCGCGATGACACAGCGGCTCTCGAGCCAAGCCTCGGGACTGTTCGAGCTCGTCGAACGATTCCAAACGGCATCCGGCCGGCAGATGCCGGCGGAGGAACCAGCGGGCCAGGTCCGCGCCCGATTGTCAGCCTGACACACCGTCATCGGCAAGGAAGCCCCCTCTCGCTTCCTTTCGAATGCGACGCCGACCTGAGGGGCGAGGCAGGCCGCGCCCGCCGTCAATATTTCGGCGGAACATAAAGCTCCCGCGGCAGAACCCGCCGCTCGTAGTCGGGATTGAAGATGCGGTCCGGTAAGGCGATGTCCTCGTGCGGGACGTCCTCATAGGGAATCTGCGACAGCAGGTGATCGATGCAGTTCAGTCGCGCCCTCTTCTTGTCGTTCGCCTCGACGATGAACCACGGGGCTTCCGAAATGTTGGTGCGGGCGAATGTTTCCTCCTTCGCCTTGGTATAGGACTCCCAGCGCACGCGCGACTGCAGGTCCATGGGTGAGAGTTTCCACTGCTTCAGCGGATCGTGGATGCGCATCAGGAAGCGCATTTGCTGCTCTTCGTCCGTAATCGAGAACCAGTATTTGACGAGACGAATTCCCGAACGCACCAGCATGCGCTCGAATTCCGGCACGTCGTTGAAGAACTGTTCGACCTCATCTTCCGTCGCAAAGCCCATCACGCGTTCGACGCCCGAGCGATTGTACCAGGAGCGGTCGAAGAGCACGATCTCGCCGCCGGCCGGCAGGTGCGGCACGTAGCGCTGGAAGTACCATTGGGTCCTCTCGCGATCCGACGGGGCAGGCAGCGCCACGACCCGAACCACCCGCGGGTTCAGGCGCTGGGTGATGCGTTTGATCACGCCCCCCTTTCCGGCCGAGTCGCGTCCTTCGAAGATGACGACGATCTTTTCCTTTCGATAGGCGACCCAGTCCTGCAATTTGATAAGCTCCGCCTGCAGCGCCAGGAGGGCCCGAAAATACTCGATGCGCGGCATCGTCGGGGGATGCGCCTTGCGGTAGATCTTGCGGATTTCCTCCGAAAGCGCCGGTTCGGAAAGCTCCAGTTCGTAGTCTTCGTCCAGAGTGTCGGCGAGTTCCGCTTCGAGCCAATCGATGCGAGCACCCTCGTCCTTCGGGTTTCTCATGTCATGGCCTCCCATCCATTCCTGGGCCAATACTATCGCATCGGCCCGAAAAGCGGTGACCTTTGCGCGTCTGAATAGATGCGTGGCGCTGTAATAAGCCCATGAAGATTTATTCCACAGCCGAATGAAGGCAATTTGACACCGCGCCGCAAACTGCGATCAACCGAAGGATTGGGAAACCAGGAAGATCAGGCAGCCCGCAAAGGCGCCGACGATCGTGCCGTTCATGCGGATGTACTGGAGATCGCTACCGACGACCAACTCCAGGCGGTCCACGAGTGTGGGCGTATCCCAGCTTCTGACCACTTCCGCCACGAACGCGCCGATCTCGTGGCGCCACGAAACGACGTAGACGGCAAGCTTCTCCAGAAGCGAGTCGATATGAGCCAGCATGGCCTGGTCGCTCGCCAATGCCCGGCCGACGAGCAGACACAGTTTCTCCACGGCCAGACGCGCCTTCGAGTTCGGCCGATCCAGGTCCTCCAGCATGATGCGTGCGGTCCCGCTCCATACGGCTGCGACCCAGGCCTGTACCTCCGGGTGTTGCAGGACGCGGTTCTTGATGGCGTTGACCTGCTCGCGCTGGGCCGGTGATGTGTTCAGGTCGTCGATGAGACGGTAGAGCGCCTCTCGGAACTTCAGCCGGACTTCGCTCTCCGGCTCACGCAATTTGTTCAGCAGGTCTGCTACGCCCGAGACGATCGCCTCCGCAATCCTTCGATCGATGGTCCGGGGAATCCACCAGCGACTGCGCTCCCGGACCAATTGGAAGATCTGCTCGCGGTTTTCCTCCAGCCATTGAGCGGCAACGCCGAGGGCGCGTTCGAACAGAACGTCCGTCTCCCCGCTCGCGGTCAAGATATCAATGGCGCGGCCGAGGACCGGACCGATGTCGGCCTGCCGTACCTGTTTGCCGAGGCTCCGCCGGGCGAAGTCCTGCAAGTCCTTGTTGTCGAGGGTGCGAATGACATAAGGAAGTGCCGAAGCAAAGGCTTCGGCGAGCACCGGCGCCGTCGTCGGAGCCGCAAGCCAGGCCGAAAACCGTTGGGCCACATGGGCGCTCCGCAATTTTCGCAGCATCACCTCCTCGGTCAGGAAGTGCCGTTCCAGGAATCGACCCAGGGATTGACCGATGCGCTCCTTGTTGGTTGTCACGATCGCCGTATGCGGGATCGGGAGGCCAACCGGGTGACGGAAGAGCGCGGTCACTGCGAACCAGTCAGCGAGCCCGCCGACGATTCCCGCTTCCGCGGCGGCGCGCAGGAACTGGACAGCGAAGCCGGGATCGGGAACCAAGTGGGTTCCGAGGAAGACCACCGCCATGGCGATCAAGAGGGATGTCGCCAGCAGGCGATTGCGCTTCAGGCGACGGCGCTGGCGATCCTCGGCGGAATTCGGAACAGGCACTGATGGCTGGGACGGGACGGGAGCGTCAAACGCGCGGAAACGGTCCGGTGACATGGCTCAACCTCCTCGCATCGGCCGGGTTCGGTCCTTGCCTGCAGCAGGACCCGCTCTTGCTTCCGGCGGCCGCTGTCAACAGATACGGCCGGACCATTATGATCACGAACCGTCAACAAGACACCCCTTGTAGGACGTATATCCGGTGGAGATGGTCAGGAGGCGGCGCCAGATGGGTTGTTGGACGTGTCTGCGGTTTCAGACCGACTTCAGTCTGACCCGCTGTTCCAGCTTCTCAGCGTCTTCCTTGCGTTCGCTGTATCGGTCGACAAGGTAGTCTGAAACGTCGCGGGTCAGCAGCGTGAACTTCACGAGTTCCTCGCAGACGTCGACGACCCGATCATAGTAGGAAGACGGCTTCATGCGTCCGTTCGGGTCGAATTCCTGGTAGGCCTTGGCGACCGAAGACTGGTTGGGGATGGTGATCATGCGCATCCAGCGTCCGAGCAGGCGCAGCGAGTTCACCGCATTGAAGGACTGCGAGCCGCCCGACACCTGCATGACGGCGAGGGTTTTCCCCTGGGTTGGCCGGATCGACCCGATCGCAAGCGGTATCCAGTCGATCTGCGCCTTCATGATGCCGGTGATTGCCCCATGGCGCTCCGGGCTCACCCAGACCTGGCCTTCCGACCATTCGGAGAGTTCCCGGAGTTCCTGGACCTTCGGGTGGCTTGCCGGCGCGTCGTCCGGCAGCGGCAGACCCGACGGGTCGAAGAAGCGCACTTCCGCCCCGAAATACTCCAGCAACCGCCCGGACTCCTCCGCCAGAAGCCTCGAATAGGACACCTGGCGAAGCGAGCCGTAAAGGATCAGGATGCGCGGCGGATGCGTCGAGAAGGGTGGTCGCAGCGCCTCGGTGTGGGGCTTGCGCAGATGCCGCGGATCGGCGGCGGGAAGATCAGGCAATGCGCCGCCCCTCCCCGTCGAGAACCGCTTCGCCATCCTCCTTGACGAACGGCCCCTTGAAAGCGTCAGCCGGCAGGATGTCGAGAACCGCTTCCGACGGCCGGGCCAGCCGGGTGCCCAACGGGGTGACGACGAACGGCCGATTGATGAGGATCGGATGCTCGAGCATTGCCGTCATCAGTTGGTCGTCGGAAAGGGCCGGATCGCCGAGCCCGAGTTCCGCATAGGGCGTTCCCTTTTCCCGGATCGCCTCGCGGACCGAAAGGCCGGCGTCGCGGATCATGCCGGCAAGCTCCTCGCGGCTAGGCGGAGTCTTCAGATATTCGATCACCTTCGGTTCGATGCCGGCGTGGCGGATCAGCGCCAGTGTGTTGCGCGACGTGCCGCAATCGGGATTGTGATAGATGGTGACGTCCATGGTCATTCGGCTCCCTTGACCGCAATTGGAGAAATCGAGGCGTTCCGCTCGGCGAGCATCCAACCGGCAACGGCGGCTGCAAGGAGCGCCCCCAGCACTTCGGCCATGACAAAGCCGGGCAGATCCCCGGGGCGGATGCCCGAAAAGGTGTTCGTGAATGCCCGGGCGATCGCGACGGCGGGGTTCGCAAAGGATGTCGAAGCGGTGAACCAGTAGGCGGCGGTGATATAGAGGCCGACCAGCCACGGAATGGCATCGCCGCGGAAGCGCAATCCCGCCAGGATCGTGAAGACCAGGCCGAAAGTCGCGACCGTCTCGGCAAGCCATTGGCCGGCGCCGGTGCGAACCGTTTGCGATGCCTGGAAGATATCAAGCTCGAACATGGCATGGGCGACAAGCATTCCTGCAAGGCCGCCCGCTACCTGGGACAGGATGTAGAGCGCCGCGGTGGGTGGCTCGATCTCCCGCCTGGCCGCAAACACGATCGTCACCGCAGGATTGAAATGCGCACCGGAGACCGGGCCGAGAATGCTGATCAGGACGATGAGGATAGCACCCGTCGGTATGGTGTTGCCAAGCAGGGACACCGCCACGTCATTGGAAAGGCGATCGGCCATGACGCCGGAGCCGACGACGGTGGCGACCAGGATGGCCGTTCCCAGAAATTCCGCCGCGAGCCGGCGCTTCAGATCGAACGCCATGCGTCAGCCCGCCTTTGGAACATCGCGGCCGATCTCGTCAAGTCGCCTCTGCAAGGCAAGCCTGTCCAGGCTGGTCATCGGCAGGCTGATGAATATCGAGAGGCGGTTGTTCAGCATTCGGTAGGTCTCGGCAAAAGCGAAATGCCGCTCGGTCTCGCTGCCTTTGGCTGCCGCCGGATCGGGCACGCCCCAGTGCGCCGTCATCGGCTGGCCCGGCCAGGCCGGACAAGCCTCTCCGGCCGCGTCATCGCAGACGGTGAAGACGAAATCCATCTGCGGCGCGTCGGGCGCAGCGAACTCGTCCCAGGACTTCGAGCGCGCAAACGACGTGTCGTAATTCAGCCCCTTGAGAAGCTGCAAGGTGAATGGATGCACGTCCCCTTTTGGATAGGACCCGGCCGAATAGGCGCGGAACCGACCCCTGCCGAGCCGGTTCAGAATGGCTTCGGCGATGATCGAGCGGGCCGAATTGCCCGTGCATAGAAAGAGGACGTTGTAGACTTTGTCGCTCATGAGCGCTCTCCCGGTTGGCTCAACGTGCCTGCGCCTCCGTCGGGGCGCAGCATGGGGTCAAATCTGAAATCAAGGGCGCACAGAGGTTCGCATTGCCGCCGCAGCAGTCTTGCAGCAGGTACAGCATAACGGAGCGGAAGCGATCGAGATCGGCGCGATAGATGATCGAACGGCTTTGCCGCTCGCCCCGGACCAGCCCGGCCTGGGCGAGCGTCGAAAGATGCGCCGACATGGTGTTCTGCGGCACATCGACCAGCCTGGCCAGCTCGCCGGCGGCGATGCCGTCGGGTTCCCGCTCGACGAGCAGCCGGAACGTCCTCAGGCGGGTGGGCTGGGCAAGGGCGGCCAGAGCGGCGATCGTATGAGTTTCATCCATAAATCCAGAATATTGGATATATCTTACGAGTCAAGCCGATCACTGCATTTCGGCACAATTCGACGGGGAAGAAGCTTCCGCACCGAAAAACTCCATAAGCGCGCCATTGAAAGCCTGTGCCGACTCGACATTTACGATATGGCGTCCCGGCAGCGACAAATGCCGGCCCTGCTGCACACGGGCGGCGATATTTTGCAGGTCGGATGGCGGGCACACCGGGTCGTCATCGCCGGAAACGGCGAGAAGAGGGTTGGCGATCCGTTCGATATCATCACGTAAATCGCCCCCGGCCAGAGCCGCACAGCATCCGACATAGCCATCGATCGACGTCGCGACGAAGCTGTCGAGCACGTTTTCGACAGTGCCGGGTTCGAGGGTGCTGAACCCCGGCGAGAACCAGCGTTCGACGGTGCCGACGGTCAGTGCCGCAAGACCGCTCTCCCGCACGGTCTCCATTCGCGCAATCCAGCTTTCGGCGGTACCGATCTTCGCGGATGTCGCGCAGAGAGCGAGCTTGCCAAGGCGATGTCCGGCATGAATGCCCAGCCACTGCCCTGTCAGTCCGCCGATGGACAGGCCGCAGAAATGTACGCGCTCTATTTCAAGCGCATCGAGCAGCGCGAGCGCATCCTTGCCGAGATCGGACAGAGCGTATGGCGGGGGTGGAGCCGAGGACAGGCCGTGGCCGCGGCGATCATATCGCAACGTGCGGAAATGCGACCCAATTCCAGCCACCTGCGCGTCCCACATGTGCAGGTCGGTGCCGAGCGAATTGCAGAACATGAGCCAGGGCTTGCTCTGGCACCCATCCGTATCGCCGTCGATACGGTAGTGGAGGCGATGACTAGGAAGATCGAGGAAGGGCATGTTTCAAGGACTCAGGAATCGGCTCTCGGCAGAGGGGTGATCGCCAGCGCCGGGTTCCCGGCGCTGCTTTTGTGGAGGACCGACCGACCGATACATGCGATCGGCCGGCGGTGCTCGTTTATGCGGCGGCAAGCTGCACGGTGCCGGCCCGGCGCGCGTTGCTGATCGCGAATACCAGCATCGCCAGAGCGGAGACCGCCGCAGGGATGGAAAAGATCAGGAAGTTCTGCTGGAGCGGAAATTCCATCGCCAGCAGCACGCCGCCCAGGGTGGGGCCGACGATTGCGCCGATGCGGCCGACGCCCGATGCCCAGCCCAATCCTGTGGAGCGGACGGAGAGGTTATAGAGCTGCGCAACGCTGGCATAGAGCAGGATTTGCGTGCCGATAGTGGTGGCGCCGGCAACGAACACGATCAGGAACAATAGCCCTGCGGGAAGATTGAAGCCGATCAGTGCAATCGATGCGGCAGCCGCCATGAAGAAACCGACCACCACCTTCGGCAGGCCGAACCGGTCGCCCAGCCAGCCGCCGGCAATCGCGCCGACCATGCCACCGAAATTGAGCGAAAAGAGGCTCAAGAGGCTCGCCTTTTCGGCATAGCCGGCTTCCTGCAGCACTTTCGGCAGCCAGGACGACAAGAGATAGACGAGCAGCAGGCAGCAGAAGAAGGCGACCCACAGCATGAGAGTACGCAGCGTGCGCTGGTGGCGGAACAGTTCAGCAACCGACGCCGAGGCGCCCTTGGCTTCGGCGAAGACCAGCCTGTCATCGTCACCAAGGCATGCCGAGGGATCGATCTTGCCATAGATCCGCTTCGCCTTTTCCTGCTGGCCCTGGCGGATGAGGAAGCCGAGCGATTCCGGCAATTTCCACAGGACCACTGGAAGCAGAACCAGCGGCAGGGCGGCAACAAAGAACATCGGCTTCCAGCCGTATTGCGGGATGAGGCCGATGCCGAGGCCCGCTGCAACCATGCCGCCGACCGAATAGCCCGAGAACATCAGGGCGACCATTGTGCCGCGAAGGCGCTTGGGTGCGTACTCGTTCATCAGCGCCACGGCGTTCGGCATCAGACCACCGCAGCCGAGACCGGCAATGAAGCGAAAGATCTTGAACTGATCCGGTGAGCTGGCGAAGCCGGTGAGAAGGGTGGAAACGGTAAACAGCATGAAGCTGATCGCGATGCCCTTCTTTCGTCCGATCTTGTCCGCCAGCATTCCGAAAACAAGCGCGCCGAACATCATGCCGAACAGCGCCCATGCCTGCAGCGCGCCCGCCTGCGGCTTGCTCAGCCCCCATTCCGCGATCAGCGTCGGCAGAACGGTGCCCGCAACGAAGACATCATAGCCGTCGACGATCAGCAGCGAGGCGCAGAGCCCCACCACCAGCCATTGGAATCCCCCGAATGAATTGTTGTCGATTGCTTCATTCACATCGATAGTGCGCATCATCGCTCCTCCCCGAGTTGCTACGCATGTTGAAACATCAGCCGGTATCGCCTCCGGCTACGGGCAGCACGCTGCCGGTGATGTAGGACGCCTCGTCGGAGGCCAGGAACAGGATCGGCGCCACCTGTTCCTCGACGGTCCCGTACCGCTTCATGAAGCTGGATTGCTTCACCTGGTGGACGACCTTGCCCATCCAGCCCTCCTCCTCCGCCGTGTCGCCGGCGGCATTGCGCGGGATTCGGCGCGGCGGCGCTTCCGTGCCGCCCGGTGCGGTGGCAACCACGCGGATGTTGCGCTCCGCCAGTTCCATCGCGAGCGCCTGGGTAACCGCATTCACGCCGCCCTTGGCCGCCGAATAGGGCACGCGATGGATGCCGCGCGTGGCGTTCGACGACACGTTGACGATCGTGCCGCCGCCGCGCGCGAAGAGATGCGGCAAAACCGCGTGGCAGCAGTAGAGCGTCGGCATCAGCGAGCGGCCGATTTCCGCGTCGATCTGCTGCGGCTCGAATTCCGCGAAAGGACGCATGCGGATCGCGCCGCCGACGTTGTTGATCAGGATGTCGATCCCGCCGAACCTCTCTGCGGCAAAGCGCATGGCCGCCGCGGCCCCTTCATAGGTTTCGAGGTCGGCCTTGAAGGCGGCGGTTTCGGCGTCCCTGGCCTCGGCCGCGACCGCCCCGGTGAAATCGGCACGGTCCACGAACAGCACCTTGCCGCCCTCCTCCGCGGCGCGGATCGCCACCGCGCGGCCGATTCCCTGTGCGGCACCGGTCACCACCAGCACCCGACCGGCAAAGCGGCCTTTGAAGCGCACCGCACTCATGCGGCCTCCTTCACGACCGCATTGGGCGTGAACTTTTCATAGTGGAAGCTGTTGGGCTTCACGCCGTTCTCATCGAAATGCCTGCGCACGGCATCGACCATCGGCGGTGGGCCGCAGAGATAGACGTCGACCTCGCCGCCATGCAGCATCTCGGCCGGCATGTGCTGGGTGACCCAGCCCTTTCGCGGATGGCTGGAAGCCTCCTCGGCGACTACCGTCGTGAAGCTGAAGTGTGGCAGGCGCGCCGCATAGGCTTCGATTTCGTCGACAAGAACCAGATCGAGATCGCGCGTCACGCCATAGATAAGGTGGATCTTCTGCTTCGACCCTGCGCGTGCCAAAACCTCCAGCATCGACAGGAACGGGGCGAGGCCCGTGCCACCGGCGAGGAACAGAAGCGGCCTCTGGACATCGCGGAGGTAAAAACTCCCCAGTGGCCCCGTCAGCTCGAGTTTCGTGCCTATTTCGGCGCGTTCCAGGAAGGTGCTCATCAGCCCGCCCGGTATCTTCTTGATGAGGAAGCCGATGCGCTCTTCGCCCGGCGCCGAGCTGAACGAATAGGATCGGCTCTGACCGCTATCCGGCACGTCGATGTTGACGTACTGGCCGGGCAGGAAGGCGGGCGCGGCGGCTTCGACCTCCAGTTCCAGGACGACTGCCGCATCATTGTGCGGCGTCACCCCTGCGACCGTAGCGGCGAATTTCTGCTGCCCGGTCTTGCAGGCCACCGACGTCGTCGGCACGGCGATGACGCAGTCGGAGGCCGGCTTCATTTGGCAGGTCAGCACGAGGCCGCTTTCGGCCTCGTCGGCGGTCAGCGCATCGTCGATGAAGTCGTCGCCGAGGTCGTAGCTGCCGCTCTCGGCGCGGCACTTGCAGGTGCCGCACACGCCGTCGGAACAGTCCATCGGCAGGTTGATCTTGCTGCGGAAGGCGGCATCGAGCACCTTCTCGCCGTCCTTGCATTCGATGAAGCGGGTCACCCCGTCCTCGAAGTTCAATGCAATCCTGTAGCTGGCCATGGAACCCTCCTCATCGCTCCCACCTCATCGCTTCCATTGCCGGTCGGCGACGCCCGTCAGATGTGATAGACGTCGATGACCTGGCGGATGTAGTCGTTCTTCAGCACGATCTTCTTGTTCGAGATCAGGAAGCCGTCGCCGCTCTTGCGCAGCGTGACGAACATGGTGCCGAAGAACTGGTCGGTAACCTTGTAGCGATGGTTCAACGTGTGGAAGTTGTAGCGCACGTCGATCTCGTCGCCCCGATCCTCCAGCACTTCGACATTCGCCACGCTATGGCTGGTGCGCGGTTCCGGCGTGGAAGCGCCGGAACGCTCGGTCTTGATGCGGAACACCCGGTCTTCGAGACCGTCGCGGTTCGGATAGTAGATCAGCGATATCTGCGATTGCGGATCCTCGGTGAGCTGGTCGTCGTCGTCCCAGGCCGGCATCCAGTAGGTCACGTCCGGCGCATAGCAGGTGAGCCATTCGTCCCACTCGCGATCATCCAGAAGACGCGCTTCCCGGTAGAGGAACGCGCAGATGGCTTCGTGCGAAATGCTCATGCGACGGCTCCCCTATTCTCGGCGGCGAGCGCCTCGCGCATCGTCTTGGCCCAGTATTCGTGCTGACGGACGAACAGGCCTTCGTCCTCGCTGCGCTCACCGGACAGGAGCGGCGCAATGCCCATCCTCTTCGCGTTTTCGTCCGGTCCATCGATCCAGAGCGGTGCGCCCCGCGAAAGATCGTTCCAGAGCGCGGCAGTGCCGGCATAGCCCGCCTGGCAGGCACGGAATTCTTCCAGGTCGTCGGCCGTGCCCATGCCGGATACGTTGAAAAAGTCCTCGTACTGGCGGATGCGCAGCGCGCGGTCGTCGGCACTTTCGCCCTTCGGCGCGAAGCAGAAGATGCTGATCTCGGTCTTGTCGACACTGATCGGCCGCGTCACGCGGATCTGCGTCGAGAACTGATCCATCAGAAAGACATTCGGATAGATGCAGAGATTGCGGGTCTGGTTGACGATGAAATCCGCCTTGTCCTCGCCGACACGTGCCTTGACCTCGTCGCGACGGCGGTAGACTGGACGAACCTCCGGATTCATCGTGTTGGTCCACAGGAGGATGTGGCCGTTGTCGAAGCCGTAGACGCCCGCGACCGAGCGGCTCCAGCTATTGGCGTCGACCGCCTTCGTGCCCTCCTCCTTGCGCCGGCCCATCGTCGCGGCGTAGTTCCAGTGTACGGAGCTGACATGATAGCCGTCGCAGCCGTTCTCCATCTGCAGCTTCCAGTTGCCGTCGTAGATGTAGGAGGAATTGCCGCGCAGCACTTCCAGCCCGTTCGGCGCCTGGTCGACGATCTGGTCGATGATGACCTTCGTCTCGCTGAGGAAATCCTCGAGCGGCGCCACATCCTCCTTCAGGCTGCCGAAAAGGAAGCCGCGATAGCTTTCGAAACGCGGAACGCGCTTCAGGTCATGCGAACCGTCTTTCGCGAACTGGGGTGGATACTGCGTCGTCTTCTCGTCCTTCACCTTGAGCAGCTTACCGGTGTTGGAGAAGGTCCAGCCGTGGAAGGGACATGTGAAGCTGCCCTTGTTGCCGTGCTTACGCCGGCACAGCATCGCGCCGCGATGGGCGCAGGCATTGATGACCGCGTTAAGGTCGCCGTTCTTGTCGCGGGTCACGACCACCGGCTGGCGGCCGATATAGGTCGTGTAGTAGTCGTTAATCTCCGGAATTTGGCTTTCATGGGCGAGATAGACCCAGTTGCTTTCGAAGATGTGCTTCATCTCCAGTTCGAACAGGTCTTCATTGGTGAATATGTCGCGGCGGCAACGGAAAATGCCAGCCTCCTTGTCGTCCTGCACGGCGGTTGCGAGCAGTTGATCGAGATCCCTGGCTCTGTCGATGATCGCAGACATGACCTTCCTCCCGCAAAGTGCGCGCTACCGGGCGCCGCCTTTGCAATAAAGTCGTTGATGACGTTGGTTATCGGGGCTGGCGACCCAACCGGGCCGCCGGCCTTGCCGCTCAGGCGGCGGCGCGCTTGCGCAGTTCGTTGACCTGGTTGTCGGCACCGTTCACCAGGGCTGTAAGGTGAATGTCGAACGTGATCTCGGCAAAGGGACCGCTCAAGCCATTGGCCTTGCTGCTGGCCTCGTCGGTCCGCTCGATGAGCGCCGGAACCAGACCGTCGCGGGTCGCATAGGCGAAGTCGTCATTGACCAGCGGATCGCCTTCGATGTTGATCTGGGTCGTCAGCTTGCGGTGTTCGTCGGCGCTGATGAAGAAGTGGATATGCGCCGGACGCTGGCCGTGGCGGCCGAGTGCTGAGAGCAGCTGCTCGGTCGGGCTGCCTGGCGGCACGCCGTAGCCGTGCGGCACGATGCTCTGGAACCTGTAACAGCCGTTGTCGTCGGTGATGATCGTGCGGCGCATGTTGAACGGCGCCTGCTTGCCGGTAGGGTCGAAGTGCGAATAGAAGCCGCGCGTATCACAGTGCCAGACTTCGACCTTTGCCCCCGGCAGCGGTTTGCCGTCAGCACCATAGACCGTGCCATGCATGATGAGCGTATGGCCGTTTTCGTCGGCACCGTCGTCAAGACGGGCGAAGCCGTGCGACACCGGCGCACCGGCCACGTAGAGCGGACCTTCGATGGTGCGCGGGGTCGGGTTTTCGATGCCGAGTGCCTCGTCGATCGCGTCGAGACGTTCGTCGAGGAAATGGTCGAGGCCGAGGCCGGGGGAGATCAGGCCCGCCTGGCAGGCGGCGCCGAGATCATTGAGCCAGGCGATGCCGGCCCAGTATTCGTCGGGCGTGATGGCGAGATCGTCGATCGCCCTGAAAAGGTCGGACACGATGCGGTGGACGATCTGCTTGACGCGGGGGTTGCCGCCAGCCTTGTCCAGACCGCTGAGGACCTTCAGAAAGTCCTGAATGTCCGGCCTGTCGAAAATCTTCACGTTCATGTTCATTCCTCCTCGGATGGCTTTGAAATGCGCGGTTCCCGTCCTCCCGGAAGCACCGCTGAAAGGTTCTAGATGTCGTCCTCGCGGATCGACGAGGGGTGCCGGCAGAGCGGCGCCACCTTGACGTCCATGAAGGGAAAAAGCGGCAAGGTGGACAGAACCTCGTGTAACTCGGCTGGCCCACTCACATCGAAAATACTCACATTCGCGTAGCGCCCGGCTACCCGCCACAGGTGGCGCCATTTGCCGGAACGCTGCAGTTCCTGCGCGCGCTCGCGTTCCGTGGCCTTGAGTTCCGCAACGACGTCCGAGGACAGATCATGCGGCAGACTGACGGTCATCTCGACATGAAACAGCATGATCTTACCCCACCACACGCAAGGCCGAGGCGTGCTTGCCGTCCCTGCGGAAGCGATCGACGGCTTCTTCGGAAAGCGCCACGCCGAGCCCGGGTCCCTTTGGCAATTGCAGTTCGAAGTTCTCGAAGCGAAGCGGCGCCTCCAGGATCTCCTCGGTCAAAAGCAGGGGGCCGAAGAACTCGGTGCCCCATTCCAGTTCCTTGACGCCTGCCATCAACTGAGAGGCGGCGATCGTGCCGATCGGCCCCTCCAGCATGGTGCCGCCATAGATGCTGACGCCTGCGGCTTCCGCGATGGCAATCACCCGGGCGGCAGCATACAACCCTCCCGCCTGCTCGATCTTGATCGAGAACACGTCGGCAGCTCGCGCGGTAGCCGCCTCGAGCGCGCTTTCAGGTCCGACCAGGACCTCGTCCGCCATAATGGAGACCGGGGAAATCCGGCGAAGCCGGGCGAGCGCTGAGATTCCCTGCACCGGCTGCTCCACGAGCACGCAGCCGGCATCGGCCAGAGCCGCAATTGCATTGCGCGCCTCCCGCTCCCGCCACGCCATGTTCACGTCGACCCGGATGGAGGCCATGTCCGGCAGCGCCTTGCGGATGGCGCCCACATGGCGGATATCCTCTTCGATCGATTTGACGCCGATCTTCAATTTGAAGTCCTTGTGGCGCCGCCGGTCGAGCATGGCTTGCGCCTCGTCGATGTCCTTGGCGGTGTCGCCGGAGGCGAGCGTCCAGGCGATCGGCAGGCTGTCGCGCCGCCGCCCGCCGAGCAGTTCCGACATCGGCAGACCAAGACGGCGCGCATGGCAATCAATGAGCGCCGCCTCGACCGCGCATTTGGCGAAATGATTTCCCTTTACCGCTTTTACGACCGCGTCCATGGCGGCCTGGATGCGCGTTGCGTCACGGCCGATCAGCAGCGGGGCGATATACTCGTCGATCGTCAACTTCATGCCTTCCGGACTTTCTGGTCCGTAGGCGAGGCCGCCGATCGTCGTCCCCTCTCCCAGCCCCTCGAAGCCGTCGGAGCAGCGGACGCGGACGATCGTCATGCTCTGCCGGTTCATGGTCACCATCGACAGCCGATGCGGCCGGATGGTGGGCAGGTCAAGTATAATTGTCTCGATCACACTGATGCGGATTTCCGTAGACACCCGGCTTTCCTCCCTTGATTGCGAGGAAATTAGCGTCCACTTTAAAATCCGTCCAAAACTAAATAAGTTGGGTTTGATACCTGAAAGGTATAATGATGGAGCTGAGGCAGCTTCGCTATTTCCTTGCCGTCGCGCGCGAGCGAAACTTCTCGCGCGCCGCGGAAAACCTGCATATCGCACAGCCGCCCCTCAGCCGGCAGATCCAGCAATTGGAAGACGAGCTTGGCGTCCTGCTCATCGACCGGTCGAGTCGCCCGCTGGATCTGACGGAGGCCGGGCGCTTCTTCTACGAGCAGTCCGGGCAGATCATGGCCCGGATCGAGCACATGCGCGAGCAGACGCGCAAGATCGGCTTGTCGAAACGGGAGCGTTACGTCATCGGGTGCGTCGGCTCGACCCTTTACGGCGGCATCCCGGACCTCGTCCGCCGCATGCACATGCGCTGGCCTGATCTCGACATCGAGATCAGGGAAATGATGTCGACCGAGCAGGTCACCGCTCTCAAGGAGAGGCGGATCGATCTCGGCTTTGGCCGGGTTCGCTTCAACGACAGGGAGGTCGAAAGACTGACTCTGCGCGAGGAGCGACTGGTCGTCGCTTTCCCCAAGGGGCATCCGAAATCGCTCTCCGCCGATCCGATCGCGCTTTCCGAACTGGAGGGCGAACCGCTGATCATCTATCCGTCGGCGCCGCGGCCGAGCTTTGCCGACGAGATCCTCAACATGCTGAGCGAACAGGGCATTTCGCCTGGCAGCGTGGAAGAGGTTCGCGAAATTCAGACCGCATTGGGCATCGTGGCGGCCGGGATGAGCCTGTGCGTCATTCCTGCGGCGTCGCAGCGGCAAAGGCCCGACGACGTGTGCTATCGCACTATCAAGGACGAGAACGCCACGTCGCCGATCATCATGAGCTTCCGGCGCGACGATGCGAAAGGCAGGATCGAAGAGATCAAGCAACTCATTCGCGAGATGTACGCCGACAATCCGCCTTGGCTGCAACTCTCCAACGTGCAACTCGACGGTGCGTGAGGCTCCGATTGCCGGGAGACCAACCATGGCGGGAGCGTCGACAGGACAGCGGCGCGGGAGCGGCGGCAAGGATGACCGATAACGCTCGCTGATGAGGCGATGCGCTGGCCTCCAAGCGTCCGTCTTTCCGGAAGTCGGGCCCGGTTCTCGGGCGGGTGCGCCGGCTTCCTCCCTCCGGGGCGCGTTCGTCCGGATCGAAGGCAGGTTGAATTGGAGCACGGCCCCCGAAGGCTTGTTCGCAACACCCCGACATGGGAGCCGCGGTGGTCGGCGCTCCCGAACAGCGCCTCGTGCGGCGTGCGCTCCTGAATAACTCCCAAGACCCTGCACGGAATCTGCAAATTCCGGCGACATCCTGTCGCCATGACCCGCTTCGAACTCCCTTCCTCTCCCTCCCACCCAATTCCAGATGGCCTCCGTCAAGACGGATGGTGGCTGACGTTGGAAACAAGCTGCAGGCGCGTGCCTCCGGCTGCGAGCGCGGACAGATGTTCACCAAGGAGAAAACTGCCGATGACAACGACAGATGGCGCTGTGGTTCAGCAGCAGACCGGCCGAAGGAACGGCAATATGTTCGTCCTGCTGACTCTCGTGGCGTCCGCCGATGCCCTGTTCTTCCAGCAACCGCTCGGCATCAACATGTTCCTGTTCGCCATCGCCGTGACGGCCGGCGTCCTGCTTTCAGCCTCGAAGCCACTTGCGTTACGGTCGGCCGTCGCCCTAGCGGCGGTCGCTTTCGTCGCGTCCGTCCCGCTCCTGGAATCACCGTCGATACCAGGCGCCTTTTTAGCGGCTTTCGGTATTGCGGTCGCGGCCCTGGCCCGATCGAGGCTCATGCCGCAGCGCCTTACCGCGCTTCCTTCCGTTCTCTTGCGCTTTGCACTTGCGGCTCCCATGCGGCTCGCCGGAGACTGGAACAAATCGCGGGCCGATCGCGCCTCGCATCGCCAGGCTGCCAAGATCGTCCCGAAATTTATCGGCTGGCTCGTTCCGGGGCTGTTCACACTGGTATTTCTCACCCTCTTGTCGTTTGCCAATCCTCTGATCGAGCAAGTCCTTTCGAATATCGACTTCGCCGCAATCCTTGCTTTGCTCCATCCTTGGCGTCTGGCCTTCTGGCTTGTGGCCGCGACGACCGTCTGGGCACTCCTGCGGCCCCGCCTCACCCGGCGCCGCAGAAGGGCCGCGCGAGGCGAAACCGGTTGCAAAGCTTTCGGTGACAATCTTTTCGGGCAAGCTGCCGTTTTCCGGTCGCTGCTGATCTTCAACGCCTTGTTCGCGGTCCAGACAACGCTTGACCTTGTCTATCTTTGGGGCGGAGCGGATCTTCCGGACGGAATGACGCATGCGGAATATGCCCATCGCGGCGCCTATCCCCTCATCGTGACGGCCCTGCTCGCCGGTGCATTCGTCCTCGTCGCCATGCGCAGTAAGGGGCCAGGCGAGAAGAGCCCGGTGATCCGCGGGCTCGTCCATGCTTGGATCGGCCAAAACATCCTGCTCTGCATTTCTTCGATCCTGAGACTCGATCTCTATGTTGAAGCCTACTCCTTGACTGAGTTGCGGGTGGCGGCGGGCATTTGGATGGGCCTCGTTGCGGTCGGTCTCGCGCTGATCCTTCTGCGTATCCTGCTGCGCCGGTCCAACGAATGGCTGATCGCCATGAATCTGACAGTTCTCGCTGCGACGCTCTATGTCTGCGCTTTCACAGACTTTCCCGCGTTGATCGCACGCTTCAACGTGGAGCATAGCCGCGCGCTTGCCGGGGAGGGCATGCCTCTGGACCTGGATTACGTGTACTCCCTTGGCCCTGCCGCCGTTCCAGCGCTCGACACCTATATTGCGGCGCTCGCGCAAGCTGCCGACGAAACGGCTGGCGCGCTTTCTGTGAGAACCCGCCTTGAAGCTGACGCTCTTGCATCCGAAAGCAACTGGCGAAGCTGGAGCTTCCGTACCCATCGGCTTCGCCGCTACCTTTCCGGGCACAAAAACTTTGCATGGGCGGCAGAGGGCGCTAAGAACGATCCGCAAGAGTTTTGACAGGACCAAGACCCGTGTCACGTATCCTGGTCGTCGATGACGAGCCCCATATTCGCGACGTGATTTGCTTTGCGGTCGAGCGTGCCGGCATGAACCCGGTCGCGGCAAGGAACGGAACGGAAGCGATGATGGCGTTTCATCGGGGAAACATCGATCTCGCGATTCTCGACATCGGTATGCCGGAAATCGACGGCTTGGAGGTCTGCCGCCGCATCCGCGCGGTGTCGGCCTTGCCGATCCTGTTTCTCTCCGCGCGCGACGATGAAATCGACAAGGTCATCGGGCTGGAGATCGGCGGCGACGACTACGTGACCAAGCCCTTCAGCCCGCGAGAACTGGTGGCGCGCGTGAAGGCCATCCTGAAACGGGCGGGCGGAGGCGAGCAGCAATCGTCTCTGAGCCGAGGTCCCGTGCGGCTCGACCGTGATGGAAGATCTGTCGCCTATGGCGGTGTCGAGATCGGCCTGACCGCCGTCGAGTTTTCCATTCTCGCGGCCATGCTTGCCCGGCCAGGCATGGTGTTCGCCAGGGAGCAACTGATGGCGGCCGCTTATGGCGCCGGCATTCATGTCGCCGACCGCACCATCGACAGCCATATCCGGAACATCCGGGCGAAGTTCGCCAAGGCCGGATGCACAAGCATCGTTGCAACTGTCCATGGCGTCGGTTTCAAGCTTGCTGCAGAACCTGGGTCCGATGCATGACGCGGGCCCCCAGGATCAGGCGGAAATGGCGACCGACGCTGGCTTTGATCGTCTATTCGGTCCTGCTTGCGGTAATGGCGCTGCCTGGCACGATCCTCATATGGTTTCGTGCCGTCGAGAATGACACCGACACCCTTGCCGCAACGGAGGCCGGCGCTCTGGTCATCGCCCTGGTGTTCACCCTGGGTGTCGCCTACGTGCTGACGCGCAGCGTCACCGGGCCGATCGAAGCCTTGATCGGCCGAACTGAAGAAATCGCACGCGGTGGACGTGCGGCGCTGAAGCCGCTGGAGCGATACGGCACGCGTGAGATCGCCACTCTGTCGCAAAGCTTTCTCGATTTGGCCAGCGAACTGGTCGACCGCTCCGACTATGTGCATTCCTTCGCGGCCCATGTGTGCCACGAATTGAAATCGCCGTTAACGGCGATCAGGGGCGCCGCCGAGCTTCTGATTGATGATGACACGGAAGCGCCCATGTCAAGAGCGCAAAGCCGCCGCTTCCTCGAGAATATCCTTGCCGATGCCGAAAGGCTCGATCGCTTGCTTGTCCGACTGCGGGAGCTCGCACGGGCCGAGCTTCCGGCGATGAAGGGCCAGACCACTGTCGCCGAGGTCGCGGCCGAACTCAGTAGGCGGTTCCGAGGACTCGAGGTCACAAGTTCAGGCGATGTCGAGACCCCCATTGCCCTGCCTCGTGAAGCCCTGGCGATCGCGCTCGCCAACATCGCGGAAAATGCCGACCAACATGGGGCTTCCAGGCTCGGGCTCGCTGCCTCATGTGGAGAGCGCACCCTCGCCCTGTTCGTCGTCGACGATGGCGCGGGGATTGCAGAAGGCAATCGCGACCTCATATTTCAGCCGTTTTTCTCGACCCGCCGTGAGAGCGGCGGTACCGGAATGGGTCTCGCGATCACGCAAGCCATGCTCGCCTCTCATGGCGGCGCGATCAGGCTCGTGGATACCAATAGCCGAGGCACCAGATTCGAGCTTGTCTTGCCCATCGCCACCTGATCGGCGGCAGCGCCTGCACCTCTATGCGGGTATCGGACGTGGCCCCGACGCCTCATGGGACCCCCAGAACGAGCCGCGGCAGGGCAAGCGAAAGCTCGGGCACGAAGGTCGTCAGAAGCACCACGGGAAGATAGGCAAGAAAGACGAAAACCAGGGTGGGCTTCAGCATCGGGCCAAGCGGCGTCTTGCCGATCAGCGCCGCAAAATAGAGGATCGGCGCCGTCGGCGGCGTGATCAGCCCCATGCCGAGATTGGTTGCGATGATCGCCGCGAACTGGACCGGGTCGACACCGGCCTGCTGCATGACCGGCATGAGCAGGGGCGAGGCCAGCAGGATGCCGCTGACGTCCTCCATGAACATGCCGATGACCATCAGGAAGAGATTGGCGAGCAGCAGCAGCACGATCGGGTTGTCGCTGACATTCATGAAGCCGTCGAGAATCTGCTGGGGAACATTTTCCAGCGTCCAGACGCGGGCGAGCATGGCCGCGAAGAAGATGAGCACGAGAAGTACGCCGGTCGTCTGCCCGGCCCGCCAGAAGACCTCACCGAGATCCCGCCAGCCTATGTCCTTGTAGAGATAGATCGAAACGGGGATGGCGTAGACCACGGCAACGGCGGCCGCCTCCGTCGGCGTGGTCACGCCGCCATAGATGAAGCCGAGGATGATCAAGGGCATGGCAAGCCCGAAGGCCGCCTTCTTCGTGCACAGCGCCACCTCGCGCGCGACCGCCCGTGCCGGAAGAGGCGGCGGAACGGAGATCGGCATGTTGCGCGTCAAGGTGAAATTCCAGAAGGCGAGCAGGCCACACAATAGAAGACCGGGCACCACGGGCGCCAGGAAGCAGGCGAGGATCGAGGTTCCCGTCACCCAACCGAACAGGATCATCGAGGCGCTCGGTGGGATGAGCAGAGCCAGCACAGCCGAGGCGGAGACAAGCGCGGTCGCATAGCCGCGACTGTATCCTCGCTCTTCCATGCGCGGGATCATGATCGTGCCGATCGCCGCCACGGCGGACGAGGCCATGCCCGAGATGGCGCCGAATACGGCCGTCGCCATGATGACTACGATGCCGAGGCCGCCGCGCATGCGCCCGAAGACGGAATCGGCGAGGATGACCAGCCGCGTCGCGATGCCGCCCTGGCTCATGATGCCGCCAGCCAGGATGTAGAGCGGAATGGCGATGATCACGAGCGACGACATCTTCGAATAACCCGCGCCAATGAGGAAGGTCGCCGCCCCGAGGTCGCCGAACAGCATCAGCACGAGCACGGCACCGGCAAAGCAGAGCGGGACGGGAACGCCGATGACGAGAAGCACGGTCAAGAGCAGGGCATCGAGGACGATCAGACTGTTCATTTCGGGCTGCCCTTGAACATGCGGGTGCAATTTTCAAGCAATTCGACGGCGAAATAGAGCGTCATCAGCGACAGGCAGGCCGGCATGATGCCGTGCACCCAACCCATGTGGATACCGACCTCGAGGGACATGGTGCCGCGCTTCAAGGTAAAGGCGAGATATTGCCAGGCCCACAGGCTCATCCAGCCGCAGAGGACGACGGTGATGGCGCTGGCGACAAGCGCGATCGCGTGCCTGACATGCCCTTCGGGCACGACGAGCTCGACGAGGCTTGCCGAGATGTGGCCGCGCTCCCAGGCGCCATGCGCAGCGCCGATGAAATACATGTACACCGCGACAAAGCTCGCAAGCTCCTCGATGCCGAAGATTGAGATGCCGAGCACATAGCGCGTGAAGACCTGCACCGTGATCAAAGCGGTCACCACAGCGCCGCAAGCAAGCAGCATGAAGCGCTGAAGTTTCAGCTTGGCGGTCCACAGCTTCAAGCCGAAGCCGGACAGAAATGCGGGCGTGTTCACGCCGCCATGGATGCTGCCGGGCACGGCAACGGCGACGCTGGCGTCGTCTTCCTTCATCAGTCTGCCTCCCCCGTAGGACCCGCGAAGATACGGGCCCGCCGCGCGCGGGGCGGGCCCTATGCGTATCACATGCCGAGCGAGGCCTTGAGCTGGTCGAGCGTTTCCTGGCCGAGTTCGCCGGCAATCTGCGGCCAGACGTCCTTGCGTGCGATTGCCGCGAGTTTATCCAGAGTCGCATCGTCGAAGGTCACGACGTCGATGCCGGCGGCCCGCATCGTATCGAGCGCCTTGGCATCCGCCGCCTTCACCTGCTCGAAGCGCTCGGCGCTGACCTCCTGCGCGGCGTCGAGGAGAATCTTCTGGTCCGCCTCGGGCAGCGCTGCGTAGCGATCCGAATTGACGATGAACCAGTCGCCCTCGAAATGGTCGTTGTACTGGATCCAAGTCCTGGTAATATCCTTGAAGGATTCCAGCGCCATGTTCGCCGTGCCACCGATTTGGCCGTCGACGACGCCCGTCTGCATGCCGGTATAGAGTTCAGCCCATGGCAGGGTCGCAGTGTTGTAGCCGAAGCGCTCCAGAAGCACCTTGTGCGTGGTGCCGCCCGGCCAGACGCGGACCTTGAGATTATGCTTGGCATCTGGATCGGCCGGATTCTCGACGGCCTTGGCGAAGCCCGCGCCACCCATGCCTTCGCCATAGACGCCGAGCGGCGTCAGCCCCTTGGCGGAGATGGCCTCATTGACGATCTTGAACACTGCGCCGCCCGGCGACAGCGATGCCTTGGCCGTTTCGTAATTGGTGAAGGCATAAGGGAACCAGGTAATTGCCAAGCGCTTGTCGTCGGCGGTTGCCAGCGGCTGCATGGCCATGTCCACCGCACCCTGCATGACCTGCTCGTAAACCTCGGTCCAGTCCCCGAGCTGGCTGGCCGGGTAGACCTTTACCTCGATCCGCCCCTCCGTCCGCTCCGCGACGAGCTTGGCGAATTTGAGAGCGGCCGCCTCGCCCTCGGACCCGGGCTGCTTCAGCGTCGACAGCCCTAGCGTTTCGGCTTGCGCGACGCTGGCGAACATCAACGCCGCGGCAACGGACAAAACCCGCACAGACGGTTTCTTGGCATCAAGCATCATGTTTACTCCTCCGTTTGCGTGGCCGGCAGACCAGCCGACCGAACGATTGAACCCCTTGTTGTATGATCATACAATCCGTATTTTCCTTAGAGCTAACACTGTATTTGTCCGATCGTCAATCGGGGGAAGCGATTGATTTCATGCCGAGCATGCGAAAACCTCTCGGAAATCAGCTCGAAACGCAATTGTTGTATGACGTTGCATGAACAGATGACATATGGCACAACTCACACAAACTGGGAGAAGGTTTCTGACGAACGATGTTCGAAAAACTCAAATTTGCGCCCGGCGATGTGCCCATCTACCGACAGATCGCCGACCGTATCGCAAGCGAGATTAGTGAGGGACGGCTTGCGATCGGCGACCGGCTGCCGCCGCAGCGCGACATCGCCCGCATGGCAGGCGTCAATCTGACCACGGTCACGCGTGCCTTCGCCGACCTGCAGCAGCGCGGTCTGGTCGAAAGCCGACCGGGGCGCGGCTCGATCATTGCCGATCCGTCGATCACTGCGAGCTTCAAGTCCTCGCCGGTCGAGGAGCAGGGTTTCATCGATCTTTCGGTAAACCGCCCCGCCACGGCGGGCTATCTCGAAGCGCTCACGGCTCTGATGCCGCACCTGGCCGGTGACCGGCGCTACCCGGCGCTTCAGGATTTCCACGCGCCCGAAGGGCCGGCATGGGCGCGTGAGGCGCTCGCCGCCTGGTTGGCGCCAGTTTCCGGCACGAACGACCCGGCGCAGATCATCATGACCAATGGCGCGCAGCATGGGCTGGCCTGCGTGCTTGGTGCCTTCGCCCGGCCGGGCGACAGCATTCTGGCCGACGCCATTACCTATCAGGGGATCGGAGCGCTCTGCCGCTCGCTGGACCTGACCTTGCGGCCGGTCGCCATGGATGCCGGCGGCATGCGACCGGACGCATTCGAGGAGGCCTGCGTCGCGCACAATCCGAGTGCCGTCTTCCTCGTGCCGACCCTGCACAACCCCACCACCATCACGCTTGCTGCCGAGCGGCGGGCCCAACTCGCCGCGATCGCCCGCAAGCACCGGCTGCTGATCATCGAGGACGATGTCTATCGTCCACTGAAGGAGGATGCGCCGCCCGCCTTCGTGCTGTCGGATCCCGACATCACTATCCATGTCGGAGGCCTGTCGAAATGCGTGGCGCCGGGTCTTCGCCTTGGTGCCGTCATCGCACCCAAACCCATGGTCAGCGATATCGCCGCCATGCTGCGGATCAATTGCTGGAGTACCAGCCCGCTGAACGCGCTCGTGGCGACCCGGATGATCGAGGACGGACTGGTCTCGAGCGTGATCGCCGGGCAGCGTGCCGAATTCGTCGCACGACAGGCGATCGTGCGCGAGGTGCTGTCCGACTTCGACTTCATGACCGACGACGTTGCCACCCATTTCTGGCTGCAGCTTCCCGACCCCTGGCATGGAAATGCTTTCGCGCGTGCCGCAGGCCAGGTGGGCGTCGGCGTGCTCGCGGGCGAGGTCTTCGCGGTCGGCCGGGACTCCATCGCCCATGCCGTCCGCATCAATGTCGGTGCCGCCCGGTCGCGCGAAAGCCTTCGCCATGCGCTCGAGGCCTTGCGTGAAGTCCTGTCGGGCGGGCGCCGCCTTTTCGATACGATGATCTGACGCCGATGTCCGAGACGAAGCAGCGCGAGATCATCATTATCGGCGCAGGCGTCGTCGGCCTCGCCACGGCGCTGCAACTCGCCGCGAACGGACGCGATATCGCAATCCTCGACCCGAACGAGCTCGGCTCCGGCGCATCCTACGGCAATGCCGGGACGATCGCCAATTATGCCGTCATGCCCGTCGGCACGCCTTCGGTCCTGAAAAACCTGCCGCGACTCCTGATCGATCGCGACAGCCCGCTGGCGATACGGCGTACCGCGATACCCGCCCTCATGCCGTGGCTACTCCGGTTCGCCTGGCAATCCCTGCCCGGCAATGCGGCACGCAATGCCGCCGTCATCGCCGCCCTGCTCGCGGATTCGCTATCCGCCTGGCGCAATCTCGCCACCGAAATCGGGGCAGAGGATCTCCTTCGGCAAAACGGCTGCCTCTATCTTTACGACAATCCCGCGACCCTTGCCGGTGCGGCGGGCGATATCGCCGTGCGGAAGCGGTTCGGCATTGCGCAGGAGACACTTTCACCGGAGGATGTGCGCCGGCTCGAGCCCGCTCTTCCCCTTTTCGAGGGCGGCGGCGTTCTCTTCCCGGATGCTGTCAACCTGACCGATCCCGCCGCCATGATGCGGCGGTTGACCGAGGCGGTGAAGGCGGCCGGCGTCGAGATCATCCGCACGGAGGCGACGGCAATCGCCCGCGAGACCGGAGGCGTTCATGTCTCATGCGCGGACGGCAGGCGCCGCCGCGCCCGCTGCATCATCGTCGCTGCCGGCGCCTATTCGCGACGCTTCGCGGCTCAGGCCGGCGATCCTGTCCCGCTCGATACCGAACGTGGCTATCACGTCGAATACGATATCGAGACCCCGCCTCTTTCCCGACCGGTCTGTCCCACCTCCCGCGGTTTTTACCTCGTCCCGATGGCCGGACGTCTGCGCGTCGCCGGCACGGTCGAACTGGGCGGCCTCGCCGCGCCGCTCAATCCGCGACGCATTGCGCTGCTCGAACGCGGCGCGAAGGCGATATTCCCCGATCTCGGCAAACCCGATCGCCAATGGCTCGGCTTCCGCCCGTCCATGCCGGATTCGATCCCGGTCATTGGCGCGTCGAAGCACGGCAACGACGTCATCTATGCCTTCGGCCATGGTCATCTTGGCCTGACGCTGGCGCCAGTAACGGCCAATCTCGTAGAACGCATCCTGGCCGGCCAAAGTCCGTCCGGGCTTCAGGCCGGCACCTCGCCGCGTCGGTTCCATTGACGTTCTTGTCAAGACCTGGGTTCAACGGGCGTGGTCCCGCTACAGCGCCGCGCGTTTTATCAGACGCGTACAGTAAAGAGACGCAGCAGCGCGGTGGAACAAAGCTCGGTCGCCAGAGATTTCATGTTCATGAAGAACATGATCTCGGCCTTCGCATCCCTGATGCTGGCTCTCTGCATGACCGCAAGCGCTCAGGAGCTTCGTCCGGAAGACATCAACAATGCTCCCATCTCCTCTTTCCGATCAGAGCGACCGTCCAGCGTTTCTCCCCGTCCGGACCCGGCCATCATCCGTCTCCAGGTTCTCCTGGATCGCGCGGGTTCATCTCCCGGCGTGATCGACGGCTACGACGGCGCCAATGTCACCAAAGCCGTCAAGGCATTCGAAACCATGCAAGGTCTGCCCGTCGACGGAAAGCTGGACAAAGAAGTCCTCGCCCGGCTGTCGGATGACACGGCCAGCGCCGGGAGCTATGTCGTTTCGGACGAAGATGCCGAGAATCTCGTCGACAGCATTCCCGAAGACTATTCGATGCAGGCCAAGATGGACCGCCTTGAATATACAAGCGTAGCGGAGAAACTGTCCGAGCGTTTTCACATGGACATCGACCTTCTCAAGGCCCTTAATCCAGGCTCGTCCTTTGCCGTCGGGGACACGGTTTCGGTCGTCCTGCCCGGGCTGGCCAAGGAGGGCTCGGTCGAACGTATAGAGATTCGCAAGGGGGCGGGACAAGTCCTGGCGTATGCGGGCGACGGTTCGCTGCTGACCGCCTATCCCGCAACGATTGGCAGCGACGAAACGCCTTCACCCTCGGGCATCCACAAAGTCAAGGGAGTCGCCCGGATGCCCCCTTACGTCTACAAACCCAGCGTCAACTTCCAGCAGGGCGACAACAGCGAGCGCCTGACGCTGTCTCCTGGGCCGAACAACCCGGTGGGAAGCGTGTGGATCGACCTGACGCAGCCGACCTACGGGATTCACGGCACGCCTGAACCGTCCCTCATCGGCAAGGCCGGATCACATGGATGCGTTCGCCTGACGAACTGGGACGCGGAGGAACTGGCAGCCATGGTCAAGCCGGGAGTAACCGTCGAGTTCGTCGAGTAGCGTGAACCTGCTTAGCCGCCGAACACCGACGTCTGTGCAAGCCTCAGAAACCACGCGGGAAACAGCCCGATTCCGATGGTGCCGGCGGCGGTCAGGGCGAGCGTGGCGCGCACCGAAGGCGTCAGCGCCGGATCGAAGGACCTATCCGGATCGCGCATATAGATCACCATCACAATCCGGATGTAGAAATAGGCGGCGACGGCGCTCAGGAGCACCGCGACCACCGCGAGCGCGACGAAGCCTTGCTCGACGAGCGCGACCAGAACATAGAACTTGGCGAAGAACCCGGCCGTCGGCGGAATGCCGGCCAGCGAGAAGAGATAAAGCAGCATCAGGAACGCGAGCCCCGGATGCGACTTGGCAAGGCCCGCATAGTCCGGGATCGCCTCGCCGGAGAAGTCGCCGTTGCGCATCATCACGACAACGGCAAAGATGCCGAGGGTCATGAACGCGTAGATCAGCAGGTAAAGCATGACGCTGGCGATCCCGGCCGGGCCGCCGGCCACCAAGCCGAAGATGGCAAAGCCGGCGTGTGCGATGCTGGAATAGGCAAGCAGCCGCTTGAAATTGTCCTGCACGAGCGCGGCAAAACTGCCAAGCGCCATGGTCACGACACCGATCGCCGCGACGATGATCCAGACATCCGAGGCCGCGACCAGCGGGTTGAGGAATACCCTGAGGATCACCGCAAAGCCCGCGGCCTTGGGCGCCACCGACATGAAGGCCGTGACCGTCGTGGGCGCGCCTTCATAGACGTCCGGCAGCCACATATGAAACGGCACCGCGCCGATCTTGAAGACGAGCCCCGCGACTATGAAGACCACCGCCAGCAGAAGCGCGGGGTCGCGCGGGCCGCCGGTCACCGCCGCGGCCATCCCGTCTAGTGCCGTCGTGCCGGTGAGCCCGTAGACCAGCGAAACGCCGTAAAGGAACATGCCGGTCGAGACGGCGCCGAGGATCACATATTTCAGTGCTGCCTCGTTCGACCGCCGCTCCCGCCGCAGGAAACCGGTCAGCACATAGGTGCAGAGCACCATCAGTTCCAGGCCCACATAAATCGACAGGAGGTCCGCCGCCGAGGCCATGATCATCATGCCCGACAGCGATAAGAGCAGCAGCACATAATATTCGCTGATCCCGATCCCCTCGATATCGGCATATTTCCGCGACAGCAGGAAGGTGAGTACGGTAGCAAGGAAAAATACGAACTTGAAGAAGACCGCGAAGCGGTCGGCGATGAACATGCCCGAATAGGCCGGCCGCACCTCACCGGCGAGCAGGAATGTTGCCAAAGCAGCGATCATCACGACCGCAACGGCAGCCCAGACGATCAGATGCTCCTGTCCCCTGCGGATGAGCTGTCCGACGATCAACAGGATGCACGCCCCGGTGACCACCACGATTTCGGGCAGGCTCGCCAGCACCCACTGGTAGAGCACGGCGGCGCTCATTGGCTCCTCCCCCTGCTTTGCACCTCGACCAGCAGATGCGTCACCGATGTGTCGATGATGTCGAGGAAGGGTTTGGGATAGAGCCCGACCCAAAGCACGAAAGCGGCAAGCGGCAGGATCGCCGCCAATTCGCGGGCGTTCACGTCGCGCGGCGTCGGCCCGGCGTGGACACGGATAGGACCGAGCGCGACTTTCCTGTACATGCCGAGCAGATAGGCCGCGCTCAGCGTCGCTCCCAGAATGGCGACCGCGCCGAAGGCAAGATTCGCCCCGAAGGCGCCCGAAAGCACCAGCAGTTCGCCGACGAAGGCATTCGTTCCCGGCAGCGCCATCGACGAGAGGGTGAACAGGGCAAGGAAGGCGGTATAGACCGGCGCCACTTTCATAAGTCCGCCATATTCCGCAATGCTGCGCGTGTGGGTCCGCTCATAGATCAGGCCGACGAACAGGAACAACGCGCCCGTCGTTATGCCATGGTTGAACATCTGCAGGATGCTGCCCTCGAGTCCGCGGGCGTTCAGCGCGAAGATCCCGAGTGTCACGAAACCCATATGGCTGATGCTGGAATAGGCCACCAGCTTCTTCAGATCGTCCTGCGCCAGCGCCAGGAAGCCGCCATAGACGATCGCAAGCGCCGAAATCGCCAGCATCAGCGTCGAATAATAGAGCGTGGCTTCCGGCAGCATCGGCAGCGAGAACCGCAGGAATCCATAAGCGCCCATCTTCAAGAGCACGCCGGCGAGAATGATGCTTCCAGCCGTCGGCGCCTGCACATGCGCGTCCGGCAGCCAGGTATGGACCGGGACCATCGGCACCTTGACGGCGAAGGCGACCAGGAAAGCGAAGAACAGCCAGGACTGTACCTCGAACGGCAGATCCTGCTGCATCAGCGCGAGCATGTCGAAGGTCTCGCCGCCCTGGAAATAGAGCACGATCACGCCGACCAGGAAGAGGAGGCTGCCGGCCAGCGTGTAGAGGAAGAACTTGAACGCCGCATAAACCCGGCCTTCGCCGCCCCACACCCCGATGATCAGATACATCGGGATCAGCATCGCCTCCCAGCAGACGTAGAAGAGGAACATGTCGAGCGCTGAAAAGACCCCCAGCATCAGCGCCTGCATGGCGAGCAAGCTGATCATAAATGCCTTCACCCTGCGGTCGATCGCAACCCAGGACGCAAGCACCGAAACCGAGCCCAGCAGCGCGGTCAGGAATACGAAGAGCGCGCTTATTCCGTCGACGCCAAGGGCATAGGTGATCCCGAGCGCCGGCACCCAGGGGCGCGCCTCGGTAAACTGCATCTCATGCGTCGCGGTATCAAAGCCGGCGAGCAGGACCACCGTGAGCGCAAGGTCGACCAGGGTAACGCCGAGCGCCGTCCACCGCACTGCATCGTCGCCGCGCAGAAATATCAGCACCGCTGCGCCGGCGGCCGGCGTGAGTATGATGAGGCTGAGAAGCGGAAATCCCATTGCACCCCCTACCGCCATACCACGGCGAAGACGAGAATGGCCGCGATCAGGCCGGCGATCATTGCCAGCGCGTAATGGGTGACGAGCCCGGTTTGCAGCCGCCGGAGCACGCCGCCGCCGCTGAAGATCGAATGGGCGACGCCGTTTACCACGCCATCGACGCCATGAAGGTCAAGCCGCAGCCCCGCGCGCGCCGACCCGTGCAGGAAGGGCAATACCGCCGTCTCGGACACGTCGCTCACCGCCTTCTCATAGCGCGCAAGCGGCCTTTCGGCGAACCACATGAAATAGCGCGCGCCCTTGCGGTAGAACCAGTCGGTGTCGATGCTGATCGTATTTTCCGGATCGAGAGCCCTGAGGAAAATGACGAAGCCGAGTGCCGTGAACATCAGAATGCCGAGGCTCTCGGTAACGTGCTGGCCCGTATAGGGCTCGAAGTCGACCGGATAGGGCAGAAGGGCGTAAAGCGGCGCCGGGAAAACCCCGATTGCGATGCAGAGGACCGCTGCCATGCCCATGGCAACCAGCATGTTGCGGGGCGGCTCCCGCGCCTCAATCCCCCGGTCGGTGCCGAAGAACATGTAATAGGGAAGCTTGAGCCCCGTGTGCAGGAAGGTTCCCGACGAGGCCATGGTCAGCGCCAGCACCACCAGCGCCCGGTGATCCTCGCCGGCGGCCGCCACCACCATGGACTTGGTGACGAAGCCGGAGAAGAACGGAAAGGCCGAGATTGCAAAGGCGCCGACCATGTAGAGCGCCACGGTCACCGGCATGGTCCTGTAGAGTCCGCCGAGCTCGGTAAGCTTGCGGCGGCCGGTGACGTAGATCACCGCGCCGGCCCCCATGAACAGCAGCGCCTTATAAAGGATGTGGGCGAAGGCATGGCTGGCAGCGCCGTTCACCGCGAGCTCGGTGCCGATGCCGACGCCCGCGACCATGTAGCCCACCTGACTGACGATGTGGTAGGCGAGCAGCCGCCGACAGTCGTTCTCCAGAACCGCGTAGATGACGCCGTAAAGCGCCATCGCGGTGCCGAGCCATACCAGAAGTTCGAGACCGGGAAACACCCGGGCCAGTACATAGATGGCCGTCTTGGTAGTAAAGGCGCTCAGGAACACCGCGCCGGTCACGGTCGCCTCCGGATAGGCGTCGGTCAGCCAGGCATTGAGCGGCGGCACCGCCGCGTTGAGCAGGAAACCGCAAAGGATCAGATAGGCGCCGGGATCCAGGCCCCCGTCGATCGCCGCCCCGGCGATCGGGCCGAACGACAGCGAGCCCGTGGCCGCCCCGTGGAGAAGGATACCGCCGAGCAGGACAACGCCGCCGGTGACGTGCACCATGAGATAGCGGAACGCGGCGCGGATTGCCCGGTCTCCGTGTCCCGCGAAGATCAGGTAGGCGGAGGCAAAGGCCATGCCCTCCCAGAAAAGATAGAGGGTCAGGTAGTCGCCGGCGAAGACCACGCCGAGCGCGCTGCCGACATAGACGAAAGCGGCCACGTGCTGACCGGCGCGCGGCAGATGCAGTGCGTAGACCATGCCGATCAGCGCCATGATCGTGAAGACGGTAGCGAAGACGATGCTGAGCCTGTCGACCTTCGCAACCAGAATGTCCTGTCCGATGAATTGCGCCTCGCCATAGCTGCCCGGGGACATTGCGACGACGGCGAGGATCGCCAATGCCGGGATCAGCACGAGATAGGTCTTGCGGATCAGTCCGCTGAAGAAGGGGATCGGCAGAGAGCCGAGAATGAAGAGGAGGGCCGGATGGATGAAATCAGTCATAATAATCCTCTCGCCGCATCAGGCCCCCACGATGGCCGAGGAATTTGGAAACGAAGATGAGCAGGACGCAGGAGCCGAAGCCGTAAAGGGCCGACCAGCCGGGGATACGGTCCCAGAGGAATTCGGCATGCTCGCGCGGCACGAGGAAATCGGCGACGACGATCAGCACGAGGATCAGATAGAACAGCCGGCGGCGCTGCCCTGCATATTCCTTGTCACCAAAGAAGCCGACCACACGCCTGATCATCGGACCACTCCCTCCGCAAGCGTGAGAAAATAGCCGGGGAAGATGCCCATCAGCACCGACAGGATGGCGGTCACGACCAGCGGAATCGTGACCAGCGGTATTTCACGGACCCTCGCGGAGCCCTCCCCTGCGGCCGCTTCGCCGAAAAAGGCGACATAGCTGACCGGCAGGAAATAGGCGGCGTTCAGCACCGAGCTCACCAGCAGCACTGCGAGGAACGCCATCTCCCCCGCCTGCACCGATCCTTGCGCCAGATACCACTTGCTGACGAAGCCCGCTGTCGGCGGCACGCCGATCATGGAGAGCGAAGCGACGAAAAACGCCCCCATGGTCCAGGGCAGCCTGCGGCCGATGCCGGCCATGTCGCTGATGTTGCGCTTGCCCGAGGCGCAATAGATCGAGCCGGCGCAGAAGAAGAGCGTGATCTTGGAGAAGGCATGCGCGGCGATATGGATGATGCCGCCGGTGATCGCTATCGGCGAAAGCAGAACCGCGCCGAGCACGATATAGGAGAGCTGGCTGACGGTCGAATAGGCGAGCCTGGCCTTCAAGTCGTCCCGCGTCAGCGCGTAGACCGAAGCGACGACGATGGTGAAGGACACAAGATAGGCCGTCGCGATGCCGAGGCCGAGCTCCCCGACGAGCCCGACGCCGAAAACGTGGAACACCACCCGAAGTACGCAGAAGACGCCCATCTTGACGACGGCCACTGCATGCAGGAGCGCGCTGACCGGTGTCGGCGCCACCATTGCGGCCGGCAGCCAGGCGTGCAGGGGCATGACCGCCGCCTTGGCGAAGCCGAAGAGATAGCAGAAATAGACGACCGTCAGCAGCGCCGCCGAGGCGTCGTCTGCGGACAGCAGCCCGCCGGCCAGGAAATCGAGCGAGCCCGCTATTTGATAGGTGAGCGCCAGTGCGGCCAGAAGAGCGCTTTTGGAGGCGCCCATCAGATAGACGAGATATTTGCGGCTTCCCTTCCACGCCTCTTCGTCCTCGTGGTGGTAGACGAGTGGATAGGTGACGAGGCTGAGCAGTTCGTAGAATATGACCAGCGTGAACAGGTTGGCGGCGAAAGCGCCGCCGACCGCTGCGGCGAGGCTTGTGGCGAAACAGGCGAAGAACCGCGTCTGCGCGTGCTCGTGCAAATGCCGCATATATCCGATCGAATAGAATGCGGCCATGATCCACAGAAGCGAAGAGACGGTGGCGAAGACCATGCCGAGCGCATCGGCGCGGAAGGCGAAGTCGACCCCAGGCAGGATTTCGAACAGGCGCAATTCGACGGTCCCGCCCGAAAGCACCGTCGGCGCCATCGACATGACGGTCACGAACATGGCGAGGGCGGCCACGGGCGAAACGAGGTCGCGCAGCTTCTCCCGCTTGTGCAAAACGAGGATGGCGAGGGCGGCCAGGCCTGCAATGGCAATGGCGATGAGCGGTCGGATCGATAGGACGGGGTCCAAGCCGCTATCCTTTCATCATGGTCACGTCGTCGACCTTGAGGGTGGACTTGTTCCTCACGAGGGCGACCAGGATGCCCAGGGCGACGGCGACCTCCGCCGCGGTGATGGCAATGACGAAGATCGCGAAGATCCGCCCGCGGAGATCGCCGTGATAGTGCCCGAAGGCGATGAAATTGATATTGACGGAATTGAGCAGCAGCTCCAGCGACATCAGCACCACAAGTATGTTCCGCCTGAGCAGTACGCCCGCCGCTCCGACGACGAACAGGACCACTCCGAGCAGGATATACCAGGAGAGCGGAACCATCAGCCCGACTCCCTGCGCGCCAGCACGATGGCGCCGACAAGGGCCGCCAGAAGGATCACGGAGGCGACCTCGAACGGCAGCAGATAGTCGGCAAAAAGCGTCGTGCCGAGTTGGCGGACCTCATCGCCGCTGCTCACCGCAACCGGCTCGGTGGCCGAAAACCGGTCGCTCCAAAGTACGAGCGCCAGCATCTCGATGCCGAGCAGGCCGAGCAGCACCAGGGCCGGCAGGTTGCCGCCGGGCACGAAGCGCTGCAGCACCGCCTCACGCACGTCGATCATCATGATCACGAACAGGAACAGGACCATGATCGCGCCGACATAGACGAAGATCTGGATGACCGCGAGCAAGGGCGCGCCGAGCAGGACGAAAATCGCGGAAATCTGCAGGAAACAGGCCATCAGCGCCAAGGCGCTATGGATGGGATTGCGGGCCAGCACCACCGTCAGGGCCGTGATCACGGACACCGCAGCGAACAGAAGGAAGAACCCCTGGCCCATCGACGCCGCCCCCACACGAACGATCGCCCGGCCGGAATCGACCGGATTTGCGATAGTTCCGCACATCAGGTGCATTCAAAAATTGTGCCCTAGTATCAATTTTTTCACAAGATCATTGTCGACGGAGGTGCCGGGCCGACCCTTTCCCATACCGGCTGTCGGGGACCTCGGCGTCAAGTCGGGAGCGGCAAGTAGCACCGGGCGCTCCCTCAGGCTGCCGCCTGGGCGCCGGTGATCTCAACGAGCGAGCCGCACATGAACGCCGCCTCGTCGGAGGCGAGAAAGGCGACGAGGGCCGCCACCTCCTCCGGCTTTCCGATCCGGCCGAAAGGAACGAGCCTGTCGAGATCGGCAATGGTCCTGCCCGATCGCTTCACCCCGGCCTCGAGCATCGGCGTGTGGATTTCGCCGGGACAGACGGCGTTCACGCGTATCCTGGAGGGGGCATAGTCGCGGGCGAGGTTCTGGGTGAAGGCCGCAACAGCTGCCTTCGTGGTGTTGTAGGCGATGTGGTTCGGAGCCGGATAAAGGCCCCATTGCGAGGCGGTGTTGACGATTGCGCCTCCACCGGCCTCGATCATGTGCGGGATGGCAGCACGGCAGAGATGGAACATCGAATCGAGATTGACGGCAAAGCTCGTATGCCAATCGTCGTCCGTCAGCGACAGGAGGTTGCCGCGCCGGTTGATGCCGGCATTATTGACGAGAATGTCGATGCGTTTCTTCCGGTCGAAGGATTCGGCAATCAGAGCAAAACACGGCTCCTTTTGCGAAATGTCGGCCGCGATGGCGATCGCGGAACCGCCCGTCGACGTGATTTCGGCGGCGACGTCGCTTGCTGCGCCGGCGTTCACGTCGGAGACAACGACCAGCGCGCCTTCTTCCGCCAGCCGGCGCGAGATCGCCGACCCGATGCCGCCCCCTCCGCCGGTAACGACCGCGACTTTGCCTTCAAATCTTTTCATGTTTCCTCCTCGATATCTATCGAATGTGGCTACCGCCATTGACGTCGAGCGTCGCGCCGTTGAGCGACCGCTGCGAAGGACGCAGCGCGAAGGCGACAAGCTCGGCGATTTCCAAAGGTTGCGCCATCTCGCCGATCGGTATGTCGGCGACGGCCGCCTGCTTGCCGAATTTCTCGACGAAGTCCTCGGCCATCTCCGTCCGAACCCAGCCGGGGGCGAGCGCCAATGCCACGACGCCGTCAGCGCCAAAACTGCGTGCGATCGACTTGGTGAGATTGATCAGCGCCGCTTTCGTCGCGCCATAGGGCATTGCATCGGCCGCATAGCCGCGCTGGCCGGCGCGGCTCGCCATGTTGACGATCCGGCCGCCGCCATGCGCCTTGAAGTGCCGGAGCGCCTCCTTGCAGAGATCGGCCGCCGCGAAGAAATTTACCTGAAATTCCCTCTGCCAGGCGTCTCGCCAGTTTTCGGGCTCGGCGTCGATCGAAATCTCGGTGCGGATGCCGGCATTGTTGACGAGTGCGTGGATGCGGCCAGACACGGCTTCTGACTCGCGCCAGAGCTCGAAGGCTCCGCCGGGTTTTAAGAGGTCCGCCTGGACGATCCACCCCTCGCCCGAAATCCGCGCAAGCAACGCCTCGGCGCCGGCTCTGTCGCGGCCGTAGTGGATGATCGGACGTGCGCCCTCTTCCGCCAGACGCTCGACGATGGCAGCGCCGATGCCGCCCGAAGCGCCGGTAACGAGAACGTTCAGGCCCGATAGAGATTTCGCCGGCATCGCTCTCCTCCTTCAGCCCAGCCTATCGACCTGCGGTCCCCAGGTGTCGGAGAGCGCAAAACCGTTCTTGAACGGATCCTCATCGGAAATCCGGAGCTGTTCGCGACCGTAGATCCAACCGCGTCCGGTGATCCGCGGCAAAACGGCGGGACGGCCGCCCACCTCGGTGACCCCGATCGCCTCGGCAATGAACTCACCGCCGATGATCGAGCGCGACGTCCGCCGATCACCCACCGAGATATTTCCGCGCGCATGCAGTATCGCCAGGTTCGCCGAGCTGCCGGTTCCGCAGGGCGATCGATCCACACGGCCGGGCTTCAGCGTCGTGCAGGTGCGGATGGCACCGTCCGGCTCTTGGCCGCGGAACATCACGTAGGCGATCTCGTCGATGCCGGGGAGCTCCGGATGCTTCACCGCCACCTGCTCAGCGAGGAGCGCCTTCAATTCGATTCCGGCTTCGGCCAGGTAGCGCGCATGGACCGGCGCGATTTCGACGCCGATCTGGTCGACGTCGACGATCGCATAGTAAACGCCGCCGAAGGCGATATCGGCCTTGATGCGCCCCCAGCGCGGCGTCTCGATCTCCCGGTCGAGCGCCTCGGCGAAACTCGGCACGTTGTCGAGGCTGACCGACAGGCAGCGGCCGTCCCGGCAGGCGGCGCGCGCGACTATCAGCCCGGCGGGCGTGTCGAGTCGGACAATCGTCTCCGGCTCCTGCATTGCGACCCGTCCGCTTTCAAGCAGAGCGGTGACGACGCCGATGCAATTGCTGCCGGACATCGGGTGGGCGCGGTCGGCCTGCAAGACGATGAAGCCGGCATCGGCATCCGGTCTTGTCGGGGCGACGAGGAGATTGACCGACATGGCGACGCTGGCGCGCGGCTCGAAGGCGACGAAGCGGCGGAGGCTGTCGTCGACCTCATTGATATGGTTCATCTTGTCGAGCATGGTCGCCCCGGGGATTTCCGGCGCGCCGCCGACGATCACCTTGCCGATCTCGCCCTGGCAATGAACCTCGAGCAGATCGAGGGAACGGTCCCATTTCATGGAAACGGCGCTTTTCATCTGATGTACCAGCCCCAGGGATCTTCGCTGACGTATTTGGTGATCTGCTTCGTCTCGAGATAGTTTTCAAAACCCCAGCGACCGAGCTCGCGGCCGATGCCGGATTCCTTGTAGCCGCCCCAGGGTGACTCCGTGAAAGTCGGCTGCGAGCAGTTGATCCAGACGATGCCGGCGCGGAAGGCCGCCGCCACGCGCTCGGCGCGGACTTCATCCTTCGACATGACTGCCGCAGCGAGGCCGAAGCGGGAATCATTGGCAAGTTCGATCGCCTCCTCTTCGGTCACAAATGGCCGGATGCAAAGGACAGGCCCGAAGATCTCCTCGCGCCAGGCGTCACTGTCCAATGGAGCATTGGTCAGGACCGTGGGCTCGAGATAATAGCCCTTGTCGAAGCCTTCCGGCCGCCTGCCGCCGCAGGCGACCGTGGCACCCGCGGCTTTCGCCGCCTCGATCGCCGCCAGGACCTGCTCATACTGGCGCTTCGAGACCAGCGGTCCGAGAAGCACGCCCTCTTCCAGGCCATTACCGATCTTGATCTTCTTTGTCTCCTCGACCAGCCGCGCCAACAGACGATCATAGATGCCCTCCTGCACCAGGACCCGCGACGTCGCCGAGCAGACCTGCCCCTGGTTCCAGAAGATGCCGAACATGATCCATTCGACCGCCTGGTCGATATCCGCATCGTCGAAGACGACGAAGGGCGACTTGCCGCCGAGTTCGAGGCTGACGCGCTTGATGTCGCGGGCGGCCGCAGCCATGATCTTCGACCCCACCGGACCGGAGCCGGTGAAGGCGAGCTTGTCTACTTGTCTGTGGTCGATGATCGCCTGCCCGGCGACGGAGCCGGCACCGGTGACAATATTGAGAACGCCCGGCGGCAGGCCCGCCTCGTCGGCAATTGCCGCGAGCTCGAGCGCGGTCAGCGACGTGAGTTCGGCCGGCTTCAATACGACCGTGCAGCCGGCAGCAAGTGCCGGCGCAACCTTCCAGGCCGCCATCAGCAGTGGGTAGTTCCACGGGATGATCGCGCCGGCGACGCCGATCGGCTCCTTGACTGCCTTGGAGGTGAAGCGCGCATCGGCGAGCGCGATCGGCTCTTCCGGATTGTTGTCGAGCTGTTCGGCGAGCCCGGCGTAATAGTCGAAGCAGCCGGCCGCATCGGCGATATCCCAGTCCGCTTCCGGAAGCGGCTTGCCGTTGTCGATCACTTCCAGACGAGCGATCTCGGCCTGCCGGGCCCGAATGCCGTCGGCGATCGCCCGGAGATAACGGGCGCGCTGGCGGCCGGAAAGCTTCGGCCATCCGTCCTCGTCGAAGGCGCGGCGCGCCGCCTTGACCGCAATGTCGACGTCCTCGGCGCTCGCCGCCGCGGCCCTGTGGATCACTTCCTCGGTCGCCGGATTGATGATCTCGAAGGTTCCGCCCTTGACCGGCGCTACCCACTTTCCATCGATGTAGAGTTCACTGCGCATTGTTCGCTCCATTCGTTCCTGTGCGTCGATCGGCCTGACGTCAGAACCGCTCCACACGGTATGGTTTGAGATCGATCGGCGGCTGGACGCGCTTCACGAGATCGCCGATCAGCCGCGCGGTCGTCGCGGCATAGGTGAGGCCCAGATGCCCGTGACCCGTGGCGTAATAGACACCGCGGTGCTTTGCGGAGGGGCCGATGATCGGCACCGTGTCAGGAAGCGCTGGCCGATGGCCCATCCACTCGGCCGGTTCGTCCGCCCGAAGGCTCGGCAGGGCCTCCTGCGCCCGCTTCACGAGCACTTTCGCCCGCCGGTAATCCGGCGCGGCGTCAAGGCCGGCCATTTCCACCGTGCCGCCGACGCGGATGCCACCGGCAATCGGTGTCACCATGAAGGCGCGCGCCGGCCAGATGATCGAGTGGCGCATCGTGATGCCCGGCGCCATGATCTGGGTGTGATAGCCGCGCTCGGTTTCGAGCGGGATCGGCTCGCCGAGGAGCCGCGACAGCTTGCCGGTATAGGCGCCGGCGCAAAGCACGATGTCCGATGTGTCGATCGAACGACCATCTGCAAGGCGAACCGTATTGATGCGGTCGCCGTGCTCGAAGCCGGCGACCTCGCCCTGCTCGATCCTGCCGCCAAGCACCAGAAACTTCTCGCGCAGGTTCAGGAGCAGTCGGTACGGATCGACGATGGAGCGGTTGTCCGGAAAGAGCACCGCTTTGGCAATCTTCGGCGCCAATGCCGGTTCGAGGTCACGGATGGCGTCGCCGCCAAGGACTTGGTGGCGGAAGCCGAACCGTTCGAGAACCTCGATATGCTCCCGATCCGCCCTGAACTCGTCCTCGTCCGCGTAGAGGCTGAGGCATCCCTCCTCGCTCAGCATGTGGGTCAGCCCTGCCGCGTTCAGAAGAGGCATCAGATCTTCGTAGACGCGGCTACATAGGCGCGCGCCTGCCGCCTCCAGCTCTTTGACTCGTGATGGGCGGCTCGCTTCCAGAAACCGAAGAAACCAGGGCGTGAGTTTCGGCATGTAGGAAGGTCGAATGCGCACCGGTCCTTGCGGATCGAGGAGCCACTTCGGCATCTGCGCCCAGACGGACGGCCGCGAGGCGGGCAAGAATTCAGTCACCGCGATCGATGCCATGTTGCCGTAGGAGGCGCCCTTTCCGTCGAGATGACGCTCAATGAGCACGACTTCCCTTCCACGGCGTCGGAGTTCGTAGGCTATCGTCGTGCCGATGATACCGGCACCAACGACCGCGACTGGACCCTCGTTATTACTCATCGTTGATGGCCGATCCCGCCAACGATGGCATTGCCGACTTTCTCTGCGGCGTGGCAGTCGACGACAGGCAGGATTTTTTTGAAACGCATCGAAATGGCTCCGCAACCGTGAGGAAGGTCTTCGGGATTTATCGGGGCGGTACCGCGTTTGCCGCTCCGCCCCGCGTCTGGCTTACCAGTTCAGGATCGGCTCCATCGCCGCGCGGAACTCGGCCTTTTCCGCATCCGTCAGCGGTCCGAGAGGAGCGCGGCATTCGCCGACCGGCAGCCCCTGCAGCTCGCAACCGTACTTGATCTTCTGAACGAACTTGCCGGATTCAAGGATGTTCATCGCGCGGTACAACGTCTTCATCATCTCGCGAGCCTTGCCGATATCGCCCGCTCTGTGGGTGCGGTCGAGGTCGCAGCAGGCTTTCGCCATGCAGTTCGACGGTCCGCAGATCCAGGATTCGGCCCCCCAGAACATGAAATCAAGCGCGATGTCGTCGGAGCCGCTGACAAGCTGAATCTTCCCTTCGTAACGGCTGGCGATGTCGATGGCGCGCTGCAGCACGCCCGAACTTTCCTTGATGCCGATTACACGCGGATCGTCGGCAAAATGGTCCATCAGCTCGAAACTGATGTCCGATCCGTCCTTGGCCGGATAGCTGTAGAGCACCAGCTTGACGTCGACCGCCGCAAGCACGGTTTCATAGTGCTTGATGAGTTCCGCTTGTGTCGGGCGGGTATAGAAGGGCGGCGCCAGCAGGACGGTGTCGTAGCCGATTTCCTTGGCCATGGCAGTCTGCTCGATCACCTCGCGCGTGGCGGGGGCGTTGGTACCGGCGATCAGAGCTTCGCCCGGCTTGGCGAAATCCTTCACGAACTGCAGCACCTCGCGGCGCTCTTCCGTCGACTGGCTGAAGTACTCACCGGTCGAACCGTTCGGCACCCAGCCGGTCACGCCGGCGTCGCGCAGATGCACCAGGAGTTTTTCGAAAGCCTTGAAGTCGATCTTGTTGTTGGCGCCGAAGGGGGTCACGAGGGCGGGCATGACGCCTGAGAGTTTCATGAAGGGTCTCCTTTTCAGAATCGGCTCGGATCAGATCGCGAGCTTCGTGAGTACGCGCCGCTCGATCAGCGTGACGGCACGGGTGAGCGGAAAGGCGATGACGAAATAGATGAGGGCGACGACGGTTAACACCTCGACGGGACGCGCCGTGTTGTTGGAAATGTTCTGGCCGACGAACATCAGGTCGGCCATGCCGACGGCGGAGACGAGCGCGCTTTCCTTGAACAGGCTGACGCAGTTCGACAGCAGCGTCGGAACGGCGCGGAGCACCGCCTGCGGGAGAACGACGCTCGTCACCTGGACACGCCGCGGCAGGCCCAGCGCGACGCAGGCATCGAGCTGTTCGGGTCCGATGGATTTGAGCGAAGCCCGGAACGTCTCGCTGCTGATCGCCCCCATATAGAGGGTCAGCGCGATGACGCCGGAGGTAAGATTGGAGAGCTCGACGCCGAGGATCAGCGGCAGGCAGAAGAAGATCCAGAACAGCTGGACGAGCACCGGCGTGCCGCGAAAGAATTCGACATAAATGCTGGAGGCCGCTCGCAACAGGGTGCTGCGCGACGTCCGGGCGAGGCCGATCACGAAACCGAGGCTGCAGCCGAGCACCACGCAGATCAGCGTCAGCTTGATCGTCATCCAGAGGCCGAGCGCCAGCGCATCCTGGAAGCGAAGGAGGATGGAGAAGTCGAGGGTCATGGGTCTTCTCCTCAGCTCATCATCAGTTGGCGGCGGCGTTCGAGATAGCCGACGATCTGGGAGACAGGGAAGGAAACAGCGAAGTAAATGAGCGCGACAATGGTAAAGGTCTCGATCGGCCGATAGGTCTCCGTCGCAAGCGACTTCGCCTGATACATGAGGTCCTGCACGGCGACGATGGCGACCAGCGCGCTCTGCTGGAAGATGCCGATGCCGTTGGTCAGCAGCACGGGGATCGACGCACGAACCGCGGTCGGCAGCACGATGTAGAGGGTGCGCTGGACCGGATTGAGGCCGAGCGCAATGCCGGCATCGAGCTGTTCGCGCGGAACGGCCTGGATCGCGGCGCGATAGGCCTCGGCGTTGAAGGCCATCAGGTTGAGGCCGAGCGCCAGGATGCCCATCGTCATCGAACCAAGAAAGACGTTGAACAGCATCGGTACGCAGTAGAAGAACCAGACGATCTGGACGATCGCCGGCGTGCAGCGGAAGAATTCGACGAAGAGCATCGCCGGCAGCCGGGCCGGTGCGAAGCGGCTCATGATCAGGAGCGCCAGCGGAAAGCCGAGCACGATGCCGATGAGATTGGCGGCGATCGTCAATTGAAGGGTAACGATCAGGCCATCCCAGAGCGGCCCGAAGGAGACGGACTGGAAATCGAAGGAATAATCCATCTTCCCCTCCTAGTGCCGGATATGGAAGACGCGATCGATGAACTCGCGGGTGCGCTCCTCCTTGGGAGAGCCGAGCACCTGCTCCGGCGGCCCTTCCTCGGCGACGACGCCGCCGGCGCAGAAGATGACGCGGGATGCGATGTTCTTCGCAAACCACATGTCATGGGTGACGATCATCATCGGCATGTCCTGGGCGGCGAGCTGCAGGATCACCTGCTCGACCTCGGCGACGAGTTCGGGATCGAGCGCCGACGTCACCTCGTCGAACAGCATCAGTTTCGGATCGAGCATCAGCGCGCGGGCGATCGCCACGCGCTGCTTCTGCCCGCCGGAGAGCTGCGCCGGATAGGCACCGGCCTTGGCGCCGAGACCAAAGCGTTCGAGGAGCGCCTGGGCGCGCTTGGTGGCGCTCGCCTTCGCCTCACCACGCACCTTGCAGGGCGCCAGGATCAGATTCTGGATGACGCTCAGATGCGGGAACAGCGTGTAGTGCTGGAACACCATGCCGATCGAGCGCCGCACCTCTGTGTCGATGACGGTTTTCCTGTCGGCTCCCTCGGAGGATATGTAGGGCTTGCCGCCGAAGCTGATCGCGCCGCTGTCGATCTTTTCGAGACCCATCATCACGCGCAGCAGGGTGCTCTTGCCGCCGCCGCTCGGGCCGATGACCACGACCCTTTCGCCGGGCTTCATCTCGATATCGAGCCCCTTGAGCACCTGGATGTGCGGTCCGTAGCTCTTGTGAAGGGACTGTATTTTGACAAGGGGGGCACTGAAGGACATGGTCATCGCCGATCTCGCTGGTCCAAAGAAGGGATGAGAGTGGCCGGGCAGAGGACGCCCGGCCCGGCTACAGCGCCGTGCGCCCTATCAAACGCGCAAAGGTCGCTGTAACTCTTCGACTCTGCGCATCGAGCTTCCCGAAAATCAGGTCCGATTTCCGGGCCGATGCGCTGGCGTCACTGCGCGCTTTTCAGCACCTCATCGACGGCCTTGCGGATCAGCTCGTCCACGTGGCCGGTCGCGACCTTCTCTTCGAGGAAGATGTTCACCACCTCGACGTCGGCGGCCGAAAGCTGATGCGGCAGACCGAAAGCGACGCCCTGCTTCGCCAGTGCCGGCTCGGGGTTCAGGGCGACAGCCCAATCGGGGTTCGACTGCAGGAAGAGCTGGTTGGTGTCGGAGGCATCGACGAGAATATCCGCGCGCCTGGAGACGACGGCGAGGCGCGTTTCGTCATTGCCGGGCAGGCGCAGGATGGTGGCATTCTTCACCGCGGCGGAGATTGCCTTGTCCTGGGCGGTGCCCGACATGACCGCAAGGGTTACGTCCTTCTTGTCGATATCCGCAACCGACGTCGCGCCGGCGGGGATCTTCGGGTTCTCCTTATTGTAGGCGAGCGATATCTGGTACTCCATGGCGGGGATGGAGAACTGGACGGCCATGGCGCGCGCCGGCGTCCTGTTCAGAGCGAGCGACAGGTCCCATTTGCCCGCCTGCAGGCCGGCGACGATGTTGTCCCAGGTGGTGTCGACGAATTGCGGCTTGACCTTCAGCGCGTCGGCAAACTCGCGGCAAAGATCCGCAAAGAAGCCGGAATATTCGCCCGAGGCCGGATCGCGCATGACATAGGGCGGAGCGACGGCCGCGCCGCAACGAAGGACGCCTGCCTTCTGCACGCCCTGCCAATAGCCTTCGGCGGTCTCTGCGGAAGCGGCGGTGGTTGAAAGGCCCGTGATCAGGGCAAGCGCAGGCAGCGCCCGCAGCACGGGCGAAAGCATCTTCGAAAGCATCGTCATTTCCTCTGTTTGACGTGCGCGTGACGCGCGGTTCCTCTCGTCGGCTTCAGCCGATCTTGATTTTGTGTCGTCTTTGTGTCGACACGCAGATTTATGTCGTCTCTGTGTCGACATTGTCAAGCGAAAAAACTACATTGTCTGGAGAGGTGCATTCTGGCCTTATGCATCCGGATGATGGGAAAGGGACATAAGTGTCTGACGAAACAGAAACCAAGCGAGCCAAGGGCACCGGCTGGAAGAGCGTCTATGAGACGCTTAGAAACGATATCCTCGCGCTCACCCTCTCTCCCGGTCAGCTTCTCGATGAGAACACGCTCGCCGAACGCTTCGACATGTCGCGCTCGCCGGTGCGCGAGGCGCTGATCCGGCTCGCAGGCGAAGACCTTGTCGTCACGCTGTCGAACCGCAGCACCATTGTCGCCCCGATCGAGGTCGCGACCTTCCCGAAATATGTCGAGGCGCTCGACATCGCCCAGCGCATGAACACCCGCCTCGCGGCGGAGCTGCGCACCGAGGCGGACCTGAAGGCGATCGCCAGGCGGCAGAAGGAATTCGAAGCGGCCGTCAAGACCCACAATCACCTGCAGATGTCGGAGGCCAACAAGCAGTTCCACATGGCGATCGCCCGTGCCGGCAAGAACCCCTATCTTGCATCCTTCTACGAGCGTTTGTTGAACCAGGGCCAGCGCATGCTCCACCTGCACTTCGAGTATCTGGAGCGAACCCATGAGGGCTATCTTCTGACCGACGAGCACAACCTGATGCTGGAAGCGATACGGGCGAAGAATGTCGATCTCGCCGACGAACTGGCCCACGCCCATACGCGCCAGTTCCAGCAGAACTTCATTGACTTCATGCGCGAGAATTACACGACGGACGTCTCGCTTGGCCGGCGCAAGGCGGCCGAATAGATGCGTATCGGGTTCGTCGGCACAGGCGCTATTACCGAGGCGATGGTGACCGGCATCGTCGGCTCCGCTCTCGCCGTCGCGGAGATCGTTGTTTCACCGCGCAATGCGGAAATCGCAGCCCGGCTCGCGAGCCGGTTTCCTTCGGTGCGGATCGCGGCGAACAACCAGGAGGTGGTCGATGCGGCAGACGTCCTGTTTCTCGCCATTCGGCCGCAGATCGCGGGAGAAGTGATCAGGGAACTGGCATTTCGAAGGGGCCAGACGATCGTCAGCGTCGTCGCCGCGACCGACCGAGCGGGGCTCAAGAGCTGGATTCGCGAAGACGTGCAACTCACCCAGGCCATTCCCCTGCCCTTCGTCGCCGATTGCAAAGGTGTGACCGCGATCTATCCACCGAACAACGAAATTGCCGCCATCTTTGATGCCCTTGGCAGCGCCGTCGAATGCGAAACGAAGGACGAATACGACCTGCTTGCAGTCGCCAGCGCGCTGATGGGCACCTATTTTGGCATTCTCGAGCGGGCAACCGGCTGGCTGACTGAGAAGGGCATGGCGCGGGAGAAGGCCCGCGCCTATCTGGCACCGCTCTTTTCCAGTCTGGCGCAGAAGGCGGCCGCAGCGGACCAAACCGCGCTCGATGCCCTCCGACGCGAGTTTTCGACGCCGGGCGGCCTGAACGAACAGGTTTTCGAGGATTTCGACCGCGATGGTGGAAGCAGGGCGTTGACGGATGCGCTCGAGCGCGTGCTTGCACGCGTGCGGGGATAACTGTCGACGACCGCTGTTCTGCGGCGCCCCACAATCCGGTCCAGAGGGGGCGTGTCACTTATCTGCAAATCACGCCTGGAGATCCGGCGCGACTTCGGCCATTTTGATGCGACGGCTTCGCCAAAACGTAACCAACGGAGAGAACGTGCGGGTTAACTCATCCGCCTCGACCAGTCGTCCACCTGGCGCTCAGCTTCATCTTTCGCGATCCCGTATCTCTCCTGAATCCTGCCCGCGAGTTGATCGCGGTTCCCTTCAGCCCGGTCTAGGTCGTTGTCGGTGAGGTCGCCCCACTGCTCCTTCGCCTTGCCCCTGTACTGTTTCCACTTTCCTTTGATCTGATCCCAATTCATGGTTCTCTCCTTTCTGATGGTTCCGGTGTCCAACCGCAAATGCAGCACGAGGTTCCAACGGGAGGCGAATTTGTGATGGCACGCTGGGCGGTAACCGGCTTGGGCGCGTTGGGCGTGGCCGCAACGGTCGTTCCCTTCATTCCCAGCGACGAGTGGTGGATTCGAATCTGGGATTTCCCGCGCATCCAGGTCGCCGTCCTTCTGGCGGTGATTTTGGGCGCCGTTCCCTTCTCGCTGCCCGTCCGGCGACTCCGAACGGCAGCCTTCGCCGTCGCACTGACGGTAGCCCTTGGCTGGCAGATATTTGCAATCCTGCCTTACACGCCGATCGTCGCTACGGAGGCGATGGCGGCAGAGAACTGTGATCAGCACTCGCGCATCCGTCTCCTCGTTGCGAATGTCCTGCAGTCGAATCGGAACGCGGAACCGCTCCTTTCTCTCGTGGACAGGCTTAGACCGGACCTCCTCGTCCTTGTTGAAACCGATGCCCGGTGGAACACCCAGCTAGCGCCGTTGAAGGAAAGCCATCCGTATGGGATCGCGCATCCGCAGGAAAACGGATACGGCATGCATCTCTTCTCCCGTTTCGAATTGATCGGACCGGAAGTGCGGTTCCTGATCGATGACTACGTGCCTTCGATAAAAACAGCGCTACTGCTCCCCTCCGGCGCGAGGATCGACCTTTACGGCCTCCATCCGAAGCCACCTCCGCTTCAGGACACCGCTCGACGGGACGCGGAACTCATGATCGTCGGACGGGAAGTCAGGATGGAAACGGCGCCGGCCATCGTCGCGGGCGACCTGAACGACGTCGCCTGGTCGCGCACAAACAGCCTCTTTCAGGAGGTCAGCGGCTTGCTAGATCCGCGCATCGGGCGTGGTCCTTACGCGACCTTCAACGCGAACTGGCCATTTCTCCGCTGGCCGCTGGACCATGTGTTCTTCGAGGATTCATTCCGGCTGATCGAGGTGGCCGTCGCTGCAGACATAGGATCGGACCACTTCCCCTTCTTCGTCGCTCTCTGCCATCGACCTGCTACCCGGACCGAGCAGGAGCAGCCGCGCCCAGAGCCGTCGGATGTCGAGGCGGCCGATGAAGCGATCGAGGAAGGGAGGGAGGAAGAGACCGATTGACTCACAGGCATTCTGGCCAAGAGCCGCATGGTGGAAGCGAGCAAAGCCTGGCATGGAGCAAGGCCCGTGAGGGAGAATACGTATAGCGCCGGCCGAACGCAGCCGCATCGAGCGTCCGCCACATTTGGGTGCTGGCGGCCTACAGCGCCGCGCGTCTTTTCAGACGCACAAAGGTCGCTCTAACTCTGAAATTCGGGTTCGATTCTCGGGCCAATGCGCCAAGCTGCATCTCAGCGGCAATTGTCCGCTGAAAGCGAGGGTGGCATGAGGAGGGCGGTCGTCCTCCCCTGGACATGCCAACCGGTCGCCCTATGTCTGCTTGGTATCGAAGTTATGCAACGCACCCCTGTGCCCTCGCATACGACGCCACCTTAACACGTAGGCCGCTTTGCACTGGACTGCTTTGAGGCGACCGATGATCATTGCCATCAAACTTCTCCATATTGCGGCAATCGCGTTATGGGCGGGCGGCCTCGTCAGCTTACCAGGATTGTACGTTCAACGGGCAAGTGTCAGGGACAGCGAGGCGCTCTACCGACTACAGATGATGGTGCGTTTCGCTTACGTCGCGCTTATCTCTCCTGCTGCATTCGTCGCAATTGCGACCGGGACCATCTTGATTTTTGGTCAGCAAACCTATGCAGGCTGGTTTTCAGTAAAGCTCTTTTTCGTTTCCGTCCTGGTTGCCTTCCACGTCCTCACCGGCCTTGTCATCATCAGGTTGTTTCGTGAGGGAGAGACGTATCCCATGTGGCAGTTCCTGTTGACGACAGGCGGCACGAGCGCTGTCATCCTGGCAATTCTGTTTGTGGTTCTGGCAAAGCCGACCATCGACGCGGGAACCGCGCTAGCCGTGTTCGAGCCCGGCGGGCTGCGGCGGCTCGTCCGCGCGGTCAGTCCCTGGCCGATACCATGAGTCCCACGCCATGATGGAAGATAAGCTTGCCACCGTGCCAACCGGCCATTCCAGTCACGCCCGCCGAGAGAGCGGAAACAAGAAGACCGTGGGGCAGGACTTCGGCACTGCCGGTCACGCGCATTCCCCAGTTCAGCCCCGCGAGTGCGATCAACATCATGGCGGCTATCGCATGGGCCCAGCTTGCCGCACGCTCTCTGATTCCTGCGACCGAAAGAAGCTCGACCGTTCCGACAGCACCGGCGGCAATACCCATGAAGAAGGCGCCACCGGAGGACCAAAGCCCCGCCCGGAGCCAAAATGGATCGGCCGACCACCAGAACAGGACGTCAATAGCCAGGGTGACGAACACCAGCGCGATCGGAAAATGAACGCTCATCGCATGCAGCGGGTGGCCTGCGACGGCGACGGCAGAGCTTGCGTCTTTTTCCGCAACCTCGGCTATGACCGGGTTGGTGCTATCGGCTGTCTCGTGCATCGCGATGCTCCTTTACCGCGATCAATTCTGCCCTGCCGCCGATGGTTCCCTAAAATCGCGATCGTGGCGATGATGGGCATTGCAGCCGGCTGCACGGGTGACCTCTCGGCGCTGGAACCAGCCGGTCCATCTGCCGCCTCCATCGCGCGACTGTGGTGGGTAATGCTGATCGTGTCGCTCCTCATCTTTTCTCTGGTAATCGGCCTGTTTCTGGCCACCGTTTTCGTCCCAGGTTTCGGCAGAAGGATCTCGGCGCAGTCCTGGATCGGCGGCGGCGGTATTGCGCTGCCGTTGCCGATCCTGTTCGTTCTGACGCTCTACGCCTTCTGGCAAGGCGAGCATCTTTTGAGAGGCGGGGGCAGCTTGTCGCCGGATACCATTCGCATAGAGGCGCTCGCTACACGGTGGAACTGGCAGTTCGCATACCTCGACCTTCCTGGAGCACCGCTTACCCATGGGACACTGCACATTCCCGCAGGGCGGACGGTGGAAATTGCAGTGACCAGCGAAGACGTCATCCACAGCCTATGGATTCCGCGTCTGGGCGGCAAGATCGATGCGGTGCCCGGCCACACGACTTTTCTTCGACTGAGAGCCGACACACCCGGCCGCTACGCCGGCCAGTGCTCGGAATATTGTGGCACCGGCCATGCGGGAATGCGCTTCGAGGTGCTTGCCCATGCACCGGAAGACTATCCGACTGCCTTGGATTACCAGGAGGACCAATGATCGAGGAGGACATGAAAAATCCCTCGCCGGTCGCTCTCCACAAGGCCTTCGAACGTGTTTGGGGTACACCGCCTGGCCTTGCTCGCCTGGCCGCGGTAAACCACAACATCATTGGCAAGCGCTTCATGCTGACGGCGCTTGTGTTCTTCGCGATCGGCGGGCTCCTGGCGATGCTGATCCGGACGCAGTTGGCCTCGTCCGAAAGCGCCTTCATGGATGCGGAGCAATATGCACAGGTCTTCACCATGCATGGCTCCATCATGATGTTTCTATTTGCGATTCCGTTCTTTGAAGGTGTCGCGATCTATCTTCTACCGAAACTTCTCGGCACCCGCGACCTCGCGTTTCCGCGGCTGACCGCCTATGGTTACTGGTGCTATCTTTTCGGCGGCAGCATGCTGATTGCCGCCCTCATTGGCGGGGTTGCGCCGAACAGCGGTTGGTTCATGTATCCTCCGCTGTCTTCGAACAGCTATTCCCCCGGCATCAACGCCGACGTCTGGCTGCTGGCCATCACCTTCGTCGAGATCTCGGCTCTTGCAGCCGCGATCGAGATCATGGTGACCGTCTTGAAGCTAAGGGCGGCTGGCATGTCGTTGGACAAAATGCCAATCTTTGCCTGGTACATGCTCGTCGTCGCGGCGATGATGCTGGTCGGTTTCCCGCCTCTCATCATAGGCTCGGTGCTGCTTGAACTGGAGCGTGCGTTTGATCTGCCCTTCTTCGATCCGGGCCGCGGCGGCGACCCTCTCCTGTGGCAACACCTGTTCTGGCTCTTCGGGCACCCAGAGGTCTACATCATCTTCCTTCCGGCCGCAGGAGCGATCTCAACAATCCTGCCCGTCTTTGCCGGCGCCCCGCTCGCCGGCTACCGTCTCATTGTTGCTGCTCTTGTCGCGATGGCCTTTCTGTCCTTCGGATTGTGGGTTCATCATATGTACGCGGTCGGTATCCCGCATGTTGCCTTGTCATTCTTTTCGGCTGCCAGCGCACTCGTCGCCGTACCCACGGGGATTCAGATCTTTGCTTGGCTCGCCACCCTCAGCCAAGGACGGCCGCGCTTCTCGGTGCCGATGCTGCATATCCTCGGCTTTATGTTCACCTTCGTCATTGGCGGACTGACCGGCGTCATGCTGGCGATCGTGCCATTCGACTGGCAGGCCCACGACACCCATTTCGTGGTGGCGCACCTGCACTATGTGCTGGTCGGCGGCTTCGTTTTCCCGATGCTTGCCGCTGCCTATTACTGGCTACCGCACCTGAGTGGCCGACAGCCTGTGCAGCACCTTTCGCAGGCGGCGTTCTGGATGTTGTTCATCGGTTTCAACGTCACGTTCTTCATGATGCACCTGACAGGGCTGCGTGGCATGCCAAGACGCATCTTCGAGTATCCTGTTGAATCCGGTTGGGAGACGCTGAACTTCATCTCGTCCATGGGAAGCTTCGTGATGACCATGGGCTTCGCCCTCGTCGCTCTCGATTTCATTTTGCTCTTCCGCTTTGGGCGTCGATTTCGTCGCAACCCGTGGAGAGCCGGTACGCTGGAGTGGGCGATGGCGACACCGCCACCCTCCTACAACTTCGCGTCACTCCCCTCGATCGAGCGTCGCGCCGACTTGCTCGATCCTGACCAGTTGGGCTCCCAACTGGCGTCGGGCAAAGGCTACCTCGGAGTGCCTCGCCAAGCACGCATGGAATTGCTGGCCGTCGAAATGCTTTCCGGCACCCCGGAGCATGTCGTGCGTTTGCCGAGGCGGACCTTTCTCCCTCTCTGGACAGCCGCCGCCACAGGATGTTTCTTCCTTTCCCTACTCTTCAAGCTCTACTGGCTGACACCGATCACTTTCGCATCCATCATCCTTCTGTTCCTGCTCTGGAGTGGGGATACAGCCGAAAAGACCGATGTCGGAAGTCTTCCGGTCGGTCGCGGCCGAAAGCTGCCGCCTCACATTGAGATGGCACGTCCACCCTCATGGTGGGCGATGATCTTTGCACTGGCCGCTGACGCGACGGCGTACGTCTCACTGTTGTTTGGGTGTCTTTTTCTTTGGGTGTCCGCACCGAACTGGCCGCCGCAGCAGGTTCCTCATGTCGAGTCGACCGGTCCGGCTATTGCGGCTATCGCACTGGTAACGGCAGCTTGGGCGGGCCGGTCCGCGGCGGCCCGCAGCCCGCATGCCGTCGGCTGGCTCGCCCTGACGGGCATCGCCCATCTGGTTGCTGCGGCAACCCTGATATGGCTTGCAACGGCTGCCTTGCCGGATCCGCGCAGCCATGCGCTCGCGTCGAGCGTCTTCGTGGTCCTGGCCTACGCCGCCCTGCGTAGCGGGCTCGGCATTATCATCTCCGGCTACGGCATCTGGCGAATTCGAAGCGGCTACGTCTCGCAGAGGCGCAGCGTGGATCTGCGCCTCGGAAGGCTCTGGCACGATTTCAGCGCCATCGCCGGGCTTACCGCCGCCGGCTTTCCCTTCGTCATGGCAAGCCTCGCCTGCGAGCTTTCGCGATGATCAATCCCATCATCTCGATCATGGCGGGATTTCTCCTCTGGAGTGTTCTGTTTGTGACGCTCTATGGAGTTCAGGCGACCGGCTGCCATCTGGCAGGACTGGATGTTTCCACGATCGGCAATCGGCCGGCACTTCGCGCAGTTCTCGTCGCGCTCTTTCTTGTTTCATTTGCGGTCATCATCTTATTTCACCGAAGGGCCAGACGGCGCCGAATGCGTAGGGATTCCGGCAACGATATGGACGCTTTCAGCCGAGAGGTGGCGACACATGTGTGGCTGGGCGCCGCCATAGCGACGCCGTTGTGTTTTGGCGGCGTCATTTGGCTGACACTTTGCGGCACGTAATGAATCCTGGACGAGAAGTCGCTTCCGGGAGATCGGTATTCCGTTGGGAGCCGAAAGGGACGAGTACTGCGAAAATTCATGTAAATTTCGATCACATACCTGTACTAAACAGTAGCTAATTAGCAACATCATCTCATATTTATGGACTTCTTTGTATAACCAACTGTTTATTGCAGTTATACTATAGAACTCGCGTTGCATCCTGGGCAGAGTTGCTGCACGAGAATTCTTCGAATTTTTCTCTCTTTCATGGAACATACAGCAAATCTCCCGGTTATCCGGGGAGCGGAAGAGGGCTTTGTCCGCAAAGGCAGGGCCTAAGCGCCCCACATACGCTTCTAAGACGCTATCGCGGAGCCCTGGCCGCCATTCGAACTCAAAGCAAACATCAGGAGGCCGTGATGACCGATGTCAGAAACGGCGACCTCGTTCACATACACTACACCGCCAAGCTGACCGACGGGACGGCGATCGACTCCACACTGGACCGCGAGCCGTTGGAATTCCAGGTCGGAGCCGGCCAGGTCATCTCTGGACTCGATCGCTAGGTCGAGGGCATGGCGGTCGGAGAGACGCGCACTTTCACCATACCGGCAATGGAGGCGTATGGCGCACACGACGACGCACAGGTCCACAGGGTACCGCTCTCTGCGGTTCCCGACGGGGTCGAGGTGGGTTCCGGACTTCGCGGAACCGCCCCGGATGGACGGCTGACGACATTCACAGGGACCGAAATGGATGACGAGTGCGTAACAATAGATGCCAACCATCCGCTCGCTGGCAAGGACCTCGAGTGCGACATAACGGTGATGGACATCGTTCAGCCACAGACCGCCAAGGAAACCTATGTCCTGCCGTCCATCGCGATCTATTCACGAGTATGGAGAGAGCACATGTTCACAAAGACAGTTGGCATCCTATCGACACTTGTTTTGGCGGTTCCGGCGTATGCCCAAGAGGGGGCGGCGGAGGCGGTGCAGCAGAGACAGTCGGCGCAGCAATCGGGGTGCCTCGATCGCCTCAACGCGCTCGCCCAGCGCATGGATGAGGACAGTTATTGGCTCGCCGGATACAGTGGCTACCGCGTCGACGCATATGGCAATGCATATCCGCCTCGCGTTCCGGGTGTCGCAGCGCCGGGTGAGACTCTTCCGGGCGCCGCTGCGCCATCTGCGGCAGAGGCCGTCCGACCCGGGGGGATCAGTCCCTGGGCAAACATCACCTGGGCGGGGCGGCCTCATTATGAAATAAGAACGCTGTTTCGGGCGGCGAATATTCTGGCCGGCGGCGGAGATGAGCAGGGTTGCGATTCGGTCGTGAACGCTGCCGAGCAACGATACGACAGCTACACGAAACAATTGGCCGATCTTGGAGTCGACCCCCAGGAGATTGCCACGTGGCGCCAGGCAGAACTCGCCGCAGCCGTCCCCGTCTCTGAGACGAGTTTTCCCAGGCGGGTTGACGACATAATGGGGGCCGATCTTCGCAACGTGCAGGATGAGGACCTCGGCGACGTGGAAGATGTCGTGCTCGACCCGCATACCGGGAACATTCTGTATGTGGTCGTCTCCCGAGGGGGCTTCTTCGGTATCGGCTCAGAGATGGTCGCGGTGCCGTGGGATCGTTTGCGGGTCTCGCCGAGCATGAGCACTTTCGTGCTGCCGGTCGACGAGGCTGCGATCGAACAGGCGCCGAGGGTCGCCAGTGAAACGCTCGTGGATCCAACCCAAACAGGTTCGATCCGGAAGAGCGACGTCGAGTCCTATTGGGATCAGGTGCTGAGCGAGTAGCTTTCTTGCGGGCAACGCCTCGCTCTCCGGGTCCCGCATTCGCCGGATAGGGACTCCCAACGAGATCACGTTGCCATAATCTCCTGAGCCACGGCAGAGGTGGAACATCGAATCGAGATTGACGGCAAAGTTCGAATGCCAATCGTCATCGCTCAGCGACAGAAGGTTGCCGCGCCGGTTGATCAGCGCCGCTCTTTTCCAGTCTGGCGCAGAAGGCTGCCGCAGCGGACCAAACCGCGCTCGATGCCCTCCGACGCGAGTTTTCAATGCCGGGCGGCCTGAACGAGCAGGTCTTCGACGATTTCGACCGCGATGGTGGAAGCAGGGCGTTGACGGATGCGCTCGGGCGCGTGCTTGCACGCGTGCGGGGATAACCGTCGACGACCGCTGTTCTGCAGCGCCGAGCCGGCCGCGGGGGGCGCCTGCGTTACGGAGCCGCGAGTCTAGCGCATCGGCCCGAAAATCGTACCCGATTTTCGGAAAGCTCGATGCGCAGTTTCAAAGAGTTACAGCGACCTTTGCGCGTCTGAAAGACGCGCGGCGCTGTAGGGATTACGAACTCGCATGCGGGCCGCGATTCTTCTCTCTGGCGTAGAGAGCAACAGCCATGGCACGGTTGCGGACGTCGAGCTTGTCGTAGAGATTCTTGAGGTGGTACTTGACGGTGTTCTCGGAAATCCCGGTACGCGCAGCGATCTGGAGATTTGTCCAGCCGTCGGCAAGCACTGACAGCAACTCGCGTTCGCGCGTCGTCAAGCGTGAAAGCGGGGTATCATTTATCTTGGACACGTCGATGTAGGGAATGCAGATTCGCCCGTGCGCGACCGCTACCAGCGTATCGAACAGAATCGACGGATCGTCGAACTGATAGCAATAACCCTGCACCCCAAGGCGCACACACCGCTTGAGGATGCCTACATCATGGTCGTTAGAAAAGATGACGATGCGCGCATGGAGGCCGCGTCGTTGCATCTCGGCAAGCACTTCGCCGCTGTCCATGTCGGAAAGCCTCCAGCCGAGAACCGCGAGATCGAAATCCGGCTCTGAAGCGGCAGCCGCCCGGAGAAACGTCTCCCCGGTCTGGATGCTGCCGACCAGATCGAAGCGGGAGTCGTTCTTGATCATGTCACCGAGCGCGGCAATCACCAACGGATTGCGTTCGGCTACCAGGACTCTAAACTTGTTCTCCAGGGAAGCCGGCATTCTATCGATTCCGTTTCCCTGACGCTGACTTGTCCGTTCCGCGTTCATGTGCCTCCCGATTGCGGCGCGTGCCACCTCTTTCCCGACTTCTCCCAATTTGTCCGTTTTACGCGTTCCCGCGGGCCTCCGTTCCCGCCGTCAAGCCCGGCGCGCTCGGCATCGCTATTCATACCAAGAATTAATTTTTCATTCCAGTATATTCTCGACGTGAACCTGGGCGACGACGGACCGAAATCTATCGCCGCCATCGGCATCAAGTCTGCCCGACGGCGCTATTTCCCAGCCAAACACCGACTTTCGATGCGCATTTTCAGTTCAAAGAAGGGAGCCAGGTGCGACGAAGACTGCGGACGGCCGGTTTGTGGCATCCATGCGCGTGGCCTGATCTTCGTCCAAGAGGACGCGCGAGTGTGGTCGAACGCTTGGCAAGCGTGCCGGAAAATCGAATGCAGATGGAAGCAGCTAAGAGAGGAACGACGCCCTGCCGTGTGTCTTCAGTCCTGCCCGCGGCCGCGCGGATAGGAAATGATGGACAGATACCGGATCGGCAGCGCGCTCAGTTCTTCCGGCCCGTGCGGAGCGTCGGCGTCAAAGAACAGACTGTCACCTGGAGTCATGCGGTAAAGATTGTTGCCATGCCGGTAAACCACCTCACCCTCCAGCATATAGAGGAACTCCAATCCATCGTGCTGAAACATCGGAAATACGTCCGAATCCTCGGTCAGCGTGATGAGATAAGGCTCGACAACAACGCCGGCCGTGTTCGAGCCGATATGGCCGAGGAGATTATACTGGTGGCCGGCGCGGGTGCCGCGTCGCTCGACGTCGACGCCCTCCCCCGCTTTGACGAATACGGCGCTATGCTCCTCTTCGAAGCGGCGGAAGAAAGCGGTGATCGGCACGCCGAGCGCCCGAGAAAGCGTCTGCAGAGTTGTTAGCGACGGCGACGTGTTGCCATTTTCGATCTTCGACAGCATGCCGACCGAAATGTCGGTCGCGGAAGCAACATCAGCTACAGTGATACCGAGCTTTTTGCGGAAGGCGCGCACTTCATGGCCGATCGCTACCTCCAGCACCTTTTCACGGGTGTCACGGATGGCATGCGGGTCCTGGGTCAGCGGCGTGACACGCGCCAATCCTGCCCCCGTCTTGCCTGCGCCGGCGGCAACCGTAGCTGTCTTGGCATTCTTCTTCGAGTTACCGTGCATTTCCGCGTTTTCCCTAGCCATGCCAATTTCGCTTCGATTTTTACTGATAGTAAACATTATTGCGTTTTTCACAACGGTATACCCGCCTGGTCGGCGAGTTATTCCGCTCTGAGCAGATGATCAACACCCACTGCAGCCTTTGCCTGCCTGCGATTGCAAGGATTTTAAGGGATCCAGCTTCGCGTGTCGGTGAACGACCGCTGACACGACGGGATAAAGCGCGTTCGCGTGTACGGCAGGACGCGTCTTACCGCATCAGAAGGATTTGCAGGTCTGCGACATTGGTGCCGGTGGCACCGGTGATCAAGAGATCTCCAGACGAATCCAGCGCGCGATAAGAATCGTTGTTTTCAAGAAGTGCGCCGGGATTGCAACCGACGTTGCGCATCCGGCTCGTCGAGTTCGGATCGACGAGCCCGCCCGCAGCGTCAGTGGGGCCGTCACGGCCGTCGGTGCCACCACTCAGGAAAACCCATGGGCGTTTGATTGCTGTCTGTTCGTTACGCAGCGCAAAGCGCAGCACGAGCTCCTGGTTGCGTCCGCCGATCCCGGTACCGGTGACGCGCACAGTTGGCTCGCCACCGGCGACGATGGCGATGGGGCCGCCGCGCTGGTTCGAGGCATCGATGGCTCTGCGGTGCATCGTTTCGGCGACTTCCGAAACATCCCCGCTCAGCCAATCGCCTGCCTTGACGACGATCGGATAGCTCGCGCGGGCACTCTTGACCACCCGTTGCAGGCTGATGCCGTTGGAGCCTATGATCACGTTTTCGACGTGATCGAACTCTTTGGCTTCGTCGCCAACGAGATGGTCGACTTGCGAAAGAATGGTGGTCGGCAGGCTGTCGCGCAACCCGTAGCGGTCGAGAATAGCAAGCATCTCCGTGGCCGTCGCCGAGGGCTTCGCCGTCGGGCCGCTGGCGATGGTAGCGGCATCATCGCCGGGCACATCGGAAAGTATGAGCGACAGTATCCTTGCCCCGGTAGCAAGCTGGGCCAGCCGCCCCCCCTTGAGGCGCGAGAACTGCCGGCGCACCGCGTTGATTTCGTTGATCTCCGCACCGCAGCGGATCAGTGCATCGTTGAGCGCGATTTTGTCGGCGAGGGAAAGGCCGGGCGCCGGCGCGCAGATCAGGGCCGACCCGCCGCCACTGACAAGAACCAGCAGCAAGTCTCCGGGTTCGGCCGCACGCGCTGCCCTTTCGATTGCATACGCACCCGCGATGCTGCCCTCATTGGGCAAGGGATGGCCACCGGCAATGACGTGCACGCCTTCGATATCTTCGAGGTTTTCCTGGTTGGTGACGGCGTGTGCACAATGCAGCTTGTCACGGACGAAGGGCAGAGCTGCGCGCGTCATCAGGCAGGCCGCTTTTCCGAAGGCGATCAGGATGACGCGTCGAGCTGCTGCGATTGCGTCAAGCCTACCTGCGAGCGCCGCGGTCACCGCGCGCTCGGGGTCCGATGCCGCAACACCTTCACGGAACAGCGCGATCGCCTGTTGGCGGAGCACGGACACGACCGGAGCCGCATGGTCGGCGATCATCATGCCACCTTGTCGGGAACGGGGCGCCTTTCGAAAAAGGCGGTGAGGTTCTCGACAGCTCTCATGCCCATATCCGCCCGAGTTTCCTCTGTCGCGCTGCCGAGATGCGGCAGGAGCACCACGTTTTCCATGCACATCAAGGCTGGCGGCACGTCCGGTTCGCCGTCGTAGACATCAAGCCCCGCGCCGGCGATTTTGCCGGCTTCGAGCGCCTCGATCAGCGCATCATGGTCGACCACGTCACCTCGGGCGGTATTGATGAGATAAGCGCCTCGCTTCATCGCTCCGAGCCGTGCAGCATTGATGACGTGCCGGTTTTCGGCGCCACCAGGGCAGTGCAACGACACGAAATCGGCTCGCGCGAGCACATCTTCGATCGTCGGCAGCTGGCGCGCGCCCATGGCGCGGATTTCCTCGTCGTCGACCTTGGAGCGGTTGTAGAAGATGACGTCCATGTCGAAGCCGAAATGCGCACGCTTGGCAGTCGCCTTGCCTATGCGGCCCATGCCGATGATTCCGATGGTCTTGCCGGTCACCTTGGTGCCGATCATGTGGGTGGGGCACCAGCCCGGCCACAGGCCGGCACGCAGTTGGCGTTCGCCCTCGCCTGCCCTGCGGGAAACCGAGAGCAAAAGGCTCATGGCGACGTCGGCGGTGCAGTCGGTCAGCACACCCGGCGTGTTGGTGACCGTAATGCCGCGCTCGCGCGCAGCATCGAGATCGATATGGCTGAAGCCGACGCCGAAATTGGCTAGCAGCTTGGTCCGGCTGTCGGCGTCCGGAAAGACGGCAGCCGGCAGCTTGTCGCTGACGGTCGGTAGGATCGCGTCGAATTCCAGGAACGCCGCCTTCAGTTGCGCCAAGCTCATTGGTGCGTCGCTTTGATTGAAGGTCGTGTCGAACCGCTCGGCAAGCACGTGTTCAACAGCCGCGGGCCATCGCCGCGTGACCATAATGCGTGGTTTCATCGCATGTCCCCAGTATGAAAACTGTGTGTGCGGATAACCGCGCGGCCCCACGACTTTGCGCATCGGCCTTCGCGAAAATCGGGACAGAACCTTGCGTTCGAGGCAAGGAGGGGAACCGGCGGTGCCGGCTCCCCTGAAGGCCGGGTCAGGCGGCCCTCACGCCCTGCTCGAGCACGCCTGCAACGGTCGGGCCGAAGGCAGCGGGCGTCGGCACGATCGTCACGCCTGCATCGCGCAGGATCTCGACCTTTTCCTGGGCGGATTCGCCGAAGGCGGAGATGATGGCGCCGGCATGCCCCATGCGCTTGCCTTTTGGCGCCGAAAGGCCGGCGATGTAGGCGATCAACGGCTTGCGCATGTGGTGCTTGGCCCATTCCGCGGCTTCCGCTTCCTGTGGGCCGCCGATCTCGCCGATCATGACCACGGCGTCGGTGTCCGGGTCTTCCTCGAACAGCTTGAGGATGTCCTTGAAGGACGAGCCGTTGATCGGATCGCCGCCGATGCCGACGCTGGTCGAAACGCCGATGCCAAGCGCCTTCATTTGAGAGGCTGCTTCGTAGCCAAGGGTTCCCGAGCGCCCCACGATGCCGACGCGGCCGGGCAGGTAGATGTGGCCCGGCATGATACCCATCAGCGCCTGCCCCGGGGTGATGACGCCGGCGCAGTTCGGACCGATCAGGCGCATGCGGTCTTCATAGCGGAAGCGGCGCATGTAGCGCTTGACGCGCATCATGTCTTGCGAAGGTATGCCGTCGGTGATGCAGACGCAGAGCTTCACGCCCGCCTCGGCCGCTTCCATGATCGAGTCGGCGGCGAAGGGCGGCGGCACGAACACGACCGAGGCTTCCGCACCGGTCTCGCGCACGGCGCCCTTGACCGTGTTGAACACCGGAATGCCATGGTGCACCTGTCCGCCTTTGCCGGGGGTGACACCGCCGACGACATTTGTGCCGTAGCGCTTCATGTCCTCGGCATGGAAGGAGCCGATCTTGCCGGTCAGGCCCTGGACGATGACGCGCGTCCTGCGATTCAAGAGAACTGCCATTTCGACCTCCTGTCAGTGCTTTTTCCGCTTGCCATAGGCGCGCATCGCCTCGACCGATTTCTCGGCCGCTTCGGCCAGTGTGTCGGCCACAATCACCTTCTCTCCGGACTCGGCGAGGATACGGCGGCCTTCCTCGACATTGGTTCCGGCCAGGCGCACGACCAGCGGCACATGCACGCCGACTTCGCGGATTGCCTTGATGACCCCCTCGGCCACCCAGTCGCAGCGGTTGATGCCGGCGAAGATGTTGACCAGGATCGTCTCGATATTCTTGTCGGCGAGCACGGCGCGAAAGGCCTTCGCTACGCGGTCGGGTGAGGCGCCACCGCCGATGTCGAGAAAGTTGGCGGGCTCGCCGCCAGCAATCTTGATCATGTCCATGGTTGCCATTGCCAGGCCGGCGCCGTTGATGATGCAGCCGATGTTGCCGTCGAGGCCGACATAGGAGAGACCGCGGTCGCTGGCGAAGGTCTCGCGCGGGTCTTCCTGCGATTTGTCACGCAGCTCCGAGATCTCCGGCCGCCGGTACAGGGCGTTCTCGTCGAAGGACATTTTGGCGTCCAGGGCGATCAGATTGCCGTCGCGGGTGACGACCAGCGGGTTGATCTCCAGCATCGAGGCGTCAAAGTCGCGGAACACGCGGTAGCAGCCGAGCAGGGTGTCCACTGCCTTGCCGATCAAGCTGTTCTCCAGTCCGAGGCCGAAGGCGATCTCGCGCGCCTGGAAGTCCTGCATGCCAACACCCGGGTCGACGACCGCACGAATGATCGAGTCAGGTTGCTTCTCGGCGATCTCTTCGATCTCCATTCCGCCCGACGCGGAGGCCACGATCATGACGCGCTCCGATTTGCGGTCGAGCACAATGCCGAGATAAAGCTCTTGGCGGATGTCGACCGTTTCCTCGACGTAAAGGCGCGAAACCAGCTTGCCCTTCGGGCCTGTCTGGTGGGTTACCAGCTTGCGGCCGAGCATGTATTCGGCGGCGTCGGACACTTCGCTGTCGGACTTGCAGATGCGGACGCCGCCGGCTTTGCCGCGGGCACCGGAATGGATCTGCGCCTTGACCACCCACTTGTCACCGCCGATCTCACTGGCGCGGTAGGTCGCCTGCTCCGGGCTGTAGGCAAGGCCACCACGCGGGATATGCACCGAGTAGCGTGAGAGCAGTTCCTTCGCCTGGTATTCATGAATATCCATATCGGGCTCCTCCTCAGTTTGCCGGACTCGTGCGCGACCGCGCCGACCGTTCGATTGTCTCGTGCATGACGAGCACGTTCCTGGCCATGCGTTCGGATGCGGCATCGATCATCTTGCCGTCGAGGGCAGCGGCACCCTTGCCCTTTTCCTCGGCCTCCTTCAGCACTTCGATGATGCGGCGCGCGCGGGTGACTTCCTTCTCCGGCGGTGAGAACACGGCATTGGCGAGTTCGATCTGCGAAGGATGGATCGCCCACTTGCCCTCGATGCCGAGCGCGGCCGCGCGCTTGGCGGCGGCAATGTAGCCGTCCGGATCGGAAAAGTCGCCGAACGGTCCGTCGATGGCGCGCAGGCCATAGGCTCGGCAGGCGACCGTCATGCGCGAGAGTGCCGCGTGCCACTGGTCGCCCGGATAGTCGGGATTGAGGCCGCCGATGTTGACGGTGCGCGCCTTCAAGCTCGCGGCATAGTCGGCGACGCCGAAATGGAGCGCCTCGAGCCGGCCGCCATAGGCTGCGATGGCTTCAACATTGGCCATCCCAAGGGCGGTTTCGATCAGTGCCTCGAGGCCGACACGGGTCTCAAAGCTTTTGGCGGTCTCGATCTGGTTGACCATGGCCTCGACCATGTAGAGGTCGGCCGGAACGCCGACCTTGGGCACCAGGATGGTATCGAGCCGATCGCCGGCCTGCTCCATCACGTCGACCACGTCGCGGTACATATAGTGAGTATCGAGGCCATTGATGCGCACCGAAATGGTTTTGCCGCGGGCGCGCCAGTCGATCTCGTTGAGCGCCTCGATGATGTTCTTGCGCGCCCGCTCCTTGTCAGGAGGCGCGACCGCGTCCTCGATATCAAGGAAGATGTAGTCGGCAGCGCCGTCGGCGGCCTTGCGGATCATCTCCGGATTTGAGCCCGGCACTGCGAGTTCGCTGCGCTGAAGGCGCAACTTGCGCAGGTGGTGAATTGTGTGGCTCATATTGTCTCCTTCTTTTGGAGTGCCGCGCATCGAAGCGACGTGCGGCGCTGGCTCCTCAGGCTACTCTGGCGATCGCCGGCTGCGCCGACAGCCGGTAGTGCTCGAGCGCAGCGCCCACGCCGGAACCGGGCCGCACCTTCACGCCGCAATCGCGCAACGCCATTTCGGCGGCTGAGATCGCGCCGCACATCATCACTTCGTTGACCCAGCCGAGATGGCCGATGCGAAACACCTTGCCCGCCACCTTACTGAGGCCGACCCCGAGTGAAGTCTGGTAGCCGTAATAGGCCCGGCGGACGACCTCGGCGCTGTCGACACCCTCCGGCACCAGCACCGCGCTGACCGTGTCGGAGTGCCACTTGGCTTCCTTGGCGCAGAGCTTCAGACCCCAGGCTTCGACCGCCCTGCGGACACCGGTCGCCAGCCGGTTGTGACGCTCGAAGACGTTATCAAGGCCTTCTTGCTGAATAAGGTCGAGGGCCGCGCGCAGGCCGCGCAGCAGCTGTACCGCCGGTGTGTAGGGGAAGTAGCCGGTGTCGTTGGCGCGGATCTGATCCTCGAAAGAGAAGTAGCAGCGGTTGTGCTTGGCGGTCCGGGCGGTGGCGAGCGCCTTTTGGCTGACCGACAGAAAGCCAAGCCCCGGCGGCAGCATGAAACCCTTCTGCGAGCCGGAGACGGCGCAGTCCACGCCCCACTCCTCCTGACGGAAGTCGATCGAGCCGATTGAGGAGACGCCATCGACGAAGAGCAGAGCCGGGTGCCTGGCGGCGTTGAGGGCGGCGCGCACGGCGCCGACATCGCTGGTTACGCCGGTTGCGGTTTCGTTGTGGGTGACAAATACCGCCTTGATACGATGCTCCTTGTCCTGAGCAAGCCGCTCGGCATAGATCTCGACCGGGCAGCCCGCGCCCCACTCGACATCGACTACATCGACGTCGAGGCCGAAGCGCTCGCACATGTCGACCCACAGATGCGAGAACTGGCCGAAACGCGACATCAGCACGCGGTCGCCGGGACTAAGGGTGTTGGCGATCGCCGATTCCCATGCGCCGGTGCCCGAAGACGGGAAGATGAAGACGCGACCGGTCTCGTTGCGGAACACCTTCATCAAGTCGGTGAACAGGGCGCGCGTGAAAGTCGGGTAGTCTGGAGCGCGCATGTCCTCCATCGGCATGTTCATCGCCTGTCGGACGATCTCCGGAATATTGGTCGGTCCTGGAACGAAAAGCTGGGTGAAGCCGGCCATGTAAAGTCCTCTCGAAGATTGCTCAGGGCGCCGTGCCCTTTCTGTGGCTGTCGGGAGGATGATCGGCTCACGGTCGCCGACCCACAACACCTGTCGGGATAGAAACGCGGACCCTTGGGCGTTGGGCCGAGCCCACCCTTTCAGTGGTGCTGGCGTCCTATCGGATAGGATGAAACCCACCCGCGGACGTATTCCCGAGGCGCTAGGTCCAGCATTTTGTGCGCAGCAAATGTCTCTGACATCCGCGTCGAGGTGCCCAGGGCACCTTGCGCGCGACGGCAACGACGGAGAACGCGCGGCTGCACAATCCAAAACTAGAAATGGGATGTCACTACATGAGGGGCGGCCTTGCGCTCGGGGAGGCACCTTGGCCAGGGGCCCAATGCCGACGGCCGAAATCAAGCCTTCAGAGCAAAAGCCCGATCCTGCGGGACGGGTTTTTCAGTTGGCGGTCCGGGGACGATCTTGGTAGAATCGATGCCGTACCGGCAAATGCATGCACTCAGCGGCGGCGATCCTGTCTGCGGGGTCGAAACTACTTATGTATTATGCCTCGACGCCGGCCTTGCGTAGCGGCACCGCCGATGACGGCGGGCGCAGCAGTGACAGCGTCAAGCGTTCGACGCAGAGCGGCATAACCAGCTTGGCGCCGTCGGCATAGAGCGCGTCGGCTAAGGCACGAAAGGAACCCTTGTCGGTGATGCTTTCGAGCACGTCGCGCGTCCTGAGCGGCAGCAGGTCGGTGCAGGCGCTCATGTGGGCGAAGATATGACTGATAGGGACGGTGCACCCTTCCACGGCGACGAGAGGTTCCTCGTTTCCGTCCTCCCACGCCTCCAGCGCTTCGAGCGCGTCATGGAAGGCGTTCTGGAGGGTGATGGACGCATGGCCCTGGTAAAGTTCCGGGAGCACTTTCTGCACGTGCATGTCCTCTACTCATAGATACGGAATCGGCCGACCAGCTCCTGCACCTCCTCGCGCACGGCCGTCTCGACTGCCGCGTTGCAGGCTTCGCCGTAGGCCGCCAAGCCGTCGATGACGCGCATCGTCAGCCGCCCAACCTGGCGGAATTCCTCCGCGAGGAAGCCGCGGGTCGTGCAGGCCGGAGTGCCGAGACGGACGCCCGACGTGACCATCGGACCTTGCGGGTCGAACGGAATGCCGTTCTTGTTGCAGGTGATATGGGCGCGCCCGAGGGCCCCCTCCACCGCCTTGCCGGTGAGGTTCTTGCGCCGGAGGTCGACCAGCATCAGGTGCGTATCGGTGCCGCCGGAGACGATATCGACCCCGCCCTTGGACAGCGTGTCGGCCAGCGCCTTCGCGTTGGCGACGACGTTTGCGGCGTAGATCTTGAATTCCGGCCTAAGCGCTTCGCCGAATGCGACTGCCTTTGCGGCAATGACATGCATCAGCGGACCACCCTGCAGGCCCGGAAACACAGCCGAATTGATCTTCTTGCCGATCTCCTCGTCGTTGGACAACACCATGCCGCCGCGCGGGCCGCGCAGCGTCTTGTGCGTGGTCGTGGTCACGACGTGGGCGTGCTCAAGCGGATTCGGATGCACGCCGCCCGCAACCAGGCCGGCGAAATGCGCCATGTCGACAAAGAGCTTTGCTCCTACTTCGTCGGCAATTTCGCGGAATGCCTTAAAGTCGATGACGCGCGGATAGGCAGAGCCGCCGGCGAGGATCACCTTGGGCTGATACCTCCTGGCCAGGTCGCGCACCTCGTCCATGTCGATGCGGTGGGTGTCGGGGCGCACGCCGTACGAAACGACGTTGAACCACTTGCCCGATTGATTGACCGGCGCGCCGTGGGTCAGGTGCCCCCCGGCGGCGAGGTTCAGACCAAGGAACGTGTCGCCCGGCTGCATCAGCGCCATGAACACTGCCTGATTGGCTTGGCTTCCGGAATTGGGCTGCACGTTCACGAAGCTGCAGTTGAAAATCGTCTTGGCGCGCTCGCGGGCGAGTTCCTCGACCTCGTCGACATGCTGACAGCCGCCATAGTAGCGACGGCCGGGATAACCCTCGGCATATTTGTTGGTCAGCACCGAGCCTTGCGCCTCGAGCACTGCCTTGGAGACGATGTTTTCCGAGGCGATCAGTTCAATTTCGTCGCGCTGGCGGTGGAGTTCGCGGTCGATCATGCCGCTCACAGCGGAATCCGCCTGGGCAACGCCGCTGCGGAAGAAATGATCGGCACTGCCGACGCCGAACCTGGTGGGAATGTTCATTTGGCTCCTCCCTTGCGGCGCTTCACTGCGCCAATGCTCGTCAGCCGGTCCATCCGAGGCCGGCCGAAATGCAATTGATCGAAAGCAGCAGCGCATTGACCGCACGCTTCGGGCTGGCCGAATTGCCGTCCCGGGCGCGCACCTCGCGCAGCAACTGCACCTGAAGACGATGGATCGAATCCATCTGTGGACGTATGCGGTCAAAATGGCGTTTGAAGGCGGGGAAACGCTCGGAGAGCTCCAGACCCCCATTGATTTGCGAGATCATCTTGCGGGTCAGCGCGTATTCTGCAGCGATCTTGCCGTAGATGCGCTCGCCCACCTCATGATCCAGCACCAGGCCCGCATAAAGGTGGCCAATGTCCATGTCGGACTGATAGAGGCCCTTGTCCACCTCGTCGACGATGAGCCGGAAGAAGCGCGAACGTTCGAACATTTGCCGAAGCAGGTCGAGACCGACCTCCCCGCGTACATTGACGAAAGAATTCAGCGCGCTGCCGGTGCCGTACCAATTGGTAATCAGATGCCGGTTCTGGCTCCAGGCGAAGACCCAGGGAATTGCGCGCAGATCGGCGATGTCGCGGGCGCCGAAGCGGCGTGCCGGGCGCGAGCCGATCTTCAGCAACGACAGTTCTTCAACCGGGCTCGCCTGGTTGAAATAGTCGATGAAACCCGGCTCCCGTATCAGGCCCGAATAGGATGCCTGCGACATGCCGGTCAGCGCCTCCAGTGCCTCGCTGAACTCTGGAGTATCCTTGAGCTCGAGTTCATTGCGCGACTTGACCGAGTGGGCGAAGACGCTCGCGGCCAGGATTTCGAGCTGATAGAGGCCGGTGCCGCGGTTGGCGAATTTCGACGACACCACTTCACCCTGTTCCGTGACGCGCATGACCCCGCCGATAGTGCCTGCCGGCTGGGCTGCGATCGCCCGGCCTGTGGGCGCGCCGCCACGGCTGACCGAACCGCCGCGCCCGTGGAAGAAGCTGATCTTGACATTGCGCTTCTGGCTGAGCGCGGTGATACGCCGCTGCGCCTTGTTAAGCTCCCAGTTGGAGGCGAGAAAGCCTCCGTCCTTGTTGGAATCGGAATAGCCGAGCATGACCTCCTGGCGGTTGCCGAAGTCACGGACCGAGCGGCGGACGATCGATACGCCGAGCAACTGGTCCAGAATTTCGGGCGCGGCACGCAGGTCCGCGATGGTCTCAAACAACGGCACGACACGCAGGTTGATGGTGCCGCTGCCGTCGAGCGCGGGGGCGAGGCCAGCATACTGGGCCAGCACATAGACGGCGAGCAGATCGTCGCTCGACCGCGTCATGGACAGTATGAAGGCACCGATCGCGCCGCCGTTCGGATCCGACGAAGCCTCGCGAATGACATCGAATAGATCGAGCAGTTCCTGCGCTTCATCGGACAGGATCGTGCGATCGGCCGAGAGTTGTTCGCCCGAATGAAGCGCCGAGCGGATGCGCGCGGTCCATTGGGGCGTGTCGGGGCCCGGTGCCTCGGTCCCGTCCGCAACCCGGAACAGTTCTGCCAGCACACGGTTGACAACGGTGGAATTCTGCCGGATGTCGAGCGAGACGGTGCGGAAGCCAAAGCTCTCGACTTGCTGGCGCAGCGGACGAACGAAACGCCCGGCCGCGCGATTACCGCCGAGCTGGACGAGAACGTTTTCCAGATCGCGCAGGTCGGCCCTGAAGGCGTCCGCACGTGCATAGGGCTTGGCCGAGGCGTCGCCGCACATCGCTTGCAGACGTGCCAGCATCGCCGCCGCGAACTGGCGCAACGGCTCGTCGGGATTGCGCGCGACGATCTCCGAAGCACAGCCGGTGCGATGCAGCGCGCGGGCCAGCGCCTTGCCGAAGTCGTCCGGAATGTCGACGACGTTGGCGCTGACGCTGAGTACGGTGACCAGCCGGCGAACTTGCTGGATGTACCAGCCGATGATGGCCTGGCGGCACTCGTTGAGCGCATAGTCAGTGATCTGCGCCGTTACGTTCGGATTGCCATCACGGTCGCCGCCGATCCACGACGCATAGCGCATGAACGACGGCACCTTGAGGTCGTACTCCGGATAGTGGCGCGCCAATGCCTCCTGGGCGGCGGTATAGAGCTTGGGCGTCGCTTCGAAGATGACTTCGCGAAAAAAGTGCAGACCCCAGGCGATCTCGCGCTCGACGGACGGACGTTCGAGCCGTAACTCGCCCGACATCCACAGAAGCTCGATCTCGCTTTGGAGATCGCTGATATGTTGGTCGCGCTCGCGCGGCGCCCAGCGCCGCTGTTCGAGCTCGGTCAGCTTGCGGTAGATGCGCCGGTGAATTTCGAGGACGGTGACACGCTTGGCCTCGGTCGGATGGGCGGTCATCGTCGGTCCAACGCAGAGATTGTCAAGGGTGGCCTGGATATCCTCGGCCGGGTAGCCTGCCGCCGCGATCTCACCCACAACGTTGGAGAAGGAGCCGACGACTTCGTCCGCGCCGCCCATCTGCTCGAGTTCGCGGCGCGAACGCATGGCCAGCAGTTCGTTTGCGATGGTGACGAGTTGGAACCAGATGCCGGTCGCTTGCAGCGCGCAGATGCGCTGCTCCTCGGGCAGAGCGTCCAGCGGCACCGCTCCGGTAAGCACCGCCGCCAATGCGGGTTCGCGTTCGCTGACGACTGACAGCAGCAGCCTGAACAGGAGACTGCGCACATCCTCGCGAAAACTGAGCGGTCTGAACTCCTCCACTGCGACACCCATTTGTCTAGCTGTTGTTCCCAGGAGGCAGCCAAAGCCGGCCACCCCCGCCCGTCCTACGCAACTGCTTTTTCGGGGAAATATCCCGACCAGCAGCAGACCGTCTTTCATCGCAGTTGAAAACGCCCGGTCGGGTAGAAATCCTGTGCGTCCGGGTGGGTAGCCGGCCTGCCCGAACGATGGTCGCCGGGCGCGTTGCCGCCTGCTCTTGTCGGATTCGGTGAAGTTTTTTGACACACCGTTCGCTAACAAAGATCAATCTATTCAATGCCATTCCGGCCTGGCCCCAAATCGTCGGGGCGCTAAGCAGGCAGCTGCACTTGACAGTAATTTCACTTTGCCTAACATTCCTGTGAGGCAAATCTTTTTGCCATGCTGAAAAATGCAGGATTCCATCCCGAGACAATAAGAACCTGAAGCGGGCTGGAGGAGGACCCAATGGAGGAGGAAAGCCAATGGAAGCGACGCTTAGCAAGCTTCTTGAAGACAAGACTCTCAGTCAGCGTATCCATGCCATGCATAGGCGCGACCGCGCCTGCCTAACGACGTTCGTCGTGGTGCTGTGGTCCACGATGCTGTTCGCATTGTTCAGCGTCTGGCCCTACATATCGCTGACCCCAATCGCGATTATCCTGACCGTGGCCTGCGTGTTGGTTCTGATTTTCAACACGGCCGCGATCGTGGCCATGCTGCGCCACTACGAGGAAGACAAGCACTTCATCTACAGCCTCGATCTCAAGCATCTCGACGAGATGCGTCGCCACAAACTCTAGGAGTGGCTTAATGGCATACGAACCCCCCAAACAAAGCCTGGCGGGCCAGATCTTCGACGTGATCACTTTGCTCGTGCTCACTATTGGCGCGCTCTACATTCCGCTCTATCTCGGCCTAGCCGGCGCGGCCAAGGTGCCAAGCCCGATTGCCAATCCGACCTGGGAAGCTCTTGGCCAGAACGCCACGGAACAGCAGCAATGGGCGGCACTGGGCGTCACCGATCCGGCCGCCGCGAACGAAATCATCACCGCCCGCTTCGACTACAGCTTCAGTTGGTCTGCACTTATCGTCATGGCCGTGCTCGTCATCGGCTATTTCGTGATGGTGGTTCGGCTTTCCGACAGGGAATACCGCGAGGTCATCGAAGAACGCTTCGGCACGAAGCGGCGCTAGGGAGGCTAGCTTACGCATGTGGAACCTACTCGAATATGCGGCTTGGGCACTGTCGGCCCTGTTCGGCGTGCTGATGGTCGCCGACCTCATCCGCATCGACATCACCTATGACAACGACCTGCTGATCTCTTCTCGCGAAGGCGAGATCGAAGCGACTGCAGAACGCCACGAGCTTTAAGGGGAGCAGCAATGGAAGATTTCGCATCAACCGCGGCTGGGACCGACCGGATTCGCCTGTTGAGAGTGCTCGGGCCTTCGCATGTCTGGGCACTCGGCGTCGGTATCGTTCTCGTCGGCGAATATATGGGCTGGAATTTCTCTGTCGGCAAAGGCGGGATGATCGCCGGCCTGATCGCCTGCTGGGTGGCCGGCCTGCTCTACACCTGCGTGGCCATGATCGACTCGGAGGTGACCTCGACGGTTGCCGCGGCCGGCGGCCAGTACGCCCAGGCCAAGCACATCGTCGGCCCGCTGATGGCATTCAACGTCGGCCTCTTCCTTGTCATGGCCTACACCATGCTCGAGGCCGCAAATGCAATCACCGTCGGCTTCCTGCTCGACACGGTGGCGGGCATGCAGGGCCAGGCAGGGCTGAACCAGCAACCCTTCATTGTGCTCGCCATCATGTTCCTGGCGTGGCTCAACTATCGCGGCGTGCTCGCGACGCTGACCTTCAATCTGGTCATCACCGCCATCGCCTTCATTGCGATCATAGCGCTGTTCGTATCGGTGCAGTTCGGCGCCTCCGCGGTACCGCTCGACTTCTCGGCCATCACGTCCGATCCACTGCCCTATGGCTGGGTCGGTATCGTTGCATCGCTGCATTTCGGTCTCTGGTACTATCTGGGGATTGAGGGCACCTGCCAGGCCGCAGAGGAGGTGCGCTCACCTGCCCGTTCGCTGCCCTATGGCACCATGGCCGGCATCATGACGCTGCTGATCGCGGCCACCATGACCTGGTATGTCTGCTCGGGGCTGATGCCCTGGGAATATCTTGGCCAAGCCGGCACGCCGCTGTTCGACGCCGCCCGCGTCACCGGCAGCGCCGGATTGATGGTCCTGCTCTTCGTCGGCACGGCGTTCGCCACGCTTGCCTCGGCGAACGGCTGCATCAACGACGCTTCTCGCGCCTGGTTCTCGATGAGCCGCGACCGCTATCTGCCAAGCTGGTTCGGCGCGGTCCACCCGGTCTACCGCACGCCCTATCGGGCGATCGTGTTCCTGGTTCCCATCGCGCTCATTTTTGCGCTCGGCGCTCCGCTCGACCAGGTCGTCACCTTCTCGATCCTGTCGGGCCTGCTCGGCTACACTTTCATGACCTTCAACATGGTCATGTTCCGCAACAAATGGCCGCTCGACAAGATCAAGCGCGGCTACGTGCATCCGTTCCACCCGCTGCCAACGATCGTGCTGCTTATCCTGTGCTCGACCGCCTATTTCGCCGTGTTCCTCGGCTACGGCACACAGCTCAGCGCGATGATGTGCTTCTACATCGTGGCGTCGCTCTGGTTCCACTTCCGGCGCTACAAGTTCGTGCGCCGCGGCGACCAGTTCACCATGCCGTGGCCGAAGCCGTGCGGCTATTGATCGGGTCGAAGTCGGCGGCACCTGCGTGCCGCCGACCCTCACGGGGTGCGTTGCCGTATTCGGATCACCGCGCCCTAACCTCTTTACGGGGCGCTTGCCGTGCACAAGCCGGCGATCACGCCAGGGCGACCGCATGATCACCACTCTTGCTTTCTCAGCCTTCATAGCAGCTTGCGGCATAGCGATGGGCGCTCGCGCCGACCACCGGGTGGCTCTGGCCGAGCGCCGCAGCCTCTTGGACGAAGCAGCGCGGCTGTTTCCGGTCGCTCGTATCACCCACGGCGCTGACCAGTTTCCGATCCTCGTCGGCAACCTCGACGACGGGCGGCAGATAAAGGTCGAACTCGTGGTCGACACAATGGTCTGCCGACGACTACCGCAATTGTGGCTGAAACTCACTTTGCTCGAAGCCGCCGTATGCGCCCGGCCCAGGATCGGTGCGCTGGCCCGGCCGACCGGCGCCGAGTTCTACTCGCTCGTCCACGACATGCCGCATTGGTTCACCCCCCCGCCCACCAATGCCGCCCTTTTGATGCGCGGTGACGGCAGCGCCTCGCGCCAGCAGGTCGAACGCGCCACAGCCATGTTCGGCAGCCTGTTTTCCGATCCCACACTGAAGGAGGCCGCGATCACTCCGCGCGGCGTGCGGCTCGTCCGTCAGGCGGCGCAGGGCCAACGCGGCGCGCATCTCATCTTGCGGCAGGCGCGCTTTGCAGTCACCGCGATTGCGCCTGAGATCATACGCCGGACGATCGCCGAAGCAGCGGCCCTGAGCCGCTGCCTGGCGGACGATATACCGACTTCTCCCGATACCGCTGCCAGCTGAGGAGCGCACCATGGCCAAGCCGATCAACCCCTATCTGGTGCTTGCGCTGGCCGCGGTGCTGCCTGGTGCGGGCCATGTGGCGGTGCGCAATGCGTCCCGCGGCCTGGCCTTTGCCTTTTTCGTCGTGTTCTTCTCGGTCATTACATACATGACGGCGCCTCCTGATCGTTCGTTTCTCGGGAGGCATGCCGGCGGCCTGTTCGTCTGGGCCCTATCTATCCCCGACGCTTATCGCCGTGCGCGCGTCCGCACAGTCATGGCTCGCAAGAGCTGAGATCGATCCTGCGGCGCCGTGCGTCTTAGGGTACCCATCCGGTGAGGACCGCGGTGTATCCGCGGAACGATCGAACGATCACACTTCGGAAACTCCTGATTGGCAAACTGCCCGCTCCTTCAACGAGGTGTGCGGATGCGGTGCAAGTTGAAAACGGTGTTCCTTCTGCTGGTGGGAATGTTGATCTCGGAGAGAACCTTTGCCGGAGCAGTTGAAGCAGTGCGCCCTCGGGAGAAGGCTGCAATCTCTGCTGACGAAATGAGACTTCTCGCAGAGTGCTTTGCCTCTATCCAGCCCGGTGACAGCACTGCCTTGCTTCCACACGCCCCGCCTCAGGCGGTGCAATTCTGCATCGCCTGGAAGGGCTATTCGCAGCGGGCCGCTTCAAACCCTGATCTCAATACCGACTACATCGACGCTCTCGGCGAGTTCTACTCGTCGAGGACTCGGCAGTATGTGGAGTGTTTGGCAAAGGCAACTGACTCTTTGGCGTCGTGGCAAAAGCAGCAAATATACGAAGCCGAAGTGTCCGAGCGCGAAAATCGCCTGTATGACGCAATTGACCGTAGACGAATTCTGTTTCGAGATGAAGGACCGGCGCGGGAAGTTCACAATTGCCATCAGTATTAGGGAAAGCAATTGCGGGTCACTTACCCGGCGCGTCCTGTTGAAGGGCTCCAACTCCACGGGAGTAATTGCTCGAGCCTAGTGGTCGGCGTGTCGGCAATCCGAGCGAGCACATCGGCAAGCCAGGCCTGCGGATCGATATCATTGAGCTTGGCGCTCATGATCAGTGTCGCCATGAAGGCGGCGCGATCGGCACCACGGTCGGAGCCAGCGAAGAGCCATGACCGCCTGCCGAGGGCAAAGCCACGCAGCGCTCGTTCGGCAGCGTTGTTGGTGAGGCAAATCCGGCCGTCACCGAGGAACGACATGAAGCCGTCCCAGCGCTTCAGCATGTAATCGATTGGCTCGGCGACCGGAGAACTGCGCGACAGCTTTGCCCGTTCGACCCGCAGCCATTCCTGAAGTTCGGCGGCAAGCGGCTGGCTGTCGCGGCGACGCCGTTCCAGGCGATCGTAAGCAGCAAGGCCGTTGATCTCGCGCTCGATATCGAACAGCTCATCGATGCGTTTGACCGCCTCCAGCGCGACCGGCGAGATCGCGGCAGCATTCTTGCCGCGTTTGGCATTGCTGGCGATGTCGGCGAGCACGAAGAACTTGCGACGCGCATGTGCCCAGCACAGCGCCTGCGTCAGTGGAGCGGGATCGCGATCCACCTTGAACAGCGGGTTGTAGCCGCTATAGGCGTCGGCCTGCAGAATGCCGGTGAAGGTTTTGAGGTGACACTCGGGATGCTCCTGCCGCCGATCGCGCGAGGCATAATAGAGCGCCGCCGGCGGCGATGTTCCGCCGAACGGCCGGTCATCCCGGACATAGGTCCAGATGCGGCCCGTGTCGGTCTTGCCCTTCGCCAGGATCGGCACGGTCGTGTCGTCACCATGCAGCCGTTCGGCGGCCAGCACATGCGCCTCGATCAGCGCATGCACCGGCTTCAGCGCGGTGGTGCAGGTCCCGACCTGGTCGGCGAGCGTCGACAGGCTGAGATCGATGCCTTCGCGGGCATAGCGCTCGCTCTGCCGATTCAGCGGCTGATGCTGACCGAACTTCTCGAACAGGATCATTGCCAAGAGGTTCGGTCCGGCAAAGCCGCGCGGCGTCACATGGAAAGGTGCCGGCGGCTGGGTGATCTTCTCGCATTCGCGACAGGAAAACTTCTCGCGCACGGTCTGGATCACCTTCCACTGACGCGGGATCACCTCCAGCGTCTCGGTGACGTCTTCACCCAGCTTCGCCAGTTTGGCCGATCCGCAGCACGGGCAGTTGGATGGGGCGGCAATGACGACGCGCTCGCGCGGCAGATGCTCCGGGAAAGGTTTGCGGGATGGACGCTTGCGCTCAAAGGCTCTGACCGCCGAGGAGCGTGCCGCCATCTCCGCCGCCAGTTCGTCTTCGCTGGCGTCGGCTTCCAGCTCCTCGAGCTGCAGCTCCATCTGTTCCAGAAGCCGAGCCTTGCGCTCCGAGCGTCTGCCATGGATGTCGCGCTTCAGCTTCTCGATCTCCAGCCGGAGCCGGGCGATCAGCGCATCCGTGTTTGCATTCACGGCCTGGGCGCGGGCGGCGAGCGCCTCCGCTTCACGACGGGCCGCGCGCTCGGCAAGGATCATCGAATGCGCGCTGGCAAGGTCGTCGGGAAGCTGATCGGCCGCATCGGTCATGGCGGGATGGAATCATATTCGCTCCCGCCATGCCAGCGGTTTTGCTCATCCCGCCGACGTCGGACGCCAGGTTTTTTGCGGCATTCGCCAGTCGATGCCTTCGAGCAAATAGCCGAGCTGCGCCGGCGTGATCACCACCGTGCCGTCGGCCGCGGATGGCCAGATAAAGCGGCCGCGTTCGAGCTTCTTCGTAAACAGGCAGGCACCCTGGCCATCGTGCCAGATCACCTTGATCAGGCCGCCGCTCCGGCCCCGGAAGACGAAGAGATGGCCGCTCATCGGATCGCGCTTCAACGTCTCCTGTACCATCAGCGACAGGCCGGGAAAGCCTCTGCGCATGTCGGTATAGCCGGTCGCCAGCCAGACCTTCACACCGCTCGGAACCGGGATCATCGCCGCTCCAGCACGTCAAGAATGCGGGCCAAGTCTTCGGTGTCGATGTCGCTCTCGACCCGGAGACGACGCCCACCGCCAAGCTCGATCATCACCATGCGTGCCTTCTTGCGCGGCCGGGAGACCGGCGGCGGCTCGGGCGGGATCACCGGTGCTGGCGGCGCTTCGACGACCTCCACCGGAACGAGCTGCGGGACGGACGGCGCGGAGATTTGGCAGAGCTCCTTGCGCCAGCGGAAGAGCTGGCTCACATGAATGCCGGCCGAGTGCGCGATCTCCGAAACACTTGCGCCGGGCTCAAGCGTCGCCGCGACCAGCCGCTCTTTCTGTTCTCGAGACCAGCGCCGACGCCGCTCGACCGACGTAATGACCTCAATCTGATGCTTCGTCATAGGACTACTCCTAGTGTTTGCACTAGGACTTGCAGTCTTCAGCCTGCCTCAGCAAGGCGGTCCTCACCGGAGGGGTACGTCTTAGGACGCACAACGGCCGCTGTAAATCTTTGAACTGTTGCATGTTTTCTTAAATCGGATCCGATTGAGAGCAGGCCCGCCATCTCAATGTGGCGACGGTCCTGCCGCCTTTGCGGGCGACCCCCTGCCTGCCCTGGCCATCACCAATCACCCATCACCCCATTCTTTCCGACGCATAAGAACCGGGGCTTGGAGGAAATACGATCGTGCGGGCACCATTGAGGAAGACTCGGCGGTGGATATGGGCATGAATGGCACGTGCAAGTACCTGCGCTTCGACATCCCGGCCAAGCGAGACGTAGTCTTCCGCGCTCTGAGCATGGGTGATCCGGACCGTATCCTGCTCGATGATCGGACCTTCGTCGAGGTCGGCCGTCACGTAATGCGCCGTGGCACCGATCAGCTTCACACCGCGCTGATAGGCCTGCTTGTACGGGTTGGCACCCTTGAAGCTCGGCAGGAAGGAATGGTGAATATTGATAATTTTGCCGGACATCGTCTCACACATCTTGTCCGACAGAACCTGCATGTAGCGCGCGAGCACGATCAGTTCTGTCCCGGTACTCTCCACCAGTTCGCTAATTCTGGCCTCCGCCTTAGGCTTGTTTTCCTTCGTTACCGGAATGTGGTGGAACGGGATGTCATGGTTGACGACGACCTTCTGATAATCGAAGTGGTTCGAGACAACCCCGACGATGTCGATGGGCAGCGCGCCTATGCGCCAGCGGTAGAGAAGGTCGTTCAGGCAGTGACCGAAACGGGAGACCATCAGCAGCACCTTCATGCGCTCAGACTGGTCGTGGAGGGTGGTCTCCATCTCGAACGTCTCGGCGATCGGCTTCAGCCCCGAAGCCAGATCTGCGCGCGTTGCTCCCTTTTCCGAAATGAATCCGACACGCATGAAGAACCTGCCTGTGCCGAGGTCGTCGAACTGTGAGCTGTCGGTGATGTTGCAGCCCATTTCCGCCAGAAATCCTGAAATGGCAGCGACGATACCCCGGGTGGACTTGCAGGCTACGGTCAGGACGTAGTTTGTCATGTGGCACGCTCTCTCTATGGCATCGGCCCGAAAATCGGACCCGATATTCGGGAAGCTCGATGCGCAGATTAAAAGAGTCACAGCGACCTTTGCGCGCCTGAAAAGACGCGCGGCGCTGCAAGTGACGTTAAAAATCCCCGTGCCGAAGCACGGGGAATTGCCGCAAAGCGGCTGGGGAGATCCCTAGATATCGAGTGTGGTTTGATGCTCCCACTCGGTGAACTGCGAGCAATAGGTGTCCCACTCGCTCTGCTTGAGTTTCAGATAGGCGGCGGAGAACTCTCGTCCCAGAGCCACCTGCAGCTCCTCGTCTTTGCTGTATTCCCGCAGCGCGTCGAGCAGGTTGAGCGGCAGCTTCGGCGCGTCGGTCACCTTGTGGCCGTCCTTGTACATGTCGATGTCGTAGTGGCGGCCGGGGTCCGCCTTGGTACGGATGCCGGACAGGCCGGCCGCGATGATGATCGCTTGCAGCAGATAGGGATTGACGGCGCCGTCCGGCAGGCGCAGTTCGAAGCGGCCGGGGCCGGGGACACGCACCATGTGGGTGCGGTTGTTGCCGGTCCAGGTCACCGAGTTCGGTGCCCAGGTCGCGCCGGAGATGGTGCGCGGCGCGTTGATGCGCTTGTAGGAATTGACCGTTGGATTGGTGACAGCGGCGAGCGCGCTGGCATGCTTCATAATACCACCAAGGAAGTGGCGTCCCTGCGCCGAGAGGCCGAATTCGTCCTTCTTGTCGGCAAAAGCATTGATCTCCCCTTCCAAGTCCCAAACCGAGATATGCGCATGGCAGCCGTTGCCCGTCAGCCCCTTGAAGGGCTTCGGCATGAAGGTTGCTCTGAGGCCGTGCTTCTCGGCGACGGATTTCACCATGAATTTGAAGAAGGAGTGCTTGTCGGCCGTCTTCAGCGCGTCGTCATATTCCCAGTTCATCTCGAACTGGCCGTTCGCGTCCTCATGATCGTTCTGGTAGGGCTTCCAGCCGAGCTCAAGCATGTAGTCGCAGATCTCGGCGATCACGTCGTAGCGGCGCATCACCGCCTGCTGGTCATAGCAGGGCTTTTCTGCAGTATCGAACGTGTCGGAAATCTTAGAACCATCCGGGGAGATCAGGAAGAATTCCGGCTCGACGCCGGTCTTCACGCGTAACCCTTCCTTGGCGGCTTCGGTAATCAGCTTCTTGAGCACGACACGCGGCGCCTGGTCGAGCGGCACATCGTCCATGAAGCAGTCGGCGGCAACCCAGGCGACGTCCTTCTTCCAAGGCAACTGGATGACCGAGGAAGCATCCGGCAGAGCGAAAAGATCCGGATGCGCAGGCGTCAGATCGAACCAGGTCGCAAAGCCAGCAAAGCCCGCGCCGCCCTTCTGCATGTCGGCGATCGCTTCGGCCGGAACCAGTTTGGCGCGTTGTCCGCCGAACAGGTCCGTGTAGCTGATCATGAAATATTTAACGCCCTTGTCGCGAGCGAATGTGGAGAGATCCAGTGTCACGTTGTTCCCCTTTTGGATTCAGACACTCAATTTCAAAGCAGGCCGCACCCTCTCAAGTGCGGCCTGTCATATTCAGAAGCTCCCTTTGCCGGGATACCAGTTCGTGCCGGCGAGCGGGATCTGCGCCATGGCGGCAGCTTCCATCGTCAGGGCGCACAGGTCTTCCGGCTCGAGGTTATGCAGGTGGTTCTTGCCGCAAGCGCGGGCAATGGTCTGCGCCTCCAATGTCATCACCTTCAGATAGTTGGCGAGACGGCGGCCGGCGGCAACCGGATCGAGGCGGGCTGCGAGTTCGGGATCCTGCGTGGTAATGCCAGCCGGATCTTTGCCTTCGTGCCAGTCGTCATAGGCGCCGGCCGTCGTGCCGAGCTTCTGGTATTCTTCTTCCCACCGCGGATCGTTGTCGCCGATGGCGACCAGAGCGGCCGTGCCGATGGCAACCGCATCGGCGCCAAGCGCCAGCGCCTTGGCGACGTCCGCGCCGGAGCGAATGCCGCCTGATACGACAAGCTGGACCTTGCGGTGCATGCCGAGATCCTGCAGCGCCTGTACGGCCGGGCGGATGCAGGCGAGGATCGGCATGCCGACATGCTCGATGAAGACGTCCTGGGTGGCAGCCGTGCCGCCCTGCATGCCGTCGAGTACGACGACATCGGCTCCGGCCTTTACCGCGAGTGCCGTGTCGTAATAGGGGCGTGCTCCGCCGACCTTCACATAGATCGGCTTCTCCCAGTCGGTGATCTCGCGTATTTCAAGGATCTTGATTTCGAGATCGTCCGGCCCGGTCCAGTCGGGATGGCGGCAGGCCGAGCGCTGGTCGATGCCCTTGGGCAGGTTGCGCATGTTGGCGACGCGGTCGGAAATCTTCTGGCCAAGCAGCATACCACCACCGCCGGGCTTGGCGCCTTGACCAACCACAACCTCGATGGCATCGGCGCGCCGCAAATCCTTGGGGTTCATGCCGTAGCGCGAGGGCAGGTACTGATAGACCAGCGTCTGAGAATGGCCGCGCTCCTCGTCGGTCATGCCGCCATCGCCGGTCGTCGTCGAGGTGCCGGAAATCGTCGCGCCGCGGCCGAGCGCCTCCTTGGCAGGGCCGGACAGCGCGCCGAAGCTCATGCCGGCTATGGTGATCGGGATCTTCAGTTGGATCGGTTTCTTGGCGTAGCGTGTGCCGAGAACGATCGAGGTATCGCATTTCTCGCGATAGCCTTCGAGCGGATAGCGCGAGATCGACGCGCCGAGAAAGAGAAGGTCGTCGAAGTGCGGAACCTTGCGCTTGGTGCCGGCGCCGCGAATATCATAGATGCCGGTCGCAGCCGCACGGCGGATTTCCGCAAGCGTATAGTCGTCGAAGGTCGCGGATTTGCGCGGCGGGGTATAGGGGTTGTGATAGCTCATACTGGTCCCTTGCCTTAATACGCGTCGGCGTTGTCGATGTTGAAATTGTAGAGCTTGCGGGCCGAGCCGTAGCGCTTGAACTCCTCCGGCCGGACATCCTTGACGTCGGCCTTTTCCAGGAGCTCGGCCAGCTTTTGCAGGTGCTCCGGACGCATCTCCTTCTCGATGCAGTCGGCGCCGAGGCTCTTGACCGTGCCGCGCACGAAGAGTTTGGCTTCATAAAGACTGTCACCCAGGGCATCGCCCGCATCGCCGAGCACGACGAGGTGACCGGACTGGCCCATAAAGGCCGACATGTGGCCAATATTGCCATGAACGACGATGTCGATTCCCTTCATCGAGATTCCGCAGCGCGATGCCGCATTGCCCTTGATGACGAGAAGGCCACCGCGTCCGGTCGCGCCGGCATATTGCGACGCATCACCTTCGATGATCACCGTGCCGGACATCATGTTTTGGGCCACTCCTGGGCCCGCCGAGCCATGAACCGTAATAGTTCCGCCGTCATTCATGCCGGCGCAGTAATAGCCGACGCTACCGCGCACATCAACGGTGACCGGCTGGTCGATGCCGACGGCCACGGCATGGCTGCCTCGCGGATTGACGACTTCGAAGTTCGTGTCATTCCTGCCCCGGGCAATCGTGTGCAGCGCGCTGTTCAGCTCGCGAAGAGGCGTTTTGACAAGATCGAAAACGCGCATCGCTTCCAGACTTTCTCGTTTTACACTGGCGTCCATGGTTATGCAGCCTTCTCATGATCCCAGAAGTAGACAGTGGCGGGCTCCGGCTCCCAGACGCGTGCGTCTTCAATGCCCGGCAGGTTGACGAGTGCCCGGTATTCCGAGCCGAAGGCGACATACTGATCCGTTTCGGCCATCACCGCCGGCTTGCAGGCGATCGGGTCACGAACGACGCCGAAGCCCGATTTGGTGCCGACGACGAAAGTGAAGAAGCCGTCGAGATCGTCGAGCGCGCTCGTCAACGCCTCGCCGAGGTCCTTGCCCTTGGCCATTTCCGCCGTCAGGTAAGCGGCAGCGACTTCCGAGTCGTTCTGCGTCTCGAAGGCCATGCCCTCGCGGGTGAGCTCGCGGCGCAAATTGTTGTGGTTCGACAGCGAACCATTGTGTACGAGGCACTGGTCCGACCCCGTGGAGAACGGGTGCGCCCCGAGCGTCGTGACTGCCGATTCCGTCGCCATGCGGGTGTGGCCGATGCCATGCGTACCGCTCATGGAGCGCACGTCGAAACGGGCGACAACGTCCTTTGGCAGGCCGACCTCCTTGTATATCTCGACGCTGTCGCCGGACCCCATGATACGCACATCCGGGCGAATGGCGGCGAGAACAGAGCGAACATCCGCGAGCCTGGCCGCTGCAACCGCGATGACCGCATGGGTGCTCTTGAGGGCGACGCGTGCCGGCAGACCCGCTTCAGCGAGGTCCCGTTCAAGATCTGCGAAATCGATATCAGGTTTCGCCGACTGGATCGTTACCTTCGCCTTCCCCTCGGCAGCCGAGCCATAGATGGCTATCCCCGCCGAGTCCGGGCCTCGGTCCGTCATGGTAATCAGCATGTCCGAAAGCAGCTGACCGAGCTGTGGCTCAAGCCTGCTGTCTTTCAGAAACAAACCAACTATGCCGCACATCGCGTCGTCCCTCCGTTTGCATATGAATAGTGGTAGCACTTCGTTGCGCGGCGATCAACTGTGAAGAATATTTTTTTCTTATTAGGCAAGAAGTGTGCTCGCGGTGGAGATTGTCCGAATGACGTGCGCTCGAGGCTCAGGCTTTCATTGAGCCTGACAGAGGTTGTTTTCGGGGCCGTCGACGCAGGCTTCCCGGCGTCTCCGAAAACAAGCGCTTGAACGCGTTCGAAAAATGCGCGGGGCTGGAAAAACCGGTGGCATAGGCGATTTCCGGGATCGAGAGCGGACTCTGCTGCAAAAGCCGGCGCGCGTGGCGCAGCCGGATCTCGCGGTATGTCTCGAGAAAGCCCGCCCCGCGATACTCCTTGAAAAGCCGATCGAGATGACGCGGGCTGACGCCGGCCAACCGCGCCATGGCGGCCCGGTCGAGTGGTCGTTCGATCGCCGTTTCCATCTTCTCGAGCACCGCCAGCAGGGCGGGATGATTGGTGCCGAACCGCTCTGCGACCGAACCGCGCTGCGGCGCTGCCGGTTCGGCGACGGCCGCGTGCAGATACCAGTCGCTGACCCGGCGGGCAAAATCGGCACCCAGCCGTTCGGCGATCATCGCATGCATCATGTCGAGCGGCGCGACCCCGCCGCCACAGGTGGCAATACCGCCATCGAGCACGAAGCGCGCGTGTCGGGGGTTGAGATGGGGGAAGGCTTCTTTCAGCGCAGGCGCGTGTTCCCAATGAATTGTGAAGTCGCGATTGTCTAGCAGCCCCGCAGCGGCGAGCACGAAGGCCCCACTCGATATGCCGCCGATGCGAACACCGAGGCGCGATAGCCGCCGGAGCGTCGTATGCGACGCAGACGTGTCCGCCCAGTCGGCGGGCTCCCCGCCTGCGCAGACGAAGACGGTATGGCAGGTTTCCCCCTCGCTCTCCAGATCCGCACAGCTGATCGACACGCCGGAGGATGAAGTGACGGTCCCGGCCACCTGCGCGAGTGGGACGATCTGGTAGATGGTTCGGCCTGCGAGAAGATTGGCCGCACGCAACGGCTCCGTCGCCGATGCGTAGCTCATCAGCGCGAAATTCCGAACCAGCAGAAAGCCGATTATCTGAATATTCTTGCTGTCGGAATGTGCCATGCCCGATTCTTACATCAAAGGGTCCTATATTTGCAACTCATCGGGCGATTCAGATGCTAGCTTGCCCTCCTAGGACTTCTTATAGGGCGACATCCATGCGCTACTCTGCACTTTCCATCCTTCTCAATGGCCTGCGCGGCAATCGGAACTGGACGCCGGCCTGGCGCCAGCCCGACCCGAAGCCCCATTACGACGTGATCATTGTCGGCGGCGGTGGTCATGGCCTTGCGACGGCCTACTACCTCGCAAAGGAATTCGGCATCGCCAATGTCGCGGTGCTGGAGAAGAGTTATATCGGCTCGGGCAATGTCGGCCGCAACACGACCATCATCCGCTCCAACTACCTGCTTCCCGGCAACAATCCGTTCTACGAGCTCTCCATGAAACTCTGGGAGGGGCTGGAGCAGGATTTCAACTTCAACGCCATGGTCTCACAGCGCGGCGTGCTCAATCTCTACCATTCCGATGCCCAGCGCGACGCCTATACGCGCCGCGGCAATGCGATGCGGCTACACGGCGTCGATGCCGAGCTTCTCGATCGCGCGGCGGTGCGCAAGATGGTGCCGTTTCTCGATTTCGACAATGCTCGCTTTCCGATCCAGGGCGGCCTGCTGCAGCGCCGCGGCGGCACGGTGCGCCACGACGCCGTCGCCTGGGGTTATGCCCGTGGGGCCGACAGCCGCGGCGTTGATATCATCCAGAATTGCGAAGTGACTGGTATCCGACGCGAAAATGGTCGCGCAACAGGCGTCGAGACCAGCCGCGGCTTCATTGGCTGCAATACGCTGGCGCTGGCGGCGGCCGGCAATTCCTCGCGGGTTGCCGAGATGGCGGGGCTGCGCCTGCCGATCGAGAGCCACGTACTCCAGGCATTCGTGTCGGAAGGCCTGAAACCCTTCATTGACGGTGTGGTGACTTTCGGAGCCGGGCATTTCTACGTTTCGCAATCCGATAAGGGTGGCCTCGTCTTCGGCGGCGACCTCGACGGCTACAATTCCTATGCGCAGCGCGGCAACCTCGCGACGGTCGAACACGTGGCCGAAGCCGGCAAGGCGATGATCCCGTCCTTATCGCGGGTGCGCGTGCTGCGTTCCTGGGGCGGCATCATGGACATGAGCATGGACGGCTCGCCAATCATCGACCGGACGCCGATCGACAATCTCTATCTGAACGCCGGCTGGTGCTATGGCGGTTTCAAGGCCACCCCTGCTTCCGGGTTCTGCTTTGCGCATCTTATCGCCCGCGGCACGCCACAAGAGACTGCCGCAGCCTTTCGTCTCGATCGTTTCGAGCGCGGCTTCCTCATCGACGAAAAGGGGCAAGGCGCCCAGCCCAACCTTCACTGATCTTGCGGAGCAAGGAAATCCGAAATGGCAAGTCTCGTGCCCTGCCCGAACTGCGGGCGAAGACCCAAAGAAGAATTCACGATCAAGGGCGCAGCCCTGAAGCGTCCAGCGGCTGGCGCGGATGCTTCCGAGTGGTTCGACTACGTCTATCTGCGCGACAACCCGCACGGCGCCTATGAAGAATACTGGCACCACACCTCCGGTTGCCGCCGCTGGCTCGTTCTCACTCGCGATACCGTGACGCATGAGGTCGCCGCCTGTCGCGATGCGGCTGATGGCTCTCGATTGGAGGAACGCACATGAGTTCCTATCGCTTGTCCAAGGGCGGTCTTGTCGATCGCATGGCGCCACTTTCCTTCACCTTCGACGGCCGATCGCTACAGGGCTTTGCCGGCGACACGCTTGCCTCCGCACTGCTCGCGAATGGGCAGATGCTGGTTGGGCGCAGCTTCAAATACCACCGCCCGCGCGGCATCCTGACGGCGGGGGCCGCCGAACCGAACGCGCTGGTCACCGTCGGTCGCGGCGGCCGCACGGAACCCAACACACGCGCCACCATGCAGGAGCTCTACGCGGGTCTCGAAGCGCAGAGCCAGAACCGCTGGCCGTCGCTTGATTTCGACGTCGGCGCGCTGAACGGCCTGCTGTCGCCTTTCCTTGGCGCCGGTTTCTACTACAAGACCTTCATGTGGCCGGCGCCGCTCTGGGAGAAATTTTACGAGCCCTTCATCCGCAAGGCCGCCGGTCTTGGCAAGGCAAGCTACGAAGCCGATCCCGACAGCTACGAGAAGAGCTGGGCGCATTGCGACCTGCTCGTCATCGGCGCCGGTCCGACGGGACTTGCCGCGGCGCTCACCGCCGGACGGGCCGGTGCGAGAGTCATCCTCGTCGACGAGGGCTCGTTGCCTGGCGGTTCGCTCCTGTTCGAGACGGCGACGATCGACGGCGAGGCGGCCGCCGATTTTGCGCGCGACACAAGTGCCGAACTGCAGTCTATGCCCAATGTCCGGATGATGATGCGGACGACAGCCTTTGGTTGGTACGACGGCAATGTCTTCGGCGCGGTCGAACGGGTGCAGAAGCATGTGCGCGACCCCGCGCCCCACCTGCCGGTCGAGCGGCTGTGGCGCATCGTCGCGAGGCATGCTCTGCTTGCGACCGGCGCGGAAGAACGCCCGCTCGTCTTTGGCGGCAATGACCGTCCGGGCGTGATGATGGCGAGCGCCATGCGCACCTATCTCAACCGCTACGGCGTCGCGCCCGGTCAATCGACCGCCATCTTCACCACCAACGATAGCGGCTATGCCCTCGCGCGCGATCTCGAGGCAGCCGGCGTCGACGTGGTTGCCATCATCGACAGCCGACCGTCGGCGGGCGTCGGCTACCGCGGCAAGGCGCGCGTGATCAACGAGGCGGCCGTTTGCGCGACCAGAGGTCGCAAGGCGATCTCCGCGATCGAAGTCCGCCGCGACAGCCGAACGGAACCCATCGTGGTCGACGCGCTCGCCATGGCGGGCGGCTTCAGCCCGATCATCCATCTCGCCTGTCATCGGGGGGCCAAGCCCGTCTGGTCGGCAGAAAAGGCGGCTTTCGTTGCCCCCGCGGGGCTGAAGGGCCTTGAGGTCGCCGGCGGCGCCGCAGCGACGACTAACCTTGCCGCCTGCCTCGGGGAAGGTGCCGTCCGGGCTCAAGCGATTATCAAGGAGCTCGGCTTGTCGTGCCCGCCAGTTGCCCTTCCAAAGGTCGAGGGAGACGAGGACACGCATTCCGCAAGACCACTGTGGTCGATCCCCGGTGTCAAGGGCAAAGCCTTCGTCGATTTCCAGAACGACGTGCATCTCAAGGATATTGGCCTGGCCGTCCGCGAAGGCTACAGCCATGTCGAGCTTGCCAAGCGCTACACCACCAATGGCATGGCCACCGACCAGGGCAAGCTCTCGAACGTCAATGCGATCGGTTTGATCGCCAAGGCCCGCGGCGTCTCGCCCGGCGAGGTGGGAACAACGACATTCCGCCCTTTCTACACGCCGGTTTCCTTCGGTGCGCTGACCGGTGCGCATACGGGTCATCATTTCCAGCCGGTGCGCAAATCGCCGCTCCATGACTGGGCAAAGAAGCATGGTGCCGTCTTCGTCGAAACCGGTCTCTGGTATCGCTCCTCGTGGTTTCCGCGGAGCGGCGAACAAAATTGGCGGGAAAGCGTCGACCGGGAAGTGCTGAACATCCGGAAGAACGCCGGCATCTGTGACGTCTCGATGCTCGGCAAGATCGAGATCTCGGGCAGCGACGCGGCCGAATTCCTGAACCGCGTCTATTGCAACGCCTTCCTCAAGCTGCCCGTCGGCAAGGCGCGCTACGGTCTGATGCTGCGCGAGGACGGCATGATCTATGACGACGGCACGACAAGCCGGCTCGCGGAAGACCGCTTCTTCATGACGACGACGACCGCCTATGCGGCCGGCGTCATGAACCACCTCGAATTCTGCGCGCAGGCACTCTGGCCGGACCTGGATGTCCGTCTCGCTTCCATCACCGACCAGTGGGCGCAAATGGCCATTGCCGGGCCGAAGGCGCGCCAGATTCTGCAGAAGATCGTCGATGAGGATATTTCCGACGCGGCCTTCCCCTTCCTCGCCGCGAAGGAGGTTTCGCTGTTCGGAGGCGCGCTTCACGGTTGCCTCTTCCGGATTTCCTTCTCGGGCGAGCTCGCCTACGAGCTCGCGGTTCCGGCCGGTTACGGCGAAAGCGTCGCCGATGCGCTGCTGGAAGCCGGAAAGGACGACGGCATCATGCCCTATGGGGTCGAGGCGCTGAGCGTGCTGCGTATCGAAAAGGGCCATGTGACGCACAACGAGATCAACGGCACGGTCGTGCCGGCCGATCTCGGCTTCGGCAAGATGGTCTCGGCGACCAAGCCGGATTTCATCGGCAAGGCAATGCTTCAGCGCGAGGGATTGGCTGCGCCCGACCGGCCGCAACTGGTGGGCGTCGTGCCGCTCGATCCGAAACAGTCGTTCCGCAGTGGTTCGCATATTCTCGCCAAGGGAGTTGCGGCCACGCTCGAGAACGACGAGGGCTATGTGACATCGAGCGCCTACTCTCCGCATATCGGATCGACCATCGGTCTGGCACTCGTCAAAAGCGGCCCCAGTCGACACGGCGAGGAGGTGGTGGTCTGGAACGGCCTTCGCGGCGAGTCCACACCCGCGCGCCTGTGCAACCCGGTCTTCTTCGACCCTCAGAACGAGAGGCTCCATGTCTGAATTCCGTCCAATCCTTCGCCCAGTGCTCGGCACGAAGCAGGCAGTATCTTCCGCCACGCTCAGGCTCTCGCCACTTCCGGAAGGCACAATCATCCACGTGCTCGCCCGGCCGGGAGAAGAGGATATGGTGCCCTTCCTCGGCAGCGTTGCCCAAACGGCCGCGCATGCCGTGCGCCCGGTTTCGCCCGGCCAGTGGTTCATCGTCGGTGAAGAGCCGATGCCCCATAAGGAGATGAAGAGTCTCTTTGCCGCTCTCGAACCGCGCGCCAGCGGCGTCGATCAGAGCCACGGCCGCGTCCGCATCCGGATCGAGGGCAAGATGGCCTCCCGCGCACTTTCGAAAGGTACGGCGCTCGACCTCGACCCGTCCGCTTTCCCGGTCGGGCAATCCTCGGTCACGCTCATCGGCCATATCGCAGCCCACATCACCCGCGTCGGCTCCGAAGCCTTCGAAATCATCGTCCTGCGCGGCTTTGCAGAAAGCCTTTGGGACGATCTTGCCCGAATGAGCCTCGAATTCAGCTGAATCCCCACTCCCTCTCTGAGAGCGAACATGACGACGATCATCGACGGTAAGGCCGTTGCCGCTTCCATCATCGCCGCGATACAAGACACAAACGCCGCGCTACAGGCGCAGACGGGCAAGAAAACCGGGCTGGCCGTCATTATCGTCGGCGACGATCCCGCAAGCCACGCCTATGTGGGCGCAAAAAGCCGTATGGCCAAGGAGTGCGGATTCTTTTCGGTCCAGCACACGCTGCCCAAGGAGACGACACAGCAGGAGCTTGCGGGCCTGGTGCACGAGCTGAACGGCGATGACAGCATTCATGGAATTCTCGTGCAACTGCCTTTGCCGCAACATCTTGACGCGGAAGCCATCATTCAGGCGATCCGGCCCGAAAAGGACGTCGACGGCCTGCATGTTGCCAATGCCGGAAAGCTCGCAACCGGCGACCTGGAGAGCGGTTTGATCTCCTGTACCCCAGCAGGCGCAATGGTCTTTGTGAGCAACGCGCATGGCCGCGATCTGTCCGGTCTGAACGCGTTGGTAATCGGTCGTTCGAATCTCTTCGGCAAGCCGATGGCACAATTGCTGCTGAATGCCAATGCGACGGTGACGATCGCTCATTCACGCACCAACGACCTTCCCTCCATCTGCCGCAATGCCGATATCTTGGTCGCGGCAGTCGGCAGACCCGAGATGGTCAAGGCGAACTGGGTAAAGCCGGGAGCCACCGTCATCGATGTCGGGATCAACCGGGTTCCCGCACCTGAGAGGGGCGAGAAGAAAACGAAGTTGGTCGGCGACGTCGCATTCGCCGAATGCGCTCCAATAGCGTCCGTCATCACACCGGTTCCGGGTGGCGTCGGACCGATGACCATCGCCATGTTGATGGCCAACAGCGTGATTGCCGCCCACAGGGCATCCGGCACGAAAATCTCCGGTCAGCTCTCGACACTGATATCCGGCTGAGTGCGGAAATCGCACGGCCATCCCAATTGATCGCGGAACAACCGGGCTCGTAGCCGGGACTGCCAGTGCTCGCAGCCTCCTTGAACATTTTCGCGCGGACAGCTGCTAAAATCATCGATGATCGAAGAGAGAAATACGGCATGAGGCCTGTCTCATGCGGTTACGACAAGCCCTGAGGTAACTTGGGTCCAACCGCGACCCAATCCCTGCCGGGCTTGGCCCGGCAGGGATTGGACGATTCTACAGCCAGGTTCAGGCCGGCAGCTGGAAGAACCAGTTGGCGAACAGCACGATGGCGAGGCCCGCACCGAGCGCCAAATAGGGTAATATGCCCGCATTCCTGACGCCGAGGTTCTGGCCGGCAAGGCCGAGATCCTCCATGGCTTCAAGCGGGAACCTGCCGCGGTCCTGGACGTAATGGCGATAGGCGAAGACCGGCAGGATCAGCGCGGCGAAGATGAAGCCGACCCAAAGCGCATTCGAATAGCCCCAGACCTTGGCGCCGGCGCCGAGGAAGAGCGCGTTGACGAAGGCAAGCATGGTATTGAGGCCAATCAGCCAGGACGGCGCCTTCCATGGCCGTTCGATGTGGCCGGAGTCGATACGGTGGATCCAACCGGAGTTGAGGTTCAGGAAATTGAAGATGATGTAGCCGACATTGGAGACGGCGAGCACGAAGAAGTAGCCGCCGGCATCCGATGCGATGGCAAGCAGGAAGAGATTGAAGGCGAAGTCGGTCCACATGGCCCGAGTCGGTGCCCCGTTCTCATTGACGTGGTCGAGATATTTCGGCAGCCAGCCGTCCTTGGAGCCCTGGTAGAGCGTCCGCGAGGAGCCGGCCATCGCGGTCATGATGGCGAGGAAGAGCGCAAAAATCATCAGCAGGACGAGCAACTGGGTAACGACACGGCCGGCGCCGATCAGGCTGCCCAGCGTTTCTGCAACACCCGTTCCATCGACAATGCCGGGTGACAGCATGCCGGCATGGCCAAGTACGCCCTGGAATGTGAAGGGTACGAGGAAGAAGAACAGGCAGCAGGCAAGGCCGGAGTAAAAGATGGCCTTGAAGGTGTCGGTCCGCGGATTCTTCAGTTCGCGAGTGTAGCAGACTGCCGTCTCGAAACCGTAGGTCGACCAGGCGGCGATATAGAGACCGCCGAGAAAAAGCGTCCAGCCGCCGTTGCTCCAGGTGCCATCCTCGCCCGAATAGGCCGCCATTGGCGGCACCAGGTCGGTAACGTTGGCGGCAACGATCTGACCGCTGACGATCGGATAGATGCCGATGATCAGCAACGGGATCAGAACGATCAGCGCCAGCCACTTCTGGACGCTTGCGGTTCCGGCGATGCCGCGATGCTGGATCGCGAAGATGATCAGCATCAGAATTGCGCCAATGAGGAAGGTGGCGTTCATATTGGCCGTGGCGAGGAAGGGAATGCTGAAGCTGATCAGCGACCAATTGCGGATCGCCGGCGTCAACGCCGCTACACCGTCGGCACCGAGCAGCGCCTTGACGGCATCTTCGGGGGAAGTGCCAGCGTGTGCCGCGATATATTCGGCAACGCGGGGACTATCAACTGTGACCGAGGCGGCATGCGCGCTGATCCAATCGAGGACCGCTTGCGAATCCGCCGCCGGAATCGGGAAGAGGGAATTGAGGATGTAGCCGGCGGCGATTGCGCAGCCAAGCGAAAGCACCGGCGACCACGCGAACCAGTTGCACCAGACGGAAAGCGGTGCGATGAACTTCGAATAGCGGAGCCATGCGGTGGCGCCATAAACCGAGGCGCCGCCGGACTTATTGGCAAACATCCCGGCGATTTCCGCATAGGTGAAAGATTGCAGAAAGCCCATGATCATCGAAATGATCCAGACCGCAAAGGCTAACTTGCCGGTCGTGCCAGCAATGCCACCAATGGAGAAGAGCACAAGCGGCGGCACGCCGGCCGCCACCCAGAATGCGCCCTTCCAATCCAACGCGCGAATAAGCTTCCCCTCGGTACCGGCGGTAATGCCGGCGTTCACAATATCTGTCATCGGCGAATTCCCCTTCTATTGTGTTTTGAGCGTAACTCTCGCAAATCCCCCGAAAATGCCTCCCCAAGGCCTTTTGAGCGGCCTTATCTTTTGATTGTCGGCGTTGCCGCAAATTCAGGTACGAGAAGTCCTCGGCCCCGAGCAGTAGCCCGTTGTCACCGATCGAAGCTAAGTCACTGTTGCATGCGCTCGATTGATGCGCCGCTCGGCATCAATCCGGGAACGGACCTGGACTGGTCGGCGCACCGTCGTCAAATTTCGAAAGCCAGTCGATCGTGGTCTGGCGGTACCGCGTCAGGCCCTTGTAGTCGATGAGTTCCGGCGGCAGCGTGCGCAGCACGCGCGGAAAGCGGCGGGCCCATTTCGGCACTGTCACGAGCTCATTCATATTCATCAGATAACAACGGATGACGAAGAGGATGGCGTTCGAGCGCGGCAGGCGCCAGAGGCTCTGCAGCTCGACCCGCAGATGCACCTTCTCGCCGACGTTTTCCGGCGTCACCGTGGCTCGGTCAGCACCCCATTTCGGATAGTTCTCCGGGCTGGTATCCAGCCGCGGATTGATGGTCATCGTCCAGTTGAAGCGGCGCGTAGGCTTGCCCTGCTGTAGGTTCAGGAGGAATTTGAGCGCGCGGTCGAAGACACCGGCCTGATGGGCGAGCGGCACTGGCCCGTGCCATTCCATGAAGTTCATGCCGATGTCGAAATCGAGCGACCAGTCGGCCTGGGTCGTCACCATGCCGGCGTCCATCCAGAGATTGCCGTCGCGCTGGTCGACGATGCAGAAATCACCCTGGGCCTGGCGGGTGATGTATTCGAGCGGCTCGTAGGGCAGCGTCGCGGTATCGCCGAAGGTGAAGGTATCGTCGATGCCGAGCGGCCGGTTGATCCAGCGCCACCGATCGCCGTTTCTGATGAGCGTGAAATGCTCCGGATAACCCGCCGCCTGCTCCTCCATCAGCAGTTCCAGCGTATCCCATTGCGCGGTCATCATGTGCGGCAGCGCCTGGTAGCGCAGCGGGTCGTCCCTCAGCACCAACGCCCGGTCGTGCATTTCGGCGATGTAATGTTCATCGACGTCGATCAGGCTTTCGAAAACTGTGCCCTTCTGCCCCTTCACATGTGGTTCCATGTTAACGGAGTACATGTATTCGTCCCTGTCGAAGGGAAACGGAAAGCGCCGGATGTTTTCCGGACTGTTGCGATAGCTGAAATCATCCCGAAACGTTTCCTGCTTGAAGGCGATTGCCATTTCCGTTCTCCCTCCTGGTTCGGCCCACTTCCTAAAGGTCAAGATGCAACGCGTTCCCCTCGAAGCGGGAGACGCAGAGCATCACCTTTCGGCCAGAAGCCTTTTCTTCGTCACTCAGATAGACGTCGTTGTGCAGAAGCTTGCCGTCGCAGACGGTGACCATCGTTTCGCACTGGCCGCAGGCGCCGCCGCGACAGAGAAAGGGCACGTCGATCCCAGCCGCCTCGATCGCCTCGAGCATGCTCTCGTGATGGCCGACATGGATGGTCTTGCCGGAACGCGTCAGCTCGATCGAAAAGGGCTTGCCGGGCTGCGAGGACAGAAAACGCTCGGAATGCAGGTTCTGCTCCGGCCAGCCCGCCTCCAGCCCCGCCTTCAGTACGCCATCGATCATGCCCGCGGGACCGCAGACATAGAGATGCGTGCCGAGCGGCTGACTGTCGAGCAGGCGGGCGACCGGAATGCGATTGTCTTCGGCGTCGCAATAGATCTTCACCCGATGCGGGCCGTAACGCGCGACGAGGTCCTCGCAATAGGCGCCGCGGTCGCGCGTTCGGACCGCATAATGCAACTCGAAATGGGCGCCCTCGCGGGAAAACTGCTCCATCATGGCGATGAAGGGCGTTATCCCGATACCGCCGGCGATCAGCAGATGCTTTCGGCCGCGCCAATCCGGCTGAAACAGGTTGACGGGATGGGAGACCCTCATTTCGTCACCTTCGCGCACCTTCTCATGCATGAAGGACGACCCGCCGCGGGAATCCTCGACATGCAGCACGCTGATCTCGTAAGCGGAGCAATCATATGGCGGCGACATCAGCGAATAGGCGTTGCGCCGGACGTGACCATTATCGTTCATCGAAACGATGATGTGGGCGCCGCCGGAGAAGTAGGGCATCGGCCCTCCGTCCAGGCGCTCGAACCGGAAGCGCTTGATGCGATGAGCCACCGGCGTCACCTGGGTCACTCGGACGGGAATCTCAATACCACCGCTCACAGGAACAACTCCTCCGGGTCAGGCGCGCTACCGGGTTCTTCCGCATCGATATTGACGCCCTGGAAGGCGCCGAGGCGTCGCGAATAATGATCGCGTACCAGAAGCGGAAGTCCGCAATGGCTGCAGGGAAAGGGACTGTGGGTGACGTCCTCGGTGATGCCCTTGCAGTGCACGCATTGCACACGGCGCGCCAGCGAGCCGCGGTGTTCAGTGACGATCGAGGCATGATCCATGCCATGATCGAGCGCTACCATCATCGCCTGGCCGATGAAACCTTCGGTGCCGGCGATATAAAGCCGTGTTCCCATATGTGCGGTCGCCAGCGTCCCCTTGAGGCGGAAGAGCAGCGTCGCGATCGTCGGCCCAGCGAAGAACATCTGGGCGCCAAGCTCGCGTAGCGCCTCGTCGTATCCCTTGGCCTGCGAGCCACGCGCGACATAGAGTATCTCGCTGCGGGAAAGCGCCGCATCATCGAGTTCTGCCTTCCGTTCGAGGAGGGCATGCGCCCCCTCCCCTTCCAGCGCGAAGATGTGCCGCCGGGAGCGCGGCTGAATGGAGAGGCCCTTATAGACCGGGCGGCTCTTGATGCCTTCGACAAGCATGGCCGCCTCCCCTAACCCACGGCCGTCCTCTTCTTCTTCTCCGGATCGTCGAACGTCAGCGTATGGGCGATCGCCCTTGCCTTGACGTTTTTGCCGTGCACCTCGAGCTTCGTGCCCTGGACTGCCTTGTCGACGTCCAAACGGGCAATCGCCATGGACCTCTTCGTCAAGGTCGAATAGCTCGGGCAGGTGATCACACCGACCTTCTTGCCTTCGGCATAAACCTCGTCACCGAGATCGGCCGGACCATCGGCATCGATCAGCATGCCGAAGATCTTGAAGCGCTCTTTGCCTTTCAGCCGCGCATGTTCCTCGGCGCCGCGGAAGCCCGTCTTACCAGGGCTGACGGTGAAATCGAGACCAAGTTCCCACAGGCTATCGCCGGGCGGTTGGTCGGCGAAGGGATACATCTGCGAATTGTCGTAAGGGTAGAAGAGCAGGTAGCTTTCGACCCGCAGCAGGTCGAGCACGCTGAAGCAGCAGGGGATGATGCCCATCTCCTTGCCTTCCGCAACAATGCGGTCCCAAACCATGACGGCATCCTGGCCGCGTACGAAGATTTCGTAACCGCGCTCGCCGGTATAACCGGTGCGTGAGATCATAACGGGAGCTCCGAAGAGCGTCGTTTGCATGTGATGGAAATATTTAAGGTCGCGGATGCCCGGCACATATTTGGCGAGATAATCGACCGCGAGCGGGCCCTGCAGCGACAGATCATGCAGATCGTCGTCGAACAGCACAGCGCAATTGCGGCCCGCCGCCTGCTTGACGATCTCCTCGTGGCCGGAGCCGGAGCCATGGACCAGCATCCAGGAATTGGGCCCGGTGCGGTAGACGATGCAGTCGTCGGTGAAATGGCCGCGATCGTTCAGCATGCAGGCATAGACGGAGCGGCCGGGCGTGATCTTCGTCATGTCGCGGGTGGTGATATAGTCGAGCACTGTAATGGCGTGCGGACCGACCAGATGCACCTTCTTCAGTCCCGAAACATCCATGAGCCCGGCTTTGGTGCGTATCGCAACATGCTCTTCATAGATGTCTTTCTCGTAGGTCCAGGCGGTTCCCATGCCGCTCCAGTCCTCAAGTTTCGATCCGAGAGCGCGATGCCGATCCGCCAGGGCGGAGAAACGCCAAGATAGAGTCATTATTGTTCCCTCTTGTTTTCCTATTCGGAATATTTATTTCCTGGATGCGACCAGCTTCCGCCTCACGACTCCCCGTGCACGACTTCAGGCCGATGTGGATCGCTACTCCGTAACGGAGTTGCACCATCTGCTCCTGGCCGGTTTCCCGGCGCGCCACCCATAGTTTTTGGTACTGCCCCGTAGATCCGCCCAAGTGTCGGCACAGCTACAGCCGTCTCGGTTCGGAGATAGGCTTCGAAGGAATCGTCCAGGGCGTCTTTCCAGGGAGTGTGGTGAACGGGGGCCATGGTTCCGGTGATCACCGATTTGTACGAGTTATCGCGGAAACTCATGATGTTGTCGGCTTTGTGATGTTTCCACTCATAGAAAGCCTGACAAGCCCCCTCCACGTCGAAGGTCGGATAGTCGGTCTCTTCGATCAGCTCCAGAACATAGTCGCCCTGGTATTTGATCGCGTATTTGACATCATCCGAGGCTTCCTCGCGTTCCTCGCGCGCGGCGACATCGGCCATCATGACCTGCCTGTCTGCCGGAACCTCGATCTTGCCCATGATTGCGTCGCGAACCCACCATGCTTGTGCGTCGAACATGTTGAAGGTGAACCACTGGTCCTGCATGCCCAAATAGAACAGCTTGGGGTTATGCACATAGACCACACCTTTATAGAGATCGGCGGTCGCCAGGCGGTTGGCGGTCTTCAGACGCAGATCGTCCGGCAGGAAATTGAAGAAATGCTTGTAACCCGTGCAAAGGATGATCGCATCGATCTCCTTGCTGGTCCCATCGATGAAATGGACTGTCCTATTCTCGACCCGTTGAATGCCCGGCTTTTCCTCCCAGTTATCAGGCCATTTAAAGCCCATGGGAGCACTGCGATACGAACTGATGATAGATCTCGCGCCATATTTCCAGCATTGCGAGCCGATATCCTCCGCCGAGTAGGAGGAGCCCACGACGAGGATATCTTGCCCCATGAATTCTCGGGCATCTCGAAAGTCATGTGCGTGCAGAATGCGGCCGTTGAAGGTATCGAATCCTTCGTAATAGGGCACGTTCGGGGTCGAAAAATGGCCCGTAGCGACGATCACATGATCGAAATCTTCCCGATAAGTATTGTCCTTTTCGTGGTCGTGCACCGTAATGGTGAAATCACCCCTGTCCTGATTGTACTCTACCCACCGGACGACCGAGTTGAAGCGAATCCACTTGCGCACACCGGCCTTGAGCACGCGGCCCTCGATATAGTCGAACAACACGGCACGGGGGGGATAAGATGCGATCTGCTTCCCGAAGTGTTCTTCAAAGGAATAATCGGCGAACTCAAGCCCCTCCTTGGGACCATTCGACCACAGGTAACGATACATCGAGCAGTGAACCGGCTCACCATTTTCGTCCAAACCGGTGCGCCAGGTGTAGTTCCACAGACCGCCCCAGTTACTCTGCTTTTCAAAACAGACAATCTCGGGGATCTCTTCACCCTTCTCGGCTGCCGACTGAAACGCACGCAACTGTGCCAAGCCCGAGGGGCCCGCGCCGATGATGGCTACTCGCTTACCTTTCATATTCTCCCCTCCTATTGGTATGGACCGAACTTTTAATTTTGGTACTTTTGGTTCAGTGCATGCTGCCTTTGAATATACCAATTTGTCAACAAATTTCCTGTAAGGAGAAAAAGTTTCTTCTAAAGAGGATGATTCTCTTAGCTTTTGGTGATACTTACAGACATGCAGAATTCCAGCTTTGCCCATCAACTCGCGGTTTCCAGTGTCCTGCCCCGACTGTCCGTCGGCATGCCGAACACGGTGAACATCGGATTCCTGGCTCCGCTTAGCGGTCAGGTGGAATCATGGGGCTTGCCCGGATTGCATGGTTGCCGAATCTGGGAGGACTGGCTGAACAAAACCGGCGGCTTGCTGATCAACGGAAGGCGCTATCCGATAAAGATCGTGGAATATGATTGCGGCTACGATGCCGGGCAGGCTGCGAAGGGTGCACGCCATCTCATAGAACAGCATGACATCAAGCTGCTGATGATGCTGGGCGGAGATACGATGGCGCAGATACGCGACCACCTGACCCATCGCAAAGTCCTGACTTCGACCTTGCTGCCTAGCGACCTGTCTCCGGATACGCCCTACCTGATCGCCCCCAGTGAACTACATCCGATCTACAACGTGACCGGGGTGGACTGGCTGGCCCAAGCCAGACCGGAGCTTGGGACCGTCGCGATCTGCAGCCAGTCCGATGCGCATGGCCTTCCCTCACTTGCGACTTATCGCGCAGCCTTCAAAGCCGCTAATGTCGGGATTGCCAAGGAAATTCAATACGATCCCGACACGACCGATGCAGCCGGAATTGTGCAGCCAATGCTGGATTCGAACGCCGACATCCTGTGCTGGTGCACCAGTTATACGCCAATGGTCCATTCTATGACCGAATATGCCCATGCGCAGGGCTTCAAGGGCCAGTTGATATCCTGCACATTGGATTATTACGACCGGTTGATTGCCCGGACATCTGTGGAATTCATGGAAGGTTTCGTCTTCCAGTTTCCGGATTTCGATGATGAAAAGCTGCAGGAAAAGACGTTTTTCTTCAACCAGCCGAAAAGCTTCTTCGACGAATACAACCGCCGCTTCCCCGGCACCTGGACTGCGGTAAGCTGGGAGTATGCCGCCATCCTGGACATCTGGCATGCGGCGGTTGAAAAATGCAACAGTGTCAATCCTCTATCCGTGTTGGCGGCAATGAAGCAGCTTGGTCATGTCACCCACGCCTTCGGTCCGGCACATTGGTGGGGCGAGAGCATGTTCGGGATCGATAACGCGCTGGTCGGAGACTGGCCGGTGGTAACGCTGAAACACGGCAAGGCAAAAATTGCTGCTTTCGGCTCGATTCCCAGCTGGCTGAAACGCCACGGCGACCGTCTCAAACAGGAAATGTCGGATTTGGGCCAGCTTTGGGAACAGCGCCTGCGCTCGATCGGGAATGAAGCTGCCCTGCAGACGCGGATACCGGAATCAATTATCCCGAAAAAATAGCTTCTGCTCCTCGAGCAGGTGCAGCTTGATGAACTCGACAGCTCGCTCCACGTCGCGAGAGGCAATGGCGTTGAACAGCGCGTTGTAGCGCTGTTGATATTCAAGGATACGTTTCGGGGTCAAATGCCGGCGAAGCAGCGTGATGCGCAAGCTCACTCTGGAAGCCTCGATCGCCAGATTGTAGCAGGACGCCAGCAGGGAATTACGCGTCCCCTCGGCAATTTTGCGATAGATTTCCTCTTCGCATTTCACGAAGGCGGCGACATCGGTATGCACGCCTTCGATCTTCGACATGAGTTGTTCCAGTTCCCATACTTCCCGCGGATTCATGTTGATGACGGCAAGGCGGACCATTTCGGGTTCAAGTATACCTCGCACGACAAGGTGGTCTAATGGGCTGGTCTCCATTGCGACGGAGCTATCCCCCTGCTGCGGCGCATCTTCCGAGCGATAGGTAACGAAACTGCCGCTGCCGGGACGCCGTTTAATGACATTGCAGTCTTCCAATACATCCAGCGCCTCGCGCACCGTGTTGCGCGCCACCCCCATCTCCGAAGCCAGCGCCCGTTCCGACGGAAGACGTGTATTCAGCGAATACTCCTCCGACCTTATTTTCGCAAACAATCGATCCAAGACAGTCTGTACCGTCGCTCCCACCGAGTGGGTAGCGATGATTTGAGACGTCATCTGGTCGTCCTTGGCCTTCATTTCACGACCCTGCATATCAGTTCTGCTCTGCGGGCCACTGGCACCAGACGAATCTGGCCGCGGCACAAATCCCAATTTGAAACATTTGTTGAATCTGGTCCAGTAACACGGTTGAACGGACTCGGGAACCGGCAGCCGGCGCCGCCCTTGACTGAACCGATCCGGGGCTGATTGGCTGCCAGCCGGTCCAACGGCGGTTCCTTTTTGCTCGCCGGAAAACCGTGCCTCTGGGTAGCGTTTCCCGTGGAGCCAAGGTCCAATCAAGCTCCGCACCGCCAAACGCGCTCAAGGTGCATCCGGCCAGATGATATGGTCGGATGCACCTATAAGTCCGCGGATCGCAACTGGAATATGAATGAATTCAGCCGCAGAGGGGTCCTCGAAACATCGCGCGGGCAAGATGCGCGCTCACAGCGGAGCTGTCTGCCGGTCGCAGACAGGGGTTAAGTCCATGTTTCAATAGTTCCCCCTGACGCGTTCCTTGCTGGGGTCGAAATGCGGGAGGGGAACGATGGTAGCCGGAAGGCGTTTCTGATTGCCATCAAGCCGACCGATTTCGACCCGATGACCCAGTTCGGCAAAGGCCACATCCAGTCGCGCCAACGCAATGACCTTGCCCAGGGTTGGCGATTTCACCGCCGAGGTCACTACCCCGATCTGAGGCTTGCCGACGTGCACGCAATCTCCGGGTGCCGGCACGATGCCGCCATCCAGTTCCAGCCCGACCAGCTTCTTCTGCGGATTCGCCTTGCGCCGTTCCAGTGCCGCACGACCGATGAAATCGTCCTCCTTGGTCTTCAGCGGAACAGTAAAGCCAATGCCCGCCTCCATTGGATCAGTCTGATCGTCGAATTCCGAACCGGCAAAGATCAACCCCGCCTCAATCCGCAGCATGTCCAGAGCGGCGAGCCCCAGAGGAATCATTCCCATGGGTTCCCCCACCGCCCAGATTGCATCGAACACCGCCTCGGCGTCCTTTGGATGGCAGAACACCTCGTAGCCCAGTTCGCCGGAATATCCGGTACGGCTGACCACAACTGCAGGGCCGTGAAAATCCCCGATCCGCCCAATGGTCAGGCGGAACCAAGGAAGTTCCTCAACCGTAGCCTGCTGCGGTGGCGTCCAGATCACCTGTTTCAAAATATCCCGGCTAAGCGGGCCTTGCACCGCGATGTTGCAGTGATGATCGGTCGAGGCACGCACCCAGGCGTTCAACTCGCGCTCTTCAGCCTGTTTGCGCAGCCACAAACCGGACTGGTCGTTGCCGCCGATCCAGCGAAAATTCTCGGCTCCCAGCCGGAACACCGTGCCATCATCTATCATCCCACCATGCTCGTAGCACATGGCGGTATAGACTATGCCCGAGGCGGCAAGCTTTTTGATATCGCGAGTAACGCACAGCTGCATTAGCGCCTCGGCGTCCGGGCCGGTCACCTCGTATTTGCGCAGCGGACTGAGATCCATCACCACGGCCTTTTCCCGCGCCGCCCAGTATTCGGCGATCGCACCGTGGTTGGTCATCTGATTGGGCAACCAATAGCCCGCGTATTCCCTGAAATCCCGGGTGTAACGCGCAAAGCAATCATGAAATCCCGTTTTCTTCGTCTCTTCCACATCCGCCTCCGGTGTCTTGCGCCAGCCGATCGATCGACTGAATTCGTTGGTTTTTTCGTAAGTGCGAACCTGAATATCCGTCGGATTCCAGCCATTGGCCGGATCCACGTCGCAAGGACAGGCGGTCGAGACGCAAACCAGATCGGTCAGCGCGCGCAGCAGCACATAATCGCCGGGACGTGAAAAGGGCTCGTCCATGCTGATCGCGTGGGTATCATCCAGCATTGTGTTGAAGAAAAAATTGATCGCCGGCCAGCCGCCACGGGGACGGATACCATGCGCAAGCATCTCGATGTTGATATTATCCGAGCAGTTGACGTGCCCGGGATATCCCAGATCCTCGTAATAGCGCGCCGTACAAGCCAATCCGAACATGTCGTGCCGCCCGACGGTATCGCGCACGATCTCCACCAGAGGCTCATGATCAACAGAGAAATATTTCGAGTAGATCCCCGGTTGCGGATAGAGCGAGCCCATCAGCGACCGCGTCGTCGTGGGGTCGATCTCGCGTTCGAGACCGCGATCCAGTGCCCGCAGGGAAAATGCCTGAAAATCGGAACATTCCCGGCCCTTCACGTCCAGCACCTGAATGAACTGGCCCTTGCGCACCTCGTATGCATTTGCCTCGCCGGGCTGGATATTGAGGTCCAGCAGCGGGTCGGCCAGTGGATCAGGGGGGGCGAGGTCTTCCCTGGCGCGATCCGGATTGCTCCGGCGCACATACAGCACCACCTCGGTCGGGGCCCATTGCTCATGAGGCTCCATCACACCGCCCACCGCACAGACGATCAAAAGCCCATCGCAGGAAGACGTGAAGCTGACATAATCGCCCGGTCGTGACCCCTCTTCGAAGAGCACGGTCCCGTCAGCCTTTCCAATGTCGAAACCGGCAGCGTCGAGTGCCTTTAGCACGCGCTTGCCCGAAATATCGCCCAGCAAAGCAGTTTTCAGCGCCTTGGGATCGCGCCCACCTTTCAGCCCCAGCATCCCTGCGTCCGAATTGCCACTCGGCGCGAAAAAGATGACCTCCACCGGTTGCAGGCCTTCGCGGTCCTGCACCGTAATCTCATCCCCCTGCTCTATCCGCACCGCTCTACTGCCACCGCCCGGTACGGGATGACGCTCCACACCATGTGGCAGAAGCGGCAGTCCGGGCGTCAGAACGCCTGCGCGGGATGTCGGAGTTGGAAAAATGGCTTGGACATTCATTGGCAGTCCTCCTCTCCGCGAGACCTGGCATTCAAGCTCCTATCGCAGCCGAAAACGTTTCAGCCGGATACAGAGGCATAGTGGTGCGAAACGCGGTTTTCTCTGAATATTTTTTTGATACGCTATGCCCAAAGAAATTCGCGGCAAAACGGATGCGCCCTCTGACCATTCACTTGTTGCAAGTGGTCATGCAATCGGCTCCGTACCCCGCCTAATCTCAGGGACAAGTATGGCCAAGGGAAACCCGTCTTTGCCGCCGCTGGACTATCTATTGGCATTCGAGGCAGCAGCCGAATGCCAGAGCTTTGTCAGCGCGTCAAAAAAGTTGAATATCAGCGAGACTGCAATCAGCCGCAAAGTACGACTGCTGGAGTTGCATTATGACGTGCCGCTGTTTCACCGCGGTCCTCGCTCGATCATCCTGACGGCGCAAGGGATATCCTTTCTGGGTCAAATTCAGCCGGCGCTTCAGACATTACGCGACGCTTCGCGCAAGATCATTGCGGAATATCAGGACAAGCCGGTAAAACTCGCCGCGACCAATTCGGTTGCCTCGCTCTGGCTGATGCCGAGGCTGCAGGAATTCAACCGCGCCAACAAGCATGTCAGGATCATGCTGGTTGCCTCGGATAATGACGAGGAATGCCTGTCAGAATCGGTCGACTTGGCGATTTTGCGGGGCGACGGCAATTGGCCGGGCTATGATTCTCAACTGCTTTTCGACGAGTCGATCTTTCCAGTATGTTCACCGGACTATCTTGAGGCCCACCCGACCGCACGCGATCTTTCGTCATTGTGCGGGCTGGATCTGATCGAAGTGTCATCGAAGCATACCGAATGGATGAATTGGAAAGCCTGGCTGGCAAAGGCCGGACATGCAGCGACCGAGTTGGAACAGGCGGTGATATTCAACACCTATTCGCATTCGATACAGGCCGCCATCGACGGACTGGGGATTGCACTTGGCTGGCGTCATCTCGTTGATTCGTTTCTGGATCAAGGGAAACTAGTCCGGCCACAGGGAGATCTGAATATCTGCACCGAACATGGCTATTACCTGCTACGCTCTCAAAAGGCAGAGCCTTTTGACGCCGGCAAGGTGGTTCAGGATTGGTTAATGAGGGAAAGCCAGTCCCGCAACAGCGAACTGCCATCGCAGGAACTTGACTCGGTTTAAGATCACTACATGTCGCAAAATCGTGACATGAATGCCGTTCGGCCACGTCGCCTCGGACGGCTCACCAACCGTAGCTGAAGGTGACGCCGCTGCCGCCATTGCCGTTCTGCTCGACGTTGGCGGCGGTGCGTTTGCCGTACTGGAAAATGCCGTAGGCATTGTTGTCGCCGTTCTGCTGCAGGATGGCCGAATGACCGCTCCCCTTTTGCCGAATGATGCCGAGATCGCCGCGGCCGTTCTGGCCAATCGCGGCGGCATTGCCGTCGCCCGACTGGCGGATGCTGGCGCTTCGCCAGCCGCGATAGAGCGAATAGGCGCGCAGGCCCGTCGCCAGGACACCGGCATTCCGGGCGTTCGCCGGGGCATAGGTGAGCGACACCGAGCCTCCGGCATGGGCCGGCGCAGACAATAGCGGCTGGCTGAGACCCACGGCGAGCAACGCGACGATCAAGGTCTTGAACTTGTTGCGGGTCATCGGAACTCCACCTCGCTGCGGCGCCGGCGCGTCTTGTCAGACGCGTAATGGCCGCGTTTGAATTTCACTTCCTACCTCCGACGCGCTCGGTGCAGCGGACATTGCTGCCATCGACGGTCACGTCGAGCGCCGCGTCATAGGCGGCACCGTTCGCACCGAGCGCGACGGTGCCGAGCACGGCGGGCCGGCCGGGCGCGGCATCGAAGGCGCCGCCCTGCTCGATATCAGTGCCGCCCATACGGCCGGCGCTTTTGACGCGGAAGGAATAGGTGCCGCTCACGTTCTTATCGGCGTTGACCAGCGCCTCCAGCGTCAGCAGCGTGCCCTCGTGAGCGGCACGGATCTCACAGCGCACCGGCCCGTCGGCCTGACCGACGGCTCCCATGGCCGCCAAGGCGGCGGCCGGGAGCAGGACCAGAGCGAGTGCCGCCGTGGCACGGCGAGGATGATCGGCGATGCGGGGCATGGCTCGCCTCCTCACGGGCAGGTCTGGACGAAGGCGGCGACATTGCCACGGCCGCCCTGGCTGACATTGGCGTCGCAGCCACGGCCCACCTGCACGCCGGCAGCGACATTGCCGTTGCCGTCCTGGGTCAGGATCGCGTTGTGATTGGAGCCGAACTGGCCGATGCCGGCGACGTTGCGATTGCCGGTCTGATAGGTGGCGCCGTAGTTGCGATTGCCTTCCTGACCGATGGCGGACAGATTGCGGCGACCGTCCTGCTGGCCGATCGCGGTGTTGTAGCGGCCGTTCTGATAGACGCGGATGCGGTTTCTGTAGCCGCCCTGGGCGCCGCCGGCCGAGTTCGACCAGCCATATTGCTCGATGCGCACGTCGTTCGCCGACGCGGGAGCAGCAGCGGCAATGCTGCCGAGAACGAAAAGGGCGGATGCGATGAACGAATTGCGGATCATGACAGCGTCTCCTTTGGCGGACGGGCCGCGCGTTGAACGGCTTCTTTGTAGATCGCGCCGTTCGAACGGGGGCTGAAGACGCCGTTCAGTTGGGGTTCAGGTGATGATCGCGGCTGCGCGATGCCGGTCGGCCTCGTTCAGCCTGTCCAGGGTCCCCGCCGGCCATTCTTAAGTCATTTCTTGTTTACGGTTACTACCGTAGAGTGTTGACAACGTGCAGCCTCGCCCCACTTCACCTTGGATGCGGTTTAGTCCTTGCGTGGGCGGACAATGAGCTACTCACGCCAACACTTCTTCTCGGAAATGGACCGGCGCCATGGAAAAATCGCAACCCACGTCAGTGGGGCAGTCTGTTCCCTTCGATGACGAGATCGAAGTCGTGCTCAACGCAATCCCGCAGCCCATCATTGTCAAGGATGCGTCTTCTCGCATCCGTTTCCTGAATGATGCGGCATGTGCTCTTGTCGGTAGAGAGCGCCGCGAACTGACCGGCCGCACGGATCATGACATTCTGCCAGCGGCAGAGGCCGATCGCATCCGTGAGATGGATGAACAGGTTCTCTCGACCGGGCGGGAACTCTCGTTTGAACAAGAGCTCACCTTCGCTGACGGAACGGTGAGATGCCTTGTAATACAGCAGCGTCGCGCCGAACTGACCGGGGGGAGGTCGAAGGAAAAGTTTCTGGTGGCGACGATCCTGGATGATACCGCACGCCGCCGAGCGCTGGAGGCTCTCAAGGAGAGCGAGGATCGTTTTAGGACAATCGCGGACGACGCGCCGGTGATGATCTGGGTGACCGATGAAAGCGGCGCAGACACTTACCACAACCGTCTTTGGCTCGAAACGACCGGACAGACGGCTAAGGAGGCCCAAGGCTTCGGATGGGCCGATGCCATCCACCCGGAGGACAGCCAAGAGGTTGTGGGTGGATTTGACGCGGCGTTCCGGCTCCGACAGCCCGCCCAGGTGGAATATCGTCTCCGGCGCGCCGACGGCGGCTGGGCCTGGGTTATCGACGTCGGGCAGCCTCGCTTTGCCTCGGACGGCACGTTTCTCGGCTACATTGGCATCGTCCTGGATATAACCGAGCGCCGCAACGCGGAAGAAGAGCGTTTGCGTGTTCAGAGACAAGTTCATCATATGACGCGGCACGACGCTCTGACAGGGCTGCCGAATCGCCATTTCCTGCGTGAGGCATTCGACAGCCTGCCGGACACCTCGCTTGGGAGCGCAGACACAGCAGTCCTCAGCCTGGAACTCGACGGCTTCAAAGCCGTGAATGATGCCTATGGTCATACCGCCGGGGACCTGTTGCTGCGCTGCGTGACGGAACGCCTGCGCAAATGTCTAGAAGAGAGCGATATCATCGCCCGTCTTGGTGGCGTTGAGTTTGTGATCGTCAGGCCCCGCGTGGGTCACGTCGAAGAGGTGGTCAGGCTAGCGCAGAAGATCATAGATGCCGTTGGGGCTCCCTACGACCTGGAAGGAATAGAGGCCTATATCGGAGTGAATCTCGGGCTCGCCTTTGCGCCGAAAGACGGTCGATTGGCGGATGAGCTACTCAGAGCTGCCGGCACTGCCCTTTACCGAGCGAAGACCAACGGTCGCGGCAGCTACGCGCGATATGAGCCGGGGATGGACGCACTCCTCCGGGCAATGCAGCGGATGAAAATTGCCCTTAGACGAGCCCTTGCATGTGGTGAGCTGGAGCTGCATTACCAGCCGCTGGTCAACCTCCACACGGGTCGGATCACGAGCTGTGAGGCGCTTATGCGGTGGACGGATCCGGAACGGGGGCCGGTGTCTCCTGCCGAGTTCATTCCCATTGCAGAAGAGACCGGCCTTATTGGCTCGCTTGGTGAATGGGCTCTTCATCAGGCATGCACCGAGGTAGCCAAGTGGCCGCCGCATGTCAGCGTCGCGGTTAACCTTTCGCCGCTGCAATTCCGTGACCGGCACCTCGCCGCCACCATTCGCGACGTTCTCAGAAAAACCGGGCTGGAGGCTTCGCGTTTGCAGCTTGAAATTACGGAGTCGGTGCTGCTCGGCGAAAGTGACAGCAACCTGCATGTACTTCAGGAGATCAGGCAGCTCGGCGTAAAAATCGCGATGGACGATTTCGGAACCGGCTACTCTTCGCTCCGTTACCTGCGAATCTTTCCCTTCGACAAGATCAAGGTCGATCGCAGCTTCGTCAGCGACCTGCCGTCAGGCAAGGAATCTTTGGCCATCATCAGGGCAGTTGCGGCCATTGGACGCGCGCTGGGGATAACAATAACCGTCGAAGGCGTAGACAGCCAGGCCCAACTCGACGTCATCAAAACTGAAGGTTTCGACGAAGCACAAGGCTACCTGTTCGCACGCCCCCTGCCCCCCAAGCAAGCGTTGGCGGTCATCGAACGAAGATCAAGGACAATGCAGCGGGAAGCCGACGCGCAGCCACAACATGGGAACGACGGCGAGGGAGCTCCACTGAATCGGCCTGCCAACCGTACAGCTTAGTTATTTTCCGCTACAGCAAAAAAGCCAGTTGTCGTGCAACATCGTGGCGCCTGACGGTAGCGAAACTGTTGCAGCCCTGGACCGTCCTTCAAAGCGATGTGGATTTTCCGCCCAAATGAGGAGTCCGGTGCACCATCCGCGTTTGCTATCCGTTTTTTTTCTTCAGCGTTGTTTAGCGGGAAACCAACGCGACGCCCTCCTTTGAGTGCGCGACGCTTACAAGAATTGCCCGCCGCGAGGACACGCTGTCGGGCAACTCGGTGTTACGCAGTTTTACGGCTATGTCTCCGATTGCGGCACCGCAGAGATCGGCGGCGTGCCATGAACGAGCCGGTGAAGTTGTGCGTAAATTGCTTCAAGCCGGTTCGCTATCTCAAGGGCATTGTCGAGAATATGTTGCATATCCGGGCGCGTTTCCGTTTGCCCGCTTTCAACTTGTGTCGGCGCCTCTGCGGAAAATGGTGGCAGTCCCGGCATCAGAACTCCTCCCATTCCGAGGCGACCGCCGCCGCGGTTGCGCCGCGGCCGCCGAAGGCGCCGGCGAGCTTGCGGGAAAGCGCCCGGGCGGGCGAGGCGACCGGTTTGCTGTCCGGGGCGGCCATGCGCGGGGCGGTGCCGGCCTCGATCCTGAAGCGGGCGATCAGCCGCGCCAGATTCGCCGCCTCGTCGGCGAGCCGGTTGGTCGCCGCCGTCGATTCCTCCACCATCGCCGCATTCTGCTGCGTCGTCTGGTCCATCTGGTTGACCGCGGTCGAGACCTCGGAAAGCCCCGTCGACTGCTCGCGGGCGGCGGTGGCGATCGAATGCACATGCTCGTTGATCTTGACGACATGGCCCTGGATCAGCGACAGCGCCTCGCCGGTCGCCGTCACCAGCTTCACCCCGGAATGGACCTCGTCGCCCGAGCGCGAGATCAGCGCCTTGATGTCCTTGGCGGC
>NZ_MDDV01000058.1 GCF_001854885.1 Ensifer sp. LCM 4579 | reverse complement strand
TCGCTGCGCAAGATTGCCGATCGGGAGGAACGGCCGCTCCCCGAAGCGGTGCCGGAGGAAATCCACGTCGTCGCGGCGAAGCCGCACCCGGTCGAGACCGAGCCGCCATGGGCACCGCTCGCGCCGGAGGTGCCGGCCGGCGAAARCCGGTCGGAGCGGAGRGGCTGAGCCATGCTGGAATTCATGATCTGCTCGCTGCTGACGATCTTTCCGGACTTCCTCTTCCGCCGCTACGTCCAGGGCAAGCGGATCGGCCGCGAGATCAATCTCTATTCCATGTGGTTCGAGCTTAGATGGGGCATCACCGCCTGCGTCATCCTCACGCTGTCGTTGATCACCCTGATCTTCTACTTCCACCCCTCGACAAAGACCGTCACCGCGGCGTTCCGCACCGTCACCATYCTGCCCGAGGCAACCGGGCGGGTGGCCGAGGTGTTCGTCGGCATGAACGACAAGGTCGCCGCAGGCGATCCGCTGTTCCGGCTGGACGACACCGWACAGCGGGCAGCGMTCGAGACCGCCCGCCGCCGCGTCGCCGAGATCGACGCCGAAACGGCGGTTGCCGAGACCGAACTGGCGGCCGCCGACGGGCTGATCGCGCAGGCCGAGGGCGCCTACCGGCAGGCGCTGGACGAGCTCGAGACGCAGGTCGAACTCAAYCGCCTCAATCCGAACGTGGTGGCCAGGCGCGAGATCGAGCGGCGTCAGGTGGCGGCCGACGGCCGCAAGGGCGCCCGCGACGCCGCCGTCTCCAACAAGCAGACGCTCGAGGCGAAGATCGCCTCGCTGCTGCCGGCGCAGAAGGCGAGCGCCGAGGCCGCGCTCGCCCAGGCCAAGGTCGAGCTCGACAAGACCGTCGTTCGCGCCGGCACCGACGGCATGGTCCAGCAGTTCGCGCTGAGGCCGGGAGACATCGTCAACCCGATGATCCGCTCGGCCGGCATCCTCGTGCCGGAGGATCGCCGCATCGGGCTGGTCGCCGGCTTCGGCCAGATCGAGGCGCAGGTCATGAAGCCCGGCATGATCGYCGAGGCGACCTGCGTCGGCAAACCCTTCGCCGTCATCCCGATGGTCGTCACCGAGGTTCAGGAGGTGATCGCCACCGGGCAGGTCCGCCCGACCGACCAACTCGCCGACGTGCAGCAG
>NZ_MDDV01000057.1 GCF_001854885.1 Ensifer sp. LCM 4579 | reverse complement strand
ATATACATGTATGCGCTCTACAGGTGCACATGTATGCACATGTGTATGTGTTGGGGATATCCTCAAAAACGCCCGTTTTTTCTATAGACGTAGAACGCAAGTGAAATCAAAGGCTTGCGTCTATTTTCGTTGTATATTTCGGTTTCGGGCTACATTCATATACAACGATGATACATCAATCAAATCAAGGGCTTGATGTGTATATTCTGGTTTCGGGGCTACCGCGAACCCATGGCGGACAGGCGCGCGCGAGACGTTGACGAATTGACAACGCCAATATGCATGACGCATAGTGCCCGGAAATGCCACTGTTGCCCACAATCGAGAGGACGATATGAAACTCCGCATCACCGATGCCGCCATTGCAGCCGGCTACGAATCCCAACAATGCGCGACAAGCCCTGTTGTCCGCACCATCCTTGAAGCGGCGGCGCCGCATATCGAGGTTGAGGAGTCGGAACCAAACGGCCCTCCGCTCACCTTCGTCTACAGGAATTGGCGCGGCGAAATCGCGACCCGGAAGGCGGTTCCGTTGCGGCTCGAATTCGCGTCCACGGAATGGCACCCGGAAGCGCAATGGCTGCTTATCGCGTGGGATATCGAGAAGCGGGCGACGAGGTCCTTCGCCATAAAGGATATCAACCCGGCGCCGGAACACCGTCCCGATGTAGAGGGTAGCCCGTTGCTCGAATGGGCTGTGTCGAAGTGGAGCGCCGAGGTGAAGAACCGTCCGCTTGTGAATGTCCATAGGCGCTCGCTGGATGACGCATGGCGCCAAGTCATCCGATGGGCTGGCGGCGACCCCGCTGAACTTGTTGGCCCCTCGCATGACGAACTGATTGCCGCCGCTCCCACTAGGGATTGCCCGACTTGCGGCGGAACCGGCCATGAGGCGCGGCATTCGATTTGCCGGGACTGCGACGAGGCGTTCGCCGACCCTCGCCCCGACGCTGAGGCGGTGGTTGTCACGGAACTGCAAAAGGCTCGCAGTGAATACATGCTGACGGATCAAGAGTTGGCCCGCCGCATCATCGCCGCCGTCGCTCGCAAGGAGGGCTGAAATGCCGATCTTCTTTTTCTACGTGATGGTTCACGCCCCCATGGTCACATGGTCTGTTGCCATGCAAGAGCACGCCGCGTTTTGGTTTGGCTCTAGTCCGGCTCATCAATTAACGGCTTCCGTCTCGGTTTCGGCTTCGGATCCGGCGGCCGCTTAATGATTTCCTCTAAATCATCCTCATGCATGGTTACCGGGTATTTTGCCTCTAACTAGGACCTCGTCGCCTTTCGCAGCTTTCCCTTTCGGCATCTGCCAAACCCCAACACCCAACAAGGGATCATATTATCATGATCAACGAAATTAGCGCCTATAGCCGAGCCCTCGCCGGGGTCCGATTCATCGTTGCCGCCGCCGCTGCACGGGCGAAGCCGGTCAAGGAACTCGCCGAGCACGCGACCCGCGCCTTCCCGACACCCCTTGAGGTCCGCACCTTCCCCAACGCCACCTTTATCCATGAGATCGGCGATGACTCCCCGCTGGCATGCCTTACCGGCGATGACCACGAAGAGAAGGGCCGCGCCCTGGTTTCCGCCGTGGCTTTCGCCACCGGGATCAATTCGCATGCGTTCAACGTTGATCTTTTGTCATCACGTTGACGTTTCGCCATTGACGGCAATCTATGCATGATGCATAGTCCTTACATCGAAAGACGAAAGGACTTGCAACGATGGCATACGAAATCAAAGACGTTTCCGGCGATATCCGTGGCGGCCGTTCCGTCCTTGCCACGGTTGAGACCATCGAAGCCGCCCGCACCTTCCTCGCCGACTCCTTCGTCAATCACTCGGTTGCCTTCTTCGATATCGATGAAGACCACGACGCCGCCGATGCCCTGCTCATCCCCGCGAACACAAAGGTCGGCTTCACCGTCCAAATCGCCATTGAAGCCGCCGCCTAAATCCCAACTCAAACCGTGGAGTGCCCGCCATGAATACCGATCTTAACGAACACCCCTTCTCACCCGCCAGCGTTGCCCGCGAGGGCGGCCATCCTGACAGGAGCGAGCGAGCATGGCTCCGTTGGGTGGACGAAGCCGAGCGCCTGTTAGGGCACGACCTCGACGGCAGCGATGTCGAGGGAAAAGGGTGCGGCTACTCGCTTGATGAAGCCTTTGTGTGCTTCGCGCGTGGTGAGGCGGCATCGGTCTATGTTGCGACGGTGCAGAACCGCGCGCGCTACGCCACGCACCGGGCGGTCGAAGGGGGCCGGGTATGACCGCCTCCGCTTATTTCGCTCGGATCCAGACTTTGTTGCCCTTCGGCGGCAAGGTCTGGCGCCGCCGCGTCCTCAAGGCCGCCGCCCGTGATCGCGCCGTTGGCCGGTTCCACGGCCACTTTCGGCAATTGCCATGACCGAATATCGGCAATTCCGCAAAGGCGAGAAGGTAACTGACCGCTATGGCGAAAAGCTCACGGTAACCGAACAACTCGGTTGTTGCGTCTGGGTCGCCGAAAAGCCGGGATGGTATCACCCCGCGAACCTCTTTCCCGTTGAGAAGGTGGCGAAATGACCGAGTTGGAACAGGCATTCGAGGCGCAAGCCCGCTCGATGCGAGATTTCGGCTTCACCGATGTCACCGCCGCAACTATCAAGGATCATTACACGCTTTGGAGGGCGGGCCGCGAATTGCCGGGCGACCCCGTCTTCGGCCTTTCCCGGCATGCCTTCAACACCTTTCCGGACATCTTCGGACCGATGCCCAAGGACAAGAGATAAGCCCAATGTCAGCAATTTCCGCCCTTCTGCTTTCACTGACTGCCGCAATCGCCGTGATCGATGGTGACACCTTCGACGTCGGCGACGAGCGGGTCCGCATCGCCAATATCGATGCCCCGGAACTTCACCGCGCGAAGTGTGACGCGGAAAAGCGCCTGGCTGAATTGGCGAGGAAGCGGCTTGAGGAATTGCTTGCCGGCGATATCGAGATCGTGCCCGGCGATCCTGGCACCGGAAGGACGAAGGACCGCCACGGCCGGACCCTGGCAACGATCAAGAGCGGCGGCGCCGATATCGGCGAACTCATGATTGCGGAGGGGCTTGTCCGACCGTGGGAAGGCAAGCGCCGGCCGTGGTGCACCAAAGATTGACGGTTTGACAACTAGATATGCATCATGCATAGTCCCCCTTGAAATCGCCCCTACTTCCTAACCCCGCGAGGACGATATGAAACTCCGCATCACTGACGCCGCTGTTGAGGCCGGCCACTCCGCTCAACAGTGCGCGACAAGCCCCGTTGTCCGCGCGATCCTTGAAGCCGCTTTGCCCTATATCAAGATTGAGTACAGCGAACCGAACGGCGAGCAGGGGGCGAGGGAGGAAGCACTCAACAAGATTATGGCAGCCTACAAGGAATGGGACGGCTCGCGGCATACGGCTTTCCTATTCGCCGACGAGGTTGCAGGAATCATCTCCACCCTCCCTTGATAACCATATATGCGTGATGCATAGTCGCGCCCCCGGCAAGGCGGTTCGCTTTGCCTGATTCGTTGACAAATTGCAAACGGAGCCGCCATGCCTGACACCGCCACTTTGTCCGAAGTCGCCGCACTGGAAAGCGAGTTGGAACGGCTCGAAACATACCAGTACGCCGCCGCTATGAGCGACTCCCGGTACTACACCAACGGCCGGAAGGCCCGCGATGACGCCGAAATCAGAAACGTGCGCGCCCGTCTAAACGCGGCGAAAGCGTTGACAAAATAGCAACGTGAAGGATTGCCCGATGTCCCGTTTACCCGCCGCCCGCGTCATCCACCTGGAGCCAATGATAAAGGAACCGCCTCGTATCGGAGCGGACCCCTATTTTATCCACCGCGCTCTAGGCGTGTCCGCCTTCTTCCTCGTCCTCGCCGTGTTCATTCTGTGCAAGCGTCTCGCCGAACTGGACGCACTCATAAAGGCCGCCACGGTCTAACCCGCTGATTATTGATCTTTTTTCGCCCGTACCGTTGACGTGGAACTATGCATGATGCATAGTTTTTTCATCAACGAAGGAGTTCACGATGTCTAAGGAAATCGCTCAACCCATCCTGGCGCAACTCGGCGGAAACCGCTTCCTCGCGATGACTGGCGCGAAGAACCTCTTGAGCACCGGCGACGGCTTCCAGTTCGATTTGCCGCGCGGCCTCGCCAGGAACAAGGCAACAAAGGTCCGGATCACGTTGACCGTTGCGGACACCTATACCGTTGAGTTCTTCCAGTGGAACGCCCGCCGCCTCGAAATGAAGCCGGTTGGCACCGTGTCCGATGTCTACGCCGAGGACTTGCGCCGCATCTTCACCGCCGAAACCGGCCTTGATTGCACCCTTGGAGCGATGCGGGCCGCGTAGTGCGGCCCTAACCGGAGATTCGCAATGGCCTTCAATTCCGCCACCTATTACGCCAACAAGTCGAGCCGGGAAGCATGGGAAAGCTTGAAGGCGGCACGGGAACTAAAGGCGCGCATCGAGTCCGGGACCGCCTATGATTGGGAGATTCCTCGCCTTGAATATCACGTCAAAATTGCCCGGCTTCGAATGCGGTCGTCCGTTAATATGCGGCGCATCGCCAAGATGAAGTGAGCGAGCCGCGAGCCGGCGCGGTTGACAGCACGACCCGCCGTGAGTAGAGGAAACATTTCCGAGTTTGCCGACGCGTTTCCTCTACAGCCGCCAGGACAGCCCGATATGACGGAAACCATTCACGACCGCATCAAATCGCGATTAGCCGAAACCGGCTTAAGCCAAGCCGCTGCATCACAAAAGGCGGGGTTGTCCCGTGACGCGATCCGGAAGCTGCTCACCAATGAAGGGCAACTCCCCACCGGAAAAACGTTGACCGGGTTAGCGGCCGCCCTGGAAACATCGGAACAATGGTTGCTTACTGGCGGTGACCGCCCGCCGGTGCAAGATGTTAGGCCCGCTGACATCGAGTTTCCGGCACGGTCCGAAATGCCTAAAGACGTCGCCGTTCTTGGCACCGCCGCCGGGTCTCATGAGCGAGGAGCTTTCCAACTGTCCAGCGACCCGATTGAATATGTGCGCCGCCCGCCGGCGCTTGTCGGCGCCAGGGACATCTATTCCCTTTACGTTGAGGGGTCCTCCATGGAGCCCCAATTCTGGCCCGGCGACCTCGTCTATGTCCATCCGCATCGGCATCCCAGGACCGGTGACGCCGTTGTTGTCCAGTCCCGCAACGAAGGCGACGACAGCACCGTTGAAGCAACCATAGGGCTCTACGTGGAGAAGACGCCGGACTCCCTTGTCATCCGCAAACACAATCCGCCCGCTGAAATCGAGATACCGAGCGCCACCATTTCCGCCTACCACAAGGTTCTCACACTCAATGAGTTGTTCGGCGTCTAGGCGCATAAAAGTTTCCGCTTGACCGAGGAAAATTTTCCGCGATATGGATAAAGGCAGATTTTGATTGTGGGGTTTGAGCAATGGAACAAAACGGGAACAGCGCCAACCATCGGGATCCACTCATTGCGGCCGTCGCCGCTTATCGGGACCACGCGAGGCGGTTCAATGAATTGCCGGACACCGAGGACGACAACGCCGCCGCGACACGAACCCATGCCTCATATGACCGGCTTTGCCGTTGGAACAGTCCGTTGACCCGTGAGGGCGCGCTTGCCGCGCTGCTCTTCATCCGTGACGGCGATATGATCGAAGAAGACGCCGGGCACACCATGCTTTCCGCCGCGATCAAGTATCTTGAAGCGCCGGTGTAATCTTCGGCCATGACCGCAAAAGAAGAGCCCGGCTTTTTAAGGCCGGGCTTTTTGATTCCAGTGCTGGCTATCGCGCCTTAGCTCGTACCCGGCGAAATGACCGGTGGCGGTAGCTTATCGACCTGCGCTGAGATCGTCACCAATTGGGCATAGAGCGCGGCGAGTTGCACCGCCGCCGACGCGACGTCCTTCGGCCGGGTCTCGCAAAGCCGGATTGCCGCATGATGGACGGCGGCGGCCCTGGCGAGCGTCTTGTCGCTTGCCTTCTTCGCGGTGGCGACGAGGACGAAGGTTTGATAAAGCGCGGGCTCCTGAGAGCACGTCGCGTTATAGGCTTTCTCGACCGCCGCCGTCTGTTCGGTGGTGAGCGAGCACGAGGCGACGAGGCTGGCGCCCGCGATAAGTGCAACTGCGGCGAAGCCGGTAAGCATTTTCTTAATCATGGATTTCCCCGGTTGAAGTGAATTCTGCCTCTGCCTATCTCACGCCGGCGAATCCGGCGCCCCTTCGGCTCATTCTCTATCCGCGCCGAGGCTTGCGCGGCTTCACCGCTTTGCTGATCCGGCAGCAACCGGAAGCGGCTCGAATTACGGTGCCCGTTCGGGCGAATTCTCCGGGGACCTAGAAAGCCTCAATCCCCGGCCGGAACGGGATCATTCGCCCCGCCCCTTTGGTCCTTCCATGCCGGCGAGCCGGCAAGCACCTTCGGACCCCCTCGCGCTGTGTTATCCGCGCCGCCCTATTGGGCTAATGGGCGTGGCGGGAAATGGGAGGTCGATTTTCCCGCCACTACGCACGAAGCCGGGAGGAGGTGGCTTCGCGAATTCTTTGCGCCGGGGACTGTGCCCGCAATCCCCGGCGCGTATGCAGCGGAGCTAGGCTCAACGCGTGCATTCCTGAAATCATGGCGCCGGACTTCCACCGGCTCTAGAACCGTGCCACCGTTTGGCCGCTACGCCGCGCATGGCTAGACTCTCACAGTCCTTTGTCACTTCGCACCTGTAGGCCCGTGACTAGCCCTTGTTCCGGATGCGTCGGCGTGAGGCGTAGCGAACACTCTTCCTCAAAATCCAAGTCTCAGTTCTGGCGGCCCACTCCCTGAAACCGGGCTACCGGCTCCGCTTCGTCTGCCGTTGCAGTTCGCTTGAAGACACATGCATCATGCATAGTCGTTGACAAAACGTCAACTTGATCTTTGCGCGCCCGCCAACGCGTCGATTGGAAGTGTGACAAATGGCGTATTCACCCACCGCGAGAAATACCGGTTTCCGGTTCCGCTAACCGCGCCAGGGATCAAGAGAAGGATTTTGCGCCACTTCGTCCCCGCCCACTCCGTCTTGGACAGGATGCGCTTAAAGTTCTCATGCGTGGTTGTGATATCGACATCGAACTCCATGGTTCCCGTGTTCCGCACCTTGATCCCGATGCGGCTCAACGCGAATATCGCTGCATCCTTCCGCTTGTTGCTCACAAGCGACAAGCCGGTCGCTGTTTCTTCGTGCACATGGTCTTCTTCATATGCCGCCATCTCGATAAGCTCGCCGACCGAGCGCTCCCACGTCCCGCCTTCCGGCGTTTGGTGCCGGATCATGTGGCTTGTCAGATGTTGAATGAAGCGGTCGACGTCCTTGGCGCTATCCTTGGCGGTGTGTTCGGCCCAATCGTTACCCCTGATCCATTCCAGCGCCTTCTCCACGGTCACCGGCTTTGTGGTGTTCAAGAGGTAGGCGCCGGCGAGCATCGGGCCGAGCTGGTCGCCGAGCCGTTGCGCGCCGAGGTGAAGGGTTGCCGCCGCCGTGAAGACGGTAACGTACTCCCGCAACACGGACAGGTTTAGAATGGTCCTGGCGAGAAGCCGGCGGGAATATTCGGGTGTGAGAAGCGCCACCATGTCCGAAACCAACTTTTCCCAATGGGCTTTAGCGGCGGCCTCTTCTTCCGGGGTCCCTTGAGGCGGCGCCGCCAGGGTCAATTGCGTGAAGCGGGTTTCGTCCGCGTAACCCTCGATTTGGGTATTGATCGAGGCGAAGGCGAACATTGAACGCGGGCTATAACCCTTCGTGTTCTGGTTAGATGTCCCTTTCAGGATCTTGCCCCGGCTTTCCGAGGCGGCGACACGGGCGAGATCAAGAATAGCCTTGATCCGGAGTTGGTTCGCCATGTCCTTCGGTTCCGACTCATCGAAGATAATGGGCAACGCGTCCATTCCGAGGGCGCCACGAATGCCGGCTTCCGTGGTGGCGCCAACAACGGAAATAGCGGTGTTGTCCAAAAGCTGCTTTATGATCTTGTCCATCACGGTCGATTTGCCGGACCCCGCTGGACCGTTAATCCAGACATGCGGCCGCCAGCCCAGGAAGCCGCACACCGGGGCGACAACGCACCATCCCGCCAGGAGATAGCCGGACAGCGGCGATTCCCACCGCAGCGATTTTGAGAGGTTGAGGAAGGCCCGCGCTTCTTCCGTTGTCGCCGGGTTCCGGATCGCAACCGGGATGCTTTCGCCTTCGTCATAAACGAATTTGGAATCGTGTTGGTGGATCGCGGTGACGCGGCCGTCAACGAGAAGATGGTCGCCGGCGTGGAAGACAGCGGACTCCCCTTCGAACCACGCGCCACGGCCGCGCATCGCGGTTGTGCGAACGAACTTCCGCCGATACAGGCACGCATTCATGCACGCGTTGACCGCCGCATTCCAGTCGACGCCCTCTTTCTTGCCGGGGAACTCGAATTCCCACCATTGCAGCGGGGCGAGACGAAGCATGTTCGCGCCCTTCATCGCGGACGCCGGTAGCTCGATGACTTGCGAGACGTTGGCGGGCTGAAAAAAGCATGTGGTGCCATCGACGCCGAGACATTTGAAATGCGGTTCGCCGAACCTTGCGATCAATGGCAATTCTTCGGCGGGTTCAGTGGTCCCGGCGTCCGGCTCGAGAACGGGGTCGCCGTCAAAGGCGCCGTAGTCTTCCGGGCTCGGCGGCGGCGGTTCATCACGCGGCGGATTGATAACGGCTTCAATGGTGGCCTTCACCGCGTCTTCGCCGCTTATCCTGGCGAGGTCGTCAAAATCGGTTGATGTAAGGTCCCCATCTTCGAACACCGGGAACGCGACCCGCGCCTTGATCTTGTCCGCCGCCTCGCGTGCTTTTGTCAGCCCCGGATTTTCGACGGGTGCAACGGTGTGCCGGTCATTATCGGCGGTGATGACGATGCGGGCACGCGGGTATTTCTTGCGGATCGCGGCGGATACCGCACCAAGGTTGCCGGCGTCAAAGGCGACAATGCAGAGATAGCCGGTTGCGGCGTGGACGCGGGCCATGGTGGCGTAACCCTCGCCGATGCAGATAACGCCGTTTTCTTCCGATGGCTTCGCACCGATGGAATGATAGTTGCCCTCCTTCGCCATGTACTTGACGAAGCGCTTTGTTCCGTCCGGCTGGATAAGTTGAGCGCCGACAAGTTCCTTTTCCGGCGAGAACACGGGAACAACAAGCCAACCCTTCCGGGCCACCCGTGGCTTCTCTTCTTCCGGATCAACTTCATACTTCACATCGGCGGCGAGTTGCCGAAGGCCGGGAAACGGGGCTAGACCCTTTTTCGAAAGATACGGGTGTTCCGGGTCCGCCTTCGTTGTCGCCTTCATGATGATGCCGGCAGCGGCGGCGGCGCGGGCATGGTTCGCCGCGCGTTCCGCTTCCCGCTGCTCGCGGGCCGCCTTCATCTGTGCCTTGAGTGCCGCTTTCTCTTCCGGGGTCATGGAAGATGGTTTCTTCGCGGTCCATGTGTCTTCAATGCCCGCCTGGAGGTCCCCGAAGGCGCCGGCCGCGATGCCATCGGAATGCAGGATATACCAGACGTGTCCGTTCTTTTTTTGCTTCTTTCCGAGCGCGTCCGCCCGGTGGAGCTTGCCGTCCGGAATCGGATGGGGACCGCCACGGGAGCCGGTATCGATATTGACGCCCGCCGAGCGCATGGCGTCCAGAAACTGCGAAATGATTTCGTGCAAGTCGGGCATATCGATTTTCAGCTTTCGAAAAGGCGGGCGCTTATCGCGTCCTGTTCGGTCCGGACGACTTCGGCGATGCCGCCGGCGTTCCGCACGAATTCAATGAAATGCTTCTGTTCCGCAGTTGCCCGGCCGGACCCGGACTTGACTTCCCAGGCACAGAACACGGCGACTTTCTTGCCCACCATGTCCGGCGTGATGACAATGGATTTCAGCCCGATAAGGTCGGCGCCGCCGTTGGTGAGGCCGAACTTTACCGGTCTCGCATCCGCAAGCGTCACCGTGTTTCGCACCGGATCCTTGTTGACGACGCGGCCGGACCATCCGAGGCCGGAATTGTTGCGGAACGCGGTGAAGCCGGCGCCAGAAAGCGCTAGCATGATCCGGTTCATAAGAGCGGTGGCGGCCTTCATATCAGCGCCTCTTGAACGGCTGGCGCCGGATCGGCGGGCTTCCACTTCTCATAGTCTGCTTCGATCTGTGCGAAGTTGACCGGGTGTTGACGCCGAAGGTCGAGCGGGGACCGCCCGGCAACATAGTGGCCGCGCATGCCCTGGCGCGGTTGCAACCACCACATATCAAGCCAGCGCTTCCGGTCGATTCCGATGTGCACGAAATCGACGCCAGCCACCCATCCCCGTTTTTCGAGGATGACGCATATTTTTATTGCCTTGATCTTCCACGCCGAAAGCTGCGATGGCCCGGAAGCACCGGCGGCGACGTCCGGCACATAGTCCGGCACCGGGCACCGTTGCAGCGGACAAAAGTCAATCCACGCCTCGCGCCAGTCACAATAGTCGTCGGGCTTCGGAAGCTCCGGTGTGAACGGCTTATAATCGCGGGTCGCATGCCGCCGGTAATACTCGCCGTACTTCGCGACTTGCCGCTCGGTTTCCTTGTCGCCTTCGTCGGCGGCGCGGCACTCAATGACGGTGGCGCCAACATAGCGCGCGATGCCCTTCATTTCGACGCCAGCGGTCCCGAAGGGCACCAACACGGCCCGGAAGTCCGGCCCGTCGCGATGCTCGCCGCCGCCGCCGTAGATGCCCTCAACGGCTTGCAAAAGAACCTTGGCATTCAAGGTCATCTTCGCTTCAACGCCGATTTGGGCACCATCGGCGCCACGGACTAGCAGGATATCGAAACCGGCGGTTTCCGGGTACGCGGTCCAGCCTTCCGGAAGCGCGGCGATGAAGGCGGAACACAACGCGGCTTCGTTCTCGAAAACGGATTTGGTGATGCGGGGCGCCTTCATGCCTTCCCCCTGTACAGCCTTACCAAAGCCGCGAGTGCGAGCGAAAGCGCCAAGACTTCCGTCTTCGGAGGGTTAGGAATGCCGGCAAGCCAATTGAGGAAAGCGACGACGGCGATAACGCCGATAAGGTCACGCAATGCCAGAAGGTGCGCCTTCATGCGTCACCGCCTTGCGCTTTCTGGCGCTCGCATACATCGGCGTAGTGGCGAAGCACCGTGGCGGCTTCCGCCGGGCCGTACCACTCGACGAGCTTGACCGCGATGATATCGAGGCCGCCGAAGGCCGCCGCATCAGCCGGGTTCCCCTGCTTCGCGGTTTCCGCCAGGAGCTTCAACATGCCGGTTTTCGCGGCGTCTCGTATGGACTGATGACGGATCGCGGAAAGCTGATCCATTTCCCCGGTCTTGATGTAATCCGAATAATTCTTGGTCACTTTGCTAAGTCCTGTTCAATGAGGTGGCAGAGAAAGTCGCAAGCCGGGGCGATTGGATTGGTAGTCGGCCAATCCAGCGGGATTTCATCTATGAAGATTCGAACATCGTTGATGCGGGAGAGCCTTACGCCAAGTTCACGCGAAAGCTTCGCCATGCGTCCGAATATTTCAGGGAAGTGTTTCCGCACCAACGACCAGTAATCTGGCGATGTCGCCTTGACGCACCCGATGCAGTTATTGTTGTGGAACCCGAGTCCATAGAGAATTGGAAGCTCGATATTCACGGTCTTGATGATGGCGAGGCACGCTGCTTTATTGATCCCCGCCGATATCAGCGGAGTTTCAATTGCCAATTCCGGATAGTTTGCGCGCAAAAGCTCGGCGCGCTTCACATCGGTAGAATCGGCCGTGTATCCGAAAACGTGAATATCCGTGGGCCGCTGGAAGGCTAGACGCGGAACGACCTTCAATTCAGTCGTGCAACGTGCGCCGTTGATGCCGGCAAGCCACCGGGTCTTCTCCCAAACGTCCCATGTGTCCGCGTATTCTTCGGACTTAAGCCGCTCGATGGGCGCATTCAGCTTTCGTACTAGATCAGCAAGAAAGCGCTCGTTGTCCGGGTGCTCGCCGCCGGTGTGGCAATAAGCAAAAACCGCCTCCGGACGTTCACGTTTTATCATCATCGCTGACACGGCCGATGCGGCGCCAGCGGACACCCACACGATTGTTCGCGGCTCCGTCATCGGACATACCTTCTTTCCGATTTTTGTTGCCGCCCTCGCAGGACGTGTTGCGCCCATCCGTGCGGGTTCTTCATCCCGCGCGATCTGCCTATTGCGACGAGGTCATCAAGGGTTTGGGCTTTGGCTTGCTCTTGCTTCCTGGCGGCTTGAGCGGCCTTGCGGTCCACTTCCTGCAACTCGCCTTCAAGCTCTTCGACGGTGCGGCCCATCGCCGGGTATTCATGGCCGCAATGTGGGCACTTCGGTTCCGGCTTGTGGACCCGGTAGCACTTCGGGCATTGCCGGGTTTGCACCGCCGGCACGTCATCGTTGATGTCGACGCCGCGCTTCTTTTTCTGGCGCCCCGCAAGCGTCCATTCCCGTTCGTCATCCGGTAAGCCGTGACCCCGGCCGCCGGCGTCCTTGGAAATCGAATTCGCTGAATGGTCCAGAATGAGCGCGTAGGGTTTCGGGCCGGCGGCAATCGCCGCGATCCGCCCCTCTTTCGTTTCGAGATCAAAGCCGGGCGCGTAAACCGGTCTCAAGACGCGGCCGACCTGTTGCAGAAACAGGGACAGGGAATGCGTGGGGCGAAGAAGAATGGCGACCTCAATCGCCGGAAGGTCAAAGCCTTCGGAAACAAGATCAACCGAGGACAGAACTTGAATCCGGCCCGCCTCGAAAGCCGCGATCAACTCGTCGCGGTTCTCGGATTCCCCGTCTATGTGGGCGGCGCGGTAGCCAGCGGACTGGAATTGCTCAACAACCTGCAGCGAATGCTTAATCGAGACGCAAAAAATCATGGCCTTTCGGCCGTGGGCAAGGTTGCGGTAATGCTTGACCACGTCGCCGACGATCGCGGCGGCGCCCATGCGCTTCTCAAGCTCTTTTTTGTTGAAGTCCCCGGCAACCTTCTTCACGCCGGATAGGTCCGGCATGGACGGCGCGAACATGCGATAAGGGCTCAAATAGCCTTGCTCGATAAGCCAAGCCGGCGAAGGCCCGGTGACCATCTTTTGAAACCACTTGCCGAGCCCGGCGCCATCGGTCCGGATCGGCGTAGCGGATAGGCCGACAATCTTCGTTCCGCCTTGAACGTAACCGTCGATGATGTCCGCCCAGGTCTTCGCGCCGGCGTGGTGCGCTTCGTCCGGAATGTAGAGGTCCGGCCTTTCGTATCGATCAAACCGCGCCGCCAGGGTTTGAATACTGGCGATCTGGACCTGTTGCCGCCTGTCCGGGGTGAAGCCGGCGGCAATAATGCCGTAGGGAATGCCGACCTTGTCAAAGGTCTTCGCGGTTTGCTTGATAAGCTCTTTGCGATGGCACCCGAAATAGACCCGCTTCGCCCGCCTCGACGCGGATCCCGCCATGTATGCGGCTAAGGCCGTTTTCCCGCCGCCGGTCGGGCACTGCAACAGAATGGATTGATACTCGCGGAGGGCGTCCCGCGCGTTGGTAATCATTTCCCCTTGGTAATCGCGAAGATGGAAGCTCATTCGCCGAAGTCCGTTTGCAAATTGTCAACGTCAAGAACAAAGAGGCGGCCCGGTCGGAACCGGGCGCGTCCTCAAGCCGCCATCTTGCGCAGCGTGCGCGTTGCTTCCCGTTCCGAACGGGTGCCCGGCCCTACGGCCTTGTTCGCGTGGAAACCGCAATACGGCCGATCTTCGGCACGCGGGGCTCCGCACCACAATGAAGTTTCCGCGTTGTAGCGCTCATGATCTTCCCAAAGCGGGAATTGGCATCCGCACGCGGTCAATCGGCCATAGGGCACACCCTCATAACCGGGTGCTTTCGGCGGCGGCGCCGGGCTCTTCACGGTGGCGCGCGCCTCGATCTGCTTTATGGACCGGCGCGGGAAGAGGTCAGGGTTTAGGGCGATGCACGACCGCAGCGCGGAAGCTGAGAAGCCGATGGCGTGCGCGATTTCTTCGGTCCGGTGACCGTCTCTCCACATTCTGGCGGCTTGAGAAATTCTCTTGTCAGTCATTGGGCACTCTCTCAACACAGTTTGCAAATTGTCAACGCTATGGGCGCGCGAAACGCTTGCCGGTGGCGTCATGTTCGAACTCGCCATAGATCCGGCGGGTAAGTCCTTTGGGCGGGTCCCCACCGGCGCCGCCGAATAGGGGCAAGTCTTCGGCCGGTAGCGCCTTCGTTCTCGCGCGTTTCCGTTCATCGGGACCGGCGAGAACAAGACGCATCCGCTTGTCGATGTCCTCAACGAATTGCGGCTCCCGCTCGCAAAGGATGGCGTTGCATCCTTCCCAATACGCGGCTTGACCCGTTGGGCCGGTGCCAGCGAAAGGATCAAGAACGGTTCCGCCCTTGCGGCAGACAAGCCGGACAAGCCAGCGCATCAAATCAAGCGGCTTAACCGTAGGGTGTTCGGACCCGTTGCGGTCGTCGTGGTCCGCTTTGGCGGAAAAGAAGAACCGGGCGGCGGAACCGGAGTCGTTGCGAACGACCTTTGATGCCTCGCCGGAAAAATCCCCGAAGACACCCCCTGATTTCGAAACCTGCTTTTTCGGCAAGCCACCGCGCGATTCAGACTCGGCCGGAAAGGCGTCGAGGACTTCGGCGGAACCGTCATGCATGATGTTAGCCGGAAACCGGCCATCGACCGGGCGGGGCTCGCCGTCCTTGCCGAGGCCGGAATTACCTTCGTTCCATGTTCCACCGCCGCCAGCGTTGCCGCCCCATCCCGTGGTCTTTTCGGCATCGATACGGCAAGCGCCAACATTCAGCGCACCGGTGCCCCAATACAGGACGTTTTCCGCAACCGTGGCGGCGCGCATGACACCATCGGGACCGGGCACCGCCAGCGGCTTCCGGGCGACAACGATGGGCTCCCATGCCGGCTTAAGGGCGGTGCCCCATCCATCCCACTCCGCGACCTCGTCAAGCGCTGGCGCCGTAATCTCGCGGGAATACTCTTCGCGTTCTTCGCCCTTGGCGATGTTGAGATGCGCGGAATTGCGCATGTCGTTCGTGATGACTTCCGTTCCGATGACTTCGCCACGGACGCCGGCCCGGCGGCGGAAGGCGTTTTCAATACGCTGGCGAAGCCCCTTTGAAACTTTGGTCTTGTCCCGCTTCTTTGCCCACGTGTTAAGGCGGGCGTAGCGCTCGCGCTGATCCGGGTTCGCGTCAAGCCATTCCTGAAAAAAATGCTGCTCTATGGCCTTCGGCACGTTGTGGCTTTTCGGGAAGCCGGTCGCGTAGGCCCATGCGGCTTGATCGCGGATTTCAAAGCCGGCGTCCTCGATAGCGCAAGCCATCCGGTGATAGGTCCGGGTCCCCGAAAACGCGACTAAGTGAGCGCCTGGTTTCAGGACCCGGAAGACTTCCCGCCAGAACTCCACCGCGAACGCGGTTTCGCCGGTATCCCAGGATTGCCCCATAAAGCCCGCCGAGGCGCGGGCATACACGCCAGCCGCGCCCTCCTTCTCGACGGCGGGTGCCGCATTTTCGCCGCCGAACCGTTTCACTATGGACACCAACGCGTAAGGCGGGTCCATGCAGCCGGCGTCAATGCTATTGTCCGGCAAGTCTTTCAAGCGGTCCCGGCAGTCACCGGGCAAGAGACGGACTTTGCCGTCGAGGTATTCGCGGACCTCGCGCATTAAAACAAATCCCCTTGAAGTGGTTCGGCCGCCCGTTTGGGCACTGGCGGCGTCGATTCCGTTGCTTCACACTTCACCTGCGTTGACGTTTTGTCAACGCCTGAAACACGATTTTGCTCGCGGTGCTGTGAACAACGCCAGTAGCCGGGCTTTCCGTTCCGCAGAGAAACCCCATAACCATAGGGAGCATGCGGGTTCCCGCACACTCCGCACGGGTGGATAAAAACAGAACCTCCGGTCGGCAGGTCCACGGTGTGCGGGGCGGCGCGAGTTGACATATGGAGAATTCCTTGTTGACCGGCGATGACGGAATGTAATCCTATCTGATAGCGACAAACAAGACGGTTGACATGTAAAAAACCGACAGTTTCCGCTAATTGTGCAACCTCTAATGAGGCTCGGCTAATAAGAATGGATTATATGACAAGTATTTGATGCCTAAATGAGCGTTAACGATGTTTGTTGACTGCCCGTGATCGCTATTGACGCAATGCAAAGTGTGAACTACGTTTCCGCCATGTCACACGTCAATTACAAATGGTTTTCGGACAAAATCACAGCCAAGGGGCTGACGCAACGCGCAGTTGCGAAGCACCTTGGCGTTGATGCTTCAACCCTCTCTCTTCTTCTGCACGGCAAGCGCAGAATGAGGGTCGAGCAAGCGGCCGAAATTGCTCGGCTCTTGAGCGTCCCCGTTGGGGACGTTATGCGGAATTCAGGCGCCGATATGCGCGGCATCCGCCAGGAAGGCGCACCCACTTTCCACGCGGTTCCGCTCGTCGGATGGGTTGATGAAAACCGCAATGTAGAAATCGATTTTGACCAAAAAGGCCCGGCTTTCGAGGTGGAGGGCGATGTCCCGCCGACCGCGATTTGCATTCAGCATCGCACCGCCGGCACAGCGGCGGACCCTATGGACGGGTGGATTGAAGTAATTATGCCGCCTCGCGAGCCGAACCCGGAGGATATGTTGGACCGGCATTGCGTAGTAAAACTATCCACCGGCGAAACGCTTCTTCGCACCGTCCGTCGCGGCTACAGAGACGGACACTTTAAATTGATGGGCTTGAATTTACCGCCGATTCATGACGCCGAGATTTCTTGGTATTCTCCCGTGATCCTGGTCAAACCTTTGTAATAGCTTCATTCTCCATCAAGTTATCCACATTCTATTTCGCGTAATCCACAAAGGGCATTAAATACAATCAAACCGCATTGACACAATTTAACGGTGTTTGCATATTGCCAACGTCAACACCGATTCCAAATGGAGAATTTGTCAATGCCTGCCCACTCAATTGCCGCCAACGAAACGCATGATGGCCGCCGCGACACCACGGCGGCCGTCGTGTTTTCTGCCATCGAATTCGGCAAGCGGTATCATACGCGCAAGGGAAAAATCGTTGGCCCCCTTGCGTTTGACGCGGAAAGCCGCTGGCCCTGGCGCGACCCGAAGAGCGATGACGCCTGGACCATCAAAGGCCGTTTCTCACAGGACATCGATTCGGACGGAGACGCCCCGGACCATCCGAGCGACATCGTTGCCGAGTGCGTTGACAAATTGTCAATCGTCAACGTCCGCCTTGTTCCGCGTATCGATCCGGACTTCGCCGAAGTCTCGAAGTCTGTTTCCTGCCGTGACCTCACTGTGTCCGTTTGCATCGGGCTCGGCACCATCCTCGCCGATGTCCGCGCCAACGCCGAGACCGGCGACGTTCTGTTTGTGGAAAGGGCCGAATTCAAGCCGCACGGCGGCGCGTCCACAAGCGTTGAAGTCTCGCGCTTGTCCGGCCTCGCCGTCTTGCGCGGCGGCGCATGGGTTCCCGTTCTCGACGTCCTGGCGGCCCGCGTGCGTGAGGAGGTGGCGGCATGACGCGGAAGGGCCGCCACCAATACACCCCGGATGCCGAATGGTTTTGGCCTCGCACCGAAGCGGGATGGCACAAGCTGCGCCGCCCGGACATTACCGCCACAAGCGCGGCAAGCCTTTTCGGCGTGTCGCCTTATCAAACCCCCTTTGACCTCTTCCACCGGATGGCCGGCAATATCGAAGTCGTCATTGAGGAATCCGGCCGAATGCTTTGGGGAAAGCGTTTGCAAAATGCAATCGCCGTTGGCGTTTGTGCCGACCACGGATGGGAAATCGTTGACGGATACGAATTCCTTTATGCGCGGTCCAAGCACTTCCCCGGCATGGGCGCCTCCCCGGACTACATCATTCGCGACCCCGCGCGGCCGGAACTCGGTCTAGGCGGGCTTGAAATCAAGAATGTGGACCTCTTCGTCGCAAAGGACGATTGGACGGACGAAGAGGCGCCGCCGCACATTGAATTTCAGGTCCAGCACCAAAACGCGGTTTGCGGCTTCAAGTGGGGCGTTGTTGCCGGGCTTATCGGTGGCAACACCCCGCGCGTTTTCGTCCGCGAACGCGACGACGAAGTGATCGCCGAGCTTTGCCGCCGGGCCGCCGACATGCACGAACGGGTGCGGTCGAACAGCCCGCCGCCGCCGGACTATCTCGCCGATTATGACACCATCCGGACCCTTTACCGGCACGCGACCCCGGTGAAGTCCTTCGACCTCGATTGTCCGGATCCTGATAGCGGGCTCGACGCCGCTCATCTCGAAAAGCTTATCGCCGCGAAATACGCGGCGGATGCGGCGGCGAAGAACGCCAAAGAGGACGCACAGCGCGCCAGCGCCGAACTCCTCGACTACATCAAAGACACTGAAACCGTATTCGGCGGCGGCTGGAAAGTAACGGCCTCCACAGTCCACAAGGAAGCTTACACCGCCGAATACAAAGCCACGTCTTACCGGAACCTCCGCGTAAGCAAACCGAAGCCCAAGAAAGGCAAATGACTATGGCGAACGAACTTACAACCCAAGCCGCACCGCGCAACAGCAAGCCGCTTTCCGTCTTCTCCAACATCGATACTTTCGCGGACGGTCAGCGCATCGCGAAGGCTCTTGTGTCTTCCACCCTGGTCCCGGAAGCGTACCGAGGCGACGACAAAATCGGCAACGCCCTTATCGCCATGGACATGGGCGGCCGCATGAACATTTCGCCCATCATGGTTATGCAGAACCTTGACGTTATCGAGGGTCGCCCGTCTTGGAAGTCCTCATTCATTATCGGCGCCCTGAATTCGTGCGGGCTGTTCTCGCCGCTGCGCTTCAAGATTGAGCGGGTCGGCGAGCGCGAGGCATCCTATGTGACGTGGGAAGGGCCGAAAGGGAACCGTCAGAAGGTCACGAAGAAGGCCAAAGTCAACGAAATCACCTGCTACGCCTACGCCATCGAAAAGGACACCGGCGAGATTTTGGAAGGCCCGGAAGTCTCGATTTCCATGGCTGTTGCCGAAGGCTGGTATTTCCGCCCCGGTTCGAAGTGGCTGACGATGCCCGATCTTATGATCCGCTACCGCGCCGCCGCGTTCTTCGGCCGCCTCTACGCCCCGCATATCCTCAACGGCATGCCGACCGACGAGGAAGTCTATGACGTTCCGGAAATGCGCGACGTAACGCCCGCAAGCGCGGAACCGGCCCCGGCGGCTGCACAGCGCGCCGAACCGGAAAAGCCCGCCAGCCGGCCCCGTGGCGTCCACGCCGCCATGAATTCCGGCAAGCAATCGACCGGCGAGCCGGACAAGCCGAAGCCGACCAAGAAGAACGCGCCGCCGGTCATCGAAGCTGAGGCGGAAGAAGTGCGCGAAAGCTCTGCCCAGGACGTTGACAATTTGCAAACGCATGACAACGCCGATGACCACGGCGGGGACGATGACGGGGACATGTTCGGCGCCCCTGGCGATGACGACGGCGACGGCTACGACCCCGCGTGATCGCCGCGATCCCTGCCCGTGACTACTAAGGATTCAAGACCAATGGAAACAAACACCTACCTGATAACGCCTACCGATGCAGCGGCACAACTCCACGTGTCCCTCATGACCCTGCATCGGTGGCGCGCCAAGGGGGCCGGGCCGAAGTACATCAAGCTCGGTGGCCGCATCTTCTACCGTCCGGAAAATATCGAGGCTTACAAAAAGCTCTGCGAGCGCGAGGCAAGGCCCGAAGCGGAAGCTAGACACGTAGCGGAAGTAAGACACACCATCAATCTAACCCCTAACGAGGCGGCGGCGCGACTTCGCGCCTCCACCATTACCCTGCAGCGGTGGCGCACCCAGGGGACCGGGCCGAAGTACATCAAGCGCGGCGGCCGCATCTTCTATCGACATCAGGATATCGAGGAATTCGAGCGCGAAAACGAACGCTTGCAGACGCGCGGGTAACAGCACCCGCGCGGCGCCCCTCGCCGCTCTATCTTCAAGGATTTTTCCCACATGAAGGAAGCATTCATTACGAAGCGGTTCAACCGCTCAAGCGTGAAGATTATCGAGCAAGCAAACTCCATCATCGCCAGCTATCAGGCGCAAGGATTCAAGCTCACACTTCGCCAGCTTTACTATCAGTTTGTTTCGCGGGACCTGATCCCGAACAAGCAACAGGAATACAAGCGTCTTGGTTCCATCGTCAACGACGCTCGCCTCGCCGGTCTCATTGACTGGAATTCTATCGAGGACCGGACCCGGAACCTTCGCGGCGTCAACACCTACGACAGCCCGGCGGACGCTATTCAAACCGCGTTGGCCCGATACCGCGAAGACCTTTGGCAAGGCCAAACGTTCCGGCCGGAAGTCTGGATTGAGAAGGACGCGCTTGTCGGCGTCATCGAGCCGGTTTGCGTCCGCTGGCGGGTCGATTTCTTCGCTTGCCGTGGCTACTCGTCTCAATCCGAGCAATACGGCGCCGGCAAGCGCTTCGCCAGGATGAAGGCCCAAGGCATCCGCCCGGTTGTTCTGCATCTTGGCGACCATGATCCTAGCGGCATGGACATGACGCGAGACAACCGGGACCGGCTCGCGATGTTCGCCCGCCAGGGTGTCAAGGTTATCCGTCTCGCCCTCAACATGGACCAAATCGAACAGTACGGACCGCCGCCGAACCCGGCGAAGGAAACGGACTCCCGCGCCGCCGGCTATATCGAGCAATTCGGCGAGTCCTCATGGGAACTGGACGCCCTGGAGCCGACCGTTATCGAACGGCTCATTGAGGCCGCCATTACGGCCGACCTCAATATGGACCAATGGAACGCCAGGAAAGCCGAAGAGCAAGACCGCAGGGCCCTGCTAGAGCGTACGTCGGACAATTGGGAAGACGTCGCCGAATTCGTGCGAGGGCTCGAATAATGACGGCTACTCGCACCTTCAAACTGCGCATCTTGGAAACCCATAGCCGCGCCGTTATCGCGGCCGTTGGATGCCCGGCCCGCCCGGTCATCATCCCGCTTTCCGGTGTCGATTTCGAGCCCACCGGACCGGACTCCTACCAAGTCACCATGAGCGAAGAACTCGCCAAGGAATACGGGCTTGTAGCATGAGGACCGGCGCGGAATTCATAGACATGAACCTTTCCGATCAACGGCACGCTATGGCGTTGCTGGACGCGATGCGGACGGAAAGGAAAATCAGCCTGTCCGGCCTTCGTTCCTACTCGGAAGTCGCGCCGAACAGCTTCATCAAGTGGCGCGACGGTTCCCGGTCCCCGTCCCTGTCCAGCTTCATTCGCCTCGCGGAGTCCTTCGGCTTCGAAATCCTCATGGTGCGCCGCGCCAGCGGGTCCGGCGAAGAGCGCTATGAATTGCGCGACCAAAGCGGCGCCTTAAATGTGCTCGAATCCGAGCGGTGCGCGCGCCGTATGTCCTTCGGCGAAATGGAAGCGAAAAGCGGGATTTCTACCACCGCCTTTTACGCTTGGCGCTCATGCGAGCGTTCGCCGCTTCTCTGTAACGCTGTAGCCATCGCCGAGACCTTCGGTTTCCGCATCATCATGCGGAGGAAGGTGGCGGCACCCGATTCAACTCTTTCCGAACAGTGAGCGTTGACAAAATGCAAACGTCGCAAAAACAGCCTTACAAGTCCGCAAGCGTTCCGCTCTTCGGCTGGCATACCATTTTTGGTGTCGAAGGCGAGCACGGCACCCCCTACTTGACGCGTATATGGTTCGGCCGCCTTCGGCTGCACATCTTCCACCGTGGGGACGCGGACCCGGATTGCCACGACCACCCGTGGGATTTCTGGACGTTTCCACTCACGCCGTACGTGGAAGAGGTGGTCGAACCGGATGGCGCTGGCGGATACCGCCGGTTTGCTCAAGTCGTCCGCGCCTTTCGCCTCACCTATCGCCCGGCGGAACACTGCCACCGGGTTCTAGGCCGCGCGACTGCCACGGCGCTCAAGACTAATGAGACGTGGCACGGAGACATTAGCTCGCCCTGGCACACCTATGACCACCTAACCGATAGCCGCAAAATCGTCACCGTCGTTTGGCGCGGCGGCATCGGTCGCCGATGGGGATTCCTCAAGCACCGCGACGGCCGGTGGTGCTGGATTCATTGGAAAGAATACGTGCTCAACGGCGGTAAGCACGCGCCATGCAGCACGCCGGAAGGCGGCACGTGATGGCGAGCAAGCGCGGCTTGAAGCGGCGCCAGAAGGCCCGCCAGTGCGAAGGCAAGGTGAAGCACCCGACCCTTGAGGGCGCGAAGATCGCCAAGCGCAAATCCGGACATCGCGACGTCATGCCGTACCGCTGCAAGTGGTGCGGCTTCTATCACAACGGCCACATGCCCCGGCGCGTGTTGAAGGCCATGGAAGTCTAAGAGGAAGGTCCTATGACGAAGAAAAACACGCCCGCTGTACCTGGCACCATTTCCGCCAAGGTGGACGCCCGCCAATTCGCGGCACGGTTAAAGTTGATCGCAAAACACGCCGAGCTATGGGTAAGCACCCCGATCCTCGCTTGCGCCACCATCGAACTTGATCCCGACGCGTCGTTGATGCGGCTATCTCACTTCGGGGTCGACATGAACATCACCGCCACTTTAACCGCCGAGGGTGCCGGCGCAGTCGTGGTCCCGCTGAAAACGCTGCTTTCGTTCGTATCGAGCGCGGACGGCGAAACCCTCACAATCGAGAAAGGCCAGGACGAACACGCGGTAAAGTTCAGATGTGGCCGGTTCTCTGCCACGCTCTATCCGCTTGCGCTTGAAGACGTGCCACGCCTCGATATGCCGGCGCCCGCGCGTTCCTTCGCTATGGGCGAAGGCGTGTTGCACCATCTGCTTTCGCTGACTCTGCCATTCGTGAGCACCGAAGAAACCCGGTATTACCTCAACGGCATCTGTGTCGAACTGGAAAGCGATAGGGTGCGGGTCGTCGCCACGGACGGACACCGGCTCGGAACGCGCGAGACTGCAACGCCTGGACCGCTGGAGGCGTGGGAACATCGCCCGATTGTGCCGCGCCTCGCCGCCACTACGCTCTTCGGCATCATCGGCAAGGCTCAATGCTTCGCGCACTTCGCCGCCCTGCACGCGCAATTCACCTGCGAAGGCTGGACTATCACGACGAAGCTCATTGACGGAACCTTTCCGGACTGGCGCCGTGTTGTCCCGAAAAACATGGACCGCCCGGAAGCCGTTATTGCCGGCGCCGATATCGAACGATTCCGGCGCATCGTGAAAGGCGCCGGAAAGGAAATGAAGGCGGTCGAATTTAAGCCTACGGAAGCCGGCGGCGTGTTGCTTCGCGCCAACAGGTACGACGATGTCTCGTTTACCGGCGAGGCCGCCGCCGAGATTACGGCTCCCTTTGATCCGTTCGGCTGCAACATCGCCTATCTCGCCGCGATGCCAAAGGCGTTCGGGGCGAAAAAGCTACGTCTCGCGATAGGCGGAGCGTCCGATCCCATCGTCATCACCACGCCGGACTCGCCCGCCAGCGAATTCGCCATTCTCATGCCGATGCGGGTTTAGGAGGGCGGACCGTGAAACTTCACCTTGCCCTTATGGCGGAATACTTCGACGCCATCCGAGACGGGACCAAGACCGAAGAATTCCGCCTTGTGTCCGACTACTGGACAAAGCGGCTGCATGACCGCACCGGCGCCCCGCGCGTCTTTAGCGAGATCGCATTGACGAAGGGCTATCCGCCCGCCGGCGATACCTCGCGCCGCTTGGTCCTTCCCTGGCGCGGCTTCACGCGCCGAACCATTACGCATCCTCACTTCGGACCGGATCCTGTTGAGGTTTACGCTATCGAGGTGCGGCGAGGTGACACTTGATCCACTATCACGGCACGCCGCTCACGCCTCGCGCTGAACTGCTCAAGATGGCGGGCAAGAACTTCTGTGTTTCGTTCGCTAACCCTAGCGATGCTGATTGGTGCCTCGCCAACGGACAGTCGGTCATGTGGGATAGTGGGGCGTTTACCGCTTTCACGAAAGGGAAGCCGGTCGACTGGACGAAATACTACGCGTGGCTTGATCCCCGTCTCGGCCATCCGCATTGGGCGGTTATTCCCGATGTCATCGACGGGACCCTCGAAGAGCAACGCGCCCTTGTGGCGACGTGGCCCTTTCCTGAATTGCTCGGCGCGCCGGTGTGGCACATGGCGTTGCCGACTTCCTACCTCTTGGAACTATGCGAGCGATGGCCCCGAATTTGTTTCGGGTCTTCCGGCCGATATTGGCAGGTCGGCTCCGACGATTGGTGCCGCCGGGCGGATCAAGCCTTCAATGAGCTTGAGAAGGCCGGACTCCGGCCGTGGGTTCATATGCTTCGCGGGCTCGCGCTTTCGGGCGACCGATGGCCCTTCGCTTCCGCCGATAGCGTGAATGTTGCCAGAAACTTCAAGGACTCCAGCGCGTGCCCCGAACGAATGGCACGCCGGATTGATGCCATTCAATGCCCTGTCCGATGGATGGTAAGGGCCGAACAGAAGGAACTTTTCGCATGATTGGAATTCTCGCCCTTGCGGGCTTTGCTGCCACGATCCCGGCCGCCAATTGGATGATTGGCAATCTCGGAACAGTCTGCGTTCCTGACGGTCCGTGCCTAATCCCGGTCGGGTTCGGCCTTTCCGCGCCGTCCGGCGTTCTCATTGTCGGTCTAGCCCTTGTTCTTCGCGACGTGGTACATGAGCACTTCGGCGCCCGTGGCGCGCTTCTCGCCATCCTCGCCGGGTGCCTGTTGTCGGCGTTCTTCGCCCCGCCGGCGCTCGCCCTCGCCTCCGTTGCAGCCTTTGCCCTGGCGGAACTCGCCGACCTCGCCGTATACGAGCCCTTGCGCCGGCGCCGGCTTTTGGCTGCCGTTCTCTTGAGCGGGGTCGCCGGCGCCGTTGTCGATAGCGCCGCCTTTCTTTGGCTTGCTTTCGGCTCGCTCGATTTCATCGCCGGGAACACGGTCGGGAAAATATGGGCGAGCCTTGCGGCGGTTCCGTTTATCTCCGTGTTGCGCGTTTCCACCAAGGCAACGCCGTGACCGTCTATGTAGACGCGCCGCGCTACCGGGTCGGCCGCATGGTCATGTGTCACATGGCGGCCGACACCCTCGCCGAGCTTCACGCGATGGCGGACAGGCTCGGCGTCCGCCGATGGTTTCAGGATAAACCCGGCGCCCCTCACTACGACATTTGCAAGGATACCCGGCGGCGAGCAATCGCCGCCGGTGCCGTTGAAGTCACCCGGCGCGAACTTCTCGCCAAGGCCAAGGAATCCGCCATGACCAAAAAACTAGACTGGATTGTTTCCGCCGCCGTCCGTTACCACGGCGTCACCTTCTCCGTGCCTCGCCCTGGCCGGCATGATGAAATCTTGCGGCCGCTGTATCAGTTGAACGCGGCGGCGGCCGTGAATGGCGAGGAAGGTTTCTTGACGCGGACCGGGCACTTTCTGGACCGCCGGGAAGCGAAGCGCCTCGCCGTAGAAGCCGGGCAATTCCGGAAATCGGCCCGGCCGGAAACCGACGAACTCTATACCGAAGACTTATGGTGATGCCGCTACCGGCCTTTGCCGGTGCTACCAAGGTGCTACCACGGCCGTCCGAAAGGGCGGCTTTTTTAATGCCGTTTTTTCGGGTTTTTCGCTTTAAAAACAAGATGGTGCCCGGAGGCGGATTTGAACCACCGACACGCGGATTTTCAATCCGCTGCTCTACCAACTGAGCTATCCGGGCATTTTTGCCTGTGAGGCAACGGCTTCTTCTTCAAGAAACCGCCGGGGCGCTTGGTTCGCCGCCGGAAGCGAGCGGGGTTATAACATCTTGTTCGGCGGTGTCCAGCACCAAATGACTCTTTTTTGAAGGAATCTGGCGCGCGGTGAAAAAGCCGCGAAAAGCCAAGGGATTCAGGAGGATCGCGCGAGACCGTTGCCGCCGCGGCCGACTGGGAAGGCACACCGCCGGTGCCCGGAGCGGATGTTTGGAACCGCTCGCCCGCTCGCAATTTCTAGCGATCGTCGCCGTCGTCGGCCTTCGATTCGTCGTCGGCGACAGGAATCGCGTAGGAGCCGGAAAGCCAGCGGTTGAGGTCTATGTTGCGGCAGCGGTCGGAGCAGAAGGGATAGTGCTCGCGCACCGACGAACGACCGCATTCCGGGCAGGGACGCGGTGCGCGCAGGGGCTCGACGTTCGAGCCGTTCCTCTTGCCAGCGCCGCTCACTTTCTCAGCCTTCCATCCAGCTGTTGTGGACCTCATAGCCCTCGCCGACGAGGAGATTGACGGTCTCGTAAAGAGGCAATCCTACCACATTGGAATAGGACCCGACGAGCTTGACGACGAAACTGCCGGCAATGCCCTGGATGCCGTAACCGCCGGCCTTGCCGCGCCACTGCCCGGAGGCGAGGTAACTTTCGATGTCGAGGCCGGAAAGGCGCTTGAATCGTACCTTCGTGTCGACGACCCTCTGGCGCAGCGTGCGGTCCGGCGTGACGAGGCAGATGCCGGTATAGACGCGGTGGCTGCGGCCGGAGAGAAGATGGAGGGCGCTCGACGCTTCGCCGACCAGCTCAGGCTTGGGCAGAATGCGGCGGCCGACGCAGACGACCGTGTCGGCCGCCAGAATATAGCTGCCCTGCCAGTCCGCCTCGCCCTTGATCGCCGCCAGCGCCGCCTTGGCTTTTTCGGCGGACAGCCGGCGCGCCAGCGAGCGCGGATGCTCGGCGCGCTTGGGCGTCTCGTCGAGGTCCATCGGGAGCAGACGCGCAGGTTCGATCCCGGCCTGCGCCAGAAGCTCGACACGACGCGGCGATCCGGACGCCAATATCAGTTTCTGGGTCACTGTCATCGAAGCGAGCCGTAAAGTCCCGGGTGGGCGCTCTTGCGCTGAACCTGCTGGAAAAGGGCTTACTTGAAGCGGTAGGTGATGCGACCCTTGGTCAGGTCGTACGGAGTCATCTCGACGAGCACCTTATCGCCCGCCAGAACCCGGATACGGTTCTTGCGCATACGGCCTGCCGTGTGGGCAATGATCTCATGCTCGTTCTCAAGCTTCACGCGGAAGGTCGCGTTGGGAAGCAATTCGGTGACCACGCCCGGAAATTCGAGGACTTCTTCTTTCGCCATGCAGGGTTGTTCTTTCTCGCGTTCATTCGCGGATGCGCCACGCATCCGTCGAAAAATTTGGCCGGAAACTACACAATCGCCACGGGTTTGTGAACCCGCCTTGATGCCGCTTTTCCCGCAATTTTGCCGTGTCGACACCGGTGCCGGTCAGGCACCCTTGCGGAGGCTTTGGCCGGTCAACCGGCTGGCGATCAAACCCGCCAGATGGTCGCGTACCGCCCGATAGGCGCCGACGATCTGATCGCGCGTGCCGGTCGCAACCGTCGGATCGGGCGTTGGCCAATATACCACGTCGACGGCCATCGAGCGCGTCAATTCGAGCGCCAGGTGATGCGCCTCCGGCGCCAGCGTGACGATCATGTCGAAATAGTCATCTTCGAGTTCGTCGAGGGTGCGAGGCTGATGCCGGCCGATCGTCAATCCCACCTCTTCCAGCACGACGTCGACGAAGGGGTCGCGCTCGCCGTGGCGGACGCCTGCGGAAGCGACATAGGTCCCCTTCGGCAGTGCCGCCCTTGCAAGTGCCTCGGCCATAGGCGAACGGATCGCGTTCATGCCGCACATGAAGAGAATCGAACGGGGCGTCTTAAAATCGTGCAAGACGGTCCCACTCATGTCGACCCCTCTAGCCGCGCCAATAGAGCACACAGACGAGCGTGAAAAGCCGGCGCGCCGTGTCGAAATCCAGCCGAATCTTGCCCGACAGGCGATCCATCAGCGTCTGCGAGCCTTCGTTGTGGATGCCGCGCCGTCCCATGTCGATCGCTTCGATCTGGCTTGGCGTCGCCGAACGGATCGCCTCGTAATAGCTCTCGCAGATCAGGAAGTAGTCCTTCACGATCCGCCGAAAGGGCGTGAGCGACAGAATATGGGTGGCGACCGGCTCACCGCCATCGGTCGAGATGGCGAAAACCAGCTTCGAGTCCACCAGCGACAGATTGAGCCTGTAGGGGCCGCCGGGATGGCCGAGGGGTTCGAACAGATTTTCCTCGAGGAGATCGAAGATCGCAACCGCGCGCTCATGCTCCACGTCCGGCGTCGAGCGTCCGATCGTCTCGTCCAGTACGATGTCGCAAAGGCGCAGGTTGCGATCGGCCCTCATCCCTCTCCCCCGAGATTGAGGCGGATGGCGACCGAGCGGGCGTGAGCCTCGAGCCCCTCTGATTTCGCGAGCGCAATCGCCGCGGGACCAAGGCCGCGCAACTGATCGGGGCCAAGTCGCAGGATCGAGGTCCGCTTCATGTAGTCGAGCACGCCAAGGCCGGAGGAGAAGCGGGCGGAGCGCGCCGTCGGAAGCACGTGATTGGAGCCGCCGACATAGTCGCCGATGACTTCCGGCGTGTGGCGGCCGATGAAGATCGCGCCGGCATTGCGGATCTTCGGCACCATCGCATCCGGATCGGCGATTGCCAGCTCAAGATGTTCCGCCGCGATGCGATTGGCGAGCGGCACCGCCTTTTCGAGATCCGGCACCAGGATGACGCCACCGAAATCGCGCCAGCTTGCCGTCGCCGTCTCGGCGCGCGGCAGGGTCTTCAGCTGCCGTGCGACCGCCATTTCGACCGCATCCGCGAAAGCGGCATCGTCGGTGATCAGGATCGCCTGCGCGCCGGGATCGTGCTCGGCCTGGGCAAGCAGGTCGGCGGCGATCCAGTCCGGATCGTTGTCGCCGTCGGCAATCACCAGCACTTCCGAGGGGCCGGCGATCATATCGATGCCGACGGTGCCGAAAACCTGGCGCTTCGCCGCCGCGACATAGGCGTTGCCCGGCCCGACGATCTTCGCCACCGGGGCGATCGTGCCGGTGCCATAGGCAAGAGCCGCGACCGCCTGAGCGCCGCCGATTCGGTAGATTTCCTCGACGCCGGCGAGCCGCGCGGCAGCGAGGACCGCCGGATTGACGGCGCCGCCGCTTGCAGGCACGACCATGACGATACGCGGCACGCCGGCGACCCTCGCCGGCAGCGCGTTCATCAGCACCGAGCTGGGATAGCTCGCCGTGCCGCCCGGAACATAGAGGCCGACTGCATCGATCGCCGTCCAGCGCGAGCCGAGACCGACGCCCATCGCATCCTCATAGATGTCATCCTTCGGCAATTGCCGGCGGTGATGCGCCTCGATCCGGGTTGCGGCGACTTTCAGCGCGCCGAGGACCTCCGGCTCGACCGCCTCGATCGCCGCGTCGATTTCGGCCGCCGTGACCGCCATGCCGGTCTTTGAAAAATCAAGACCGTCGAAGCGGGCGGAATAGTCGCCAAGCGCCGCGTCGCCCCGTGCCCGGACGTCGTCGATGATGGCGCGCACGGCGGCGTTGACGTCCTCGGAAACCTCCCGCTTCGTCGTCAGGAAGGCGGCGAACTCGTGTTCGAAGCTCACATCGAGATAGTTCAGCCTGGTTGCCAATGCGTGGGTCCTTTTGATGATGGCTGGCGGGACGCTCAGACGCCCTCGGGGTGGCGCGGTTTGAAGGCCGTTTCCCAGGCGCCGCCGGTATCGGCAAGCTGCACCTCGATGCATTCGACATCGAGCGCAATGGACGCGGCACCGGCGAGTACGAATTCGATCGTTCCTTCCGGTCCGTCCTCCTTTTGCGAGAAGCGCAGCGCGAGAAGGTCGAGAACCGTTTCCGCGTCGTTGCGGTCGAAGCCCAGCGAGCGAACGGCGGTAACGCGCTTGAAAAGCAGGGCGGACCGGCGTCGCTCGAAGCTGCGGCGGCTGCCCTCCGCCTTTTCCCAGACGAAACGATTGATTACCAGGGAGAATTGGCCGCGGCGCGGGTCATAGACTATGCCGGCCACCTTGAAGACTGCGTCCTGCACATGCGCGGAAACGACGCCCAGGTCCTCCTCGTCGAGTGCCAGCAGTTTCAAATCATCCATGCCACCCATCCCTGTATCTTCGCCCGCTGCATTTCTCCGTCCCCGACAAAGGACACGGAACGTGCAGCAATTCAAAGTGCCATAGCGATCTTTGCGCGACCGAGGCGACGCGCGGCGCTGTAGCGTCTTTGGCGCCGCAACCGCCAAGGACATAGGACGTCGCGCCCGAAACCGCAACGGTTTCAGGTGCGGAGCTGGAAATCAGTCGCTGACCCGCTCCACATGGGCGCCGCAGCGCGTGAGTTTTTCCTCGAGCCGCTCGAAACCGCGATCAAGATGATAGACGCGCGAGACCATGGTCTCGCCTTCCGCCGCAAGCCCGGCAATGACGAGCGAGACGGAGGCACGCAGGTCCGTCGCCATGACCGGCGCCCCTTTCAGCCGGCTGACTCCCTCGATTTTCGCCGTCTGGCCGGAGAGTGATATCTTCGCGCCGAGGCGCGCCAGCTCCTGCACATGCATGAAGCGGTTCTCGAAGATGGTTTCGGTGATGTGGGAGACGCCGGTCGATTTGGTCATCAGCCCCATGAACTGCGCCTGGAGGTCGGTCGGGAAGCCGGGGAAGGGATCGGTGACGATGTCGACGGGACGGATGCCGCAGCCGTTGCGGACGATCCGGATGCCGCTGTTCGTCTCGCTGATCTCGGCACCCGCGCGGCGGATCGCCTCGAGCGCCGTGTCGAGCAGGCTTGCCTCGGTATCCTCGAGAATGACGTCGCCGCCAGCCATCGCCACGGCCATGGCATAGGTGCCGGTTTCGATGCGGTCAGGCAGCACGCGATGGCGGGCGCCGGATAGCGAGCGCACGCCCTCGATCGTGATCGTGCTCGTGCCGTGGCCGGAAATCCTGGCCCCCATGGCGTTGAGGCAGCGGGCAAGATCGGCCACTTCCGGTTCGCGCGCGGCATTGCCGATGACGGTCGTGCCGTTGGCAAGCGTCGCCGCCATCATCAGCACATGCGTCGCGCCGACGGAAACTTTCGGGAAGACATAGCGGCCGCCGACAAGCCCGCCTTCCGGCGCCTTGGCGTTGACGTAGCCGCCATCGATCTCGATCTCGGCTCCAAGCGCCGTTAGGCCTTCGATGAAGAGATCCACCGGCCGGGTACCGATGGCGCAGCCGCCAGGCAGCGAGACCCGCGCCTTGCCTTCGCGGGCAAGCAGCGGACCGATGACCCAGAAGCTCGCGCGCATCTTCGAAACGAGCTCATAGGGCGCCGTCGTCGATACGATGTTGCGGCTGGTAAAATGGATCGTGCGGGCATAGCTCTCGCCCTGACGCTCGCGCCGGCCGTTGACGGAAATGTCGGCGCCATGGTTGCCGAGGATGCGGATCAGCTGCTCGACGTCGGCAAGATGCGGCACGTTTTCCAAGGTCAGCGTATCATCGGTCAAAAGCGACGCGATCATCAGCGGCAAAGCGGCGTTCTTGGCGCCGGAAATGGGGATGACCCCATGAAGTTCGTTTCCGCCTACGATCCTGATGCGATCCATGAGACCTCTTGCACGGGCGCCGCCCGCCTTTCCAAAATTCCAGTGTTGTCAAAGCGCGTCTCTTAGTGGAGATGCCGTTAAAATAGAAGTGCCTTGAAATGCAAGTTGAACGCCGACAGCCGCAAGAACGCGCAAATTTTTGCGCCACTCTCTGCCGGACAGGGACCTAATCTTCCGATTCGTCCGTTTTTGCGGCAGGCAATCCCGTCGTCTCGTCGGTCGCTCCTGCCCGACGCGCGCGCGCCTGCTGCTTGCGGCGCTGGAGATTGTCGCGCAAGTTCTTCGCCAGCCGCTTGCGCCGCACCTCCGCCCCGCTCGCTACCGCCTGCGCGCCGCTGCGTGAGCCCGGTGCGCGCTCCTTGTCGTCATCGTTCTGCATCTACCATGGATTAGCGCAAAACGGCGAGTTCCGGAAGCGCCAACGCGCTCTCCAGCAGTGTGGAGTTCTGAAAACGGCGAGACCGGTTTTCGTCTCCATGGTGCAGCTAAGACATTGAAACCGTGCGCTTCCTTCGGCTGTCCGCAGTACGGTGCGACAGCCCGCCCGTCGGGCCGGACCAAAAACTTCGAAATGCGGCTTGCGCTTGCCGCCAAGCTATGGCAATAGGCGCCTCGCTTGATGCGGCTCGTAACGAAGCCGCCGAATGCTGCTATAGCTCAGGGGTAGAGCACTCCCTTGGTAAGGGAGAGGCCGAGAGTTCAAATCTCTCTAGCAGCACCAGTTTTCTCGACAAACAGCACCTTAGCGGCTACTGGCGCAGCTACCTGCATAGCCCTGTGGCACAAATCTGGCACAGCCTGATCACCAGCGGCTCCGGCATCGCACCTGTGATTTCCGTTTGATTAAAATTCAACCAGCGCTTACATTAAAGACATACGGCCCCTCTCGTCGTTGACCACGGATGTACTGGCAGCGACGGGAGGCGGCTGCGGAAGGTCGGGTCAGCCCGGCCTTTTTTGCTGGGCGAGGTTTCGCGACTGTAGCTCGATTGCGTATCTCGGCAGCGAAAATGTGCACGGTCGCCTGTGTTCGGCGGCCTTGCCCAATTGGCCCTCAAGCTTCGCCGCCAAACCCGATCGGGACGCCTCACCCGCCAGAAACTGCTCGGTCACAAGCAGCGCAGCAGTGCTAACGTCATAGCCAGCATCATCCAAGACAGACTGGATCATTCGGTTCGCCCCACATCACCCGTTGCTCCCCTACCCCCTTTGGGCGAAGCCCCTAATCCTTGACTGCGTCCCCGCCTGTGCGACCCTTGAAGCTCCTGATTGTAGTGCGTAGGGGCCAATCATGATTTTTTCCAATACAGAGCGTCAGCGGACGAGGGCCTTCGATGACGTTGAGGCGGCCGTCGACGGCGCCTGCGAAGAGCTGCAAATGACGCGAGACGAGCTGATTCGCCTCATCATTCGTGAATGGCTCGAGCAGTACGGGTTTCTCCTGACCCATTCTATGGACGAAGGCAGGGGGACAGAGGACAGCGCATTGCGGTAGTCACGCCATGAATGGGGCCATTGTCCGCCGACGGTCTTGTGCTTGTTCGCCAGGGCACGGCCATCCGGAGCCTTTCAACCGTCATCACGTCGTCGCGCCCCAATTCGGGTCCCACTCGACGCCTTCGGCAAGCTCGACGTAAATCGGTGCTGCGCCCAGGCTGTGGGTCTTTGCCAGCTTCAAGGCATCCTCCGGTCCCATTTCCTCGCCTGGGAAGATAGTGTCGTCCTCAGAGGGATCGGTGACCTTTCGGACGTAACCTCTGACCTGGCCATCGGAACGGTAGAGCTTGACGATCACGGCGCCCGGCACGGGCTGGTCAGGAAGCCGATGATAGGTTGGCATGTCGCTTTCTCCCAATGATGAGCCGTCATCCCGCTTTTCGGGGATTAACCGCCGGCGGGGCCATCGGTTCCTCTGGATCGAGCCACGCGGGCTCTGCCAGGGGAACATCTTCGGCAAGCTTGCGTTCGTCCCCTGCCATGAGGCAAAGCATGGCCACAAGAACTGATGCGGTTCGTACGCGCCAAGGACGCTCGGCGCTGTGGGCGCCGACAGGAGGAGGTCCGTGAGGGGCTTGGTCACCAATCCAATCACCCGGAGGCTGGGCTTCCTCGTCGCAGCCATCCTGCTGTCGCTGTGCTTCAGCGCGGCGGCGCTGGCCGGCGAGACGGGGGATCTGGCGTCGCTGCGTGCAGAGGCGCTCGCCCTGGTCAATGAGGCTCGCAGCCGGCATGGGCTGGATCCGCTGCAAGCGACGGGCAGGCTCAATTCCGCGGCACAGGCTCACGCGGAGGACATGCTCGCGCGGAACTACTATTCCCATACGTCGCCCGAAGGTGAGGATGTCGGCGATCGGTATCGCGATCGGGGTGGGAGCCGCTGGCAAAAAGTCGCAGAGAATATCGCACGTTGCACCGCCTGCCCAAGCGTGCCGACGGCTGAACGCGTTTCCGAGTTTCACGAGGGCTGGATGAACAGTCCCGGGCATCGCAGGAACATTCTGGCGAGGGGATTGAAAAGCTTCGGGTTCGGCATCATCGGCGAGGGCGGCAGGCAATTTGCGGTGCAGACATTTGCCGGCCCGGGCGTACCATTCGCGCTGCAGTCCGGCGAAGAGCCGGTTGCGCTTTCTGCGAAAGAGCAGGTCGCTGCCGCCGCGCGTCTGATAAACGAACAACGTGAACAGCAAGGCCGCGCAGTTTTGAAGACGAGCGAGGCGCTCAATACGCTCGCGCAGCGCCTCCTGCCGAAAGACCTCTCCGACGACAGGATCATGGAGCGGCCGGACGGCCTGTTCGAGCTGTTGCCTCCCGGTTCGGCGAGGGAGTGGCGCACGATCAACGTGGCGGCAGGCGGCTGCGGCGGCTGCGGCACCCAGCCGACCGGAGCCGATATCCGCTACTTCGTCGATCAATGGCTCGAAAATTCGCAGAACCGGGCAGCGCTTCTCGGTTCCGAGCCGACCCATCTGGGATTTGCGATGCTTGCCACCGGCGAAGGACGGAAGATTGCGATTGCCGTCGCGGGCAAGCGGCTGGACTAGGCCGAACTTTACTAGGGTCAGGACCTACTTCTCGCAGAGCCGCCGCGGCCCGTCATAGGGCTGGAAGGTGCAGTCGTCCGGCCGGAAGGAGCGGTAGGCGCGGGCGCAGGCGCGGAAATTGCAGGCTGGCGCCGAGCCGGCTACCCGGGCACCGGGCTCCTCGGGATCGCCTTCGGCCAGGGCGGCGGTCATGAAATTCCGCCAGATGCGCGCCGGCAGCTTGCCGCCGGTGACGCCCTTCATCGGCGTGTCGTCATCATTGCCGACCCAGACGCCGACGACGAGGGGCTCGGTGAAGCCGACGAACCAGGCATCGCGGTGATTCTGGCTGGTACCGGTCTTGCCGGCGGCGGGCACATCGATGCGCGCTTCGCGGCCGGTGCCGCGCTCGACGACCAGCCTCAGCATCCCGACAAGATCCGCCCGGTATTCGCCGATGTCGATGGTCGGCTGCCTGGACGGGCCCACCCGGAAGGCCTGCGGCTGGCCGTCGGCATGCACAGAGACGATGCCCCAGGGCTCGATCGGCGCCCGGCCCGCGCGGACCGACGCATAGGCGCCGGTCAGGTCGAGCAGGTTCACTTCCGACGACCCCAGCCCAAGGCTCGGTGTGTCCACAAGCTTGGCGTCGATCCCGAGTTCGCGCGCGGCGGCAACGACCCTGTCGATGCCGACCTCCATCTCCAAGGCGACGGTTGCCGCATTTAACGATCGCGCGAAGGCTTCCGCGATGCTCACCGGACCGCTATAGCCGCCGCCGAAATTCTCCGGCGACCAGCCATTGATCTCGATCGGCGCGTCGTCGATCGGATCGAACGGGGTCAGACCAGCCTTCAGGGCGGCATAATAGACGAACAGTTTGAAGGCCGAGCCGGGCTGGCGCATGGCCGACGCAGCGCGATTGAACGTGCTTTTCGAATAATCACGGCCGCCGACCATCGCAACGACGGCCCCATCCGGAGTCATGGCGACCAGTGCCGCCTGCGAGGCTCCCGCCTTTGCGCCCTCCCGATCGAGCGCTTCGGCGACGACTTTTTCGGCGGCCCGTTGCAGCCTCGGCACCATCGTCGTCCTCACCTTGATCGTGCCGCGATAGGGTCCGGCGAGCTCGCGGGCATCCTGCATCACCCAGTCGGCGAACCAGCTGCCCGAACGGATCGCTGGCGTCGACGGCTGAAGGCTGGCGAACTCGGCGCGCGCCGTCTCCGCCTGTTCCGGCGTTATCTTGCCGCCAGCGCGCATTGCAGCAAGAACCTGCTCCGCCTGCTGGCGGGCGCCCTCGGGATTGGTGAGCGGATTGAGCTGCGAGGGAGCACGGATGATGCCGGCAAGCATGGCTGCCTCGCCGACATTGAGCTCGTGCACGTCCTTGTCGAAATAGATGCGCGCCGCCGCCGGCACGCCGGTTGCCCCCGCCCCGAGATAAATGTTGTTCAGATAGCGAGCGAGAATTTCGTCCTTGCCAAGCTTTCTCTCCAGCCAGAAGGCGATCACCGCCTCCTGGATCTTCCGCTTCCAGGTGCGCTCTCGCTCCAGATAGAGAATTTTTATCAGTTGCTGCGTGATCGTGCTGCCGCCCTCGACGACCTCGCCGGCACCGAGATTTCTGTAGATCGCCCGGGCGATGCCCCGGAAGTCGATGCCGGCATGCGCATAGAAACGACGATCCTCCCGGGCGAGGACCGCATCGATCAGGTGCGGCGGGAAATCTTCTCGTGCGGCATAGGGGCCCTGAATCGGCCCCTGGCTGACGAGGGGCTTGCCATCGGCCGTTTCGAGCACGACGACGGGTTTTCGCGATCCGTCGGCAATTTCGCCCCACGGCACGTCGTAAAGAGCCCAGACGAAGACCGTGGTGAAAAACACCAATATCGCGGCGATCCCGACCAGAAAACGCCGCACCAATATAGGTCGCGTGACGCCACGGCCCGCCCCGGCAACCGGTTTCCGTCGCCGGCCGGCGCCTCTGAGCCAAGTCTGCACCGAAGGCACTGTCTGAGGGGCGGCTGGCTTCGCCTGCGAAGAGCAGGCTTCCTTCTGCCGCTTCCTGAGAGCGACGGCCCCCACGCCGGATTTTCCGATAGCTTGACGGGTCGCTGCAGGTATTTCCTCTCGCAGAGCCCGGCCGAGCCTGCCGATTGCGCGACCCAGTCCGGCAAGCGCCTTCCTCGTCTTTGCGAATGCCGAAGGCGCCGCCCCACCGGAGCGAAGGCGACGGTCGGGCCGAGGCGCTTCCGCTCTGGAGCCCTCCCCACCTCTTTCCTTTGCGACATCGCTTTCCGCCATTCGAGCTCTCGATCAGCCAGTTCCCCTGCTGCATGTCCCCCGGCATCGACCTCGACCTATGTATACTCGCTGGTGGCGATGCTCGCGATAATGACGCCGGGGGTGCTCCTCATACCGCGGAAACCATCCGCCGTGACCGCTTTCGTCCTTCCAGGGATCGGCGGCGGCCGTCCCCATCTGACCGGCCACAGTCGCAAGTACCGCGACGATTGACCCGATTTTCTTCATGAAGGGTCTCCCTGAACTCTCGCGCATAACGCAATTGCCGGCGAGTGGTTGCCAGAAAGATGTCCAAAACGTGATCGCGCCTCATCGCCAGCGGCAACACGAGGCGACGTCGGGTTCGGTGTGGACCTGCGGCCACGCATCCTGCGTGCAGATGGGAATCAAGACATTCTTAACCATATCCCGAGTTACGCGGGGAACAGACGGATCACTGCCACAGGATTATCTCCATCGCGCGTTCTTTGGGGCCACTGCATGTCTCAATCGATCTCGGTTCAAGGACAAAGACATGCAGGAAGTTCGAAGTGCTGCAGCGATCTTTGCGCGTCTGATAAGACGCGCGGCGCCGTGGAGCCCCGCAATCTCGCGTTCTGGAGGACATGCATATGATCAAATCGGGTCTTGGCGCCACCATCGCCGTTCTTCTCGTCTCGATCGTGGTCAGCGGCATCCTGCATCTCGCCCTGTCTCAACACCGGGCGGAAGCGAACGCGGCCTTTTCGGGCGAAATCACCTCTTCCATACGGCGCTGAAGATTTCGCGCGGACGGCGCTCGGCTCGAAGCAGCCGTCGCCCGGTTGCGAGGAAACTCCCCGCGTCAGCGTCGACTCTTCGCCCAGCCCTCCGCCGGTGGAAAAGTGCATGCCTCTTCCGACAAAAAGCAGAACTGGCCGAAAGCCGCTATCTGTCAGGAAAGCCGGTAATGCTGAGCCGGCATGAAGTCCCCCATGCGAGCCAGGAGCTCGTCGCAGGAACACTTCTTCTGGTCCATCAGGTCGAGAATCCGCCGGGCGGCTCTGTTGGCCTCCGCGCCATCCTTCCCGACATTGTGCAGAGCGCACCAGATGTCGAGCGCTCCGCGCATGACATCGACGTCGTCCGGTGAATAGGCTTGACGCACGAACCCCTCCCAAGGTGTACCTCAATGTCCGCCATCATGGGATATTTCGAGCGAAATTCAAGAAAATAGTGAGGCGCCTCAATAAGTCATATGATTGGAGGAGTGGCGCGGATTTCCGCCGCTTCCGCGGGACCCGCGAAAGTCCCACCCTACGTCGACTTGAAGGATCGACGATAGGCATTCGCATTGACTGAATCGCCCCTGAGGCCGGTCAGACCCGGACGGTCTGCTCGACGAAATCCTCCGTGCCGAAGAATTTCAGGTAGCGCTCGACCTCGGCGGGATCGCCGATGACCTTGCGCGGATTGTCGGAGAGCTTGACGGCCGGGCGGCCATTGGCCTCGCTGACCTTGCAGACGATCGAGATCGGATTGAGGCCGCCGATCTCCGTCGGGGCGCAGCCCGCGAAATCATTGGTCAGGTTGGTTCCCCAGCCGAAGCTCATGCGCACGCGCCCCTCGAAATGGCAATAGGTTCGGATGATGGTGTCGACATCCAGCCCGTCGGAGAAGATCAGCAGCTTTTCGCGGGCGTCGCGACCCATCTTCTCCCACCAGGCAATGATCTTCTCGCCGCCCTCGATCGGCGGGGCGCTGTCCGGCCGAAAGCCGGTCCAGTCCGCCACCCAGCCTGGCGCGTTGCGCAAGAATGCTGCGGTGCCGAAGGAATCCGGCAACACGATCAAGAGATTGCCGCCATAAAGCCGGTTCCAGTCCTGCAACACCTTGTAAGGCGCGGCGGCGAGTTCTTTGTCGTTGCGTGCGAGCGCCGCCGCCACCATCGGCAGCTCATGCGCATTGGTGCCAAGCGCTTCGAGATCGGTATCCATGGCGAGAAGCACGTTGCTCGAGCCCGTGAAGGACGCGCCAATGCCCTCCTTCAGTGCCTCGACGCACCAGCGCTGCCACAGGAAGCTGTGGCGGCGGCGCGTGCCGAAGTCTGAAATGCGCAGGTTCGGATATTGCCTGAGCCGCTCGACCTTCGACCACATCTTGGCCTTGGCGCGCGCATAGAGCACATCGAGCGTGAAGGGACCAAGCCCCTTCATCGCCGCGCGCGAACGCAGTTCGTTGATGATCGCGAGCGCCGGGATTTCCCACATGGTCGTTTCGACCCAGCGACCGCGGAAATTCAGCTCGAACTGGCCATCGCGCCGCGACAGCTCATAGTCGGGCAGGCGGAACTTGGCGAGCCAGGCGAGGAAATCCGGGGAGAATATCTGCTTGCGGCCGTAAAACGTGTTACCCGCCAGCCAGATCATCTCCTTCTTGGTGAAGCGCAGGCTGCGCGCATGTTCGAGCTGGTCGCGCAATTCCTGCTCGTCGATTTCTTCGGCAAGCCGCACGGTCCTGGTACGGTTGATCAGCGAGAAGGTCGCGTCGACGTCCGGATAGAGCTGCCATATCATCTGCAGCATCAGAAGCTTGTAGAAGTCCGTGTCCAGCAGGCTGCGGATGATGGGATCGAGCTTCCAGGTATGGTTGTAGACCCGCCGCGCAATATCGGTCTTAGGCATCTGCGAGAACGCTCCCTTGGGATCACCACGGTCGGTCGATGCGAAACCCGGTGATCGATTCGTGTCACTCAAAGCGGACGGAGGTCAAGGGCTACCTTCCCCTCGCGCCCGGCATCGCTGGGTCAGCACCTAGACGATCTGAACGCCGGCCTGGCGCATGCGCTCCATCATCGCCGCAAGCGATCCGTTCAGGTCGATGCCGCGGCAGGCGTCGAGCACGACCGATGCCGAAAAGCCCTGCGCGACGGCATCGAGCGCGGAAAAGGCAACACAGTAATCGGTCGCAAGACCGCAAAGCCGCAGCTTCGTGATCCCGCGCTCGCGGAGATAGCCCGCAAGGCCAGTCGGAGTTTTGTGATCGTTCTCGAAAAACGCGGAATAGCTGTCGACCTCAGTGCGGAAGCCCTTGCGCACAACCAGCTCCGCCGAAGTCCACCGCAGCCCCGGATGGAAATCGGCACCGGCGCTGCCCTGTACGCAATGGTCCGGCCAGAGCGTCTGCTCGCCATAGGGCATCGTGATCGTCTCGAAGGGGGCCTTGCCGGGATGGCTGGAGGCGAAGCTCGAATGACCGGGCGGATGCCAGTCCTGTGTCAGGATGACGTGCCGGGCCTGTTCGGTCAGGCGGTTCACCACCGGAACGATTTCGTCGCCGCCTTCGACCGCAAGTGCTCCGCCAGGGCAGAAGTCGTTCTGCATATCGATGACGATCAAAGCGTCTTCGGCCATCGCCCCTCCTTTCGATCCGGCGAACCCCGTGTTCGCGATCAACGAACCGACTTGGACGCAAGATCAATCATAGAACGCGGGAGGCGGCAAGCATGTTCACGGCGCGGCCGATGATCGGCCGCGAACTGAATTCGCCCTTTGTCGATGAGATCACCTGCTCCAGGCAGGCGCCCGCTATCAGTTGCCGAGATCGTTGATATTGTCGGCGATGTTGACCCCGGAATTGGCAATTCCGATGGGTCTTGCGATGAAGTCCATGAATTTCGTGATATCGACCGAGGGGTGGCGCGAGGCATAGATCACGTCGCGGTTCTTGATCGGGAAGGTCTGGCCGACGATCAGGCTGTCGGGATTCGTCATGTCGAAGCGATAGACGACCGGGTAGCGGCCGACGCTGTCGGGCTTCATGCCTTTTTTGAGCATGGCATGGAACCGCTCCTGGCCGAGCAGACTCATGACGATGTCCGGTTCCTCGTAACGGAAGACGAAGTAGCCCTTCGCATCGACCGTCCGGTCGGAGCCACCGCCACCAAGCGCGACGGCCTCCAGCAGGTTGAGATCGTTGGAACCGAACTCGACGCGCTTGTTCAGCCGCACCTGACCGAGGATCGTGAAGGTGCGCGGATCGCGCGTCACGAAGATCTGGTCGCCCGGCTTGACGTGAATGTTCTCCGACGGGCTTTCGATGATCGACTTCAGGAGGACCGTTCCGGTCTTCTTGCCGCGCACGAGCGTGACATAGGTCTCGTAGGGTTGCGCCGAGGGCCCGCCCGCCTTGGCGATTACCTCGTTGATGGTCTCACTGACGAGATTGAGCGGCACGACCGACGGACGACCGACCGCCCCCGAAACGGTGACGATGCGCGAGGCAGTCGACGTGCTCGTCACGATGACGTCCGGTTCCACCGCTTTCTGCCTGAGGGCCTCTAAAATGGCCTGGCGTGCCTGCTCGAGCGTCAGACCGGCGAACCGGACCGAGCCGACATACGGAATGGCAGCCTTGCCGTCCGGCTGGACGACGAGATCGATGCTCGTCTGCTTCGATTCGGTTGTGGAAAACAGGCCGTCGCTGCCCGCCTCGAAGATCGTGACCTTCAGCTGATCGCCGACACCGATGACGACTTGACCGACGCCGCCGCCTATTCCAAAGCGGCGGCTGAGCGTCGTCGCCACATAATCGGAAACGAGCCGGGCGGATTGTCCATCGACGTCGACAATATCGAAAACGGTGGCGTTCTTCCTGCCGATCTCCGCGCCAGACTGCCCTGCTTCCGCAACGATATCAGTCGTTAGAGGCCCCTCTCCCGGTACGGCCTGACATCCCGCAAGCGCGGTACAGATCAGAAGGGCAGTCACTCGCTTCACTACGTTACTCCAGCATTCAGCACAGCCATGATTCCGTTCATGCTTCTGCGCCGCATCGTTCCCGGCAGGCAATCCGCCGGTCCCTGAAAAGCACAATCGCCGTCCCACAACAAGTCACCCGCAGCCACGGCAACCAAATTTATTCGGCACTGCGCCTTTACGGTCATACCTCGGCAATCTCGGTTACAGACTGTCGTCTTATTTGTGTTGGATAGAGCTTGCGCGAGGGATATCTAAGCCTTCGGGCTTGAAAGCTAGGCTCTATCGGTTAAAAGCTCGCTAATACAGTAGAGGGTTCAAACGGGGAAATTTCACCCAAGGAGAGCATCTTCCATTGCAATCCCGCGTTCGACGTTGCAATGGGCTGGAACAACTTTAACGACAGTTCAGAGCGTTCGATCGTACATGACAGTTGAAATCATTGGGCGTGCATGCCTGGCTCCTGGAGCGCAGTCGCCAGAGGCGCTATTCGAAATCCTTCGTCAAGGCATGTGCACCGTGTCCCGGGTTCCCGAAGACCGATGGGACCTGGCGCGATTCTGGCACCCCAGCATGGGGACGCAGGGCAAAACCTACACATTCGCCGCCGGCGTCCTCGATCGTATCTACGATTTCGATCCTGCCGTTTTCGGCATGTCGCAGCGCGAGGCCATGTATATGGACCCGCAGCAGCGCGTGCTGTTACAGCTAGCCTGGCGCGCGCTGGAAGACGCAAACATCTCCGTTGCCTCGCTGCATGGCGAGAATGTCGGCGTCTATGTCGGCGCCTCGAGCCTGGACCACGCGAACCTGACGGTCGAAGACCCGGCCGCCGCCGGTCCCTATTTCATGACCGGCAACACGCTGTCGATCGTCTCCAACCGCATTTCCCACGTCTTCGGATTAAGCGGACCGAGCATGACGGTCGATACCGCCTGTTCCTCGTCACTGGTGGCGCTCGACCAGGCGATGCGGGCGCTCAATGCCGGCGAGATCGACACGGCCATCGTCGGCGGGGTCAATGTGCTGGCCCATCCGCTCCCCTTCGTCGGCTTCGCACAGGCGCGCATGCTTTCTCCCGAGGGTCTCTGCCGGGCCTATGACAATGATGGCGCCGGCTATGTGCGCGCCGAAGGCGGCGTCGTCTTCATCCTGCGCCGTTCGGACCGGGCCCGACGGGAGCGGGACAGGAGCTATGCGAAGATCATCGCGACCGGCGTCAATTCCGCCGGCCGCACAAACGGTATTTCGCTGCCGTCGCGCGAGGCGCAGGCAAACCTGCTCAGGGCCATCTACGAGGGCAACGGCATCGACGCCAACCAGGTGGCCTTCGTCGAGGGACATGGGACGGGCACCAAGGTCGGAGATCCGGCGGAAGTCTGGTCCATCGGCACGGTCATCGGCGCCAAGCGCAGCGCCCCAGTACCGATCGGCTCGATCAAGTCGAATATCGGCCATACCGAGCCGGCGTCCGGACTCTTCGGCATGATGAAGGCCGTCCTGGCGCTCGAACACAATTACCTGCCGGCGTCGCTGCACTTCGACACCCCGAACGAGCACATCGATTTCGACGGGCTCAATGTTCGGGTCACGGCTAATCCGATCGAGCTTCTGAAGGGCAAGCGCACGCGCCTCGCGGGCGTCAATTCCTTCGGATTTGGCGGCGCAAACGCGCATGTCGTCATCGGCGATCCGGACGCGCAGCCTGAGCAAAAACCTGCGGCCGCACCCTCCGGGCATGTGTTTCTCGCCAGCGCTCACACGCAGTCGAGCCTCGAATTGCTGCTCAAGGACTACAAGGCCGCGTTCGCCGGCGCCTCGAAAGACAAGGCGCGCGCTATCATCGCCGCCTCGGGCGCGAACCGCACCCATATGCGTCACCGTTTCGTTGCGCGCAGTGACCGTCCCGAAGATATTGCTCGGGCCATTGCCAGCCATCTCGACAAGCCGGGTTCCGATATCGGCGAAATCGGCGAAGCACCGGTGAAGAATGCACCGATCGCCTTCGTTTTCTCCGGCAACGGCTCGCAATGGGCCGGTATGGGCGTGGAAGCCTTCCGGGAGAACCTGCACTTCCGGCAATCCTTCACTTCCATCACTGCCCTCTTCCGGTTCCATTCCGACATCGCGCTGACGGACCTGCTGACGGATCCGGAGCTCGACAAGAAGCTCCCTGATACGAAGGTCGCACAGCCGCTGCTCTTCGCAATCCAGGCAGCCCTTTCCGACTCGCTCGTGGCGATGGGTATCAAACCTGCCGCCGTGTTCGGACACTCGGTCGGCGAGATCGCCGCCGCTTACGCAGCCGGCGCGCTGTCGCTCGTCGACGCCGTGGCGATCGTGGCCAAGCGCTCGCTGCACCAGGACGGGCTTGCGGGCCACGGCACGATGGCGGCCGTAATGCTCGGCGAGGAGGCGGCCGAAGCCTTCGCGCAGGCGCGCGGCCTGAACGCGCTCTGCGTCGCCGCCGTCAACGCGCATAATTCGGTCACGATCTCCGGACCGACGCACGAGGTCACCGCTTTCCGCGACGCCGCGCGCAAGGCGAAGGTCCCGGTCCAGATCCTCGACATCAACTATCCGTTCCACCACCCGATCATCGATCAGGCGAAAGAAGCCTTTCTGGCCGATATCCCGGACATTGCCCCCCGCCGCACGGAGCTGACCTATCTGTCGACGGTCACCGGCGGCGCCCTCGACGGCACCGAACTCGATCCGGAATACTGGTGGAAGAACGTCCGCGAACCGGTCCGCTTCCAGGCGGCGGCCGAAGCCGCGCTCGATCTCGGCTGCCGTCTGTTCGTCGAAATTTCCCCCCGGCCGATCCTCTCCTCCTACATCAAGGAGACGGTGAAGCAGGCTGCACTTCCGGCCACGGTGGTGCCGACCCTGCTTCGCGATACGGGAGAGCCGGGACACGACCCGATCTCCGCCTCAATGGCCCGCGCCGTCGCGCATGGCGCCACCGTCGACCGGCCCCGCGTCTACGGCAGGCGGGATGCTTTCGTCGAATTGCCTTGCCTGCCCTTCGAGCCGGTGGAACTGCGTCCACAAGCGACCAGCGACGCGACGGACCTCTTCGGCCGCTCCGGCAAACCATACCGCCTGTCCGGCTGGCGCGCCGACCCGAACAGCGGCAGTTGGAAAAACCACATCGATGCGCATCTCTACCCGGATCTCGCCGAGCACGTCGTCGACGGCAAGGCCATCCTGCCGGGCAGTGGTTTCATCGAAGTGGCGATCTCGGCTACGCAGCAATATTACGGCAGCGACGAGGTCGAGATCACCAATCTGGAGATCGTCCGACCGCTCGAACTCAGCGACAGCCGCATCATGGAACTCTCGACGGTCCTGTCGCCGGAGACCGGCGACATCGAAATCCGCTCGCGCGAGCGCCTGTCCGAAGACGATTGGGCGGTGCATGCCGTCGCCAGGAGCCGGAAGCCCATACCGGGCGCAAACGCGGGCTGTCCGTCCTTCGCGGGCGTGGCAAAAACAGGAATCGTGACGCCGGCAAAAGCCTACGAAACGGCAAGACAGTTCGGACTCGACTACGGCCCGCGCTTCCAGTTGCTCGCCAAGGCCGTCGCCTATGGCGACCGGCTGATCGACGTGGAACTGAAGGCACCGGCAAAGCCGGGGCATCCGTTTGTCAGCTATGCGCTCAATCCGATCTCCATCGATGCGACCTTCCATGGGCTGGTGGCGCTCTTCGACCGCTTCACCGGCGACAGGGGCGGTGCGCCTTACATTCCGGTGCGCTTCGGCTCGGTGCGCGTTGTCAATTCGGGTCGGCCGATCGCCCGTGCAACGATCGAAATCGAGCGTGTCAGCGCCAATTCGATCAAGGCGCGGTTCCACTTCTTCGACGAGCAGGGCGCGGCGATCGCGCATTTCGACGACTGCCGTTTCCGTCGCACTTATCTGCGCAAGCACAAGACGCTCGGCGATCTTTCCTTTCACTACGAAGCGGTGCTGTCCGAGGCGGCGCTGCCGGGCAGGAAGCCCCTCCTGTCGATGCCGGCGAGGCTGACGGAGCAAGACGGCGCCGAAAGCGGCGTCGACAACGCGACGCTGCTCTTCAATGCCGCCATTTATCGCGCCTGCCAGGAGATTGCTCTGAAGCTTGCGAACGGCAAGGGCCTGATCGCGGGCGATGCACTGCCTGGGGATCTTGCATTCCAATGCTTTCTCACGAGTTGCCTCTATGCGCTCGAAGATGCAGGTCTCTGCGAACACCAGAATGGTCGCTGGCAGGTCTCCACGGAGTTCACTCTTCCGACGGTCGAGGAGATCCTCGGCGAGCTTTACGGCGAGCGCCCGGATCGTGCCGTCGAAGCGGTGCTGATCAACAATGCTTGTCGGGAGGCGCTCAGGCGCCTCGACGCACTGCTTTCCGCGCGGGTCGGCGGCGACGCCCCGGCGTTCAACGGAGCCTTCATCAGCGAGGCGACGCTCGACCATCAGGCCGTTCATTCTCCGGCAAGCCGGTCGCGCATGGAGCAAGTCCTCGCTGCCGTGGACCGTGCCCTGGCCGGGCAGCCGAAGGGCAGCCGCTTGCGCATCGTCGAGTTCGGCAGCGTTTCCGTAGGCTTCACGCGTCGGCTCGCGGAGCTCGCGCTCCGGCACGGAGCAAGTCTCTCCGTCGTCGAGCCGCGCGACAACGCCCAACGCAATCTCGAGATCGCCTTCGAGCAGGACGCGCATGTGCGAATTATCGAGAAGAGCGAATTTTCCGCCCTTGCTCCCTTCGACCTGGCCGTGAGCGCCTCCGACAGCCTTTACGAGCTGATCGAGGAGGAGATCGGTGTGCGCAACGCACTCGGGTCGATGCTGCGGGAGAACGGTGCCCTGGTCGCATCCGTCAGCGCGCCCTCGATCTTCCGCGACTTTGCGCTCGGCCTCTCCGATGGCTGGTTCGCACGCAGCCAGACGGCGGAGTTCCCGATCGGCAAGCTTGCGGCCGTGCCGCATTGGCAGAAATGCCTTAGCGATCTCAAATTGCGCGATGTCACGGTCGCCGAGCGCGAATGGCCGCACGGCAACGCCATCCTCATCGAAGCCCGCGGGGCGGCAGGCCAGCCGGCGCAAGGAACTGTCTCCGGCGCCACGCCCTATCTGCTGCTCGAAACTGCAGGGAGCCGACCGGCAGCGGTGCCCGCCGATGCGACGCGCGTTCCGCTTACGGGCGACATGGCGACGGACACAATCAAGCTCCGCAGCGCCTTCGCTGCCTTTGGAGAAAAACCGGTTCGTGCAGTGCTTCCCTCTCCGGCCACGGGTCCTGTCGGCGACGACGATTCCGCCTTGCTGCAGACGCAAGTGTTGGCGCTCAGCGCCTTCGCCGAAGCCTCGCGCCAGCACATTGGAGAGGGCATCGGCGACGAGCGTCCCCGCCTCGTGCTCGTTGCACCGGGGGGCGCCCCGGCTTCCGCACCGGCAAACTCCGGCGTGAACTCAGGTTTGTGGACCTTTGTCCGCGTGCTTGAGAATGAATACGAGTTTCTCGACGTCCACTCGCTCGATTTCGGCGACGAGATCGAAGCGGGGGCGGAAGCGATGATCGCTTCCGCACTGCCCCTCCTGACAATCGAAGGCTCCAATCGCGAGTGGCTGCTCGATCGCAGCTCGGGCCTCTTCTCCGAGATCCGGGCAGTGCCCGGCCCAGTAGCCAGGAGCGAAGGTAAAACKCGCAGCTTCGCTGCGGCAACCATTCGCCAGCGGGTCAGTTCCCAGGTCGGCAGCATCGCCTGGGAGGAAACTGACGTGCCGCGGGCCGGACCGGGAGAGATCGTCGTTGCGATCGCCGCGACTGGCCTCAATTTCCGCGACGTCATGTGGGCCATGGGCCTCCTGCCCGAGGAAGCGCTCGAAGACGGCTTTGCCGGAGCGACGATCGGCATGGAATTGTCCGGCCATGTGGTCGAGGTCGGTGAGGGCGTTGACGACCTCGTCGTCGGCGAGGCGGTGATGGCGATCGCCTCCTCCGCCTTCTCGACCCACGCGGTGGTCTCGCGCGCCGGCGTTGCCAAACTGCCGCAGACGATCAACCCGGTCGCAGCCGCCACCCTGCCGGTCGCCTTTCTTACGGCCTATTACGCCATGGTCGAGCTCGGCCGCATCCGGCCGGGAGAAACGATCCTCATCCACGGCGCCGCCGGCGGTGTCGGCCTTGCCGCACTCCAGGTCGCGAAACTCAATGGGGCAACGGTCATCGCGACGGCCGGGACCCGGGAAAAGCGGCGCTTCCTGAAGATGCTCGGCGCCGATCACGTCTTCGATTCACGCTCGCTCGGCTTCGTCAACGACATTCGGGCGGCGACCGGCGGCGAAGGCGTGGACCTCGTGCTCAACTCGCTCTTCGCCGAGGCGATGGAGCAGAGCCTCGCGCTCGTCAAGCCCTTCGGGCGCTTCCTCGAGCTCGGCAAGCGCGACTACTATGCCGACAGCAAGATCGGTCTGAGACCGTTCCGGCGCAATATCAGCTATTTCGGCATCGATGCGGATCAGCTTCTCGTCAACCAGCCCGCTTTGACGAAGCGCATCTTCACGGAAATCGGCGCGCTCTTCGAAGAGGGCAAGCTGACGCCGCTTCCCTACCGCGCCTTCGACTTCGATGAGATCGGCAATGCCTTCCGGCTGATGCAGAATGCCGGCCATATCGGCAAGATCGTGGTGCTGCCGCCGGTTCCCGGCAAGCATGAGGTTACGGCGAGGCCGCACGCCGGCATGAAGGTGGATCCGGACGGCATGCATCTCGTCGTCGGCGGCATTGGCGGCTTCGGCCTCGTGGCGGCCAATTGGCTCGTCGAGAAAGGCGCGCGCAGGATCGCCCTTTGCTCCCGCCGCGGCAAGCCCGACGCGGAGACCACGGCGATGCTGTCGCGCTGGGAGAAGGCCGGCGTGTCTGCCTCGCTTCACGCCTGCGACGTGACCGACGCCGAAGCCGTCGAAGCACTGCTCGCCACGCTTCGGACGCAAGCACCGTTGCGCAGCGTCGTGCATGCCGCGATGGTGYTCGACGACGCGCTGATCAGCAATCTCAACCGCGATCGCAACCGCGTCGTGATCGACACCAAGGCCAAGGGTGCGGCGATCCTCGACCGGCTGACGCGCGGAGACCAGCTCGACAATTTCATCCTGTTCTCCTCGGCGACCACATTGGTCGGCAATCCGGGCCAGGCGAACTATGTCGCGGCAAACGGCTATCTCGAAGGTCTGGCCCGGGCGCGACGTGCAGAGGGCTTGGCGGGCCTGGCGGTCGGCTTCGGCGCGATTGCGGATGCCGGCTATCTGACGCAGAACGCCGACGTCAACGACCTGCTCGCCAAGCGCATCGGCAAGACGGCACTCAAGGCGCAGATGGCGCTCGACATGGTCGCAAGCCATATCGCCGCGGATCCGGGAACCATCGACGCCGGCGTCGTCATGATCTCGGAGATCGACTGGGCGGCGGCGCGCAATCTGCCGATTGCCCGCAACGCGCTTTTCGAAGTGATCCTGCGCAGTGCCGACCAGCACGCCTCCGGCGCCGAGGGTACGACGATGGACCTGGTCGCGATGATCGAGGGCAAGTCGCCACAGGAGGCGGAAGACATCCTGTTCGATCTGGTGGCGGGAGAAATCGCCGCGATCCTGCGCGTGTCGAAGGATACGGTGACGCGCGGCAAGATTCTCAAGGAGATCGGCCTCGACAGCCTGATGGCGGTGGAACTCGGTATCAGCTTCCAGCAGAACACCGGTTTCGACATGCCCTTGAGCGGCGTTGCCGACAATACGACCGTCGGCGATGTTGCGCGCAAGCTCTACGAAAAGGTGAGCAAGCGCGACCTGGGCGACGAAGGCGAAGGTGCCGACGACAAGCTCGTTACCGAGCTGACGCAACGCCATGTTGGAGCGACCGCGGTGCCGCGCGCCCTGTCAGACGCGCAAAGGTCGATTTAATCTCTGCACGTTCTCGTGCTTGAAACGCGGTTCAAGGGACGAGAGCGGCAGCTGCGAAAAAGCACGGAGCCAATGAGCAACGACGGAAACGGCCCAACCTTCTCCAAGATGAACAGCAGTCTCAAGGAGAACCTGCTGGACAGGATGAGGAACACGCACCAATCGTCGGAGCGGAACCGGATGGCGCGGTCGGAGCGCGAATTGCCGCCCGCGCCCCGTCGCCAACAGGCCCGCTTCGAGGACCTGGCCGAATACAAGCAGGTGATGGCGCAGAAGTTCGCAAGCGAACAGCTCGGCATCGCCAACCCCTTTTACCGTCCGCATCAGACGGCGGCCGGCGCGACGACGGTGATCGACGGCCGTATGCTGATCAATTTCGCCTCCTACGACTATCTCGGACTGAACAAGCATGTCGATGTGGTGGAGCGCGCGCGTGAGACGATCGGCAAGTTCGGGATTTCCGCCTCGGCCAGCCGGCTTGTCGCCGGTGAGCGGCCCGTCCATGTCGAGCTCGAGGAGAGGATTGCACGCTTCTACGGAGTCGATGCCGCCGTCTGTTTCGTCAGTGGCTATCTCACCAATGTGGCCGCCATCAGCTGCCTCATGGGCCCGAAGGACCTCGTCATTCACGACGAGTTCATTCATAACAGCGCCCTTGCTGGCATCAAGCTTTCGGGCGCCACGCGCCGGCTGTTCAAGCATAACGACACGGCGGATCTCGAGCATGTGCTGCGGACGGTTGCCGGTGACTACCGCCACATCATGGTGATCGTCGAAGGCATCTATTCGATGGATGGCGATGTCGCCAATCTGCCGGCACTGCTCAAGCTCAAGGCGGAATATGGCTTCTGGCTGATGGTCGACGAGGCCCATTCGATGGGCGTGCTCGGAAAGCGGGGCAAGGGCCTCGCCGAACATTTCGGCATCGACCCGCACGAGGTCGACATCTGGATGGGGACGCTGTCGAAGACGACGTCGAGCTGCGGCGGCTATATCGCAGGGAGCGCGGCGCTCGCCGCCGTGCTCAAGGCGTCAGCCGGCGGTTTCGTCTACAGCGTCGGCCTTGCGCCTGTGCTCGGCGCAGCGGCGGTCGCGAGCATCGATATTCTGGAACGCGAGCCGGAGCGCACCGCGGCACTGCGGCGGAACGGCAGCCTTTTCCTGAAACTCGCAAAAGAAGCGGGGCTCGATACGGGCTTGAGCGGCGGCTATTCGGTCGTACCGGTGATCGTCGGCGACTCGTTGCGCGCCGTGCAGCTTTCGAACGACCTTCTTTCGGATGGCATCAACGTGCTGCCGATCATCCATCCCGCCGTTCCGGAAGGTTTCGCGCGCCTTCGCTTCTTTATCACCAGCGAGCACACCGAGGAGCAGATCCGCCGCACGGTGACGCTGACCGCAGAGCGCCTCAACAACCTCACCGAGCGCAATTTCGGCCTTGGCGGGGTCGATATCGAACAGATGCTGAAGGCGATTTCGGAGCGCTAATGCTGCATATGGCTGAAAAGTGTGCGGTGGGTTTGGCGTGGGTTTTCAATCCCCCATCCGCTCCGGCACGTTAACAGATCCGCCGTCAGCGGCGGCAAGCGGGATCTCCGCATGACTCATGTGATCATCACCGGCGGCTCGAGCGGAATAGGCCTGGCACTCGCCTCCCTCTATGCTGCCCGCGGGGCCCGGCTCTCGCTCATTGCCCGCTCGCGCGTTTTGCTTGAGCAGGCGGCGCAAAAGCTCGTTTCGGAGCACGGGATCAGCGCCGAAGACATCCGCATCGAAACCGCCGACGTGGCGAGCGAGGACCAGATCGGCGCGGCGATCTCCCGTTGCGTCGAGGCGTTCGGCCCCTGCGACATACTGGTAACCTCGGCAGGCGTCGTCGAGCCGGCGCCGTTCGAAGCCATGCCCAGCCTGTCCTTCCGGCGGCAATGGGAGACGAACTTTTCCGGAACCGTCAATGCGGTGCGCGCCGTCTATCCCGACATGGTTCGGCGCCGGCAGGGACAGATCGTGATGATCTCATCCGGTGCAGGGCTCATCGGCATCTATGGATATTCCGGCTACTGCGCATCGAAATTCGCGCTGCACGGGTTTGCGCAGGCGTTGCGCGCCGAAGCGCGCTGCCACGGCGTCCGGGTGACGGTGACCTTTCCGCCGGACACCGAGACACCGCAATTCGAGCGGGAGCGCGATTCGCGCCCGCCAGAGGCAGCCGTCGTCATGGGCACAGTCCGGCCCTGGAGCGCCGATGCCGTTGCGAGGAAGATTGCTGACGACGTCGCACGGGGACGGTCGGAGATTTATTTCGGCTTCACGCTCTTACTGCTCGGCCGCTTCGGTCCGGCCGTCCGGCCACTTCTCAATTGGTGGTTCGACAGGGCGATCGCACGCAGTCGTGGACGGTGATCGCAGAAGAAAATGCGCGGCTTGTCCCCGCCGGTATTAGGATTTAAGTGTCGAGGAGCCCCGCTGCCGAGGCGGCGACGGCAGTAAACGGCTCAAAGGCATGGGTTTGGCGCTACTTCCCTTTCAACTGCACGACCACCCGAAAGCGCTGACCGTTGGCTGCTATCTTCTCTCCTGTGCGGTGATCTTCTTTACCGACCGCTTCGCGCTGCCGAAGCGGGAGCGGCGAAAGAATGCCCCCCCTTACGGCCGCGATCAGGACATCGTCGACATTCTTGCCCGCCTTCCGGTGATTGCGCTTGTCTTTGCCGGCTTTTTTGCAATTTCCTGGCGCCCGCTCTATGCGGCGGCCGGGACGATGAGCTTCTTCATCATCTTCACCGGCATTTCCCGTGCCAAGTTCAAGTTCATCCGCGAGCCGCTGGTCTTCTCCGATATCGCCCTCGTCGCTGATGTCTTCAAATACAAGTCGATCTTCTACGCGACTTCGCTCAACATCGTCTTCTGGATCGTCGCCTTCCTGTACGTCTTCGGCGTCTCGGGCCTTTACATGTATTTCGAACCGAGCGTCCTGCCGGCGCGGGACAAGCTCTTCTGGATCGTCCTGATGGTCCTTGCCGCAAGCGCGCCCTGGATCTCGCTCTTTTACGGCCCTGTCAATCGCCCGACCGCCGCGCTCGTCCAGCGGCTCGTCGGCAAGGTTAATGTGAAGATGAGCACGGTGCGCTTCGGCACCTTCGGCTCTGTGGTCTTCCACTTCATCATCTGGCTCGGCGTAAAGCGCGAAAAGATCGTTGCCGAACTCTCGGAACGCTTGCTGGCGGCGGTCCACGACCTCATCGGCCATGAGGAAGCGCCGCTGGTGGTCGTCTGGCAGTCGGAATCATTCATCGACATGCGGCATTTCGGAGTCGATACGATCAAGCTGCCGACGATCGATCGGCTGCGCAAGCAGGCGGTTCAGTGGGGCCGCCTAAGCAATATCTTCGAGGGCGGCTATACGCTGCGCACCGAATTCGCCGTCCTGAGCGGGCTGGTGCCCGACGATATCCATGTCGATGCCAGCTATCCCTACCTGCGCGCGGCCCATTATGCGGACGTCGTCTGGCCGGGAAAAATGAAGCGCGCCGGCTGGCACACGCATTTCATCCATCCCTATGACCGCACTTTCTTCCTGCGTCACAAGGCGATGCCGGTTCTCGGCTTCGACAAGCTCACCATGCTCGACGCCTTCGACCATGATGCCGGGCGCGACGGGCTTTATGTGTCGGATACGGCGCTGACGGCGCGGGTCGTCGCCGAGGCGCAAAGGCTGCCGCTGGAGGAAAGTGGCTTCCTGTTCGTCGCATCGATGGCCAATCACGGGCCATGGGAGCCCGGACGCGTCGGAGAGCTCGCCAATCCCGTCGACATCTATCTGGCGATCCTCGAACAATCCGATGCGGCGCTGAAACAGCTGATCGACAGCCTCGACAAGCTCGATCGCCCGGTCTGGCTTGCCTTCTATGGCGACCACGCGCCCTTGTTGAAATCGTTCGCCGATCCCTTCCCCGACCCGCGTACGGACTATTTCATCGTGCCGCTCGCCAAGGCCAAGCCAGCCAAGCATCGCCCCGGACCGCCGCAGGACGAAGATCCATGGAACCTTCTGCGCGCATTGCTCAAGCACGCCAACCTGCACAAGGACGCGCTGCAATAGCGGCCGCAGAATGGATATGACGGAAGGCACAACGATCGGGCATACGGGGCAACGGACATTCCTGTTCCTGCAAGGTCCTTCGTCGTCGATCTTTTCCAAGATCGCCACCCGGCTCGAAGCCTATGGACATCGCTGCCTCCGGATCAATCTCAACGTCGGCGACCGGATCTTCTGGCGCCGCGGCGGCGGGTACAATTATCGCGGCTCTGTTGCCGGGTGGCCCGGCTATGTCGACGCCTTCATTCGCTGTCATGGGGTCAGCGATCTCATTCTGCTCGGCGAAGAGCGGCCCTATCACCAGAAGGCCATCGCCGCAGCCAGGAGACACGGGGCTGCAGTCTTCGTCGTGGAAATGGGCTATCTCCGACCCGATTGGCTGACGCTCGAATGCGGCGGCATGTCGTCCAATTCGCATTTTCCGGCCGACCCCGAGCAGATCCTCGCGGTCGCCGCATCCCTGCCCGAGCCGGATTGGCAGCGACGCTATTCGCAGACGTTCCTGGCTGAGGCGGCCTATGACCTCTTGTACAACCTGCCGAACGTCCTTTTCTGGTTTCTCTTCCCGGGCTATCGCCGGCATGGGATCTTTCATCCGCTGGCGGAATATGCCGGATGGTTGAGGCGCCTTGCCGGAGCCAGGCGCCAGCAGCGGGCGGCTTTGGCCGTCATCCGCTCGCTCACCTCGGATCATCTCCCCTATTTCGTTTATCCGCTGCAGCTCGAGACCGATTTCCAGCTGCGCGCCCACTCCCCCTTCAACAGCCAGAAGGAGGCGATCGGAGATATCCTCGCCTCCTTTGCGCGCCATGCGCCCCCGACAAGCAAGCTGGCGATCAAGGTCCATCCTCTCGACAACAGCCTCATTCCCTGGCGCAGGATCATCGCCAGGCAAGCGGCGGCGCTTGGCGTCGAAGATCGTGTCGCCTATCTCGACGGCGGCAACTTGGACCTTCTCATGGTCGGGAGCGTCGGCATGGTCACGGTCAATTCGACTGCCGGGCTGCACGCCCTCAGACAGGGCAAGCCGGTCAAGGTGCTCGGCCGGGCGGTCTTCGATATTGCCGGGCTGACGGACCAGCAACCGCTCGATGCCTTCTGGGCGGCGCCGACGCCACCGGATCCCGTCTTGAGCGCGGCGACTTTCCGGCTGATGGCCGCGTCGATCCAGGTTCGCGGCAATTTCTACTCGCATGCGGGGACCGATGCCGGCGCGGAAGCGATCGCCGAACGGATCCACAGGAACATGGTCAACCAGCCGGGCGCCTTTATAGATCCGCCGCCCCGGCAAAAACCGGAGAAGAGATGCGCCCTCTCATAGGGCGGGACTCGCTCACAGGCGCTCGCGCCAGTGCTCCGTCCGATTGATCAGGCCACGCCGGCGCGCAGCAGGTCGTGAATGTGCAGGATACCGACCGGCATTTGCGCCTCGTCGACGAGGAAGAGCACGGTCACCTTGTGCTCCTGCATGAACTCCATGGCGGCGCTGGCGAGCACGTCGCCTTTCACTACGCGAGGGTTGTGCGACATCACCTCTTCGACCGGCTGGCCCAGTAGGTCGCCGGTCATGTGACGGCGCAGGTCGCCGTCGGTGATCACGCCGATCAAGGCGCCACCTTCATCGACGATGCCGACGACGCCGAAGCCTTTCGAGGACATCTCGATGACCGCCTCGCTCATCGGACGGCCAACTGCAAGCAGCGGCACCTGTTCCGCCACATGCGCCAGTTCATGGACCAGGCGCAATTGGGCGCCCAGTTTGCCACCCGGATGAAATGTCTTGAAATCCTCGGCGGAGAAGCCGCGCCGCTCCAGGAGCGCGATCGCCAGCGCATCGCCGACGGCAAGCTGCAGCATGGCCGAGGTCGTCGGCGCAAGCCCGTGCGGGCAGGCCTCCGGCACTTTCGGCAGCACCAGCGCAACATCCGAATTGCGCGCGAGGATGCTGTCGCGATTGGATGAAATCGAGACGATCGGTACCCTGAAGCGCTTGGCATAGGTGAGCATGTTGGCGAGTTCCGCCGTTTCACCGGACCAGGAGAGCGGGATGAGGGTGTCTTCCGAGGTGATCATGCCGAGATCGCCATGGCTGGCTTCCGTCGGATGGACGAAATAGGCAGAGGTGCCGGTGGAAGCCATGGTCGCGGCGATCTTGCGGCCGATATGTCCGCTCTTGCCGACGCCGGAAACGACGACACGGCCCCGGCCCTCGCCGATCAGTTCGACTGCGTCGACGAGGCTCTGTGCAAAGGCTTTGTCAGTCGCCGCATGATCGGCGAGAACCCTGATGCCATTGCTTGCCGTCGCCAGTGTCCTGCCGATCGATTCGAGCACTGCACCGCGCGAATGCCCCTCCGCCTTCACATGTCTCAAGCCCATCTTCGGTCCCTGGTCTGAAGCAGAATCGGCGACCATACCGGTCATCCGAAACGCGGCGAAAAACAATGGGAGCCAAATAGGCCCTTTCTTCCGGCAAACCAAGCTTCCTTGGCCCGAATTTCTACGGCGCCGGGAATATTGCGGGCCGCTGTGATCAGCCGGCGCGCTTTTCCACAGGCACTTCCGGAATCAATACGGCTCCGGTCGCGAACTCGGCAAGCGTCATCGAATCGAGAATGGAAGCGATCGCATCGCGTACGGACGTCATGGAGATGCGAACCTGACAGGTCTTCGGATCGAGGCAGTCCTCACAGATTTCATAGGCGGTACGACTGGCACAGCGGATGGGTGCCAAAGGACCATCGAGCGTTCGGATGACGTGACCGATGCGAATCTCCGACGCCGGGCGTGACAGTGAGTAGCCGCCGCCGGGACCCTTCTTCGAGCGCAGTACGCCAGCATTGCGCAACTCGAGCAGGATCGTATCGAGGAATTTTTTTGGAATGTTGTTGCGAAGGGCAATCTCGTTGATGAAGGCCGTTTCGCCTGGTTCAAGGCGTGCCAGGTCGACAAGGGCTTTCAATCCGTACTTTCCCTTTTTTGTCAGCATTCCGGCAGAATCTCCCCGCGTGCGGACGGTCGGCAACACTCCACACGCGCACAAGCTTATATTTTTTGCATAGCATAGAATTGCTCTGCCAATACAAAATTCCGCCCGACTTTCGAAGAGGCAATCGATGTGTGCCCGCCGTGCCGTGCATCTCACGGCGCCGAAGCCTTCACCCACACTCGATATTTACGCGATCAAAAGGAGAAACCGCGGCCGGACAAGATCATGCGGCCGCGGCGCCGCCATGGCGGGGTTGGGGAGACTGCCCGGCGAGCAGATGCCGGATCGCCGCACGCGCCTCATCGGCCGAGCGGAATCGCCGCGCGTCGAGATCCCAGACCTGATACTTCACGGCCACAAACTTCACCTGATCCTCATCGGGAACAACGACGCCGACGGGCACACCATCATGTTCGATGACTTGCTTGTTCATGCAAATAACGCTCCTCCACGCATCGAGCGCGGATGTTCAATTCTCGGCAGGGATAAGTTCGGTGGTGCGAACGGTCACATTCGGCAAAGCGTGCCAATGAGACCTTTCACCGTTGCACGACAAAGGGAACGCGAGCCGCAGAAAGCGGCGGTCGAGACGGCTCTTGACATGTCACTCTCCTTTGGCTTGAGGCGGCGCAGAGCGCCGCGACGGTTCATGAACGATGGGGGAGGCGGAATCCTTCCGCGTCACACTCCGTAAGCTAGGACAATCTCACATCTCAGTCAAACGACAACCAGGTTCGAAAAATCAATTCCTCGAGGACCTGATCGGGGGACTGCCCTGTAGATTATCCCGAGCCCCAAGTGGGGCTATCGCGCTCATGGTGAGCGTCGAATCGACCTGCAAGGGACGCCTCGTATATAGGCAGCTCATTCGGACGAAAAAGGGGCAACTCGTCCGAGTCGCCCCTTTTTGCATTCTCGCGATGGATCGGGAACGGTCTTCCCGTTCCCGGAAACCGAATGAATCCGTTCGGTCCGCTAGCTCGTCGGCGTGCCTGCCTCCTGCGCACCGGAACGCCCGACCTCCCGGTCCTTCCACCAGCGGCTGAGGAACAGGAGGATCGGCCCTCCGATATAGATAGACGAGGAAGTCGCGATGATCACGCCGAAGATCATCGGCCAGGCGAAGCTGCGCACGACCTCGCCTCCCCAGATGGCCATGGGCACCAACGAAAGAGCCGTTGCCACCGAGGTGAAAATGCATCGTGCGATCACCTGGTTGATGCTCATGTCGATGAGTTCGGAGAAGGGCATCGACTTGAACTTGCGCAGGTTTTCGCGCATGCGGTCATAGACCACCACTTTGTCGTTCACCGAATAGCCGATCATCGTCAGGAGCGCGGCAATCGCCGTCAGGTTGAAGTCCACGCCGGTCAAAGCGAAGAAGCCGATGGTCTTGGTGATGTCGAGCAGAAGCACCGCGATCGCACCGACCGCAAAGTGCCACTCGAAGCGGAACCAGATGTAGAGTAGGATCGCCAGCATGGCGAGGCCGACGGCAAGCGAGCCGGAACGCGCAAGCTCCGTGCTGATTGTCGGGCCGACTACCTCGGTCCGCTCCAGCGTTGCATCCGGCACGGCATTCGTCACGGCATCCTTGATCCGGTTCAGCGCCGCCGTCTGCTCCTTTTCGCCTCCTGGCTGACGTTGGACGCGGATCATTACCGATTGGCCGTTGCCGAAATCCTGCAACGCCACTTCGCCAAGTTCGAGCGAGGAGAGACTGCTGCGCAACCTCGAAAGGTCGATCTTCTCCTTGGAAACGGCTTCGACCTGAATACCGCCGATGAAATCGATCCCGTAATTAAGACCCGGCGTGAAGAACAGGATAACCGAACTGATCGACAGGAAGGCCGAAACGCCGATCGCCTGGAAGCGCCGTTTCATAAAGGAGACGGTCGGCAGTTTCGGCACCCGGCCGAAGAGCGACGGAATCTCGAGCTTCTTCATCTTTCGGCGGATCACGACTTCGCGCATCAGCAAGCGCACGATCGTGACAGACGTGAACATCGAGATGGCGATACCGAGCATCATCGTCACCGCGAAACCGCGCACCGGTCCGCTGCCGAGCCAGAACAGCAGGATCGTGCCGGTGAGCGTGGTAATGTTGGCGTCGATGATGGTGGCGTATGCCTTGTTGAAGCCGAGGTCCAGCGCCTTCATCGCCCCGGCGCCGTTTTCCGTTTCCTCCCGGATGCGGGCGTTGATGAGAATATTGGCGTCGACCGCCATGCCGATGCCAAGAATAATGCCGGCAATGCCAGGCAAGGTCAGCGTCGAGCCGATGAGCGCGAGAACGCCGATCGTCATGATCGTGTGCAGCAGCAGGCCGACATTGGCGATCATGCCCCAAGCACCGTAGAGGACGACCATCAGGGCGATGACGAGAGCGAAGCCGACGAGACCGGTATAGAGGCCCATACGGATCGAGTCGCTGCCGAGATTGGGTCCGACGGAGCGCTCTTCGATGATCGTCAGCGGCGCCGGCAGGGCACCGGAACGCAAGAGCGCCGAAAGGACCGTTGCCTCCTCGGCCGTAAAGTGACCGCTGATCTGACCACGACCGCCAAGGATCGGCTCGTTGATGACGGGCGCCGTCAGAACCTTGCCGTCGAGCACGACCGCAAATGGCCGGCCGACATTTTCCCGAGTGATCTCCGCGAACTGTCGAGCGCCAAGCGAATCGAAGCTGAAATCAACGACCGGCTGGTTTGTACGCTGGTCGAAGCCGACTTTGGCATCGGCGAGACGTTCACCGGAAATTGCGACGCGGCTTTCGATCGGATAGCGGTTGCCGTCATTCGCGCCGGGAAGGATCTCGACGCCGCGCGGCGGCGGCTGCGTCACATCCACGGTCTGGTCGAGCATATGGAAGCTCATTTGAGCTGTGGAACCGAGAAGTTCACGAAGGCGCGTCGGATCCTGAAGGCCCGGAAGCTGCACGAGAATGCGGTTTGAGCCGATCCGTTGGATCAGCGGCTCGGCGACGCCAACTTGGTCGACGCGGTTCCGAATGATCTCCAGGCTCTGCTCGACCGCCTTGGTCATGCGATCGGCGAGGCCGGCTTCGGTGAGCGACAGCGTAACGACATCGCCGGCCGTGGTCACCTCGACCTCCGGCGCCGAGCCGCCGAAGCCGATGACACTGACCGGCGTCGCCAATTCCTGCAGCTTCGGCAGCACCCTTTCCCGATCCGCCGGATCAGGGATGCTCACCGTTACCGTGTTGCCGCTGATGCGGGCCGAAGAGGCGGAGACACGCTCACCGCGCAACGCGCGCCGGGTGTCGTCGAGAAGGCTGTTGAGCCGCGCCTTTTGCAGACCGGCCCCGTCGACCTCGAGCACGAGATGCGAGCCGCCCTTGAGGTCAAGGCCAAGCGTGACCGGCTCGAACGGCAGAACAGACGTGAATTGCTGCCGCATCGCCGGCGGCAGCATGCTGGGTAGCGCCGCGAGGCAGCCGAAGATAGCGATCGCGACATAGGCGAGAATCGCCCATCTGGATGTACGCATTTGGAAATTCCATGAACGGCTGGACGCGCCTTTCCGGCTGGTCCGGGCCTGATTTCATTATGCCGGGCAGAACCGATAGTCAGTGAGCACGGACGTTAGAGGACGTTCTCGTCCGCGGGCGGGCCGCGAATGCGCTCGCTCTGGCGCGATGCCTTGACCACGGCTGGCGTTTGCGCAACCGGCGCCGGACGATTACCGACGTCCGCAGGCAGAACGGAAAAGGCGAGCGGAAGAGCAGGATCGGAATCGCCGCCGGGGCTCGCCTTCCCCTCCGCCCGCGCGCCGATGAAGCGGAAGTCGGGCAAGGCGACTGCCCTGAAAACCTGACGCGCCAGCGGACGTTCGGCAGAGCCCATATCCCGAGCGGCGATATCGCCGGTCTGCGCGCCGGGGCCGGTCCGACCCGCTACGCTTTGACCGACAGCGATCGCCTGAACGGCGAAGGAGGCGCAGAACAGCCACAGCACGGCAAGAAGCCGGCCCGCCTGCATGCTCTTGCTGCCACCCAGGAAGTCCATTGAGGACGCGATTCCTTTCTCTCGGCGCCTGGCGCCCACGAGACGAATTGGCCTCGACATCCGGAGACTAACGCAAGAACGTGGCCGGATTCGAACGCCGGCGCCTTTAACACCACTCCGGGCAGAAAAAGTCAAACCCTGCGCTTCTGTTGCAGCCGCGACCCTGAAATGCCGAGACGCGGCAGGAGACCGGCCACGGATTCCTTCTTTCGCTCTCCATCAGGCGGTAGCGCCGACAGTCCTTGTCTGGTGAATTTCGATCAGCGAGGGACCCGTTCGCGCGGCCGCATCGGCGAGTGCGCCCGGCAGTTCCTCAATGTCGACCAATCGCACGGCCGCGACGGCGTAGGCCCTGGCTGTCAGCAGGAAGTCCGGAGCCGTCGGCCTGACGCCTTCCGGGACGATGCCGGCCTCCAGCATATGGGTTTCGATCTCCCGATAGCCGTCATTGTTCCACACGAGAAAGATCACCTTTGCCTCCGCATCGACGGCCGATCCGATCTCGGACAGCGAAAATTGAAAACCGCCGTCGCCGACAAGGCAGACGACCGGTCGCCCTGGATCAGCAATCGCTGCGCCGACGGCTGCGGGCGGCGCATAACCGAGCGCGCCGTAGCCCGTGGCCGAGTTGAACCAGGCGCGGGGCCGCGGCGCGTCGCAATAGAGGTTGCCGGCATAGACCGCCTGGGTCGAATCCCCGACGATGGTGCAATCCGGCAGCGCCTTATAAATCGTGTCGATGATGCCCACCTCCGCCCGCATCTTCGGTGTCAACTCCTCGAGAGCTGCCTTTCGCGTCGCTTCGGCCCGCGGCGCGCCGTCCTTCGCGGTTCGGTCGGGGAGGAAGCCTACTATGCCCGCCGTCGCGGCCTTCGCGTCGGAGAGGATCGAGAGCGCCGCGCGCGGACCCCGCGCAAGCTGTGCCACATCGATATCGATGCGGATGAGATCTCGGAGCTCGGGGAAACCGTCGTCGGCATAGAGATCGTAATCCGTTTGCCCCATTTCGGTGCCGAGGGCCAGCACCAGATCCGCGTCGCGAAGCAGGGCGCGCACCGCTTCGAGGCTCGGGCTCGCGGGTACGCGCAAGGGATGGCCCGCCAACAGGCCGCGGGCGTTGACGGTCGTGATCACGGGTGCCCCGATCCGTTCCGCCAGCAAACGCAGTTCCGCTTCGGCAGCCAGCGCGCCGCCGCCGCAAAGAATGACCGGCCGGGACGCGTCGGCACAGAGGATGGCCGCTTTCTGCAGCGTTTCTCCGTCGGCACACGGGCGGGTCGCCAAGGCCGGCCTTGCCGCTTGGCTCCCGACCGTTTCAGCCATCACGTCTGTCGGGATCTCAATGTGGACTGGACCAGGGCGGCCGGATAGCAGCACGGCAAAGGCGCGGTCGATGACCAGCGGCAGGTCGGCCGGATCGAGCAGCGTATGCGAATAGAGCGCCAGCGTCGTCATCATTCCATGCTGGTCGGGCAGTTCGTGCAGCAAACCACGGCCATGCCCGAGCGAATCGCGGCGGTTGACGCCGGAGATCACCAGCATGGGGATCGAATCCTGCCGGGCCTGCGCCATGGCGGTGATCGTATTGGTGAGACCGGGACCGGTGATGACCAGCGCGACGCCCGGCTTGCCGCTGACGCGCGCATAGCCGTCTGCCATGAAGCCGGCGCCCTGCTCATGGCGCGGGGTAACGTGACGAATTTTCGAAGCCGCAAGACCACGATAAAGCTCGACCGTGTGCACGCCGGGGATGCCGAAGACAACTTCAACGCCGTTTGCCTCCAGGAGTTCCACGAGAGCTTCACCGACGGTTTTCATCTCAACACTCATGCGCGGCGTTTCCTTGTCGTCGTGCGGCGCTCGGCCAAAGCTGCAATGCGACGGCAGGCTTCCTCGATGGTCTCATCCGCAACCGTGAGGCTTATCCGCAGGAAGTCCTTCGCCTGCGTGCCGAAGGACGACCCCGGCATCACCGCCACACGTTCCTCTTCGAGCAGTGCCCAGGCAAAGGCCTCGCCGGAGAGTCCGGTGCCGGCAACGTCGATGAGGGCGAACATCCCCGCCTCCGGCGGCAGGACCGCTACGGCCGGTATATGGGAAAGACCGTCGACAATACGGCGAGCGCGCCGGCCATAGGTCTCCCGCATCCGCCGCGCGGTATCGATCTCATGCGTCAGGGCATAGGCCGTCATATCGGCGATGAAAGGTTGCTGGCCGAACAGCATGGTTTCGGAAACCGGCAGGAGGCGCCGGGTGAACTCAGCCGGCCCGACGGCCCAGCCGCTGCGAAAACCAGGCGCGGCATGGGATTTCGAAATCGACGAAACGACGATAGTTCGTTCCGCGAGGTCCGGATCGTCGAAGGGTGAAGCGAAGGTTCCGCTGAAGACCAGTTCCTCGTAGACCTCGTCGCAGACGATCCAGAGGTCGTGGCGGCGGGCCACCTCGCCGATCGCCGTGATTTCGGCGGCCGTGAGCACCGCGCCGGTCGGGTTGTGCGGCGTGTTGAGCAGCAGCACGCGACATTCGGGCGTGACGGACCTTTCCAGGTGTTCCCGCTGCATGTGGAAACCCAAATCAGGTTTTAGCGGTACGAATACCGGATGGGCGCCGGCCGCACGTATGACGCCTTCATAGGTCGCGTAGAGCGGATCGCCAACGAGCACGCCGTCGCCGGCCTCGGCCAGCCCCAGCATCACGGCAAAAAGCGCTGTCTGGGTGCCGGGGAAACAGAGAACGTTTTTCGCCGTCACGTCGGCTCGGCGGCGACGGTATTTTTCCGCAATCGCCGAAACCACGGCTGCCTCGCCGCGGCCGTTCGAGTAGCGATACCGACCGGCGTTCATGGCGCGCTGACACTCGTCCAGCAGGGCGCGATCGGGCGGCAGGTCCGGTTCGCCGATCGTCAGTTCGATGATGTCGGCACCGCTCGCTTTCAATTGCCGCGCACGAATATGCAGCGCCCACTTGCCGGATCCGAGATCGGCCAGCCGCGAGGTGATCGACGCATAGCGCATGTGATTTCTCCCCTCCGTCATTCGTCTACAGGCAGGCCAAGCAACGATTCGACCGAGGCCATGGCGATGCTGATCAGTTCTCCCTCGCGGAAGAGATCGCCGGCGAGGCAGCCTTCGATCCAGAGCCCGTCGACCAAGCCATTGATTGCGATGGCGTAGCGGCGACAGAGCTCCGTACTCGCCGGCCTGCCCTTGGCCGCGAGAAAATCGCTCAATAGGTCCTGCAGGGCATTGCGGAAGGCCAAATAGCCTTCGCGGTGAATCTCGGCGAGGACAGGATCAACCCTCACCTGGCTGATGAAAGCTGCCCAGAGCGAGACGCTACGGCTGTCGGCCACCGGCTCGCTGAGATTGATGCAAATGAAGTCCCGGAGACGCGTCGCCGGATCGCCCTCGACAGTCTTCGCCTTTTCCGTCAACGAGGCGATCACCGCCCGGTAGGCCTCCGCGACCATCTGATCCTTGGAGTCGAAGTAGTGCCGGACGAGCCCCGCGGTCACGCCGGCGCGGACCGCGATCTGGCGGACGGTGGCACCCTTGAGACCGAACTCGGATATGCAGTCGAGCGTCGCCTCGATCAATTCCTGCCGGCGCTCGCCTTCCGGAGCGCGGTGAAAGCTGCGGCGCGTCACGACCGCCCCCGGATCCCGGCGTCTCCGGTCCAAGTCATTGCCTTCCAACCGAATGGGCTCATGGGCTGCTCCTGCGGAGGGTTCGTTCGAGCGGGAATTCCGCCAGAAAATTCGGCGACGCATCTATTATACACTTGAATAATAACGGCACAAGTGCAACCATATTGGCAGGAAACAGCGTAACAAGCCGAAAAATGCTGCACCACAGCGCCACAAGGGGAACTGTTTTCATGCTTCCAGGAAACCCGCAGACCCCGGGACCCGGTCACCGATGACGGAAGCGGCCGAGGCAATCGCGGTCAGTGACCTCCACAAGCGTTTCGGACCGTTGGACGTGCTGAAGGGCGTTTCGCTGACGGCACGCCCAGGCGACGTCATCGCGATCATCGGCGGCAGCGGTTCGGGCAAGTCGACGCTGCTGCGCTGCATCAACATGCTGGAATTGCCCTCGGCCGGTCGGATCAGCGTTCACGGCGAAGAGATCCGGATGAAATCCGATGGGAAGGGCGGACTGGTGCCGGCGGACCGCAGGCAGGTCCAGCGGATCCGCACCCAGCTTGGCATGGTTTTCCAGAGCTTCAATCTCTGGCAGCATATGACAATCCTGGAAAATGTCATCGAGGCGCCGGTGCATGTGCTCGGCAGATCCAGGGCCGAAGCCGTGGAGATGGCCGAAGCGTTGCTCAGGCGGGTCGGACTCCACGAGAAGCGCGACGCCTATCCGGCCTTTCTTTCAGGTGGCCAGCAGCAGCGTGCGGCGATCGCCCGGGCGCTGGCGATCCAGCCGCTCGTCATGCTCTTCGACGAGCCGACCTCGGCGCTCGATCCGGAACTCGTCGGCGAAGTGCTTTCGGTGATCGGCGATCTTGCGCAGGAGAAGCGGACGATGATCCTCGTCACCCACGAGATGAAGTTCGCCCGCAACGTGGCGAACCACATCGTTTTCCTGCACAACGGCATCATTGAGGAACAAGGACCGCCGGAAGCGATCTTCGGCGCGCCGAAATCCGAAAGGCTCAAGAAATTCATCCGCTCCATTCATTGAATTCCTGAATGCTCAACAACCACAAAGGGAACAGCATGAAGAAGACATTGAAGCTCCTGGCGTTGGCCGCCGCCCTCTCGATTACCGGCGCTGCCGCCGCCATCGCTGAAACGGTCAAGGTCGGCATTGCCGCCGAACCGTACCCGCCCTTCACCTTGCCCGACGCCGATGGCAATTGGGAGGGCTGGGAAATCGAATTCATGAAAGCGGTCTGTGCCGCGGCCAAGCTCGATTGCGTGGTGACTCCGGTCGCCTGGGACGGCATCATCCCGGCGCTCAACGCGAAGAAGATCGACATGATCGTCGGTTCGATGTCGATTACCGAGGAGCGACTGAAGACGATCGACTTCTCTGACAAGTACTACAACACGCCAACCGGGATCATCGGCGCCAAGGGCGAGGACATCAAACCGACGCCGGAAGGGCTCGCCGGCAAAACGCTGGGCGTGCAGGTCTCGACCGTGCACCAGGCCTATGCGACCAAGCATTTCGCTCCTGCCGGCGTCGAGATCAAGGAATATCAGACGCAGGACGAGGCTAACCAGGACCTGGCTGCCGGTCGCCTCGATGCGGTGCAGGCCGATGCGATCGCCCTCGGCGCCTTCCTCGAGAGCGACCAGGGCAAGGCATGCTGCGATTACAAGGGCGACGTTGCCCAGGATGTCGAGGTGCTCGGCCCGGGTGTCGGCGTCGGTCTGCGCAAGGGCGAGACCGAGCTCAAGGACAAGATCAACGCGGCGATCAAGACGATCCGCGAGGACGGCACCTACGAGGCCTTCTCGAAGAAGTATTTCGACTTCGACATCTATGGCGGCTGAGCCGCAACCGGCCGGCGATCATAAGACCGCCGGCCGAAGCGTTCGGAGTTGACCGCGATGGATTCCCTCGTCAACTGGAGCCTGCTTGCTCTTTCGGCCCCGGGCTGGGGCGGCGTTCTGCTGCAGGGCTTCCTCCGCTCGATCGAAATCGCCCTCGGGGGCTATGCGCTCGGGCTCTTGCTCGGCATCGGTGGCGCCTTCGGAAAACTCTATGGCGGGCCGGTGCTGCGCGATCTGCTCGAATGCTACACCACCATCGTGCGGGCCGTGCCGGAACTCGTGCTGATCCTGCTCCTATACTATGCGGGTACCGATCTCTTGAACCAGTTGCTCGGCTTTGCCGGAATCGGCCCGGTCGACATCAGCGGCCTGCTGGCCGGCATCTTCGTCATCGGCGTCGTCCAGGGCGCCTATTCGACGGAGGTGCTGCGCGGTGCGATCAAGGCGGTGCCGGCGGGCCAGATCGAGGCGGCGCGCGCCTATGGCATGTCGCCAGCCAAGGTTCTGAGACGCATCACGTTGCCGGCGATGCTGCCCCATGCTATTCCCGGCCTCGCCAACCTCTGGCTGATCGCGACCAAGGACACGGCGCTGCTCGCGGTCGTCGGCTTTGCCGAGCTGACGCTGGTGACCCGCCAGGCGGCCGGTGCCACCAAAGCCTATTTCCTGTTCTTTTGCGCAGCAGGTGCGCTCTACCTGGCGCTGACCCTCGTTTCCAACCTCTTCATCGGCGTCATCGAATGGCATGCCCGCCGCGGCTTGGTGGAGAGACGATGAGCAACGAAACCACGCACGCACTCGCCTTGGCGCCCGAAGACCTCCCCGGAGCGGAGAGCTTCTTCAAGCCGCATCGGATCGTGTTGATCGTTCTCTTTGGGGCGCTGGTCACGGCCATCGCACTCTTCATGCGCTGGGATTGGCTGCCGCGCTACCTGCCTCGGCTCGGGACCGGCATTCTCGTCAGCCTGGCAATGCTGTTCAGTACATCGATCCTGGGCTTCTTGCTTGCGGTCCCCCTCGGGCTCGCCCAGGTGACGGGTCCGTGGTTCCTGAAGGCCCCCGCCCGTCTCTTCTGCACCGTCGTTCGCGGCACGCCATTGCTCCTGCAGCTCTGGCTGCTCTATTACGGGCTCGGTTCGCTCTTTCCCCAGTTCCCGGCAATTCGCCAGTCTTTTCTCTGGCCCTATCTGCGCGAGGCCTGGCCCTATGGAGTGGCGGCGCTGACGATCTCCTTCGCCGCCTATGAGGGCGAGGTGATGCGCGGCGCCTTCGCGGGCGTGCCAAAGGGCGAATTGGAAGCGGCACGCGCCTACGGAATGGGGCGTTGGACGCTGTTCCGGCGTATCTGGCTGCCGCGCGCCGTCCATCGGGCGCTGCCGACGCTCACCGGCGAAACCGTATTGCAGCTCAAATCCACGCCGCTGGTGGCAACAATCACCGTCGTCGACGTCTATGCGGTGATTTCAAAGGTTCGGCAGGAGACCTATCTGACCTACGAGCCGCTGCTTCTGCTCGCGCTGATCTACATGTGCCTGACAGGCCTTTTGGTACTGGCCTTCCGTTATTTCGAAAACCGCATACCAACCCGTGGTGCCTGACATGAAACTTTCCGCCGCCATCGACAATGCCACGCCGGAGCTCGTTGCGATCCGCCGGGATCTGCATGCCCATCCGGAACTGGGACTGGAGGAAAAGCGAACCTCCGCTTTCATCGCGCGTCATCTGGAAACCTTGGGCTACCATGTCACGACGGGGCTTGCGAAGACCGGAGTCGTTGGCACACTGACAAACGGCACCGGCTCCCGCTCCATCGGCATCCGCGCCGATATCGACGCGTTGCCGATCCACGAGGAGACGGGGCTCGACTACGCGAGCAGAACGCCGGGTCTGATGCATGCCTGCGGCCATGACGGCCACACGACAATGCTGCTCGGAGCGGCCCGCGCTCTTGCCGAGCGGAGGAACTTCGACGGCACGGTCCACCTCATATTCCAGCCGGCCGAAGAGAATTTCGGCGGCGCGAGGATCATGGTCGAAGAGGGTCTGTTCGAAAAATTCCCGTGCGACGCCGTTTTCGCGCTCCACAACGAACCGGCCCTGCCCCTCGGCCAGTTCGCGCTCCGCGAAGGACCGGTGATGGCGGCGGTCGACGAGGCGCGGATCACTGTCCACGGCCGCGGCGGCCATGGCGCCGAGCCGCAGGAGACTGCCGATCCGATCGTCTGTGGCGCCAGCATCGTGATGGCGCTGCAATCGATCGTATCGCGCAACATCCATCCGATGGACCCGGCGGTCGTCACCGTCGGCGCGTTTCACGCGGGCTCGGCGAGCAACATCATTCCGGAACGGGCCGAAATCGTCGTCGGCATTCGCTCCTTCGACGCGGCCGTGCGCGATGAACTCGAACGCCGCATCCGCAGGATCGCCGAGGCGCAGGCGGAAAGCTACGGCATGCGTGCGACCATCGACTACGAGCGCAGCTACGACGCGACGGTCAACCACAAGGAGGAGACGGACTTCGTCCGCGAACTCGCGATCCGCTTCGCCGGAGCCGACAAGGTCATCGACCTTGCCCGTCCCTATATGGGCAGCGAGGACTTCGCCTATATGCTCAAGGAAAGGCCGGGGACCTACTTCTATCTCGGGGCGAAGGCGACAGGCGAGGAGAAGCCGCTCCACCACCCCGGCTACGATTTCAACGACGGCCTGCTGCCGATCGGCGCCGCCTTCTGGACGGAACTCGCAGAAACCTACCTTGCACGGTCCTGAGGCCGCCTTCCGACCAAAATGCCGCAGGCGAAAGATTGCCGCAGTGTGACAACGTGGCGGCAGGGCCGTCATTGACCTTTGGCAATTTTCCTTCAGATTCAATCACACGATGAAATCAACGGCGCCGACACCGATTGCGGCGCCGATGAGCGACAATGCGGGGACGAAGTGGTCCTCCTTGCGCCGAAAGGATTGCGCCGTGTTCGAAGCCTTTGATGCAACTCTCATTGCACGCATTCAATTTGCCTTCACTGTCTCCTTTCACATCATCTTTCCGGCTTTTTCCATCGGTCTTGCAAGCTATCTCGCCGTCCTCGAAGGGCTGTGGCTCTGGAAGAACGACGATGTCTATCTGGAACTGTTTAATTTCTGGAAGACGATCTTCGCCGTCGCCTTCGGCATGGGCGTGGTGTCCGGCATCGTCATGTCCTACCAGTTCGGCACAAACTGGAGCGTGTTCTCCGACAAGGCGGGCCCGGTCATCGGGCCGCTAATGGGCTACGAGGTGCTGACGGCCTTTTTCCTTGAGGCCGGATTCCTTGGCGTCATGCTGTTCGGCCTGAACCGGGTCGGTCCGAGGCTGCATTTTCTCGCAACGGCGATGGTCGCTTTCGGCACGCTGATCTCGGCCACCTGGATCCTGGCGGTGAATTCCTGGATGCAGACGCCGGCCGGCTTCTCGGTCAACGAGGCGGGCCAGTTCGTTCCCGTCGACTGGTGGGCGGTGATCTTCAATCCGTCCTTCCCCTACAGGCTCGTGCATATGGTGCTCGCCGCCTATCTGACGACCGCCTTCGTCGTCGGCGCCTGCGGGGCCTGGCACCTCTTGCGCAACACCGCGCCGCGCCGCGCCCGCACCATGTTTTCCATGGCCATGTGGATGGCGGCGATCGTGGCGCCAATCCAGATCTTTGCCGGCGACCAGCACGGGCTCAACACGCTCGAACACCAGCCCGCCAAGGTGATGGCGATGGAAGGTCACTATCAGAGCCATCCCGATGGAGCGCCGCTGATCCTCTTCGGCATTCCCAACTTCGACGACAAGCGGGTCGATTACGCGATCGAAATCCCGAAACTGTCGAGCCTCATCCTGAAACACTCGCTCGATGCGCCGCTTGCCGGCCTCGACACGATACCCGAACAGCTGCAGCCGCCGGTCGGCATCGTCTTCTGGTCTTTCCGCGTCATGCTGCTCATGGGGTTCTCCATGCTCGGCATCGGCCTCTGGAGCCTCTGGTGTCGTTATCGCGGCACGCTCCACACGAATGATTGGCTGCACCGCATCGCTGTTCTCATGGGCCCGGCCGGTTTCGTTGCCGTACTCGCGGGCTGGATCACCACCGAGGTCGGGCGCCAGCCCTACACGGTCTATGGCCACCTCATGACGGCGGATTCGGTCTCGCCGATCGAGACCCCGGCCGTCGGCGCTTCGCTCATCGCCTTCATCATCGTCTATTTCCTCGTCTTCGGAGCCGGGACCTTCTACATACTGCGGCTGATGGCACGCCTGCCGCGCGACACCTTGCCGGAGCTCGGCGAGGGACCGATACGCACCGCCGGCGTCACGCCCGGGCCGGCTCAACCCCATGGAGGCCAACATGGACATTGACCTGCCGCTGATCTGGGCCGGGCTCATCGCCTTCTCCGTTCTCGCCTATGTCGTTCTCGACGGCTTCGATCTCGGCGTCGGCATCCTCTTTCCGCTGTTTCCCGAAAAACACGATCGGGACGTGATGATGAATTCCGTCGCCCCCGTCTGGGACGGCAACGAGACCTGGCTGGTGCTCGGCGGCGGTGGTCTGATGGCTGTCTTTCCTCTCGCCTATGCCACTGTCCTGCCGGCACTCTACGCGCCGATCATCGCCATGTTGCTCGGCCTCATCTTCCGCGGCGTCGCCTTCGAATATCGCTGGCGGACACGCCGCGGCGAGTTCTTGTGGAACTGGGCTTTTGCCGGGGGCTCGACGCTTGCCGCCTTCGCGCAAGGGCTGGCGCTCGGCGCCCTGGTCCAGGGCATCCCCGTCGAGGATCGCGCCTATGTCGGCGGCTGGTGGGATTGGCTGACGCCCTTTTCGATCGTGACGGGTCTTGCCATCGTCGTTGGCTATGCCCTGCTCGGCGCCACCTGGCTGATCATGAAGACCCGCGGCGCGCTTGCCGACAGCGCTCGCACGATCGCGTTGCGCTGCTCTTTCGCCACGATCGCGGCAATGGGCATCGTCAGCCTCTGGACGCCGTTTCTGGAACCGGTCTATCTCGAACGTTGGTTCGGCTGGCCGACGGCCATCTTCAGTGTCATCGTACCGCTGCTCGTGCTCGGCTGCCTCTATCTGCTGCTGAACGGCATTCGCGACCGGCACGACACCCAGCCCTTCATCGCCGCGCTCGGCCTCTTCGTGCTTGGCTATATCGGCATAGGCATCAGCTTTTATCCCTACATCGTGCCGCCGTCGCTGACCATCTGGGACGCCGCGGCTCCGGACGGCAGCCTTGCCTTCCTGCTCGTCGGCGCCGTTATCCTGGTGCCGATCATTCTCGCCTATACCGCCTATGCCTATTGGGTCTTCCGCGGCAAGGTCGATCCGGAAGAGGGCTACCATTGAGCGCCGACGGCCTCGGGCGCAAGCTCCTCTGGTTCGTCGGCCTCTGGCTTGCCGGCGTCGCCGTCGTCAGCCTGGTGGGGTTGGCGATAAAGCTGGTGCTCGGGAATTAAGAAAGCCCCGCTCAAGCTTGCCGAGCTAATTTCTTCAAACACGTCGGCAGGCGATCGCCGGATGGAGACAGGACCGCACCCTGCTCCCCCGGATGATCGTCCGCCGAGGTGACCACATCCGGCACTGCGGCCCTTTTACCCCTTCTCAGCCGGCATCCCCTTTGGTAGCAGTTCGGCGCGATGAAACGGGGCGCAACCGCCCCGGCAGGAGCCGGACATGTCAAAGACCCCCGCAGAATGCACGACGATGGCGGATGTGCGTGCCGAAATCGATCGCCTCGACCGCGCTTTGATGATGCTGTTTGCCGAGCGCTGGGGCTACATCAACCGCGCCGCCGAGATCAAACGCCCGCTGAGGCTGAAGGCGGATATTCCCGCGCGCGTTGCCGAGGTCAAGGAAAACGCCGGCAGGACTGCGATCGAGTTCGGCCTCGAGCCGGACTTTTATACGAGGCTATGGGCCCAACTGATCGACCACTCGATCGCGCATGAGCGCAAGCTCCTCGGTGAAGACGAGGCGTGAGGCGAGTGCATTGCGCCTCGCGCATCGGTCCAGCGACCTTTGCGCGTCTGAAAAGACGCGCGGCGCTGTAATCGCCGCTCGGATCAGCCGTTGACGACGAGCCGCCGGCTCTCTTCCGCCCCCCCATCGAAACTGTTCTTGCGACTGAGATGACTTTCCCAATCGAAGGCGCTCTGGATGATGTGCTCGAGGCTCGCATGGGTCGGCACCCAATCGAGCTTGCACCGCGCAAGCGATGGGTCGGCCACGACCTGCACGGCGTCGCCTGGCCGGCGCGGCGCGTAGTCGACGCGGAAATCCCGGCCGGAAACCCGCCGCACCGCATCGATGACCTGCAGCACCGAGAAGCCCTCGCCGTAGCCGCAGTTCAGGACCAGAGGCTCGCCGCCCCTTCTCAGATATTCGAGCGCGCTTGCATGGGCGTCAACCAGATCGCTGACATGGACATAGTCGCGAACCCCGGTGCCGTCCGCCGTTGGGTAGTCGGTGCCGAAGACATTCATCTTTCGGCGCTTGCCGAGCGCCGTCTCGCAGGCGACCTTGATGAGATGGGTAGCTCCCCGCGTCGACTGCCCGGCACGGCCGAGCGGATCTGCGCCGGCCACATTAAAATACCGGAGCGCCACATAGCTGAAATCATGGGCCGCAGCTGCATCCTCGAGCATCATCTCGGACATGAGCTTGGAGCGGCCATAGGGGCTTTGGGGACGTAGGGTCGCCGTTTCCGTGACCGGATCGGGCGTGTCCTGCGGGCCGTAAACCGCAGCGGTCGACGAGAACACGAAGCGGCGGATGCCAGCCTCTATGGTCGCAGCGATCAGCGTGCGCGTTCTTGCCGTGTTGTTGTCGTAATAGACGAGCGGATTGGCGACCGAGTCCGGCACCACCGCCGACCCGGCGAAATGGACCACCGCATCGATCTCGTTCTCGGCAAAAATCCGTGCAAGAGTGGACCGGTCTCCCACATCGCCGAAATAGAAGCGCGCTTCGGGCGCCACCGCCCATCGAAATCCGGTCGTCAAGCTGTCAAGCACGACGACGCGCTCCCCTGCGTCAAGCAGGGTCCAGACCATATGGCTGCCTATATAGCCCGCCCCGCCGGTCACCAGTACGGCCATTGATTGCTTTCCACCCCTGTGAACTCGGGAACAGGAAAGACGGGTGTTGCTTTCAGAATCGGTAAAAACGGACGCACCCGGCCGGGCTTCGCCGCCTATTCTCGCCGGCGTCGTTAAGCCACTCTTGCCGAAAACGATCGCATTTTATCGATCGGCCTCAGCGAGCGAGAATATAGGCGCGCAGACGCTCCGCCGCGTCGGCGATCTGGGCCGGATCGCGCAGGAAGCAGGCGCGCATGAAGAGTTCGCCGCCCTTACCGAAGGCTGTCCCGGGCGCGAGGCCGACGCCGGTCTTGTCGACGATGTCGATCGCCGCCTGCCGCGAGTCCGTGACGCCGTCGATTTTCAGAAAGGCGTAAAGTGCCCCGTCGGGCTTGAGCGTTTCAACCCGATTGGTCCCGATCAGCGCATCGCAGAAATGGTCGCGATTGGCCCTCGCCCTGGCGACGTTCTCGTCGACGAAGCCATCCCCCTCGTCGAGGGCCGCGACGGCGCCGCGCTGCATGAACTGCGCCACGCCGGAGGTCGAATACTGGATCAGGTTTTCGAGCACCTGCCCCATGGCCGGCGGCGCAACGATCCAGCCGACGCGCCAGCCGGTCATTGCCCAGTTCTTCGAGAAGGAATTGACGAAAAGAATGCGGTCGTCCTTCTCGGCGATGTCGAGGAAGGACGGAGCCCTTCCTCCGAGATAGCAGTAGAGCGCATAGATTTCGTCGGCGATGATCCACAGGCCGTGCTTGCGCGCCAAGGCGAGAATGGCCTTGAGGTCGTCATGCGTCGCCGTCCAGCCGGTCGGGTTGGACGGCGTGTTGATGAAGAGCGCGCGCGTCTTCTCGCCGATCGCCGCCTCGAGTCGATCAAGATCGAGCTGCCACTTGCCATTCGCGAAATGCAGCGGCACGGAAACCGGGCGCGCGCCGGAGAGATCGGCGGCAGCCGCAAAATTCGGCCATGCCGGCGTCAGCAGGATCATCTCGTCGCCCGGGGAAGTGATCGCCTCGATCGCAAGCTTGATCGCCTGCATGCCCGATCCGGTAACATAGAAATTCTCGGGCGACAGCGTCTTCTGAAAGCGGCGCTGATAGTAGCGCACGAGGGCTTCGCGGAGCAGAGGGATGCCGCGCTGCCAGGTGTAGAAGGTCTCGCCGGCCGCCAATGCTTCCGCCGCCTCCCGGCTGATGAAGTCGGGGGTCGGAAGATCGCCCTCGCCGACCCAGAGCGGAATGAGCCCTTCGCGACCGCGCGCATAGTTCACCACTTCGACGATGCCGCTTTCGGGCGCCGACAGGGCACGGGGACTGAGGCTGGACATGATCGTCATCGGCAGGCTCCTGTTGCCCGCCGCTTCTAGACGCATTGGCGCCGACGATCACGCGATTTTCTCTGACTTATCTATCGATTTCTGTGATGCTTTCGCGGCCGGCCGGGGACGAACCCAAGCGCGGCCGCGAACTGTGGCATCTGTCGCTCAGGTGCGCTGCTTCAGCAGATCGCGGATTTCCGACAGCAGCTGGATGTCCGGTGGCGGTGGGGCAGCCGGGGGAGCCGGGGCAGCGGCCTTTTCTCTTTCGACCGACGCACGCACGCGGTTCACGAGCTTGATCATCAGGAAGATGATCCAGGCAAGGATGAGGAAGTTGAGGAGCACCGTGATGAAGTTGCCATAAGCGAAGATGGCGCCCTGTTCACGGGCAGCGGCAAGGGTCGGCGCCGTGACACTCGGCGAAAGCGCCAGGAAGTAATCGGAGAAATCGAAGCCGCCGCCCGTGATCGCGCCGATAATCGGCATGACGAGGTCGTTGACGACCGAATCGACGATCTTGCTGAACGCGGCGCCGATGATCACGCCGACTGCAAGGTCGATCACATTGCCGCGGGCGATAAACTCCTTGAATTCGTCCAGCATGCGCACCTCTCGGTAAGGTTTCGAGCGATCGCCGTCTGACCCGTCGGCAACCGGCGGTGGGACCTTAGACCAAAGGCGGGCGCGATGGAACTCTCCTTGATGCACCCGCAACCGACAGTCCCGCTGGCCCTGTCGGCACTGCGTGCGGCCTTGGACTTAAGACGAATAGGCAACCAATTCTCAATGGGATGGACTTGCCCTATGCTGCTCGTCGAGGAGTGAGGCATGCTCTCGGGTTCAATCATCTTTGCCTCCGCTTTCGCCTATCTGCTGCTGCTCTTTGCGGTCGCAAGCTATGGCGACCGCCAGGCCGGAAAAAACAAGATCGCCAGTAAGGGCAGACCGCTGGTCTATGCGCTCAGCCTGGCGATTTATTGCACCTCCTGGACCTATTTCGGCGGCGTCGGACTCGCGGCCGAACGCGGCCTCGAATTCACCGGCATCTATATCGGTCCCATCCTGATGTTCACGGTCGGCCTGCCGCTGATCCGCCGCATCGTCCGGCTCGCCAAGACGGAGAGGCTGACGTCCGTCGCCGATTTCCTGGCCGCGCGCTATGGAAAGAATCCGACCGTCGCAGCGATTGTCGCCTTGATCTCGCTCGTCGGGGCGATCCCCTACATCGCCCTGCAGCTCAAGGCCGTGTCGAGCTCGGTCGCCGCGATGATCGACACCAGCGAATACGGCATCGGTTCGGGGGAGCACTTCATCGACCTGCCTTTACTGGTCACGCTCTTCCTCGCCTGTTTCGCAATCGTGTTCGGCACGCGCCACACGGATGCGACGGAGCACCAGGACGGCCTGATCCTCGCCATCGCGATGGAATCGGTGGTGAAGCTCGCCGCCATGCTGGCGGTCGGCGTCTATGTCGTCTTCGTGCTCTTCGGCGGCCCCGCCGAGCTGTTGGAAAGGGCGCAGCAAAGCCCGGAAGTCCTTTCCGCGCTTGCCTACGGGACGCCGGCGGCGCGCTGGATCCTGCTGATCGCGCTCTCGGCCTTCGCGATCATCATGTTGCCGCGGCAGTTCCACGTCACCGTTGTCGAGAACCGCACGGACACGGAACTGCGCACGGCCGGCATCCTTTTTCCGCTCTATCTGATCGCCATCAATCTCTTCGTGCTGCCGATCGCGATTGCGGGGATTCTGACGTTTTCCGGCTCCGGCGACGCGGACCTTTATCTTTTGACGCTGCCGCTGGCGAGCGATCTGCCGCTCTTGACGTTGACCACCTTCATCGGCGGCTTCTCCGCCGCAACCGCTATGGTCATCGTCGCCTCGGTCGCCCTGTCGATCATGGTTTCCAACGACATCGTCATGCCTGTATTCCTGCGTCGCCGGCTCGGAACCCGCGGCTCGCTGCAGGAAGACATGGCCGGCACGCTCCTCAACATCCGCCGCACGGCAATTCTCTTCGTGCTGCTGCTCGGCTATGGTTATTACCGCTCCGCCGACATCAGTGCCGGCCTCGCTTCGCTGGGCCTGCTCTCCTTCGCCGCGGTCTCGCAGATGGCACCGGCGCTCTTCGGCGGCCTGGTCTGGCGGCAGGCGAACTCCCGCGGCGCGATCGCCGGGATGGTGTCAGGCTTTCTCGTATGGGCCTACCTCTTGTTCCTGCCGAGCCTCGGCGGTCCGGACAACTCCCACGTCGCCTCGACGGTGTTGAGCTTCCTGCTGCCTTTCACCGATCTCTTCTCCGGGCCGCAGTCGGATCCGCTCGTCAGCGCAACGGCTCTAAGTATGCTTGTCAACGCGTCAGCCTACGTCCTGGGCTCGCTGACGCGCGCACCGAAACCCCTGGAGCGCATCCAGGCCGGTGTTTTCATCACCCGCCGATCCCGCATGGAAGGAACCTTCCGCGGGCGCAAGACCAAGGTGACGGTGCGGGACCTGAAGACCACGATCGCCCGCTACATGGGCGAGGAACGCATGCAGCGCTCGTTCCACACCTATGAACAGCAGTCCGGCCGCTGGCTCGACGAAAACGCCTCGGCGGACATGGCCCTCGTGCACTTTTCCGAACAACTGCTCGGCAGCGCCATCGGCTCCTCCTCCGCGCGACTGGTTCTCTCGCTCGTGCTCCAGCGCGTCGACGATGCTTCCTCGGACACCGCCTGGCTGCTCGACCAGGCAAGTGAGGCGCTGCAATATAACCAGGACATGCTGCACACGGCGCTCTCGCAGATGGATCAGGGCATCGCCGTCTTCGACAATGCCAACAATCTGATCATCTGGAACCGCCGTTTCCGTCAATTGCTCGTCCTCCCGGAAACAGCCGGCCAGGTCGGCTTCCCGCTTGCCGAGATCGTTGCGATCCTTGCCCGCCGCGGCGATCTGCGCAAGGAGGACGAGAAGGCGCTGATCGCCAAATTTCTGAGGCTCGACAAGCCTTTCCTGCTGGAACTGGCCAATGGCACGCGCATCATCGAAGTGAGAACGAATGCCATGCCCGACAAGGGCATCGTCACGACCTATACCGATATCACACAGCGCGTGGCCGCCGACATGGCGTTGAAACAGGCGAACGAGACGCTGGAAATGCGCGTCGCCGAGCGGACGGGTGAATTGACGCTGGTGAACCGGGAGCTGGCAGAGGCGCGGGCTGCGGCCGAAGAGGCCAATATCGGCAAGACCCGCTTCTTCGCCGCCGCCGGTCACGACATTCTGCAACCCCTCAATGCCGCGCGCCTCTATTCCTCCTCGCTCGTCGAGCGGCTCGGCGACTCCGACAACCGTGCGCTGGTGCAGAACATCGATTCATCACTCGAATCGGTGGAGGCCATTCTCGGCGCCGTGCTCGACATTTCGCGTCTCGACACCGGCGCGATGAAGCCGCGGCTGCAGTCGGTGCCGCTCAACGAACTCTTCAAGCGCATCGAGACGGATTTTGCGCCGATGGCGCGGGCGAAAGAGATCGAGCTCGTAATCATGCCGACTTCGCTCGTCGTGCACAGCGATCCGAACCTCCTGCGGCGCGTCGTTCAGAACCTCGTCTCCAATGCCATAAAATACACGCTTCAGGGCAAGGTTCTGGTCGGCGTCCGCCAGCGTGGACACACGGCGGTAATCGAGGTGCTCGACTCCGGCATCGGCATTCCCCCGTCGAAGTTCCGTACCGTATTCAAGGAGTTCGCGCGGCTCGACGAAGGTGCGCGCACCGCCGCCGGCCTCGGGCTCGGGCTGTCGATCGTCGACCGCATTTCGCGCGTGCTCAATCATCCGGTCAGCCTGCAATCGCAGCCGGGCAAAGGCACCCGTTTCAAGGTGAGCGTTCCGATGGCCGTGAGTGCCGGCAAAGCGGCGGTCCAACCGGTCGCGGCCACGCAGTCGGCCGATGCGCTCACCGGTCTCAACGTGCTGTGCATCGACAACGAGTTGAAGATCCTCGACGGCATGGCGCTGCTGCTTGGCGGCTGGGGCTGCACGGTAACCACGGCGGAATCGCTCTCCGCCTGCGCGGGGATGGGACCTGAGAAGCTTGCCGTGCGGCCGGACGCCATCGTCGCCGACTATCATCTCGGCGACGGCACCGGCATCGAGGCAATCGCCTGCATCCGCGCGCTCTGGAAAGAGAACATTCCGGCGCTGATGGTGACGGCGGACCGTACGCAGGAAATCCGCGGTGCCGCCGAACGCGACGGCGTCTCGCTGCAGCACAAGCCTGTACGCCCCGCCGCCTTGCGTGCCTGGCTGACACAGCTCGCCGCCGCATCAAGGGCTGCGGCGGAATAGAATCGCCGCACTGAGTTTGCACGCGTGAGCGGACGCGCTCAGGCCGCGACGCTCCCGAGCTTCTGCAACTGGATAACGGCCTGCGTGCGGCTGTCGACATCGAGCTTTAGCAGGATTGCCGAAACATGTGCCTTGATCGTCGCCTCGGACACGCCGAGCTCGTAGGCGATCTGCTTGTTGAGCAGGCCCTCGGCAAGCATCGACAGCACGCGAGATTGCTGCGGCGTCAGGGTCTGCAGCCGATGCATCAGATCGGCGACCTCCGGCTCGTATTGCTGATTCCGGTCGTAGTCGGCCGGCACGAAGACTTCGCCGGCCATCACCTTGGCGATGCCGTCGCGGATCTCCTCGATGCCCGCGGATTTCGACAGGAAACCCGCAGCGCCCAGGTCTATCGCGCGATGGATGGTGGCCGGATCGTCATGGGCGGAGACGATCATCACCGGCAGGCTGGGGAATTCGGCGCGCAGCGCAATCAGGCCGGAGAGACCGCTGACACCCGGCATCGCCAGGTCGAGGAGTATCAGATCCGCGTCCGGGTGCTCGGCCGCGGCCTTGCGCACCGCCGCGAAATCGCCCGCCTCGACAATGGCCGGGGCACCGGTCATGCCGCTCAGCGCCTGGCGCATCGCGCCTCGAAATAGCGGATGGTCGTCGGCGATGATGATGGTCATGTCCGGCATGGTGACGCCCCCTCCCAAGAGCCTCGGCTGCAACAGTACCTGATGCAGCAATCTTATTATCACCGAATCGGCATCGACATAAGGACGCATGCCGCAGCCCGTGTCGCCCACCGGCGACTTCACGTCCGGTCGGGTACCTGCCCACCCTCCTCGGCGGGCGACTTTCCTTGGTCTTCGAATTCCTTCACGATCCCCATGAACTTCCGCATCACTCTTTCCATGATGCTCATTGTCCGGTCAATCTCTTCGTCGGTCGGAAGATCCGGTTTTCTTGCTGCCGCTCCTCTCCCAACGGCTTTTTCGAGCGCTTCGACGCGCCTGGTGAGAAGGTCGAGTTCCCTCTCGAAGGCTGCGCGCTCGTCGGCCGCCATCCGGCAGACGAGTTCGCCGTTCTTCTCCTGGCAGAGGTCAACCTCGCCGGTCTCGGTGTCGAGCCGGGCAAACCCCGTCTCGGATTTCTGCATCGTGTAGCGTCCCGGCGACGGTTCCTGGGCGGCCGCCGAAAGCGCCCATCCAAGGCTCAGGCCGAACGCCAATGCTGCGGTTGCTTGCTTCATGACACCCTCTTCCGGAAGCCTCCTGTGCTACGGTCATCCTTGCACGCCCAAAGGGACGCTCGGGCCGTAGAGAAATCCGCCTCGATCTGGTGTTGCACGGTGGACATGCGGCTATATTTGCGGCAAGGCCATGGCTCGGTTTTTACGACGGACGAGCGGACAGGATGAACGCTACCATATACAAGATCGTTCCGGCACTGCTTTGGCAGGAGGCGCGGCGCACGGGACGGTTCGATGGCGCACCTGTCGATCTCGCCGACGGCTTTATCCATTTTTCGACCGGTGATCAGGTGGCCGAAACGGCGGCGCGACATTTCGAGGGACAGACGGACCTCCTGCTGGTCGCGGTGAATGCCGCCGCGCTCGGGGACAAGCTCGCCTATGAACCGTCGCGCGGCGGCGCACTTTTTCCGCATCTTTATGCGCCGCTCCCCCTCGACGCGGTGCTGTGGGAAAAGCCGCTGCCGCTTGGCGACGACGGCGTACACGTGTTTCCAGAGCTTGCCCGATGACCAGACCTTTCGAAAGCCTCGCCCGTCGCGGCCTGTTCCTGCTCGACCCTGAGTCCGCTCATGGCCTCTCGATCCGGGCGCTGAAGAGTGGTCTTCTCCCGAGCTGTGCAGCGCCCGCCGATCCAAGGCTGGTGCAGACCGTGGCGGGCCTGACCTTTGCCAATCCAATCGGCATGGCCGCGGGCTATGACAAGAATGCCGAAGTGCCCGAGGCGCTCCTGAAGCTCGGCTTCGGTTTTACCGAGATCGGCACGGTTACGCCGCGTCCGCAGGCGGGTAACGACAGGCCTCGGCTTTTTCGGCTCGTGAAAGACGAGGCGGTGATCAACAGGCTCGGCTTCAACAATGAAGGGCACGGGGCGGCGCTGGCGCGGCTTCGCGGCTGCTCGCGCGATGCCTTGGTCGGCGTCAATATCGGCGCCAACAAGGACAGCGCCGACCGCATTGCCGACTACGTGGCGGGCATTCGCACCTTCTACCCGGTCGCACGCTATTTCACCGCCAATATCTCCTCGCCCAATACGCCGGGCTTGCGCGATCTCCAGGCGCGCGGGAGCCTCGCGGCGCTGCTTTCGGCCGTGCTTGCCGCACGCGAGGAGGAAGCAGTGAAGGCCGGCAAGCGGATCCCGGTTTTTCTCAAGATCGCCCCGGACTTGACTGAGGAGGGGATGGACGACATTGCCGCGGAAGTGCTGGCGCATGATCTCGGTGGACTGATCGTGTCGAACACCACGCTCTCGCGCGAAGGGCTCAAGGACCAGCGGCAGGCGAAGGAGCCCGGCGGACTTTCCGGCAGGCCGCTCTTCGAGAAGTCGACGGCGGTGCTTGCGCGGATGCGCAAGCGCGTCGGGCCCGACATGCCGATCATCGGCGTCGGCGGTGTCGGTTCGGCCGAAACGGCGGCGGAAAAGATCCGTGCCGGCGCCGATCTCGTCCAGCTCTATTCCTGCATGGTCTACCAGGGACCGGGTCTTCCGGGACGGATCGTGCGGGGGCTTTCCGCGCTCTGCGACCGCGACGGACTTGCCTCCATCCGCGAGATCCGCGACAGCCGAATCGATTACTGGGCCGGACGGAAGGTCTGAGCCGCCCGACGCGGCACCAGAGCAAGCAGCGAAATCCCTCGCATCAGCAGGAAAAGGTTCAGCCCGGCCCAGAGACCGTGATTGCCGAACAGCGGTACGAGCACGGCGAGCGAGGCGCAATAGACGAGGAAGGCGGCCAGCATCATGTTGCGCATGTCGCGCGACCAGGTGGCCCCGATGAAGACGCCGTCCATCAGGAAGGCGAGCGCGCCGGTCAGCGCCGTGAGTGCCGCCCAGGGCATGTATTCGTACGCCACGGCGCGCACCACCGCCACCGTCGTCAACAGATCGACAAGCGCATTGCCGAAGGCGAGGAAGGCGAGCGTCGTCGCCGCGGCCAGCCCAAGCGCCCAGGCGGCGGTCATCCGCAGGGCGCGGTCGAAAGCCGGCCTGTAGGCGGCCCCGATCGAGCGCCCCGTCAATTGCTCGGCCGCATTGGCAAGCCCGTCGAGATAATAGCCGGCGACCAGGAAGATGCTCATCAGCACCGCATTGGCGGCAAGCGTCACCGGACCCAGGGCTGTACCGATCCGCGTCATCAGCGCAAAGGCGGCGAGCAGCACGAAAGAGCGGATCATGATGTCGCGATTGAGGCCGAAGAGCGCCTTCAGGCGGTCCCGCGCGAAAACGGCCGCCCAGCCGGGCGCGTCCTGCCTGTCGAAGCGGCCAAGGACGATCAGGAAGCCAAGGATCGCACCGACCACCTCGCCAGTGACCGTGGCGATCGCAACGCCGGCCACGCCCCAGCCGAGAACGAGCCCAAGAAGGATCGAAAGCACGATGTTGGTGCCGTTGATGATCGTCTGCAACAGGAGGCCGAGCGTGCCCTGGCCGCGGCCGAGCACGAATCCGAGGATCGCGTAATTGGCAAGCGCCGCCGGACCCGAGAGAATCCGATAGAAGAAATAGGTGCTGGTGACCGCCGCGACCTCTGGCCCGGGCGCCATCAGCCACAGCCCGACCAGGAGCAGCAGCGGAGAGAGGAGCAGGATTCCCAGGCCGCAAACGAGCGCGATAGCCATGGATCGCCAGAAGACCGCCTGCTGCTCGCGCCGGTCGCCCCGGCCATAGGCCTGGGCGACGAGACCGGTCGTGGCGGCGCGCAGGAAATTGAAGGTGGTGAAGATGAGGTCGAACATGACTGCGCCGACCGCAAGTCCGGCGAGCATCTCCGCCCGACCAAGCCGGCCGACCACCGCCGTATCGACAAGGCCGAGAAGCGGTGTCGTCAGGAAACCCAGCGTCATCGGCAGGGCGATCGAAAAGATCAGCCGGTTGCTGACGTGAAACGGGCCGGCACTACCGACCGGTTCCAGGCTTTCCGTGGCAGTCATCGTTTCACCCCATGCCGGCCACTCCCGCAAGGTCCGTCTCGGGGAATCAACTCAGCCGCAGAGCACCATTGCCCAATAGGGACGATTCCCGGAAGCGGAATTTTGTGCGGTCGCAACGCCGAGGCCGCGATAGTTGCCGAGCATGTTCTTCAGATGGTTCGGCGAGTTGACCCAGGCCCGATAAGCGCGCTCGGCGTCTTCCTGGCCCATGGCGATATTTTCGGCGGCGGGCAGGGTGACGCCTTCGCCCTTCATGCGGTCGTAGAAGTCGTCGCGCCAGCCGATATTGTGCTGCATCTTGCCGGCTCTGGCCATTCGCACCGCCTGGTGCATCGCCGCAAGGGACGCGGCCGGATCGCGCGCGAGCGCCGAAAGCCCCCTCCCCTCACGCAGCGTATTGACGTAGCCGAGCGTCGTCTCCGTCTGGTCGCTGCGGGCGCCCTCGTCGGGGACGAGCCCATCATAGGTCGAGCAACCGGCGATGAAGCCGAGCGAGATAACGGAACCGGCGCGCAGGATCAACATTCTGCGGGAAAAAGAAATCGAATCTGGCATGCCTACCGCCGATAGCTCAGGATACGAAGGAGGAGGAAAGCTGGGATAACGACGGCGGCGCCGATGAGGAGATAGTCCCCGACTCTACCGAGAGCGGCAAAGCCTTTGTGCCAGACGTCGAGCAAGAAGTTGCGGATGCCGTAGTAGATATCGACAGGGTACCAGTCGAAGATGGTCATGACAAAGCCGACCAGGATCGACACGACGATGAGCTTGACCAGAACGCGCAGCGGCGAGTCACCCAGGAATCTATTTATGCCGTCCGACATGGGCGAAGAATTCTCCTGTTTTCCCTCACATAAGCCGACATTCCTGCCCTCGCAACCCGCGAGCAAGGGGGCCCATTCAGATTCCGCTTGTGTTTTGTCGCGCCCGGCCCCAGAAGCGTCCGTCGCAACGAACCCGCCACCATTATGATCTTCAACCAGCTCTCCTCCGGTGACTTGATCGCCGACCGACGTGCCGACTACGCAAATATGCTCGCCGAAAGCGGCGAACTGCAAGCCGCGGCCGAACTCATGGCCCAGGCCCTCGAGCTCGCACCGAACTGGGCGGCCGGCTGGTTCCGGCTGGCGGACTATGAAGAGAAATCGGGCCGAAAAGAGGCAGCCATCGAGGCGCTTGGCAATACGCTTCGCCTCAACCCGGACGACATTTTCGGTGCCAGTCTCAAGCTTGCACTCCTCGGCGCCGCCGAGACGCCGGAGCAGCCGCCAAGCACCTACGTCGAGCGGCTCTTCGACGACTATGCAGAACGCTTCGACGAGGCGCTTACCGAGAAGCTGAACTACAGCGTGCCGGAAAAGCTCGCCGCACTCATCGACCGGACGAGCGGCAGACGGCGCTTCCGTTACGTCACGGACCTTGGCTGCGGAACGGGGCTTTTCGGCGAGCGCGTCCGCGACCGCGCGGACTTTCTCGAGGGCTTCGATCTATCGGCCAACATGCTCGCCAAGGCCGAGGGGAAGGCGATTTACGATCGGCTGAGCCAGGCGGACCTCTCTTTGCTGCCCGAGGTGTGCGGCCTGTTCGGCGAACTGGAGGAGCGGCGCGCCGATCTCGCCAGCGCCGCGGATGTGCTGATGTATCTCGGCAATCTCGAAAGCGTGTTCCTCATCATCGACCGGCTGCTGAAGCCGGAGGGTTTCTTCGCCTTCTCGGTAGAGAAGGCGGCAGCGGAGGAAGGCTTCGTGCTCCGGCCGTCGCTGCGTTATGCGCATTCGGAGCTTTATGTCGCTTCGCTCTGCGCCGGACACGGGCTTTCGCTGATCGCGATCGAACACACTATCATTCGCATGGATGCCGGCCTGCCGGTATCCGGCATCCTGTTTCTCGCCCGCAAAGGCGCCTGACGCGCAACGCTGCCATGCGAAATAGGTCAGCATTGCTTACATATTTTTCTTGATTATTTTTGTGCACTGCAGCATTGTCATGCCAGCACGAGCAGGGGATTGGTCATGGCACAAGGCAGCAGTGTTTTCGGTCTCTGGAACACCAGTCCCACCAGGCATACGCCGATGGAGGATGTGCAGGGCATCTTTTCCGGCAGCCTTATTGCCGCTCTAGGCCTCTATTTTCTCGCAAGCGCCGGCCTTCTGACCGGCAGCACCGCCGGCATCGCCTTTCTGCTTCATTACGCGACCGGCGTGAACTTCGGCCTCGCCTTCTTCCTTCTCAACCTGCCCTTCTTCTATCTGTCGCTGAAGCGGCTCGGCCCGGCCTTCACCGTCAAGACCTTCATCGCCATCGGGCTCACCTCGTTCCTCACCGACGCGCAATCGCGGCTCTTTCAGATCGGCCAGATCCATCCAGGCTGGGCGGCGCTCATCGGCGGCCTACTGCTCGGATACGGCCTGCTGGCGCTCTACCGACATCGCGCCAGCCTCGGGGGCGTCGGTATCCTCGGCATCTATCTGCAGGAACGCTTCGGCATTCGCGCCGGGCTTGTACAGCTTGTAATCGACATGGCCGTTCTCGCCGTCGCCTTCGCCGTAACCACGCCCGGGGTCGTCGCCTGGTCTGTGCTCGGCGCGATCGTCCTCAATCTCTTCGTGGCGATCAACCACCGCGCCGATCGCTACATCGCGCTCTGAAAAAGGGCCGCCAAGGCCGGGATGAACCGATCGGCCCACCGCCAGCGGATCGAACGCTTCTCTTTTGCCGCACATGAACTACCTTTGTTCCCCGTGAACAGGATCGATTCCCCTTTGCCGAAGCGTGACGCCTTGACGTTGCCGCCGCCCTTTCTCCGGTGGTTCGCCGACAAGGGCTGGCGGCCACGCGCGCATCAGCTCGAATTGCTGTCCCGCGCGGAAGCCGGGGAGAGCACGCTTCTGATAGCGCCGACCGGCGCAGGCAAGACACTTGCCGGCTTCCTGCCCTCCCTTGTCGATCTCACCCGGCGCGGCAGGATCCCGCCGGGCTCGGTCTTCGTCGGCATCCACACGCTCTATATCTCGCCGCTGAAAGCGCTCGCCGTCGACATCGAGCGCAACCTGATGAAGCCCGTCGGCGAGATGGGACTTCCCGTCCGGATCGAAAACCGCACTGGCGATACGCCGCAGGGCAAGCGCCAGCGGCAGAAGTCCAACCCGCCCGACATCTTGCTGACGACCCCCGAGCAGCTCGCGCTGCTTCTCGCCGATGGCGAGGCGGGACGCTTCTTCAAGGACCTGCGCTATCTCGTGCTCGACGAATTGCATTCGCTGGTAACCTCCAAGCGCGGGCATCTGCTTTCCCTCGGGCTCGCACGGCTGCGGCGGCTGGCGCCTCGCCTGCAATCGATCGGGCTTTCGGCAACGGTCGCCGAGCCGATGGAACTGCAGCGCTGGCTGGTGGCGCAGCCTCCGGACGGCGATAACCATGCCGGCCTGATCACCGTTTCCGGCGGCGCCAAGCCGGAGATTTCGATCCTGCGCTCAGACAAACACGTGCCCTGGGCCGGGCACTCTGCCCGCTATGCGATCGCCGATGTCTACGAGGCGATCAAGGCGCATGGCACGACGCTGCTCTTCGTCAACACGCGCAGCCAGGCGGAAATGCTGTTCCAGGAGCTCTGGACCATCAACGACGACCACCTGCCGATCGCATTGCACCACGGCTCGCTCGACGTCGCCCAGCGCCGCAAGGTCGAGGCGGCGATGGCCGAGAACCGGCTGCGCGCCGTCGTCGCCACCTCGACGCTCGATCTCGGCATCGATTGGGGCGATGTCGACCTGGTGGTCCATGTCGGCGCCCCGAAGGGCGCAAGCCGGCTCGCCCAGCGCATCGGCCGCTCCAATCACCGCATGGACGAGCCGAGCCGCGCCCTTCTCGTACCGGCCAACCGCTTCGAGGTGATGGAATGCCAGGCCGCGCTCGACGCCAACTATATCGGCGCGCAGGATACGCCGCCGATCGGCAGGGGTGCGCTCGACGTACTCGCACAACACGTCCTCGGCAGGGCCTGCGCCAGCCCATTCGATGCGGTCGAGCTGCACGAGGAGATCACCAGCGCCCTGCCCTACCGCGACCTCGCCTGGGAGACCTTCGAACGGGTCGTCGATCTCGTCGCCACCGGCGGCTATGCGCTCAGGACCTATGAGCGTTACGCCCGCATCCGCAAGACGAAGGAGGGCCTTTGGCGAGTTTCGAACCCGATGGTGGCGCAGCAATATCGGCTGAATGTCGGGACGATCGTGGAATCGCCGATGCTGAGCGTCCGGCTGGTGAAGCGCAATGCCCGCGGCTCGCTCGGCCGCGGCGGCATATCGCTCGGCAAGGTGGAGGAGTACTTTCTCGAAATGCTGTCGCCGGGCGATACGTTTCTCTTTTCCGGCAAGGTTCTGCGCTTCGAAGGCATCCGCGAGAACGAGTGCCTCGTCTCGCAAGCCTTTTCCTTCGATCCGAAGGTGCCGAGCTATGCCGGCGGCAAGTTCCCGCTTTCGACCTATCTCGCGATGCAGGTGCGAAAAATGCTCGCCGATCCCGCCCGCCGCGCGCCACTTCCCGATCAGGTGCGCGACTGGCTGGCGCTACAGCAGGATGTCTCTATGCTGCCGCCGGAGGACCAGCTCCTGATCGAGACCTTTCCGCGCGGCAGCCGCCATTACATGGTCATCTATGCCTTCGAAGGGCGGCTCGCGCACCAGACGCTCGGCATGCTCATCACCCGCAGGCTCGACCGCGCCGGGCTGAAGCCGCTCGGCTTCGTCGCCACCGACTACTCGCTCGCCGTCTGGGCGCTCGACGACCTGGGCGCGGCCTTCCGGGCCGGCGCGCCTCCGCTCGGAGACCTCCTCGACGAGGACATGCTGGGGGACGACCTCGAGGCCTGGCTCAACGAGTCCTTCCTTCTGAAGCGTACCTTCCGCAACTGCGCAGTCATCGCCGGCCTCATCGACCAACGCCACCCGGGCAAGGAGAAGACAGGCCGGCAGATCACGGTTTCCGCCGACCTCATTTACGACGTATTGCGGATGCACGAGCCGGACCACATTCTCCTGGAGGCAACCAGGAACGACGCGGCGACGGGCCTCTTGGACATCGACCGGCTCGGCTCCATGCTGAAGCGAATCAAAGGCCACGTCGCCCATCGCCGGCTCGATCGCATCTCGCCGCTCGCCATCCCGGTGATGCTGGAAATCGGGCGGGAATCGGTTCATGGAGAAGCACAGGACTTCCTGCTCACGGAAGCGGCCGATGAGCTGATCAGCGAGGCGATGGGCCTCACAGAGGAATAGGACAGGAATGCATCGGCTCGTCCACGCGACATCGGCCCCGGCTGGGAGCGCTCTTTTCCAGGCGCGCACGACGATCCACGGCGTCGCGGCCATCTGCGATGCGCTGGGGGGCCTTTATCTTCCCGAGAGCCGAACCCTGGTCGTCTCCGACCTTCACCTGGAAAAAGGCTCCGCCTTCGCCCGCCGCGGCATGATGCTGCCGCCCTACGACACGATCGCGACGCTCAGCATCCTGGAGGCGGTCATTGCCCGCCACCAACCAGCGACCGTGATCAGCCTCGGCGACAACTTCCATGATCGAACCGGATCGGCGGCGATGCCGGAGAACTTTCGCCAGATGATCTGCTCCATGGCACAAGGCCGCGAGTGGATCTGGATCAACGGCAATCACGACCCCGATGGCGCACAGGGACTGCCCGGCGCCTCCATGGACGAGATCCGCCATGCGGGACTCGTCTTCCGGCACGAGCCGGCAAGGCTGGACGGCGTCGGGGAGATCGCCGGCCATCTGCATCCCTCGGCCACCGTGCGGCGCCGGGAGAGATCGGTTCGCAGGCCCTGTTTCGCAACGGACGGCAAACGGCTGCTCATGCCCGCCTTCGGTGTGACCACCGGCGGACTGGACCTCAGGCACCGCGCCATGAATGGGCTCTTCGATCGCCAGCACCTCGTCGCCCATATGATGGGACGCGACCGGATCTATTCCGTGCGGTTCGCCAACCTGCTCGGATAGAGGCCTTCAGAACGCGTTAAAGGTAAGCGTCGTCAGGGAACGGGAGATGCCCGGAACGCTGGCGATATTGTCGTTGATGAACTTGCCGACGTCCTGACCTTCCTCGATATAGATCTTCAGAAGCAGGTCATAGTCACCGCTGGTCGAATACATCTCCGAGACGATTTCCTTGCGATAGATCTCGTCGGCAACGTCATAGGTCTTGCCGGGGGCGCATTGCAATTGCACGAAAATCGGCTTCATGGGCTTCCTCTGCTTTTCCGGGAGCGGGTCCGTGGCCCATCTCCTCCCCGTTCGCGTCGATCGGTCAGGGCCGTCTGCGATACTGTCGCGCGCTTCCATAAACCGCAACAGGCCAAAAGGAAATGCCGTGCGCTTCAGCCGGTTACCCGATTTTCGGAAAGCTCGATGCGGAGGCTCAAAGAGAGCGATCACACGAGCATCGCACCTCACTCTCGGGGAAACCGCTGCCTTTCCTCCAGCACGTTGAGATCCATGTGGTTGCGCATGTATCGCTCGGAAGCCTTCTGCAACGGCTGGAAATCCCACGGGTAGTAGGCTCCGTTCCTCAGCGCCGGATACACCACCCAGCGACGGGCTTGGCTTTCACGCACCGCAGCGTCAAAGGCGGCGAGACTCCAACGCTTGTTTGCTTCGGCAAGCAAGCCGGCGAGGGCTTCCCTATGATCCGCGTTTGGCGCAAGGTCCGTCAATTCGTCAGGGTCGGAATTGACGTCGAACAGCAGCGGCGGGTCCTTGTCGCAGAGCGTCAATTTGTATGCTCCCGATCGCAGTCCAACGAGCGGCGCCACAGACCCTTCTGCCGCATATTCCATCGGCACGGGACCCCGGTCGATCTCACCACGCACCACCGGCGCGAGATTTTCGCCGTCGGTCCAGGGGAGGATCGAAGCGATGTCCAAGCCGGCGATGGAGGCGACCGTCGGCGTTACGTCGAGCGTCGACACCGGTACGTCAATCCTGCCGGGCTTCCAGCCAGGCGCCGAGATCATCAAAGGCACGCGCGCCGAGCCTTCGAAGAAGCTCATCTTGAACCAGAGGCCACGTTCGCCCAGCATGTCGCCATGGTCCGATACGAACAATATGGCGGTATTCTCGGCCATGCCGGTCCGCTCGAGCACGTCGAGAATCTCGCCGAGTTTCTCGTCCACGTAGGAGATGCTGGCGAAGTATCCGCGCCGTGCGCGCCGTACGTCATCCGCCGAAATGTCGAATGACCGGTAGTCGCAAGCCTCCAGGAGGCGCCGGGAATGCGGGTCCTGCTGCTCGAAAGGAATGGGCCCGATCTTCGGGTCAAGTGCAGGGCAACCTTCATAGAGATCCCAGAAGCGCTTGCGAGCGACATAGGGATCGTGCGGATGGGTGAAGCTGACCGTCAGGCTCCACGGTCGATCGTCATTCCCGCGCGCAAGATCGTAGAGCTTGCGGGTTGCGTTGTAGGCAACCTCGTCGTCGTATTCCATCTGGTTGGTGATCTCGGCTACCCCGGCACCCGTAACGGAGCCGAGATTGTGATACCACCAGTCGATGCGCTCCCCCGGCTTACGGTAGTCCGGCGTCCAGCCGAAATCCGCCGGATAGATATCCGTCGTCAACCGCTCCTCGAAACCATGCAGCTGATCGGGGCCGACGAAATGCATCTTTCCCGAGAGGCAAGTCTGATATCCTGCGGCCCTGAGGTGGTGCGCATAGGTCGGTATGTCCGAGGCAAATTCGGCAGCGTTGTCGTAGACGCGTGTGCGGCTCGGGAGTTGACCGGACATGAAGGACGCCCGTGCCGGAGCGCAAAGCGGGCTGGCGGTGTAGGTATTGGCAAAGCGAACCGAGCGCTCTGCCAAGGCCCTGAGATGAGGCGCATGCAGAAAATCGGCGGGACCATCGGGAAACAGAGTTCCGTTGAACTGGTCGACCATCAGGATCAGGATGTTTGGCCGCGTCATTGGATTCTTCCTTCAGTCTAGCGCATCGGCCCGACAATCGTACCCGTTGTTCGGAAGTGCGATGCGCAGTTTCAAGAGTTACAGCGACCTTTGCGCGTCTGAAAGGACGCGCGGCGCTGGCAGTCACGCAAGTCGGCTTAGAGTCCGAGAGAGGCCTTGACGCTGTCCAATCCGGGACCGCCGTCGACGGTCGTAACGCCCGCGAGCCACTTGTCGAGCGATTGCGGGTTTTCGCTGAGCCAAGCCGCTGCGGCTTCCTTCGGTTCGTCGCCTTCCAGGATCTTGCCCATCAGCGTGTTTTCCATTGCCATGTCGAAGGTCAGATTCTTGAACAAGGTGGCTCCGTTGGGGCACATCTTCGTCCAGCCGGTCCGCGCAAGCGTATAGACCTCCGCGCCACCGTAATTGGGCCCGAAATAGGCGTCGCCACCGGAAAGATAGGTGATATCAAAACGGTTGTTCATGGGATGCGGCGCCCAGGCGAGAAAGACGATTGCCGCCCCCTTCTGTGCAGCGCGGTCCACCTGGGCCAGCATCGCCTGTTCGCTCGACTGGAGCAACTGCCAGTCTCCAAGCCCGAAATCATTTGCTCCGATCATTTTTTCGATGCTGGCATTGGCCGGTGCCCCCGTCTCGATACCATAGATCAGGCGCTCGAACTCTTCACCATGCTTCTGGAGATCGGAGAAGTCCTTGATGCCGCGTTCCGCGACATAGGAAGGCACAGCCAGCGTGAACTTTGCCCCTTCGAGGTTGCGATTGACGATCTCGACGGCGTCAGCCTTCTTCAGGTCCTCGATGAAAGCGTTCTGGGCCGGCATCCAGTTGCCGAGGAAGACGTCGATATCCCCGTTCTTCATCGACTCGTAGCCGATAGGCACGGAGAGCGTCTTGATGTCGGGCTCATAGCCAAGTGCCTCGAGCAGGACGCTCGCGACGGCATTCGTTGCAGTGATGTCCGTCCAGCCCGGGTCAGACATGCGGATCACCTTGCAGGCCTCGTCCTCCGCGGCCTGGACTGGCGCCATACCGGCAAGCGACAGAAACAGCCCCAAGGCGAAGCGAGTGCTGACTGAATTCATCATCATGTTACTCCCCTGAATTATTTGATTTCCGTATTCGTGCCGCTATTCTAAATCTCTGTGAAGTCGGGTTTTCTTGATCTTTCCAATAAGGTTTTTCTATGAGACAGAGGGTGGTTGATCTCGGCTGGCTGCGGCTTTTCGTGGAGGTGGCAAAGCGTGGCAACCTGACATCCGCTGCGGCTGCGCTTGGAATTTCGCAGCCGGCGATCAGCTATCAAATTCGACGCATAGAGGATCAGATCGGAGTGGATCTGCTGACCCGCGTCCACCGGGGTGTCGAACTCACGCCCGCGGGCCAGAGGCTTTACGACATTGCGAAACGGGCGGTCGACGAAATCGACGATGCCGTTGGCGCTTTTCGCTCCGACCAGGAAAGATCGACGATCCGGTTGCTGACGGATTACGCATTTGCGTCGCTCTGGCTGATGCCTCGAATGCATGCTTTCCGGCTTCTATATCCGGAGTTGGACATCCAGATCGTCGCGACGCAAAGGCTTCAGCGGGACCTCTTGGGGGACAACGACATCGCCGTCGCTTTCGGCGCGCAGCGCGACTTCGGCGACGATGCCATATTGCTCTTGCCGGAAGCGGTCACGCCCGTATGCACCCCCGCTTTCGCCGAACAGAACGGCCCCTTCGGAGATGTCTCGTCGCTCGCAAGATCGACCTTGATCCACCTCGACAGTTCGGCGCCTTCGCCCTGGTTCGAATGGCGCACCTATTTATCGCATTTCAAGGCGGTCAGAGACGTGCAGTCGGGACATGTCGATCTCAGCTTCAACACCTATTCGCTCGTCGTGCAGGCCGCCGTCGGCGGCCAGGGCATCGCGATTGGGTGGAAGGGCCTCGTCGATGAACACATTTCCTCGGGCCTTCTGGTGCCCGTCGGCCCCACTCTCGAGGTCCGCGACCGCGGCTACTGCCTAGTCAGGCCTGCGCGGGCAAGCCAACCTGTCAGCTGCCTCGGCAATTGGCTGTTGAGTGAGGCAAAAGCTCAGGTGGGGCTCCAGGACCCCTGCGAAGCGGGAAAGACCTCCGACGTCTAGCGCATCGGCCCGAACATCGGTTCCGAATTTCGGGCCGATGCGCTAATCCTTTCGGAAGAGCAGGCTTGCACCCCAGCCGGTGATGGCAGCCAGCGCCACGGCAAGGAGGCCGTAGGCGACGGGCTGGTCATGCGCGGCCCGGGTGATGGCCTGTTCGAGGCCGGTCTTGACGACCCGGAGCGAAAGCGCCTTGGCGGCGACGAACAGTCCGTCCCGGAACAGATAGGCGCGCACGACGTGAATGCCGTTCGGCACGTTGGCCGGCAGCCGCACGGAGGCCTTGAACAGGCTCGAACTGATGAACTGCACGCCGCCCGGATCACGCTGGTAGACGCCGCTTTCCTCCCGCAGGCGCCGGAAGGCATTGCGAAATTCGCCGAGATTGCTGCCGTCGCCAAAGAAACCGAGCGGCACCAGGCGCATGTGATCGACGCCGATCCCCATATTGGCAATGTCACGCGGCGGCGCGATCGTTGCGATATCGCGCGTGCTCGACAGCGAATAGGCCTCGGGAACCAGTTCGAAGGTCATTGACTGCATGTTGACCCAGATGCCGAAGACGCGCTCCTTCTTGCGCACCGTTGCATTGTCCTTCGGGCCTTCGAGCGTGACGACGACGTTGTATTTTCCCTGGGCGAGGAGGTTGGGATCGAATCCGTCGATGGCGCCGAAAATCGTCAGGTCCGCGCCGCGAAAGTCGGAGGTGATGGCGATCTCGTCGGTCGAGATACCGATCTCCAGCTTTTCGTTGAAGCTCGTGATCTGCCGCTCCAGGGGCCGCTCCGGCGCCTGCGCCGCGACCGGCGCGGCGACGGCCAGAACAAGGACTGTCAGCAAAAGGCGGAGGCTAGCCCGCATTTCTCACACTCCTTGGGCCCTGCGTGAAATTGTGGCGAACTGAATACGGGCTAGCGACCATCAGTATCCGAACCCCCCTGAGACGACCGAATAGACATTCTCCGGCGGAATGACGAGGTCGATGGCGAGACGGATGCCGACGGCGAGCACGAGCAGCGCCAGCAGCGCCCGCAACTGTTCGCCACGCAGCCGCTGGCCGACGCGCACGCCGTATTGCGCCCCGATGACACCGGCGATCATCAGCACGAAGGCGAGCACGATATCGACGGTGTAGTTCGTCGACGCCTGAACGAGGACCGTGTAGGCGGAGACGAACACGATCTGGAACAGCGAGGTGCCGACGACGACATTGGTCGGGATGCGCAAGAGATAGATCATCGCCGGCACCATGATGAAGCCGCCGCCGACGCCCATGATCGAGGTCAGCATGCCGATCAAGAAGCCGAGCGTGGCGACCGGAATGACGCTCAGATAGATTTTCGACTTCTTGAAGCGCATCTTCAGCGGCAGGCCGTGGATCCAGATATGCTGCCCGGGCCGGCGCAAGGCAGTCGGCAGATTCTTGGCAGCCTTGCGCATGGCGCCGAGGCTCTCCCAGAGCATCAACCCGCCGACGGAGCCGAGCAGCACGACATAGAGCAGAGAGATCACCAGATCGAGCTGGCCCATGCGGCGCAGCAACGAAAACAGCCAGACGCCGACGGTCGCCCCCACGAGGCCGCCCCCGAGCAGCACTGTACCGAGCTTGACGTCGATCGTGCCGCGGCGGAAATGCGTGATCGCGCCGGAGATCGAGGAGGCAACTACCTGGTTGGCGCCGGTCGCCACCGCCACCACCGGCGGAATGTTGTAGAAGATCAGCAGCGGCGTGATCAGGAACCCGCCGCCAACCCCGAACATGCCCGACAGAAAACCGACAGCCGCGCCCATGCCGAGAATGACGAAAATATTCACCGACAACTCTGCAATGGGCAGATAGACCGTCACGGCCGAACCTCGATGTATCAACAGCCCGCGGAGCGGGCGGCAACTGCAACTTCACAACCCCTAAACCGGAAACGATTTAGGAATTGTGCATGCCTTGAATTCTCCGCATGGCTCACGCCTTCAAGAGGCGCGGCGCGATGCATCGAAGCGGATGGTGATTCACCACGAGCAGGGATGTAGCGGCAGACGGCCAACCTCCGAGGGGCAGCAGACTGCACCTCCCCTCATGCGCCCCAGGTCCGAAACTGTCAACCTTGCCGGGCACATGGCAGGCAGATGGCGCGCAACTTCCGTGCTGACAGCCCTGTGGCGCCTATCTGCGGCATTATTGGGGCGTTTTTCTCGCGCCTGCGGAAAGAACGCGGCCGGGCCGGCGGGCAAGTGCGACTGGGGTTCTGCGCGCCTGGAGGCACTGCGCCGGGGTTGATTTCGTTACGAGTTGCGCTTCAAGAGCTCTCTCACCAACGCGTCCGTGATCTCCCCGGTCGGCTCATGGCCGATCGATTTCTGGAAGGTCTTGATCGCGGCGATCGTCTTCCTGCCCATCTGCCCATCCGCCGGACCGGCATCGAAGCCGTTATTGTTGAGGATCGCCTGGATATTGCGCACGGCTTTGGTCATGTCGACCGACGCCGTTTTTGTCGAGTTCCCGACCCATGCGTCCGGCACCTCGACCGTATTGGCCTTGGTGTCGACCGGCTGTGCCTTCCATGCGTCGATCTTCGCCTTGGCGTTCGAAAGCTCGTCGGGCTTCATCGCCCTCGCGATCTCGTCCCGCTTCTCCGCCGCGTCCTTGTCGCCGTCACGGGCTGCGATGGCAAACCACTTGTAGGACTCCTCGAGGCTCTGAGCGACGCCATTGCCGCGGGCATAGAGCACGGCGAGATTGAACTGACTGTCGCGGACGCCAAAGTTGGCGGCCTTCTCGAACCACCTTGCCGCCTCCACGAAATCCGGAGCACCGTCGCGTCCGCTCGCCAGCATGACGGCGAGATTGTGGATAGCGCTCGCATTGCCCGCTTCCGCAGCCTTCAGGTAGAGCACCTTGGCCCTGGCGGCATCGCGCTCGACGCCGGTCCCTTTCTCGTAAAGATTGGCGAGCCTGTAATCCGCCGGCACGACACCGGCATCGGCCGCACGCTGGTACCATTTGGCCGCCTCGGCGAGATCCTCCTTCACGCCGCGGCCTTCGGTGAAGCGGGCGCCGATCTCATAAAACGCCAGCGGGTCACCGCCCTTGGCTGCCGTCACCAGTGCTGGCGGGCCGAATCCTTCCGGCAGAACGACGTCGGTCGCCTTAGCCTGTTCGAGCGCCGGAGCCCCGGATGCCTCATGCGAGGAATGTTCGAATGATGAAACGGGACCCGTTGTCCCTGCCGCCGGCTGCAGCAGAGGCGCAGCACCCGCACCACGGGCGGCGGGCATTGCAGCATCTTCCTCATCAGCGGCGGAGGCGGCCTGCGCCGGCTCTTCAGCGGCCGCTTCAGAAGTTGCGGCGGGTGCGGTTTCAACCGTGCTGGCAGTTTTCGGCTGCGCGCCTTCCGGTTCCGCCCGACGCTCGATCGCCACTGCCGGCTCAGCCGGTGTTTCCTTGCCCTTCAGCATCGTGCTGACGAGCGGATAGGACATGATCGCCAACAGCACCGCGCCGACCGCCATCAGGATCGGGCGGCGATGACGGGCCAAAGCGCCGCTGAGCGCCGTGGGCGCCTTGTTGTCCCTGGCCCTGTTCTGCATGTCGGCCTCTTCGACGGCAAGCTGCGCCGCACGGCGTGCAGCGGCGATGAAATCCGCCTTGTCGCCACCGGGTGCCTGCTGGCCGCCACGTGCCATTTGACCGGCGCGGACCCGTTCGAGGATCTTTTTGACGTCGGGGACGCCGGAACCGGGCTCAAGGAGCAGATTGGCTTCCTCTGGGGCAAGCATTTCGGAGGGGTCGATCGACGGAGCCGGTTCGACGAGCTGTCGCGCCTGCGCCGGTGGCGCCGCGTTGCGCTTGGAAGAAAAACGCCGGGTCAGGCCGGCCAGAAGGCCCGCCTTTGCAGGCTGTGCCTCCACCCGCTCCACGGTCGAAATATCAAGCGAAACCGTGGATTCGGCCGCAGCCGGCTCGGCAACGAAATCTCTGCTCTCGGCTTGCAGCGCCCGCACGCTGCGCTGCAACTCGCCATCGCCGTAGTCGGGATCGACGGCCGGAAACGGTTCTTCGAAGTCGGGCTGGGCGGCCTTCGGCATTGCCGGTGCGCCGACGCTCCGTTGCGGCCGGTTCTCCTCCAGCCGCTCGAGCTTTTCGGCGATGTGGACGAGCGTGTCGTGCAGGGCCTCGAAGGTACGCGCGGTCCGGTCGTCGCTCGAACGGCTGAGCTCTTCGAGCGCGCGGAGGTCTTCGGCAAGGGCCGAGATTGCGGCCATGTCGGCGCCTGCCGTCGTGTGCGACGAGACGTTCTTGGAATAGGCCTCCATTACCGCTTCAGCCGCCTGCCGAGCGGCTTCGATAATGAATTCGTCGCTGGTGGCCAGATAGTCTTCAAGCGCGTTCATGCGGTCTTCGAACTCCGCCGGCGCCGCCTGACCGGGCTCCCCATGCGAATGACTCACAAGCGTGGAAAGATTGCTGATCTGCGCCTCGAGGTTGCGCAGGGCCTCGCGATCGTCGAAGGGAGCGGCCTGCGTTTCCTCCAGGCGCTGTGCGATGTCGGCAAGACGGTCTTCGAGCCTGTCGAAGCGGGTATCGCTCATCGGCGCTTCGGCTTGCGCAGCCAGTTCGTCGATGCGGTGTGCGAGGTAATCGAGCCTTTCGACGAGCCCGTCGTTGAGGCTGCCCTGGTCAAGCGCCTCTATCTTGCGCGAAATATCGGCAAGATAGCCGGTGAGCTCGGGATCGGCGGTGCGTTGGCCGTCCTCCAGAAGAGCCGAAAGGTGATCGAGACGCTCCTCGAGCCGGGCGGCCGACCTCTCGCCGGCCAAGTCCTCGACGCGAGCCGACAGTGCCTCGATCCTGGCAGCCAGTCCGGAATCGGACGGGCGGGAGAGATTATCGATTTGGCGCGAGAGATCGCCGAGCCTGCTTTCCAGGCGATTGACGAAGGACGTGTCCGCACCGGCATTGCGGCTGTTGACTGCAATCGCCCGGCTGATTTCGTCGAGCCGCGCATCAAGGTCGGCAAATTTCGCCGACAGGCGGCGGTCGTCCGGTTGCATCTGGCGGCCGAGAAACTCAACCGCCTCGGCAACCGCCACGAGCTTATCCTCGAGAGCGTCGATACCGGGCCCCTTGTTCAGGGACGCGATCTGCGTCTTGATCTCGTCAAGTCGGTAGGCGAGCGCCACGAGTTCATCGTCGCGAGTCTGGTCGAAGGCGTTCAGCCGGTCCTCGACCCCGCTCCAGCGGGTTTCCATGCGGCGCATGCTGTCTTCGCGCGCCAGGCCGTCAAGCGTCGCGCGAAGGTCGTCGAACTCGGCCCTGAGCGCGTCCGCCTGGGCCGATGGTGCATGCCTGCCGAGCTGGCCGATGCTTTCGGCGAGCCGCTGCATGTCGGTCCGGACGTCAGCGGCAAGGCCGCGATCCTGCGCCACCTCGGACTTGATGCCGCGGATTTCCGAGCGAAGCGCATGCATCTCGCGGACAAGACCGTCGCCGATCTCGCGCTTCAGGTCCTGCCGCAAGCCCACGAGCGCCTCGGCGATATCGGTAGCTGCGGAGACTCGTGGCAAATGCGGCTGATATCGCGTTTCTTCCGAAGACCGGGGGGCCGAACGTTCTGCCTCGCGCGCGGCCAAGCGCTCTCTCAATGGCGAGCGCTCGCGTCCGGCACTGAGTGCGCGTTGGCGCTGGAGGATCTCGGATACGGGATTGTCAGCCGGTGCGCGCGGTCTCTCCGGCTGAGGCGGCTCACGGCTGACGCTGCTCATCAGGCCTTCGATGCGTGCCTCGAGCCCCTCGATGGTGCGATTGAGGGCATCGAGCGAAGACCTGCCGCCATAGGACGGGTTGCCCATGCGCTGAGAATTGGCTCGCGATCCGTTCATTGTCTCTCGCCCCTGTCGTGACCATCATCGGGAGCGCCATAGGAGGGGAAGTGCCCTCACAATCCAGCGGCTCAGCCGATGCGGGCAAAACCGCAACACGGGCGAATCGGACCGGTTGCAGCTTTGACCATCTCAAAGCGCACAATTCAGTGAACGTGGTAAACAAGCCGTTAACCGGTTCGATTTTTAACGATTTGCCAGGCAGCATGGGTCCCGCGAGCCGCTCTGGACGAAACTTTTGGGATTCGAATTTTTGACGTTTACGCAAACGTCAAAGTTTTGTAGCATCCTGTACACGTTGCCGCACGCGATGCTCGTGGTGCGTGCTCGAAGGCAGGAATCGGGCAAGCCGCTCGGCGCGGCCCGATGGGATATCAAGGCGAGGAAAGAATGCCCATCTACAAGGCTCCGGTTGAAGACACCCTGTTCATCCTCAACGACGTGCTCGGGATCGAACGCTACCGCAATCTGCCGGGATTCGCGGATGCGACGGCGGACATGCTCGCAGCGATCGTCGGCGAAGCAGCCAGGCTTTCCGAGGAAGTGCTATTCCCGGTCAATCTTTCGGGCGACCAGGAAGGCTGCAGGCGCCGCGAGGACGGATCGGTCACCGTGCCGAAGGGATTCAAGGCGGCCTATGATCTCTACCGTGAGGGGGGCTGGCTCGGCCTCGCGGCGCCGGAGGAGTTCGGCGGCCAGGGCCTGCCCTATACGCTGCACACCGCCGTCGGCGAATACATGTCCTCGGCCAACATGGCGCTGATGATGTATCCCGGCCTGACGCAGGGTGCGATCGCCGCCATCCTGGCACATGGTTCGGACGAACAGAAACGGGCTTACCTGCCGAACCTAGTGGCCGGCACCTGGACCGGAACCATGAATCTCACCGAGCCGCATTGCGGCACCGACCTCGGGCTCCTGCGCACCAAGGCCGTGCCGAACGGTGACGGAAGCTACCGAATTTCCGGGCAGAAGATCTTCATCTCCGCCGGCGAGCACGACATGTCGGAGAACATCATCCATCTCGTGTTGGCCCGCATCGAAGGCGCCCCGGAAGGCGTCAAGGGCATCTCGCTCTTCATCGTGCCGAAGTTCACGCTTACCGAGATTGGTGAACCCGGCGACCGCAACGGCGTCTCCTGCGGTGCGATCGAACACAAGATGGGCATCCACGGCAATGCCACCTGCGTCATGAACTACGACGAAGCGACCGGCTACCTGATCGGCGTGGAGAACAGGGGCCTCAACGCCATGTTCGTGATGATGAACGAAGCTCGGCTCGGCGTCGGCATGCAGGGGCTGTCGATCGCCGAGATCGCCTACCAGAATGCCGTGAACTATGCCCGCGAGCGACTGCAGGGCCGATCGCTTTCCGGCGCCAAGCAGCCGGACAAGAAAGCGGACCCGATCATCGTCCATCCCGACATTCGCCGCACGCTGATGACGATCAGAGCCTTCACCGAAGCCGGCCGCGCCTTCACGCTCTGGACGGCGCTGCAATCCGACATCGCCCACCGGTCCGACAGCGAGGCGGGCCGGCAGGCGGCCGAGGACCTGCTCGGGCTGATGACGCCGATCTTGAAGGGCGTGCTGACCGACAAGGGTTTCGACCACGCGGTCATGGCGCAGCAGGTCTTCGGCGGCCACGGCTATATCGAAGAGCACGGCATGAGCCAGTATGTGCGCGATGCCCGCATCGCCATGATCTACGAGGGGGCGAACGGTATCCAGGCGCTCGACCTCGTCGGGCGCAAGCTGGCGATGAATGGCGGCCGCGCAGTCATGGCTCTGTTCAAGGAAATCGGCGATTTCTGCGAGGAGAACCGCGGCGACGACAGGCTCTCCGGCTATACCAAGAGCCTGAAGAAGGGACTGAGCGACCTGCAGGCCGCCACGATGTGGTTCATGCAGAACGCCATGGCCAAGCCCGACAATGCCGGCGCCGGTTCGACCGACTACATGCACCTCTTCGGCCTCGTCGTGCTCGGCTACATGTGGGCGAAGATCGCGAAGACCGCGGAGGAAAAGCTCGCGGCAGGAGCACCCGACAATGCCGATTATCTCAGGAACAAGCTGATCACGGCGCGGTTTTTCATGGAACGCATCATGCCCGAGACGGCGCTTCGCAAGGCCCGCATCGAAACCGGTGCCGACTCGATGATGGCACTGGACGCCGCCGCATTCTGATTTCAAGCTGGAGCTGGCTTGAGGAGAAACGTGCAGCGTTTTGTCCGCATCCGGCTCCAAGTTTTCATATGCCGGCGCCGGGAGTGCCGCCGAACAGGAGATCAAGAGATGACGAAAGTCTTCGTATACGACCACGTGCGCACGCCGCGCGGCCGTGGCAAGAAGGACGGCGCGCTGCACGAAGTGCCCTCCGTCCGCCTTGCAGCCAAGGTGCTCGAGGCGGTGCGCGACCGTAACGGCCTCGACACGTCGACCGTCGACGATGTCATCATGGGCTGCGTCGATCCGGTGATGGATGCGGGCGCGGTGGTCCCGAAGGCGGCAGCCTTCGAGGCCGGCTATTCGACGCGGGCGCCGGGGATGCAGATCTCCCGCTTCTGCGCCTCCGGTCTCGACGCGGTGAATTTCGGCGCTGCCAAGATCGCCCAGGGGGCGGACGACATCGTCATCGCCGGCGGCGTCGAGTCGATGTCGCGCATCGGCCTCGGCATGTCGGGCGGCTCCTGGTTCATGGACCCCTCGGTCAACCTGCCGGCCTATTTCATGCCGCAGGGCGTCTCCGCCGACCTGATCGCCACCAAATACGGTTTCTCCCGCGACGATGTCGACGCCTATGCCGTCGAAAGCCAGCAGCGTGCGGCCCATGCCTGGGACAGGGGCTACTTCAAGGACTCTGTCGTGGCGGTCAAGGACCGGAACGGTCTGACCATCCTCGACCGCGACGAGCACATGCGTCCGGGCACCGACATGCAGGCGCTTGCCTCACTCAATCCGTCCTTCCAGATGCCCGGTGAGATGGGCGGCTTCGAGGCCGTCGCAATCCAGGCGCATCCGGAGATCGAGCGGATCAACTACGTCCACCACGCCGGCAACTCTTCCGGGATCGTCGATGGCGCCGCGGCAGTTCTGCTCGGCTCGAAGGCCGGCGGCGAATCCATGGGATTGAAGCCCCGCGCCCGCATTCGCGCCTTCGCCAATATCGGCTCCGATCCGGCGCTGATGCTGACCGGCCCCGTGGATGTCACCGAGAAGCTCCTGAAGCGTGCGGACATGAAGCTGTCCGACATCGATCTCTTCGAACTCAACGAGGCCTTTGCGGCCGTCGTGCTCCGCTTCATGCAGGCCTTCGACATCCCCCACGACCAGATCAACGTCAATGGCGGTGCGATCGCCATGGGCCATCCGCTCGGCGCCACCGGCGCCATGATCCTCGGCACCGTGCTCGACGAGCTCGAGCGCCGCGACCTCAACACCGCCCTGGTTACGCTCTGCATCGGCGCCGGAATGGGCACCGCCACGATCATCGAACGCGTCTGATCCGATCCCGGGAGAGAGAATATGTCTTACACGAACTTCAAGATCGAAACAGACGCCGACGGCATCGCACTGGTCACCTGGGACATGCCCGAGAAGTCGATGAACGTCTTGACCCAGGAAGTGATGGCGGAGCTCGACTCCATCGTCGACCAGACGAGTGGCGACCCGGCCGTCAAGGGCGTGGTCATCACCTCCGGCAAATCCTCCTTCTCCGGCGGTGCCGACCTCACGATGATCAAGTCGATGTTCGCGATCCAGGCCGAAGAAAAGGCGAAGGACCCGGCCACCGCGGCGCAAAAGCTCTTCGATCTCGCCGGCCGCCTGAGCAGCCTCTTTCGAAAGCTCGAAACCTCCGGCAAACCCTGGGTCTCGGCGATCAACGGCACCTGCATGGGCGGCGCCTTCGAGCTGTCGCTCGCCTGCCACGGGCGCGTCGCCTCCAATGCGAAATCGGTGAAGATCGCATTGCCCGAGGTCAAAGTAGGCATCTTTCCCGGAGCAGGCGGCACTCAGCGCGTACCGCGCCTGACCAATACGCAGGACGCGCTTCAGATGATGACGACCGGCTCGTCGCTCACGGCCTCGCGCGCCAAGGCCCTGGGCCTCGTCCACGACGTGGTCGATCCGGACAAGCTGATCGACGCCGCCAAGGGGATGATCAAGAATGGCCTGAAGCCGGTTCAGCCCTGGGACGAAAAGGGCTTCAAGCTACCGGGCGGCGGCATCTGGACGCCGGCTTCAGCGCAGCTCTGGCCCGCGGCCTCGGCCATCCTGCGCCGCGAGACCTATGGCAATTATCCGGGGGCCATCGCCATCCTGAAGAGCGTCTACGAGGGACTGCAGGTTCCCTTCGATACGGGCCTCAGGATCGAGCAGCGCTATTTCACTGAAATTCTGCAGACGACCGAAGCTTTCTCGATGATCCGCTCGCTGTTCATCTCGATGCAGGAACTCGGCAAGGGCGCCCGCCGGCCGGCCGGCGTACCGAAGACGGAGCTGAAGAAGGTCGGCGTCGTTGGCGCCGGCTTCATGGGCGCCTCGATCGCCTACGTAACGGCCGCCGCCGGAATTCCCGTCATCCTTATCGACCGCGACATGGAAGCGGCCGGAAAGGGCAAAGCGCATTCGGAGGGGCTGGTCAAGGACTCGATCGGCAAGGGCCGACTGACGAAGGACGAGGGCGAGGCCCTGCTTTCGCGCATCACGCCGTCGGCCGACTATGGCGATCTCAAAGACGCGGACCTCGTGATCGAGGCGGTCTTCGAAGACCGGCAGGTAAAGAAGGACGTAATCGAGAAAGTGGAAGCGGTGATCGCCGAGGACACGATCTTCGCATCGAATACCTCGACGCTGCCGATCACCGGCCTCGCCAAGAATTCCAACCGTCCCGACCGGTTCATCGGCATCCACTTCTTCTCCCCGGTCGAGAAGATGATGCTGACGGAAGTGATCCTTGGCAAGGAGACCGGCGACCGCGCGCTCGCGGCGGCGCTGGACTATGTCGCGGCGATCAAGAAGACCCCAATCGTCGTCAACGACACCCGCGGCTTCTACGTCAATCGCTGCGTCTTCCGCTATATCCACGAAGCCTATGACATGCTGATCGAAGGCGTGCCGCCGGCGATGATCGAGAACGCTGCAAAGATGGCCGGCATGCCGGTCGGGCCGCTGTCGCTCAACGACGAGGTGGCGATCGACCTCAGCCAGAAGATCCTGAAAGCGACTATTGCCGACCTCGGCGAGAAAGCCGTCGATCCGCGCCACATGGCGATGATCGACAAGATGGTCGACGAATTCGACCGCCGCGGACGCAAGAACGGCAAGGGCTTCTACGAATATCCGGCAAAGCCGGCGAAGAAGTATCTCTGGCCGGGTCTCAAGGAGCTCTATCCACAGAAGGATGCCGACAAGATCGATGTCGAGGTGCTGAAGCGGCGCTTCCTCGCGACGATCGCGCTGGAAGCCGCCCGCACGATGGAGGAAGGCATCGTCACCGATCCGCGCGAGGCCGACGTCGGTTCTATCCTCGGCTTCGGTTTTGCGCCATATACCGGCGGCACGCTCTCCTATATCGACGGCATGGGCGCCAATGCCTTCGTCGAACTCTGCGAAAAGCTCGCCGAGGACTACGGCCACCATTTCAAGCCGATACCGCTTCTGAAGGACATGGCCGAGAAAGGCGACACCTTTTACGGCCGCTTCAACCCCTATGGTGAGGCGCAGAAGGCGGCATAGGCTGCGCGGCTCCTCGAAGGAAAGCGAAGGGCCGCCCCTTACAGCGCCGCGCGTCTTTTCAGACGCGCAAAGGTCGCTGTAACTCTTTGATTCTACGCATCGAGCTTTCCGAAAATCGGATACGATTTTCGGGCCGATGCGCTAGGTGCGGCCCTTTTGTTTACCCGCGCCAGGGCGGGAAGGTCCTCGTCATGACACTCATCAAACAAGTCCTCTCCATCGGAATCGCCGGCAGCGCGGTTTGCAACTGTCGCCTGGTCTCAACTGCCGATGCCACTGCCGGCGTCGCACATCTGCCCGCGGTCGAATGCCATTGCAGGGATGCCTAACCGATGCAATAGTGCAAGCAGTTCCGAGCGGCGCGGGCAACAGTGCGCGGTGCCGTTTGCCGGGAGGCCAACATGACTGACGACCATCGCTCGGGCTGCCCGATCAACCTCTCGCTCGAAGTCTTCGGCGACAGATGGAGCCTCTTGATCATCCGCGACATGATCTTCGGCGGCAAACGGCATTTCCGCGAGCTGTTGCGCTCCGAGGAAGGAATTTCCTCCAATATCCTCGCCGATCGACTGAAAACGCTTACGGAATTCGGTATGCTCACGAAGAGCGCCGATCCCAGCCATAAGCAGAAGGCAATCTACAGCCTGACGGAGAAGGCGATCGCGCTGGTGCCGATCATGGCGCATCTCGGCGCCTGGGGTCGGCGCTACCTGCCTGTGAGCGAGGAGCTCAGCATCCGCGCGCGACTGATGGAAGAAGGCGGACCGGAGCTGTGGGAGCGCTTCATGGACGAACTCAGGGCGGAACATCTCGGCCCTGTCGCGAAGCCGTCGGAGGAGATTTCCGTTCGCCGCGCCCTGCGGTCGGCCTATGAGGAAGTTGTCGGCCGCAAGACAATGCAACGGGAGCCCGACGAACCCAGCGGATAGCGCATCGACCCGAAATCGCAAGCGCGTTTCGGAATAGCCCATGCGCGGATGCGAGGAGCTGCGGCGACCTTTGTGCGTCTGAAATTCGCGCGGCGCTGTAGTACGGCGTGTTTCGAGGACTATTTTCCTGTGCGTTCTTTACGGCCTTCCGCTGCTCGGATAGTCTAGCGCATCGGCCTGATATCGGCCCCTGATCGGTTCGATGAAGGGCGCATCAGTTTCTATGATGTCGTCTCCCCACGAGCGCCACACGCATCTGGGCGATGTGCAATGGGAGCGATGGCAAGGAACGGCGTCGATCGCGTTCGGGGATGGAATTCGACATGCTCTCACACGACAGCATCTGGCGCGCGATCGACGCGCTGGCAGAGCGTCATCGGCTTTCGCCTTCGGGGCTCGCGCGCCGGGCCGGCCTTGATCCGACCTCCTTCAACCGCTCGAAACGCAAGTCCCCCGACGGCCGCGATCGCTGGCCCTCGACGGAATCGATCTCGAAAATCCTCGATGCAACGGGCGCGACGGTAGAGCAGTTCACGGCACTCTTGCAGCCGGGGAGTGGCGCTACGCCCCCGGCATCCGGTATTCCGCTGCTCGGCTTCGCCCAGGCCGGCTCCGGTGGATATTTCGATGACGGCGGCTTTCCGGCCGGGCAAGGCTGGGACGAGATCGACTTTCTGGTGGCTGATGAGAACAGGGCGGGGGTCTATGCGCTCGAAGTCCAGGGCGACAGCATGCTGCCGCTTTACCGCGACGGCGACATCCTTATTGTAGACCCGAGCGCCCAGGTGCGGCGCGGCGACCGCGTCGTCGTCAGGACACAAGGGGGCGAAGTCATGGCCAAGATACTGGCGCGACAGACACCACGCGGCATTGAGCTCATGTCACTCAACCCCGAACATCCCGATCGCAGTTTCGAGATGAAGGACGTCGAATGGATTGCCCGGATCCTCTGGGCCAGCCAGTAGTGCCGATGCGGCAGCAACTCTTCACCACCGCCGGCGCACTCGCCGCCATTCTGTTTTTTGCCGGTCTCCTGATCGGCGGCGCCGTCGTCATTCGCGACCGCGAAAGCGCTTTGTCGCCAGACTTCGCTCTCGATGCGCCGGATCTCGCTGCGCCAGATTTCGCTGCGGGGGAAGAGAGAACCCCGTTGCAGGACGTGCCCGCCTCGCCCATGGCACCCGCCGCCGATGAGGAAGGCGCTGCCGGACGGGGAGTATCCGAAAAAACCGCCCGCCTGCCCTTACGCTCCGTCGATCCCGGCCTATTCGCCCTTCCGGAAGACCAGCTTGCGCGGCCGCTTGAACGCATCGCGCCGCGCCCTCCACTGTCGGGGCGGGACAATGACCGTAAGCCTTCGACGATCATTCTTCACCGCCCCATCGCGCTTGCCGCGGGACTGGTTCAATCCGGCGACCTCACCCTGCAATTCAGGGAGATAGAACCGGAAAGCGTCGAAAAGGTCTGCGGGGAAAACGGCGAGGCCTGGCCTTGCGGCATGATCGCGCGCACGGCGTTCCGCAATTTCCTCAGGGGTCGAGCGCTCGTTTGCGATCACATGGAAGAGAAGCCGGACGGCGCCGCCGTCGCCACCTGCTCCGTCGGCGGCCGGAACGCTGCCGAATGGCTTGCGGCGAACGGCTGGGCCATTGCTCTGCCGGGCACATCTCTCGAGGCGGCGACAAACGCGGCGCGAAAAGCGAGGCTCGGCATCTATGGCGAGGATCCGCGGGATTAATCGCGGATCGACCTCGGGAGGCTTGCAAGCCAGAAGCGAGATTCCCAACTAACTGCTGCAACCTTCTTGGAGTGACCCGATGCCCTCAAGCCTCAGCCAACATGAAGCCCTTGTCTACGTCATGGTGATGATGTCTGCCGTCGACCGCGACATGACCGATGACGAATTCGCGCGTATAGGCGGGCTCGTGCGTTTCCTGCCGGCCTTCGACGGCTTCGACGAGAACGAACTGATTCATATCGGCCGCGAGTGCGCAACCCAGCTTGCCGCTCCCGAGGGCCTCGATGTCACCCTCGAGATGGTGCGCGAGGCACTGCCGCAACGGCTTCACGATACGGCCTATGCGCTTGCCGTGGAGATCGCTGCCGCCGATCAGCGCATCCGCAACGAGGAGATCCGCCTCCTCCAGTTGCTGCGTGACCGGCTGCAATTGGACAAACTCACCTGTGCTGCAATCGAACGCGGTGCAATCGCGCGCTTCCGCAAATAACCCGGTGAACCGGTCTTTGACAGCACGCCGCGACGAATCCTATCGTTGAGCGGGTTGGTCATGAATGACAGACGAACAGCTCTTCTTCGGTGTCGCTGAACCGCTCTGGCGGCTGGCGGCCTTTACGGCTGCCTTCGCTGCCCTGGCTGTCCTCGAGCTCTCGCACCCGCGGCTCGAACGGCCGGAACTGGCGCGCATGCTGAAGAGCCGTCGCTGGGCGACGAATCTCGCAATTTTCGTTGCGTCTTCCGTGCTATTGCGCATCGCCTTTCCGGCAGCCGCCGTCGGCGTCGCGATCTGGGCTGAAGCGCGTGGGATCGGCATCCTGCCCGCCTTCGCCGTCACGCCGCTTCTCGGCGGGATCATCGCCTTCGTTGCGCTCGACTTTGCCGTCTGGCTGGAGCACGTTGTGTTCCACAAAGTCCCTCTGCTGTGGCGAGTCCACCGGGTCCATCACAGCGACCCCGGAGTGGACGTCACGACGGCGCTTCGCTTCCATCCGCTGGAGATCCTGCTGTCGATGATCTGGAAGGGCCTCGTCATTATCCTGCTCGGCGCCCCGGCCCTCGCCGTCCTGATCTTCGAGATCGTTCTCAATGCCTGCGCGATGTTCAACCACGCCAATCTGAGGCTGCCAGGCAAGGCTGACCGGTTCTTGCGGTGGGTGATCGTCACGCCGGACATGCACCGCATTCACCATTCCGTCGAGAGGGGCGAAACCGATTCCAATTACGGCTTCAACCTTTCCATCTGGGACCGGCTGTTTGCGACCTATGTCGCGCATCCGGCAAGCGGTGAAGACGGGATCGAAACGGGTCTGAAGGCCTACGGGCGGGTCGATCCGACAAAGCTCGTGTGGTCGCTGATCCTGCCATTTCGGCGGAAGTAAGTGCTTCTGCCTGTCGTTTCTTGGATGACGGCGCTGGGGGCCAGGGAAATCAATAGATCCCATTCGGGAAATAGCGCAGATAGATCTCGTCGAGCCTGCCGCTGCGCGAAAGTGCCAGCAGGGCATGGTCGATCGCCTGGGTCAGGGCGGGCTCGGTCTTGCGGTTGACGATCGTCAGCCCTTCGCCAAGAAAGCGGTGCGAGAAATAGGCGCCTTCCATCAGACTGCAGCAGCCGGCGGCCACGCTGCCGGAAACCCAAAAGGAGAGTTGCATACCGTCGGAAAAGGCGGCCGCGATCGAGCCTTCCCGCAGGGCGGAGAGCATCGCATCCCGATCGGGAAAGGCCTGGGCTTTGAGGCGAGGGAAGAAGGCCTTGAACATAGCCTCGTGCGTCGTAGCGGAGACGACGCCTACGGGTTTGCCGGCGAGATCGGCCGGGCCTTCCACGCCATTTGCCGCCTTGGTGTTGAGAATGAAGCGCGCCGGCAATTGCATGAAAGCCCTGGAAAAGGCAAAGCTCCGCCGCAGTTCCGGCGTAACGGCAATACCGGCCGCGACCGCCTCCCCCCGCCCCTCTTCCAGAGCGGGGATCAATTCCTCATAGGTCACCGCCTGGATCTGGCATTTCGGCTCGATCTCGAGTTCCCGGCAGATTTCGCGGGTGAGGTCGACATGGAAGCCCGAGAGCTTTCCGGACTGGTCGATGAAGTTGAAGGGTGGAAAATCGACGGTGGTGAGAAAGCGTAAACGCGGCAGCGCGCTCAAGTCGGGTTTGGCAATGCGCTCACGGGCGTCGAAAAGCAAAGGGAGATCCTTCGGCTCGGCGAGCGCCGTACCGGCGGCAAGCGACGCGCAAACGGCCACGAAGCCGACTATGGCCCGAAACAGGATTTGGATTCCACTTGCTACGGCCCCACGCCCGCGGGCGGAAGAAATGGAGCGGGTGATCGGGATCGAACCGACGACATCAAGCTTGGGAAGCTGGCGTTCTACCACTGAACTACACCCGCGTCAGAAGCGGAAATTTCCTCAACGGCCGCGATCTGTCAAGCACAATGCTCACTCGGCGCGAAAATGCTTTGAGAGCTTGAGCCCCTGCGCCTGGTAATTCGACCCGAGGTCAAGGCCGTAGAGCCCGTCTGGTCGCTCCAGCATGTGCTCGTAGATCAGACGGCCGACGATCTGCCCATGTTCGAGAATGAAGGGCACCTCGTGGCTGCGGACCTCGAGGACGGCGCGGCTGCCGCTGCCGCCTGCGGAGGCATGGCCGAAGCCCGGATCGAAAAAGCCGGCATAGTGGACGCGGAATTCGCCCACGAGCGGGTCGAAGGGCGTCATTTCGGCGGCATAGAGAGGCGGCACGTGCACCGCCTCGCGCGAAACGAGGATGTAAAATTCGTCCGGATCGAGGATCAGGTCGTCGCGGCCGCGGCTATAGAGCGGCTCCCAGAAGTCGAAGACCGGGTGTTGGGCCTTCTTGTCGACATCCACGACCGAGGTGTGGTGCTTGCCGCGATAGCCGATCAGCCCATCCGGACCGGTGCCCTTGAGATCGATCGACAGCGCGATGCCGCCGCCCGTGATATTCGGCTGCTCGCTGGCAACGAGCGTGTCGCTCTCGTGCAGCGCCAGTAATTCCCGTTCGGAAAGCACCGAGTGCCCCACACGGAAGCGGACTTGCGAGAGCCGCGAGCCGCGGCGCACGACGATCGGGAAGGTCCGTGGGCTGATTTCGAGATAGAGCGGCCCGCTATAACCGGCCGGTATCTTATCGAACTCCTGTGCCCGGTCGGTGATGACGCGGGTGAAGATGTCGAGCCGTCCGGTCGAGCTCTTCGGGTTGGCCGAGGCCGACATGTTCTCCGGCAGCACAAGGCTTTCCATCAACGGCACGATGTAGACGCAGCCCGTTTCCAACACTGCGCCTTCGCTGAGATCGACGACGTGCAGCTTCAGCCGATCGAGCTTGTCAGCGACAAGATGCGCCGGCCCCGGCATGAAGCTCGCGCGCACGCGGAAGGCCTTGGAACCGAGGCGAAGATCGAGGCTGGCCGGCTGAATCTGGTCATGATCCAGCGCCCTTTCGCTCTTCAATCGTCCCGAAGCGTGCAGCGCGGCAATCGCGCGGTCGGCCAATATCCCTGTTTCGCGGGCCATTGCGATCCTCTTCTAAACCTGCCAGACAAAACCAAACTCCGGGAATTGACGCAAGCACAGCCAAGCAGTATTGGAGCTTTATCCCGTGGTGATTTGGCCGGTCGGCTTGCAGCCACGTTAAACAAATAGCTAAAAAGGCCGGGTTTCGAACCGGCCGTTTTTGCGGCCGGTTTTTTTGTTTTTGAAAGTGATTGTCCGATGAGCAAGAACTGGCGCCCGGCAACCCAACTCGTCCACGGCGGAACGCTCCGCTCCCAGTATGGCGAGACCTCGGAAGCGATCTTCCTGACGCAAGGCTTCGTCTATGAGAACTCGGAAGCCGCGGAAGCGCGTTTCAAAGGCGAGACCGACGGTTTCATCTATGCCCGCTACGGCAGCCCCACCAACGACATGTTCGAAAAGCGCATGTGCATGCTCGAAGGCGCCGAGGATGCGCGCGCCACCGCCTCCGGCATGGCGGCCGTATCCGCAGCGATCCTCTGCCAGGTGAAGGCCGGCGATCACATCGTTGCCGCGCGGGCGCTGTTCGGCTCCTGCCGCTGGGTGGTGGAGACGCTTGCGCCGAAATATGGTGTCGAATGCACCCTCGTCGACGGCCGCGATCTTGCCAACTGGGAGAAGGCGATCCGCCCGAACACCAAGGTCTTCTTCCTCGAGAGCCCGACCAATCCCACCCTGGAAGTCATCGATATCGCAGGCGTTGCCCGGCTCGCCGACCAGGTCGGCGCCAAGCTCGTCGTCGACAACGTCTTCGCCACCCCGCTCTTCCAGAAACCGCTGGAACTCGGCGCCCATGTCGTCGTCTATTCCGCGACGAAGCACATCGACGGCCAGGGTCGCTGCCTTGGCGGCGTGGTGCTCTCCAGCAAGGAGTGGATCGACGAGAACCTGCACGATTATTTCCGCCACACCGGTCCGGCCATGTCGCCCTTCAACGCCTGGACGCTGCTGAAGGGCATCGAAACCCTGCCCCTGCGTGTAAGGCAGCAGACGGATAATGCCCGTCGCATTGCAGATTTCCTCGCCGAGCAGCCGCAGGTCGCCCGCGTGCTCTATCCGGGCCGCAAGGACCATCCGCAGTCCGACATCATCGCCAAGCAGATGAGTGGCGGCTCGACGCTCGTCGCCTTCGAACTCAAGGGCGGCAAGGAGGCGGCCTTCGCCCTGCAGGACGCGCTCGAGATCGTAAGCATTTCCAATAATCTCGGCGATGCCAAGAGCCTCATCACGCATCCGGCAACGACGACGCACAAGAACCTCTCCGATGAAGCGCGAGCCGAACTCGGCATTTCCGCCGGCACCGTCCGCCTTTCGGCGGGCATCGAGGATGGCGACGACCTCATCGAGGATTTTGCGCAGGCGCTGAGGGGCGTCAAAGCCTGATCCGCTCAGCCCGAAGGAGCTTTGGCCGCCCGCGTCACGCGCGGGCGGCTTTTCATTGTTTGTCCTGGAAAGCGAGACGCGCCAGCACGATCCGTGACAAAGCGGTGTAAAGACAGATAGCGGCGAAGAACGCGGCAAGAATTGGAAACCAGGAAGGAAAAAGACAGCAGGCGAGAAAGAAGGCGATCGTCTCCGTCGCCTCGGCAACCCCCGTCGTGAAATAGAGCGATTTCGCGCCTCGCACCTCGGTCTTCATCGCCCGCTTTTCCGCCATGGCGGCGAATGCGAGAAAGGTTGCGCCGTTGAGATAGAAGGAAAACAGCAGGAAGCCGCCGGCGAGGCCGTTGGCGGCCGAGTCGGCAATGACGAAAGCGAGCGGAATCGCGCCGTAGAAGGCGAAGTCGAGGACGATGTCGAGAAAGCCCCCGAGATCCGTCTTGCGGCTGGCGCGGGCGACGGCACCATCGAGCCCATCGCATAGCCGGCTGAACAGGATCAAGCCTGCGCCGGCGAAATAGAATTCAAAGGCGATGAGGATAGCGGCCAGAAGGCCGAGCAGAAAACCGGCAATGGTCACCGTATCGGCGCCGACACCATGGTTTGCAAGCGCCATTCCGATCCGATCCAGTATTGGCTCGAGCCGCCTGCGCACAGCCCCGTCGAGCATGTCCCAATCCTTCAAGTGAAAATTGTGTACGACTCTGGCGATATTGCCGTTATTCTTCACGAAACCTTATTGCTATAGGATATCCGCACGGAATTGGAACAGGATGTCGAAACATGTATCGCGCACTCACTCGCGACATAGAAGTCACGGTAGAGCCGTACTATCTGGAAGAGCAGTCTGATCCCGACGACAGCCGTTATGTTTGGGGTTACCGCATCGTCATATCGAACCATTCCGAAATCGCCGTTCGGCTGGTGACCCGCTACTGGCATATTACCGACGAGAACGGGCAGGTCGACGAGGTCAGCGGATCCGGCGTTATCGGCGAACAGCCGCTGCTCAATCCCGGCGATACCTACGAATATTCCTCCGGCTGCCCGCTGGACACGCCTTCTGGCGTCATGTTCGGCCACTACAGCATGGAGGCGGAGGACGGAGAGACCTTCAACGTCGCGATCCCCGCCTTCTCGCTGGACACCCCCGGGCAGGTTCGCACACTGAACTAGCGCATCGGCCCGATTTTCGGAGAGCTCGATGCGCAGATCCAAAGAATTACAGCGACTTCAGCGCGTCTGAAAAGACGCGCGGGGCCGTGGTCCTGCCCTTACTCCCCCATTCGAGAGCTGGAGCGGGGCGCACAGGCGCCCCGTCCGTCTGCTACTGCGAGCGCACCTCGGTCGCCTCGAAGCGATAGGTGGTGGAGCAGAATTCGCAGGTCACCTTGATCAGCCCGTCCTCGATGCTGCTCTCAATGTCCTCCTGACTGAGCCCCTCCAACACGTTGCGGATCTTATCGCGCGAACAGCTGCATCGATCGTAGACAGCCTGGGGCTGATAGACGCGGACACCGCGCTCATGGAACAGCCGGTAGAGCAAGCGTTCGGTGCCGACCGTCGGGTCGGTGAGTTCGTCGGTGTCGATCGTCTCGACCATCACCTTGGCTTCCGTCCAGAGATCATCCTCCTCAAAGAGGCCGTTGCTGCTGCCATCGTCGCCGTCACCGCCGTGCAGGTCCGGCTGGCGCATCCGCTCCGGAGCCTCGGGCAGGAACTGCGCCACCATGCCGCCGGCGCGCCAGCGGTGCCGCGGCCTGCCGTTTTCGTCGCGGTCGAGTAGCTCGGCGACGCCGAGGCGCACCTTGGTCGGGATCTGCTCCGATTGGCGGAAATAAACGCCAGCGATCTCCTCGAGCGTCGCACCATCAAGCGCGACGATCCCCTGGTAGCGCTGCGTGTGGGCGCCCTGATCGATGGTGAAGGCCAGAATGCCCTTGCCCAGGAGCTCGTGCGGCTGAGTACGGCCGCCCTTCTCGGCTGCCGCAAGCGCCTCCTCGTCAAAGCGCGCATAGGCACGCACCCGGTCGGGCGTCGAAAAATCGGCAACGACGAGGTCGACCGGGCCATCGCTCTGCGTCTGTACGATGAGCTTGCCTTCGAATTTCAGCGAAGTGCCGAGCAAAACCGTCAGCACCACCGTCTCCGCAAGGAGCCGGGCAACCGGAAGCGGATAGTTGTGCCGCTCGAGGATCGCATCGAGCATCGGACCAAGCTGAACGGCGCGGCCGCGGACGTCGAGATCCTCGACATGAAAGGGCACGACATGATCGTCACCGGCGAAATCGAACTCGCCCAGCCCCGGTGCTGTCTCCGTCATCGCTTGCTCCTTGTCTCGCAGGCGCCCGGCCGCCATCGGGCATCGAATGCCCTCGTGCAACCTGCCCGCTATCCTATTTGATCCCGTTGTGAACGGATTTGTCCAGATTTCGCGGCCCGCCGCCGGCGCCACTGCAGAAGCAGCCTCGCTCGTCCGGACGCTGGTTTTATGGGCGGCACTCGCAGCACTCATGCCGGAGCCACCCTCCATGTCGCCTAGATTGTGTCGAACCGGGCCGGATTCAAGCCTCCGCCGACTGCTTCACTTCGACCAGGGCAAGCCCCCTTCAAACGACGCCGAGGCACCAGGCGAGGATCGACTTTTGCGCGTGAAGCCGGTTTTCCGCCTCGTCGAAGACAACCGATTGCGGTCCGTCGATCACCTCATCCGTGACTTCCTCGCCGCGATGCGCCGGTAGGCAATGCATGAACAAGGCATCGGGTGCCGCATGCTTCATCAAAGCCTCGTTGACCTGATAGGGCTGGAAAACGTTGTGGCCGCGGGCGCGGTGCTCCTGGTTCATAGAGATCCACGTGTCGGTGACGACGCAATCGGCGCCGGCAACGGCCTGTTCCGGTTCATGACAAAGCAGAATCTCTCCGCCGTTGTTCCGAGCCCAGTTGAGGAACTTGTCCTGCGGCTCGGAGCCGAACGGAACCGCCATGTTCATCCGGTAGCCGAAGCGCGCCGATCCCTCGATCAGAGAGTGCAGCACGTTATTGCCGTCGCCCGTCCAGGCGATCGTTTTCGCCCCGACAGGTCCTCGGTGCTCCTCGAAGGTCATGATGTCCGCCATGATCTGGCAGGGATGCGTGTCGTCCGTAAGGCCATTGATGACCGGCACGGTCGCGTGCTCGGCCAATTCAAGGAGCCGGCGGTGGTCGGTGGTGCGGATCATGATCGCGTCGACGTAGCGCGAGAGAACCTTCGCCGTGTCGCCGATGGTTTCGGCCCGGCCGAGCTGCATTTCGGTGCCAGAAAGAAACAGCGTCTCGCCGCCGAGCTGCCGCATCCCGACATCGAAGGAGACGCGCGTACGGGTGGACGGTTTCTCGAAAATCATCGCCAGCATCTTGCCGGCAAGCGGCTTGTCGGCCGTTCCGGCCTTTGTCGCCGACTTGCGCATCCGGGCGTCGTCGATGATCGTCCTGAGGTCGACGGACGTCATCGCCGATAGATCGAGAAAATGTCTGGTGGCGGTCATGTTGCTGTATTTCCTGTGATAGTTCCGTGGATCGTAGGGCATCGGCACCGCGCAGGCGACTCGCCGCAGTTTTAGGCGGCAGCTGTGCCGCCCCCGGCCCTCACTGCCTCTGCGGCGCGCTCGAGCCGCGCGAGCCCTTCCCTCGCTTCAGCCGCGGTGACGATCAGCGGAGGCAGGAGGCGCAGCACGTTCTCGCCCGCCGGAACAACGAGCAGCTTTTCGGCCCGGATCGCCTTCAGAAGGTCGGGCGAGGGCACTTTCGCCTTGATGCCAAGCATCAGCCCGTCGCCGCGGAGCTCTTCGATAATATCGGGGAAACGGTCCTTGAGCGAAGCGAGCCCCTGGCGGAATAGGAGCGCGACCTCACGCACATTGTCAAGGAAGCCCTCGGCGAGAACGACGTCGAGGACCGCATTGCCGACGGCCATTGCCAGTGGATTGCCGCCATAGGTCGAGCCGTGCGTCCCGGCCACCATGCCTGCGGCAGCCGCCTCCGTCGCTAGGCACGCGCCGAGCGGAAAACCACCGCCAATGCCCTTGGCGACGGCCATGATATCGGGCCGGATACCCGCCCACTCGTGGGCAAAGAGCTTGCCGGTGCGGCCCACGCCGCACTGTACTTCATCAAGGATCAGCAGCAGTCCGAATTCGTCGCAGAGCGCGCGCAGTTCCTGCAGGAACTCCTTCGGAGCCAGACGCACCCCACCCTCACCCTGGATCGGTTCGATCAGGATAGCCGCGGTCTCGTCGTTGATCGCGCTCTTCACGGCGGCGATATCGCCGAACGGCACCTGATAGAAACCGGGCGCCTTGGGTCCAAAGCCTTCAATGTATTTCTGCTGCCCCCCGGCGGCGATCGTGGCGATGGTACGGCCGTGGAATGCGCCTTCGAAGGTGATGACGTGGAACCGCTCCGGATGGCCCTTGGCAAAGTGATAGCGGCGCGCCGTCTTGATCGCGCATTCCAGCGCCTCGGCGCCCGAATTGGTGAAAAAGACCCGGTCGGCGAAGGTGACCGCCGTCAAGCGCCGCGCAAGGCTCTCCTGCCCGGGAACATCATAGAGATTGGAGACGTGCCAGAGTTTCTCCGCCTGGGCCTTCAGCGCCTCGACGAGATGCGGATGGGCATGGCCGAGCGAGTTCACGGCGACGCCGGCGGCGAAGTCGAGGTAGCGCGTACCGTCTTCCGAGATCAGCCAGACGCCCTCGCCCCGCTCGAAACGCAACGGCGCACGCAAATAGGTATCATAGAGCGGCGGCGTTGCGGCCATCCGGGCTTCTCCTTCCTCAGTATCGCAAGCGGACCGTTCGTTATCCGGCCCGAAAAAATCAAAATGCCGCCTTTCGGCGGCCGGAGGCACTATTCCCATTTCGCAGCGCAATGTCAAGAAAACCAGGGGCTGCGGCCGCCTTGCGAACGCAGATTCCGTGATGCAAAAATATCGTGTGGCGGGGCTTGCAAAAATGCAACTATGAGACAGCAAGTTGGGGAAAACCGCGAAATCGATTCGGTGCGATTCCGGCGACTCTTGCCACGGAGTCACCCTGCCGGTAGGTTAAGATTTAATTACTAGACGCATGCGGCGGACCTAGTCACCAAAATAGTTATCGCGTTGTGACTCCAGGGTTTTTCTGGAGGACGGTGATGGATTCTGCCCATCCGAGCGCCGAGAACGGGGAGTGCAGATATGAACTGGACTGACGAGCGGGTGGAGAAACTGAAGAAGCTGTGGTCCGAGGGCCTGAGCGCCAGCCAGATCGCGGCTCAACTGGGCGGCGTCAGCCGCAATGCCGTCATCGGCAAGGTACACCGGCTGAGCCTGCCGGGCCGTGCAAAGGCGGGCGGAACCACGACCCCCGCGCGCCCCAAGCGGGCGACTTCGGCGCCGCGTGCACCGAATTACGCCGCTCGGGCCGTCACCCGCACCGTCGCCCGCCCTGCCGGTGCGACCGTCCTCAAGGAAGAGGTGGCGGTCGATCTGGTCGCCGAACAGGAAATCGCACCCGAGGCGAATATCGTCCTGCCGATGTCGCGCCGCCTGGAGCTGACGCAGCTCACCGAGCGGACCTGCAAGTGGCCGATTGGCGATCCGCTAAAGGAGGAGTTTCATTTCTGCGGCAACGACTCGCCGGAATCCTCGCCCTATTGCAACTATCATGCCCGGCTTGCCTACCAGCCTTCGGCGGAACGCCGGCGCATCCGCTGACGTTCGATCTCGATCGCGCAGCAACGCAAAAAGGGCCCAGGGGCCTTTTTTGTTGGAAAATAGCATTGATTTTCGAACTTACCCCTCGAGCGAGTAGCCGGCGCCGCGCACCGTCCTGATCACGTCGGGCATGTTGGAGAGGTTCAGCGCCTTGCGCAGGCGGCCGACATGGACATCGACCGTGCGTTCGTCCACGTAGATGTCGTGGCCCCAGACACCGTCAAGCAGTTGCGAGCGGGAAAAGACGCGTCCCGGCGAAGACATCAGAAACTCCAGCAGCCGGAACTCCGTCGGCCCGAGGCGAACCTCACGGCTGCGGCGATGGACGCGATGCGTCTCGCGGTCGAGTTCGATGTCGCCGCAACGGAGCACCGTCGACAGGACCTCCGGTTTGGCTCGCCTCAACATCGCCTTGACCCGCGCCATCAGTTCCGGAGTCGAGAACGGCTTGACGACATAGTCGTCGGCGCCGGTCGCGAGCCCGCGCACGCGCTCGCTTTCCTCTCCGCGCGCCGTCAGCATGATGATCGGCAACCGCTCCGTTTCCGGTCTCTGCCGAAGTCTGCGGCAAAGCTCGATGCCGGAAACTCCGGGCAACATCCAGTCGAGGATCAAGAGGTCGGGCAGGCGTTCCTGCAGGCGGATTTCAGCCTCGTCGCCGCGAAGAATGGTATCGACCTCGAAGCCCTCCGCTTCGAGATTGTAGCGCAGCAATACGCTCAGCGCCTCCTCGTCTTCGACAACAGCTATCTTCGGCAACATCTAAGCTACAACTCCTTGCCTCGGTCCATCAGTTGAAAGGCGCCCCTCTCCCCTTTCGGATTCAGTCTGTCACCGACCCCATCGTTGCTGTCGTATCATCCTTCGGCCGTTCGCCTTCCGGCTGGGCGCCCGTCGCCATGTAATAGATCGTCTCGGCGATATTGGTCGCGTGGTCGCCGATCCGCTCTATGTTCTTGGCGCAGAAAAGAAGATGCGTGCAAGGTGTAATATTGCGCGGATCCTCCATCATGTAGGTGAGCAATTCCCGGAAGAGCGACGTATAGATCGCGTCGATCTCCTCGTCGCGCTGGCGAATGCTGTTGGCCTTCTCCGGCGAGCGCGAGGCGAAGACGTCAAGGACTTCCTTGAGCTGGACCAAAGCGAGTTCGGCCAGATGCTCGAGGCCGCGCGCGAGCTTGCGCGGGATTCCAGAGCCGGCAACTGCGATAACGCGTTTCGCGGTGTTCTTGCCGAGGTCGCCGACGCGCTCCAGGTCGGCCGCTATACGGATCGACCCCATGATTTCGCGCAGGTCCGACGCCATGGGCTGCCGCTTGGCAATGGTGACGATCGCCTTCTCACCGATCTGGCGTTCGGCCTCGTCGAGGATGGCGTCGTCCGAAATGACTTTCTGGGCAAGCGCCAGGTCGGAATTGACCAGGGCCCGGACGGAGTCGGCCACCATTTGCTCGGCGAGCCCTCCCATCTCGGAGATGCGGCGCGTGAGATACTTCAACTCGTCGTCGAAGGCGGACATTATGTGTGGATGGGTCATCTTAAGTTCCTCGGAACGCGCTCGATTGATCGTCGGTGGAGTCGGGTTCGCTAGCCGAACCGGCCCATGATGTAGTCCTGCGTGCGCTGGTCGTCCGGATTGGTGAAGATCTTATCCGTATCGTCCACTTCGACCAGGTTGCCGAGGTGGAACATCGCCGTACGCTGCGAGACGCGGGCTGCCTGCTGCATCGAATGGGTTACGATAACGATGGTGAAGTTCTCGCGAAGCTCGTGGATCAGTTCCTCGACCTTGGCGGTGGCGATCGGGTCGAGCGCCGAGCAAGGCTCGTCCATGAGGATGACTTCCGGGCTGACGGCGACGGCGCGGGCGATGCAGAGGCGCTGCTGCTGACCGCCGGAGAGGCCTGTGCCCGGTGCGTCCAGGCGATCCTTCACTTCGTTCCAGAGGCCGGCCTTTTGAAGGGCGGAGGCGACAATGTCGTCGAGCTCCGATTTCCTAGAAGCCAGGCCATGGATGCGCGGACCGTAGGCGACGTTCTCGTAGATCGACTTCGGAAACGGGTTCGGCTTCTGGAACACCATGCCGACCTTGGCACGCAACTGCACCGGATCCACCTTCGGATCGTAGATATCTTCGCCGTCGATTGCGATATGGCCCTCTACCCGGCAGCTGCTGATCGTGTCATTCATACGATTGATACAGCGCAGGAATGTCGACTTGCCGCAACCGGACGGGCCGATGAAGGCGGTTACGGAGCGGGGATGGATCTCGATGGCGACATCCTTGATGGCGTGTTTGTCGCCATAATAGACCTGCACACCGCGGGCGGAAACTTTCGATTGGTTCATGGCGGCAGCCTTCATCGTCATCGTCGTTGTCGTAGCGGACATATTGTTCATCATTGCGCTCCTTTTCTACCAACGGCGCTCGAAGCGGCGGCGAAGAATGATTGCAATCAAATTCATTGCGACCAGGAACACCAGCAGCACGATGATTGCACCCGAAGCACGCTCCACGAAGGCGGGGTCGCCGCGCTGTGTCCAGTTATAGACCTGAACCGGCAAGGCCGAAGCCGGGTCAAAAAAGCCTTCCGGCGGTCCTGCGGGATATTCGCGAACGAAGGCGACCATGCCGATCAGCAGCAGCGGTGCCGTTTCGCCGAGGGCCTGGGCGAGACCGATGATCGTACCGGTCAGGATTCCCGGCATGGCGAGCGGCAGGACGTGGTGAAATACCGACTGCATCTTCGATGCGCCGACGCCGAGTGCGGCGTCACGGATCGAGGGCGGCACAGCCTTCAGCGCGGCACGAGTGGCGATGATGATCGTCGGCAGGGTCATCAGCGTCAAAACGAGACCGCCAACGATCGGAGCCGATTGGGGCAGCCCCACAAAGTTGATGAACACGGCCAGGCCCAGAATACCGAATACGATCGAGGGCACGGCGGCGAGGTTCGCAATATTGACCTCGATGAGATCGGTAAAGCGGTTCTGCGGTGCGAATTCCTCGAGATAGATCGAAGCGGCCACACCGAGTGGCAGCGACAATACCAGCACGATCAGCATCATGTAAGCCGAGCCGAGAATGGCTACGCCCAGACCGGACGCTTCCGGACGGGTGTCGGACGAGTCAGGCGCCGTGAAGAAATCCCAGTTGAATTTTGTCGTCAGAATCCCGGCCTGCTTCAACTCGTCCGCAAGCATCAGTTGCTCCGGGGAGATGTTGCGGTCGAGCTCAGCGCTCTCCATCGTCACGCGGCCCTTATAGTACCCGTCGATACGACCAGAGGCGAGGAGGTCGAAGGATACCGTTTCGCCGATGACCGACGGATCGGAGAGCACATAACGGCGCAGGTTGGCCGGGGCTTCCTTGGAAATCAGTTCGGATGCGCCTTTGGCGTTCAATCCCTCGATGGCAATGCCCTTTGCCACCATGGCATCGGTCAGCGCCTTCTCGATCAGGGGCGCGTAAGAGAAAGTGGTGACCTTGGCAACGGCCTCGGGATCGCGGTTGCCCTGCTTGTCCAGCTTGGCCGGATCGAGGTAGACGTTCAGTGTTATGTAGGTCTGCCGGAAGGATGACAGCCCGTTCGAGAGAATGGAGGTCAAAAGGCCGACCAGGGCGAGCACACTGATCGCCACGGCGATTTTGCCCATCAGCCGAAATCGGGCTTCCGCCGCATGGCGCTGGCGGGTCCGCGCATCTACGGTCAGGATAGACTTCGACGGCGCGACCGTCGCGCGATCGGCTGGCACGGTTATGTCGATCATTCGTACTGCTCCCGGTATTTGCGAACGATGTAGAGGGCCAGCACGTTCAGCCCGAGCGTGAAGACAAAGAGGGTGAGGCCGAGGGCGAAAGCGACCAGCGTCTCAGGACTTGCGAATTCGGTGTCACCGGTCAGCTGGCTGACGATCTTCACCGTCACGGTCGTCATCGCCTCGAAAGGATTGAGATCAAGTTTCGCGGCCGCGCCCGCGCCAAGGACCACGATCATCGTCTCGCCGATCGCGCGGCTTGCCGCCAGCAGGACGGCGCCGACAATGCCCGGCAGGGCTGCCGGCAGGATCACCTTCTTGATCGTCTCGGATTGCGTCGCGCCAAGGCCGTAGGACCCGTCGCGCAGCGATTGCGGCACCGCGTTCATGATGTCGTCGGAAAGCGAACTGACGAATGGGATGATCATGATGCCCATCACGAGACCGGCAGTCAGCACCGAAGAGGACGAGTTGCCGAGGCCAAGCGGCTGGGCAAACCAATCGCGCAGGAAAGGGCCGACGGTGATGAGGGCGAAGAGACCATAGACGATCGTCGGAATGCCGGCGAGCACCTCGATCGCCGGCTTGGCAACGCTCCGCAGCGGCTTGCTCGCATATTCGGAAAGGTAGATTGCGATTAGAAGACCGATCGGGACGGCCACGAGGAGGGCCACAAATGAGACGTAGAGCGTGCCCCAGAGCAGCGGCAGGATGCCAAGCTCCGAACCGCCGCGGAACTGCGGATTCCAAACGGTGGAGAAGAAGAACTCGGATGCCGGATACATCCGGAAGAAGTTGATGCTCTCGAAGACCAGCGAGGCGACGATGCCGACGGTGGTGAGGATTGCAATCGTCGAGGATCCGATCAACAGCGATTTGATAAATGCCTCGCTGACATTGCGGGCGCGCATGTCGGGGCGGATGCGCGTGAAGGACCATGCTCCAAGCCCGACGGAGAGGACGAGCACGGCGAGAGTCATGGCCAACGTGCCGATTTTGGCGCCTTGGCGATAAACTTTTGCAGCTTCGAAGACTTCGGTCGGCGCGTCGTTCCCGAGCGCAATGCCGACTTCGGCGAGGCGGTCGCGGACGGTGGAGAAATCGACTCTGCCATCGGTGAGCGCGCCTTCGTCCAGAGAATTCCTGGCCAGCACTGCATCAAGACCGCCGGCGATGCGGCGCACGTCCGAAATTACCAGGCTTCGCGCGCCACCTTCGGGGATGACACTGTCCGGGATCATACTGTCGACGCGTGCGTCGATAATCATCGGCTGGACGAACAGCCAGGCGATCATGAGCAGAAAGGCCGGAACCGCAGCGAACAGAGCGACGGTCTGACCGTAATAGCCGGGAAGGGAGTGAAGTTTTCTGCCGCTCTCGGCCGCAAGAGACAGGGCGCGCCGCCTGCCGAGGAAATAGCCGAGTGCTGAAAGCGCCAGCACGACAAGGATAATGATGCTCACACTCATCCTGCCCGCATCCTTTGACAAGGTTGAAGACTGGCGGCGCAATCATTGCGCCGCCAGGCATTTTCAAGTTTTAGTTCAGCGGGCCCATCGGCTTGCGTGCCTTGACTGCTTCCTGAGTCTTGGCGAGCTCCGGATCGGAGACCAGGCCGTAGGCAGCCAGCGGGCCGTCCGGACCGGCCATTTCGTCCGACACGAAGAACTCGACATATTCCTGCAGGCCCGGGATGACGTCCAGGTGAGCGTTCTTCACATAGAAGTACAGCGGACGGGAAACCGGATACTCGCCGGAAGCGATCGTCTCTACGGACGGCGTCACGCCGTTCATGGTGGCGACACGCAGCTTGTCGGTGTTGTTCTGGTAGAAGGACAATCCGAAGACGCCGATGCCGTTCTTGTTGGCGTCGACGCGAGCGAGCGTCTCGGTGTAGTCGCCGTCGATGTCGACCGAAACGCCATCGGTGCGCAGAGCCATGCAGGCTTTTTCAGCCGCCTTCTCGTCGCCGTTGTTGGCGGCCTTCAGCGCTTCGAGCGTGCCATCCTCTTCGCAGCCGGCCTTGATGACCTTCTCGTCGAAGACTTCGCGGGTACCGTGCTTCGTGCCCGGGACGAAAGCAAGGATCGGCTGAGCCGGCAGCTCGGCGCGGATTTCGTTCCAGGCCTTGTACGGGTTGTCGACGAGCTTACCGTCCTTCACGACCTGGGCGGCCAGAGCGGCGTGCCAGTCGGCCGGAGTGAAGGCGTATTCCGGACCATTGATGTCCGAGGCAAAGACGATGCCGTCATAGCCGATGCGGACTTCCTGGATTTCCTTGACACCGTTTGCAGCGCAGGTGTCGATGTCCGACTGCTTGATGCGCGAGGAGGAATTGGCGATGTCAATGGTGTTTTCGCCCACGCCTTCGCAGAGCTTCTTGCGGCCCGCGCCCGAACCACCGGACTCGACGACGGGGGTCGGGAAGTCGGTATTTTCGCCGAAGGCTTCGGCCACGATGGAAGCGTAGGGAAGAACGGTGGAAGATCCGGCGATCTGGATCTGATCGCGAGCCGCTGCTGCGCCCGCAAAAGCGGCGGAAGCAGCCAGCGCCGCCACAGTGAATGTTAGAGCTTTCATAGATGTTCTCCCGGAGTGGGCTTGTGTTGGTGCGCCTTGAGTTCCAGCGCTCTCTTGCCGTGTCATCGGCAGGCCCTAGTTAGCTGCCGATGCCCACATCTTTTATGTCAATTTCATGAAACATTTGTGACAGGACAAGTCACTGAAATTATTGTATAATTTCAGGCGTCGCCGATTACCGCCGGATTTTTATGTCAGAAGCGGACGGTAAAGACAGTTCCTTTTCCGAGCTCGGAATGGATGAGCAGACGAGCCCTATGACGCGTAAGGATGTGCTTGACGATCGCCAGGCCCAGCCCCGTCCCCTTTTTCGATCGGCTCGCCTCCACGTTAACCCGATAAAAACGCTCGGTAATGCGCGGCACATGCTCCGCTGGGATGCCCGGTCCGTAGTCCGTGACCACCACCTCCGCCTGCCCATCCCCGCCCCCGGTCAGGCGCACGTCGACCTTCTGGCCCTCCTGCCCGTACTTACAGGCGTTCTCGATCAGGTTCTCGAAGACCTCGATCAGTTCGTCGCGATCGCCCTTGACGACGACCGGGGTCTCGGGCGCGTCGAGCGAAATCGTCACATCGAGATCGCGGGCCAGAGGCGCCAAGCCGTCACGGACATGGCCAAGCAGTGGAACGAGGTCGACGGTTTCGTCCGGTGCAATATGCGACCTCAGTTCAAGCCGCGACAGGGACAGGAGATCGTCGACCAGGCGGCTCATTCGCGTGACCTGCTCATGCATGATACCGAAGAATTTCTCCTGTGCCTTCAAGTCGTTGCGGGCCGGCCCCTGCAGCGTTTCGATGAAGCCGCGCAGGGATGCGAGCGGCGTGCGCAGCTCGTGGCTGGCATTTGCAACGAAGTCCGACCGCATCCGGTCGATGCGGCGGGCCTGGGAGATGTCGCGGTAAGTGAGCAGGAAAACGCGCCGGCCGAAATCGCCGCCGCCGATATCGGCCGGCGCTACCCGCACGACATAAACGGCGTCCGAGGGCAGCCGCTCCGTATGCTCGATCTGATTGACCTTGCCGGTGACGATGGTCTCGCGCACCATGTCGAGGATGTCGGGTGAGCGCACGCGGGCGGCAAGATAGCTATCGGGAGGGATCCTGCCAAAGGTCTTTTCGGCGGCATTGTTCTGGAAGAGGACGGTTTCGTCCGCCGCAATGACGAGCACCGGCATATCGAGCGCGTTCAACACCGGAACAAGCGGATCGCTCCCCTCCTCGGCGGTAGCCGCCACGGCGGGAGGAGCCGGCTGCTCCTCCGGCTCGCTCCGATTGAGAATGGCCGCCACGAACACAATCCAGAACGGCAGAATGACCAGGACATGGACGCCAGCAAGCGCCGCAAGCAGGGCAAGCACCACTGAAAGGCCGAGAATTGGGCGTTCCGCCTTCAGCTTCGGCAGCAGGGTCCGCCAGAGCTCCTTCGCGCCATCCAACACGATTCCCTCATCGCTCACTTTGCCGCCTCCCAGAACCGCGACGATTCGCCGGTAAAGACAGAGAGATAGCGGCGCTTCATGACATGATTTTCACGACATGCTTGAATCCGCAACGTGATTATGGCCTCCTCGGCGAAATCCAATGGCAGTGGGAGGCCGTCGAATGTCACTTGAACAGGCAACGAACGCGGCCGAGCCGGGAAGCCGGGCGGTCGAGCTCCAGATCGGCGGCAAGACCCGGGTCTTCGACATCGACAATCCGGAACTGCCGAAATGGATCGACGATGAAGCCTTCGCCTCGGACGACTATCCCTACCAGAAGAAACTCGGGGAGGAGGAATACGAGGAGACGCTGAAGAAGCTGCAAATCGAGCTCGTCAAGGTGCAGTTCTGGCTGCAGGCGACCGGCAAGCGCGTGATGGCCGTGTTCGAGGGGCGCGACGCCGCCGGTAAGGGCGGCGCCATTCACGCCACGATGGCCTATATGAACCCGCGTTCGGCGCGGATCGTCGCGTTGACGAAGCCCACGGAGACCGAGCGTGGGCAGTGGTACTTCCAGCGCTACGTCGCGACTTTCCCGACGGCGGGCGAAACGGTTCTCTTCGACCGCTCCTGGTACAACCGTGCAGGCGTGGAGCCGGTCATGGGTTTCTGCACGCCGGAGCAGTACGAGCATTTCCTGAAGCAGGTCCCACGTTTCGAGAAGATGATCACCGAGGACGGCATATATCTCTTCAAGTTCTGGCTCAATATCGGCCGCGAGATGCAATTGAAGCGTTTCCACGATCGCCGGCACGATCCGCTGAAGATCTGGAAGCTGTCGCCGATGGACATCGCCGCCTTGCACAAGTGGGACGACTATACAAGGAAGCGTGACCGGATGCTGAAGGAGACGCATACGGATCAGGCGCCGTGGACCGTTATCCGCGGCAACGACAAGCGCCGGGCGAGAATCAACCTGATCCGCCACATGCTCTCGACGCTCGATTACGACGGCAAGGACAAGGCCGCGATCGGCGATGTGGACGACAAGATCATCGGCTTCGGCCCGGGCTTCCTAAAGTGACGGACGGTACGGCGCAAGAGCCCCCGGCGGCGCGCCTTTAGAGCGGCATGCGCTCACGTACGTTCGCGCTGCCGCTCGATCCATTTTTGCCGCATTTGTGCGACGTCAGGTGATTCCACCTGACTGCAAAATGCTCTAATCAGACGCGCGGCGCTTAGATCGAACTCGATCAAGGAGACATGCAGTAGCCGGTCACTGTCCCGGCAGCGCGCGGATCGCGTAGAGGTCGAGGCTGTTGCCGTCGCCGCTGACGTCGCTGTTGATCAGCAGCCTTCCGGGGCTGTTCGGCGCGAGGCTCCGGTCGAAGGACACCTTGAACAGCATGTCCAGCCGTTCGTCGTGAACAGTGAAGCGATGGCGGCCACAGGCGCCCAGCGTGGAGAAATCGCACTCGACGGCGAATTCCGTCGCCTTGCCGGGCAACGCCTTGACGCTTAGCGCCAGAGTCGACGATTTGCCCGAGAGTTCGGACAAGACATCCGCCGGAATTTCGATGGCCACGTCGCCGTCTTCCGTCGCGGCCATCGAAGTCAGTCGGACGCGGGCGCCGCCGTCATTGTCCAAAGGTTCCATCTTGGCGCGCGCGGCCGGCTTGAGGGCTGCAGTGTCTGCAGGTGTGAAAATCTCGATCCAGTCGGAGGAGAAGCCTTCCTGCGCGCCCAGCGTCGGCAGGGCTGTCCCACTGAAATCCTCCGCTTCGACGCTTGGCGGCGGGTTCGCGACATTGGTGTCGGCGGGCGCCTTCAGCAGGTCGTTCGACTGAACCCACCAGACGGCGGCACCGACCGCAGCGGCGAGAGTCGTGACAACCATGAGGAAGGACAGAAGGCGTCCGCGTCCACGCTTCCGCGGGCGCTTGTCCGTGACGCCGAGGTCAGGCGCAGCCGGGCCGGACTGGGCACCGTCGTCCGGCCTCGCCTGTCCGCTGGCCGGTCGCGCGGAAACCGTCGGCCCGTCCCGCTCCGCTCGCAACGCCTGGAGGCCCCCATCGGTCTGCGCAGCCGGCCGGGCATCGCCGTCCAACTGCGGCTCGCGATTCCTCGGTGCTTCAGCGCCGGCGGCATCGCCGCCAGACTTCACCTGTCCGGGCCGTACATCGGCGAGACTGACGACAGGGGTAGCAGCGGTGCGCGCCTTGAGGGCCGCTCGCTCTTCCGTCTCGATCGCGTGGATCACCGCTTCGAGCCGATGGCGCTGTCTGGCGATGATCTCCGGGTCCTCGATCTGCTGCTTCTGCAGGCCGTTTTCCAGCGCCTGGCGTGCCGACTGATAGATGCGCGCGCGTGTCTCCGCATTGCTCCGGTCCGAACGTTCCAGCGCATTTCTGATCGCAGTCTCAAGTCCGCTCACGTCAGCTCCCTTCTGCGCAATCGATATCTCGGGCCCAACGATCGGCGGCCTCTTTCCCGACGCCATTGGTTTCATTAAGGATTGGGTAACCGCTGCTTTCGGAAACTGCAAGTCCGGCTGCGTCGTCGTCCGCCTCACACGGGAAAAGCCGACACCTGCGCATGCGCCCTTCCCACCGAGAACGCTCGGGGAAGACGATTACCGCCCACGTCAGGCCTAGCAAACAGCGCCTGTTGCTGCTATCGATTTTGACGTTTACGCGAACGTCAATTCCACGAATGGAGATGCCCGATGCCGTTGCCGCCAATTCTTTCCGCAACGACGAGACTGCCCGCTTTCGCAGCACCGCTCTTCATCGTCTCGCATCCGAAGCTGACGATCGCCCAATGCAAGGCGGGGATCGTCGGCGCCTTCCCGGCTCTCAACGCGCGTCCGCAAGCGCAGTTCGACGAGTGGCTGGCCGAGATCACCGAAACGCTCGCCGATCACGATGCCAAGAACCCGGACCGGCCTTCGGCCCCTTTCGCCGTCAACCAGATCGTCCACAGGTCGAACACCCGCCTCGAGCAGGACCTGATGCTCTGCGTCAAATACAAGGTGCCGGTCGTCATTTCCTCACTCGGCGCAGTGCCGGAGGTGAACGATGCAATTCACTCCTATGGCGGTATCGTGCTGCATGACGTCATCAACAACCGCCATGCGAATTCGGCGATCCGCAAGGGTGCCGACGGGCTGATCGCGGTTGCCGCCGGCGCCGGCGGCCACGCCGGTACGCTCTCGCCCTTCGCGCTCGTCCAGGAAATCCGCGCCTGGTTCGACGGGCCGCTGCTCCTCTCCGGCGCGATCGCCACCGGCGGCGCGATCCTGGCGGCCGAGGCAATGGGCGCCGACATGGCCTATATCGGCTCGCCCTTCATCGCCACGGAAGAAGCGCGTGCCAGCGACGCCTACAAGCAGATGATCGTCGACAGCGGCGCCGCCGACATCGTCTATTCCAACTATTTTACCGGCATTCACGGCAATTATCTCAAGGCCTCGATCCGGGCCGCGGGCATTGACCCGGACGACCTGCCGGCGGCAGACCCGTCTAAGATGGACTTCGGCAACGCCGCCGACGGCGCCAAGGCGTGGAAGGATATCTGGGGCTGCGGCCAGGGTATCGGCGCAGTCCGCGAGATCGGTCCAGTCGCGCAATTGGTCGACCGTCTGGAGCGCGAATACGACGCCGCGCGCTCCCGCCTCGGGCTGTCGCTCCGAAGCGATCGGCGCGCACACAAGGAAATTTCAAGTTCTCGAAACTGATGGCTTGAAATCTTGCCGCTTTGCGTTTATCAGCGCCTCACATTCGTTCCGCGGCACGTCCCGCAGAACCGCCTCAAGGGCCGCTTTAGCTCAGTCGGTAGAGCACATCATTCGTAATGATGGGGTCACGTGTTCGAGTCACGTAAGCGGCACCATTCTTTCAAGCACCTGGAAGTACAATTCGCTTGGAAGCGGTGAGCGCTTCGGGCTTGGGGTAACATTCTGGGTCACCGAAACGAAAAGAGAGGGCGGAGAACGTCGTCGTCCTCACTCACGCGTGAAGTCTGATCACGCCCCATGGACGCCTGTCCGCAGCAGAGCCGCCGAAAGACTCAGAGTCGGTCGAATCTCGGATTAACGAATTCTACAACACAAAATGCTTGAATAATCCTGTATTTCCCCGTGTCGGAGAGAGGCCATGAGAGCCGAGAGATTCCGCATGCAGTTCAGGAGGTTGACAGGCAACAGGGATGGAAATTTCGCGGTGCTCGGCGCAATCGCCCTAGTGCCGATCATCGGGGCGGCCGCGCTGGCGACCGACCTCGTCGGCGCCTACCTCGAAGCGGAGAGAGTCCAGAATGCGCTGGACGCAGCGGCAATAAGCTCCGTGAGGGCCTATGGAGAAGGGGCGGCCCAGGACGCCGCCTACCGGGAAGGCAAGAGGTTCTTCTTAAGCAACTATTCGCCGCCCGCAACCGCCTCAACCTCCGGCACCACCGAGCAGGTTGGTCTGTCGGTGAAATTCGGGCGCAATGCCAACGAAGACACGGCCACGGCGGAGTTCGCCTTCAACCACCAGTCGATGTTCCTGGTGCGCGCGCCATTGCAGATCCTCCGTCGGGCTGTGGCCGTGAGAGCGGCGAATGCCGAGGCCTGTGTCCTGGCGCTCAACACCACCGCTGCGCGGGCATTCGAAGTCAGCGGCAGTGCGACGGTGGACATGACCGGATGCGCCATCGTTTCCAATTCGAACAGCAATGACTCGATCTATGTCGGGGGGACGAGCAGGCTGAAAGCCGAATGTCTCTATGCGGCGGGCAGCATCGATGGCGCGGCAAAGGCCGTCACGCTCGCCTGCCAGCACGGGGTCGAAAGATCGCCGCGCGTCCCGGACCCCTTTGCGGGAAAGGCGTTGCCAAAGACATCGGCCTGGGTCGATCTCTCCGGCTGCGGCGTGAACTATATCACCGGCGGTGGTGGCAACGGTAGTTGCAACGGCACCGGCCAGACGCCGAAGAACGCCAACGGCTATGTCGTGACGCTGAAACCGGGAACCTATGGCACCCTCGGGATAAAGGGAGCCATCAATCTCCAACCAGGCAACTACGTCATCGACGGCGGGCGCCTTGAACTCGACGGCCAGGCGGTGGTCACCGGCAAGGGCGTGACCTTCTTTCTGATGAATGGCGCCCAATTGTTGATCCGGGGCGGGGCCACCTTCAATATTTCGCCCTCGCTCATTGGGGACTGGGCAGGCTTCTCGATTGTCGCCGAACACGGAAATGCTGAGCCGGCGATCATCAACGGGAATAGCAAGTCATCTATTACCGGGATCGTCTACCTGCCGGACGCTTCGGAACTGCAATTTTCGGGGAATGGTTCGACGGGCGGCGAGTGCATAAGACTGATCTCCCAGCAAATCAAGCTGACGGGCAACTCGGCCTTCAAGATGGATTGCAGCACTGAACTCGCCAACAATGCGCTGACTTATCCCGGCACGATTCGGCTGGTGCAGTGAGCAGGCGCGTTGCGCTCCAACCATCCTCCACGGCCCAGTTTCGAGCGGGTCTTCCGTTCGATCAGGCGCAGCATGGGCGAACGCGTGAACCGGACAGCTTCTGGGATGGGCAGAGGCGGCTATGCGTGGCGGGGCCGCCGCCCGACAGGCCGAATCCGTCGACCCGATATTGCACCCGATATTTTGATTGGCCTTAATCTCTCGCATCCCGTCAGGCCGCGCGTTGAATCGCGTACGCAGTCACGCACGATCTGCACCACGACGCTGCCGAGACGCACGGCATCGGCACGGGAGCCGCCATCATGGATCGACGCAAGTGCCAAGAGGGCGGCGGGCCTGGCTGGCATCCCAGACACCCTCTACCGATCCGGCAGAAGACGTGCCCGTGCCTCGATCAAACTGGGTCGCCTCAGGATCGGGGGCGGCATCCGGTCAATCGCGGGCAAGGCGACCGCCCTCACCGACATCATTTTGCTGAGAGATCCACCCGTTTTATCGGTTCCGCCGTCGCCTCCTGTCTGCTGGTCACCTCGTGCATCCACTCGCGCCAGATGGCGACGAGCAGTGCCATGAGCACCGGCCCCACGAAAAGACCGAGGAAACCCATTGTCTTGACGCCACCGACGAGGCCAAAGAAGGTCGGCAGGAAGGGCAGCTTGATCGGACCGCCGACAAGCCTCGGGCGCAGCGTCTTGTCGACGATGAAGAGCTCCGTCGTTCCCCAGACGAAGAGGGCGACGCCCTGTACGGGCGAGCCGCTCGCCACGAGATAGGCCGACACCAGCGTGAAACAGAGCGGCGCACCACCCGGCACCAATGCCATGATGCCGGTGATGATGCCGAGCGTCACCGGCGACGGCATGCCGGCCAGCCAATAGGCGACGCCAAGCACGATGCCCTCACCGATCGCGATGATGCCCATACCAGTCACCGTCGAGCTGATGGTAAGCGGGACGACGCGCGACAGGCGCTCCCAACGCATCGGAAAGATCTGTTCGCCGAGATGGTCGAGTTGCTTGGAAAACGACGGTCCGTCGCGATAGACGAAGAACAGCGTGATCAGCATGAACAAGAGCGTAAGGAACGAGTGGAAGGCGGAACTGCCGATGACCAGCACGCCGCGATAAATATTGCCGATATTGGAGCCGCTGACGAGCTGAACCAGTTCCCCGAGCGCCCCGGGATGCCCGACATATTTCACCCATTGCTCGCCGAGCCAGTCGCCCGCCATCGGTATCGTCGCGAGCCAGCCGGGTACGGCCGCCCCGTTCGCGTTGGTCGCCACCGCCCAGACGAGCCAGTCGCGAACCTCGTCCACCGCGTAGACCGCCGCGATCGAAATCGGCACTACGATGAAGGCAATCACCGAGACGATGGCGATGGTTGCGGCGAGCGTACGATTGCCGTTTACCGCCTGCAGCAGACGGCRATAGATCGGCCAGCTGGCAAAGCCGATGACGACGGCGGCAAGCACCGGCACCACGAAGCCGTGGAAGAAATAGACGCCGGCGAGCAGCACCAGCACGAGCAGCCAGCGGGCCGCCGAGATCGGCAGGACCAGGGCGGAGCGTGAATGGGCCGGCTGCCCGAAGAGCCGTGGCTCCGCCGGGGGATTGTCTCGCTCGCGATTGCCCAACTGCACCTGCATTCCTCCGTCTTTTAGCAACATTACAGCAAACCCATGGCCTTGCCAGCCCGTCTCGCGCCGGCGACGTTCATTCGCTTCCGGCGCCGCCCCTCCGGCAAGTTCGCCCCGCATGCTTCCCTGAAACGGTTTCGGTTAAGGAATGCCTGCAATACATCGTGCTGGTCGAAGGCCGATTCAATTCGCTTTCATCGTCATCGCTTCACTGTCGGCGCTACGTCGCGTTCCGCCTCCTGTAGCGGAAGCACATGACAGGCAGATATAGGCGGGATCACGTCCCCTTCGGTATTTGCGCTTGTTGACGTTTACGTCAAAGTCATATAATCGGGATACTGCTTGAAGATGCGCAGTAAAAGCAGCATCTTCGTCGGAGAGGAAGATCTGGAGGGCTTTTCTTCGCCGTGAGCACAGCCGTTCGTTGGCGACCAGAGGGAGAGAGGGCATGGCGGAAGCTAGCATGCAGCAGGCAGGGTCCAGCGGGGAAAAGATCTGGCTCAGTTCCTATCCGCCGGGCGTGCCCGGTGATATCGGCTCCCTTGCCTATCAGTCGATCGGCGCATTCTTCGACCACGCCGTTGCGCAATATTCCTGGCGCCCTGCCTTCACCTGCATGGGCAAATCCCTGACCTTCGCCGATCTGAATGCCTATTCCGGCAGGATCGGTGCCTGGCTCCAGTCGCTGGGTCTCGCAAAGGGCGACCGGGTCGCCGTCATGCTACCGAACATCCTGCAGAACCCGGTGATCGTCTACGGCATCCTGCGGGCCGGCTACACGGTGGTGAACGTCAATCCGCTCTATACGCCCCGCGAACTCGAGCATCAGCTCGTCGATGCCGGCGCCAAGGCGATTTTCGTTCTGGAAAACTTCGCTCACACGGTCGAGCAGGTGGTCGCCCGCACCGCGATCAAGCATGTGGTCGTCGCCAGCATGGGCGATATGCTCGGCATCAAGGGCCTGCTGGTCAACCTTGTCGTGCGCCGGGTGAAGAAGCTCGTGCCCGCCTGGTCGATCCCTGGGCATCTCTCCTTCAGGACGGTGCTTGCTAAAGGCGCGACGCTCACGCTCAGGAAACCCAATGTCACGTCCGGGGACGTCGCATTCCTGCAATATACCGGCGGCACGACCGGCCTTTCCAAGGGCGCCACGCTCAGCCATGCCAATCTTCTCTCCAACATGGCGCAGATGGATATCTGGCTGAACACGGCCTTCCTGCGCAAGCCGCGTCCGGAAAGCCTGACTTTCATGTGTGCGCTGCCGCTCTATCACATCTTCGCTCTGACGGTGAATTCGCTGATGGGGCTGGCGCTCGGCGGCAACAATATCCTGATCCCCAATCCGCGCGACATCCCGGCCTTCGTCAAGGAACTTGGCAAATACCGGACGAACATCTTCCCGGGTCTCAACACGCTGTTCAATGCGCTGATGAACAATCCCGAGTTCCAGAAGCTCGACTTCTCGTCGCTCATCCTGACCTTCGGCGGCGGCATGGCGGTGCAGAGGCCGGTCGCGGAACGCTGGCTTCAGATGACCGGCTGCCCGATCCATGAGGGCTATGGGCTATCGGAAACCTCACCGGTTGCCACCGCCAACCGGCTCGATACGGACGAGTTTACCGGCACCATCGGAATGCCGCTTCCCTCCACCGACGTGGAAATTCGCGGCGACGACGGTCAGGCATTGCCGATCGGCGAGATCGGCGAAATCTGCATCCGCGGTCCGCAGGTGATGGCCGGCTACTGGCAGCGCCCCGACGAAACGGCAAGGGCGATCTCGCCGGACGGCTTCTTTCGCACCGGCGATGTCGGTTTCATGAATGGCGCCGGGCTCGTGAAGATCGTCGACCGCAAGAAGGACATGATCCTCGTTTCCGGATTCAACGTCTTTCCCAACGAGATCGAGGAGGTCGTGGCCACTCATCCGGGCATTCTGGAATGCGCCGCCATCGGCGTCGCCGACCCGCATTCGGGGGAAGCCGTCAAGCTCTTCGTCGTGCGCAAGGATCAGGACCTCACGGAAGAGGACGTCAAGCGCCACTGCTCCGAGAACCTCACCAATTACAAGCGCCCGAAATTCGTCGAGTTCCGCCCCGAATTGCCGAAATCGAATGTCGGCAAGATCCTGCGCAAGGACTTGCGCGGTTAGCCAGGACCGACGGAGCAGCGATCGCGTTGAAGGCCGTCGGCAGGCGGCCTTTTTTCGCTGCAGCGCACACTCGCCCTTGATTTGCCGCGGTTAAACCGACTAGCTATCGCAGCCAATTCCGATGCAAGGAGCCCTGCGATGAAAGCGCTTGTCGAAAGCCTGAAAGCCACTGCACGCGAGACCGATGCAACCGATATCCGCGCCGCCTTCGCGGCCGATCCGAACCGCTTTTCCCGCTTCAGCACGAGGTTCGACGATCTCCTCTTCGATTATTCGAAATGCGCGGTGAACGACCGGATACTGGAAGGGCTCGAAGCGCTGGCGAAGGGCGCCGGGGTCGAAGAAAAGCGCGACGCCATGTTCCGCGGCGACATCATCAACATCACCGAGGAACGCGCCGTGCTGCACACGGCACTTAGAAACCGAGGAAACCGACCGGTCCTCGTCGGCGGCAAGGATGTCATGCCCGACGTCAATGCCGTTCTCGAAGCAATGGGCGGCTTTGCCGAGGACGTGCGGTCCGGCAGCCTCAAGGGCGCCACCGGCAGGAAGATCACCGACGTCGTCAATATCGGCATCGGCGGCTCGGACCTCGGTCCGGTGATGGCGACGCTGGCTCTTGCGCCTTTTCATGACGGCCCGCGCCTGCATTTCGTGTCCAATGTCGACGGTGCCCATATTGCCGATACGCTGAAGCTCCTCGACCCCGAAACCTCGCTCTTCATCATCGCCTCCAAGACCTTCACGACGATCGAAACCATGACCAATGCGGCAACGGCCCGCGCTTTCATTGCCGACAAGCTCGGCGAAGCGGCCGTCGGCAATCATTTCGCGGCCGTTTCGACGTCGCTCGACAAGGTCGCCGCCTTCGGTATCGATGCGTCCCGCGTCTTCGGCTTCTGGGACTGGGTCGGCGGGCGCTATTCGATCTGGTCGGCCATCGGCCTGCCGCTGATGATTGCGATCGGCAAGGAGGATTTCGGCCGATTCCTCGACGGCGGCCATGCGATCGACGAGCATTTCCGCAGCGCCCCTGTTCGCGAGAACATCCCGATGCTGCTCGGCCTCCTCGGGTTTTATCATCGCAACGTGCTCGGCTATCCGTCACGGGCGATCCTGCCCTACGACCAGCGCCTTTCGCGCTTCCCCGCCTATCTGCAGCAACTCGACATGGAATCGAACGGCAAGGCCGTCACGCTCGATAGCACGCCGGCGGAGTTTGCGACCGGACCGGTCGTCTGGGGAGAGCCCGGCACCAACGGGCAGCATGCCTTCTATCAGCTTATCCACCAGGGGACGGACATCATTCCCGCCGAATTCATGATCGCCGCAAACGGGCATGAAAAGAAACTGCGCCACCAGCACGAGCTTCTGATCGCCAACTGCCTGGCGCAATCGGAGGCGCTGATGAAGGGCCGCACGCTTGCCGAAGCAAAGGCGCAGCTCACCGCCAAGGGCATGGACGAGGCAAAGGCCGACCGGATCGCGCCGCACCGCGTCTTCACCGGCAACCGGCCGTCGCTCACCTTCGTCTACGACCAGCTCGATCCCTTCGCGCTCGGCCGCCTGATCGCGCTCTACGAACATCGCGTCTTCGTCGAGGGCGCGCTCTTCAACATCAACTCCTTCGACCAGTGGGGCGTCGAACTCGGCAAGGAACTTGCGACCGGCCTGCTGCCGGTGGTCGAAGGCAAGGAGAGCGCCGAAGGCCACGATTCTTCAACCGCGGGTCTCGTTGCCGCGATCCTGCAGGCGGCGCGCTGACCGGAAACCATTCGAGGCGCCGATGGCATCGGCGCCTCGTCTGGCTCTTCCTATCCGGCAATGGAAACATCCGGCAATCAAAGTCCGATTTCGTGCCGCCAGGGCGGATTTGCGCCGGCGCGCGACACCGTGACGGCCGCCGCCTTGGCGCCGAGCGTCAGGGCGGCGCGAACGCCTGCCTCGTCCAGGCTCGCCACGGATTGCTTCGTCAGTCGATTGCTAAGCTTCAGCGAGGCCAGCACGCCTGCGTCGAAAGTGTCGCCGGCGCCGACCGTGTCGACCACGCTCACCCGCTCGCCTGCGACTTCTATCTTATGGTCGCGCGTATAACCGACCGCTCCCTCTGCCCCCTTGGTGATCAGCACCAGCTTCGGGCCGCGCGCCAGCCATTCGGCCGCAAGTGCGTCGTGGCTTCCCTCCATGCCGAACCAGGCGAGATCCTCGTCGGAGAACTTGACGATGTCGGACATCGCCGCCATGCGGTTCATGCGAGCAAGATGGGCCTGCCGGTCCGTGATGAAGCCCGGGCGGATATTGGGGTCGAAGGAGATCACCCGCTTTTCGTACTCCCGCCGCATCAGTGCCTCGTAGGTCGAGCCGCAGGGTTCCGGGATGAGGCTGATCGCGCCGAAATGCAATGCCTCGCAGGTATCGCCGAGCGCCGGAAGATGATCGATGGTGATCATCCGTCCGGCGGTGTTCTCGTCGAAGAAGGCATAGCTCGCATGGCCACCGACAAGCCTCACGAAGGCGAGCGTCGTGTGCAGCGGCAGGGTGGCAGAGGGGCTGAAATCGACATTCGCAGCTTTCAGCGTCTCGCGCAGTATGTCGCCGAACATGTCATCGGAAAGGCCGGTGAAGAAGCCGGTCGGAATGCCGAGGCGCCCGAGCGCGATCGCCGTATTGAAAATCGCCCCGCCCGCATAGGGCGCAAAGGCGCTTTCCCCGGACGGCGTCTCGCGCGGCAGCATATCGATCAAGGCCTCTCCGCAGCAAACGATCATGACTGTCCTCCCTATGGGTATTCAAATTGATTGAGCGGGCGCGGCTGTCACTTGGCCGCAAGCGCGCCGACGCCGCCATTGCGGGCCGACCAGTCGAGCGGCGCATTGAGGAAGGCCTCGACTTCGTTCAGCATCTTCTCGTCGAAGAGCGCCTGCTTGCGGGCGACCGCAAGCACGTTGCGCCAGGTGGCGATGTAATGCAGGTCGACGCCCTTGGACTTCATGTCGGCACGCGCTTCCGGGAAAATGTCGTAGTAGAAGAGGGCAACGCCATGCTCGACGATACCGCCGGCCGCCCGGATCGCATCGATGAACTTGAACATCGAACCGCCCGCGGTGGTCAGGTCCTCGATCACCAGCACACGCGCGCCCTCCGGCATGTGGCCCTCGATCTGGGCGTTGCGGCCATGCCCCTTCGGCGCCTTGCGCACGTAGATCATCGGAAGCCCGAGACGCTCGGCGAGCATCGCCGCAAAGGGAATGCCGGCGGTTTCGCCGCCCGCAACCACATCGAACTGCTCGAAGCCGGCCTCGCCGAGGACCGTCGCGGCGGCGAAATCCATGACCGCCGAGCGGATGCGCGGGTAGGAGATCAGTTTGCGGCAGTCGATATAGACGGGGCTCGCCATGCCGGAGGCAAGCTTGTAGGGCTCGTCCGCGCGGAAGTGTACGGCCCTGATTTCCCAGAGCATCTTCGCGAGCAGTTCGGCCATCACCGCCTTGTCGGTGAACGCGTTTGAAAACATGACCTCTCCTTCCAGGGCTGACCGGAAGTCACCCCCTAAAAAAACCGATCAGACGACCGCCCAGTGAAGCGGGAACATCGGATCGAAGACTGTGATGGGACCCGCTTCCGTCTCGATCTTGGCGGGGTAGCGAACCCGTTCTTCCCGCTTGCGCAGCGTGATCTTCTCCTCGTTGGCAGGCAGGCCGTACCAGGCGGGGCCGTTCAGCGACGTGAAGGCCTCCAGCCGGTCGAGCGCGCCCTCTTCCTCGAAGACATGGGCCAGGCAGCTCAAGGTGTTGATCGAGGTGTAGATGCCGGCGCAGCCACAGGCGCACTCCTTCATGGAATCGGCGTGCGGAGCGGAATCCGTGCCGAGGAAGAAGCGCTTGTCGGCGGAAGTCGCCGCCGCCCTCAGCGCCAGTCTGTGCGTTTCGCGCTTGGCAACCGGCAGGCAGTAGTAGTGCGGCTTGATGCCGCCGACGAGAATGGCGTTGCGGTTGATGATCAGATGATGGGTGGTGATCGAGCCGGCGAGATTGGCCTTCGACGCCGTGATATAGTCGATGCCGTCCTTCGTCGTTACGTGTTCCATCGTGATCCTCAGTTCCGGCAGGCGGCGGCGAAGCGGATCGAGCACCTTCTCGATGAACACGGCCTCGCGGTCGAAGATATCGACATCCGCCGCCGTCACCTCGCCATGGACGCAGAGCGGTGCACCGATCTCGGCCATCCGCTCCAGCACCGGCATCGCCTTTTCGATGTCCCGCACGCCGCTCGACGAATTGGTCGTCGCGCCAGCCGGATAGAGCTTCACCGCCTTGACGAGGCCGCTCTTGAAGCCCGTTTCCACGTCGTTCGGATCGGTGGTCTCGGTGAGGTAAAGTGTCATCAGCGGCTGGAAGCGATCGCCCGCAGGTACGGCGGCGAGGATGCGCTCGCGATAGGCGGCCGCATCGGCGGACGTGACCACCGGCGGCACCAGATTGGGCATGATGATGGCGCGCGCGAAATGGCGGCTCGTGTCGGCAATGACGCCGCGCAGCATGCCTCCGTCGCGAAGATGAAGATGCCAATCGTCCGGGCGTCTGATTACGAGCTCTTGCATGTCAGCGTTCTCCCGATGCTCGCGCGCGTGCGGCGCTGGAGCGCCAGCCGATGCGCTTCAAAGGCGGTCGCTCATGTGGTGAAACCGCGCCTCGATATCATCATTGCTCCGCCGAAGACAATGGCATCCCTCAGAAATCCCGTATCACGAGATCGGCCGGCCGGCGGCTACCGATGACGCGGCGGGCATTCGGTATATCGTTGCCGAAGGCCTTTTCGCGCGCCGCCTCGTCACCATAGCCGTGATCGTACCAGCGTTCGAGCAATCGCCGTTCGAGCACCTCGATACCCGGGTCGATGAAGATCGAATAGTCGAAGGCGCCAGCGAGTCTGTTCCAGGGTGCCTCGTCGAGCAGCAGGTAATTGCCCTCCACGAGAATGATCCTCGTCTGCGGCGCGATGATCCTCGCCGAAGCGATCGCCAGTTCGCGGGAACGATCGAAGACCGGAACCAGCACTTCGCCGTCATTGGCGCGCACAGCGGCAAGCGTCGTCAGGAACGCCCGCACGTCGAAGGTCTCGGGCGATCCCTTGCGGGCGATGAGCCCCTTCTCATCGAGGACGGCATTGTCCATGTGGAAGCCGTCCATCGGAAGCACCGCGACGCCTTCTCCCGCGCCGGCAAGCGAGGCGGCCAGGGCTTCCGCGAGCGTCGACTTGCCGGCTCCGGGGGGCCCGGCAATGGCGACGATGAAACGGCCGGCATCCGCCGCCCGTTTCAGGATTTCGTCCCGCAAGGACTGCAGGTTCATGCCGCCAGCGCCTCGCCGGGAGGCGCCTTGGCGCCGGTCATGAAGGCGACCGCATCCGACATGGTGTAATCCTTCGGATTGATGACGCAGAGGCGGCGGCCGAGGCGATGGATGTGGATTCGATCCGCGACTTCGAAGACATGCGGCATGTTGTGCGAGATCAGGACGATCGGCAGGCCGCGGCGGCGCACGTCGAGGATCAGTTCCAGCACGCGCCGGCTTTCCTTGACGCCGAGTGCGGCGGTGGGCTCGTCCATGATGACGACCTTTGACCCGAAAGCGGCCGCACGGGCCACGGCGACGCCCTGGCGCTGGCCGCCCGAAAGCGTCTCCACCGCCTGATTGATGTTCTGGATGGTCATCAGGCCAAGTTCGGAGAGCTTGGCGCGCGCCTGCTTTTCCATCGCCCCGCGGTCGAGGGTGCGAAACCACTTGCCCATGACCCCTTGTTTGCGGATCTCCCGGCCGAGGAACATGTTGTCGGCAATCGAGAGCGCCGGAGACAAGGCAAGGTTCTGGTAGACCGTCTCGATGCCGGCGTTGCGCGCATCCATCGGAGAGCGGAAATGCACCGGTTTGCCTTCCAGGCGAATCTCGCCTTCGTCCGGTGTGAGCGCGCCGGAGATCGCCTTGATCATCGTGGACTTGCCGGCACCGTTATCTCCGATCACAGCGAGGATTTCGCCGGGGTAGAGATCGAAGTCGGCGTGGTCGAGAGCCGTGACCCGGCCATAGCGCTTGACGAGACCGCGGGCGGTGAGAATCGGTTCCTGTGCCATCACGCTGCTACCTTTCTGATCCACTGGTCTATTGCAACGGCGATGATGATCAGCAAGCCGATCAACAGATAGGTCCATTGCGGATCGGTGCCCATCAGCCGAAGTCCGAGCGAGAAGACGCCGACGATCAGCGCGCCGAAGAGCATGCCGAGAATGGAGCCGCGCCCGCCGAAGAGCGAAATGCCGCCGATCACCACAGCGGTGATCGATTCGATGTTCGCGAACTGGCCGGCGGTCGGCGAGACGGAGCCGATGCGGCCGATGAGAGCCCAACCGGCCAGGGCGCAGATCAGGCCGGACAGCGTATAGACCGTAACGAGCATGCGCCTGACGTCGACACCGGCGAGTTTGGCCGCTTCGGGATCGTCGCCCACCGCATAGACATAGCGCCCCCAGGCGGTATGGTTCAGGACGTACCAGAGCAGGCACACGAGGAGAACCATGATGATGACGCCATAGGTGAAGACGGCATTGCCGAAGCGGATGCTGTGGCCGAAGAATTGCAGGATCGAGGCGTTGGCGGAAATGTCCTGAGAGCGGATCGTCTCGTTGGCCGAATACAGGAAGTTGGATGCAAGCACGATCTGCCACATGCCGAGCGTGACGATGAAGGGTGGCAGCTTCATGCGCGCGACGAGCGTACCGTTGATGTAGCCGCAGAGTGCCCCGACGGCGAAGCCGCAAAGCACTGACAGCGTCGGCGGCAGTCCGTAGCGGAAGGTGAATTGACCCATGATCACGGATGACAGCACCATGATGGCGCCGACCGACAGGTCGATGCCCGCCGTCAGCACCACGAGCGTCTGGGCCGCCCCGACGATGCCGACGATCGCCACCTGCTGCAGGATGAGCGTCATCGAGAAGGCGGAGAAGAACTTGCCGCCGAGGATCGCGCCGAAGAGGATCAGCGACAGGACCAGCACGATCAGAGGCACGGCGGCCGGGCTTGAGTGAAGGAAATGCTGGAGTTTCTGAAGCGGCGACTTGTCGTGCGTATCGAAGGACGCCACCTCCGTCGAACTGTTGACCAGGACCTTTTCGAATTCCTGGGATGGCTGTGCGGCTGTGTTTGGCTCGCTCATGGAGATTCCTCCCGTGAACCCCACTCCCAAAGGGGGTCGCATTGCTGCAGGATGCGCGGCCCGCCGGTCATCGCGGCGAGGTTCGGAACTTTGCCGATCTCGATGGCAGGACCGAAGAGCCGGAGCGGGACGCACGTGGAAAACGCTTTGCGGCTTCCTTGATCCCGCTCGAGAAGGTTTGCCCAGGTTTCGCGGCTTGTCAAAGACCTGGCGCTTACGCGAAGGGCGGCCGGCAGCCGCCCTTCCCTGTCATGCATCGTTCCGAAATCGAGGGGCGATCAACCCCAGCACTTCTCCATACCTTCCTTGGTGTCGATCGACTCGACTCCAGAGGCCGGCTTGTCGGTGACGAGCGCAACGCCGGTGTCGAAGAAGTTCTTGCCCTCGGTCGGCGCCGGCTTCTCGCCGGTATCGGCAAACTTCTTGATCGCCTCGATGCCCAGCGCCGCCATCATCAGCGGGTACTGCTGCGAGGTCGCGCCGATGACGCCTTCGGCGACATTCTTGACACCCGGGCAACCGCCATCGACGGAAACGATCAGCACGTCGTTCTCGCGACCGAGCGCCTTCAGCGCCTCATAGGCGCCCGCGGCAGCGGGCTCGTTGATCGTATGGACGACGTTGATGGTCGGGTCCTTCTGCAGAAGGTTCTCCATCGCGGTACGCCCGCCCTCTTCGTTGCCGTTGGTGACATCATGGCCGACGATGCGCGGATCGTCCTCGTCGCCGATCTTGTTCGGATCCTTGGGGTCGATGCCGAATCCGATCATGAAGCCCTGGTCACGCAGGACGTCGACGGAAGGCTGCGCCGGCGTCAGATCGAGGAAGGCGACGCGAGCATCCTTGGCGGCATCGCCGAGCGTTGCGGCCGCCCATTGGCCGATCAGCTTGCCGGCGAGCAGATTGTCAGTCGCGAAGGTGGCGTCGGCGGCATCGATCGGCTCGAGCGGCGTATCGAGCGCGATGACCAGCAGACCGGCGTCGCGCGCCTTCTGCACGCTCGGCACGATGCCCTTGGTGTCGGACGCGGTAAGCAGGATACCCTTGGCGCCATCGGCTATGCAGGTCTCGATTGCGGCAACCTGGCTTTCGGAGTCACCGTCGATCTTGCCGGCATAGGACTTGAGCGTGACGCCGAGTTCCTGGGCCTTGGCGGTCGCACCTTCCTTCATCTTGACGAAGAAGGGATTGGTGTCGGTCTTGGTGATAAGGCAGGCGGAAACATCGGCCGCCTGAGACGGCGTGGCGAAGGCAACGCCGAGAGCAAGCGCACCCATGGCGGCAGACACTACAGTTTTCTTCATAAAACCCTCCCAAGGTTTTGAACATGCCGGCGCACCGGCTCCGGGCTTCGCCCTCGCAGTTTCTCCTCCGCGAGCGGCGCTTCCGACGATCACTCAAACACCAAACTTCGAGAGTGTCAATAAATAAATCAAATTGAATTATTATTATTATGTGGCATGCTGCGGTGGATAGGCCGGAATCGAGCCGCGGGTCAGGCGAGCACGACAGGCGCAGATATACAAAAAGAAGGCGTTTTGGGCGGGCGCCGTTTGGCGAAAGGCTCAACGACCTTGAAAACACTGCGCGATTCTCTCTTGCTCGACTTTGAGAATCGTGCTGCCAACGGGAGGAGACCGTGGCATGTCAGTGACAGGAGATCCCCTCAGGGGGGCATTACAGCCGGATGTGATCGACCCGAGCGGTGGGGCGAACCAAACGCGCGTGCGCGCCTATAACGAGCGGCTGGTCATGTCGCTGGTGCGTCGCCACGGCAGCCTTTCGAAGGCGGAGATCGCGCGCCGTTCCGGTCTGTCGGCGCAAACCGTCTCCGTCATCATGCGGGCGCTCGAGTCGGACGGCTTGCTCATCCGCGGCGATCCCGTGCGCGGCCGTGTCGGCCAACCCTCGATCCCAATGCGCCTCAACCCCGATGCGGTGTTTTCCTTCGGCGTCAAGATCGGCCGGCGCAGCACCGACCTGGTGCTAATGGATTTCGTCGGATCGATTCGGTTGCATCTTCACCAGATCCATGCCTATCCGCTGCCCGCGGACCTGGTCGCCTTCATCATCGACGGTACGGAGAAGCTGCAAGCGCAGCTTAAGCCCGAGGAGCGCAAGCGCATTGCCGGCATTGGCATCGCCACCCCCTTCGAACTCTGGAACTGGGCCGAGGAGGTCGGCGCGCCGCGCGAAGAGATGGACAAGTGGCGCGATTTCGACCTGACTGCGGCGATCGCCGGCAGGAGCCGATATCCGGTCTTCCTGCAGAACGACGGCACCAGCGCCTGCGGTGCGGAACTCGCCTTCGGCGTCGGCGCCAACTATCCGGACTTCGTTTATTTCTATATCGGCTCGTTCATCGGCGGTGGCGTCGTCATCAATTCCGCCCTGTTCTCCGGCCGCACCGGCACCGCCGGTGCCGTCGGTCCGCTGCCGGTTTCCGGCAAGGACGGCAGGACGACGCAATTGCTGAAGATCGCCTCGGTTTTCGTACTTGAGAAGCTTCTGCGCGGGCATGGCGTCGATCCGAAGCCGCTCTGGTATTCGGCGGACGACTGGATCGACTTCGGCGAACCGCTCGAAATCTGGATTCAGGATTCAGCGGCCGCTCTAGCCCAGGCCGTGGTCTCGGCCGCCTCGATCATCGACTTCTCCGCCGCCGTGATCGATGGCGGCTTCCCGCCATGGGTGAAGTCACGGCTCCTTGCGGCGACGCGCAAGGCGCTCACGACGCTCGACCTGCAAGGCGTCACGGTGCCGGATCTCGTCGAGGGCGCGGTTGGAAGCCACGCCCGTGCGATCGGCGGCGCGAGCCTGCCGCTCTTTTCACGCTACCTGCTCGACACCAATGTTCTCTTCAAGGAGCTTTGAGCAGGCCATGTTGATTTCTAGACGAAAGGCTCTACGCCGATGCTGAAAGGAATAGACCCCATCCTGAGTCCGGAGTTGCTTTCGACGCTGAGAGCGATGGGGCACGGCGACGAGATCGCCCTCGTCGACGGCAACTATCCGGGACAGGAGCATGCGCGCCGGCTGGTGCGGCTCGATGGGCACCATCTCATCCCCGTTCTCGACGCCATCTTGAGCCTTCTACCAATCGACGATTTCGCGCCCGAAGCGATCTTCCGCGCGACCGTCAGGCAGGACAAGGAGGTGCTCGACCCGGTGCATCGGGACATCATCGAGTGCTGCCGCAGGCATGAGCCGGACCGGCCGGTCGTGCCACTCCTCGGCGCCGACTTCTATCCGCGGGTGAAGGCCGCCCACACCGTGGTGCAGACGAGCGAACCGCGGCTCTACGGCAATGTCATCCTGCGCAAGGGCGTGATTTACCCGGGCAGATAACAGAAACCCGCCAGCGCCGCCGGCGGGTTCCTTCTTCCGATAGTGGCTCAGACGCTCAGGCGGCCACAAGCGATTTGCCGTACCGCGCGTCGACGGAGAAGGCGCCGGGACCAAATCCGGCCAGCACCAGGAAGGCGCCGGCGATCGTGATGTTCTTCATCATCATGATCTGATTGAAGACCGACAGCAGGCCATTCGCAGCTTCGGGGAAGTCCGGAATGTTGATGGCGCTGCCATGAAACACGAAGGCGGTGACCAGGCAGAAGGCGGCGAGCAGGTAAGAGGCGATCCGCGTCTGGAAGCCGACGAGGACGGCAAGACCTGCGGCCAATTCGAAGATGCCGGCGAGATAGGCGAGCAGGGTCGCCGCCGGCCATCCGGCATTGGTGATCATGCCCGCGGTTCCGGACGGATCGCCGAGCTTGCCGAAGCCGGAGGTGATGAAGATGATCGAGAGAAGAATGCGCCCGATGAGGACGATGACATTCTGGGACATGCGCGAGGCTCCTGTTGGAAACAAGTTTGGCAACAGAAGTACCAGTATTTTCCGTTTGATCTAGCCGCCGCCCCGGAAACAGATCGTTCACCGCACGAAGACAGATGCGCACGGTCGTCAACACGCGAGACATCACCCGACGCTGACGCGCTTTTCTGTTGCAAGAGAGGACGACACCATAAAGAATCGCCGCGCGACGCACTGCAGGGAACACGGGGAAATCTCATGGCCGAAGTCAACCGGAGTCCCGCATTCTGGCGGTCCTTCCCGATATTCGAAGATTTCGACAATGAAACGCTCTGCGAACTTGCCGATATCGCCAGCTATCGGAAGTGGGCCGCGGGCACCGTCATTTTCCAGCGTGGCGACGAAGGCAACTACATGATTGTCGTCGTCTCCGGTCGGATCAAGATCTCGCTGTTTACGCCCCAGGGCCGCGAGCTCATACTGCGCCAGCACGAGGCCGGTGCGCTCTTCGGCGAAATGGCCGTGCTCGACGATCGGCCACGCTCGGCGGATGCCACCGCGGTCACCGCCGCCGAAGGCTATGTGATCGGCAAGATGGATTTCGTCGGCCTGATCACGCGAAGGCCCAGGACAGCCGAGGCCGTGATCCGCTTCCTCTGTGCACAATTGCGCGATACGACCGAGAGGCTGGAGACGATCGCGCTCTACGATCTCAACGCCAGGGTTGCGCGGTTCTTCCTGGCGACGCTGAGACAGATCCACGGCAATGAGCTGCCCGAAAGCGCCAATCTTCGCCTGGCGCTCAGCCAGACCGATATTGCATCCATTCTCGGTGCGAGTCGGCCCAAGGTGAACCGTGCTATCTTGTGGCTCGAGGAGAACGGCGCATTGAGGCGTACGGACGGGATCGTCTCCTGCAACATCGAACGCCTGCTGAACATAGCCGATCCGGAGGAGGACTAGGCCTTTTGAGCCTGACACACCGGCTGCATCATCGCTCCAGCCCGCTTGCAGGCGGGATCATCGCGAGCCTCGTGGCGGCGGTCATGCTCTACCTCTATGCGGAGGCCGTGTTCGGTACCCAGCGCGAGCTCTTCTTCGACAGTCTCACCCAGATGGTTGCCTCGCCCGGTTCGCCGGGGATCGTCGTCGTCGATATCGATCGCGAGGCCTATGAAACGGGCGCCGGCTCCTGGGATAGGGCCGCGACCGCCAGCCTTCTCATGCGCCTTGCGGCAGCCGGGGCGCAGACGATCGCCGTCGACTTCGTCTTCAGTTCCGACTGCGATCCGGCCAAGCCGGCCAATCGCGCGCTTGCTTCGGCGATCGGCGACGCGCCGGTTGTCCTGGGCTTCCTGGCTGCCGACCACATGCCGGAACGCCCGCAACCCGTTCCGCCACTCGCCCTGCAGCGGCCACTTGCGGTTCCCGGCACCTGGTTCATTCAAGGCGCGGAAACCTCCTGTCCCGGCTTCATGGAACGGGCGAAGGCCGCGACCGCCGCGTTTCTCGTCGGCGACAAGGACGCGCGCGTCCGGCGCACGCAGGCCTACGCCATCCTCGGAAACGACGCCTATCCGGCTCTCGGCATCGAAGCGGGCCGGCTCGCGGCCGGAAGCAGCACGCCGGTGCTCGGCGGAGAACCGGCATGGCTCCGGCTCGACCACGCCGTCATTCCCCTCGATGAAAGCGGCAATCTTCGCTTCGTCGCCAGTTCGCAGGAGACGATAGCCGCACGCACGCTGTCGGCGGCCGACATCATGGCCGGCCGGATCGATCGAAGCCGGCTCGCCGGCAAACTCGTGTTCGTCGGCAGCAGCGTGCCGAGCCTCGGCGGGTTGAGACCCACCGCCTCCATGCCGCTCGAACCGTCGGTGCAGATCCATGCCGACATCGCCAATGCGATCATGACGGGCTTTGTACCCTATCGCGGCGGCGGTCTGTCGTTTTACGAGGCGCTGTTCAGCTTCGCCGCCGGCATTCTCGCAGCCTATGGCGCGACGAAGCTCCGCCCCTTGGCGGCGCTCGCATCCGGTTTCATCGGCATCGTTGCCGTCACCGCCGGCGCCGGCGCCATCTACGCGGCAACCGGCTTGCTCGTCGACGCAGTCAGCGTTTCGGCGGCCCTGTCGGCGGTCCTCATCGTCACAAGCGCGCTGCAGCTTGGCCGCGTGCGCCGTGCAGAGGCGCTCGCCCGGCAGAAATTCTCGCAATATCTGCCGCAATCCGTGGTGGCTCGCTACATCGATGAACCGGACGATGGCCGCGTCGCGGGCGAAGAACGCGTCGTGACCGCCCTCTTCACCGACATTGAAGGCTTCTCGGCGCTGTCGCAAAAGCTCGCCCCGCGCGACCTCGTGGCACTACTCGACATCTATTTCGCCGAGGTAAATGCGCTCGTCTCCCGTCATGGCGGCATGGTCGACAAGGTGGTGGGCGATGCCGTGCACGCCTTTTTCAATGCGCCGGAGGATCTGAAGGATCACGTCGACGCGGCGGTCGCTTGCGCCCTCGCCATTCACGCTCTGACGGAGGAGATGCGCAAGCGGCCGCAATTCGCCAAACAGGGTTTCGGCAGGACGCGCATCGGCATAGAGACGGGGCCGGCGGTGCTCGGGGAAGTCGGCGCAGGCGGAAAACTGGACTATACGGCCCATGGCGATGCCGTGAACCTCGCCGCCCGGCTTCAGGAGGCGAACAAGTTTCTCGGAACTGCGATCTGCATCGGCCCGGCCGCCGCAGGGCAATGCAGCATAGCGATGCAATCCCTCGGTCGGCACGACATCCGCGGCTTCGGCACGATGGAACTTTTCACGGTCCCTACGGCAACACGCGTCTCGCAAAAGTCGCTGTAGCCGAGTTGCTGCAAGCCTTTGCCGGTGAGCTGGCGCGTCGATATTCTGAGGCATGCAGTGGTCTCGCGGGACGCTACCGTGACCCGACGCTCGCATAGGCTTCGCGGATGCGCGCCTGCCCCCAGCGCGTCGGCGCACTCGCAGGCGCGCCGGGCCGCTCGAAATCCACGCCCTCGCCAGCGGAGACCGTCCGCTCGACGCCGCCGCCCTGCACCGTGACAGCGCCGTGCTCGACGAACACCGCGAAGGCGGCCGAGCGGCTGGGGCCGCAGAAGAATTTCGTGCCGCGCACGCCGATCATGCCGAAGGCGGTCCGCACCGCCAGGTCGATCTTCGGCGCCCCCTCCGGCCGCTCGAAGACCATGCGGCCGACCCCGAGTTCGAGCGTTCCGCCCTTGCCGGCGATGAAGCGGTCGATCAGGAGTTCCGTTTGCGGTCCGAGCAGAATGCGCGTCTCGCTCAGCGCGAGATCGGCAAAGCTGTTGATGCCGGTGGCGACATAGTCTCGGTCGAGAACGGCGCCGCCTGCGGCAAGCCGCTCCTCCTCTTCACCTTGCCGACGACGAACGTTCCCGCGAATTCTCTGTGCCTTACCGATCACCGCTGCCTGCGCCGCCGGAAATCCGCCGGCGAGGCCGACGAGGAGTACGCCGCCGATGAATGCGCGCCTTGCGAAATATCCGTGCCGCATCGATTTCCCCGCCGCCTCATCGCAGCGCTCCCTGTTTTCGAGACCGGCCCCATTCGCGGAAATCCGCCGACAGGCCGGCAGTTTCCCTCGGAACAGCCGCGGCAGCAAGACGGTTTTACCTTGTGACAAGGATTGAGGTAATCGTCGATGAAGCGCACGAAACCCCAAATGCCGGTCGCCAACGCGTGCATTGTCGCAGCAACCGCCTTCATTGTGGCGGTGGCGCCCGCGCATGCCAACGACCTTTCCGTGTCCGAGCTGTGCGACAGGGAGGCAGGCAGCGAAGCCGATCGCGAGCGCAATCCGGCCTTTGCGCCCGTCGCGTCCGAGGATATCCGCATCGGGATTGCACTGTCCGCCTGCCGCGAAGCCTATAACCAGCAGGGTGGCCCGCGCATACAGTTCCAACTGGCCCGTGTTCTCGAGCGGGCCGGGGAAACGCTGAAGTCGTTCGGCATTCTCGGCGAGGCCGCAGAAAACGGCCACACGCTCGCGATGGTCAATTACGGTGTGCGGCTTGTGGAACGCGGCGATCCGGAGGCGGCTCTCGATTTTTACAGACGTGCCGCCGCCGCAGGAAACAGCCTTGCCGCCTACCATCTCGCTATCGCCTACCGCGAGGGCATCGGCACGACCGTCGATGAGGCACTGGCGGCGCAGTGGTTGACCGCGGCCGGACGTGGCCAGACGCTCAGCGCGAATAGGACAGCGATAGGCGGCGCAGTTCGTCCCGCAGCCTTGGGAAGGAACGAGCGGCTCAATTGACGGAGCAGGCGTATCTGTAGATTGGCTGCCGGTCTCGGCATCAAGTCATACGCGTTCATATGCGAGCGCGACGGCATCCCGGCCCCTTCCGGATCGTGCTACAGCACCGCATTCGGACGCGCAATGTCGCTGCAACGCTTTGAATCTGCGCATGGAGCTTTCCGGAAATCGGTTCCGGTTTTCGGACCGATGCGCTAGGCTGGCGTCATGACCAACGCCTTTTCTGCCGCACAGGATTTCGACTGCCAGAGCTGCGGCGCATGCTGCGCCTATTCGGCCGATTGGCCGCGCTTTTCGCTGGAGACGGAGGCGGAACTCGACCGCATTCCGGCGCAATTCGTCGCGTCCGATCTCGGCGGAATGCGCTGCGTCAACGATCGCTGCACGGCACTCGCCGGCACCCTTGGGGAGTCCGTCGGCTGCGCCATCTATGCCGTTCGGCCGATCGTCTGCCGGACATGCATGCCCGGCGATGACGAATGCCTGATCGCGCGCGACCGCCTGTTCGGGAGCGCCGCTTGAGGAGCTAACATACGGGCATTCCCCGTTTGCTCCGTATACCATCCGGCGAGTTTTGCCATCTGTAGAGATATAAACCAAGAACGCTGGAATTTGGCAGATGGATGTTCGGCTTGAGAAGGCGTATCTTCTAGCCACGAAATCGCAAGGTGCCAGCCGCCCTGCGCGCCCGGTGTGAAGGACCGCATCCAATGAGCCAAACGCAGCTTCAGAAATCAGCCCCGGCGAGCGAATCCGCCCCCGCTCCCTTTGCAGACTTCGCGCCGCCGATCCGGCCGCAGAGCACGCTTCGCCGGGCTATCACCGCCGCCTATCGCCGGCCGGAGCCGGAATGCCTGCCGCCACTCGTCGAGGCGGCCACATTGCCGCAGGAGACGCGGGCGGCCGCCGCGAAAACTGCCCGCAAGCTGGCCGAGGCGCTGCGGGCAAAGCACTCGGGCTCAGGCGTCGAAGGTCTGGTGCAGGAGTATTCGCTTTCAAGCCAGGAGGGCGTTGCGCTGATGTGCCTGGCGGAGGCGCTTTTGCGCATTCCCGACACGGCGACGCGCGACGCGCTGATCCGCGACAAGATTTCCGACGGCGACTGGAAAGCGCATCTCGGCGGCGGCCGCTCGCTGTTCGTCAACGCCGCCACCTGGGGTCTGGTCGTCACCGGCAAGCTGACCTCGACCGTCAACGACCGCAGCCTTTCAGCGGCACTGACGCGGCTCATCGCCCGGTGCGGCGAACCAGTGATTCGTCGCGGCGTCGACATGGCGATGCGGATGATGGGCGAACAGTTCGTCACCGGCGAGACGATCAAGGAAGCACTGCAGCGCTCCAGGGAGCTCGAGAAAAAGGGCTTCACCTATTCCTATGACATGCTTGGCGAAGCCGCCACGACGGCCGCCGATGCGGAGCGCTATTACAAAGACTACGAGACTGCCATCCATGCGATCGGCAAGGCGTCCGCCGGCCGCGGCATCTATGAGGGCCCCGGCATTTCGATCAAGCTCTCTGCCCTGCACCCGCGTTACGTGCGGGCGCAGGCGGCGCGCGTGATGAACGAGCTACTGCCGCGGGTGAAGGCGCTCGCCGCGCTCGCCAAGCAATACGACATCGGCTTCAACATCGATGCCGAGGAAGCGGATCGGCTCGAACTGTCGCTCGACCTTCTCGAAGAGCTTTGCATGGACGCCGATCTTGCCGGCTGGAACGGCATGGGGTTCGTCGTGCAGGCCTATGGCAAGCGCTGCCCCTTCGTGCTCGACTACATCATCGATCTTGCGCGGCGCTCCGGCCGGCGCATGATGGTGAGACTCGTCAAGGGTGCCTATTGGGACGCCGAGATCAAGCGGGCGCAACTCGACGGTCTCGAGGATTTCCCGGTCTTCACGCGTAAGATCCACACCGACGTTTCCTATATCGCCTGCGCCCGCAAGCTGCTTCAGGCCACCGACGTGATCTTCCCGCAGTTTGCAACCCACAACGCTCAGACGCTTGCAACGATCCACCACATGGCGGGCACGGACTTTCGCGTAGGCACTTACGAGTTCCAGTGCCTGCACGGCATGGGCGAGCCGCTTTACGAGGAGGTTGTCGGTCCGGACAAGCTCAACCGGCCCTGCCGTATCTACGCGCCCGTCGGCACGCATGAGACGCTGCTTGCCTATCTCGTGCGTCGGCTGCTCGAAAACGGCGCCAATTCCTCCTTCGTCCACCGCATCGCCGATCCGAAGGTCTCCGTCAGCGAGCTCATCGCCGATCCGGTGGAGATCGTCCGTGCCATGCCGGTCGTCGGCGCCAAACACGACAAGATCGCGCTGCCCGCCCGGCTGTTCGGCGAGTCGCGCACGAATTCCGCCGGGCTCGACCTCTCCAACGAAGCGACGCTCGCGTCGCTGACGGAGATGCTAAAGGCGAGCGCCGCCGTCAATTGGGTCGCCGCGCCGCAGCTTGCCGCAGGCACGGCTTCGGGCGAGACACGGGCCGTCGCCAATCCCGGCGACCATCGCGACGTGGTCGGCTCGGTGACCGAGAGCTCGGACGCGGATGCACGGCGGGCGGCAGAGCTTGCCGCGGACGCGTCGCCGGGCTGGACGGCGGTCTCTCCGACGGAACGGGCCGCCTGCCTCGATCGCGCCGCCGATCTCATGCAGGCACAGATGCCGACGCTTCTGGGCCTCATCATGCGGGAGGCCGGCAAATCGCTTCCCAATGCCATTGCCGAGGTGCGCGAGGCGATCGATTTCCTGCGCTATTATGCCGAACAGACACGCCGCACGCTTGGCCCTGCCCACGCACCGCTCGGGCCGATCGTCTGCATCAGCCCCTGGAATTTCCCGCTGGCGATCTTCACCGGCCAGATTGCCGCGGCCCTCGTGGCGGGCAACCCGGTGCTCGCCAAGCCGGCGGAAGAGACGCCGCTGATCGCCGCCGAGGGCGTGCGAATTCTGCACGAGGCCGGGGTTCCGGCCGGCGCGCTGCAGTTTCTGCCCGGTGACGGCCGTGTCGGCGCGGCGCTCGTTGCGGCGCCGGAGATCGCCGGGGTGATGTTCACCGGCTCGACCGAGGTCGCTCGCCTCATCCAGGCGCAGCTCGCCGACCGGCTCTCGCCGGCCGGCCGGCCGATCCCGCTGATCGCCGAGACCGGCGGCCAGAACGCAATGGTCGTGGACTCCTCGGCGCTTGCCGAGCAGGTCGTCGGCGACGTTATCGCCTCGGCCTTCGACAGCGCCGGACAGCGTTGCTCGGCGCTGCGCGTGCTCTGCCTGCAGGAGGACGTCGCCGATCGCATCCTGACCATGCTGAAGGGGGCGCTGCACGAATTGCAGATCGGCCGCACCGACCGGCTTTCCGTCGATGTCGGCCCGGTGATCACTGCCGAGGCCAAGGCGGGCATCGAAAAGCATATCGACAGGATGCGCGGGCTCGGCCGCAAGGTTGAGCAGATCGGTCTTGCCGCAGAGACCGGCCACGGCACCTTCGTGCCGCCGACCATCATCGAGCTCGAGAAGATGTCCGATCTCAAACGCGAGGTCTTCGGACCCGTGCTGCACGTCATCCGCTATCGCCGCGAGGACATCGACCGGCTGATCGACGATATCAATGCCACGGGCTACGGCCTCACCTTCGGCCTGCATACGCGCCTGGACGAAACCATCGCGCATGTCACCGACCGCATCAAGGCGGGCAACCTCTATGTCAACCGCAACATCATCGGTGCGGTCGTGGGCGTGCAGCCCTTCGGTGGCCGCGGCCTTTCCGGTACGGGGCCCAAGGCCGGCGGCCCGCTCTATCTCGGGCGGCTGGTGACGAGCCCGCCGGTGCCGCCGCAGCACAGCTCCGTGCATACGGATCCGGTGCTGCGCGATTTCGCCAAATGGCTCGACGACAAGGGCGCGGCGGCGGCGGCCGAAGCCGCCCGCAATGCCGGCAGCAATTCGGCGTTGGGGCTCGACGTGGTGCTGCCTGGTCCGGTCGGCGAGCGCAATCTCTATGCGCTCCATCCGCGCGGGCGTGTCCTTACCGTTCCGGCGACCGAGAGCGGCCTCTACCATCAGCTCGCCGCCGCCCTTGCCACCGGCAACAGCGTCGTCGTCGACGCCGCCTCTGGCCTGCAACCGTCGCTCAAGGACGTGCCGCACAGCGTCGCCGCCCGTGTCTCCTGGTCGAATGATTGGGCGGCCGACTGCCCCTTCGCCGGCGCGCTGGTCGAAGGGGATGGCGAACGCATCCGTGCGGTCAACAAAGCCATCGCCGCCCTGCCCGGCCCATTGCTCCTCGTCCAGGCGGTATCGAGCGAGGAGATCGCCCGCAATCCGGACGCCTATTGCCTGAACTGGCTGGTCGAGGAGGTTTCCATGTCGATCAACACGGCGGCCGCCGGCGGCAATGCGAGCCTGATGGCAATCGGGTGATCGCATAGCGATTTCTCCGGAATGCCCTGATCTCAAGCCTCTCCCCGCATGCGAGGGCATGCGGGTCACGGCTGCGAGGTGCGGCAATCGAGGCCCTGCTGGCGCGCCTTCTACCAATCCGCTATCACCGCCAAAACACGGAAAAGCGGATGTTCACGCTCCAGCGCATCGAGACCTCGACACAGGAAATCAAGAAGAGCCGCTTTCACGCGATTGCCGGCCCCATTGAGGACGAGTCATCGGCAATAGCCTTCCTCGCCGCGCATTCCGAGCCCGCCGCCAACCACAATTGCTGGGCATGGCGCCTGGGGCGATCATATCGCTTCAGCGACGACGGTGAGCCGAGTGGTACGGCGGGCAAGCCGATCCTTGCTGCAATCGACGGGCAGAAACTCGATCGGGTTGCAGTCCTCGTCACACGCTGGTTCGGCGGCATCCTGCTCGGCAGCGGCGGGCTGATGCGCGCCTATGGCGGCACGGCCGCACTGTGCCTCAGAACGGCCGAGAAGATCGAACTTGTGGACAGGCAAGGCGCGACAGTCGCCTGTGACTTCGCCGACCTGGCGCTGATAAAGGCGCGGCTTGCCAGCCGCGGCGCCGCGGTTACCAATGAGAGCTTTACGGACACCGGAGCCGTGCTCACGATCGAGATGCGAAAAGAACTGGTAGACGACGTGCTGGCGCTCGTCACCGATCTCAGCCGCGGCAAGGCGATCGTCTCGTTGGAGAAATGAGCGGCCTTTTCGCCGTTCTTTTCGCGGCCACGGCGACGGCCGTTCCATCATCATTTCCGGCGGGCCGCCAGTACCGATCTTTACGAGCGGCTGATCAAGGTTCATGGTCGTGTCTGCGGGGATGAAAAATCGGAGCCGCACCGACAGTGCTGCCGAGAGGCAGAACCGGCGGGGTGGTGACCGGCTCCAGGGCGGCAACCATGAGCGAGGCCTTCGATCTCGAACGATTCCTCAAAGCGCAAGAGAGCGTATACGACATTGCTCTGGCGGAACTTCGGGCCGGCGCCAAGAAAAGCCACTGGATGTGGTTCATCTTCCCGCAGATCCAGGGCCTCGGCCATTCGCCGACGGCACAATATTACGCGCTCTCGAACATGGACGAGGCCATCGCCTATCTGCGGCAACCGCTTCTCGGCCGCCGTATCCTGGAGTGCACCGAAGCGGTCAACGCCGTCAGGGGACGCAGCGCCCTCGAGATCTTCGGCAGGCCGGACGATCTCAAGTTCCGCTCGTCGATGACCCTTTTCGAGGCCGCGGCCCCGACCGTCGGCGCCTTCGCCCGGGCACTGGAGCACTATTTCGAGGGAGTACGGGATGCCCGGACGATCGATATCCTCGCCGGAAAATAAGGCCGCCCTTTTGACGCGGCCGGCGTCTGCGATCCAAACCGGCGCCGGCGTTCCGGCCATTCATCGTTGACTTCCAAGGCGATCAGGGCAGAATGGTTTCACGCGTCGCGACTTATCAGAAGGGGCGACTAAGATGACGATCGCTAAGAAACTCCAGGACTATATCGACAGCGAAGGGGTCAGCTACGACACCGTCGCTCATCACCGTACCGCAACATCGAGCCAGACTGCCGAAGCCGCCCATGTTCCGGGCAGCAGGCTGGCCAAGTCCGTGGTCGTGCACCACGAAATGGGCTATGTACTGGCCGTCGTTCCCGCCTCGCATCGCGTCGAGCTCTCGACATTGCAGGACGTCATGAACAGGCGCTTGGGCCTTGCCTCCGAGGATGAGGTCAGTTCGCTTTTCTCCGACTGCGAAATTGGCGCGGTGCCGCCGATCGGATCGGCTTATGGCGTACCGGTCATACTCGACGAAAGCCTCGACAGGGCGAGCGATGTCTATTTCGAAGGCGGTGACCACCGGACACTGGTGCATATGAGCGGCACCAATTTCCGCAACCTGATGAAGGGTGCGCAAGTCGCCCGCTTCAGCCATCCTTCGGTCTGACGGCGGAACAGGCGGGATCCATTGCACCACCTCTTCCGATCGACCTCGATTCAGGAAGAGATGCAGAGCGGCCTTTGTGATAAGACACAAAGCAGCCAACGCCCTGTAGCGAATTTCGTGCAACTTTGAAGAAAAATGGCGCACCCGAAGAGATTCGAACTCCTGACCCCCAGATTCGTAGTCTGGTGCTCTATCCAGCTGAGCTACGGGTGCGTGTCTTGGAAGCGGTGACCACCGCTTGCGTGGCGATCCTCTAAAGCGTCCTTTCGGGGATTGCAAGCGCCTTTCGGGAAAAATTTCATTTTTGCGACGGTCAGGTGGCGACCCGTGCGTCCCTCCGCATTGTCCGGGGGCCGGCGCATCCTGGCGCATCGCCCCGAACGCGCGACGCTGTCGGCTCAGGAGCGCCCTTTCGCGCGGAATGCGTCGAGGCGGACGGGGCGGTCCGGCAGTTCGATGCGGAAGAGCGTGCCGGGCGTCGGCTTTTCCACGAGCGCGACTGTGCCGCCATGGGCGAGCACCAGTTCGCGGGCAATTGCGAGGCCGAGCCCCGTGCCGCCGGAGCGGGCCGAGCCACGAAAGGCGGCGAACAGGTTTTCGCGGGCCCTGGCCGGCATGCCGGGGCCCGTATCTTCGATCGAGATCGTCACCACGCTGCCCGTTCGGACCGCCGAAACGCAGATCGCCCGACCGCGCCCGTCCTCCGGCTCATGGTTCGCCAGCGCTTCGACCGCATTGCGGCAGATATTGTGAATGACCCGGAAGAGCTGCTCGCTGTCCGCATCCACCATGACGTCGTCGCGAACCTGGTTTTCGAATGCGATGCCGCTTTGGCCATCGATCGCCAGGAGTTCCGAGACGTCGTCGACGAGCGGGCGAAGCGCGACGAAGCGGCGGCGCGGCGCGGCCTCGGCGGTGCGTCCGTAGGAAAGGACCTCCTGCGTGTAGCCGACCGCGCGATCGATGGTCCTCAGCAATGTCGGAGCGAAACGCTTCACGACCGGATCATCGACATCGGCAAGTCGGTCGGAAATCAACTGCGCCGAGGACAGGATGTTGCGCATGTCATGATTGATCTTCGAAACGGCCAGGCCGAGTTCGGCGAGGCTTTTCTGCTGCTTCAGGGTTCTCTGCAACTCACGCTGCATGCTGGCGAGGTGCTGGCCGGCGACCGCAAGTTCGTCCCGGCCCTCGGGCGGGACGAGGATGCGTTCGGGGTTCGATGGCTCGTCGGAGAATTCCTGCATGCTCGTCGTCAGACGCCTGATCGGCAGGATCAGCATACGGTTGATCGCGAGGAAGATCAGCGCCGCGGTGATCAGCGAGATGACGATCGACAGCAGAAAAACGTTGCGCGAATAGACGAGCATGGCCTTACGCAGGCCCGCATCCTTCATCACCAGCTCAATGGTCGCATCGCTTTCGCCGAGCGGTCCATAGACCCGCATGATGCGATGGCCGCCGAAAAGCAGCGTGTCGAAAGCGTCGCGCACCGCGCCGAGCGCCGTGAAATTGGCAATGTCGTATTCGCCGTCGACTTCGGGCGGCATATCCACGCTGGCGATCATCCGCGACGCATCCTTGCGCCGGATGACGATTGCCTTGGTGCCGGTTGCCATCAACGTCTCGCGCTGCACGGCGCGCGGCAGCTCGATATTCTGCAGACCGTCGACGACGACGGCCGCAGCCGCGACGGTGTTCAGCCGATCCTCAAGCCAGCGGATTCGCATATTGGCGACGGAGGGCACGAAGATCAGCACTTCCGCGAGCATGACGAAGGCGACCGTCAGCAAAAGCAGCTTGCCGGAGAGCCCGCGCAGAAAACCAACGGCCGCGCGGGGCGGCGCCGTCGCATTCTCGTGGCGTGCCTCTTCTATCATGCTTGAAGAATTTCCCTGCCGTCAGCCGAAGCGCCGCAAGATGCGGATTGCGGTGCGGACGAAGCGATTTCGTGCCATGGGAGAATAATAGGAGATCGCTGCCTGTTTTCCAATCTCGGAAAGGGTGGGATAGGGCGCCACATGGTCACGGAAGCTCTTGAGCGTCAAACGATTGGCAGTGGCAAAGGCCCAGATGTCGATCATTTCCCCCGCCCCCGCGCCGGCAATGCCGGCGCCGAGAATCCGTCCGCGTCGGCCGATCACCAGCTTCATCTGCCCGCACCCGAGGCCGTCGATTCGAACACGGTCATTGTCTGAATAGTCGCAGCGAACGACGTCAACGCTTCCGAACTTCTCCAGCGCCTCCTCTTCCGTCAGCCCGGCATGGGCGAGCTCCGGATCAGTGAAGGTGACCCGCGGGATCATGGCGCGGATCTCACGCGCCGGCAGCCGGAAGAGGATCTGTTGCAGGACGAGCCGCGCATGATAGCCGGCGGCGTGGGTGAATTGCAGGCCGCCGGCCGCGTCGCCGATCGCATACACCCGGCGGTTGCTGGTGCGCAGATTCGCGCCGACTTCGATGCGCGCGGTATCGTGCCGAATGCCCGCGGCAGCGAGATTGAGCGAGTCGTGATTGGCGGTCCGGCCGGTCGCGAGCAAAAGGTCGCTGCCTTTGATGTCGAGGCTTCCGCTTTCATTTTCGCAGCGCAGAACCACGCCGTCCTCGCTGCGCGTCACGGAATGGATCGTCGTTCGCTGGTGGAGGACGACACCCTCGGCGCAGAGGGCGTCGAGCACGATCGCCTTCAGTTCCGGATCTTCCTTCGCCAGCGCCGTAGCACTCTCGATGACGGTCACGCGCGCACCCAGCCGGCAATAGGCCTGCGCCATCTCCAGCCCCACCGGGCCGGCGCCGACGATGACCAGATGACGGGGCACCTGGTCCAGCTCGAACAGCGTCTCGTTGGTGAGGAATGGCGTCTCCGTGAGACCCCTGATCGGGGGAATGGCGGGCGAGGAACCAGTGGCGATCACGAAGCGCCGGGCCCGTACGAGGCGGTCGCCGGCAGCGACGGTCCGCTCGTCGACGAACCGCGCCGTCTCCGCAATTACCTCGACGCCGAGGCTTGTGAACCGCTCGACGGAATCATGCGGCGCGATGCCCGCGATGACCCGGCTGATCCGGTCCTTGAGCCGTTCGCCTTCGCCGACCGGCTCCGCGGCAACGAGACCGAACGCTCCGGCCTTGCGGACGGCCTGCGCGTGTTTCGCGGCCGCGATCAGCGCCTTGGAGGGCACACAGCCGTAATTCAGGCAGTCGCCGCCCATCTTGCCGTGCTCGATGAGGACGACCGGCACGTCGAAGGCGGCCGCGCCCGCGGCCACGGAAAGGCCGGCGGCGCCGCCGCCGATCACGCAAATGTCCGGTTTGAGTATCCCTGCCACGCTCCACGCCCCAAGTCAGTCTTCCCTCCGGCGCGGCTGTATTCGCCTGTAGACGAGAGGCAGCGCCGCAATCAGCGCCAGCGCGAGAAGCGCCAGAGAAATGTGTCGTGTCGCGAAATCCGACGGCGACAACGCGCGCCCGCTTGCCGCCGCATGGGCGATCACCTCGTCGAGGCCGCAGCCGAGCCAGGCATAGGCGAAAGTGCCGGGCACGATGCCGAGAAGAGTCGCCGCGGCAAAGGTGCGCAGCTTCACGTCAAAGAAGGCCGGCGCGATATTGACGATGAAGAAGGGAAAGACCGGCACGAGGCGCAGGATCAGCAGGTAGTGGAAGGCATCGCGGCGAAAGCCAGCGGCAAGGCGCTCGATAAAGCGCCCGGCGCGCCGTCGCAGCAGGTCGCTGAGGGCACCGCGCGCCGCCAGGAACAGAAGGCTGGCTCCCAGGGAAGCGGCGGCGATCGCGATGACGCCTCCAAGAAGGCAGCCGAACAGAAAGCCGGCGGTTATCGTCAGCACCGATGCCGCCGGGATCGAGAAGACCACGACGGCGACATAGACAGAAATGAAGGCGAGACCCGATCGAAGGGGATATGCGCCGACATAGGCGCTAAGCGCCTCCCTGTGGTCGACCAACGCCGACAGGGTCAGATATCGCTGGAGGCCCAGTGCATAGCAGGCCGCTCCGCCGGCGATGAGGAGCGCAAACGGCGCAAAACGCCACGGCGAGCGACCGCCGTCGGCTACGCCGCGAGTCCGGCTCGGCGATGCGTTCGCCGGGGCTTCGTCTTCCGCGCTGTCGCTCAGTTCAGGGCCCATGCGGTTTTGCCTTCGGCGAGGTCGGTCCGCCATGAATGGAAGCGGATGAATGATCCGTACCCTCGAAGACAGCGCGAACGGGCGGGCGGAACAAGTCACTTTGCCGTGAAACGGCGGAAGCAGCCGATCAGGACTGCTGCCCTTCGTCGCGGCCGACGGCGTCCGAACCACCGCCGAATGCGCGCGCCACCGATTCCATCATCCGGCGAAGCGGCGACAAAAAGGGGTCAGCTCGTTTCGCCGGCCAGGAAGATATGCTCGATCCGCGAGACCCGAGGCGCTTCCGGTGTCTTGCGCCGCCGGCAGGAACCGATGCCCATCCGTCGGGGCTCGTCGCCGGCGGTCACCAGTCCCGCCCATGCCGGTCGCCCCGACGGCGTGCTGACGGCGTGCGGCGGGAATTGACTTTGCCGGGCTTTTGTCCCTATAAGCCGCCACGTCCGGTCATGCCGCCAGGGGCGGAGCTATGCCCGTAACGTAAACGCTCCTTGCATAATGCAAACTCAAGAAGGGCCGCACACCGCGGTATTTAAATAAATGAAGCGTACCTACCAACCGTCCAAGCTTGTTCGCAAGCGCCGTCACGGCTTCCGTGCACGTATGGCTACCAAGGGTGGCCGCAAGGTTCTCGGAGCCCGCCGGGCTCGTGGCCGCAAGCGTCTCTCGGCCTGAGCCGAGCCTGCCCGAATCCACATGTCCGGGCATATGACAGACAGACACAAGGTTCCTGTCGGACGGCTGAAAAGCCGTCCGCAGTTTTTGGCCGTCAGGGCTGGAGAAAGTCGCAAAGGGCCGCTATTCCTCCTCGAAGTGCTCGCCAGGGATGATCCGGAAGCGCAGCCCCGTGTCGGCTTTACCGTCACCAAGAAACACGGCAATGCCGTCGAGCGAAACCGGATGCGCCGACGGCTCAAAGAGGCCGTGCGGCTTTCCGCCGGGTTTGCAATGAAACCCGGACACGACTATGTGATTGTCGCCCGACGCGATCTCCTGAGTGCCCCTTTCGACCGATTGACCCGGGCACTCGAGGATCGCATCGAAAGCAAGCCGAAACCGAAACGGCCGACGGCCGGTTCCAGGAAAGCATGATGGAAAACAACCGCAATTATTTCGTGGCGATTGCCCTGTCCGTACTGATCCTCGTCGCTTGGCAGTTCTTCTATGTCAATCCGAGAATCGAGAAGGACCGCATTGCCGCGGAACAGGCGCAGCAGGCGCAACAGATCGAGGCGCAGCAAGGCGGTCAGCCGACGGCACCGGGTGAGTCCATTCCGGGACAGTCGCCACCGGGCGGCGGCACGACCCCGGGCGCCGGCGAAAGCCGCGAGCAGGCCATAGCAAAATCTCCACGTGTCGAGATCGACACGCCTGCGCTTACCGGCTCCATCAACCTGACCGGCGCGCGCTTCGACGACCTGAAGCTGAAGGGCTACCATGAAACGGTCGATCCCAAGAGCCCTATCATCACGCTCTTCAGCCCGGCCGAAACCGCCGATGGCTACTTCACCGAGATCGGCTACATCGGCAACGATGCCACCGGCTCCGTTCCGGGCCCGCAGACCGTCTGGACGCTCTCCGGCGGCGACAAGCTGACGGCTGCAACGCCGGTTACGCTGACCTATACGAACGAGAAGGGCATCACCTTCCGCCGGACGATCTCGGTAGACGACCGCTACATGTTCCAGATCGTCGACAGCATCAAGAACGGGACCTCCGAGCCGGTCTCGCTTTCCTCCTACGGCCGCGTCACGCGTTTCAACAAGCCGACGACGCCGAGCGTCTATGTCCTGCATGAGGGCTTCATCGGGGTGGCCGACGGCAGCCTTCAGGAAGTGAAATACTCAAAGGTCGAGGACAACCAGCCTGTCGAACCCGGCAAGTCGACGGGCGGCGGCTGGCTCGGCATCACCGACAAATACTGGGCCGCCACGATTGTCCCGCCACAGCAGACGCCCTTCGACATCCGCTTCTCCCACTTTACCGACGGCCGCGCCCGCTACCAGAGCGACTATAAGAGCGATGCGGTCACCGTCGCTGCCGGCCAGTCGGCAGAGGTCAAGAACCTCGTTTTCGCCGGCGCCAAGGAAGTCCCGGTCGTCGACAATTATGAAGTTGCCTACTCGATTCCGAACTTCGACAAGCTGATCGACTGGGGCTGGTTCTACTTCATCACCAAGCCGATGTTCAAAATGATGGATTTCTTTTTCCATCTCTTCGGCAATTTCGGCGTTGCGATCCTCATCACCACGATCGTCGTCAAGCTGATCTTTTTCCCGCTCGCCAACAAGCAATATGCATCGATGGCGAACATGAAGAAGGTTCAGCCGAAAATGGAAGAACTGAAGAAGAAATTCGGCGACGACCGCATGGGGCTGCAGCAGGCGATGATGCAGCTCTACAAGGAGGAAAAGATCAATCCGCTGGCGGGCTGCTGGCCCATTCTTATCCAGATTCCGGTCTTCTTCGCGCTTTACAAGGTGATCTACATCACCATCGAGATGCGGCACGCGCCGTTCTTCGGCTGGATCAGGGACCTTTCGGCGCCCGATCCGACGACGATCATCAACCTCTTCGGGCTGCTGCCATTCGATGCGCCGGCCTTCCTGCATCTCGGCGTCTGGCCGCTCATCATGGGCATCACGATGTTCCTGCAGATGCGGATGAACCCGACGCCGCCGGACCCGACCCAGGCGATGCTGTTCACCTGGATGCCGGTGGTGTTCACCTTCATGCTGGCATCGTTCCCTGCCGGTCTGGTGATCTACTGGGCCTGGAACAATACGCTGTCGATCGTCCAGCAGTCGATCATCATGAAGCGCCAGGGCGTGAAGGTCGAGCTCATCGACAATCTGAAGTCGCTGTTTTCGAAGAAACCCAAGCCGGCGGAATAGCCGGCAGCCCACTTCGCCTTGAAGCCCCGGTACGAGAGTCATCCGGGGCTTTTTTGTCCTGCGCGGCACGCCGCTATCCGAAACGATGCGAACGGCGCGGCGCGCTTGACAAGCGGCGCCAAAAGCCTGATCCCGGCCGGGCAAAAAGGAACGTCAGGACATGACCGAAAAATACAGCAATCGGGACGCCGCCGCCACCTTCGGTCGGCCGTGGATCTTCATCCGCGGCGTTCCGTCGATGAAATTCCTGCCGCCCGAGGGTCCGACGGAGATCGCCTTTGCCGGCCGCTCCAACGTCGGCAAATCGTCGCTGATCAATGCGCTCGTCGGGCAGAAAGGACTTGCGCGCACCTCCAACACCCCGGGACGCACGCAGGAGCTCAACTATTTCGTGCCGGATGGCTATTCCGGAGAGGCCGGCGACCTCCCGCCGATCGCACTCGTCGACATGCCAGGCTACGGCTATGCCCAGGCGCCCAAGGAACAGGTCGACGCCTGGACAAAACTCGTCTTCGATTATCTGCGCGGCCGTTCGACGCTGAAGCGCGTCTATGTGCTGATCGACGCCCGCCATGGCATCAAGAAGAACGACGAGGAGGTATTGTCGCTTCTCGACAAGGCGGCGGTCTCCTACCAGATCGTGCTCACCAAGACCGACAAGATCAAGGCAGCCGGGGTACCGCGGCTCGTCGCCGAAACGCTCGAAAAGATCAAGAAGCGTCCGGCCGCCTATCCGGAGGTGCTGTCGACATCATCGGAGAAGGGCGCCGGCATAGAGGAACTGCGCGCCGCGATCGATCTCGCCGTCGCGCGCTGACCGGGCCACTCGACTTCCGGACATCTTCACTGGCCCTAAAGCCGCCCTATCTCCGGCTGCGACGATGGTTCGTCGTCACAAGAGCAGGAGGAAGAGATGTCCGATTTGATTGTCATAGGATTCGATTCGCCGGAAGAAGCCGACAAGGTTCTGTTGAAGCTCAGCAGCCTCAAGAAGGAGTATCTGATCGATCTCGAAGATGCGGTCGTCGTCGTGCGCGACGCCGAGGGCAAAATACATCTTAAACAAAGCTTCAATCTCACGGCCGCCGGGGCGACTTCCGGCCTTCTTTCCGGTTCGCTGTGGGGTGGACTCGTCGGACTGTTGTTCCTGAACCCCCTCGCCGGCTTTGCTATCGGTGGTGCGCTCGGCGCCGGTGCGGGCGCCCTCTCCGGATCGCTTGTCGACTACGGCATCGACGACAACTTCATCAAGTCGCTCGGCAATACCATCCCGAACAATTCCTCGGCTCTTTTCATCCTGGTGCGCAAGGTGCAGCCGGAAAAGGTGCTTGCAGAGCTGTCCGGGCTGCGCGGTCGCGTGCTCAAGACATCGCTTTCGCCGGAACAGGAGCAGAAGCTGCAGGCGGCACTCTTGGATGAGCAGACACCGTCGCCGCAGCCTGGGACGTTTTGAGAACGCGGCCAAGTGGCCATTCAGCGATAACGCACGGTCCCGCGGGCAATGACCGCGCCGCTGGGCGAGCCGGTCGGCGAGCCGCCGGGCGGCTCGACACTGACGGCAAGAGTGGCGCCCGAGGTGACCTTGCCGCGGTCGCCCGGCGACAACGGGATTTCCCCTTCGCCGGATTGTGGCAGCACGCCAAGCGAGATCGCCGGGGCCGTGCCTCTGATCAACCAGAGTTCCAGAGCCTTTTCTTCCGCATGACTGGCGGCAACCGGGGTCACCATCAGGCGCCCGGACGCGGGATCGAAGCGTGCGACGAGGTCGATGGCGTTGCCTTCTCCGGAAAGGTCCGCCACCAGCGAGGCGCCACCCGTTCCCCCGCCGAGGAGGCCGGCCGAGGAGGCGGCAAGAACAATGACTGCGGCAAGCGATGCAAGCGCGAGGCTGCGCCAGAGAGGCAGCGACTGCCACAGGCCGGGCGGGCGCCGTGGCGCGTCGACCAACACCTGCTCGCCCGGTGCCGATCCGCGCACGGAACGGGCGACCTCTTCGTAGGCGTCGTCAAAGGAAGCGAGATTATTCTGCCAGCGGACGACCATGGCCGCAAAATCACTATCCGAGGCCATGCGCGCCTCGACCTTCCGGCGGTCTTCATCGGATAGAACGCCCAGCACATATTCCCCCGCGATCACTTCGTCGCGGCGGGAATCCCCGCTTTCGGGCTTCTGCGTCGTCATCGCTCCATGCACTCTCTCGACATCAGGAGGCCGTGCCCGATCTTCCGCATGCAAAGCAGGATCAGTCAAATCATGAGCCTCGTCAATCGTGTTCCAATGGGATTTCGCCTGGTCTCCATTCGAGGTCTCGGCCAACTGCCCGCAGGCAGGCAACGGTGCTGGCGGGCGCCATGCCACGGTCGTCATTGCGGCGTTATGTTGCGCCGGGATCATTCCATCCGCCATAAGTTTGCGCTAAACAGCAGCCGGTTTGTTTCGAGGGTCCGACATGTCCGCATCAGAAAGTGAAATCCAGGCACGCCTGCTCGCCCAGGCCCTGCCCTATATGCAGCGCTACGAGAACAAGACGATCGTCGTGAAGTATGGCGGGCATGCGATGGGCAATCCCGAACTCGGCCGGGCCTTCGCCAGCGACGTCGCGCTTCTGAAGCAGTCCGGCGTCAATCCGATCGTCGTCCATGGGGGCGGCCCCCAGATCGGTGCCATGCTGAACAAGATGGGCATCGAATCGAAATTCGAAGGCGGGCTTCGCGTCACCGATCAGAAAACCGTCGAGATCGTCGAGATGGTGCTCGCGGGATCGATCAACAAGGAGATCGTCGCACTGATCAACCAGACCGGCGAATGGGCGATCGGCCTTTGCGGCAAGGACGGCAACATGGTCTTTGCGGAAAAGGCCAAGAAGACCATCCGCGACCCGGACTCGAACATCGAGCGCGTGCTCGATCTCGGCTTCGTCGGCGACGTGGTCGAAGTGGACCGCACATTGCTCGACCTGCTCGCACGCTCCGAGATGATCCCGGTCATCGCGCCGGTCGCCCCCGGCCGCGACGGCCATACCTACAATATCAATGCCGATACTTTCGCCGGCGCAATCGCCGGCGCGCTCAACGCGACGCGCCTTCTGTTCCTGACGGACGTGCCTGGCGTGCTCAACAGGAACGGCGAGCTCATCAAGGAACTCTCGGTCGCCGAAGCGCGCGGGCTGATCGCCGACGGTACCATATCCGGCGGCATGATTCCGAAGGTCGAGACCTGCATCGACGCGATCAAGGCCGGCGTGCAGGGCGTGGTCATCCTCAACGGCAAGACCGCACACGCCGTACTGCTGGAGATATTCACCGAACGCGGCGCCGGCACGCTGATCGTACCGTAACAAGGCGCCGCTTCGGCATCGGCTGCAGGATCTGGCCCTCCCCAATCACTCCCCACGGGGGAAGGGATCGGGAGGGCTAGTAGTTCGTCTGGGAAATCAGTCTATTTTCCCCCGCCCCCATAAACCTTCTCCGCCTCTCCCCGCAGCCAAGCGATCATCGCCCGATAGGGGAACGGACCGTAGCTGATGCGGCCGACGCCGGCGGCGGCGAGCGTGGAAACGTCCGGCGCGCCGGGCTTCATCATCACGTTCACCGGCAGCGGCGAGGCCGCGCACAGCCGACCGATCAGGTCGGCATCGGCAAGTCCCGGCGCGAAGAAGCCGCTGGCGCCCGCTCCTGCATAGGCCTGGGCGCGGGCGATCGCCTCGTCGATGAGATCCTGGTGGCGGGTCTCGTCGCTTTCCTTCAGGAAGAGATCGGTGCGGGCGTTGATGAACAGCGGAACGCTCTGGCGCTCCGCCATTTCGCGAATGGCGCGGATGCGTGCAACCTGCCTGTCGGTCGGATGGATACCGCTCTTGCCGACGACCTGATCTTCGAAATTGATGCCGATAACGCCGGCATCGATAAGCTGTGCGACATTGGCGGCCCCCTGCGCCGGATCTTCCGAATAGGCGCCTTCGAAGTCCACCGAAAGCGGGAGATCGGACGCGGCGAGGATTTCGCGGGCGACCTCGACCAGCAGCGGGAGCGGTATCTTTTGCCCATCGGAAAAGCCATGGGCTGCCGCAACCGACCAGCTTCCGGTCGCCAGCGCTTTGGCGCCCGCTTCGGCCACGCAGCGGGCGCTTCCCGCATCCCAGATATTGTAGAGAATGACCGGATCCCCCTTGCGGTGGAGCGCTGCAAAGGCGAGTGCCCTTTCCTCCTGCGTCATCACATATCCTCCTGAACCACGAGTAAAAACTGGCGCGATCGAGCCCGGCTGCCGTTTGCCCCGTACGATCATCGCCAAGGCCGCCGTTCGGCAGATCATACGGCTTTGTAGCATTCCGCACGTGTGCCGTCCGCCGAAATTCGGGCATCCATTTCCCCGAATCCGGCCGTCAGAGCACGAGCAGCGTCACCACGCCGAGCACGATCAGCAGGCAGCCGATCAGTTCGAGCCGGGTGATCCATTCGCGGAAGACGAAGAAGGACGAGGCGAAGGTGAAGAGCATCTCCACCTGGGCCACCACTTTGACCATCGCCGCCTGCTGCAAGGTCATCGCCGAGAACCAGCCGAACGATGCCGAGGCGCCCACGAAACCGACGAGAGCCGCCGGCTTCCATGCGCCGCCAATGCGGCCGAGTTCGTCCGGTTCCCGCAAAACGATCCAGGCCAGCATCGCGAGCGTCTGCATTAGGATGACGAAACTCAAGGTAAAGCCTGCCTGCATCAGGTAGTCGGGAGCGGGCAGACTCGGCGCCAGCGCCAGGGAGGCGGAGCGGTAGGAGACGGCGGAGAGCCCGAACAAAGTGCCGGAGAGCAGACCATTCCCGGCGGTGCGACTGAAGACCGAGGTTATTAGAGACCGGATGCTCAAAGTGGTGCGAGCAACGGAAATGAGCATAACGCCGACGACGGAAATGGCGATCGCTACGACTGCGCCGGGGCTCGCTTTCTCGCCCAGGAAGAGCAGACCGAACAGGGCAGCCTGCGCCGGCTCCGTGCGCGAATAGGCGGTGCCGACAGCGAAGTTGCGGAAGGAGAACAGGTGGACGAGCAGGAATGTGGCCGCGATCTGCGCCAGTCCGCCAACCGCCGCCCAGAGAAGAAACGTGCCGTCCGGTACCGGCAACGCATGCCCCGACCGCCAGAGAAAGGCCAGGTAGAAAAGCGCGAACGGCAGGCCGAAGCCGAAGCGTACGAAAGTGGCGCCCGTCGTTCCCATGACGCCCTTCAAATGTTTCTGCATGGCGGAGCGGACATTCTGGAGGAAGGCCGCGGCGACGGTGATGAGAACCCAGGTTTCCATATAGGCGGGCTAGCACGAGCGGGGGCGGCAATCCATCTCCAGCCATGGGTGGCAAAAAAAGAATTCCGTTTTCCTTCGCTGCCGGCCATGCCATAAGGCAGCGATGAAGAAGCTCGATCGTCTGCCCACCCGTGCCGAATTCGCCCATGTCACCGACTGGGTCTTCGATCTCGACAACACGCTTTATCCGCACCACGTCAATCTCTTCGCCCAGATCGACCGCAACATGACCGCCTATGTGGCGGAACTGCTGTCACTTGATCCGGCGGAGGCGAAGAAGCTGCAGAAGGCCTATTACCGCGATCACGGCACCACGCTTCAGGGGCTGATGATCCATCACGGCGTCGATCCGAACGATTTTCTCGAACGGGCGCACGCGATCGACTACAGTGTGGTCCCCGCGGATCCGGCGCTTGGCGAGGCGATCCGGGCCTTGCCCGGGCGCAAGTTCATCTTCACCAACGGCAGCACCGCCCATGCGGAGATGACGGCGCGCGCCCTCGGAATTCTCGATCACTTCGATGAAATCTTCGATATCGTCGCCGCCGATTTCGTCCCGAAGCCCGCCGGCGACACCTATGACAAGTTCATGAGCCTGCATCGGGTGGATACCCGGAACGCGGTGATGTTCGAGGACCTGCCACGCAACCTGGTCGTCCCCAAGGCACTTGGCATGAAGACCGTGCTGCTGGTACCGCGCCATCTCGAATATGAATTCGTCGAAGCGTGGGAGACGTCGAGCGATGCGGATGAGCAGATCGACTACGTCACCGAGGATCTGACGGGCTTCCTCAGCCGCGTCGTTGCGACCGTGTAAAGAGTAAGCCGGAGAAGCTGCCGCTCTAGCCGTCTCGTCCGGCTTGCAACGTCAGGTGATTCCACCTGACTGCAAGATGCTCTATCGCCGGCCCGAGGCCATCGGCATCGACTTCGGGTCAACCGTCTCGTAGAAGCGCACGATGACGTCCCAGGCCTCTTCCGCCGTTTCGACGAAGTGGACGAGATCGATATCGTTCGGCGCGATCGTGCCGAAATCCGCCAGAGCCTCGAAATTGATGATCGAGCGCCAGAATTTTTCGCCGAAGAGCAGGAGCGGCACGAGCGCCAGGCGCCCCGTCTGCATCAGCGTCACCGTCTCGAACAGTTCGTCGAGCGTGCCGAAGCCGCCCGGGAAAACCGCAACGGCCCTGGCGCGCAGCAGGAAGTGCATCTTGCGGATGGCGAAATAGTGGAAATTGAACGACAGTTCGGGCGTGACGTAGCTGTTCGGCGCCTGCTCGTGCGGCAGCACGATATTGAAGCCGATCGACGGGGCGCCGGCGTCGGCCGCGCCGCGGTTTCCCGCCTCCATGACGCCCGGGCCGCCGCCGGTCACCACGACATACTCCTTGTGGCCGAGCTTGGCCGACTGCTCCGAGCAGAGCCGGGCAAACTTGCGCGCCTCGGTGTAATAGACCGACGCCGCCTCCAGATTCTTGCGCTGCGTTTCGTTCTTGGCCGCCCAGGCAGGGCCGCCGGGTTCGGGAATCCGCGCGCCTCCGAACATGACGATGGTAGAGTTGATGCCGCGCTCCGCGAGCATCATCTCCGTCTTCAATAGTTCGAGCTGCAGACGTACCGGGCGCAATTCCTCACGGCACAGGAAATCGTCGTCGACATAGGCGAGACGATAGGTCGGCGAGGCCGATTGCGCTGTGAGCGGAACGGTGGAGGCGCGTTGCCTGCTTTGCTGGCTGTCTGCCAGCGGATCCCAGACCCCGCCTCTGCGGCGCAGGCTTCGCTTTTTCATGCGTCCCATGATTCGCCTTTCCCGTCGCGTTCCGGATAGCCGACATCTCGTCCGGACACGCCCTCACAAGTCTCCTCAGCCATAAGTGGGTCTCTCTGCCGGAAACGGGAAGGCTTGCCAAGTCCCCCAGTTGAAGAGAGTGGAGGAGCGGCGAAAAAGGTCCTCAACTTTTCAGCTAGAGGCGATGAAACATACGTCTTTCTGCCGTGTGTCGCTCACGACGCCCCACTGGATTGCCATTCCAATTCCGTCCTTGAATCAGTTCCGATTTCGGGATTTATGCAGTAGAGCTTGCTGGACAACCGCTGACCAATAAGGAATTCCGATGACGAACCACGACCTCGCCTCCCTGTCGCAGACGATCGAGACCGCCTTCGAAGATCGCGAAGCCGTCAACAACGGCACGCACGGGGTGATCCGCAACGCGGTGGAAACGGCGCTCAATCTGCTCGACAGCGGTAAGGTGCGTGTGGCCGAGCGGGGAGAAGACGGCACCTGGACGGTCAATCAGTGGCTCAAGAAAGCCGTTCTGCTGTCGTTCCGGCTGAACCCGATGGAACTCATCAAGGGCGGTCCGGGCGACTCGGTCTGGTGGGACAAGGTTCCCTCGAAGTTCGACGGCTGGAGCGTCAACGAATTCGAGAAGGCCGGCTTTCGCGCCGTGCCGAACTGTGTCGTCCGCCGTTCTGCCTATATCGCTCCGAACGCCGTCCTGATGCCCTCCTTCGTCAATCTCGGCGCCTATGTTGGTGAAGGGACGATGGTGGACACCTGGGCGACCGTCGGCTCCTGCGCGCAGATCGGCAAGAACGTGCATCTCTCGGGCGGCGTCGGCATCGGCGGCGTGCTCGAGCCGATGCAGGCCGGTCCGACCATCATCGAGGACAATTGCTTCATCGGCGCCCGTTCGGAAGTCGTCGAAGGCTGCATCGTGCGTGAAGGTTCGGTTCTCGGCATGGGTGTCTTCATCGGCAAGTCGACCAAAATCGTCGATCGCGCCACGGGCGAGGTGATGTATGGCGAAGTGCCGCCCTATTCCGTGGTCGTCGCAGGCTCCATGCCCTCGGGCTCGACAATGGCCAACGGCCAGCCGGCGCCGAACCTCTATTGCGCCGTCATCGTCAAGCGGGTCGACGAGAAAACTCGTTCAAAGACCGGCATCAACGAACTTCTCCGGGACTGACGATGGCCGAGGAGGGGCGGCAGCCGAGCATGGCCTGGCTGTTTTTCAGCCCCTCCGGCCGAATTGGCCGCCTGCCCTTCTTTCTCTCCTGGCTTTTCTGGCTCTTCACGGGCGGCTTCCTGCTGGCGCAGGTCTTGAAATATGAGGGCCAGGACGCGCCTCTGGCGCTCTGGACGCTGGCGCTGGTCGCTTCCGGATTCCTGTCGACCGTCTCGCTGGTCATGCTGGCGATCAAGCGTCTGCACGATATCGGCTATCCCGGCCCGCTGGCGCTCTGCCTTTTCATTCCGGTCTTGAGCCCCATCGTCTTCATCGCCCTCTGCCTCTGGCCGGGGGCGGAGGGCTCGAACGAATTCGGCGGGCGCCGCAACGGACCGAACAGCTGACGATAACGCCCTGTACATTCGTGCTGCCAGCGCGTATGTAGCGGCGCAATCGAACTGGCCGCGAGGTGTTGGCCGCGGCATCGACGCCCGATGACGGCCTGATCAAGAGGTCGCTCGTCTCTTAGCGCACGAAGACCGAATTCCGAAAGACGAGACATGACAGAGTTCAAAGGGATCGCGCCCGCGATCGCCGAGGCGTTGGCAAAACGCGGCTACGACAGGCTGACACCGGTCCAGGAGGCAATGCTCGACCCGGCGATTGAGGGCAGCGACGTCCTGGTTTCCGCCCAGACCGGATCCGGCAAGACGGTTGCCTTCGGACTGGCGATGGCCCCGACCCTGCTTGACGGGGCGAAGCAGTTCGGCGAGCCGGCTGCACCGCTGGCTCTCGTCATCGCACCGACGCGCGAATTGGCGCTGCAGGTCAAGCGCGAGCTCGAATGGCTCTATGCGCCGGCGGGCGCAACGATCGCCTCCTGCGTCGGCGGCATGGATATCCGCAGCGAGCGGCGGGCGCTTGAGCGCGGCGCGCATATCGTCGTCGGCACGCCCGGGCGGCTCTGTGACCACATCCGCCGCGACTCTCTGGACATTTCGGCTCTGCGGGCCGTGGTTTTGGACGAGGCCGACGAGATGCTCGACCTCGGCTTCCGCGAAGATCTGGAGTTCATCCTCGAGGCGGCGCCGGCCGAGCGGCGGACGCTGATGTTCTCCGCGACCGTGCCGCGCGCGATTGCGACGCTCGCCAAGAACTACCAGCGCGACGGCGTGCGCATCGGCATCGCTTCGGAAGAGAAGCAGCATGGCGACATCGAGTATCGGTCCCTTCTCGTCGTCCCGAGCGACCGCGAGAACGCCATCATCAACGTGCTGCGCTTTTACGAGGCGCGCAACGCAATCGTCTTCTGTTCGACACGCGCTGCGGTCAACCATCTGACGGCCCGCTTCAACAATCGCGGTTTCTCGGTGGTGGCCCTTTCGGGGGAACTCAGCCAGAACGAGCGCACCCATGCGCTCCAGGCGATGCGTGACGGACGCGCCCGCGTCTGCATCGCGACCGATGTCGCCGCGCGCGGCATCGACCTGCCGGGGCTCGAACTCGTCATCCATGCCGACCTGCCGACCAACCCGGATACGCTGCTGCATCGCAGCGGTCGTACCGGACGGGCGGGGCAAAAGGGCGTGAGCGCGCTGATCGTACCGGTCAACGCACGCCGGCGGGCGGAGCGGCTGCTCGAAAGCGCACGCATCACCGCAACCTGGGCGAAACCGCCCTCGGCCGACGAGGTGACGCGACGCGACGAGGAGCGCCTTCTTGCCGATGCCGCCTTCGACGAGCCATTGCGCGACGACGAACGGGCAATCGTGCAGGCGCTGATCGAGCGTCAGGGCGCAGAAAGACTGGCTGCCGCTTTCCTGCGCCAGTTCCGCGCCGGACGGTCCGCACCGGAGGACCTCTCGGAAGTGTCCCTCGCCGACGATCGCCGGAAAGCCAGGCATGACGGTCCTGCTCCGCTGCGCGACGACGCGGCGCCGGTTCGGCCGGATTTCCCCGACGGCCGCTGGTTCTCGCTTTCGGTCGGACGCAAGCAGAACGCCGAGCCGCGCTGGCTGATCCCCATGCTTTGCCGCCAGGGCGGGCTTTCCAAGCGCCAGATCGGCGCGATCCGCCTGCAGCCGCAGGAGACCTTTGTCGAGCTGTCGCCGGAGGGTGCGGAGCGTTTGCTGGCGGCAATCGGCCCCGGTCGCACGTTGGAAAAGAGCATCCGTGTCACGCCGCTGACGGGCACGCCGGACGCCTCTCAGCCACCATCCGACAAGGCGGAGTTCACAAGAAAACGGCCTGCACGGGTGCCGGAGCGCGAAGCTTCAGAGTTCAAGCCGGGGCACAAAGGCAAAAAGAACCCGGGGCAGGAGATACGCCCGGAGAGGCCCGGAGAGACACTGCCTGGCAAGAAGAAATCCTATCCGGGCGCCCAAAAGGAGCGCGGCGGCTTCAAGCCAAAGTCCAAACCCAACAAGCCGCAGCAGCGATAGGCCGGTCTGATTCAGCCCTCCATCTGCGCCTGCGCCACTGCCTTCACCACCCAGTCGGCGAAGACACGCAGGCGGCTGCTCAGGTGCCGGTTCGGCGGATAGACGAGATAGATGGGCGTCGGGTCGATCTCCCAATCGGAGAGCACCGGGATAAGAGTGCCGGCGCGCAGATCGTCGCGCACCATGAAGAGCGGCGCCTGGATGATGCCGAGGCCCGCGCGGGCGGCGGCGAGATAGGTCGTCGATTCGTTAGCGGCCACGACGTAACGGCCGTCTACTTCGATCTCCTCATTGCCGCGGCGGAAATGGAACGGCATCTGCCGTCCGGTCTTCGGCAGGAAATAGCCGACGACATAGCAATTCTTCTCGAGATCGGACGGATGTCCGGGCGTCGCGTGCCGGCCGAGAAAATCCGGCGAAGCGCAAGATATGAACTTCATTTCCGTGATGCGGCGGGCAATCAGCGACTGGTCCGTCAGCGTGCCGGCACGGATGGCGCAGTCGACATTCTCCGCGAGATAGTCGACGGTACGGTCCGAAACGCCGAGATCGATCTGGATATCCGGATATTTCCTGTGAAATTCGGGTAGCGCCGGGATGATGATCAGGTTGGCAAAGGCGCTCGCCGTTTCGACGCGCAGCCGCCCCTTGGGCAGGCTTTGCGCAGCCGACAGGCTGCCGTCCAGTTCGTCGAGGTCGGAGAGGAGGCGGGCGGCTCGTTCATAGTAGAGAGCGCCGTCCGGCGTCACCAGCACCCGCCGGGTCGTGCGGTTCAGGAGCTTGGTGCGCAGATGCGCCTCCAGGCCCTGGATAAGATTGGTGACTGTAGCTTTCGGCATGTTGAGGGAGGCGGAGGCGCGAGTGAAATTGCCGGTTTCCACCACCCGGAGAAACACGCGCATGGCCGTGAGCTGATCCATTCCAATAACCGAATTGTTCGAAATACTGAATAGTGTAGTCGAATTTTGCGGACTATTCCAAACGAAAGACAATGGTAAGATTGGAATATCGCGGGTTGTCCCTCATCTAGGGATTCACCCGGCGCGGAGGCAAGAGATGGAGACGCATTTTACCGAAGAGACGATGCAAACGCACCGCGGTTCGTGTGGCGCGCGCGTCTATCGCGGCGACTCCTTGCTGTCGCCGCCGCCGATCGTGCTGCACCTCCACGGCGGGAGCTTTGTCGGAGAGACGGTCGCCGCAGGCGAAAAGGTGGCGACTGCATTGGCGGCCGCCGGCGCCGTCGTCGTCGCGCCGGACTATCCCTCCGCCTGCCTCAATCCATTCCCGGCGGCGATAGACGTCGCCTATTCGATGCTCGCGTCGATGCGCAGCCGCTGCCCGCAATTCGCACACAAGAAATCGATGCTGTTCGTCGCCGGCGAGGAGGCGGGCGGCAATCTTGCAGCCGGTCTGGCACTAATGGCGCGGGACCAGTACCTGACGGATCTCAAGGGCCAGATTCTGCTGTCGCCGCTGCTCGATCCATGTCTCGCGACGCCGTCGTTCCGCAAGTTCTGTCCGCAAAGCTCGGCGCAGTCGATCGCAGATGGCTGGCAGCAATATCTCGGCGAAGACAGCGGCCTGACCCACCCCTATGCGGCTCCCGGCCATTGCACGCGGCTTGGCGGTCTTGTTCCGGCGCTGATCATCACCAGCGAGGAATGTCCGATGCGCGACGAGGCCGAGGCCTACGCCGAGCGGTTGCGCAAGGCCGATGTTCCGGTCGAGTTCCACCTGCTGCCGGGGCGCGCGGCCTGGCTGACGACGAATGGCACGGCCGAGCATGACTGGCCTTCGCAGCAAGAAATCATCTCCGGCCTTTTCTCCCGCTTCTTTCAGGCGGCGGGGGCGAAGCCGACCAAGCAGTAATCGAAAACAAAGCCGGCTCCCAACCGGCGAGGAGAAAACATGACATCGACCATTGCCCGCCGGGCCCTGTGGGGCGCCGGCCTCAGTATCCTATTGTCCATCGCCGGCGGCGCCGCTGTCGTCTTCGGCCTGCCCGCCCGCTCCCAGGCGGATGCGACGGCCGAGGCGGCACCGCAGGCCGTCCCTGTTTCCGTGGCCAGGGCGGAGATGCGCCGAATCACGACCTGGGAGAGTTTCTCGGGCCGTCTCGAAGCGATCGAGCGGGTCGAGGTTCGCCCCCGCGTCGGCGGCGCCATCCTGAGCGCCAACTTCCGCGAGGGGGCGCTGGTCGAGAAAGGTGACCTGCTCCTGACGATCGATCCCGCGCCCTATGCCGCCGCCGTCGAGCGCGCCGAGGCGGAGGTTGCGGCGGCCGAAGCAAGGGTGGCGCTTGCAAGAACCGAGCTCGAGCGCGGCCGCAAGCTCGTTGCCACCAGTGCAATCCCGCAAAGCGGCGTCGATCAGAGGCTGAGCGCCTATGACGAGGCGCAGGCGAATGTCCGCTCGGCCAAGGCAACGCTTCGCTCCGCGCGGCTCGACCTGCAATACACGGAGGTGCGGGCACCGATCACCGGGCGCGTCGGCGCGCTCGAGGTGACGGCCGGCAATCTCGTCGCCGCCGGCACGGCCTCGCCGGTGTTGACGACCATCGTCTCGATCGACCCGATCTATGCGAGCTTCAACGTCAATGAGGAAGTTGCCGCTGCAGCACTTGCCAAGCTTTCCGGAACGGATGCAATCGAGCGCATTCCGGTCCAGATCGGCACCGCCGCCGACGAAGGCACACCGATCAAGGGCCATATCCAGCTGATCGACAACGAGGTGGATGCAGAGACCGGCACCATCCGGCTCCGTGCGGCGCTCGCCAATGCCGACGGGCGCTTGATCCCGGGCCAGTTCGTCCGCATCCGCATCGGCGACCCGGAACCGGGGGAGAAGCTGGTGATCAGCGATCGCGCGATCGGATCGGACCAGGACAAGAAATTCGTGCTGGTCGTCGGCACCGACAACACGGTCGAATACCGGCAGGTGACGCTCGGCCCGACCGCCGATGGCCTGAGAATCGTCGAGAACGGCCTGGCGCCCGGCGAGACCATCGTTGTCAACGGGCTGCAGCGCGTGCGCCCCGGCGTGGTCGTCGCGCCGCAACCGGTCGAGGAAACGGCGTCGATCGCCAAGCCATAGCCAATCGCCCCAAGGGGGTTTCCGAACACAAAACTGCATGCGCCGGGCCGGTGGGCGAGCATTCTTGTCCGCAATAGCCCGCTGCGTGCCTGGCTTGTCCCAAAGGGGGATGACATGAACTTCTCACGCTTCTTCGTCGACCGCCCGGTCTTCGCGGGCGTTCTCTCCGTGCTGATCTTCGTCGCGGGCCTGATCGGCATGACCGGCCTGCCCATCTCCGAATATCCGGAGGTGGTGCCGCCGCAGATCGTCGTTCGCGCCCAGTATCCCGGCGCCAACCCGGCCGTTATCGCCGAAACCGTCGCGACACCGCTTGAAGAGCAGATCAACGGTGTCGAGGGCATGCTCTACATGCAGAGCCAGGCGACTGCCGACGGACTGATGACGCTGACCGTCACCTTCGAGCTCGGCACCGATCCGGACCAGGCCCAGCAGCTCGTGCAGAACCGCGTCTCGCAGGCCGAGCCGCGGCTGCCGGAGGAGGTGCGCCGCCTCGGCATCACCACCGTCAAGAGCTCGCCCGACCTGACGCTCGTCGTGCATCTCATCTCGCCGAACGGCCAGTACGACATCAACTATCTGCGCAATTACGGCGTGCTCAAGGTGAAGGACCGGCTGGCGCGGGTCGAGGGCGTCGGCCAAGTGCAGATCTTCGGCGGCGGCGACTATTCGATGCGGGTCTGGATCGACCCGGAAAAGGCTGCCGCGCGCGGACTTGCTGCGAGCGACATCGCCAATGCCATCCGCGGGCAGAACGTCCAGGCGGCCGCCGGCGTAATCGGCGCTTCGCCCTCCGTCCCGGGGCTCGACCTGCAGCTCTCGGTCAACGCGCAGGGGCGCCTGAAAACGCCTGAGGACTTCGCCGGGATCGTCGTCAAGTCCGGTGCCAATGGCGAGATCACGCGTCTTGGCGACGTCGCGCGCATCGAGATGGGGGCCGCCGACTACTCGCTGCGCTCGCTCCTCGACAATAGCGCCGCCGTCGGCATGGGCGTTTTCCAGGCGCCGGGCTCGAACGCCATCCAGATTTCCGAAAATGTCCACAAGGTCATGGCCGAGCTGAAGCAGACCATGCCGGAAGGCGTCGACTACGAGATCGTCTACGATACGACGCAGTTCGTCCGGGCGTCGATCGAATCGGTCGTACACACGCTGCTCGAGGCGATCGCGCTGGTGGTGCTCGTGGTGATCGTCTTCCTGCAGACCTGGCGCGCCTCCGTCATCCCGCTCGTCGCCGTTCCCGTCTCGATCGTCGGCACCTTCGCGGTTATGTATGTCTTCGGGTTCTCGATCAACGCGCTGAGCCTCTTCGGACTGGTGCTGGCGATCGGCATCGTGGTGGATGACGCGATCGTCGTCGTCGAGAATGTCGAGCGCAACATCGAGCAGGGCCTCTCTCCCGTCCAGGCCACCTATCGCGCCATGCAGGAGGTTTCCGGTCCGATCATCGCGATCGCGCTCGTGCTGGTCGCGGTCTTCGTACCGCTCGCCTTCATCACCGGGCTCACCGGCCAGTTCTACCGGCAGTTTGCACTGACCATCGCGATCTCGACTGTGATCTCCGCCTTCAACTCCCTGACGCTCTCGCCGGCGCTCGCCGCGCTTCTGCTCAAGGATCATCGCGCGCCGAAGGATCTGCTGACGCGGGCGATGGACAAGGCTTTCGGCTGGTTCTTCCGCGGCTTCAACCGCTTCTTCGGAGCGAGCTCCGAGGCCTATGGCCGAGGGGTCGGCGGCATTCTCACGCGCAAGTCGCTGATCATGGGCGTCTATGTCGTCCTTCTCGGCGTCACTCTCGTCCTGTTCCGCTCCGTCCCCGGCGGCTTCGTGCCGGCGCAGGACAAGCAGTATCTGATCGGCTTTGCGCAGCTGCCGGATGCGGCCACACTCGACCGTACGGAGGACGTGATCCGCCGCATGAGCGACATCGCGATGAAGCACCCGGGCATCGAGCATGCCATTGCCTTCCCCGGGCTCTCGATCAACGGCTTCACGAATTCTTCGAATTCCGGCATCGTCTTCGTGTCGCTGAAGCCCTTCGAGGAGCGCACGACGCCCGAGCTTTCCGGTGGCGCTATCGCCATGCAACTGAACCAGCAGTTCGGGGCGATCCAGGATGCCTTCATCGCCATGTTCCCGCCGCCGCCGGTCCAGGGCCTCGGCACGACGGGCGGCTTCAAGCTGCAGATCGAGGACAGGAACGGCCTCGGCTACCGCGCGCTCGACGAGGCCGCCAAGGCTTTCCTAGGCAAGGCGATGCAGGCGCCGGAACTCGCCGGGCTCTATTCAAGCTACCAGATCAACGTGCCGCAGCTCTATGCCGACCTCGACCGCACCAAGGCGCGACAGCTCGGCGTGGCGGTGACGGACATCTTCGAGACGCTGCAGATCTATCTGGGCTCGCTCTACGTCAACGACTTCAACGCCTTCGGCCGGACCTACAGCGTGCGTATCCAGGCGGATGCGAGCTACCGCAGCCATGCGGACGACATCGGCAAGCTCAAGGTACGTTCGGCGTCGGGCGAAATGATCCCGCTCTCGGCCCTGCTCAAGGTCGAGCAGACGGTCGGCGCTGAGCGGGCAATCCGCTACAACGGCTTCCTCGCCGCCGACATCAATGGCGGGCCGGCTCCGGGCTTCTCCTCGGGCCAGGCGCAGGCTGCGGTCGAGCGGATCGCGGCAGAAACGCTGCCGCCCGGCATCAGCTTCGAGTGGACGGACCTGACCTACCAGCAGATCCTCGCCGGCAATTCAGGCATTCTCATCTTCCCCCTGGCGCTGCTGCTGGTCTATCTCGTGCTCGCCGCCCAGTATGAAAGCCTGATGCTGCCGATCGCTATCATCCTCATCGTCCCCATGGGCATCATGGCGGCGCTCGCGGGCGTTTGGCTGACGGGTGGCGACAACAACGTCTTCACGCAGATCGGCCTGATCGTGCTCGTGGGCCTCTCGGCGAAAAACGCGATCCTGATCGTCGAGTTCGCCCGCGAACTCGAGCTCTCCGGCAGCAACGCCGTCAGCGCCGCGATCGAGGCGAGCCGGCTGCGCCTCCGGCCGATCCTGATGACCTCCATGGCCTTCATCATGGGCGTCGTGCCGCTCGTCACCTCTACCGGTGCCGGCGCGGAAATGCGCTCGGCCATGGGCATTGCAGTCTTTGCCGGCATGATCGGCGTCACGGCCTTCGGCATTTTCATGACGCCGGTCTTCTATGTACTGATCCGCAAGCTCTCGGGCGAGCGGCCGCTGAAGCATGCGGGAGCCCGGATCGAAGCGCCGCATCTCGCCCCGGGCGAATAGGCTTCTCAGACCAGGATGGAAGCGGGCCGGACGATCGTCCGGCCCGCTTTCGATTCCATGACTGCGTGACAGCTCGAAATCGATCGGATAAACCAGCAATTCCTCCATTGGCCCACCGGCACCGCAGGCATTCCGCTCCATGTTTCCGACCGATCCGATCTCCAATCTCGCCACCCTCATCCGCTGCCCGTCGGTAACCCCGGCCGAAGGCGGGGCGCTCGGAGCGCTCGAAGCCATGCTTTCGCCGCTCGGCTTCAAGGTCGAGCGGATGGTCGCGCAAGAGACCGGCACGCCGGATATCGAGAACCTCTATGCCCGGCTCGGCACGCAGGGTCCACACCTGATGTTCGCCGGCCATACGGATGTCGTCCCGGTCGGCGACGAGGCCGCCTGGAGCCACGGCCCGTTCTCCGCCGAGATCGCCGACGGCGAAATGTATGGCCGCGGCGCGGTCGACATGAAGGGCGGCATCGCCTGCTTCGTGGCCGCGGTCGCCCGCCACATCGAGAAGCACGGGCCGCCGAATGGCTCCATCTCCTTCCTCATCACCGGCGACGAGGAAGGTCCGGCGATCAACGGCACGGTGAAGCTGCTCGAATCGGCGGCTGCCAAGGGCGAGCGCTGGGACGCCAGCCTCGTCGGCGAACCGACCAATCCCGATGCGCTCGGCGACATGATCAAGATCGGCCGCCGCGGTTCACTTTCCGGCCGCATCACCGTCCATGGCGTTCAGGGACACGCCGCCTATCCGCACCTCGCCGACAATCCGGTGCGCGGCATGGTGCAGCTCGTCCAGGCGCTCATGCACCTGCCCTTCGACGAGGGCACGGAGAATTTCCAGCCGTCCAACCTGGAAGTAACGACGATCGATGTCGGCAATGCCGCCGTGAATGTCATTCCTGCCAAGGCAAGTGCTGCTTTCAACATCCGTTTCAACGATAGCTGGACGGTTGAGAGCCTAATGGCCGAGATCGTCTCGCGGCTCGACAAGGCCGCTAAGGACGACAGGCTCAGACCCGGCCGGGCGCCGGTCAGCTACGAGATCGTCTGGAACGAACGCCCGAGCCATGTTTTTCTGACCCGCAACGATGCGCTGATCGACTCGCTTTCGGGCGCGGTCGAAAGCGTCACCGGACGCCGACCTAAACTCTCCACCACCGGCGGCACCTCGGATGCGCGCTTCATCAAGGATTTTTGCCCGGTCGTCGAATTCGGCCTTGTCGGGCAGACGATGCACATGGTCGATGAGCGTGTCGCAGTCGCCGATCTCGAGACGCTCACCGACATTTATGAGACCTTCATAGCCCGCTGGTTCGGCCATGCCGTCGCTTGAAGAGGTCCTCGCCTACGTCAAGGGACTTTGGCTGCTGATCCTCGGCAAGCGCGAAGGCTATGGCTGGCTGGACATCAGCGAACGCGGCCTGTGGCGCTCCTTCGCGGCGATACTCTGGTCGCTGCCGGCCATGGCGGTGACCTGGGCCTCCTGGCGTCTCTACTATCTTTCCGCAATGCCAAGCGGCACCACCGTCGGCGGCAGCTTTTTCCTCAAGCTCTTCATCGTGGATCTCGCAAGCTGGCTCGTGCCTATCCTGCTGATCGTCGTCCTTTCACGGCCGCTCGGCTTCGCCGGCCTCGTGGTGCCGGTGATCGTCACCAGCAACTGGCTGTCTGTGCCCCTCTCCTACGCGATGGCTGTGCCGGCCGCGGTCCTGCTCCTTACGCGCGGAAGCCAGCAGGTGACCGAATTCCTGTGGCTGATCGTGCTCTTCGCCAGCATCGCCGTGCTCTTCCGGCTGCTGCGCACGATCACCGGCAACGAGAACCTGCTCGCCGCGGCGCTGACGGGGCTGTTCCTGCTGCCTTCGATGATGGTCGGACAGTATCTGCAGCATCTTTTCGGCCTGCTACCGGGTTGAGCCCACGGTTCAGTAATCCACCTGCATGAAATAAAGGCCGTCCGGCGGCGCGACAGGACCGCAGGCCTTACGGTCCCGCGCTTCGAGTGCCGCCTGCAGAGCATCCGGCGTCCATTTGCCCTCTCCGACGAGCTTCAGCGAGCCGGCGAAGGAGCGTATCTGGTTATGCAGGAAGCTCTGCGCACTCGCCCGGATCTCGATGAGTTCGCCGCTGCGGGTGACATCCAGCCGATCGAGCGTACGGAGAGCGCTCGTCGCCTGGCAATGAGCCGAGCGGAAAGTGGTGAAGTCGTGATGGCCTACGAGCCGCTGGGCCGCCTCCTGCATGGCCTCATGGTCGAGCGTCTTCGGCACCCACCAGGCGCGCCTTGCCTCGAGCGCCAGCGGCGAACGGCGGGAAATGATACGGTAGAGATAATGGCGGCGGACGGCGGAAAAGCGCGCGTCGAAATCCGGCGGCACGTCCGCCGCATCGAGGACCGAGACCCGCTCTCCGGCGAGCGCCAAGTGGGCGTTCAGCGCATTGCGCAGCGTGTGGCTCTTCCATTCGCGCCCGAGATCGACATGCGCCACCTGGCCGATCGCATGAACGCCGGAATCGGTGCGCCCGGCGCCGCGGATCGAGACGGTTTCGCCGGTCAGCGACAGCACCGCCTTCTCGATCGCGCCCTGCACTGACGGGCCGTTCTCCTGCCGCTGCCAGCCGACATAGTCGGAGCCGTCATATTCGACGGTCAGGCGATAGCGCGGCATCAGGCAATCCTCGAGCCGGCCGCAACGGGCGTGCCGCGCAGGAACTCGGCCGCGGGAAGCGCCTTGCCGCCCGCCCGCTGCAAGCGCGTCGGCCGCACGGCCCCTTCGCCGCAGGCGATCGTCAATGTTTCGTCGAGAACCATACCGGGCTTGCCGGTTCCTTCGGCAAGTTCCGATCCCAGAACCTTGGTGCGTTCGATGCGGCCGGCGGTCTCGAGTTCGAACCAGGCGCCGGGAAAGGGCGAGAGGCCGCGAATATGGTTGTGGACCTCGCGCGCGGGCTTCGAAAAATCGATGCGCGTCTCGTCCTTGGTGATCTTGGCGGCGTAGACGACCCCCTCGTCCGGCTGCAGCGTCAGCGTCAGATCGCCCGCCTCGAGCTTCGCCATCGCCTCCTTCATCAGGCTCGCGCCGACATGCATCAGCCTGTCGTGCAACTCGCCGGCCGTCATTGCCTCGCCGATCGCAACGCGCTTCGTCAGCGCGACGGGGCCGGTGTCGAGCCCCTTGTCCATTTTCATCACCATCATGCCGGTCTCGCTGTCGCCGGCCATGATGGCGCGCTGGATCGGGGCCGCACCCCGCCAGCGCGGAAGAAGCGAGGCATGGCCGTTGTAGCAGCCGTGGCGCGTACCCGAGAGAATTTCCTCCGGCAACAAGAGCCCGTAGGCGACGACGACGGCGACATCGGCATCGAAGCCGCGGAAGCGCTGCCGATCGGCAGGGTCCTTGAAGTTGACGGGCGTCAACACCGGCGCGCCCAATAGCTCCGCCGCCTGATGCACCGGCGACTTCTGAAGATCGAGACCGCGCCGGCCGCCGGGACGCGGCGGCTGGGTGTAGACGGCGACGACCTCATGTCCGGCTTCTGCGAGCGCCGCCAGCGTCGGAACGGCAAAGTCCGGTGTGCCCATGAAGATGATGCGCAGCGGCAAGTCGGTGTACTCCGTATCTCTCGATTGCCCGAAACGGCGTCGTGCTCAAGCGCCGATCCTTCATGCCGGTTGCATCGGGCGTCAGATCGCCCGGCTTCCGCGCATCTTGGCAGCCTTGGTGAACTTGCGGATCACCATATCGCGCTTGAGCTTGGAGATATGGTCGATGAAGAGCACCCCGTTCAAGTGATCGATCTCATGCTGCAGGCAAGTGGCAAGCAGCCCGTCGGCCTCGATGCTCTGCTGCTTGCCGTCACGGTCGAGATATTCGACGGTGATCGCCGCCGGGCGCTCGACTTCGGCGTAATAGTCCGGAATCGACAGGCAGCCTTCCTCGTAGACAGAGCGCTCGTCGGAAGAGCGGACGACCTTCGGATTGATGAAGACGAACGGCTTTCTCTCCTCACCCTCCTTGGTGACGTCCAGCACCAAGAGGCGCCTCGGCACGCCGATCTGGATGGCCGCAAGGCCGATGCCAGGAGCATCGTACATGGTCTCGAGCATATCGTCGGCAAGGCGGCGGACCTCGTCGTCGATGGTCTCCAGCGGCGCCGACATCTGGCGCAGAATGGGATCGGGAAGGATGATAAGCGGCTTGATGGTCATGCCGCTCCCATAACCGATCTTTCCGCCCGGGCGCAAGGAATTTGCCGATGGCGATCCGGATGGCCACCCGATCGGCTCCCGCCAAGGCGCGTCTTTTCTTTGTTCTCGTTTTGATCTGGCCATCGGAAACGAATCTGTTAGGCTGCGGCCATGGAGCCCATCGCCTTTTCCTTCGACCAGCCGCTGTTTCAACTCGGCGCCCTGCCCGTCACGACAGGCTATCTTGTCACTGCTGCCGCCTTGCTGATCGCACTCCTGGCGATCATGGCCGCGGGCCGTGCCCGTGCGCTTCGCGCAGACAAGCGCGCCGAGCAGATGGCGTCGCTGCTTGCGGCACAGACCGAAATGCAGGGACGGATCGCAGCGATGGCGGACGTCTTCGGCGCCCGGCAGGCTGAGCTCACCCAATCGCTCAGCCAGCGGATCGACGGGATGACGCACCGGATCGGCGCCTCGATCAGCGAGCAGACCAAGGCAACGCACGAAAATCTCCGGCGGCTGCAGGAGCGGCTGGCCGTCATCGACAGCGCCCAGAACAACATCCAGGCGCTCGCCAAGGACATGGCCGGGCTGCAGAGCATCCTCTCCAACAAGCAGACGCGCGGCGCCTTCGGCCAGTCGCGCATGGAGGCGATCGTCGCGGATGGGTTGCCGATCGGCGCTTACACCTTTCAGGCGACGCTCTCCAACGGCGCCCGGCCGGACTGCGTCATCCGCATGCCGAACGACCAGCCGCCGCTCGTCATCGACGCGAAGTTTCCGCTGGAGGCCTGGAACGGCATGCGCGATGCCCCGAGCGCCGAGCGGCGCCAGCAGGCGGCGCAGGCTTTCCGCCGCGACATGGAGGTTCATATCCGAGACATTGCCGGCAAATACCTGCTCTCCGGCGAAACGCAGGAGACCGCATTTCTTTTCGTCCCGTCCGAATCGATCTTCGCCGAGATCCACGAGCATTTCGAAGCGATCGTCCAGAAGGCGCATCGCCAGCGCATCGTCATCGTCTCACCCTCGCTGCTGCTCCTTTCGATCCAGGTGATCCAGGCGATCCTCAAGGACGCGCGCATGCGCGAGCAGGCGCATCTGATCCAGGGCGAGGTCGCCCGCCTGATGGAGGATCTATCGCGCCTCGACGAACGCGTGCGCAAGCTCCAGGGACACTTCGCCATGGCGCAGAAGGATATCGACGAGATCCTCATCTCCTCCGACAAGCTGACGCGCCGCGGCGCGAAAATCGAGACGCTGGAACTGGAAGCGCCACCCGCACCGGCGCGCAGCAGCAAAGAAGAAGGACCGGGCGAACGGTCCATGGAGGGCCGCATCGGTCAATTGAAGCTCAGAGTGGTTGACGAGGACTGACGCGCTCGGGCACTCTCCGGCAAACTCAGCAACCGATGGGGCACCTTCCAGATGATCACTGTCCTTGGGTCCATCAATATGGACCTGATCGCCACGACCGCGCGCCTCCCGAAACCCGGCGAGACCGTTGCCGGGACGGGCTTTGCCACCGCCGCCGGGGGCAAGGGCGCCAACCAGGCGCTGGCCGCCCGTCGCGCCGGCGCTTCCGTGCGCATGGCCGGCGCGGTCGGCTCGGACGGCTTTGCCGAAGGTGCGCTCGCACTGCTCAGGGAGGCGGGCGCCGATCTCGATCTTGTGAAGACGGTCGAGGCGCCGACCGGTACCGCACATATCATCGTCGACGGCGAGGGTGAGAATGTCATCGTCGTCGTTGCCAGTGCCAATGCGACCGTCAGCGAAAGCAATGCCGTTGCCGCCATCGAATCGATGTCCCCCGGCGACATGCTGATGCTGCAGCTCGAAATACCGGGAGCCTCCGTGGAGAAGGCACTGACCGAAGCCCGGCGCCACGGCTTCCGCTCAGTCATCAACATCGCGCCGCTGACGCCGGACGCCGCCCGCCTCGGCCGTATGGCCGATATCGTCATCGCGAACGAGACCGAGTTCGAGCTGCTCGCCGGCAGGGTCGGTATCGCAGGCCCCGAGCGGGAAGAGGCGATGAAGGCTCTCCACGCGGAAACCGGGCAGACCGTGATCGTCACACTGGGCCCCGACGGCGCCGTGGCGATCCACGATGGCGAGGTCCATCGAACCAAGGGGCTGACGATCGAGCCCGTCGACACGGTCGGAGCCGGCGACACCTTCTGCGGCTATCTCGCCGCGAGTCTGGACGCGGGACTCTCCTTCCCCGAAGCGCTTCGCCGCGCCGCCGTCGCCGGGTCGCTCGCCTGCCTGAAGGCGGGCGCGCAACCGGCGATCCCGCTCGCCTCCGAGGTCGCCGCCCGCCTCTAGCGCATCGGCCCGAAAGTCGTACCCGATTTTCGGAAAGCTCGATGCGAACATTCAAAGAGTTACAGCGACCTTTGCGCGTCTGAAAAGACGCGCGGCGCTGTAACGAACGGCACCGATATTGGGCCATTCGCAATCCGGACAGGCTCTGTCGCGGCAACGACGCTTGCACCCCGGAATATCCCCGAAGGGGCCAGGAATTGGGCGATTTGTTGCCTCTATCTTAATCTTTGATCGCTTATCCAGATTGCGAAGCGCGCCATTTTTGGCCCGGTTCCTTCATGCCGGTCGGCATCACGCGCTCCATGATGGAGTTTCACCCTACAGTTCGGACTGTCGCGCCGCATCGCAAGCTGCGGACTCTCAGTGCGTGAGGATTTAATGATCAAGTTCCATGCCAAATCGCTGGCGACCAAGCTGATTGCCGTGACGGGCGGCACGATCGCCCTGGTGCTGCTCGCCTCGAATTTCGTTCTCATCTCCCAGACCCAGGACCGCGTTGAGACGCTGGTCTTTGAGGGGGCGCAGGCGGAAGCACGCGCCATTGCTTCCGACATTGCCGGCAGCGTCGGCGAACTCGCCGCGGCGGCGCGGACGATGTCAGGCGTGCTCGGGCGCGGCCATGCGGGAAAGTCCGTCGACCGCACGGGCGCGATCAACCTTTTGAAGGCAAACCTGGATCAGCATGAATTCGCCTTCGGCAGCTGGTTTGCCGAGGAGACCAAAGCCTTCGACGGGCGTCAACAGGAAGTCGCCAACAACGAGGAACTCGGCGCCAACGCAGACGGCGTCTTCACGCCCTATTGGTCGAAGGACCGCAACGGCCAGGCGCAATTTTCGACCTTCCGTGCCGACTATGCCGCCGAATGGTACGCTCTGGCCTCAAAGAGTGGCAAGGGCGCCATCACGCAGCCTTATCTCGCCGAAGGAACCGACGTACCGACGACGATGACGTCGATCGCCTATCCGGTGATGTCCGATGGCAGGATGATCGGTGTCTCGGGCGTCGACATCTCGCTCGCTTCCCTCGCCGACCGGCTCGGCAAGCTCAAGCCTTTTGGGTCGGGCCGCGTATACCTGCTTTCGCAGAGCGGAAAATGGCTCGCCGCGCCAATTCCCGAATTGCTCATGAAGGAATATGAGGGCGAAGGCGCGGACGTGGTCAAGAATGCCCTCTCGTCAGACGCCTCCGGCACGATCGGGAACCTGACCTATGACGGAAACGAACCCTTCGATCGAGTCGTCTATCCCTTCAAGCTGCCCAATGTGAACGCCAGCTGGGTCGTACTCGTGGACGTGCCTCGGGCCATCATCAACGCCCCGGTCAACGACCAGACCTATATGATGATCGGTGGCGGCCTCGTCGTTCTCCTCGCCGTGCTCACGGGTCTCTATCTCGCCGTGCGCAGTTTCGTGCAGAAGCCGCTCTCCGGGCTGGTGCGCGACGTGGAGACGCTCGGCAGCGGCGACTATGCAATTCCGATCTCCGGCCAGGACCGCACCGACGAAACCGGTGCCGTGGCCAAGGCGCTCGAAGGCTTCCGCCACCAGCTTGCCGACACCACACGCCTGGAAGGCGAAGCGCGGCACGAACGCGAGCAGGCGGAGCGCGAGCGCAGCCGATCCGAGAGCGAAAGAGCCGAAACCAGCGCGCTCCAGCGCGACATCGTCGCACGTCTCGGCAACGGCCTGTCACATCTCGCATCCGGTGACCTCACTTTCCGGATCGCGGACGAATTCCCCGGCGAATACGCGCAGCTCAAGCGCGACTTCAACGCGGCGATGGAGAGCCTCGAAGAGACGATCCGCACCGTCAACCAGTCCGTCGTCAACATCGGCGGCGGCACCGGTGAAATTTCGAGCGCCGCCAACGATCTCTCGCAGCGGACCGAGCAGCAGGCGGCAAGTCTCGAGGAAACCGCGGCCGCCCTCGACGAACTGACCTCGCAGGTGAATGCCAGTGCCGAACATGCGAAGATCGCGGCGAAATCGGTCGAACTCGCCAGCAGCGATGCCGAACAGTCGGGCGAAGTCGTGCAAAAGGCGATCGCCGCAATGCATGGCATCGAGCAATCCTCGCACGAGGTCAGCCGGATCATTGGCGTCATCGACGAGATTGCCTTCCAGACCAATCTCCTGGCGCTCAATGCCGGCGTCGAAGCCGCTCGCGCCGGGGAGGCGGGCAAGGGCTTCGCGGTCGTGGCGCAGGAAGTCCGCGAGCTCGCCCAGCGTTCCGCAAATGCCGCCAAGGAGATCAAGACGCTGATCAACACATCGGCGGGCCAGGTGCGCGAGGGTGTCGATCTGGTCGGCAAGGCGGGCGGCGCGCTCGAAAAGATCGCCGAGCAGGTGGTCGAGATCAACGGGCTGATTCGCCAGATCTCGAGCTCCGCCTCCGAGCAGGCCGTCGGGCTCAAGGAGATCAACGGGGCCGTCAATCAGATGGACCAGGTGACGCAGCAGAACGCCGCCATGGTCGAGGAGACGACGGCGGCCAGCGTGGCGCTCAACGACGAGGCCCGGGCGCTCAGCGCTCTCGTCTCCCGCTTCCGGCTGGCAGAGGAGGAAGCGACGCAGGCGGCCGCCGAGCGGCTGCGTGGTGCCGCCGCGCGGTTGCGGTCAGCCGAAGGTGCCCGTCCGCATTCCACGGCGGAGAGCCGGCCTCAGCAAGGCAGCGGCTATTCCGCGCCGAGGGAGCGCATGCCGGCCCGGAGCGTCGGCGCCAACGCCCTGGCGGAGAACACCTGGGAAGAGTTCTGACCAGAACAGGAAAAACAGCAAACGGCGCCTCATTGGCGCCGTTTGCATATTCTGGGCATCATCCGGCCATGCTCAGATACGCGCCAGGCGATCCGTAAGCAGATCGAAGAAGCCCTGGTCGTCGATGTGCCGCATGACCATGGCATTGTGCTCGCGGCCCGTGACCTGCCACCAGTCGACGACAGTCATGCCGGTTGTCAGCGCCGAAGTCGTTTCGATCTCGACATTGCAGTCGCGACCGGTAAAGAGCTCGGGCCGCAACAGATAGGCGATCACCGTCGGATCGTGCAGCGGCCCGCCATCGGTGCCGTATTTCTCGATATCGAAGCGCTCGAAGAACTCAAGCATCTCCGCAAGTGCGACGGCCGCGGGGCTGCCGATCGCGCGGATCTTCTCGACCCGGGCCCTGTGCGTGAGGACCCGGTGCGTCACGTCGAGCGGCATCATCACGATCGGGATGCCGGAGTTAAAGACGATCTCGGCGGCTTCCGGATCGACGAAGACGTTGAATTCGGCCGCCGGCGTGATATTGCCGCCCTCGAAAAAGCCGCCGCCCATCATCACCAGCTCCCGTACCCGCGGCGCAATCTCCGGCGCTTTGGTGAGGGCGAGCGCAATATTGGTGAGCGGACCAAGCGTGCAAAGCGTCACCGCGCCCGGCGCCTCGGCACTGAGCGTCGCGATGATGAAATCGACGGCGTGCTGGTCCTCAAGCGGCATTGTCGGCTCGCTCAATTCGGGGCCGTCGAGCCCCGTCTTGCCATGGACGTGCTCGGCGGTGACGAGCGGGCGCGCCACCGGCCTGTCCGCGCCGGCGAAGACCTTCACGTCCGTCCTGCCGCAGAGTTCGCAGACGATCCGGGCGTTGCGCGCCGTCAGCGTGAGCGGCACATTGCCGGCGACGGTGGTGATGCCGAGAACGTCAATCTCTTCCGGGCTGCCGAAGGCGAGCATGATCGCGGCCGCGTCATCCTGCCCCGGATCCGTGTCGATGATGATCTTTCGCGCGTTTGACACTTGTCCTACTCCTGCCATCTCGATTCTGCGGGTTTGCCGCGCAACCACGATACGGCGCGGCTTCAGGCCGTCGCCCGGTGGACTATGATTTGCGCCCGCGACAGAGGCAAGCCGCTTGCACTCGTTGCGCACAGCCACCATATTGCTTGGCAGGATGCTGCTTGGCAGGTCCTGGAAGATGGTCGCTTGATCTCGCAAGGACTTGAAGAATGAGCCGGATTACGCCGTTCACGAGCCCGCTCCTGGTGGGCTTCGACAGCATGGAAAAGACCCTTGAGCGTATCGCCAAGGCGAATGACGGTTACCCGCCCTACAATATCGAGCGCATTCATGGCGACGGCACGGCCGGCGCGCCGGAGCGCTTGCGCATTACCCTCGCCGTTGCCGGTTTTTCCGAGGACGACCTGGATGTGACGACGGAGGAAAACCAGCTCGTCATCCGCGGCCGCCAGATAGAAACCGGCGAGCGCGATTACCTGCATCGCGGCATTGCGGCCCGCCAGTTCCAGCGCACCTTCGTTCTTGCCGACGGCATGCAGGTGCTCGGCGCGGAATTGCGCAACGGGCTCCTTTCGGTCGATCTCGTGCGGCCAGAGCCGTTGAGAATGGTAAAGAAAATTAACATTTCGGTCCCAGAATAGGATAACCGGCGGGCATTTCCCGCCGGCGACCACGGAGCACCACCATGGGACTGAAAACCATCAACACATCGCTGTCCAAGAACGACCTCGCGCATCTCGGCGCGGGCGAAGTCGGCTATATCCGCAAGATGCGTTCGGAGGAGGTCTCCCGCTGCTTTCCGGAAGCACCCGAAATCGGCCCCGGCATCGATCTCTGGGCGCTGTTTGCGGCCGACGGAACACCGATCCTGTTGACCGACAACCGCTCCAGCACTTTCTTCAAGGCCGCCGAGGACGATCTGCGCACCGTAACGCTGCATTGATTGCTGGATAAGTTTCTTCCCGCTCATCCGGCTGCCGCAGCCTTCTTCAACGGGCGCGAAGGCGGGGAGAAGGGGGCGTGCCGCGGCTCTCCCTCTTGGGAAGGGCTACTGCATCGACCTCGATTCCGGTTTTCGGGCCGATGCGCTAAGTGCGCCGGAAGGTCAGATAGGCGGAGCTGCGACCCTCCCGGCGGGCCTTGGCCTCGTAGCGCGTGCTCGGCCAGCCCGCGAACGGTGACAGCCAGTCGGCCGCATTTTCCGCCGTCCATTCGAAGGCAGCGTGATCGCGGCAATGGATGAGGGTCCAGTTGATGTAGCTGTCGATGTCCGAGGCGAAGCAGAAGAAGGCGCCGGGCTTCAGCACGCGGGCGAAACGATCGAGATTGACCTTCGAGACGAAACGCCGCTTCCAGTGCTTCCGTTTCGGCCAGGGATCGGGATAGAGCAGATCGATCTGGTCCAGTGAAGCGGCGGGCAGCCAGTCGAGCACCTGGGTCGCATCGTCGTCGTAAAGCCGGATATTGCTGATCCCCCGCGCTTCGATCTGGCCGAGCAGCTTCGCCATGGAATTGACGAAGGGCTCCACACCGATAAAGCCCGTTAACGGATCCTCCGCCGCGCGATGCACGAGGTGCTCGCCGCCGCCGAAGCCGATCTCAAGTCGAATCCGCTGGACCGGGACCGCGAAGAGCTCCGAGAGGGTTTCAGGCGCCGGATGTTCCAGATCGAGCTTCAGAACCGGCAGAATGGTTTCCAGATTCGTGGCCTGGCGTTCCCGCAAGGGCTTGCCCTTGCGACGGCCGTAGAAAGCCTCCGTTGCTCTGGCGCGGCGCGGTTCGGTCATGTCGTCATTCCATTCCAACAGGCAGGGCGGATGCCCGTTTCGAGCATCCGCCCCGATTTGCTGCCTGTCTTTGTCCTCCAATCGACTTCGATTTAAGGACAAAGACAGGCAGCAGTTCAAAGTGCTACAGCGACCTTTGCGCGTCTAATAAGACGCGCGGCGCTGTAGAAGAACCACCCATCCGAATCGATCCGTGGCGCTTCGATTTGAGCGCGACGGCTTCTGTCGGGCCGGCAGGTCAGGCGGCGCGGCCGTTGACCGCCGTGGCGTCAAGTGCGATCGCTTCCTTGAGCGGCTTCACGAGATCGAGCCTTTCCCAGGAGAAGGAGCCGTCGCGGCCGGCCTTGCGTCCGAAATGGCCATAGGCGGCCGTCTTGGCATAGATCGGCCGATTGAGATCGAGATGACGGCGAATGCCGGTGGGCGAGAGATCCATGGTCTTGCGGATAGCCCTTTCGACCTGGTCTTCGGAAACCTTGCCCGTGCCGTGCAGGTCGACATAGATCGACAGCGGCTGGGCGACACCGATCGCGTAGGAAAGCTGAATCGTGCAACGGTCGGACAGGCCTGCCGCGACCACGTTCTTGGCCAGATAGCGGGCGGCATAGGCGGCCGAGCGGTCGACCTTGGTCGTGTCCTTGCCGGAGAAGGCGCCGCCACCGTGCGGTGCGGCACCGCCGTAGGTATCGACGATGATCTTGCGACCGGTAAGGCCCGCATCCCCGTCCGGACCGCCGATGACGAACTTGCCGGTCGGATTAATATACCAGGTGCAGTCAGCGGCGATCTTCAGGTCGGCGAGCGCTTCGCGGATGTATGGCTCGACGACGGCACGAACCTTGGCCGAATCCCAGCTCTCGTCGAGGTGCTGCGTCGAAAGCACGATTGAGGTGACCTCAGCCGGCTTTCCGTCGATATAACGAACGGTCACCTGGCTCTTTGCGTCCGGACCAAGCTTGGCAACCTCGCCATCACCTTTTTTGCGCGCGGCGGCAAGCAGGTTCAAAATGCGATGCGAATAGTAGATCGGTGCCGGCATGAGCTCGGCCGTCTCGCGGCAGGCGTAGCCGAACATGATGCCCTGGTCGCCGGCGCCCTCCTCACCCTGTTTGTCTGCGGCACTGTCGACGCCCTGAGCGATGTGCGCGGACTGGAAGTGCAGGAGCACGTCGATCTTCGCCGTCTTCCAGTGGAAGCCGTCCTGCTCATAGCCGATGTCACGAATGGCCTTGCGGGCCGCGGATTTGAACTTCGACGGGTTGATCACGTCGTTGCCATTCTTGTCCTTCTTCAGCAGGCTCGGCGGCAGGCGAACCTCGCCGGCGATGACGACGCGGTTGGTCGTCGCCAGCGTCTCGCAGGCAATGCGCACACTCCACGGGTCGACACCGGACTTCGCCGCTTCGCGGTAGACCAGGTCGACGATCTCGTCGGAGATGCGGTCACACACTTTATCCGGATGACCTTCGGCTACGGATTCACTCGTGAACAGGTAGTTTGCGCGCATGCGGGAAGTCCCCTCAATGAAAGAAGCGGTCCCGAACTGTTAGTGGTTTTGCCGCCAAAAAACAAGCGAACAACGACATAAATATATCTTTATATCAGCATTGACGACCGCTCCGCTGCGCGCCTGGGACGGATTACCGGAGGCGCGCCGGCCTGCATGAAAAAAGCGGCCCAGGGCCGCTTTTTCAGGTTGGTGGAGCGATTCCTCAGTCGCTCTCCGCCTCCGCGGCCAGCGCCTTCACGAGATCCACCAGCTTGCGTCGAACCTTCGGGTCGGAAATCCTGACGAAGGCGCGATTGAGCTGCAGCCCCTCGGAAGAGGACAGGAAATCGACCACATAGTTGGAGCTGGATGACTCCGACATTCCGGACTGAACGCCGGTTCCCTCGCCCGGGGCGTCCTCGAAGAAAAACGAGACCGGGACATTGAGGATCGTGGCGATGTTCTGCAGACGGCTGGCGCCGACGCGGTTCGTGCCCTTTTCGTACTTCTGGATTTGCTGGAAGGTGATCCCCAGACTCTCGCCGAGCTTCTCCTGGCTCATGCCAAGCATCGTCCGGCGAAGGCGAATCCGGCTGCCGACATGAATGTCGATCGGATTCGGTTTCTTCTTGTTTTCGACCATATTCGCGTTCCTAAACACGCTGTTTCACTGATCCACAACCTCTCATTGCTTGACCGCTCATCGGAAGCACGCTTCCCGCGAAGGCAGGGCTACAGCGGCAGGTGGAGGTTGACGGTATGGACCACTATGCAATTTTAGGGGTTTTTGGTCAATTCTTCCTAAGGCTGAAACTTCTGCGTGAAATCATCGCAACCAAAAAGAGTATTCCCGTCGCAACCCAGAAAATCCGGTCACGCGTGGTAGTATCAGTCGCCGTCAGCACTTTTCCCGGTAAGGTGGTGTCGATAACTCCCTTGTAATTGTATCCCAACCCTACCACTAAAACACCGCGTGCATCAATCACTGCTGATATACCGCTATTGGCGGAGCGGATCATCGGCGTCCCACTTTCGACGGCACGCAGCTGCGCCTGATGAAAGTGCTGGCGGGGCCCGGGCGTATCGCCGAACCAGGCATCATTGGTGACGTTCAGGAGCGCGTCGGCCAAACGGCCATTGCCATCAATCTCGTCGGGAAAGATCGCTTCATAGCAGATCAGCGGGTAGATCGTCCTCCCCCCCGGCAGCGTCAGCAGCGGTCGCGTTCTCGCCGCCGAAAAGCCGCCCGGCATCGAGGCGGCGACGGAGCTCAGCCCCCAGGACGATAGCAATTGTTCAAACGGCAGATATTCGCCGAAGGGTACCAGATGGATCTTGTCGGCAGCCCCGACGATCTGGCCGCGATCGTCGATGACATAGATCGAATTGTAATAGCGCGGCGGAAGGCCGGCGCCCGCATCCTCGGCACGAACAGCGCCGGTGATGAGAATCTGGCCATCATCGAGAACGTCGGCGATCCGCGTCAACGCGTCGGGATTGTCCGTCAGGATGAAAGGGATCGATGTTTCCGGCCAGACGACGATGTCCGGCCTTTTGGCGCCTTCCTCCCCCGGCGCAGCCGTCAGCGCGAGATGCTCGGCGAAAATGGCGGCGCGCTCGCGATCGTCGAGCTTCTTCGCCTGGTCGATGACCGGCTGAACGAGCCGCACCGTCAGCGGCGCTCTTGTCGGCGCCGGCGTTGGCACGGTCAATCGATAATAGCCGAAGCCGATATGCGCGGCGAAGAGTACAATGGCGGCGGCAAGCCCGATGCGTGCGCCCCTTCCCGTGCCGACCAGGGCTGGGGCTGCAAACACGAAGACCGCCAGCATATTGATCGTTGCGATGTTCACGACGCTTGCCGACTGCATCATCAGTGGCATCGGCATCGCCGCATAACCGATCGCATTCCAGGGAAAGCCGGTGAAGAGAAAACTGCGCGCCCATTCGGCAAGGCCAAAGCCGAGCGCCAGCGCGGCAATGCGGCCGACACCGTCGGACCAGAGACAGCGCGCCACGAGCACGGCGAAGGCATAGAAGAGTGCGAGAAAGGCAGGGAGGCCTATGACTGCCAGCGGCAGCGCCCAGGCGAAGACATCCGCCTCCACGAGAAGGGCGTTCCCGAGCCACCACAAGCCACCTAGAAAATAGCCGAAGCCGAAGCTCCAGCCAATCGAAACGGCGGGCAGCAGGCGCCGGACCAACCCCTCGTTCGGATCGGGGGCCACACCGTCGATCAACCAGACCAGGACCGGGAAGGACAGGAAAGCGGCCGCAAAGATCCCGAAAGGCGCCTGGGTGAACATTGCCACAAGACCGGCCAGAAAGCCGACAAATGCTCGGGATACTCCGGAAAGGAGGATGATTTTACCTGCCAGTCTTTCCATTGACACTCCGATCGGCGGCCGGAAAGCCGCGCGGGAAGAACCGAATCAATCGGCGGCAGTTTTTCAAAAAAACGGCGGCTTGTCCCGACACGGCGGCGGCCATTCCTGTCAGACGTAGCAATTGCGTCGATGACTTCGCGCGACGGTTGAGGTAAGATTGATGCGGGTTAACCACAGTTGCCAATATACGAGGGCGCAGCTATCGGTTTTCTCATTTTTGCGTACGATATCGTCACTACAGCGCCGCGCGTCTTATCAGACGCGCAAAGGTCCCTGTAGCACTTTATATGGCTGCATGTCTTTGTCCTTAAATCGAGGACGATTAAAGGAGACATGCAGTAGGCGTTCGACTCCGCCTATGGCGATCCGTTCAGGGCGCCGGGATTGGGTATGTTGAGTGACAAAGGAGTCACAATGTTCGATTCCCGCGAAAAGATCGCACTCTTCATCGACGGCGCCAACCTTTACGCAGCGTCGAAGAGCCTGGGCTTCGACATCGATTACCGCAAATTACTGAGCGCATTCCAGAAGCGTGCCTATCTGCTGCGCGCCTATTACTACACAGCGCTGATCGAAGATCTTGAATTTTCCACGATCCGTCCTCTGATCGACTGGCTGGACTATAACGGCTATACGGTCGTCACCAAACCGGCCAAGGAGTTCACCGATGCCCAGGGTCGGCGCAAGATCAAGGGCAATATGGATATCGAACTCGCGATCGACGCCATGGAGCAATCGCAGGTCGTCGACCATATCGTGATCTTCTCCGGCGACGGCGACCTTACCACGCTCGTCGAGGCGCTGCAGCGCAAGGGACGCAAGGTCTCCGTCGTTTCGACCATGTCGACGCAGCCGCCCATGGTCGCCGACGACCTGCGTCGCCAGGCGGACCATTTCATCGACCTGATCACCTTGCGCGGCGAGATCGACCGGCATCCGCCGGAATATTTGCCCCAGCCGGTCAAACAGAAGAACGAAGACGTCAACCATTGACGCGGAACTGCCCACAGGCAATCTCGGGCAGCGATCACTCGACGGGTGGCGGAGGCCGGAGGCCGGTCTGACCGCCGGCGACCGGCGTGAACGCCTCCGGCACGCCCTCCTTCTCGGTCTTGAGCAGTCGCCGACGAGCCGGCGGACGTTTACGCATGATGCGCACGCGCTTCACGCGGCGCGGATCCGCGTCGAGAATCTGGAATTCGAAGCCTGGAATGGCTTGAACGACCTCGCCGCGAACCGGAATGCGGCCGAGCGACGCGAAGACGAGGCCGCCAAGCGTATCGACATCCTCGATCTGCTCCCGCACGTCGAAATCCGGTCCGATCGCCTGGGCGATCTCCTCGAGCTCGACACGGGCATCCGCCACGAAGACGTCGTCCGAGGTGCTGGCGAACATTACCTCCTCGTCGTCATGCTCGTCCTCGATGTCGCCGACCACCATTTCGACGATGTCTTCCAGTGAGACAAGACCGTCGGTGCCGCCATATTCGTCGATGACGAGGGCCATCTGGATGCGTGCGGCCTGCATGCGCTGCATCAGGTCCGAGGCGAGCATCGAGGGCGGCACGAAGAGGAGTTGGCGTATGATGCCTGCCTCTTCGACGGTTTTGTTCAGGTCGACGCGCGCGAGGTCGAAGCCGGACCTTGGCTGACGCGGCGTCTTTTCGCCCCTTTCAACGGCCGTGGCGGCCTGCGCCTTGCCGTTGCGGCGACGGTTGCGGGCCTGCTTCGTCACATAGGCGAGAAGGTCGCGGATATGGACCATGCCGCGCGGATCGTCGAGGCCTTCGCTGTAGACCGGCATGCGCGAGCGCCCGGATTCCTCGAAGAGGACCATGAGTTCGCCAATGGTGATGCTCTGGTCCACCGCCTCGATGTCGGCGCGCGGCACCATGACATCCTCGACCCGCACCTCGCGGAAGCGGAGGATGTTGTTGAGCATCGCCCGCTCCTCGGGCGAAAACACGGTGTTGCTGGCGGCGTCGAACATCAGCGCATCAGCGAGATCCTCTCGCAGGCTCGACGCGTTTGCTCCACGCAGCAGGCGTGCAGCTCGGCTCCAGAAGGATGTTGTGGATTTGCTGCCCTCTGGTCGGGCGGCGGTACTACTACTGCCCGCCTCGGGCTCGCCGGAGGCTTCCGCCTCCTCACTCGCAACCGTAACCGGCTGTGTCTTGAACTCGTTCATCGTTCCAACTGTCAATGCGGGGAGAAATCCCCGTAAGGGTCAGATAGGCCAAGACGCGCCAAAATGCGAGTCTCCAGGCCCTCCATTTTTTCTGCTTCGTCGTCTTCGATGTGATCATACCCGAAAAGATGCAGGAATCCATGGACGAGAAGATGGGTCAAATGCTCCTCGAACGGCTTTCCCAATTCGGCCGCTTCGCGCTTCAACGTTTCATGGGCGATGACGACGTCGCCGAGCATCGGCCCCGGCATCTGCCCCGGAGTGACTGGAAAAGCCGGAAAGGACAAGACATTGGTCGGCTTGTCCTGGTTGCGCCATTCCGCATTGATCGCCCGGATCGTCGCATCATCGGTAAAGACCAGCGACAGTTCCGGCGCTTCGGCAGGAAATGGCTGCCCCTCTTCAGTTGTCAGAAGATCCGCTGCCGCCGCGAGGACGCCTGCCGAAAACGACTGCAGTTCACCCTCCTGCGCCCAATCTCCTCCCTCGACGCTGATCTGAATATCCAAAGCCGTCATGTCGCCCGCAATCGTCACCGATCGCTCTGTTCGCTCTCGTCGTGGACGGCCGTATGGCTTTCATAGGCCCTGACGATGCGCGCCACCAGTTCGTGGCGCACGACGTCCGCATCCTTGAAGCGGATGACCGAAACGCCTTCGACGCCCTTCAGGATCTGCAGCGCCTCGACGAGACCGGATTTCACCCCGCGCGGAAGGTCGACCTGGCTCGGGTCGCCGGTCACAATCATCCGGCCGTTTTCGCCGAGACGGGTCAGGAACATTTTCATCTGCATCGAGGTCGTGTTCTGTGCCTCGTCAAGGATCACGGCGGCATTCGCGAGGGTGCGCCCACGCATGAAGGCGAGCGGCGCGATCTCGATGACGCCGGCCGATATCGCCCGCTCGACCTTGTCTCCGGGCATCATGTCGTAAAGGGCATCGTAGAGCGGCCTCAGATAGGGGTCTACCTTCTCCTTCATGTCGCCGGGCAGGAAGCCCAGCCGCTCGCCCGCCTCGACCGCCGGCCGCGACAGGATGATGCGATCGACTGCGCCGCGCTCCAGAAGCTGGGCGGCATGCGCGACGGCAAGATAGGTCTTGCCGGTGCCGGCGGGGCCGACGCCGAAGACGAGCTCGGAGCGGTCCATTGCACGGATATAGGCATCCTGCATCGGGGTACGCGCGGCGATCGTCTTCTTGCGCGTCGAAATCTGCGCCATGGTCAGCTTGGCCTTGCGCTCCATCGTCGGCAATTGCAGTTGATCATCCGCGGCAACCGCCATTCGGATCGCGCCCTCGACGTCGGAGGTCTCGATGGCGGCGCCGCTTTGCAGCCGCCCGTAGAGATAATCGAGCGCGCGCCGCGCCTGATTGGTCGCCACGACATCGCCCGAGATGGCAACGGAATTGCCGCGCGGCCTTGCATGGATGCGCAACCGCTCCTCGAGCAATTTCAGATTCTGGTCGAATTGGCCGAAGAGTTCGCTGGCGAACCGGTTGTTCTCGAACGTAAGCACGAAGTGATTGGCGTCTGTCGCGGATGTCTTGGATTGGCGCGATGAGGATGAAATCATCTCGTGTCCGTTCAAGCGGTTCGGGCTCCTCGCTCTTGGCCTGCAGCACCGCGCTAGGCGGCAGCGCACAGACTCTCTTTTAACACTTTACCGGCGTAAAAGCTCCCATCGAGCTCGATTGCCGACACGGCGCCTATTCGATCACCTCGGCAAACAGGCTGTTGGAACCTGCTTTGGTGATTCGTACCCTGATAATGTCACCGATTTGCGATCGCTTTGCATCAACATTCACGGGCTGCAGCCAGGGCGAGCGGCCGACGATCTGGCCGGCCATGCGGCCCGGCTTTTCCAGAAGCAGATCGATTTCCCGTCCGACGCAGGCCGCGGCGAAGTCGCGCTGCTGCCATGTAAGCAGAGTCTGCAATCTTTCCAAGCGCTTGGCTTTCACGTCCTCGGGAACCTGATCCTTAAGTTCCGCGCCCGGCGTGCCCGGGCGGCTCGAATATTTGAACGAGAAAGCCTGTGCATAACCGACCGCCTCGACGAGGCGCATCGTGTCCTCGAAGTCCTCGTCCGTCTCCCCCGGGAAGCCGACGATGAAATCGCCGGAAAGCGCGAGGTCCGGTTGCGCGGCGCGGATGCGCTCGACAAGAGCGAGATATTCTGCAGCCGTATGGCGCCGATTCATTGCCTTCAGGATGCGGTCGGACCCGGACTGAACTGGCAGGTGCAGGTAGGGCATCAGCTTCGCCATGGAACGATGCGCGTCGATCAGGCTGTCGTCCATGTCGCGCGGATGGCTCGTGGTATAGCGCAGGCGCGCGAGCCCCTCGACTGCTCCAAGGCGCTTCAGAAGATCGCCAAGCCCCCAGCCGCGGCCGTCCGGGCCCGTTCCGTGCCAGGCATTGACGTTCTGACCGAGCAGGGTGATCTCGCGAACGCCGCCCTCCACCAGCCTTTCCGCCTCGGCAAGGATCTGCGCCACCGGCCGCGACACTTCCGAGCCGCGGGTATAGGGCACCACGCAGAAGGTGCAGAATTTGTCGCAGCCCTCCTGCACGGTGAGAAAGGCGGTGACGCCGCGGGCGCGGGTCTTTGCCTTGTCGGGCTGCGGCAGATGCTCGAATTTGTCCTCGATGGCATAGTCCGTCTCGACCACGCGTTCGCCGCTGCGCGCCCGTTTCAGCGCCTCGGGCAGGCGATGATAGGTCTGCGGACCGATGACGAGGTCGACCGCCGGCGCGCGGCGAAGGATTTCGTCGCCTTCGGCCTGTGCGACGCAGCCGGCAACGCCGATCACCATCTCGCGGCCCTCACTCGCCCGCGCCTTCTTCAGTTCACGCAGGCGCCCCAATTCGGAATAGACCTTTTCGGCGGCCTTCTCGCGAATATGGCAGGTATTGAGCAGGACGAAATCTGCCTCTTCCACCGCGTCGGTCGCGACATAGCCGTCACGCGAGAGCGCATCCGACATGCGGTCGGAATCGTAGACGTTCATCTGGCAGCCATAGGTCTTGACAAAGACCTTGCGCACCGGGACGTGGTCGTCGCCCGCAACGGGCGCTGTCGGCAGAAGGGCGGTTTCCTGGGTCATGCGCGGTTCTTAGTTCAAAGCGGCCTAAAATTGAAGCATTTTCGGCCGCCGCCGTCGCTCGGCAGCACCTGGCCAGGGTCCGACGGCCGCCCGCAAGAGCGCCTGCAGCGCCGCGCGTCCTTTGAAGCTGCGCATCGAGCTTTCCGAGGGATGCGCTAGGCTGCGTCCTGCGCGCCGCTTGCCGATCGTCCCCTCAACCGGTCAGACAACATGCGGCGGATCCGCCGTTCGACGAGGCGGCTCACCTCCTTGCGGTTGGACCGACGGTCGTAGTCCACCGCCTCGCCGAAATCGACTTCGACATCGATCGCCCCTTCCCGGAGGACGCCGAGGAGATGCGGGATCAGCCCGATATCGCCTGGCCACGCCGCGATCGGCCGGTGGTAGCGTCCCATCGGCATGCCGTGAATGCCCGTATAGGAAATCGCCACCGGCTGCACATGGACCACACCGGTCGGAGACTGCGGCACGGCCGAGGCCGCGGCGCCGAACAGGGACGATTTGATCTCGAGCAGGCGATTGCCGTCCGATGTCGTGCCTTCGGGAAACAGCACCACCACTTCGCCATCGGCAAGCCGGCGGCCGATCTCATTTGCCTGCTGGCCGGCCGAACGTTTCTGCTCGCGCTCGATGAAGACGGAAGCCTGCAGGCGGGCCAGATGGCCGAAGACGGGCCAATCCTTGACCTCGGATTTGGCGACGAAGACGACGTCGGCGATGGACGAAAGAACGAGGATGTCCTTCCAGGAGACATGATTGGAACTGAGAAGCAAGGGGCGGCGACGCTCCAGGGTCCCGTGCACCCGCACGCGAAGGCCGAGCAGATCGCAGGCGATGCGATGCCAAACACGCGGCAGGTAACGGCGCGGCATCAGGTCGTACCGAAGGCAGATCAGTTGGACCGGCATCAGCAGGAAGGAGACGACGAGGAGCAGGAGGCCGTAGAACGCGACCCGTATCCAATTGACCATCCGCAAGCTTTCCGATCGCCGGCCGCGGCATCGCGGCCCCATACGAAATCTCCCTCCCACCCGCATCCGATCTACGGACGCCGGCTCAGGGATCGCCGTCGCAGGGAACTAGCGAAGATCGAGCCGCATGACAAGCGCGGCGGTGCGCGCGCCGCCGGCCCCCTGATAGTAGGCCCGGCGCTCGCCGACTTTCGAGAAACCGAGCTTGCGATAGAGTCCGATCGCCGCCTCGTTGGTTTCGTCGACTTCGAGGAAGATCGCCTCGGCTCCCTTGACGAGCGCCTCGCGCGTCACGGCCTGCATCAGGCGCCAGCCGAGGCCGGAGCGGGCAAAGCGCGGGTCGACGCCGATCGTCAGGATTTCCGCCTCGCCGGCGGCGGCGCGCGACAGAACGAAGCCGCCGAAGGAAGGGCGGAAGCCACCGCTGGTCTGGCGTGCGGCAAAACCGAAGACCGTATCCTGCGTGAGAAGCGCGTGAATTTCACCATCGCTCCAGGGCGCGGCAAAACGGTGACGATGAAGCGTCGCCGCGGCCTCAAGATCACCCTCCTCCAGCGGGAAAATATCGAATTCGGCGCGGCGGGTGAAATAGTCGGTGAAACTCATCGTCGTCGATTCTGCGCATCCGGTTGCACGGCGCGGTACGTCGTCGCCGACGCACCGAATTCGTCACATCAATATTGCGTCTATCCCGCAACGGCCCGCGTCACCGCGAAGCCCGCCTGAGGCTTCGCGTCCGCGCCGCGCAGATAAAGCGGCTTCGGCTTGGCCGAAGCTGGATCGGCAGCAGCACCCAACCGGGCGACCACGGCGATGTCGATCATGTCCGCCTTACGGCTCGCCTCTCCTGCCATTTCGGAACCGGCGACGAGATGCGTCGCGGAACCGCAGACGAGGCCGTCAAAGCCGGAGAACCGCTCGCGCGCCAAGCCCACCGGCAGGACTTCAGCTGCCGTCTCCGGCTGACCGAGCGCATCGAAGGACTGGGCATAGACCTCGTCGCGCTTAGCATCGATCACGGCAAGCACCGGCCGGCCAGGATCAGCCTTTCGGGCGCTCTCGGCGACGGCATGGAGCGTGGTGACGCCGACTGCCGGCTTGCCGAGTGCAAGTGCCAGTCCCCGTGCCGCCGCAACGCCGACGCGGATCCCGGTGAAGGAGCCGGGCCCGACGGTCACCGCGATCCGGTCGATATCCTCGAGCCGCCGGGCCGAGGCGCCGAGCGCCTCGTCGACGAAAGCCATCAGGCGCTCCGCATGTCCGCGCCCGATGTCCTCTTGCGCGCGCGCCAGGACCACCCTGGCGGCGCCGTCGTAAACGGCGGTCGCGCAGCCGGAACCGGACGTATCAATGGCAAGAACAAGCATGTTAGCCGACATAACCTCCCGCGCCTTGCGTGGCCACACAACCGCGCCCTCTCCCCTCTCCGGTCACTCGACTGTGATGCAGCAAGCCTGGCCGGTGGGGTAAACCCGAGATCGCATGAGACCGAAAGCCAGCCCGCCGCGATCGATGTCCGGAGGGAGAGCGGCCCGTCAGCGGGACCACTCAATCCAACACGGTCCATCCGCGCTCAGACGGCTTCGACCGACTCGACCTCCGGCACGAAATGGCGCAGCAGGTTCTGCACGCCATGGCGGAGCGTCGCAGTCGACGAGGGGCATCCGGAACAGGCCCCCTTCATGTTGAGGAACACCGTGCCGTCCTTGAAGCCGCGGAAGGTGATGTCACCGCCATCCTGGGCGACAGCCGGGCGCACGCGCGTCTCGAGCAGTTCTTTGATCGTGGCGACGATCGCCTCGTCACTCTTGTCGTAGAACTCGCCTTCCTCATCCGTCTCTTCGGCGCGACCCGCACCGGACATGACCGGCTGCCCGGACATGAAATGCTCCATGATCGAGCCCAGGATCGCAGGCTTCAGGTGCTGCCACTCCTGCCCCTCCTTGCTGACCGTGATGAAGTCATAACCGAAATAGACGCCGGTCACGCCGGGAATGGAGAAAAGCCGTGCCGCAAGCGGCGATGCGGCGCGCGCGTCCTCCTCGCTGCGGAATTCGGCCGTACCGCTCTCCATCACGACCTTGCCCGGCAGGAATTTGAAAGTGGCCGGATTCGGCGTGGCTTCCGTCTGAATGAACATCTCTATCTCCATCACGGCCGCGAGCGGTTTTCGACCGGCTCTTTAGAATTATTCAAAAATATAGGAGCTCCGGCGCAGCGCCGCAAGCGCCTTCGACCGCAATCCGTCAGCTCAGCGCGTCGATTTCCTCATCCGTCAGAAGATCGGGAATGACCGTCACCGGAATCGGGAAGGCGGCCGCCTTTCCGGCAATGGACGACACCAGAGGCCCGGGACCCTCCTTGGCCGAGCCGGCCGCCAGCACGAGGATCGCAATATCCCGATCCTCTTCGATGAGTGCATGGATCTCATCGGTGGCAATGCCCTCGCGGATGACGATCTCCGGCTCGATGCCGATCGTTTCTCGCACGGTCTGGGCGACCTTTGCGAGCGTCGCCTCAGCCTCCTCGCGCGCCTCCGCCCGCATGATCTCCTCCACGCCCAGCCATTGCTGGAAGTCGCCATCGGCGATGACGTAGAGCAGCACGAGACCGCCATTGGAGTTCTTCGCGCGCATGCCGGCATAATGCACGGCGCGGCTGCATTCGGGCGTGTCGTCGATCACCGCCATGAACTTGCGGCGATGACCTTCCTGTCTTGAGAGTCGGGTCGAAACCATGCGGCGAACATTACATCGCAGCACGCCGCCCGCAAGGTCTCATTTTTGCCGGCTACTGCAAAAAGCCGATGATCTCGCGAACTTCCCGCATCGTCTTTTCCGCCCGCGCCCGCGCCCGCTCGCCACCCTTGCGCAAAATCGCGTCGATATGCGTCGTGTCGTCGAGCAGGCGGCGCATTTCGCCGCTGATCGGCGCGAGCACACTGACGGCGAGATCGACCAGCGCCGGCTTGAAGACCGAGAATTGCCGTCCGGCGAACTCGGCCAGAACCTCTTCTTTCGATTTGTCGGAGAGAGCCGCATAAATACCGACGAGATTTTCAGCCTCCGGACGGCCCTTCAACCCGTCCGCTTCGCTCGGCAGCGCATCCGGGTCGGTCTTCGCCTTGCGGATCTTCTTGGCGATCGTCTCCGGATCGTCCATCAGGTTGATACGCGACAGATCCGACGGGTCGGACTTCGACATTTTCTTGGTGCCATCGCGCAGCGACATGACGCGCGGCGCCGGACCGCCGATCAAGGGCTCGACCGGCGGGAAATAGGCGTGAATCGGCTCCTCGCCGACGACGATGTCGACGCCGTAGCCGCCGCGGCGGATGTGATCCATGAAGTCGATGTTGAACTTCTGGGCGATGTCGCGGGTCAGTTCCAGGTGCTGCTTCTGGTCGTCGCCGACGGGAACATGGGTCGCGCGATAGACGAGGATGTCGGCCGCCATCAGGCTCGGATAGGCGAGCAGGCCGAGCGAAGCGTTTTCGCGGTCCTTGCCGGCCTTGTCCTTGAACTGGGTCATCCGGTTCATCCAGCCGATGCGGGCGACGCAGTTGAAGATCCAGGCAAGCTCCGCATGCTGCGGCACAGCCGACTGGTTGAAGACGATGTGCTTCTCGGGATCGATGCCGGAAGCAATGAAGGCGGCGGCGATCGAGCGGATCTGACCGGGCAGATCCTCATGGACGAGCTGCGCGGTGATCGAATGGAGATCGACGACGCAATAGATGCAATCGTGGCTCTCCTGCAGCGCGACGAACTTCCGGATCGCGCCCAGATAGTTGCCGAGATGCAGGTTTCCGGTCGGTTGCACGCCGGAAAAAACGAGCGGCTTGAATTCGTTCATGTCGTCCTCATCGGGCTTGTGGAGGGCCCACCAATTGATACCGCCGCGCTTATGCACGGCGGGCCAAATGCAATCAAGAGGCGGGTTGCAAGAGGTCCCAACGATTGCCGAAGGGATCGGTGAACACGGCGACAGTCCCATAGGCCTCATGGCGGGGCGTCTCCAGAAATTCGACGCCGGCGGCAAGCATTGCCGCATGCTCGCGGGCAAAGTCGTCGGTGAAGAGGAAGAAGCCGACGCGGCCGCCGGTCTGATTGCCGATCGCCGCGCTCTGCCGATCGCCCTCGGCCCTGGCGATGAGCAGCGCGGTTTCGCTCGCGCCCCTCGGCCGCACCAGCACCCAGCGCTTGCCGCCACCGAGATCGGTATCCTCGATCAGATCGAAGCCGAGCCGGCCGCAATAGAACGCGATGCCCACGTCATAATCCGGAACCAGAACGGCGACACGGGCAATGGTCTGTCTCATCGCCCATCCGTCCCTTCACCCGCGGTCGAAGCAGACGCCGGTGCCGCCTTGCGCTTCAGACTGCGGCGGATCATTCCCAGGCTGGCCCCCCCGAGGCCGAAGGCGGCGGCGAAATAGATCAGCATCGCAACTGCCACCAGGCTGCAAACCGTCGCGGCGCGGATTGCGAGCGGCGCGGCGGAAGAAAGCGGGAAGGCCAGCCACTGAACGGCGCAAAGGAGCGCGGCCGCCATGATCGCGGCGGCGATCACGAGGCGCGGAATGCGGGTCAGCAGTTGCATGTCGCGACCCCAATGCCCGCGCCAGAGGAGCGTCGAAAAGAGCAGAAGCGCGTTCGCCCAGCCGGCAACGATCTCGGCGATCGCTATGCCGCCTGCTCCGAGCGACGGAAAGAGCGTCAAGGCCAGAGACACGTTCACTGCCACCGATACGGCGGCGAAAATCATCGGCGTACGCGTATCCTCTCGCGCGAAAAAGCCGGGAATGAAGGCCTTGATCAGCACGAAAGCCGGCAGGCCGAGGCCGTAGATCGCCAGGATATGCCCGACGACGACGGTCGATTCCGGCGAGAACTTGCCACGCTCGAACAGCAACCGCACGATCGGCTCCGACATGACGAGCAGCGCCGCGGCCGCAGGCAATGTCAGGAACAGGGTGAATTCGACGGAGCGGTTCTGCAGATTGGCCGCTTCGATCAGGTTGCCGGCGCGCAGCGCACGCGCAAGCTCCGGCAGAAGCACGGTCGCGACGGCGATGCCGACAACGCCGAGCGGCAGCTGGTAGATGCGGTCGGCATAGACGAGCGACGACACGGCACCCGCCTTTCCCGAGGCAATATTGGTGTTGATCAAAAGGTTTATCTGGGTGATGCCGCCGGTGATCGCCGCCGGCAGCGCCAGCACCAACAGCCGTTTGACGTTGGCCGTCAGCCGGGGGCGCCGCAAACCGATGCGCATCCCGGCATTGCGTACGGCGACCCAGACGATAGCGAGTTGGACCAAACCCGCCGCCAACACGCCCCAGGAAAGGCCGTAGCCGACGGCGATGGCGTCATGGCCGCTGTACCAGGCAAAGGCGAGGACGCCAATCAGGATGAAGTTCAGGAACACCGGCGCAATCGCGGCGGCGAAATAGCGATGCAGCGAATTGAGCATGCCCGCCATCATCGCGCCGAGCGACATGCAGGCGAGATACGGGAACATGATGGTCGCAAAGGTGACGGTGCTTGCGAATTTCGCCGGATCGTCGGCGAAGCCCGGCGCGATCAGTTCCCGCACAATGAAGGGCATCGCCAGCTCCATGGCGATCGTCAGAAGCAGAAGCACGGTGAACAGCACGCCGAAGACTTCTTCGGCGAAGCGCCGGGCGCCATCCATGCCGCGGGCCTCGATTTCCCTGGCGAAGAGCGGCACGAAGGCAGAATTGAAGGCTCCCTCGGCAAAGAGCCGGCGAAACGTGTTCGGCAGCCGGAAGGCGGTATTGAAAGCGTCGGCGACCGGGCCGGTGCCCAACGCCGCAGCCATGAAGGTCTCGCGAACGAAGCCGAAGACGCGGCTACCGAGCGTTGCGCCGCCAACAGTTGCGAACTTTTTGACCAGACTCATGTTTCGGCTTTTGTCGATTTGGATGCATGCGACATGCGTGGCACCGGGGCCGGCGCGATGATGCCGGAAGGCATCTGCGCACGTGCCTCATCCACCTCGCCCGCCAGCACAGCCTTGAGGCGGGCGGCAATATTGATCTGCCGGTTCTCGCTGGTGATTTTGTGACCGACCAGGTCGGTTACGTAGAAAGTGTCGATCACCTTCTCGCCGAAGGTGGTGATGTGGGCCGAGGCGATGTCGAGCGAGAGGTCGGAAAGCACGGCCGTGACTTCCGACAAGAGGCCTGGCCGGTCGAGGCCTTCGACCTCGATGACGGTGAACTTGTTCGACAGCGTGTTGCTGATCGTCACCTCCGGCGTCACCGTAAAGGCCTTGTTGCGCTTCTTCGTTCGGGTGCGGCTGGCGATGACTTCCGGCAGGCGCTTGCGGCCCGCGAGCACATCCTCGATCAGCTTGCCGATGCTCGCAGCACGGCGCGTCTCGTCCTCGTCCACCCGGAACTCACGATTGACGAGAATAGTGTCCAGTGCGCGGCCGTCCGACGTCGTGAAGATCTGCGCGTCGACAATGTTGGCGCCGGCGGCGGCACAGGCCCCTGCGATGACCGTCAGCAGGCGCGGATGGTCCGGCGACAGCACGGTGATCTCGGTAATGGCGTGGAACTGGTGGGTGCGGACCATCGTCGCCAGCGTTTTGCCGGCACGGTCCGCCTCGCGGATGAACTCGGCGTGCCGGACCTGATCCGCGAGATCGACGGTGAGGAGATAGGGCTGGTAGTGCAGCCGGACATAGGCGTCCCGCTCCCTGCGCGGCCAGTCCTTGAGCGCGTCGGACAACTGGTGGGCGGCGTGCTTGGCGCGCTCCTTGCGCGAGAGCTCCGAAAAGCCGCCGGAAAGCAGGAGCTCGGTTTCGTAATAGAGCGTGCGCAGCAACTGGCCCTTCCAGCCGTTCCACACGCCGGGCCCGACGGCGCGGATATCGCAGACGGTCATGATCAGCAGCATTCGCAGCCGATCGAGCGACTGCACCCGGTCCGCGAAATCGACGATGGTCTTGCGGTCGTTCAAGTCACGGGTCTGCGCCACCATCGACATGGTCAGGTGCTCCTCGACCAGCCAGACCACGGTTTCCGTCTGTTTCGGCGAAAGCCCGAGCCGCGGGCAGAGCTTGCGCGCCACCTTCGCGCCGGCGGTCGAATGATTCTCCGGGCGGCCCTTGGCGATGTCGTGCAGCAGCACCGCAACGTAGAGCGCCTCGCGGTCTTCCACACCCGGCATCAGCGAGGCCGCCAGCGGGTGCCCCTGCTCTTCCAGGCCGCGTTCTATGCGCGAAAGGACATCGACGGACCGCAACAGATGCTCGTCCACGGTGTAGTGATGATACATGTTGAACTGCATCATCGAGACGATCTTGCCGAAATCGGGGATGAAACGGCCAAGCACGCCCGCCTCGTTCATGCGCCTCAGGATCAGTTCGGGATCGCGCCGCGACGTCAGAATGGACAGGAAGAGCCGGTTCGCCTCGTCGTTGTCGCGCAATTGCGGCGTGACAAGGCTCAGCGAGCGCGTAACCTGCTTGAGGGCATTGGGATGGAACTCCAGCCCGTTGATATCGGCGATGTGGAACAGGCGCAGGAGGTTGACGGGGTCCCGCTTGAAGACGTCGGGGCTCGCGAGCGCGATGCGCCCCCCGTCATCGACGAAGTCGAGCGTGCCGGCGATCTTGCGAATGCGATTCTTGAAACGGCTGATGACGCCGGAAATCCCCGGTGCGTCCTTCGCCTGCTGGTCTTCGAGTGCCGCACAGAAGATGCGGGTGAGATCGCCGACGTCCTTTGCAACGAGGAAGTAATGCTTCATGAAGCGCTCGACCGCGGTCAGGCCCGGATGGTCGTGATAACCGAGCGCCTCGGCGATCTCGCGCTGGATGTCGAAAGACAGCCGCTCCTCCGCCTTACCGGTAAGGAAATGCATGTGGCACCGCACCGCCCAGAGGAAATCCTCCGACTTCTGGAACAGCTTGAATTCCTGCTTCGAGAGGACCCCGAGCTTGACGAGATCGGCGGGATCCTTGACCCGGTAGAAGTACTTGGCGATCCAGAACAGCGTGTGCAGGTCGCGCAAGCCGCCCTTGCCTTCCTTGACGTTGGGCTCGACGAGATAGCGGGTGTCGCCCGCCTTGCGATGGCGTTCGTCGCGTTCGGCGAGTTTTGCGGCGATGAATTCGGGACCGGTATTGCGGACGATCTCGTGATCGAAGCGCGCCTCGAGCTCGTTTGCCAGTGCTTGCGAGCCGCAAATATAGCGGCTTTCGAGAATCGCCGTACGGATCGTCATGTCGGCCCGCGACAGCCGGATGCATTCCTCGATCGTGCGGGTCGCATGGCCGACTTTGAAACCGAGATCCCAGAGCACGTAGAGAATGAACTCGATCGCCGGCTCCGCCCAAACGGCCTTCTTGGTGGGCAGAAGGAAGAGCAGGTCGATGTCGGATCCCGGCGCCAGCGTCCCGCGCCCGTAGCCGCCGACGGCAGCGACGGCGATGCGCGCAGTGTCCGGGGCCTTGGCGGCGTCGAACACCTCGTTCAGCGCGAAATCGTGCAGGACAGTGATCAACTGGTCCTGCAGCCAGGAGATACGCTCGGCGCATTTGATGCCGGCACCATCGGCGGCAAGCAATTCGCGCGCCTTGGCGCGCCCTTCGACATTGGCTTGCCTCAGAGCCGCAAGCAGGGCCTGGCGCATCGGCTGACGCTGCTCGGCATGGGCCGATGCGATGAAATTGCACTTCGCCCGAAGCGCCGCTACGTCGAGGATCTCGGGAAAAGAAGTTTCTTGGCTGGCCATGAAGTGCCGAGAGGCGTCCTGTCCGACTGAATATATGGTCTGCTCAACGTCGCGTCTGACAAGACGCGCGGCGCTGTATAGCCTTTTTGCCGGTCGATGGACAGGAAAAACATCCCGGACCGGCAAGCCCGGTTCAACGGCTGGCGAGTTCTTTTTTTAGCGCATAGAGCGCCTCGAGTGCCTCCCGCGGCGTCATGTCGTCCGGATTGAGAGAACGCAGGGAGTCCTCGACTTTGGATGGCCCGGCCGCCTTGGCCTCCTCCCGTCGCACCGCGACCTGGAAGAGCGGCAGGTCGTCGATCAGCTGGCTTGCCGGGTTCTTGCGATCCGCGTCTTCGAGCTTGGCGAGCACGTCGCGCGCCCGCGCGACGACGGATGCCGGCAGGCCGGCAAGGCGGGCCACCTGGATACCGTAGGATCGGTCGGCGGCGCCGGGGCCGACTTCGTGCAGGAAGATGACGTCGCCGTCCCACTCCTTGACCCGCATCGTCGCATTGGACAGGCGGCCGAGCTTTTCGGAGAGCACCGTCAATTCATGGAAATGGGTGGCAAAAAGGCCACGACAGCGATTGACCTCGTGCAGATGCTCGACCGCCGCCCAGGCGATCGACAGGCCGTCGAAGGTCGCCGTGCCGCGGCCGATCTCATCCAGGATCACCAGCGAGCGATCGGTCGCCTGGTTGAGGATCGCTGCCGTTTCGACCATCTCGACCATGAAAGTGGAGCGACCGCGGGCGAGGTCGTCCGAGGCGCCGACGCGGGAGAAGAGCCGGTCGACGACGCCAACATGCGCGGCGACCGCCGGCACGAAGGAGCCCATCTGCGCCATGATGGCGATGAGTGCGTTCTGGCGCAGGAAGGTCGACTTGCCGCCCATGTTCGGACCGGTGAGCAGCCAGATCGCACCTGCCTCCTGGCCGTCCGGCGGCGACAGGTCGCAGCCATTGGCGACGAAGGGGCTTGCCACCTGGCGCCGCAGCGCCTGCTCGACGACCGGATGACGTCCGCCGTCGATGGCGAACATCCGCGACCGGTCAACGATCGGGCGGACATAGTTCTGCTCCTCTGCGAGCACGGCGAGAGCGGCAGAGACGTCGATCGCCGCCAGCGCCAGCGCCGCCGCCTTGAGCGCCTCGGCATGGGCCACCACCTCACGCGTCAAGGCCTCGAAGGCTTCGAGTTCGATCGCCAGCGCCCGATCGGCGGCGTTGGCGATCTTGGTTTCGAGGTCGGCGAGCTCGGTGGTGGTAAAGCGCATGGCATTCGCCATGGTCTGGCGATGGATAAAGCGGGCCCGTCCGGCATCCGTGTCGGTCATCGAACCGGCATTGCCGGCGGTCACCTCGATGAAGTAGCCGAGCACGTTGTTGTGCTTGATCTTCAGCGATCTGACGCCTGTCTCCTCGCAATATTTGAGCTGCAGACCGGCAATGACGCGGCGCGACTGATCGCGCAGCGCCCGCATCTCGTCGAGTTCGGCATTCGCACCCTCGCGCAGGAACCCGCCGTCGCGCTTCAGGAGTGGCAGTTCCTCGGCGAGCGCTGAGTCGAGACGGGCGAGCAACTCCCCTGGCAGGGCGGCGATCGCCTCTCGCGCCTCATCGAGCTCTGCCGAAAGCTCGGCGCGGGCAAGCAGCGCGGACAGGGCCGCCGAGGCCCGCAAACCCGCCTGGATGGCACCGAGATCGCGCGGGCCGCCGCGACCGAGGGCGAGCCGCGACAGGGCGCGCGGCATGTCGGGGGCGCGCCGCAGGGCGTCGCGGACCTCCAGGGCAAAGCCTGGCTGATCGGCGAGGATCTCGATTGAATCCAGCCGTTGATTGATCCGGTCGGGATCGGTCAGGGGCGACATAAGCCGCTCGGCGAGCAGCCGGGCGCCGCCGCTCATCACGGTCCGGTCCAGCGCTCTGAGAAGGCTTCCTTCGCGGCCACCGGAAAGCGTCTTCGCCAGTTCGAGATTGGCGCGCGTGGCGGGGTCTATGAACAGGGTCGAAGCGACGCTTTCCCGCTCGGGAATGCCGAGCGCTGGACGCTCGGCGAACTGCGTTTTCTCGACATAGGAAATGGCCGCCGAGGCCGCCGCAAGTTCGGCCCGGGAGAAGCTTCCGAACCCGTCGAGGGTCTTGACACCGTAGTAGCGGGCAATGCGGCCTTCCGCCGTGGCGCTGTCGAAGAGCACGGCCGGCTGAGGCACGGCGACACGGCCGAGCACGTCGAAAACTGCACGCAGTTCCGGATCGTGGAAGACGGTGTCGGGCAGGATCAGTTCGCGTGGCTCGATGCGCAATATGTCGGCAAGCAGACGGCTCTCCGCCGTCTCGGCAAGACGGAAGATGCCGGTCGAAATGTCGATCCAGGCGAGCGCATAGGCCGGCTCCGAGCCGCTTCTGATGCGGGCCAGCGCCATCAGGTAATTCGTTTCCGACGGCGAAAGGAGCTTTTCCTCAGTGATCGTTCCCGGTGTCACCAGACGCACCACGTCCCGGCGCACGACCGACTTGCCGCCCCGCTTCTTCGCTTCCGCCGGATCCTCCACCTGTTCGCAGACGGCGACGCGGAAGCCGAGCGCGATCAGTTTCTGCAGGTAGTCGTCGGCGGCGTGTACGGGCACCCCGCACATGGGGATTTCCTGGCCCATGTGCTGGCCGCGCTTGGTGAGGGTGATGCCGAGCGCGCGCGCAGCCTCGACCGCGTCCTGGAAGAACAACTCGTAGAAGTCACCCATGCGATAGAACAGGAGCGAATCCGGATTGTTCGCCTTGATCGCGATGTACTGCTCCATCATCGGCGTGGCTGCGGAGCGGCTCTCTTCGCTCGCCAGATCGGACACGGAGAATATCTCACCCGTTTGGCTCGATGGATCGGTCAGCAAATTCATGGTTGTTCCAAAAAAAGAGATGGCACACTATCCGCAAGGATTTATAGACGACAATACCAAAGAGGCTGACCAGGAGGGTCGCCCACAGGAGGTTGAGGAAACATGCCGGCTACCGACAAGTCCGATCGCGCGATGACGAGCGTAACCGCCCAGGAAGCGCTCGACTTCCACTCACAGGGACGCCCCGGAAAGCTGGAGATTTCACCAACGAAGCCGATGGCGACCCAGCGCGACCTGTCGCTCGCCTACTCGCCCGGCGTCGCCGTGCCGGTCAAGGCGATCGCCGATGACCCGCAGACCGCTTACGACTACACCGCGCGCGGCAACATGGTTGCGGTGATTTCGAACGGCACGGCAATCCTCGGCCTTGGCAATCTCGGCGCGCTCGCCTCCAAACCGGTCATGGAGGGCAAATCCGTCCTCTTCAAGCGCTTCGCCGACGTCGACTCGATCGATCTGGAGGTCGACACGGAAAATGTCGATGAATTCGTCAACTGCGTGCGCTTCCTCGGCCCCTCCTTCGGCGGCATCAATCTCGAGGACATCAAGGCGCCGGACTGCTTCATCATCGAGCAGCGGCTTCGCGAAGTCATGGACATCCCGGTCTTCCACGACGACCAGCACGGCACTGCAATCATCGCCGCCGCCGGCCTCATCAATGCGCTGACGCTGACGGGTCGCGACTTCAAGTCGACGAAGCTCGTCTGCAACGGGGCGGGTGCCGCGGCAATCGCCTGCGTCGAGCTCATCAAGGCAATGGGCTTTGCCCCGAACAACATCATTCTCTGCGACACCAAGGGCGCGATCTACAAGGGCCGGACCGACGGCATGAACCAGTGGAAATCGGCGCATGCGGTGGAGACCGATGCGCGGACGCTGGCCGAGGCGGTCAAGGGGGCCGACGTGTTCTTCGGCCTTTCGGCAAAGGGCGCACTTTCACCGGACATGGTGCGCTCGATGGCGCAGAAGCCGATCATCTTCGCGATGGCCAATCCGGATCCGGAAATCTCTCCGGAAGAAGTTGCCCAGATTCGTGACGACGCCATCGTCGCGACCGGCCGCTCGGATTATCCCAACCAGGTCAACAATGTTCTCGGCTTTCCCTATATCTTCCGGGGCGCGCTCGACGTGCGCGCCTCGACGATCAACGATGCGATGAAGATCGCCGCGGCGGAAGCGCTGGCGCGCCTTGCCAAGGAGGACGTGCCGGACGACGTGGCCGCGGCATACCAGGGCAACCGGCCGCGCTTCGGACCACAATACATCATTCCGGTCCCCTTCGACCCGCGCCTCATCTCGGCCATCCCGATGGCGGTCGCCAAGGCTGCCATGGAATCGGGCGTGGCCCGCAAGCCGATCGCGGATATGGACGCCTATGGGCAGCAGCTTTCCGCCCGCCGCGATCCGATCGCCTCGACCCTGCAGCGCATTTACGAGCGTGTCCGCCGCCAGCCCAAGCGCATTGTCTTTGCCGAAGGCGAGGAGGTGCAGATGATGCGCTCGGCCATCGCCTATGCCAACCAGCAACTGGGCACCGCGATCCTGCTCGGGCGCGAAGAGCAGATGCGCGAAACTGCCGAACGGGAGGGCATCGACCTCGACCGGCCCGGCATTCAGATCGTCAATGCGCGTCTGTCGAAACGCGTCGGCGCCTACACGGATTTCCTTTATTCGCGACTCCAGCGCAAGGGCTATCTCTTCCGCGACGTGCAGCGGCTGATCAACAACGACCGCAACCATTTCGCCGCCTCGATGGTGGCGCTCGGCGATGCGGACGGCATGGTCACCGGATTGACGCGCAACTATTCGACGGCGCTCGAAGACGTGCGCCGCTGCATCGACGCCAAGCCCGGCCACCGGGTCATCGGCGTATCGATCGCGCTCTGCCGCGGCCGCACCGTACTCGTTGCCGATACGGCGGTGCACGACATGCCCACAGCCGAGGAACTGGCGGACATCGCCGAGGAGGCCGCCGGGCTTGCCAAGCGGCTGGGCTATATGCCCCGCGTTGCCATGCTCGCCTATTCGACCTTTGGCCACCCCTCCGGCGAACGCTCCGAGCGGGTGCGCGAAGCCGTGAAGATACTCGACAGGCGCCGCGTCGATTTCGAATATGACGGCGAGATGGCGGCCGACGTCGCACTCAACGGCCGGGTGATGGAGCAATACCCGTTCTGCCGCCTCTCCGGCACCGCCAACGTACTGGTGATGCCCGCCTTCCACTCGGCCTCCATCTCGACCAAGATGCTGCAGGAACTCGGGGGCTCGACCGTGATCGGTCCGCTGCTCGTCGGCCTCGACAAGTCCGTGCAGATCGTGTCGATGTCGGCAAAGGATTCGGACGTCGTCAATATGGCGGCTATCGCGGCCTATAATGCCGGCACGTGAACTGGACCGTTTCGGGACGACAACCGCCGCCTGCGTCAAGGCGCGTCCCAACTGTGCAGTAACGGCACAGCTTACCCAGACAAAATAGGAGCCCACCTCCGACCGAACGGAAGTGGGCTCAATATATCATGGGCGGTCCGCTTCCTTAGGTTATGAAAAATGAGAGGGAATTCGTCGCGACACCGACCCCTTGGAGTCGAGTCTACGATCTTCCCTTTCTGATTTTACACTTTCGCTTTATGAAATTCGGCCCAACCACGGGGATACACTTCCCCGTTCCACGTTGAAAGTCAAATACATACTTAATAAGTGGTTAATACCATTTCAGATTCGAAGCAAAGCCCCAACCGGGAATGGACCCAGGTTGCACGAGGCTGTGATTTGCTGATCTCACTCTCGCCATTTTGCCCGGAGCCGAACACGTATCCGGAGAAAATGCGTCAGGAGGCAAAGCGTCCCGCGTCGGCGCCATAATAATTGAGATAACGGCCGGAAATATTGCTGATCGGCAGGACGATCAGTACATCCGTCGTGCGGAAGGCGTGATCGACCACTGCACCGTCGCCGACCATGGCGCCGAGACGCATATAGCCCTTGATGAGCGGCGGCAGGGCTGCCAGCGCCTTCTTCGGATTGATCGCCTCGGATGGCATCAGGTCCGTCGTGCGGTAAAGCTCCGGCCGCGCGGCGACGGCCCAGTCGTCTCGGGCGAGAACATTGTGGTGCAGGAAGGAAAGAGCGAGCGCGTGCTCCTCGGGGACGACGCCCGGAAAGGAGCCGCAGCCGAACATCGCATCGACGCCATGCCTGAGCGCATAGGCCCAATTGCCCTGCCAAAGCAGTTCGACCGTACGCTTGGTCCGATATTCCGGCAGGACGCAAGAACGTCCGAGCTCCATGAAGCGCTTGTCGGGGTGGCGCGCAAGCAGCTTGTCGATCGCGAACTCCGAAGCGGAATAGAAACCGCCGGCCCGCTCGGCCACGTCCTGGCGGAGCAGGCGATAGGTGCCGACGATCTGCTCTTCGGGATCGCCTTCGATGGCGGTGTCGAGCACGAGGAGATGATCGCAGATCGAATCCCAGCTATCCACATCGCGCTTGCGCATTTCGGCTTCCGGTGCGACCTGCGCTCTCATCTCCTCGACGAAGACCCTGTAACGGACCGCCTGTGCCGCGTCGATCTCGGAGGCGGAGCGAGCAAGCCGCGTCTCGAGATTGGCAATGCGGCCGAAGACGTCCGTTGCCGGAACGGCAATCGTCTTGCGGGGGCAAGCCTGCGAAGTATCTACCACGCTTGTCGATTCCAAAAGCTCGAGCGCCATTTCGTGTCATCCCGAATCGTCAGTTTCTGCCGGGCTTAGAACACGTTTGTGCAACAAGATAGTGACACTGCAGCGCCGCGCATCCAATAGACGCGCAAAGCTCGCCATAGCACTTTTATTGCAGCATGCCTGTATCCTCAAATCGAGGTCGATGTAAGGATACAGGCAGCGGACCAGCGGGCAAGCCCTAAGCAGACTTGCGTTGGCAAGCCAACGCTTCATCCGCTCAGCTCTTGTCTTGAGGCATTTATCGGACATCCGCGGGCGGTCGGTCAAAATCGGCGTAGGTTGGCATCAGGCCCCGTTTCGATGAGCCGCGCGACTTCGGCAAGGAGTTGCTCCGGTTCGGCGGGCTTCGTCAGCACCGCGTCGGCGCCCGCGACGGTGAGGCTCTCGTGAAGATCGCTGCGGCCGTCGGACGTCAGCACCAGGACGGGGAGCCGACGCCGATCGTGGGAGGCACCTTCTCGGCGCAGCCGTCTCAGCATGGCGGGAAGGTCGCCGCCCGGCATGTTGAGATCCGTGACGACTATCGCTGGCCCATTGGCGCCGGGCTCGTGCAGAAGGGTTTCAAGCGCGGAAAAGTCCGCCACGTGCTGCACGGCATGCCCGTTGCGCTCGAGCATCGTCCGCAGCATCAATGCATTGACCGGATCGTCCTCGGCCAGAATGACCCGATGGACAGCTTTGCCAGCCCCGGCCGTCGCGGGCGCGTCGCGGAGCACCGGCCTGTTGTCGGCGATCGCGTCCCGGCTCTCAATTCCCTTCAGGCGGCCGAGCAGCACCTCGACCAGTGATTTTTCGCGCAAAGGACGAATCAGCCAGGCCGCGTAGCCGCCCAGGCGATGCACCGGATGGCTGCTGCGCTCTTCCGGATTGATGAGGTAGGTCCTGCGCAGCCCGAGGCGATCCAGCGCCGGGTGAACCGAAAGCAGTTGCTGGAACTCATCCGCTCGGCGGTGGTCGACGATGATGTCGGTCAATCGCAGGCGAGTCTGCAGCACATTCGTGACAAAGCTTCGGGCTGCATCGAGCGTCGTTGCCCGATGACAGGAGCCGCCGAGCGTTTCGATGGTTGCGGCAAGCGCAACCGAGGCCGGGCCGTCTGGAGCCATGACGAGAACATGCGCGCCGGCGAGCACTCCGTTCCGGCTCGGCAAAGAGGTCTCGGTACCTTCCATGGCAAAGCATATCTCGAATCGGCTTCCCTTTCCGGCGACACTCGACGCCGTCAAGCTGCCCCTGAAGGCTTCCATGATCCGACGCGAGATCGCCAGGCCGAGACCGGTTCCCTTCGCGCGCTGGGCGTCGTCGCCGGCCTGCTCGAATTCCTCGAAAACGCGGGCAACCTCGTCCTCCGACATACCCGGCCCACTATCTTCGATCCGGATTCGCAGCCTGTCTCCGGTCCTGTCGACCGAGACGAGAACGCCGCCGGTTTCCGTGAATTTCACGGCATTTCCGATGACGTTGAACAGCACCTGCCGCAGTCGCGCCGGATCGAAGATCATCGACGTGGGCACATCCGCCGCGATGGTTGCGCCGATCTCGATGCCTTTGTCATGCGCCCGGTGGGAGAGCAGCTCCACGACGTTTTCGATCACCAGTCGCAGATCCTGAGGGGATGGGTGCAACTGGAATCGCCCGGCGGAAAGCGAGGAAAAGTCGATCAGGTCTTCGACCAGTTGCACCAGCGCGTGGCCGGACTGCTGCATGTCGGCAAGATAGTTCCTTTGCTCCGCAGAAAGCTCCGTTTGGCCGAGCAGATGGCTCATGCCAAGAATCCCGGACAGGGGAGTGCGAATTTCATGTGTGACGGTGGCAAGCAGCCGCGATTTCGCCTGGCTTGCCTCTTCGGCGCGGTGGCGCGCCGCCTCCCGCTCGCGCGCCGCCCTCGCCTCCTCGGTCACGTCGCGGGCGATGCTGTGGCGCACCAGCCTCCCCCGACCCGGCTCGCGCACGGTCACGTCGTGCCAGTCGAAAAGACGCTCTCCCCCCGCCGCTGCGACGCGTACGAGGAAATGATCGGGATCCGGCTTCGGCTCGAAGCTCAGGCCAAGGGAAGCGCAGGTGAGGCCCTTGACATCGACCCGCCCCAGGACCTGGTGAAAAACGCCATTCGATTGCAAGATCCGGCCGTCCATGTCGCGCACGATGGCAATATCTCCGAGCGCGTCATGGATGGTCGAAAGCAGGGCCGGGGTTTCCGGCACGCCTCTCTCTCCCCCTGGCGCCATTTGCCATCCGGGCTCGCCTTCGCCGGAAAGCATGAGGAAAGCCCCCGACAAGCCGCCGATGGCGACGATCGCCGGCAAGAAATGAAGATTGACGCTGAGACCGATCGTGAGGACGACGAGTGCGGCCAAGACGCCCGCGCAGGCGCAAATAATGCGGGTGGCGGAGGGCGCGGCGTCATGGGCGGCCGTGATCCTCATCCGCCGTCCGAGTCGTGAAGGCTTGTTCATGCTTTCAACCTGGCATGGGAAGCCTTCCGAATGGCTTCAGCGTATCGCTAAAGTTTTAGTGAGCGGCCCCATTTCGTCTGCAGCAGTTCATCGAGAATGATCGCTCCGGCACCGATGGTGATCAAGCTGTCCGCGAGGTTGAAGACCGCGAAAGACCAGCTGTCCGTATGGAACAGGATATAGTCGATGACATAGCCGAACAGCAGCCTGTCCACCAGGTTGCCGAGCGCGCCTGCGATGATCATCGCGTAGCCGAGATGGGCGAAGAAGCGATCTTTCGGCGTCCGACGCCAAAGCCACAGAACGAAGGCGACGACGACCAGGCGCATGCCGACGATGAACCAACCCTCCATGCCGGAAAGCATCGAGAAGGCGACACCGTAATTGTAGGTGCGGTAGAGCGCGAGCATCGGCATGACCGGCACCGCCTGCTGAAAGGGCAGGAAGGCCTCGACCAGATATTTGAGCAGCTGGTCTGCGGCAATGGCGATGACGACAAAGAGCGCGATCGGCATGGGCCGGGAAAACAGGGTCCGGTGTCCGCTCATCAGGCTCCGTCCAATGATAGGAGGTGCCGGCGCGCCTCGAACAGCATGATGCCGGTGGCAATGGCGAGATTGAGCGAATCCGCGCGCCCCGCCTGCGGAATCCGGGCGAGTGCGGTGGCTTGCCGCGCAAGCTCCACCGGCAGGCCTGCCTGCTCATTGCCCATCAGCAGGACGACCGGCTTCGACCGATAGTCGATGGTGCGGTAGTCGACCGAGCCTGCGAGATGCGTCGCCACGACCCGGACACCCGCCGACTTCTGCCACTTGACGAAGTCCTCGGCGCTCGCCCGCGCGATCGGCATGGCGAAAACCGAGCCCATCGTCGCGCGCACGGTTTCGAGCGAAAACGGATCGGTGGTCTCGCCGACCAATATGACGCCGGAGGCGCCGGCGGCGTCCGCGGTGCGGATGATCGTGCCGAGATTGCCGGGATCGCGCACGCGGTCTAGCGCCACATAGGTCTCGCCTTCCTGCGGCTGGATGTCCTTCAGCGCCCGGTAGCGCTGCTCGAAGATGCCGACCACCATCTGTGGATTGTCGCGCCGGGTGACAGTCGAAATAACCTTCTCGCTCACTTCGAGGACAAGTCCGCCCTTTGCGACAGTCCTGGCCGCAACCTGCTCGACCTGCGGCTTGCCCTTTGCCGCCTTGGCATAGACAAGCGTCTTGATCTTCCAGCCGAGATCGAGCGCGTCGATTACCAGCTTCAGCCCTTCCGCCATGAAGGCATGCGTCTCGTCGCGATGCTTCTTCTGCGAAAGCGCCCGGATATCCTTGATGATCGGGTTGACGAGGCTTGTGACCTCCTTCACCTGTCCGACACGCTGACCGTGATCGTTTCTCTCTTTGTTCATTTCGGTACCCAGCGGCTGAAGAGCGACGTGGAGAGCGCCCTGCCGGGGCTCGCGCCATCGAGGCCGCCCTCGCGGATGATGAGCTCGCCCGATTCCACACGGCCGCCGCGCCCGCGCATCGTCTCGCGCATCAGCTCATGGATCGAATAGAAGCTTGCCCGGATCGAATAGGCCGTCAGCACCAGGCCGCGCGCCTCGTCGGAGAGTATCTCCCGGCAGGTATCCAGCATGGCCGGCAGGTGGTCGAAGAGCTGCCAGACCTCGCCATTCGGGCCACGGCCGAATTTCGGCGGGTCGGTGAGGATGATGTCGTAGCGGCTGCCGCGGCGTTCCTCGCGCTGGATGAATTTCATCGCATCGTCGCAGATCCAGCGGATCGGCAGCCTTTCGGCACGCGCCACCGCCTGGTTCTCACGCGCCCAGCCGATCGCCTTCCTGGAGGCATCGACATGGGTGACCTCCGCGCCCGCCTTGGCGGCGATGAGCGAGGCGACACCCGTATAGCCGAAGAGATTGAGGACCTTCAGCGGCCGGCCGGCCGAGGCCACCTGGTCTCGCATCCAGGACCAATGTGCAAGCTGCTCCGGAAAGACGCCGACATGCCGGAACGAGGTGAAACGGCCGAGGAAATCCGTATCGAGCAGCTGCATCGGCCAGGTTTCCCCGAGCACCTCGCCGGGGAAGCGCCAGCGGCCCATGCCGTCCTCGTCCGTGTCGCCGGTGAAGATGGCATTCGCCTCGTCCCAGACGACCGCCGGTACCGACTTCGGCCACAGCGCCTGAGCCTCGGGTCGGACGATGCGATAGGGGCCATACTGCTCGAGCTTTTCCCCGTTGCCGCTATCGATCAGGTGATAGCCGACCGTCGCCGCGGTCTCCAGGATTAACGGCACCGTTTCGGCCGGCTTGTCGCCGTGTCTCAGCTTGACCGGACGGGCCGGCGCCGCCTCCTGCGCCGCCGGCCGCCGTGCTCTTTCCGGCACGGGCTTTGCGACTGGCGGCACAGCCGCCTTGCCCTTCGGACCGGCATTCCTCGCGGGCGGATGTCGCAGTTCGTGGCGACCGCCACGCGCCTCCGCCCCCCGGCCCTTTGCCGCGGTGACCGAAGCGTTCTTTGATCTCCGATCCTTTTCCTTCACGCGCTGACCCTTGGACTTCAATCACACCATCCGGCGCATCCGCGCATCGGGCGCGCGACATGCTCGTCGCGTGCAATAGCACCGCGAATGCTCTTGGCAAAGCCGTTTCCGATTGCGAAGATGAGGCGATAGCGGGCGTCGGCGGCTTTCCACCCCTTGATCCCGCGGGCAAAACGGGAGGCGATGCTCATGGACATGACAGGGGAGGAACGCATTCCGGCCAGCCGCGAGGCCGTATGGCAAGGCTTGAACGACCCGGATATCCTGAAACGGTGCATTCCCGGTTGCCAGTCACTCGAAATGAGATCGCCGATGGAACTCGCCGCCGTCGTGAAGGTGAAGATCGGCCCCGTTTCGGCAACTTTCAACGGCCATGTCACGCTCTCCAACTTGAGCCCGCCCTCCGGCTACACGATATCGGGCGAAGGCAAGGGCGGTATCGCCGGCTTTGCCAAGGGCGGCGCCGATGTCACGCTTGACGAGGAAAACGACGAGACGGTGCTGCGTTATGACGTCAAGGCCGAGGTCGGCGGCAAGCTCGCTCAACTCGGATCACGGCTGATCGATTCGACAGCCAGGAAGCTCGCACAGCAGTTCTTCACGAATTTCAATGTTGCAGTCAGCAGTCCGACCGAAGCGGCAGGCTGACGCACGAGTGCCATGCAGCCGTTGAAACGCTACAATGGCGCGGCGCTCAGTTCTGCGGCGCCGGCAGCGTCGGCTGTGACAGTTTTTCGGCCGCGCTGCGCTGCTTTTCGGCCTCTCTATGCCACTTCAAGGCTTCATTGGCTTCGTTGCGTGCGCGACGACGGTGTTTTCCCTGGGCGAACCAGGTGACGGCGGCACCGAGGATCAGGCCGACAATGGCGGCGAGAAAGAGGAACACAAAAAAGGGAGCCGAGACGGAGAGCATGCTATCGGCCGGCTCGAACGGATTGAGCGCCAAGGTCACCGTCTGCCGATTGGCGACGCTCAGGACGATAAGGACAACCGCCAAAGGCACGAAAACGACGATGTTGATGAGTTTCTTGAGCATTCACCCGCTCCGACTCGATTGCGATTGGATGGAGCGTGCCGGCGGACCACCGCACGCAGTTTGCCTCGGCCCCGCTTCTTGAGCGCCGCCTGGCGCATCGGCCCGAATATTGGAAACCGATTCTCGGGCCGATGCGCCGATTCAAAGAGTTACAGCGACCCTTGCGCGACTGAAAGGACGCGCGGCACTGCGACGCGCAGGATCTCTCGTCAAGTCTCGTCCTTGCCGTTCATGTCGGGGTTGAGCCGTTCGCGCAGCTCCTTGCCGGTTTTGAAGAAGGGCACCCACTTTTCCTCGACGAACACGGCATCGCCGGTGCGCGGGTTGCGGCCTGAACGGGACGGGCGGTTCTTGACGGAGAAGGCGCCGAAGCCGCGCAGCTCGACGCGGTTGCCGGCGGCAAGTGCATCCGTGATCTCATCGAGGACCGCATTGACGATGTTTTCGACGTCGCGGTGATAGAGATGCGGATTGCGCGCGGCCACAATCTGCACCAGTTCTGACTTGATCACTGTCGCCCCCTTCGTCTTTTTGCTTGTTCTGTCCGGTCCGTGCCGTTTCGAAGGCCTGATCCGGCCTGCGGGATGCCGTCAGCCCCACTCGCGCAAGCCAGCATATTTCGCCTTCCTCATTGACCTTCAACCTGCCAAACCGAAAGAAGACCGTCAAGAAACAACTTGTCTCCGCCTAGCTTTTCGAACCCGTTCATGGCCGGAAAAGCCTCATATCCCAATATCTTGAGGAGATCGGAGGCGAATCCCGCGAGCCCGAACGAGAATGTGCCGCTTGCCGCTCGCCAATCGACGACGGGCAGATCTGCCGACACCTTGCGCTCGGCCAGGAAGGCCCTGATCTCGTCATCCCCACCGATTTCGTCGACAAGCTTGTACTCGAGCGCCTGGCGCCCAGTGAATATGCGGCCATCCGCAAGCGCGAACGCCTCCGGTCGCGACAGGTTGCGCCGCTCGGCGACCAGATCGACGAACCAGTCGTAGCTGTCGTTGATCATCCTCTGGATCATCGCTCTCGCCTCGTCACTCGGCGGATGGAACGGGGACGGTTCGGCCTTGAGGGGACGCGACTTGATCGATTCCAGCGACACGCCGAGCTTGTCCATCAGTTCTCTGATCTGCGGATATTGGAAGATCACACCGATCGAGCCGGTGATCGAGGTCTCGCCGGCGACGATGCGATCACCGGCGAGCGCGATCATGTAGCCGGCGGAGGCGGCCAGCGTCCTGAGATCGGAGACCACCGGCTTCTTGGCCGCGACCTTGCGGATGGCCCGATAGATGACTTCACCTCCGTAGGTGGTACCGCCTGGCGAGGAGATCGTGACGATTAGGGCCTTGGCGGAGTTGCTGTCGGCGATTTTTTCCAGGCGCTCGACCAGCTCGCGGTCGTCCTGGATGACGCCCGTTATGGTAACGCGCGCCACGTGGTCGCGGGCACGCTCCCTCGTCTCGCCGAGACCGGAAAATGCGAACAGCGCGAACCCTGCGCACAGAAGAACTATGGCGGCCGCCCACCGCCAGAAGCTCAGCTTCCGTCGCAGTCGGCGGCGATCGGCAATGGCGAGTTCGTCCATATGTATCTCCCGATTTCTTTGGCTCAGCCTTCTGTCAGTTTCCTCAGTAACATGCTATCTGCGCGAACCGTGACACCTATAGGCCCGCGGTCGACGGCAATTGCAAGCCCGTCCGGCGCTTCGCGCGGCGTTTCAATTTTTTGTCGCTCCATTGCCGGACGACAACAAAGGAACCATATTCGCCGTGACTTACGCCTCTGTATGTAGATGCGGGTGCCGGGCCCTGCCGAGACCCAATGGAGTTCGACGAGCCATTTCATGCTGAACGAAGCGCGATTTCCCGAAATCTTTGGAGATCCGGGTGCAGCCACCGGCGATGCCTACGCATCGGCGGCGCGGCACTCCGCGCGCGTGCGGCGACTGAAGATCGTCCTGCCGCTCCTCGCCGGCGCCATCGCCCTGATCTTCATGGCGGTTTCGTTCGTGCGCGCTTTCCTGCCGGAGGAACTGCAACTCGATGCCGCCACGATCGAGGACGGTAAGATCGTCATGCAGAATCCGGCGATCTCCGGCCGTAACAAGCAGGGCATCAGCTATTCGATGAAGGCCCAGCGCGCGCTCCAGGACATCGAGAACCCGGATCTCATCACGCTCCAGAACATTCACGCCGCCATGCCGGTCAACGACACGCTGATCGCGACCGTAGACGCGAAAAGCGGCATATACGACCGGGGCGGGAACACGCTCGACATGAACGCCCCGTTCACCATTTCCCTGAATAATGGCGTCAATGCCGATTTCCAGTCGGCCTATCTGGACATAAATGCTGGCGAAATGGAAACGAAACGGCCGATTGCGATCAGCATGAATGGCGGATCGATCATTGCGCAGACGCTGAGAATGACAGATAAGGGACGTACTGTAACATTCGAGGGCATGGTTCGGGTGAACGTCGAACCCAGCGCCATCCGTAAGAACGCAAAATTATAGGACCGGGTGCTCCCATGTCGGTGAGATCTACCGTTTTTTTCAAGCTTTCCGCCGGTCTCGCGGCCGTGGCTTTCGGCGCCCTGGCGATCGTCCCGGAGGCAGCCGCCCAGGCCACGTCCGGCCGCATGAAAGGCATGCAGCTGTCCAACGACCAGCCGATTCAGATCGAGAGCGACAAGCTCGAGATCAAGGATCCGGAGAGCAAGGCTATCTTCACAGGCAATGTGAAGGTCGTTCAGGGCACGACGACTCTGCAGGCCGGCAGCATGACCGTCTTCTACAAGACTGAAGGCGGCGCCACGGTCACGAGCGGCAATGCCGATATAGACCGGATCGAGGTGAACGAGCGCGTATTTCTCAGTTCCGGCACTCAGCAGGCGACGGGCGACAGCGGCTCCGTCAACCTGACGACGCAGAAACTGGTGCTCAAGGGCGACAAAGTGGTGCTCTCCGAGGGCAAGAACGTCTTCGTCGGCTGCCGGCTGAACGTGCAGATGGATACGGGCGAAGCTCAGCTAGAAGCCTGCGGAGGCCGCGTGCAGATCCAGCTCGACCCGCAGTCCCGCAAGCAGAATTGACATAGACCCGCTCGTGCAGTTCCCCTTTCTTCACAAACGCAAACGGATAAAGAGGCCGTCGGCGGCAACCGTAGCTACACGCACGGTCGACAAGGCGCGCTATGAGGGCACGCTGATTGCTCGCGGCCTGACGAAGACCTACAGGTCGCGCCGCGTCGTCAACGGCGTTTCGCTCGTCGTACGCCGCGGCGAGGCGGTTGGCCTGCTCGGGCCGAACGGCGCCGGCAAGACCACCTGCTTCTACATGATCACGGGGCTCGTACCTGTCGACGAAGGCTCGATCGAGATCAACGGGAATGACGTCACGAGCATGCCGATGTATCGCCGCGCGCGCCTTGGCGTCGGCTATCTGCCGCAGGAGGCTTCGATCTTCCGCGGGCTGACGGTCGAGGAGAATATCCGCGCCGTGCTCGAGGTCCATGACAAGAATGTCGATCGCAGGGAGGAGAAGCTCGACGAACTGCTTGGTGAATTTTCGATCACGCATCTGCGCAAATCGCCGGCGATTGCACTTTCCGGCGGCGAAAGGCGGCGCCTGGAAATCGCCCGTGCGCTTGCGACGGACCCGACCTTCATGCTGCTCGACGAGCCCTTCGCCGGCGTCGATCCGATTTCGGTCGCCGACATCCAGGCCCTCGTACGCCATCTCACCTCGCGCGGCATCGGCGTTCTCATCACCGACCATAATGTGCGGGAAACGCTCGGACTGATCGACCGCGCCTACATCATCCATGCGGGCGAGGTGCTGACGCATGGCCGCGCCAACGATATCGTCACCAATCCGGACGTGCGCAGGCTGTATCTCGGCGATAATTTCAGCCTCTGATCGTCGCCGACGACGATTCAGCCGTCCTTGGCGGACACGGCGCTTGACCAAATCCGAGTAATAAGCAAGTTTTGGGCCAAACGATTATGGCCCGTCCGAAGAAGACATGGGGCACCGATATTTGACGGGAGCAGCGCGTCAGCATGGCCTTGTCCGCCAGCCTACATTTGCGGCAATCTCAGTCGCTGGTAATGACGCCGCAATTGATGCAGTCGATTCAACTGCTTCAAATGACGCATCTCGAACTGACGCAGTTCATTGCACAGGAAATCGAGAAGAATCCGCTGCTCGAATTGCAGGGCGGCGAGGAAGCGATCGACCAGGACCGAGGAGGAAGCGACGAGGCCGCGCCGCCTGCCGCCGAGACCTCTGAGGGGGTCGCAGAAGCGACGGGCCAGGCAGACCTCTACGACAGCGCCACCTCCCGCTCGGGCGAGAGGCTCAGCGCCGAGCTCGACTCCGATTTCGCCAATGTTTTTCCCGACGACACGATGCCGCGGCGCGCCGATGCCCCGGAACTGCTCGGCCAATGGAAATCGATGCCGGGGGCGGGCGACGGCGACAACGGCGAAGGATACGATCTCGACGATTTCGTCGCCGTCCGGGCGACCTTGCGGGAAACCCTCCTCGAACAGCTCCCTTTTGCGCTGAGCGCGCCAGGCGACCGCTTAATCGCCCAGTACCTCATCGACCAGCTCGACGCAGCGGGTTACCTGCATGGCGACCTGGCAGAGGCGGCGGCGACGCTCGGCGCGACGACAGAGGACGCGACACGCGTGCTTCTCGCGCTACAGCGGCTGGACCCACCCGGCGTCTTCGCGCGTTCGCTCAGCGAATGCCTCGCCATTCAATTGCGGGCACGCAACCGCCTCGATCCGGCCATGGAAGCGCTGCTTGCCAATCTCGAGCTTCTGGCGCGCCGCGATTTCGCAAGCCTCAAGAAGATCTGCGGGGTCGATGAGGAGGATCTCATCGACATGCTCGGCGAAATCCGCAAGCTCGACCCGAAGCCGGGCACGAGCTTTGAGACCAGCATCACCGAAGCGATCATCCCCGATGTCGTCGTGCGCACCTCCCCCGACGGCTGGCTGGTCGAACTCAATCCCGACGCATTGCCGCGCGTTCTCGTCAATCACGACTACTTTGCCGAGATCTCGCGCGGGAGCGTGAAGAACAGCGCTGAACAGGCTTTTCTCAGCGAATGCCTGCAGAACGCCAACTGGCTGACGCGAAGCCTCGACCAGCGAGCCCGGACGATTGTGAAGGTGGCGAGCGAAATCGTCCGCCAGCAGGACGCCTTTCTGCTGCACGGCGTCGATCACCTGCGGCCGCTGAACCTCAGGATCGTTGCCGACGCGATAAAGATGCATGAATCGACGGTGAGCCGCGTCACATCGAACAAATACATGCTGACCCCGCGCGGTCTGTTCGAATTCAAGTATTTCTTCACCGTCTCCATCGGATCGGCGGAGAATGGCGACGCCCACTCGGCGGAGTCGGTTCGCCATCGCATCCGCATCATGATCAATGAGGAAAGCGCCGACACCGTGCTTTCGGACGACGATATCGTCGATATGCTCAAAGGGGCCGGCGTTGACATCGCGCGCCGGACCGTCGCCAAGTATCGCGAGGCGATGAATATTCCCTCCTCGGTCCAGAGGCGGCGCGAGAAGCGTGCGCTTGCCAAGGCCGCCGGCCTCTGACCGGGTCGCATTGAACTCTACTTCCGGCGCAGACGTACACAAGGAAAATGGCGGGTCATTTGCAACCGGGACGTGGAACCGCAAGCGCTTCGTTATCGTTTATTTTGGCGGCCAGCGATTGACTCCCTGCGGGGCAGCGGATATGAGGCCGCCGCAATTTCCGGAGACACCAACTGCACTCCGGAAGGGCTGGCGTGTTTGCTGAAACGCTTGGATGACGACGGCGCTTGGAATAGACTGGATACGCAAGTCACGAACGAGAGAGGAAACTCCATGAGTGTGCGTGTATCCGGTAAACATATGGAAATCGGCGATTCGTTTCGCTCGCGTATCGGCGAGCAGATACGCCAGGCCGTCAGCAAATATTTCGACGGAGGATATTCGAGCCAGGTCACTGTGGAAAAATCCGGGTCGCGCTTCAGCGCCGACTGCAAGCTTCATCTCGATACAGGCGTGATATTGCAGGCGAACGGCCAGGCGAACGAGCCACAGGCGGCTTTCGATGTAGCTTCGGAGCGCATCGAAAAGCGGCTTCGACGCTACAAGCGCAAGCTCAAGGATCACCACAACGGCAACGGCCAGGCAGAGGTCGCCTATCGGGTGATGGACTCGGTGCCCGATGAAGACGAGGAAGTTCCTGAGGACTATGCGCCGACGATCGTTGCCGAAAGCACCAAGCAACTGAGAACGATGACCGTCGCCAATGCTGTGATGGCACTCGATATGACGGACGAACCGGTGTTGATGTTCCGCAGCCCCGGCAAGGAGGAACTGAATATCGTCTATCGACGGAACGATGGAAATATTGGCTGGATCGACGCCGCCAATATCAAGGCATGAGCAGAGCGGGAGGACCGGGCGAACCAGTCTTCCCGCCGCAGGCGTCGACGGTCTGGTGGAAAAGAGTTACTTTTCTGTGAATGGCCCCCGCCGGAACAAAGATGGTTAGAGCCATTGCGGCATATTTGTGATGAAGTTGCCAGGCTCTAACCGGCGAACGAGGACAGAAGAATGGCATTGGCAGGCTTGCTGCATCAAAATGCGATCATCCCGGCCATGAGGGCCAACTCGAAAAAGCAAGTCCTCCAGGAATTGGCGGCCAAAGCATCCAAACTTACCGGTCTTCCCGAGCGGGAAATCTTCGATGTGATCCTTCAGCGGGAGCGGCTCGGCTCTACGGGCGTGGGCAACGGCATCGCCATTCCGCATGGAAAGCTCGCCGAACTTTCCTCGCTTGTCGGCATTTTCGCCCGGCTCGAAACGCCGGTCGATTTCGAGGCACTCGACGACCAGCCCGTCGACCTCGTATTCCTGCTGCTCGCGCCGGAAGGCGCCGGCGCCGACCACCTGAAGGCGCTGTCGCGTATTGCGCGCGTGCTGCGCGACCATGACATGGTCACGCGGCTGCGGGCGAGCGATTCCGCGAGCGCCATCTACACGCTTCTCAACGAGGACACGACCTCGCACGCCGCCTGACCGGCTGGGCGAAAGCCCGTAGCGCGACCGAAACCCCATAGGCACGGCAATCCGCAGCTGAGTTGACGCCGCTATAGCGCTGCGCGTCTTTTCAGACGCGCAGCGCTATGCTGTAACTCTTTGAATCTGCGCATCGAGCATCGGGTAGGTTTTTCGGGCCGATGCGCTAGGCCGCCGGCGTCTCGCTTTCGCTCGAAACCACTTTCGGACCACCCTTAGCGACGCCGACCATTGCGGGACGCAGCACGCGTTCACCGATCGTGTAGCCCGCCTGGACGACCTGAACGACGGTGTTGTTCGGAACCTCGGCGTTGGGAACCTCGAACATCGCCTGATGGAAATTCGGATCGAATTTCTGCCCGGTGGGGTCGAGCTTCTTCACGCCATGGCGCTCAAGCGCGGCCAGCATGGAGCGCTCGGTCATCTCGACGCCCTCGATCAGCGCGGCGAGGCCCGCATCCGCCGATTCCCTTGCCTCCACCGGAATGGCGTCGAGGGCGCGGCGGAGATTGTCGGACACGGCCAGCATGTCGCGCGCGAAGCCCGCGACGGAATAGGACTTGGCATCCCTGACGTCACGCTCGGTTMGCCGGCGCAGATTGTCCATCTCGGCGGCCAGGCGAAGATATTTGTCACGCAGTTCCGCATTCTCCGCCTTGGCGAGCTCCAGCGGATCTGGCGCGGCCGCAGCCTCCGGCTTTTCCGTCGCTTCCGGCTCAGCGGCCTTCACGTTTTCTTCCGGCGCCGCGGCCGCAGATCCGTTCTTGTTCGTTTCGTCGGTCATGACGTTCTCCGAATTTCTTCCCTTGTCATCTCTTCGGCATCATCTAACCAGCGGAAGTCGCTCTGCTTGAACGTTCTGAAACGCTGCATGATTTGTGCTCAAATCAAGAATCCCGTTTAAGAATGATGCAGTGGGTTCGAAGCCGATATCGAGGTTTGAGCCCGAAAAATCAAGGGTCCAATCGGCCGATCGACCAACGCACAGGTTCAGCGAGACAGCCGCGACATCAGTTGCGCGGTATAATCCACCATGGGGACGATGCGCGAATAATTGAGCCTGGTCGGCCCGATGACGCCGACTGCGCCGACGATGCGGTCGTCTCCGTCGCGATAGGGCGCGACGATCAGCGACGATCCGGAGAGCGAGAACAGCTTGTTCTCCGAGCCGATGAAAATGCGCACACCCGGGCCGCTTTCGGCGAGATCGAGCAGTTCGATCAGGCTGTCCTTCTTTTCGAGGTCGTCGAACAGCATGCGCAACCGATCGATGTCTTCGCCGCCCTCCACGCCTTCGAGCAGATTGGCACGGCCGCGCACGATGAGGCGCGCCGGCTTGCCGTCGCCTTCGCTGCCCGACCAGATCGCCAGCCCGCGTTCAACCAGATCCTGCGACAGCGCATTGAGCTCGCCGCGCACCGTCTCCTTGACCTTCTCCAACTGCGAACGCAATTCGGGGATGGTCTGGCCGGCGAGATGGGCGTTGACGAAATTCGCGGCTTCGGTGAGTTGCGCGCTGGTGATCCCGGCCGGCAGCTCGATGATCCGGTTTTCCACCTGGTCGTGCTCGCCGACGAGGACGGCGAGCGCCTTTGTCGGCGCCAGGCGAATGAATTCGACGTGCTTCAGCACCGGGTCGCTCTTCGTCGTGATCACGAGCCCGGCGCCGCGGGACATGCCGGAGAGCATCTGGCTTGCTTCCGTAAGCAGGCTCTCCACCGGCTGGTCGCGGTCGCCCGGCCGCACCTGCCGCTCGATCGAGGCACGGTCTTCGGGGGAAAGCCTGCCGACCTGCATGAAGGCGTCGACGAAGAAGCGTAAGCCCGTCTGGGTCGGCAGTCGCCCAGCGCTGACGTGAGGCGAATAGATAAGCCCGAGGTGCTCGAGATCGCTCATAACGTTGCGCACGGAAGCGGGCGAGAGCGACATCGGCAAGAGCCGCGACAGATTGCGCGAACCGAGCGGTTCGCCGCTTTCGAGATAGGTCTCCACGATTCGCCGGAAAATCTCGCCGGAACGCTCGTCCAGCGCTGATGCGATCCCCTTCTTTGGAGGGTTGCGCGGTACCATGTCACTCCGTGTAGCAGTCATTGGCTTCCTCGCGAATATAGTGATCCGCCGATCCGATGGCAAAAGGGAAAAATCGCCTGCCCTCCCCGATATCAACTGGTTCCCTTTGGCCGCGCCATGATCTAGAAGGCTGAGCAAGGCAGAACAGGAGCAGAATATGCGGCCATCCGGCAGACGAACCGACCAAATGCGCAAGGTTTCCTTCGAGCGCAACTTCTCCAAGCATGCGGAAGGCTCATGTCTCGTGCGCTTCGGCGACACGCATGTCCTGTGCACGGCAAGCCTCGAAGAAAAGGTTCCCGCCTGGCTGCGCAATGGCGGCAAGGGCTGGATCACGGCGGAATACGGCATGCTGCCGCGGGCGACCGGGGAGCGGATGAGGCGCGAAGCGGCGACGGGCAGGCAGAGCGGGCGCACGCAGGAGATTCAGCGCCTGATCGGCAGGTCGCTTCGCGCGGTGGTCGACCTGCCGGCCCTCGGCGAGCGGCAGATTTCGATCGACTGCGACGTGATCCAGGCGGATGGCGGCACCCGAACCGCTTCGATCACCGGCGCCTGGATCGCGCTGCACGACTGCCTAAAGTGGATGGAAGGACGCAATATGGTCAAGGTGGAGAAGGTTCTGAAGGATCATGTTGCCGCCGTCTCCTGCGGCATCTTCGCGAACCAGCCGGTCATCGATCTCGATTACATCGAGGACTCGGCTGCCGAAACCGATGCCAATTTCGTGATGACCGGCGCCGGCGGCCTGGTGGAGATTCAGGGAACGGCAGAGGGCAAGCCCTTCAGCGAGGAGGAATTCGCAACGCTGATGCGGCTTGCAAAAGACGGCATTGCCGAACTCGTAGGGCTTCAGAAGCAGGCGATCGCCGGCTGAGATTCACCTGAAGCGCCGCGCGTCCTGTGAGACGCGCGAAAGTCGCTGCAGCAATGTGAATTGCAGCCGTGCATCGAAGAGGAGGCGTGGCATTGGCTCCGGCGCTCGAAGGTATTCTCGAAACCGCGCTCTATGCGGACGATCTCGACAGCGCGGAGGCCTTCTACGGTACGATCCTTGGCCTCGAGCGCATCACCCGTGTCGGCAATCGCCATGTCTTCTTCCGCTGCGGCGAGGGCGTGCTCTTGATCTTCAACCCGGCGGAGACCGTGAAGCCCCCCGCCAAGGGCGCGCTCCCGGTGCCGCCACATGGCGCGAAGGGCAACGGCCACATGTGCTTCCGTGTCGCGCCGCAAGCGCTCGACGCCTGGAGGGGAACGCTCAAGGCGGCGGGTATCGCAATCGAAGCGGATATCCGTTGGCCGAATGGCGCCCGCTCGTTTTATTTCCGCGATCCGGCCGGCAATAGCCTCGAATGCGCGGAACCTGGCCTCTGGGCCAAGAATTGACCCGAACGGAAGTGATCAGGATGCGCAAACTGCTTGACAAGACGATTGTGGTCGCGAGCCACAATGCCGGCAAGATCCGTGAAATCCGCGATTTGATTGGCCCTCTCGGTTTCGAGGCGAAATCGGCGGCCGAGCTCAATTTCATCGAACCCAAGGAAACCGGAACCACGTTCGAGGAAAATGCAATGATCAAGGCCGTCGCCTCGGCGAAGGCCGCGGGCCTGCCGGCGCTGTCGGACGATTCCGGCCTCGCCGTCGACGTCCTTGGCGGCGCGCCCGGGGTCTACACCGCCAATTGGGCCGAGCGCGAAGACGGCAGCCGCGACTTTGCAATGGCGATGGAAAAGGTCGAGAAGGCACTTCGAGAAAAAGGTGCGACAGCGGCCGAACGCCGCACCGCCCGCTTCGTTTCGGTGCTCTGCCTTGCCTGGCCGGACGGACATGTCGAGCTCTTTCGCGGCGAGGTGGAGGGCTGTGTCGTTTGGCCCCCGCGCGGGACGAGCGGCTTCGGCTATGATCCGGTCTTCCAGCCGAAGGGCTTCGACACCACGTTCGGTGAGATGAGCGCGGAAGAGAAGCACGGCTGGAAGCCGGGCGACGCCGAGGCTTTGTCGCACCGCGCCCGCGCCTTCAAGCTATTTGCCGAGACCTGCCTCGGCGCCTGAGACGAAATATGATGCAAGCGGCTCCGCTTTCGGCGATCGGTGATGGCATGGACCCGGGATTCGGCGTCTATGTGCACTGGCCGTTCTGCGCGGCCAAATGCCCCTATTGCGACTTCAACAGCCATGTTCGCCACCAGCCGGTGGATCAGCAGCGTTTCGTCGCCGCCTTCCTCGGGGAGATGGCGGCTGTTCGCGCGATTTCCGGTCCCAGGACCGTGACCAGCATCTTCATGGGCGGCGGCACGCCGTCATTGATGGAGCCGGCGACGGTTGAGGCGATCCTCGATGGCATCGCCCGCAACTGGCACGTGCCGGACGGCATCGAGATCACCATGGAGGCCAATCCGTCCAGCGTCGAGGCAACCCGGTTCCACGGCTACCGTGCGGCCGGCGTCAATCGCGTCTCGCTGGGCGTCCAGGCATTGAACGACCGCGACCTGAAATTTCTCGGCCGACTGCACAATGTCGAGGATGCGCTGAAGGCGGTAAGGCTCGCGCGCGAGATCTTCCCGCGCATGTCCTTCGACCTGATCTATGCCCGACCGAACCAGACGGTCGAGGATTGGGAGCGCGAACTGAGGGAGGCCGTCTCCTACGCCGTCGATCACCTTTCGCTGTACCAGCTCACCATAGAGGAGGGCACACCCTTCTTCGGGCTGCACAAGGCGGGCAAGCTGATCGTCCCGGACGGCGAGCAATCGGCCGTGCTTTACGAGGCGACGCAGGAGATCACGGCAGCCATCGGCATGCCGGCCTACGAGGTCTCCAACCATGCGCAACCGGGGGCCGAAAGCCGCCACAACCTCACCTATTGGCGCTACGGCGACTATGCGGGAATTGGCCCCGGCGCCCATGGACGCCTCACCGTCGGAACAGAAAAGTTAGCGACGGCAACGGAGCGCCACCCCGAAGAATGGCTGAGGCGCGTCGAAGAACGCGGCGACGGCATCGCCGAACGGGAACAGCTCGATCTCGAAGCGCAAGCCGACGAATTGCTGCTCATGGGGCTGAGGCTCCGCGAAGGCGTCGATCTTGCCCGCTGGCAGATGCTTTCCGGCCGTGATCCGGATCCCGCCCGCGAGCAGTTCCTGATCGAGCATGGTTTCATCGAGCGGCTCGGCAATTCGCGTCTGCGCTGCACGCCGACCGGCATGCTGATTCTGGATGCCGTGGTCGCCGACCTCGCCTGCTGACCGACGAAATCAGCCGTCCTTCTTCACCGGCGCTACAATCGCCCACTTTACCCCGAATGTATCGCGGAGCTGGCCGTAATAGTCGCCCCAGGAGGCGATCTTGAGCGGCATCGTCACTTCCGCCCCGGCGGCAACCGCGCGGCCATAGGCGGCGGCGAAGGCGCGTCCCAGTCGATCGCGGAGTCGGGGTCGAGATCGACCGCCGCCTTCAGGCTTCCGTCCATGTAGAACGGAACGGACTCGTGCTGATGCGCGATCTTCCAGACCCCATCGATGCGCTTCAGCCCCAGCGTCTGTCGGTACCAGAGCGCGGATTTTTTCCCATCCTGGCTCTCGCCGGAAAGATGGGCCAGACCCGTGGCAAAGGCGACATCGCCGCCCTCAACGATCTCAAGGTCCCGAAGTCGATAGCCGAGCAGCCCGCTCCAGGTGGCAAACCAGCGCTCAAGCCCCTCGGCGCCCGTTTCCGGCGCCTTGAGCGGCGGTGCCAGCGAATAGATGAGGCAATCCTCGCTGCAATGGGCGAGAACGCGGACTGCATCCTTGCGGCAGATCGCCGACACCCAATCGTCAATGACCGCGCGGATCTCCGCAATGGCGGTTCTGCTACCGATGTCGGACATGGTTCTTCTCCTCGTCCCGATGAAAACTGGAACCGTGGCGGGCGCGGCCCGCCTCAAATTCTCGCAACGAGGGCCGCAAGCTGGTCGGCGCACCGGCCCCAACCCTCATGAAAGCCCATTTCTTCGTGCGCCTCCCGATCCTCAGCGCTCCAGTGGCGGGCACGGGCGGTGTAGCGGGTTTTGCCGCGTTCGTCCTCGAAGGTGAGGATCGCCGTCATGAAGGGCTTTTCCGAAGGCTGCCAGGCTTCCGTATAGGCGTCGGTCATGACGAGCTTCTCATTCGGCACGACCTCCAGATAGACGCCCTGATTGGGGTAGAGCTCGCCCTCCGGCGAGCGCATGACGAAACGGTTGGTGCCGCCTGCCCTGACTTCGAGCTCCGCTTCAGTGATCGTCCACGGCAGCGGTGCGAACCATTGCTTCAGGAGATCGGCGTCGGTGAAGGCGCGATAGACCTTCTCGCGCGGCGCATCGATCAGCCGAACCAGCAGCAGTTCGCGTTCATCGGCGGACTTCATGTCGGTTGCTGCAGTCATTTCCATTCCTCCAGGGTGGTTCCGATCCAAGGACGATTGGACCGGCCGCGCGCCGACAGGGCCACGCGCGTGTTTGTCGTTTTTCGCTTCGGCCAGAGCCGCCTACAGCGCGGCGCGTCTGGTTTACCCACGATTATCCGCCTAGATTTTTCAGGTTTTTCCGCAGGTTCCGGATCGCAAGACCGCGGGACACTTTGCGGAACCTGCTTAGTCGCGGTAATGCTTTGAATTGCTGCATGTCCCTAAATCGGGACCGACTTAACGAGATATGCAGTGGCCCGTTTCGTCCGCCAAATGATCGAGCTGCTTGCGGATATAGGCGGCCTCGGCGGCATTGGTGGCAAGCGCGATTGCGCGGTCGAAGGCGATGCGGGCTTCGCGGGTTCGTCCCAGTTGCTTGAGCAACGCGCCATGTAGTCCATGAAAATAAAAGTAGCCGGAAAGCCTCTCAGCCAGGGGCCCGATCATCGCGAGTGCCGCCTCGGCGCCCTCGCGTTTCGACACGGCGACCGCGCGGTTGAGCGTGATGACCGGCGATGGCTGCAGCCGTTCGAGCGCCTGGTAGAGCAGATCTATCTCCTCCCAATCGGTCAGTTCCGGCCGCTCTGCGCGCGCATGAAGGGCGGCGATCGCGGCCTGGATCTGGTAAGGTCCGGGGCGGCGATGGCGCATCGCCTTGTCGATCATAGCCAGTGCTTCCGCGATCATCTGACTATTCCAGAGCCGGCGGTCCTGGTCCTCCAGTAGGACGATGGAGCCATCGGCATCGAAGCGGGCGCGGGCACGCGAATGCTGAAGGAGAAGCAGCGCCGTCAGCCCCATGATCTCCGGCTCGGCCGGAAACAGCCGAAGCAACAATCGCGACAACCGGATGGCCTCGTCGCAGAGATCGGCGGAGACGCCTTCCGGGCCGTTCATCGCCGAATAACCCTCGTTGAAGACGAGATAGATCATCGTCGCCACGGTCGCGAGCCGCTCGGCGCGGTCGGCGGCATCCGGCGTTTCGAAGGGAATGCCCTCGGCCGCAACACGCCTCTTGGCGCGGGTGATGCGCTGCTCCATCGCCGCCTCGCTGACGAGAAAGGCGCGGGCGATCTGTTTGACGGAAAGGCCGGAAACGATGCGCAGCGCAAGCGCGATCTGCTGGGTCGCCGGCAGCACTGGATTGCTGCAGACGAAGAGCAGCCTCAGGATGTCGTCGCGGTAGTGCGATCCGTCGAGGCGGTCGGCAAGCTCCTCTTCCCGGTCGCCGAGATCGGACAGCTGCTCTTCCGGCGGCAGCGGCGCCTCGCGCGCCTGGCGCCGAACCTTGTCGATGCCGCTGTTGCGGCCGACGAAGATCATCCAGGCCGCCGGATCGCGGGGCGGGCCGTTCGTCGGCCAGGTCTTCAAGGCCCGGATACATGCTTCTTGGAACGCCTCCTCCGCAAGGTCGAGATTGCGGAAATAGCGCAGCAGCGCTCCCATTGCCTGCGGGCGCGCCGAAGTGAGGGCGAGGTCGATCCAGGCCGTGTCCGTCATGAGGGAAGCCCGCCAGGCTTATAGAGGGCGAGGGGACGGATCTCGTAAGAACCGGCGCTCGGATTGGCGGTACTCAGGTCCCGGGCAAAGGCGAGAGCCTCGTCGAGTGACTCGCAATCGATTAGATAGAAGCCGAGCAGTTGCTCCTTGGTTTCGGCAAAAGGGCCGTCAATGACGATCGTTTCGCCCGTTGTGTGGCGCAAGGTCGTCGCGGCCGTCGTCGGTAGCAACCGCGCAACCGGTCCAAGCTTGCCGGTCTCGACATATTTGCTCTGGACGGCGATCAGATCGCGCATGACTCTGTCGTCCTCCTCCTTGCTCCAGGCACTGGTGACACTTTCATCGTTGTAGCAAAGCACCGCATAAAGCATTGAGAATTCTCCGCTCTGGTCTGAAGACGAATGGAGCCAGTGATAGCCGACAAGCGCGGCGAACAAAATGGTTGGAACGCTCTCCGGGCGACGTTGCCTGGAGAGAGGAGGCCCTCGCCCCTACTGCATTTCTCCTTTAATCGGCCTCGATTAAAGGGCAAAGACATGCAGCAATTCAAAGGGCTACAGTGACCTTTGCGCGTCTAACTCTAACAGGACGCGCGGCGCTGCAGGGGCATGCCCAAACAAATGGGCCCGGCTGGAAAACCGGGCCCTTGTAGAGTTCGACTTACCTATGCAAGCCCTAGGCGCTCACTTGCATCCGCTTCACTCGTTGATCAGCCGCTTCAAGAGTTCGATTTCGTGGCCGAGCTTCGTGTCGCCGGCAATCATCTCTTCGATCTTGCGCACTGCATGCAGCACGGTGGTGTGGTCGCGGCCACCGAAGCGGCGGCCTATCTCCGGGAAGGAGCGCGGCGTCAGCGTCTTCGACAGATACATGGCGATCTGGCGCGGCTTGACGATCACGCGGGTGCGGCGGTTCGACACCAGTTCCTGGCGCGAGACGTTGTAGTGCTTGGCGACGACACGCTGAATGTCCTCGATTCGGACGCGGCGCGGCTCGCCGGCATTGACCAGGTGACCGAGCAGTTCGTCAACGCGCTCGATCGAGAGCTGCGGTTCGAAGGAGCGGCGGAAAAGCAGCTGATTGAAGGCGCCCTCGAGCTCGCGGCCGCTGGCGGTGATGTTGCGCGCGACGTGGCACAGGATGTCCTGGGGAATCTGCAGCGAGGCATCGTCCTGCCGCGCCGCCTCGAGGCGAAGCTTCAGCATCTCCAGCCGCATCTCGTAATCCGGCCCTTCCATTTCGATCGCCACGCCACCTTGCAGGCGCGAGCGAACGCGGCTGTCGAGCGATTCCAATTCCCACGGCGCCCGGTCGGCCGCGACAACCACCTGCTTTGCCGAGTCGAGCAGCATGTTCAGGAGATGACAGAATTCGTGCTGGATCGACTTGCCCTGCAGGAACTGCATATCGTCGATGATCAGGAGATCGATGTTGCGCAGCGATTCCTTCAAGGAAAGGGCGTCGTTGTCGCGGATGGCGGTGGCGAAACGCCACATGAAATATTCTGCCGTGAGATAGACAACGCGCGGCGCGCGCGCGCTCTGCAGGGCCGCAAGCGCGATCGCCTGGAGAAGATGCGTCTTGCCGAGACCGACGCTCGAATGGATGAAGAGCGGGTTGAAACGGATGGCGCCGGCGCCCGCCTCCGCGATCGTGCGGGCGGCGGCAAGGGCGACGCGGTTGGACGCACCCTCCACGAAACTGTCGAAACTGTAGCGCTGATCGAGCGGCGAGCCGAAGAGCGGCGCCTGGGCCGACTTCGGCGCGGCGGCGACTGCCGCGGCGGCAGCGATTGCGACCGGCTGCGGCGAGGCGGAGCGCCGGACCGGCGCCGGTGCCGGTTCGGCCACGGCGGGCGCCGTCTCTTCATGAGCGGCCGAACGCTGGCTGCGCGTTGCCGTGCGAACCAGAATCTCCACCTTCAGGATCTCGCCGTCTTCCTGCTGGAACAGACCGGTGATGAGATCGAGATAACGGTTGTTGATCCAGGATTTGAGAAACGTCGTCGGCACCGACAGGCGCACGACGCTTTTCGACACGGAATGAAGCTTGAGACGCCCAAACCAGCTGGCGAAGACATCCGGACCAACCTGAGCTTTCAGACGCGCACTTACCCGCTCGAAGAGTGCGTCATGCGGCATGTCCTGTTTTTCCCCCGCCGCCTGAGACTGATTGCTTCCGGCCTGGAATCCTTCAGGTGCCGTCGCCAAATTCATCTGCATGTTGCCGCCTTCCAAATCATTCTCCGATGCCGTCATCGCTGCCGGCCTCATCTTCTTATGCCCGCCTGCCGCGGCCGCCCCTCGAAGGCCATGCCGCGTCGGACGGACGCCCATGACACCGATCCGGGCTCCTCATAATCCCGTCACGGTGCGCGTCGCGCTCACCCGCTCATCGTGCCGAGCGGATGTCCCCTGCGCCTCGCACTTGGCTACCCTGCGGCAGCATTCAGACCGAAGGGCAGACTTCCTCGTCGCAGTTGCGCCACACCCTCGTATGTGCGGGCAACCTGATCTTTCTCCTCCTACGCCTCGATGCAAAACTGCGGGCACCCCCGCGCTGCAATCATATGGCGAAAAATTCTCGTTCCGACGCGAAAACTCGCTCGGCTTCTCTACCTCAGCTTTTTTGATTGAGCGACGTGGATTTACCCCGCCGCAGGGAACAGAAAGCCCGCAAGCCATTTCTAAGAAATGACTTCGATGACCTTCTAAACAGATGTGGTCCGTGTCCCCTGTGGAAGTCATTTAGGCAGGATCGGCAGGCAAGATCAATCGGGTTTTTTACCGCTCTTTAAGCGCGGCCGGTTGACTCTCGTGCCGGGTTTTGCATGCGCGTCCCGAGTCTCAAAAGAATCGCTTTTGAATCAAGGGTTTTGATTTTCGCCCTTCTTGCTTAGCTGGCAAAAAAGAAAAAAATAAAAAATCGCTTGACTCATTTTGCAGCCGACACGTGCACCAAAACAGCTGCCCCGGGTCCGGCAAGCTCGCACAAGCCACTGAAATCGCTTTGTAATTCTTGTCACACCAATGACACAAGCATTGGCGGACAAATTAACCATGACCATGGCCGAAATACGAATCGAAAAAGCCCGGCGCAAGACGCCGGGCTGTTTGTAAACAGATTTTTATTTAGCCGGGTTAGGCCGAAAGACCCTTCACCCGCTGCGCCAGACGGGAGACTTTGCGCGATGCCGTGTTGGCATGCAGCACGCCCTTGGTGGCGGCACGCATCAGTTCCGGCTGAGCCGCCTTGAGGGCGGCGGCGGCGGCGGCCTGATCTCCGGAAGCGATCGCCTCTTCAACCTTCCGGACGAAGCTACGGACGCGCGAACGACGGGCCTTGTTCACTGCGGTACGGCGTGCGATCTTGCGGGTCGCCTTTTTCGCCGAAGTTGTATTGGCCATTGATGCCTCTCTTCGAAAACCTGACATGAACTCCGCCTTCGCCGTGCCGGGTCACTGCGACCTGTCATCCAAGCAATTCGGGAGCATTCTCGGAAAGCCCGCGTGAGGCGTTCCAGACTGTGGGCGGCGTATAAAGGGAAACCAGTCCCGCGTCAACGCGCAAATTGAGAAAACGTCTCAGCGGTGTTTGAACTCCGGCTTGCGCTTGCCGACGAAGGCGGCCATCCCCTCCTTCTGGTCCTCGCTCGCGAACAGCGATTGGAAGAGCCGCCGCTCGAAGCGCAGGCCTTCGGCAAGCGTCACTTCGAGCGAGCGGTTGACCGCCTCTTTCGCCATCATTACCGCGGGAAGCGAGAAGGAGGCGATCTTCTCGGCGGCGGCGAGCGCCTCTTCCATGAGCCTCTCCGGCGCGACGACGCGGGCGACCAGCCCTGCCCGCTCGGCCTCGGCCGCATCCATCATCCGGCCGGTGAGAATCAGGTCCATCGCCTTCGCCTTGCCGACGGCGCGCGTCAGGCGCTGCGACCCGCCCATGCCCGGAATGACGCCGAGGGTGATTTCCGGCTGGCCGAACTTGGCGGTTTCGGAAGCAATGATGAAGTCGCACATCATCGCGAGTTCGCAACCGCCGCCGAGCGCATAGCCGGAGACCGCCGCGACCATCGGCTTGCGGGCGCCCGCAACATGCTCCCAGCCGCCGAGGAAATCGCCGAGATAGCTATCGACGAAATCGAGTGCCTGCATTTCCTTGATGTCGGCACCGGCCGCGAAGGCCTTTTCCGATCCGGCAATGACGATCGCCCCGATATTCTTGTCTGCATCGAAGGCCTTCAGGACCGCATCGAGCTCGCGCATGACGGTCGCGTTCAGCGCATTCAGCGCCTCAGGACGGTTGAGGGTGATCAGGCCCACACGCCCGCGCATTTCGACCAGCAGGGTCTCATAGCTCATTGTCGTCTCCTCCTAGAATCGGCGTTTCAAGGCTATTTCTGACAGCGCGGGCAATGGAAGGTCGAGCGCCCCGCCTGCGTGATGCGGGCGACCGTACCGCCGCAGCCGGGCGTCCGGCAAGCCTCGCCCTCCCGGTCGTAAACGGAGAAGGCATGCTGGAAATAGCCGAGGCTGCCATCCGCCTGGATATGGTCCTTGAGCGAGGACCCACCCGCGGCAATCGCGTCTGCAATCACCGCGCGGATCGCCTCGACCAAGCCGGAAAGGGCCGCTTTCGCCCGGCCGCAGCTGTCGACCAAAGTGCCCGCCGGCCGAGTAGGCGAAAGCCCGGCTCGCCACAGGGCCTCGCAGACGTAGATGTTGCCCAGCCCCGCAACGGTCCTCTGGTCGAGAAGCGCCGCTTTCAGCGGCTGCGCCCTGTCCTCAAAGCGCGTCGCCAGGTAGGCGGCGTCGAGCGCATTGCCCGTCGGCTCCTCGCCGAGGTCGCGGAAGAAGGCGTGATCGGCGAGCGTATCGCGCCTTGCCAGATCCATGAAGCCGAAGCGCCGTGGATCGTTATAGATAACGCGCGCCGGCCCGCTCCCTGTCTCAAGGTGGAAGATGACGTGGTCGTGCTTCTCGTCCTTTCCGTGCGGGTGGCGGAAAGCGCCAGGGATCGCGGGCGACGCGCCGGTCTCGATGCGAAAGGAGCCGGACATGCCGAGATGCGCAATGATCACGTCGCCTCCCTCCAGATCGATCGTCAGATATTTGGCGCGCCGGGACAGCGAAAAAATACGGCGGCCGGAAACGGTGGCCGCGAAGTTTTCGGGAAAGGGAAAGCGCAGGTCCGGCCGGCGCAATTCGGCGCGCAGCAGCAGCGCTCCCTCCATGGTCGGCGCCAATCCGCGCTTGACCGTTTCCACCTCGGGCAATTCGGGCACCGCCGTCTTCCTTTATCCTCTGTTCATTCCGTCCGGATACATGCATTCCCATCGCGGGAGCGATGACCTATAGGTGCGCTATGCCGCAACCGGAACCCCGTCGCTGAGATAGCGCGGATTGGGCGTTTTCGCTATGGTGCCGGCGCGTTTGAATGAATTGGAGTATTCGGATGACGGATGAGCGCGTATCGGCGAATGGCGGAATGGAGACCTCCTTCGGTTTTCGCGAAGTCGGCGCGGGCGAAAAGCAGCCGCTCGTCAACGATGTCTTCCACAAGGTCGCGAAACGCTACGATATCATGAACGACGTGATGTCGGCGGGCCTGCATCGGGTCTGGAAGGATGCGATGATCGCTGCGCTCAACCCGCCCCGCCGGGAGGGTTACCGGGTGCTCGACGTCGCAGGCGGCACTGGAGACATCGCTTTCCGCATGGTCGAGGCTTCCGGCCGAAAGGCGCATGCGACCGTACTCGACATCAATGGCTCGATGCTTGCGGTCGGCGCCGAGCGCGCGCGAAAGAAGGGGCTCGACGCCAATCTCGAATTCGTCGAAGCCAATGCCGAGGACCTGCCCTTCGCCGCCAATTCCTTCGACGCCTATACGATCGCCTTCGGCATCCGCAACGTGCCGCGCATCGAGGTGGCGCTGAAGGAGGCCTATCGGGTACTGAAGCGCGGCGGGCGGCTGCTGGTGCTGGAATTCTCCGAGGTCGAGATGCCGTTGCTCGACCGCTTCTACGATGCCTGGTCGTTCAATGCGATCCCCAGATTCGGCAAGCTCATCACCGGCGACGACGCACCCTATCAGTATCTGATCGAGTCGATCCGCAAATTCCCGAACCAGCGCGATTTCGCGGCCATGATCCGCGAGGCGGGCTTTGCCCGCGTCTCCTTCACCAATTACACCGGCGGCATTGCAGCGCTGCATTCGGGCTGGAAAATCTGAACGCATGAGCACGCCTGGAGCATATTTCCGTCTCGTGCGGATCGGCTGGGTGCTTACGCGCGAAGGCGTGTTTGCAGCGATCCCCGCCGAGCACCTGCCTCCCTCCGCCCGCTTCGCAAAGAAGGTCGCCGGCCTGCTCGCCCGCCGCAAGGCACGGTTCGAAGAGCGCAGCGGCCGGCTTGCCCGCGCCGTGGAGCGGCTCGGGCCCTCCTATGTGAAGATCGGCCAGTTCCTGGCGACGCGTCCTGACGTGGTCGGCGCGGAACTCGCCGCCGACCTCTCGCAACTGCAGGACCGGATGGCAACCTTCCCGCAGAGTGCGGCCAAGGCAGCGATCGAAGGTTCGCTCGGCCGCAGCGTCGACACACTCTTCGCGGAATTTCACGAGCCCATGGCGGCCGCGTCGATCGCCCAGGTTCATCCGGCAGTCGTCCTGCGTGAAGGCCGACGCGAGAAGGTCGCCGTCAAGGTGATCCGGCCCGGCATCCGCCAGCGCTTTGCCGCCGATATTGAGGCTATGTATCTGGTCTCCCGCATGCAGGAGCGGTTCCTGCCCTATACCCGTCGGCTGAAGCCGGTCGAGGTGACGCGGACGCTCGAGCAGACGACCAAGGTCGAGATGGACTTGCGGCTGGAGGCTGCGGCAATTTCCGAGCTCGCCGAGAACACGAAAGAAGATTCCGGCTTCCGGGTGCCCAAGGTCGATTGGGAGCGCACCGGGCGCGACGTCGTCACCATGGAATGGATCGATGGTATCAAGATGTCGGATATCGAGGGCCTGAGGGTCGCCGGCTATGATCTCAACAGGCTCGCCGAGACACTGATCCAGTCCTTCCTGCGGCATACCCTGCGCGACGGCTTCTTCCATGCCGACATGCATCAGGGCAACCTGTTCGTCGACGAGGCGGGCCATATCGTCGCCGTGGACATGGGCATTGTCGGCCGGCTAGGCAAGAAGGAGCGCCGCTTCCTCGCCGAGATCCTCTACGGCTTCATCATGCGCGATTACCAGCGCGTTGCCGATGTCCATTTCGAGGCCGGCTATGTGCCGTCGCATCACGACGCCGCAAGCTTTGCACAGGCGATCCGCGCGATCGGCGAGCCGATCCACGGGCAGCCGGCCGAAACGATCTCGATGGCAAAGCTCCTGACCCTGCTTTTCGAGGTGACCGAGCTCTTCGACATGCAGACGCGCCCGGAGCTCGTCATGCTGCAGAAGACGATGGTCGTCGTCGAAGGCGTCGCCCGCACGCTCAACCCGCGCTTCAATATGTGGCGGGCGTCGGAACCGGTCGTCGGCAGTTGGATCCGCGACAATCTCGGCCCGAAGCGCATCGTCACCGACCTGCACGACGGCCTGCACGCAGCTCTTCGCGTCGCCGAAGCCGTTCCCGAAATCGCCGCCCGCACGGAGCGCTTTTCGAAGGACATCATGGCGATGAGCGAGAAGGGCCTGCGGTTCGATGCGGCGACCGCCGAGGCGATCGGCAAGGCGGAAGCGCGCCACGCACGCTCGGGCCGCATCGCGCTCTGGGTGATCGCGGCGGCGCTCGTCTATATGGCCTGGCGGCTCGTTTGAGCGACAAATAGCTCTTCTCAAATCCCGCAACCTCGAATAATGTCCGCCCCATGGACAGTCGCTTCTTGCTCGTGATGATGGTGACCGCGCAGACCTCAGGGTATGCGGGAGAGCTGTTGTCTTAAGCGAAACTGTTCTCCAGCCAACCCTGCCGAGCGAGCAGGGTCGGGCTCTGTTTCCTCGGATCTATAGACAGAGGAAACGAGACAATGAATGCACTATCGCCTGATCTCCACATCCGTGCCGCATCCGTTGCCGACTGGAAGGCGCTCGCATTCCTCAGGGATCTGCCGGGCGTCCGGTCAGGAACGCTGCGCCAGCCCTTCGCACCGCCGGAACGGACGCGCGAATGGCTCGAGAACCGAGGAGAAGGCGACATGGTTATCGTCGCGGAGATCGAGGAAACGATCGTCGGCCTTGCGGGACTGCATCGCCAAAAGGGCCGGCGGCAGCATGCCGCCGAGCTTGGCATGTCGGTCCATGACGATTATCGTCGGCGCGGTATCGGCAGGGCGCTGCTCAACGCCCTGATCGAGGCCGCCGACAACTGGCTCGGCATCGCGCGCCTCGAGCTCACGGTTTTCATCGACAACGAGGCGGCAATCGGGCTCTACCGCCAGGCGGGGTTCGTCACGGAGGGCGTGTTGAAATCCTATGCTCTGCGCGACGGGATGCTCGCGGACGTCTTCGCCATGGCGCGGATCAGAGAGTAGTCGGAAAGCGGCCCTTCCGGCAGGCAAGAGCGGACCGATCACAGCCCGATTCCTTGCGACCGCCCCTAGAAAACGCCATGCCGTCCGACATCTGAAGACCAGAAGACTCATGAAGCACGAAGCCCTTTCTCTTCCAAACGGTGCCTTCCTCCGCCAAAGGGGACGAGCATGCTTTCATCGTCTCGTGAGCACGATGCCGGTTCTTGTCCAGGTGCGTTGTGGAACCAAGGTCGTGGTCGTCCGCGATACCTCTCTGCGCCTCCTGGCCGGCGAATTTGGCCTATTGCCCGACCATCGGCCCATGATGGTGGAGAACATTCCCAAGTCACCTCAGAACTATGAAGCGCGTGTCTTGCCAATCCCCCGTTCCATATTCGAGGAGACCTATCTTCGCGTCGGCTGCATCACCCCCCCGCGGACGGCGGTTCCCATGAAGGCTCGGGATCTACCCGTCGAGGCGGTGGCGCTGTTCGACTTTTGCTCTTCCCCCGAAAATCTGGCGACACTGCCCGCCGCCGTGGCTTCGGTGCGCCTGATGGAACTCATTACCTGGTTCGCGCTCAGCGGGGCCGTATTGGGCGAGCGGGGAGACCTGCTATTGCAGGACCGCCTGCGCCAGATGATCGAGAGGGACCCGGCCTACGACTGGACTTCTGGACACGCCGCCCGCAGCTTCCACATGAGCGAGGCGACCTTGCGGCGCAAACTGGCAGCGGAAAATACCAGCTTCACCGAAACCTTGAGCGACACCCGCATGACACGGGCGCTGGCTCTCCTGCATATGACGACCCTGCCCGTCGCCCACGTCGCCCAGGCGGTCGGATACGACTCCCCATCCCGATTTGCGGTGCGCTTCAAAGAGCGATTTGGCATCAAGCCGCGCGACGTGCGGGGGAATCCGGATGTAATTGAGCGGATTGGGACAGAAGTTGCGCGGATCGGGAGAGACGAAATCTCCGCTGAGCGGTAGGCCTGTTGCGTTCGTAACTACAGGAAAACACCATGCGCTTCATCATCGCAATTCTCGGCCTGAGCTTGCTCGGCGCCACGGCCGCCCAGGCCGAAATGACACTGACGTCGAAGGACCTGACTCCCGGCGGGACCATGGCCAATGCGCAAGTCTTCAACGGCTTCGGTTGCAGCGGGGAGAATATCTCGCCGCAGCTGGCATGGTCGGGTGCGCCGGCGGACACCAAGAGCTTCGCCATCATGGCCTATGATCCGGATGCGCCCACGGGTTCCGGCTGGTGGCACTGGACGGTGTTCAACCTTGCCGCCAACGTCACGGAGCTCGCAAGCGGTGCGAGCGGAGACAAGAAGCTTCCAAAAGGCGCGGTGGAAGGCCGCACCGATTTCGGTGCCTCAGGCTATGGTGGTGCATGCCCGCCGGAGGGTCATGGACCGCACCGCTACCAGTTCACCGTGTATGCGCTGTCGCTCGACAAGCTCCCCCTCGATGACAAGGCACCCGCCGCCATGGTTGGTTTCTTCGTCCGGGCAAATACGCTCGACCAGGCGACGATCGAGGTCAAATACGAGCGCTGACGCGCACTCCGGGCAAAGTGCTCTGCCGGTGGCGGCTCCCCGCCGCCGGCGCATTCTCCTTCCGCCCCAGCTCGGCGGGCCGCTCCAATTACGCACGGCCGCCCCCTCAGCCACAGCGCCGCGCATGTTTTCAGACGCTTTCGACGCATTCAGACGCGCAATGGTCGCTGTAACTCTTTGAATCTGCGGATCGAGCTTTCCGAAAATCAGTTCCGATTCTTGGATCGATGCGCTAGGTTCGCCATCAAAGAACGGGAGCGGCAACGAGCCGAAGCGGAATGATCCCAAACGAAACGACATTGGCGGGCAAGCGCATTCTTCTCATCATCTCCGGCGGTATCGCGGCCTATAAGAGCCTCGACCTCATCCGGCGACTGCGCGAGCGCGGGGCGGAAGTTCGGCCGGTGATGACGGCCGGCGCGCAACAATTCGTGACGCCGCTCGCCGCCGGGGCGCTCTCCGCCTCCCATGTGTTCACCGATCTCTTTTCGCGCGAGGACGAGCAGGACGTCGGCCATATCCGCCTCGCCCGCGATTGCGACCTCGTCCTTGTTGCGCCCGCGACCGCGGATCTGATGGCGAAGATGGCCCATGGCCATGCCGACGATCTTGCCTCGACCGTGCTGCTTGCGACCGACCGGCCGGTGCTCGCCGCGCCGGCCATGAACCCGAAGATGTGGATGCACCCGGCGACGCGCCGCAACCGTGCGACCCTTGCCGGCGACGGTATCCTTTTCGTCGGCCCGGCCGCAGGCGAAATGGCCGAGAGCGGCGAGGCAGGTGAAGGCCGAATGGCCGAGCCCCTCGAGATTGTCGCCGCGATCGAGCGATTGCTCGTCCGGGAAGAAAGACCGCTTGCCGGGCGAAAGGCGATCGTCACCTCCGGGCCGACGCATGAGCCCATCGATCCGGTGCGCTATATCGCCAATCGCTCTTCCGGCAAGCAGGGTCATGCGATCGCGGCAGCGCTTGCCCGGCTTGGGGCAGAGGTCACTCTCGTGTCGGGGCCGGTGACGATCCCGGATCCCGTCGGGGTACGCGTCGTTCGCGTCGAGCGTGCCGAGGAGATGCGCGATGCGGTGCTCGCCGCACTTCCGGCCGATATTGCCGTGATGGTCGCCGCCGTCGCCGACTGGCGCGTGGCGAAAGCCGCCGGCAGCAAGATCAAGAAGCGCCCCGGCGAGGCCCCGCAGCCGCTCCTGCTTGCCGAGAACCCGGACATATTGAAGACGGTCGGCCACCACGCCTCGCGGCCCAAGCTGGTGATAGGCTTTGCCGCCGAGACGGAGAACGTCGCCGACAACGGCCGCACGAAGCTCGAACGGAAAGGCGCCGATTACATCCTTGCCAATGACGTTTCGCCGTCGACCGGGATCATGGGGGGCGATCGCAATACGGTGAAGCTGGTCGGCCGCGACGGCACGGAGGACTGGCCGGAGATGGGCAAGGACGAGGTGGCCGAGAAACTCGCGGAGCTGATCGCCGCGAGACTTTCCGTCTGATATCTACTTTAGTTCAGTTGCAGATTGCCTGCCGCGGCAGGCGGAACCGGCGCGACCGCAAGACGCTCGCGAACGGCAATATCGGCTGCCCCGAAGAGAAGCACATCGACGCCGTTTTCGCCGACGACCACCGCGGAGCCGTCGGGGATCTCGGCCCAGGCGTTGTCGTCGTTGAGCGGCTCGGACACGAGGCAATAGCCGCCATTCTCCCCCATCGGAGCGGCGTAGAGCGTCGGCGCCTTCTGGTCGGAGGCATAGCGAACCGCATAGAGTTCATGTCCGTTGGAAAAGGCGGCAGTGAAGCGGACGAGCACCGGCCGTTCCATCTCTTCGGCAAGCCGCTCGACGAAGCCGAGCGCCTCCGCCATGGCGCCGAGCGGATCGCCGTCGAGGCCGAACTGCAGCGCCAGAAGGAAGAGCAGTTCCGAATCGGTCGTGCCGGTGCGCGCCGTGTAGAGATCGTTATCGAGCATATTTTCCATCGGCCGGCGCAGATGCTCGAAATCGCCGATCTGGCCATTGTGCATGAAGCACCAGCGGCCATGGACGAAGGGATGGCAATTGTCGCGGCGCGTACCGCCGCCGGTCGCCGCGCGCACATGCGCGAGGAACAGGCGGGAGCGGATTTGCCGCGCGATGCTTCTCAGGTTGCAATCGGACCAGGCGGGCAGGATGTCGCGATAGCGCCCGGGCTCCGGACGGTCGCCATACCAGGCGATGCCGAAGCCGTCGCCATTGGTGGCCGTCTTTGCGCGGGTCGCGCAATGGGATTGCTCGATCAGCGAGTGCGCCGGAGACGTGACCAGTTCCTCGAGATAGAGCGGTTCTCCACGATAGGCGGCCCAACGGCACATGCGTCAATCACTCCGGCTACGTCTGGACGTTTCACCCAATCCACCCGGTGATGAGGCGATTCGTCAACTATCGTCAGCGGCGATCTTGCCGGGAAACATGGTAAAATTGCGTTAACGAATTCGCCCTTTGGTGATGACGTCCGGCGGCCTGACGCGCTACTGCACGTCTCCTTTAATCGACCTCGATTCAAGGAAAAAGACATGCGGCAATTCGAAGTGCTACAGCGGCCTTTGCGCGCCTGAAAAGACGCGCGGTGCTGTATTCCCCAGCTGCCGAGGGAGTTTTCGAATAAATATTCCATATTGACAATGATCGCACAGTTCATTTCATTTTCTTCGATCATGAGGCCGCTGCCCCGGAAGGAGAAGAGATGAGCGACAAACGCAGACTGGGTGTAGGCCTGATCGGCACCGGTTTCATGGGCAAGGCCCATGCGCTCGGCTTCACCATCGCGGCGCGGGTCTTCGACCTGCCTTTCGAAATCGACCTCGTTTCGGTGGCGGACGTGACTGCCGAGAGAGCCGAAGCCGCACGCGCGCGGCTCGGCTTCCGCAAGGCGACGGCCGACTGGCGCGAGCTCCTGGCCGACCCCGCTATCGACATCATCGACATCACCACGCCCAACCTGATGCACAAGGAGATGGCGCTTGCGGCGGTGGCGCACGGCAAGCACGTCTATTGCGAAAAGCCACTGGCGCCGACGGTCGACGACTGCGCTGAGATGCTCGCCGCTGCCGAACGGGCCGGCGTCGTCACGCAGGTCGGCTTCAACTATCTGAAAAATCCGCTGATCTTCCTTGCCAAGGAGATCATCGAAAGCGGCGAGATCGGCGAGATCCGCTCTTTCCGTGGCGTCCACGCGGAGGACTTCATGGCCGATGCCAGTATTCCCTGGGCCTGGCGCCTCGATCCGCGCAGCGGTGGCGGGGCTCTCGCCGATATCGGCAGCCATATGATCGCCTGCATGCGCCACCTCGTCGGGCCGATCAGGTCGGTGCTTGCCGAGACCGTCATCCACATCGCCGAGCGCCCCGTTTCGCGCGGCGCGACCGAGACACGCGCCGTCGAGGTCGACGACATCGCCCGCGCCTTCGTCCGCTTCGATAGCGGCGCGAGCGGCAGCTTCGAAGCGAACTGGATAGCCACCGGCCGGAAGATGCAGCATGACTTCGAAATCTACGGCTCCAAGGGCAGCATCGTCTTCACCCAGGAGCGCCTGAACGAAATCAGGATCTATTATGCCGGCGACGATGTGCGCAGCCGTGGCTTCCGCACCGTCTGGGCGGGACCCGAGCACCCCCCCTATGGCGCGTTCTGCGTGGCGCCCGGCCATCAGATCGGTTTCAACGAGCTGAAGGCGATCGAAGTGAACGAGTTCCTCGACGCCATCGCCAATGGCCGCAGGCCGACGACGGACTTCCGCGAGGGCTACGAAGTTCAGAAGGTGCTGTCCGCCACGTATCAGTCCGCTCGCAGCAACAAGTGGGTCGACGTCGGCTGATCCGCGTTTAGCGCATCGACCCGAGGGTCGGGCTCGATTTTCGGAACGTACTATGCGCGGCTTCAGAGAGTTAAGCGTCCTTTGCGCGTCTGACGCGCGGCGCTGTAAGGCCGGAAAGGCACTTAAAATGGAACGTCCGTTCTATCCAGAACGCTCCTGATCGATTACGATGAGGCAGACGCAACATGAGCGCGCACGCGAGGACCTGGAGACGCTGAACGATGACAACACCGGAGTCGACCACCGATATCCCTCAGGATTTCGAGGCGCTGAAGGCCGTCATTCTCGAGCGCAAGGCGCAGTTGCCGAAGCGCCTGAAGCAGGTCGCCGCCTATTCGCTCGATCATCCGGACGAAATCGCATTCGGCACGGCGGCAAGCATTGCCACGTCCGCCGATGTCCAGCCTTCGACATTGGTGCGCTTTGCCCAGCATTTCGGCTTCGAGGGTTTTTCGAGCCTGCAGCAGATCTTTCGCGCGCGCCTGCGCGAGCGCACGCCCGGTTACGAGGACCGGCTGAAGGCGCTGCGCGGCAACGATCACAGCAAGCTCGAAAGCGGCTCGATCTTCAACGGCTTCGTCGCGGCCGCCCACCGTTCGCTCGACAATGTTGCAACCTCGATCGGTCCGCAGGCTTTCGAACGGGCCGTCGACATCCTCGCCAAGGCGGATACCATCTATCTGATCGCCAAACGCCGCTCCTATCCGATCTCCAGCTATATGGCCTATGCCTTCGGCAAGCTTAGGGTGAAGTACCAGCATGTGGGTACGGCCGCCGGCATCGACGACGACATGCTGGCAATGGCAACGAAGCAGGATGCGGCTTTCGCCGTCAGCTTCTCGCCCTACGCCTCTGAAAGTGCCGCCCAGGCGCGCTTCCTCGCCGGCCGTAAGGTTCCGGTCGTTTCGCTGACCGACTCCGCATTTTCGCCGCTCGCAGAATCTTCCAAGGTGTGGTTCGAACTCGTGGAGGCCGATCATGCCGGCTTTCGCTCGCTTTCCGCCAGCATGGCCTTCGCCATGGCGCTTACCGTGGCGATCGCCGAGAAGCGGCGGCGCCACGCCGAGGAGGGCAAGCCATTATAGAACGAAAATTCCATATTGACGAAGTGACGGAATTTATGTTTCATAAGCTCATCGCGCATGACATATGGATAACTGTCGGCGCCGGCAGGGCGCCCGCGGGGAGGAAGCAGTGAACCAGGTTCCATCGGCCCGAGTTCCATCGGAAAAGGGCACCAAGCCCCTCGACATCATCACTATCGGCAGAGCCTCGGTCGACCTCTACGGTCAGCAGATCGGCACCCGCCTCGAAGACGTGGGAAGCTTCGCCAAGTCCGTCGGCGGCTGCCCCTGCAACATCTCGGTCGGTACGGCCCGGCTCGGATTGAAATCGGCGCTGTTGACGCGCGTCGGAAACGAGCAGATGGGCCGCTTCATCCGGGAGCAGTTGCAACGCGAAGGCGTCGAGACCCGCGGTATCGTCACCGACCCGGAGCGCCTGACGGCGCTGGCGATCCTGGCTGTCGAAAACGAGAAATCGTTCCCGCTGCTCTTCTACCGCGACAATTGCGCAGATAACGCGCTCTCAGAAGACGACATTTCCGAGGATTTCATCCGCTCCGCCCGCGCGATCCTCGTCACCGGCACGCATTTCTCCAAACCGAATACGGATGCCGCCCAGCGCAAGGCAATGCGCATCGCCAAGGAAAACGGCGCCCGCATCGTCTTCGACATCGATTATCGCCCCAACCTCTGGGGCCTTGCCGGCCATGATGCGGGCGAGAGCCGCTACATCGCTTCGGATCGCGTCTCGGCGCATCTGAAGACCGTGCTTGGCGATTGCGACCTCATCGTCGGTACGGAGGAGGAGGTTCTGATTGCGTCGGGCGAGAACGATCTGCTCCAGGCGCTGAAGACCATCCGCTCGCTCTCGGACGCCACGATCGTCCTGAAGCGCGGCCCAATGGGCTGCATCGTCTATGACGGGCCGATTTCGGACGATCTCGAAGACGGCATCGTCGGCAAGGGCTTTCCGATCGAAGTCTACAATGTGCTTGGCGCCGGTGACGCCTTCATGTCCGGCTTTCTGCGCGGCTGGCTTACCGGCGAGCCGCATACGACCTCCGCCACCTGGGCGAATGCCTGCGGCGCCTTCGCGGTGTCGCGCCTGCTGTGTGCGCCGGAAATCCCGACCTGGATCGAGCTGCAATATTTCCTCGAGCACGGCAGCAAGGAAAAAGCGTTGCGCAAGGACGAGGCGATCAACCACGTTCACTGGGCAACGACGCGCCGGCGCGAGATCCCGCTTCTGATGGCGCTCGCCATTGACCACCGCAGCCAGTTGGAGGACATGGCCAAAGGAGATGCGGAACTCCTGGGGCGTATTCCGGCCTTCAAGGCACTGGCCGTCAAGGCCGCTGCGGAAGTCGCCGGCGGCCGCCCCGGCTTCGGCATGCTGATCGACGATAAATACGGTCGCGACGCACTTTTCGCCGCCGGCGTCCATCGCGACTTCTGGATCGCCAAGCCCATCGAACTTCCCGGCTCACGGCCGCTGCAATTCGAATTCAGCCAGGACCTCGGCAGCCGCCTCATCGACTGGCCCGTCGACCATTGCATCAAGGTGCTTTCCTTCTTCCATCCGGACGATCCGGCCGAGCTGAAGGCTACCCAGATCGCCAAGCTGCGGTCGGCATTCGAAGCGGCGCGCAAGGTCGGCCGCGAAATCCTGATCGAGATCATCGCCAGCAAACATGGACCGCTCGACGACCAGACCGTTCCGCGGGCGCTCAACGAGCTTTATGATGCGGGGCTGAAGCCCGATTGGTGGAAGCTGGAGCCGCAGGCGAGTCGCGGCGCCTGGGCTGCCATCGACGCAGTAATCGAGACGCGCGATCCGCTCTGCCGCGGGGTCGTCCTCCTCGGACTCGAGGCGTCCTACGAAATCCTGAAGGACGGCTTTGCCGCCGCCAGGACGTCCGCGACGGTAAAGGGCTTTGCGGTCGGCCGGACGATCTTCGCCGATGCCGCCAAGGCTTGGCTCACCGGATCGATGACTGACGAACAGGCCGTCGCCGACATGGCCGCGAAATTCAAGGCGTTGGTCGATCTATGGCTGAAATTGGGTGAGACAAAGGCCGCATAGGCGAGACGAGGAATGGAGCGCGGCTGACTTCAGCCGGAATCTCGCTCCAACTCTTGAGAGTCCAAGCCTGCGGGGGCATCAAGCGAAAGGGGCGAAGCCAAGACTTCGCACCAGGAGGAAACAGAAATGAGTCAGAAAACCGTGCGCCTGACCATGGCACAGGCCGTGGCGCGGTTCCTCACGCGACAGATGACGGTGATCGACGGCGAACGCGTGCCGATCTTCGGCGGCGTCTTCGCCATCTTCGGCCACGGCAACGTCGCCGGTGTCGGCGAGGCGCTCTATGCCGTGCGCGAAACCCTGCCGACCTACCGCGCCCAGAACGAACAGGGCATGGCCAATGCGGCCATCGCTTTCGCCAAGGCGAGTTTCCGGCGCCGCTTCATGGCGTGCACGACCTCGATCGGTCCGGGCGCGCTCAACATGGTGACTGCGGCAGCGCTTGCCCATGTCAACCGTCTGCCCGTCCTGTTCCTGCCCGGCGACGTCTTCGCCAATCGCCGACCCGATCCGGTGCTGCAGCAGGTCGAAAGCTTCGGCGACGGCACAATATCGGCGAATGACTGCTTCCGTCCGGTCTCGCGCTATTTCGACCGCATCACCCGGCCCGAGCAGATCATACCGGCGCTTCGTCGTGCCATGCAGGTTCTGACCGACCCGGCCGACTGCGGTCCGGTGACGCTGTCGCTCTGCCAGGACGTCCAGGCGGAGGCCTATGACTACCCGGAATCCTTCTTCGACGAGAAGGTCTGGGTGCCGCGCCGGATCGAGCCCGATTCCGACGAGCTCGCGGCGGCGATCGCGACGCTGAAGCACGCGAAGAAGCCGATCATCGTCGCCGGCGGCGGCGTTCTCTATTCGGAGGCGAGCGTGGAGCTTGCCGCCTTCGCGGAGAAGCACGGCATTCCGGTGGTCGAGACGCAGGCCGGCAAGTCGTCGCTGCCGCATTCGCATCCGCTCAATATGGGTTCGGTCGGCGTCACGGGAACCTCCGCGTCCAACAGGCTCGCGGAAGAGACCGATGTGGTGCTTGCCGTCGGCTCGCGACTTCAGGACTTCACCACCGGTTCCTGGGCGCTTTTCAAGAATGACGAACTGAAGATCGTCGGCCTGAACGTTCAGCCCTTCGATGCCGGCAAGCACGACGGCCTGCCGTTGATCTCAGACGCGCGCGTCGGGCTCGCCCGGATCTCGGCGGGGCTCGGCGAACACAAGGCCGAGACCGCCTGGACCGAAAAGGCCGAGGCGGCGAAGGCAGAGTGGATGGAGGCCGCCGACAAGGCGACGGCAACCACCAATGCGGCCCTGCCCTCGGACGCCCAGGTGATCGGCGCCGTGCAACGCGCCCGCGGCGGCCCGAAGACGACGCTCGTCTGCGCGGCCGGCGGGCTGCCCGGCGAGTTGCACAAGCTCTGGCAGGCGGAAGAGCCCGGCGGCTACCACCTGGAATACGGCTTCTCGACAATGGGATACGAGATTGCAGGCGGTCTCGGTGTCGCGCTCGCAAGGCCCGAGCGCGACGTGATCGTCATGGTCGGCGACGGCAGCTACATGATGCTGAACTCTGAGATTGCCTCCTCGATCATGCTCGGGGCGAAATTCACGATCGTGCTCCTGGACAATGCCGGCTACGGCTGCATCAACCGACTGCAGATGGAAACCGGCGGCGCAAACTTCAACAATCTGCTTAAGGACACGCACCACGTGGAACTGCCGCAGATCGATTTTGCCGCGCATGCCGCCGCAATGGGCGCCGTCACCCGCAAGGTCGGCTCGATCCCGGATCTGGAAGCAGCGCTTGCGGAAACCGCCAGTGAAAAGCGTACGACCTTGATCGTCATCGACACGGACCCGCTGATCACGACCGAAGCCGGCGGCCACTGGTGGGACGTGGCGGTTCCGGAAGTTTCGGAGCGCGAGCAAGTGAAAACGGCGCGCGAAGGCTACGAGAAGGCCCTCCAGTCGCAGCGCTTCGGCTAACCATAGGCAATGACCCCTCTCCTCAGGTTCAACCCGAGGACTAGCTCCTTTCACCGCACGCAGGGAGGGGACTGCGGAGACCGCGGCATATCCCTTCTCCCCGCAAGCGGGGAGAAGGTGGCGGTCCACCCTCCGCAGCTGCAGCGCAGCTGCTGCGGAGGACGGGCAGCCGGATGAGGGGCTGCTCCGCCCCACTAAACACGGACAACGAACCATCCGCCCGACGCGGATGATGCAATGGGAAAACGAAGAACCATGATCCGCTACGGAACCAACCCGATTGCCTGGAGCAATGACGACGACCACTCGATCGGCGCACATCTGACGCTCGAAGATTGCCTTTCCGACTGCCAGAAGATCGGCTTCGACGGCATCGAGAAGGGCCACAAGATGCCCTCCGATCCAGAGGAATTGAAGCAGAAGCTCGCCTCCTACGACCTCGTTTTCGTGTCCGGCTGGCACTCCACCAATCTGCTCACTCATGACGTCGAGACCGAAAAGAAGGCGATACAGCCGCATCTCGACCTCCTGAAGCACAATGGCTGCAAGGTGGCGATCGTCTGCGAGACTTCGAACGCGATCCATGGCGACGACACGAAGTCCCTCGTCGAGGACAAGCCGGTGCTGCCGAACGAGCAATGGCAGAAGTTCGGCGCCGACCTCGAGGCGGTCGCACAATATTGCGCCGCCCAGGGCATCGACCTCGTCTATCATCACCACATGGGCACGATCGTCCAGACCGGCGAGGAGATCGACCTTCTGATGCAGCACACGGGTCCTGCGACCAAACTTCTCTTGGACACCGGCCATGCCTGGTTCGGCGGTTCCGATCCGGCGGAATTGGCGCGCAAATACATGAATCGCGTCCGCCACATCCACTGCAAGAACGTCCGCCCGGCCGTCCGCAAGGTGGTCGAGAGCGAAGGGCTCTCCTTCCTCGAAGGGGTGCGGCGCGGCGTCTTCACCGTGCCCGGTGACGCCGAGGGCGGCGTCGACTTCCTGCCGGTGCTGAAAATCGCCGCCGAGCACGGCTATGACGGCTGGCTGGTGATCGAGGCCGAACAGGATTCGGCGGTGCGCAACCCGTTCGAATACCAGTCGCTCGGGCTGAAGTCGCTGAAGGCGTTTGCGAAAGAAGCGGGGCTGGACAAGTAAAAGCCCGGTAAGCCCCTCATCCGGCTACCGCCAACTTCTCCCCGCCAGCGGGGAGAAGGGACTTGCCGCACCGCCTAAGTGTCCTCTCGCCGCGAGCGGGGAGAGGGCTAGTCCTCGGGTTTAACCCGAGGAGAGGGGCAGGCCACAAAGTACGCAAGATCAGGAGATCCTCGAAATGTCCAAACTGCTCGTCAAACCCAAGGCTGGGGCCGGCCTGATGCAGGACATCACGCCCGAGAGCGCCGGCTGGACCTATGTCGGTTTTGCGTTGAACCGGCTGAAGCCGGGCGAGACCACCGGCGGCGAGGCCGGCGAGAAGGAGCTCTGCCTGGTGCTCGTCAGCGGCAAGGCGAAGATCTCCGTTGACGGCGAGGATTTCGGCGAGCTCGGCGCACGCATGACGCCCTTCGAGGGGCAGCCCTATGCGGTCTATGTGCCGAAGGGCAGCCGCTGGCAGGCGGAGGCGACGACCGACCTCGATCTCGCCATCTGCTCGGCGCCCGGCGGCGAAGGCTTCAAGGCGAAGGTCATCCGCCCCGGTACGCATCCACAGATGACGCGCGGCAAGGGCACGAATACCCGCTACGTCACCAACATCATGCCGGAGAACGACGGTTCGGCGCAGTCGCTGCTCGTCGTCGAAGTAATCACACCCGGCGGGCATACCTCTTCCTACCCGCCGCACAAGCACGACCGGGACAACCTGCCAGCCGAGAGCTATCTCGAGGAAACCTATTATCATCGCCTGAACCCACCTCAGGGCTTCGCCATGCAGCGCGTCTATACGGACGACCGCTCGCTCGATGAAACCATGGCGGTGGAAGACGGCGACGTCACGCTCGTGCCGAAGGGATATCACCCGGTCGCCACGGTACACGGCTATGACTCCTATTACCTCAACGTCATGGCGGGGCCGAAGCGTATCTGGAAGTTTCACAACGCCAAGGAACACGCGTGGTTGTTCACCGGCATTTGAGCCGGTCGGCCGTCGGAAGCCTCCGAACGTCAGTCCTCGACTAGCGCGCCGTGCGTCATTTCCGACGTGCGGCGCTGTTGCATTTTGAAATCGCCGCCTAATTGGCTTTGAATAGAGACCGATTGAAAATCTGATGGAAACGAGGCGCTTTCCATGCATATCGACGGCCAGTGCCATTGCGGCTTCGTCACCTATGAGGCGGAAATCGATCCGGACGAGGTATCGATCTGCCATTGCACCGACTGCCAGCAGCTGACCGGCTCGGCCTTTCGCGTCACGGTGGGCACGCCAAGTCCCTCGTTTCGGCTGACCGGAGGCGAGCCGAAGCTTTACATCAAGATCGCCGACAACGGCCGCAAGCGGCTGCAATTCTTCTGCCCGGAATGCGGCTCGCCGATTTATACGACGGGTGAAGGTGACGGTGCCGAGGAGATCGGCATTCGCGTCGGCACGATCAACCAGCGGCGGGGTTTGACGCCGCGCTCGCAGATCTGGTGCTCGTCCGCCCTGCCCTGGATCGATGTCGGCAAACTGCCGGGCAGACCTGAGTCCTAGATGACATCACGTGATCGGATAGGGCCCATCGGCGAAGACGGTGTCATGATAGCCCTTCGAGCCGACGGCGCGTGCCAGCGGACTGCGAAAATCTTCACCGCGAGCAAGCGAGGCGAGCACGTGGCGAAAATCGTATTTCGGTTTCCATCCAAGCGCTTCGCCGGCGCGCGTGCTGACATAGACGCGGTCGATCGACGGGAAGAGCTTCCAGCCGCTAGCCGCATAGAGCGCCTGGCATTCGGGATGGAGGCGCTGGACGACGGAGGGCGCGTCGCGGCGCAATTCCAAAAGATCATCGCGCGTGAATGGCGTCGGCGCCGAGACGATATAGAGGCCGAAGCCGATGGCCTTGGCTCGGTCCACCGACAGTAAGTGTGCGCTTACAATGTCCTCGATATCTGCGCGACGGTAGAGCAATTCGTTCGCCTGTGCGTTGGCCGTCTCGAACTGGCTGCGGGTGTCCGCGTCGTCGTCTGCCTCGGGAAAGAAGCGCGATGTGCGCAGGATGATGACCGGCAGCCCGTGGCGGCGGGCGAAGAGCTCGCAGAAGCCTTCGGCCGCCACCTTGCTGGTTCCATAGATGTTGCGCGGAATGGGCGCGACGTCTTCGGTGATCCACGCCGCCGGCGCGGCGGGCGCCGGCGTAAGGGCCGAGCCGAATGCGCTGGTGGTGCTGGTGAAGACGAAAGCGTTGGCCCCGGCTTTCGCCGCCGCATCGAGCAGATTGAGCGTTCCGGCGATGTTAGTCTCGACGAAATCGGAATAGCCGTGCGTGGCCACATGCGGCTTGTGCAGCGTCGCCGCATGGATGACCGCGCGCATCCCCTTGAGCGCGTGGCGCACGAAGACGGGATCGGCGATCGAACCAACGAGATCGGTGAAGGCCGAAGGCTTGAGGTCGATGCCGCGCACGGGGCGTCGCTGGGCACGCAGCGTGCGCATCAACGCCTCGCCGAGATGGCCGGCGCTTCCCGTCACCAGAATCGTCAATGGTCACTCCTGATTTTTGAGACAGCTTTCCGAACCTGCCTGTACCAAGTCTCGATAGCTGCGGCGGTGCGAGGGAGGCAACGCATAAATTATGCGTCGCAATCAGCGTCACGAGGCGGGCCATGGCGCCATCCGCAAGCGGGATTCGCTCCCAAAGAACCCGTCCGGCAGCGATCGGCACATCGTTGCGTCCGTTCGGCCCTGTTTCGACCACCAGGGATGCGGCGCCGCCCTCGTACCAGCCGAGGCTATCGAGGGTGCTCTCGGCTCTGCGGATTTCCTCCGAGGCATAAGGGAACATCGGCGTTCCCCACATCTCCCGCCGCCACTCGGACCGGCGGAGAGGCGAGGCCGCCAGCAGCCGGTGAGAGTGGTCGCAGATCAGGTGAAGCCGGTGAGGCGAGGTGTCGACCAGCCGCTTGAGCGCGGCATCGGCAGATGGGGCGGGGTCGGCGAAGAGCCGTTCGAGGGCTGACTGCTGACGCACTGAGGGCGTCAAACGACCCGCCTCCCACCGCGATATGGTCGCCTGCGTCACAGCCAGAAGTTCCGCCAGATGGCTTTGCTTCATGCCGCGCAAGAGCCGCAGACGCTTCAACATCCTTGCCGTGTAAGGCATTGGAAATCTCCTTCAATAAGGCGGGCGTCCGTCTCGCTTTGCCGCAGAACGGAAAGACGCTATATCACCACAGCGCTTGAAGAAAGACACGGACCGGGCGTGAGAAACGGCCGCTTCAGAGTGCTGCCGGCGGATTGCCGGCGTCGATCGCTGGCGTCGAGGGCAACTTACGGCGGCTTATGGACGAACTCGGAGCAGCCGTCCGCTCGGTCTGGTCCATCGAGGTACGCGTCGCCACGCTGGACAATCTGGCGCGGCGCTTCGATTGCTAGCGCATCGGCAGCGACCTTTGCGCGTCTGAAAAGACGCGCGGCGCTGTAGATGAACGGCCTCTGCGATGTCACGCCGCCTTGGCGACGTGATACTCCTTGATCGCGACCATGTTGATCGCCGGATAGCGCTCCGCCTCGTAGCGCAGCGAGAAACCGTCCTGCGCCATGAACACCGGATCGCCATCGAGGTCGCGCGCGATGTCGCCGCGGTGGGCGGAGATGAACTTTTCGAGGTCGGCCGGGCTGTCGGCGGAAATCCAGCGGCAGACAGAGAAGCGCGGCATTTCGAAGGAGACGGGCAGGCCGTATTCCGCCTGCAGGCGTTCCTTCAGGACGTCGAGTTGCAGCGCGCCGACGACGCCGACGATCGCCGGCGCGCCGTCGTCCGGAGAAAAGAGCTGCACGACGCCCTCCTCCGCCATCTGCTGCAAGGCCTCCTTCAGCTTCTTCGCCTTCATCGCATCCTCGAGCCGGACACGGCGCAGGATTTCCGGCGCGAAGTTCGGCACCCCCTGGAAAACGAGCGGCTCGCCTTCGGTCAGCGTGTCGCCGATCCGGAGCGTACCGTGGTTCGGTATGCCGACGACGTCGCCGGCAAAGGCGGTGTCGGCGAGCTGGCGCTGCGAGGCGAAGAAAAATTGCGGCGCCGTCAGACCCATCTGTTTGCCGGTGCGCGACAGCCGCGCCTTCATGCCGCGCTCGAGCTTGCCCGAACAGACGCGCACGAAAGCGATGCGGTCGCGATGGTTGGGATCCATGTTCGCCTGGATCTTGAAGACAAAGGCCGTCATCTTGGCGTCCGTTGCCTCGACAGTGCGAATGTCGGCGACCTGGGCGCGCGGCGGCGGCGCGAATTCACCGAGCGCGTTGATCAGGTCGCGAACGCCGAAATTGCGGAGCGCCGAGCCGAAGAAGACCGGCGTCAGATGACCTTCGAGGAAGGCCTTGCGATCGAAGGGCTTGCAGGCCTCGATCGCGAGCGTCGTCTCCTCGATGAAAGCGTCGCGCTCATTCTCCGGCAGGCGATGGGAGGCCATTTCCGGATCGGAGACCTTGGTCAGGTGCTCCTGCGTATCGGCGCCGCGCACCTCGTTCGTGGCGAGATGGTAGGTTCCGCAGAAGGTCTTCGAACGCCCGATCGGCCAGGTGACCGGCGCGCAGTCGAGCGCCAGCTTCTGCTCCACCTCGTCCAGAATCTCGAACGGATCGCGGCTTTCGCGGTCCATCTTGTTGACGAAGGTGATGATGGGGATGTCGCGCAGCCGGCAGACCTCGAAGAGCTTCAGGGTCCGCGGCTCGATACCCTTGGCGGCGTCGATGACCATGACAGCCGCATCGACCGCCGTCAGCGTGCGGTAGGTGTCGTCCGCGAAGTCCTCGTGACCGGGCGTGTCGAGCAGGTTGAAGACCGTGTCGTCGTATTCGAAGGTCATCACCGAGGTCACGACCGAGATGCCGCGCTCGCGTTCGATCTTCATCCAGTCCGATCGGGTCTGGATACGATCCTTCTTGGCCTTGACTTCGCCGGCGAGCTGGATCGCGCCGCCGAACAGCAGCAGCTTTTCGGTGAGCGTGGTCTTACCGGCGTCCGGGTGCGAAATGATCGCAAATGTGCGGCGGCGGGAAACCGCCTCGGCAATGCTTTCGGCCATGATCGAGTAATCCTGTGAGTTGCGGCGTCCTTTACAGGCTCGCAGCCCAATATGCAATTGACTGCAGCCGGGCCCATCGCCCTTATGGCGGCATGACCATGAGCACGCCCGAAAGCCACCCCGCCCTCAACCTCGTCCGCCTGCCGCATGCGGAGGGCCTCGACCTGCCGGCCTACGAGACAGGGGGCGCGGCCGGCATGGACCTGCGCGCGGCGGTTCCGGCCGAGGCGCCGATGACGATCCCGCCGGGCGGCCGGGCCCTGGTTCCGACCGGTTTCATCTTCGAGATTCCGGCCGGCCATGAGGGACAGGTACGGCCACGATCGGGCCTCGCCTTCAAGCACGGGATCACCTGCCTCAATACGCCGGGCACGATCGACAGCGACTATCGTGGCGAAGTGAAGGTGCTCCTCGTTAATCTCGGCGGAGAGGATTTCCTCGTCGAGCGCGGCATGCGTATTGCCCAGATGGTGATCGCGCCGGTGATCCAGGCGATCGTCCGCGAAGGGGATGAAGCCAGTGCCACTGCGCGCGGCGCCGGCGGCTTCGGCTCGACGGGCGCTAAATAAGCGGCGGCAGGCGCCTCTTGACAGGCGTCGACTTGACAATCGACGTATTGGTCTGCGCCTTTTCAGCAATGCGGTCGAGGATGGTGTCGAGTTCCCCCATATCGCGCACGAAAAGCTTGGCGACAAAACAATCGTCGCCGGTGATCTTGTCGCATTCGACGATTTCCGGGGTTTCCTGGATCAGCCTCTCGACAATATGCAGCATACCCGGCATCGGACGCACCCGCACGACGGCCTGCAAGGGATAGCCGAGGCGCGCCGGGTTCACGTTGACGGTGAAGCCGTTGATCACGCCCCGCTCCTCGAGCTTGCGCAGCCTCTCGGCCGCGCTTGGCGATGAAAGCCCAGCATCCTGCGCGAGTTCCTTCAATGAGACGCGGGCATTTGCGGCAAGAATTTCGAGAATGCGGCGGTCCAGATCGTCGAGCATGCGTCACACCTCGTTAGGAGGAACCAAAAAATCACCTTACATTGTAAGGAACTGTCGCATGTTTCCCTTCTTTATTCCATATATAAATCCCCACAGGCTCATTATGCTCTCTCTCAATTCTGGAAAGGAAGCCGGCATGATGGACAGGGACACGAGGCGCGGAAGCTTGGAAATGGCGGCGGCGATGCTGATTTCGGGAACGATCGGCTTGTTCGTCCTGATGTCGGGTCAGCCGGTGGCTGGCGTCGTCTTCTGGCGTTGCGTCTTCGGGGCAGCGACGCTCGCGGGTCTTGCGGCCGCCTTCGGCCTCATCGAGCTCCGCTATTTGCGGCCGCGGGTGATCGTCCTCTCCGTCGCCGGCGGCGTGGCGATCGTGGTGAACTGGTTGCTGCTCTTTGCGGCCTACCCGCGCGCGTCGATTTCGATCGCGACGATGGTCTACAACACGCAGCCCTTCATGCTGCTCGGGCTCGGCGCCCTCTTTCTTGGTGAAAGGATTACTCCGACCAAACTCTTCTGGCTTTCAGTTTCCTTCGCCGGCATGATCGCGATCGTCTCCGCCAAGCCGGCAGGCGGTTTCGAGCCCGCCAACTATCTCGCCGGTATCGGACTCGCCCTGGCAGCTGCCTTCTTCTACGCCATTGCGGCGGTCGTGACCAAGCTCCTAAAGGGCACACCGCCGCAACTCATCGCACTGATCCAGGTGATCACAGGCGCGGTGATGCTGGCGCCGTTCGCGGTGAAGGCGGCGCTGCCGCAAGACGGAATGCAGTGGACGCTGCTGATCGCCGTCGGCGTCGTGCACACCGGCATCATGTACGTCCTGCTTTACGGAGCGATCCAGAAGCTGCCGACCCATGTCACGGGCGCCCTCTCCTTCATCTACCCGATCGCCGCGATTCTGGTCGATCGAGTGGCCTTCGGGCAGGCATTGCAGCCCGTCCAGATTGCCGGATCGGCGGCGATTCTCGTTGCTGCCGCGGGTACCAATCTCGGATGGAACCTTCGGTCGATCCCGTTTATAAGGCCAGAAACCGAACGGGGCACTTCATGATCACCTGCTACCTGAAATACATCGTCGATCCCTACAAGCTTGCCGAGTTCGAACATTACGCCAAGCTCTGGATTCCACTGGTCAATCGGCTCGGCGGCACCCATCACGGCTATTTCCTCCCGCATGAGGGCGCGAACAACATCGCCCTTGCGCTCTTCAGCTTTCCCTCGCTTGCCGCATACGAGGCCTATCGCGAAAAGATGGCGGCGGATCCGGAATGCCAGGCGGCCTTCGTCTATGCCGAAGAGACCCGCTGCATCGTGAACTACGAGCGCAGCTTCATGCGCCCTGTTTTCGCGTAGGCGTCGTTCTATGGACGAGCCTCGGCGGCCATGCCGACGGCAAGACCCGCAAGCACGGTGCTCATCAGCCAGCGCTGCACCAGCAGAAAGGAGGGGCGCCCGGCGAGGAAGGCGGCGATCGACCCGGCCGTCACCGCGATCAAGGCATTGACGGTGACGCTGATCATGATCTGCAGGCTGCCGAAGACGAGAGATTGCATGGGCACGTTGCCCGCGCCCGGGTGAATGAATTGTGGCAGCAGCGAAAGATAGAGCACTGCCACCTTCGGGTTGAGCAGGTTGGTGACGAACCCCATCTCGAAAAGCCTGGGCGGCCCGTCCTCCGGCAGGTCGCGCAACTGAAATGGAGACCGGCCATCAGGCATGACGGTCTGCCATGCGAGATAGAGAAGATAGAGGGCGCCCGCGAAGCGCAGGGCATCATAGGCGAATGGCACCGCCAGCAGCAGGACGGTGATGCCGAGCGCGGCGAAGACCATGTAGAAGACGAAGCCAAGCGCGACGCCACCAAGCGAGATAAGCCCCGCCGCCGGTCCCTGGCAGATCGAACGAGAGATCAAGTAGATCATGTTCGGCCCTGGCGTCAGCACCATACCGAGCGCGATCAAGGCAAAACCGGCAAGGTTCTGGATTTCAGGCATGAGGCGGCCCTTCCACAATTTTCCGGAAGGTGTACGCCTGCCCAGGTCCGGGCAAGCTCGTTCTTGTCACCCGATCAATTCTATCGCGAAAATGCTGCTCCCGCATTCAACCCGAATTTTCCTTCTCGCTGCCTTGCGCTAGAAAGGCTGCCTGTCCGGAGAATCGCATATGACGCTCGCAACCCTTCTCGCCTATAGCGGCGCTCTCTTTATCGCAGCGGCCATTCCCGGTCCCGGCGTGACGGCCATCGTGGCGCGGGCGCTCGGATCCGGTTTTCGCGAAACCTTTTTCATGGGCCTCGGCCTGATCATCGGCGACATAGTCTACCTTACGGCCGTGGTGCTCGGGCTCGCCTTTATCGCCCAGACCTTCACGACCGCTTTCCTTGTCGTCAAGATTGCCGGCGCGCTCTATCTCGTCCATATCGCCTGGAAACTCTGGACCGCCGGTCTTCTGCCCCAGGAGGTAGAGGCGCGCAAATCGGCGAATGCGGTCACATCCTTTCTGTCGGGGCTGATGGTCACGCTCGGCAATCCGAAGACAATGCTCTTCTATGTGGCGCTGGTGCCGACGCTGATCGATCTCGCCTCGATCGGCATCGAGGACTACGGCCTACTGCTCGCCGCCACCTTCGTCGTCCTGCTGGCGGTGCTGTTGCCCTACATGATGCTTGCGGCACGCGCCCGTTCGCTTTTGAAGCAACCAAGGGCGCTCAAGGCAATGAACCGCGCCGCGGCCGGTATCCTCGCCGGCACGGCGGCCTATATCGCCACCCGCGCCACCTGAAAAAAGATTCCCCAATCAGCGGTTCTATAACCGTTTATTCCTTCGGCAGCTCACATCCGAGGCGCTCCCGCTCTCGCATGGCCTGCCCATTGTTCCTATTCTCGCAGGAACCATTTAACTCATGGGAGAAACGAAATGCCCGAAGCGCGCAAACCTGGCCGCGGCCGCGTCTATTCCTCGATAACCGAAACGATCGGCGACACGCCGATCGTGCGGCTGGACAAGCTTGCCAGGGAGAAGGGCGTCAAGGCGAACCTGCTCGCAAAGCTCGAATTCTTCAACCCGATCGCCTCGGTCAAGGACCGGATCGGCGTCGCCATGGTGGAATCGCTGGAAGCCCAGGGCAAGATCGCGCCCGGCCGCACGACGCTCGTGGAGCCGACCTCAGGCAATACGGGCATCGCGCTTGCCTTCGTCGCCGCAGCCAAGGGCTACAAGCTGATCCTGACCATGCCGGAGACGATGTCCATCGAGCGGCGCAAGATGCTGTCGCTGCTCGGCGCCGAACTGGTGCTGACGGAAGGCGCCAAGGGCATGAAGGGTGCGATTGCGAAGGCACAGGAACTCACCGAGACGCTTCCCGGTGCCATCATACCGCAGCAGTTCGAGAACCCCGCCAATCCGGAAATCCACCGCAAGACGACGGCCGAGGAAATCTGGAACGACACCGAAGGCGCTGTCGATATCCTCGTCTCCGGCATCGGCACCGGCGGCACCATCACCGGCGCCGGTCAGGTGTTGAAGGCACGCAAGCCTTCAGTTCAGGTGATCGCGGTCGAGCCCGAAGAATCGCCGGTCCTTTCCGGCGGCGCGCCCGGACCGCACAAGATCCAGGGCATCGGCGCCGGCTTCGCGCCGGCGATCCTCGACACATCGATCTATGACGAGGTGATCACCGTCAACGCGGGCGAAGCCGTCGAGGCCGCGCGCCTGATCGCGAGACTCGAAGGCGTACCGGTCGGCATTTCCGCGGGTGCGGCACTGCAGGCCGCGATCGAGGTGGGCCAGCGTGAGGAAAACGCCGGCAAGACCATCGTCGTCATCATCCCGTCCTTCGCTGAGCGCTATCTTTCGACGGTGCTTTTCGAGGGGTTGGGTGCCTAGCGCGGGAAGTCCCTCGCTTCACTGTCATGTGGAATTGCCTCCCGGCTGTGTGGACCCAAAGCCGCTCGCAACAGGTCTTTGCAGACGGCTCTCCTGGCGGAGAGGTCTGCAGTGGGTTTGGTGGACGCGATCGCCGGAAAAAGTTCAGTTTTGCGGTGTTGGAGAAAATCAGAAGCAAGGGGCCGCTTTAAATGGCACTTTGTGGATCGGCGCAACTCACGGAAGTTACTCTATGAAGATTGCCTGCTTACACACTGCCGAAAGTAACATTGCGGTCTTTGAAGAAGCTGGGCAGAAGCTCGGAATACCCCTCGGTGTTCTTCAGCATGAAGTTCGAGCAGATCTCCTTTGGGCGGCCGAACATGCGGGGATGTCTTACGTCTGATATCGAGGAGCGGGCGAGTTCAGTCTTGCTCGAGCTTTCGCACCATGCCGATGCGGTTGTTCTGACTTGCTCAACATTAGGACCGGCTGTCGTTGCAGCGGGCAGAATCGCTTCTGTGCCTATACTGAGAGTGGACGGAGCACTGGCGGAGAAGGCGGTCAAGAGCGGCGGAAAGATTGTCGTACTCTGTGCGGTTGAAACAACTCTACTGCCGACAGAACACATCTTCGCCCAGGCGGCGAGAGGAACGAGTGTTGCCGTCGAGGTTCGTCTTGTTCCGCACGCTTGGGCCTTGTTCAAGGCAGGAGATCGCGAGGGCTATCTGTCAGCTATCGCGATGGCCTCGCATGCCGCTTATGACGACGGGGCGTCAATGGTCGCCTTGGCTCAGGCATCGATGGCCGGCGCAGCCGAACTGGTAAGAAATGCTCCGGAACCGATAAGTAGTCCGACGGCCGGACTAGCCCGCGCGTTGGAACACCTGACGCCATACTCCTAAATTTGTGCGACCCTGTCATGCCCGCGGGCGGTACCACGTCTCATCGAACGCGAGCGCATCGTAATGCGCCGCGCCGGTCGCCCATACCGGCGGCAGCGCTAAGCCGCCACCGGCAACCGCTCGCCGACAACGCGATAGGAGATCGCCTCGGCGAGGTGGATACGGCCAACCCTTGGCGCCCCGTCGAGATCGGCAAGCGTGCGTGCGACCTTCAGAACGCGATGGTAGCCGCGCGCCGAAAACTTCATCTTTTCCGCCGCATCCCGCAGAAGTTGCAAGCCCGCTGTATCCGGCTCGGCGACCTTCTCGATCATCGCCGTCGATGCACGGGCATTGCTCGTCAGCTGCGGATGGCCGAGGGTGATGAAGCGCTCCCTCTGCAATTCACGGGCGCGGGCAACGCGCCTGGCGACGTCGGCGCTCGCCTCGGCCGTCACCGGGCGGATGAGGTCGGCAGCGCTGACGGCGGGCACATCGATGCGGATGTCGATGCGGTCCATCAGCGGTCCGGATATCCGCGCCTGGTAATCGGCCATGCAGCGCGGACCGCGGGCGCATGTATGTCCGGGCTCGCCGGCCATGCCGCAGCGGCAGGGATTCATGGCAGCGACGAGCTGGATCGCCGCCGGATAGCTGACGCGGTGGTTGGCGCGGGCAATCACGCATTCGGCGGTTTCGAGCGGCTGGCGCAGCGCGTCGAGCACCTGCGGCGGAAACTCCGGAAATTCGTCGAGGAACAGCACGCCGTGATGGGCGAGCGACGCCTCGCCGGGCTTCGCCCTGATCCCGCCGCCAATCAGCGCCGCCATGGTGGCCGAGTGGTGCGGCGCGCGGAACGGCCGCCGGTCGGAGAGCTTGCCGCCCGGCAACTGCCCGGCGATCGAATGGATCATCGAGACTTCGAGCAGTTCGGCCGGCGACAGCGGCGGCAGGATGGAGGCAAGGCGCGCCGCCAGCATCGACTTGCCGGAGCCGGGCGGGCCGACCATCAAGAGATTGTGGTTGCCGGCGGCCGCCACCTCCAGCGCCCGCTTGGCGCTTTCCTGACCCTTGATGTCGGCGAGATCCGGCAGATTGGCGGCGGTCGCTCGCACCGAGGGTTCCGGACGGGAGATGACCTGCGTGCCTCTGAAATGGTTGGCGATCGCGATCAGGCTCCGCGGCGCCAGGATGTCGATCTCCGATCCCGCCCAGGCCGCTTCGGGTCCACTTTCGGCAGGGCAGATCAGCCCCTTGCCTAGCGCATTGGCGCCGATTGCCGCCGGCAGCGCGCCGGCAACGGGCGCAATCGTGCCGTCGAGGTTGAGTTCGCCGATGACGACATAGCCGGAAAGCGCGTCCGCCGGCACCGCTCCGAGCGCCGCCATCAGGCCGAGCGCGATGGCGAGGTCGAAGTGACTGCCCTCCTTCGGCAGGTCGGCCGGCGCCAGATTCACGGTGACCCGCTTGGCCGGCAGCGCCAGGCCGGATGCGTGAAGCGCCGCCTGCACGCGCTCGCGGCTTTCGGCAACGGCCTTGTCCGGCAGGCCGACGATCTGCATGCCGACCTTTCCCGGAGCGATCATTACCTGAACGTCGACCGGAACGCCCTCGATCCCCTGGAATGCCACCGTGCTGACCCGTGCGACCATGATGCCCCCTTTGTCCAGCGCGCTTCCACCGCTACAACCGGCGCCGGTACCCGCATCAATCTTGCACGGCACACGCTCAAAAACAAGAACAATAATAGAACAGATCTATGAAAAGCCATAGGAGCAGGCCCCGAGCGACGCGACCCGCTCGGGCGCGATCAGCGCCGCTTCTTCTCGATCGCGTCCCAGAGCAGGCTTGCGACATCGGCCCCTCCGAAGCGCTTTACCTCGCGGATTCCCGTCGGCGAGGTGACGTTGATCTCGGTCATGTAGTCGCCGATCACGTCGATGCCGACGAAGAGGAAGCCACGCTCCTTGAGCGCCGGGCCGATGCGGGCGCAAATTTCCCGCTCGCGTGCCGTAAGCTCCGTCGCCTCGGCGCGGCCGCCGACATGCATGTTCGAGCGGGCATCGTGCTCGGCCGGAACGCGGTTGATGGCGCCGACAGGCTCGCCATCAACGAGCAGGATGCGCTTGTCGCCCTTTCTCACGGCCGGCAGGTATTCCTGGGCGATGAAGGGCTCGCGGAACATCTGCCCGAACATTTCGAGCAGCGAGGAGAGATTGCGGTCGTCGCGCGCGGAATGGAAGACGCCGGCACCGCCATTGCCATAGAGGGGCTTCAGGATGATGTCGCCCATCTCCTGGCGGAAGCGGGCAATCTCTCCGGGGTCGCGGGTGATCAGCGTCTTCGGCATCAGATCAGGAAATTCGGTAACGAAGATCTTCTCCGGCGAATTGCGCACCCAGGCCGGATCGTTGACGACGAGCGTCTTCGGATGCAGGCGTTCAAGCAGATGCGTCGAGGTGATATAGGCCATGTCGAAGGGCGGATCCTGGCGAAGCAGGATGACGTCCATGTCCGAAAGATCGATCCGCTCGGGCTCGCCGAGCGTGAAGTGATCGCCCTTCACGTCGCGCAGCGTCATCTGTTGCGCCGTCGCATAGACCTTTCCGTCGCGAAGCGACAGCCGGTCGGGCGTGTAGTGGAACAGTCGATGGCCGCGGGTTTGCGCCTCGATACTCATCGCAAAGGTCGAATCGCCCGCAATGGTGATGCCCGAGACATGGTCCATCTGGACCCCGACATTGACGATTCTTGCCATCTTACCGTTCCTGGTTGGACCCTAGCCGCATCGCCCCTGTTACGGGATCACTGCGGAGGAAATCATACAGCAATTCAACGTGCTGCGGCGGCCGTGCTCCCGATGTGACACAAGCCCGCAACATGTAGAATGCGCAAGGCGCTCAGGCAAGGAGGCGGCAGATTATTCGAAAGCCTCGACGACGCAGGCGATGAGATCGTGGTCGGACAGCGGACGGCCGGATGCATCGAGCGAGGGGATGATGCGGCTTTCGCCGATCCTCAGACCCCGGGCCAGAAACCAGTCGAGCTTCATTGCCCGCTCCGGCCAGCGCGTGATCAGGCTCGGCCGCGTCGTCATCTGGTCGATAGGGCCACCATGGCGGCTGAAGCCGCGCGCAGCGCTCATCGCGAAAAGCCCCTCGGCCTCGAAATTGCCGCCGATATGGTTGCCGGTGTTGAGATCGCCGCCGATCAGGATGGGAAGCGCCGGAAAGGCCGCATCCAACCGATCGATCAGTTCCTTCACCTGCCGCTCGCGATAGGCGGCGGTCGTTGCGCTTTCGAGATGGGTGGAGACGGCGACGAAGGGGCCTGCCTCGGTTTCGACGACGGCGCCGACGGCGATGCGCTCGCCGAGGCGCGGCTGCTCGCCGCCGTCCATGTACCAGAGACGCTCACCCCAGAGTCGAATCATGAAGGGCCGGCGAAGCTGGTTCGACGCCAGCAGCGCGTTGCCATGGAAACCCTTCTCGTTGAAATCGTCCCGGCAGAATTCACGCTCGCTGGCGGCCCCGAGGCCTAGTTCGACGAACTCGACTCCATAGGCATATTGCATGCCGAGCGTCGCCGCGACTTCGGCCGTCGTGTGGCGCTGACCCGTGCGGGCCATGCCGTTGTCCATTTCGGATAGCATCACCAGCGATGCGCCAGTCGCGCCTAGATGTTCGGCGCTTTCTTGCGGAAAGAGACAGCGCTCGAGGTTCCAGGCCGCGACGGACAACGGAAAGGCGAGCCGCCCGTCCGAGGCTGCGCCGCCGATCTCGATCCTGTTCATCGCTTCGATGCCTGCCATGGCCGCGTCGTGGGCGGCTATGCTGCGCTCCATGCGAAGAACATCGTCGCGGCTCTGCTCGGAAGGGATGGCGAGCGTCGATACGGTCTCTTCGATCACAATGCGGGCTCCGGATTGACGGTTTCCTGGCGGGCCGGCGCAACGCCCGCGGCCGGATGGCGATGGATCCGCTTGCCGGTTTCCGCCGAGAAAAAGTGCAGGCGTTCGCTGGATATGGTGATTGTGAGCTCATCTGCAAGCGGCGCTTCCGGTGCGAGTGCCACAGTCAGTGCCTGCTCCCCGACCTTGCCGTGGACAAGCCGCTGCGCTCCCAGTTCCTCGACATAGTCGACGCGGAAGACAAACGCCTGCTCGCCGAGCGCTGCCCGGCGCAGATCCTCGGCCCTGAGGCCGACGGTGACCGCACCCTCGGCCGGCGCCGCATAGCCGAGTTCGAGCACATGCGTGCCGAGACGCAATCGACCGCCCTCCAGCACAGCCTGGACGAGGTTCATGGCAGGCGAGCCGATGAAGCTCGCAACGAAGGTGGAGGCGGGCGCGTGATAGACGTCGAGCGGCCGGCCGATCTGCTCGATCCGGCCGCCGTTCAGCACGACCAGCCGGTCGGCGAGCGTCATCGCCTCCAGTTGATCATGGGTGACGTAGAGCGAGGTCGTGCCGAGCCGCTTCTGCAGCCGCTTGATCTCGCCGCGCATGGAGACGCGCAGTTTGGCGTCGAGATTCGACAGCGGCTCGTCGAAAAGGAAGGCGGCGGGCTTGCGGACGATCGCCCGGCCCATGGCGACGCGCTGGCGCTGGCCGCCGGAAAGGGCGCGCGGCTTGCGATCAAGATAGGGCTCGATTTCCAGCATGCGCGCTGTCTCTGCGACACGCGCATCAATCTCCGCCCTCGGCGTCTTGCGGTTCCTCAGGCCGTAGGCAAGGTTCTCGTAGACGGTCATGTGCGGATAAAGCGCATAGTTCTGAAAGACCATGGCAATGTCCCGCTCGGCGGGGTCGATGTCGTTGACGACCCGCGTGCCGATTTTCACCGTGCCCTTCGAGATCGTCTCGAGCCCCGCGACCATGCGCAGAAGCGTGGACTTGCCGCAGCCCGATGGACCGACGAGGACGATGAACTCGCCGTCCTCGATGTCGATCGAAACGGACTTCACGGCCTCGACGCCGCCCGCGTAGATTTTCGAGACCTCTGCGATGTCGATCGCCGCCATAGGCTGCCTCCGTTGATGCGTTGGGGGATGCGGAGCGCGCCCGCGCCCCGCTTCGTTTGTTATTTGTCGCTCTCGGTCAGCCCCTTGATGAACCAGCGCTGGAAGATCACCACGACCATCACCGGCGGCAGCATGGCGAGGATCGCCAGCGCAAGAGCCTCATTATAGTCGGGGATCTGGGAGCCGACCCAGACGAGCAGGATCTGCTTTATACCCCGCACCAGCGTGAAGAAGCCCTCATCCGTCGTCATCAGTGTCGGCCAGAGATACTGGTTCCAGCCATAGACGAACATGATGATGAAGATCGCCGCCATCATGGTGCGCGAGAGCGGCACCAGCACGTCGACGAAGAATTTGAACGGTCCGGCGCCGTCGATGCGCGCCGCCTCGAGGAGTTCGTCCGGCACCGACTTGAAGAACTGGCGGAAATAGAACGTGCCGGTCGCGGATGCCAGAAGCGGCACGATCAGCCCCGTATAGGTGTTGGTGAGCTTCAGCATGTTCATCACCTCGTAGGAGGGCAGGATGCGGACCTCGAGCGGCAGAAGCAATGTCGTGAAGATCACCCAGAAGAAAAACGTCGCAAGCGGAAAGCGAAAATAGACGATCGCGTAGGCCGCGAGCATCGAGAGCACGATCTTGCCGACCGCGAAGCCGAGACCGAGGATCATCGAGTTCATCACCATGTTGAAGCCGGTGATCTTGCCGGTGAAGCCGCCTTGGCGGGTCAGCACCGTCTCGTAGGTCTCGGCGAAATGGCCGCCCCAGTTGAGGCTCAGCCCGTTGCGATGGATCTCCGCCGCCTCGTGCGTCGAGGTCATGAAGGCGACGACGACAGGCGCCACCATGATGAAGACGCCGATCAGCAGAATGACGTGGTCGAGGATCCGGGTGCGATGCATCGGCGCCACCTCAATTGTAATGCACGCGCCGCTCGATGAAGCGGAACTGGAAAATGGTGAGTACGAAGACGATCACCATGAGGATCACCGACTGTGCCGACGAGCCGCCGAGGTCGTTGCCGCGGAAACCGTCCATGTAGACCTTGTAGACGAGTGTGATCGGGTTGTTGGCGGCCTTGTCCTTCACCATGACGTCGATGACGCCGAAGGTGTCGAAGAGCGCATAGGTGATGTTGATGATCAGCAGGAAGAAGGCGGTCGGCGCCAGCAGCGGCAGGATGATCGTCCAGAATCGGCGCAGCCCCGAACGGCAATCGATCGCCGCCGCCTCGCGCACGGAAACCGGAATCCCCTGCAGACCTGAGAGAAAGAAGATGAAGTTGTAGGGAATCTGCTTCCAGACCGAGACGACGGTCATCGCAAAGGCGGTATCGCCGAAGTCGAGTCCGACCTTGATGTCCCAGCCGAACCAGCGGGCGATTTCGACGATGGGGCCGATATGCTGGTCGAAGAACATCATGCCGATCAGGCCGGCGACCGGCGGCGCGATCGCATAGACCCAGATGAGCAGCGTCTTGTAGGCGGCATTGCCGCGGATGACGCCATCCGCCTTGACGGCGAGCAGCAGCCCGATCGACAGCGCAAAGAAGGTGACGAGCGCGGTGAAGATGGCGGTGAACCGCGCGATCCCGCGATATTCGCCGGACTTCAGCACGTCCGTGTAATTCGACAGGCCGACGAAGGTGGAGCCGAAGCCGAAGGGATCCTCGAGGTAGAAGGACGATTGAATCGCCTGCACCGAAGGCCAATAGAAGAAGATGAAGATGATCGCGAGCTGCGGCGCCAGGAAGAGATAGGGCAGGAAGCGCGATGTGAATTGCACGCGCTTGGCGGACGTCTCGCCCCTTTTTGCCTTGCCGCCAAAGAGCCGGAGGGCACCGAGACGATGCCCTCCAAAGCCGGCCCCTCCGCGCGACGCGGAGAGGCCTTCGGTTTCAGCCGCCATCGAAATCAGCCTGCCGTCTTGGCGAAACGGGCGAGCAGTTCGTTGCCTTCGCGCTCGATCGTCTCCAGCGCATCCTTGACGGTCGTTTCGCCCGCGAAGATGCGACCATATTCGCGCTCCATGATCTCGCGGATCTGCGGATAGAAGCCGAGGCGGTAGCCCTTGGACCATTCGCCGGCCGGCAGCAGGAGCTGCTTGATGCCGACTACGGCGACCGGCTTCTCCCTGTAGTAGCCATCCTCCTCGGCGAGCTCGTGGGCCGCCTTGGTGATGGCAACATAGCCGGTGGACTTATGATAGAAATACTGGATCTCCGGCGAGGTCAGGAACTGGAAGAAGTCTGCCACGCACTTGTTCTCTTCATCCGACTTGCCGGACATGGCAAAGAGTGCCGCGCCGCCGATGAAGGAGTTGGTGCCGGCGCCCTCGATCGAACCCCAATAGGGCAGGAAGGTCGCGGAAAACGGCATGGTGGCCGTCTTCTGCAGACCGCCGAAGGAACCGGAAGAGCCGATCCAGAAGGCGGCCTTGCCCTCTTCGAAGACCTTCTGGTTGTCGGCCCAACCGGCGCCGTAGAAGGCGAAGTAGCCCTCATCCTTCCAGGCCTTCAGCTTCTCGAACATCATCTGGAGCTTGGGGTCCGTCACCTTTAGCTTGGTATCGACGACGCTGTCATAGCCGTTGTTGTTGGTGGCGAACTGAATGTTGTTGCGCGAGAAGAAGTTCTCGGTGAACTGCCAGGTGAGCTGAGACTGGATGAGCGGGATGTAGCCGGCATCCTTCAGCTTCGGGGCAATGGCCTCGAATTCTTCCCAGGTCTTCGGCGCCTCGACGCCCGCCTTCTTCAGGGCCTCGTCGTTGATATACATGATCGGAGCCGAGGAGTTGAACGGCATGCCCACGAACTTGCCGTCGCTGTCGGCGTAGAAATAGCGAACGCCGTCGATGAAGGCGCCGCGGTCGAAGCCGTAGCCGGCCTTGGTGATCAGGTCTTCGGCCGGGATGATGGCGCCCTTGGCGTTGATGATGGTCGCCGCACCCGCATCGAAAACCTGCAGGATGTTCGGCTGCTCGCCGGAGCGGAAAGCGGCGATGCCGGAGGCGAGCGCCTCTTCATAGGTGCCCTTGCTGACCGGGGTCAGCACGCAGGCGCTCTGGGACTCATTGAATTTCTGGGCGACTTCGTTGATCACCTCGCCATTGCGGCCGGCCATGCCGTGCCACCAGGTGATGTTGGTCGCGGCCAGCGACGTCGTCGCGGAAAAAGCGAACGTTACGGATGCAAGCAAAGCTTTCCTGATCATTTCCCCTGTCCTCTCCACCGTGTTGCGGTTCGCAGTGGACTAGTGGCCTTCGATGACAGGCAGGTAATGTTTCCGTGACGGAACGATTACATTTTTCCAATCGGTCAAAACCGCCCGTCAAAAGGCATCGGGCAAATGCCGCGGCCAGCGCCAGGGCAGGACGGCGACGATATCGTAGCGCACCGACAGTCGGTGGAAATCGGGCTGGCTCGAAAGCCAAGTATCGCTTGCAGCCCTGATCCGCCTTTGAGAGGAATCGGAGACGGCGAAGACCGCGCCGTCGAACGTCGCCCTCGCCTTCACCTCGACAATAGCGACGAGTTCGCCGCGCCGGGCGATGATGTCGATCTCGCCGAGCCTCGTGCGATAACGCATGGCCACGATGCGGTAGCCCTTCAGCATCAGGCAGAGCGCGGCGCGATATTCGGCAAGAAGCCCACGCTTCAGCGCCTTCAACTTCCGGGCGTCCGGCCGCTCAGCCTTCATTGCTTTCCTTGAGGCTCAGGAGCCGGTCGTAGAGCGCCTTGCGCGGCAGGCCGGTTCGCCGGGCGGCCTCCGTCGCGGCCTTGCCCATCGGCATGGCACGGGCAAGTTCCCGCAGGAGCGCATCGACGGCTTCTCCGTTCGGGGCGGGCTTGGCTTCGGGCGGGCCGACCACAAGCACGATCTCGCCCTTCACCCCCTCCGCCTGGTCATAGAAAACCTTGAGCTCGCCGAGCGTGCCGCGGCGAAACTCCTCGAAGGCCTTGGTCAGTTCGCGGCAGACCGCCGCCTTTCTCTCCGCCCCAAGCACTTCGGCAGCCGCGGCGACCGTCGCGGCGATACGGTGCGGCGATTCGAAGAAGATGAGCGTCGCCGGTGCGTCTCCAAGTTCCGCCAGCCGCTCGCGGCGGGCCTTGTCCTTCACCGGCAGGAACCCGGCAAAGAGAAAGGCGTCGCTTGGAAGGCCGGAGCCGACCAGCGCGGCAAGAGGTGCGGAGGGTCCCGGGATCGGAACGACGCGGTGTCCGGCTTCGATCGCCAGCTGCGCCAGCCGGTAGCCGGGATCGGAAACGAGCGGCGTGCCGGCATCGGAAACGAGCGCCACCGACTTGCCCACAGCGAGCGCCGAAAGGAGCCGCGGCCCGGCCTCGGCCGCGTTGTGCTCATGGTACGGCACGGGCCGGTTGACGATGCCGTAGCGGTCAAGCAGCACCCGCGTCACCCGCGTATCCTCGCAGGCGAGCAGGTCAGCCCCGGCGATCGTCTCCAGCGCCCGAATCGTGATGTCGGCGAGATTGCCGATCGGCGTCGCCACCAGATAAAGCGCCGGTTCCAGCGGGCGCGCCGGAACGGTCGCGTTCATCAGGCGAAAGCCGCGCTGCCTCTCCCTCTCCGCCGCCTCGCCCGCTTGCTGCTCTTCCAATGGCCGCTTCCCGATCCTGCCGGCCCGATCGTTTCCGATCGCCGGTTCGCACCCTTTATGAGTGACCGCAATGCACAGGGCAAGGCCGCAGGGTGGCGGCAGTGTGGCGGCGGGCGTCTGCACTGGGGAAACTAGCCGCGAAACCCCTTGCTTCCGCGGGTCTTTTTCTGCCATTTTGCCTCTCCACATCGTTCCGGCCGGTCGGCCGGGGACACGCAGTTGACGCCGCGGCGGGCGCCTCGTCCGTCCGGCAATGGTTGAAAGCGGTAGCATCCCATGCGCATTACTCTCGAGCGGTCCAATCTTTTGAAATCGCTGAACCATGTCCACCGCGTGGTCGAACGGCGAAACACGATCCCGATCCTCTCGAACGTGCTGTTGCGCTCGGATGGTGCGAGCCTCGAAATGAAGGCCACCGACCTCGACCTCGAAATCACCGAGGCGACGCCGGCCCAGGTGGAGCAGCCGGGCGCCACCACCGTCCCGGCCCACCTGCTCTACGATATCGTCCGCAAGCTGCCGGACGGATCGGAAGTGCTGCTGGCGACCAATGCCGAGGGTACGGCAATGACGGTCGCCTCCGGCCGCTCGAAGTTCTCGCTGCAATGCCTGCCGCAATCGGACTTTCCGGACCTGACCGCCGGCAGCTTCTCGCATTCCTTCCGCCTGAAGGCGACCGACCTCAAGATGCTGATCGACCGGACGCAGTTCGCGATCTCGACCGAGGAGACCCGTTACTACTTGAACGGCATCTTCATTCACACCGTCGAGAACAAAGGCGAATTGAAGCTGCGCGCGGTTGCCACCGACGGGCATCGCCTCGCCCGCGCCGACGTCGAAGCGCCCGCGGGCTCGGAGGGCATGCCCGGCATCATCATTCCGCGCAAGACGGTCAGCGAATTGCAAAAACTGCTCGACAATCCCGACGTGGTGGTGACGGTCGAAGTCTCCGATGCGAAAATTCGGCTGACGATCGCCTCGATCATCATGACGTCGAAGCTGATCGACGGGACCTTCCCCGACTATCAGCGCGTCATCCCGGCGAACAACGACAAGGAGCTGCGCGTCGATTGCCAGTCCTTCGCCCAGGCCGTCGATCGCGTATCGACTATCTCCTCGGAGCGCGGCCGCGCCGTGAAACTGGCTCTCAATGATGGCCAGATGACGCTGACCGTCAACAATCCGGACTCGGGCAGCGCCACGGAAGAGTTGCCGGTCGGCTACGAAGGCGATCCTCTCGAGATCGGATTCAACGCCAAATATCTGCTCGACATAACGTCCCAACTGACCGGCAACGATGCGGTGTTCATGCTCGCGGATCCCGGTTCTCCGACGCTGGTGCGCGATCTTGCCGGCGACGACGCGCTCTATGTGCTGATGCCAATGCGTGTTTGAAAATAGAGGAAGCCCTGCAATGGAGCCCGCCCTGCTTTCGCATGGCGGGTTTTTTCATGTCCCTTCGCCGCGCTACTGCCGATTCTCATGCATTGCGACGTTGCGCGTCATTTTAGACGCGCGAAGGTCGCAAGCAGCACTTCGAAGTGCCGCGTCTTTCATCCCTAAATGGAAAGGATCTGGGGAAACATGCAGCAGGCGCAGACAGACTTGTTTTCGCCGCATATAGGAGCACATTATGAACGAACACGCACTCACGCTCGGCGAATCAGCCAGCAGGGGGAGAGCTGACATCGAGGAGGTCGAGGGAATTCTATGAGCTTGCGCTTGAAGGTTAAGGAACGGTTCGGCCGGAAGTTCGACGAGGAAATCCGCTTCTTCAAGGGCTGGATGAGCAATAGCCGCGCCGTCGGCGCGATCCTGCCCACGTCCTCGTTCACCGCGCGCCGCATGGCGAGCGTCGTCAACCCGCGTTCGGGCCTGCCGGTTCTCGAGCTCGGCCCAGGCACGGGCGTCATCACCAAGGCGATCCTGGAGCGCGGCGTGGCGCCCGAAAAACTGGTTTCGGTGGAATATTCCACCGACTTCTTCAATCAGTTGAGGGCGCAATTCCCCGACGTCAACTTCATCAACGGCGATGCCTTCGATCTCTCGCACACGCTGGGGGCCTTCACGGACCAGCAGTTCGACAGCGTCATCTCAGCCGTGCCGCTGCTGAATTTTCCGATGCATCGCCGTGTGACGCTGATCGAGGATCTGCTTTCACGCATTCCCGTGGGACGGCCGGTGGTGCAGATCTCCTATGGACCGCTCTCGCCGGTCGTCGCCGTGCCGGATCGCTATCGCATCCAGCATTTCGACTTCGTCGTCCGAAACATTCCGCCGGCGCAACTCTGGGTCTATAGCCGCACCCATTGACCCGGCGCGGGGCCCATGTTCGGCGTCTACCTCACCCATCCGCAGGTCCGGATCGATCCTGATGTTCCCGTGCCGCAATGGAGTCTTTCCGATCTCGGGCGGGAGCGTACGCGCATGACGGCCGGACAGCCTTGGGTCCGGCTGCTCGGCCGCATCATCTCCAGCACGGAAAGGAAGGCGCTCGAAACCGCGGCAATATTGGCGGACGCCGCGGGCATTCCCGTCGAAACCGACGAGGAGATGGGCGAAAACGATCGTTCGTCTACCGGCTTTCTTCCGCCGGACGAGTTCGAGAAGGCGGCGGACCGCTTCTTCGCCCATCCCGAAGAGAGCTTCATGGGCTGGGAGCGGGCACTCGACGCCCAGATGCGCATTTCGAGGGCCGTCTTCTACATCCTCGAGCGTCACGACCCGACCGTGCCGATCGCCTTTGTCGGCCATGGCGGCGTCGGCACCCTCCTGAAATGCCGGATGACGGCTACTGCGATCGCGCGTAGCGCCGATCAACTGCCGGGCGGCGGCAATCTCTTTGCTTTTCGCCTTGCGGACCGCGCCGTCACGTGCGACTGGACCGCGATGGAATTCTGGCAGGGGTAGTCTCGACATGAGCATGAATGCGCGTGACCGATTGATTGTCGGCCTTGACCTTCCGACCGTCTCGGAAGCGGAGAAAATCGTCGCGACCCTCGGCGAGGAGGTCGTCTTCTACAAGATTGGCTATCAGCTCGTCTTTGACGGCGGGCTCGAATTCGCGCGTGATCTCGCTGCCGCCGGCAAGAGGGTCTTCCTCGACATGAAGCTGCTCGACATCGACAATACGGTGGCGAAAGGCGTGGAGAACATCGTCAAAATGGGCATGTCGATGCTGACGCTCCATGCCTATCCGAAGGCGATGAAGGCGGCCGTGGAGGCAGCCAGGGGATCCGATCTCTGCCTTCTCGGCGTCACCGTGCTCACCTCGATGGACGAGCAGGATGTGATTGACGCCGGATATGAATACGACCCGCACACGCTGGTCCTGCGCCGCGCCGAGCAGGCTCGTTCCGCTGGCATGGGTGGCATCGTTTGTTCCGCGGAAGAGGCCGGCGCCGTCCGCCGGATCATCGGCCCTGACATGGCGCTGGTGACACCCGGTATCCGCCCCGCCGGTGCGGAGAGAGGCGACCAGAAGCGAGTGATGACGCCGGGCGACGCCATCCGGGCCGGATCCAGCCATCTCGTGGTCGGACGGCCGATCGTCAAGGCACCCGATCCGCTTGCCGCGAGCCGCGCAATACTCGCCGAGATGGCGGGCGCGCTTTCCGGTTGAGCCGCACCGAAAAAACAACAGTTCAGCGAAGCCGGCGCTTGACCTTGTCCCCGATTTGCCGAAAGTAGCCACCTCCTGCATGTTCCCTTTGTCGGGCCCAGGCAAAAAACATGTGGTAATTCAAGGTGCTGCAGCGGCCCTCGCGCGCTTCAAACGACGCGCGGCGCCGTCATGCGCTTCGCAGAGCGACGAGGAGTTCGAAATGGCCAAGGGATACTGGATTGCTCGGGTCGATATAAGAGACCCCGACCGTTACAAGGATTATGTCGCAGCAGCGAAACCCGCCTTCGAAAAATACGGTGCGACCTTTCTCGCCCGCGGCGGCCAGTTCCATCGCCTCGAGGGTGCCGTGCGAAGCCGCAACGTGGTGATCGAGTTTCCTTCCTTTCAGGCTGCCATCGACTGCTACAACTCGCCGGAATACCAGATCGCCGCAGCCATCCGCCAGGAGGTCGCCGATGCGGAAATGGTGGTCGTGGAGGGCGCCTGAGGCGCGCTGCTCCGGCGTTGCAAGGGCAGTGAAAATGGACGGGCAGGTGTGTGCGGATTGGCCTTCACCTCGCCCGCCGCTTGCGATATGTAGCAAGCATTCTCGCCCATGAAATCAGGAGTGCGTTTCCCATGACCTTGTCCAACCTTCCGCCGCTGGTGACGATTTTCGGCGGATCCGGATTTGTCGGCCGTCATGTGGTGCGCGCGCTCGCCCGCCGGGGCTACCGCATCCGCGTCGCGGTTCGCCGGCCGGATCTCGCCGGCCATCTTCAGCCGCTCGGCAATGTCGGCCAGATCGTCTGCGTCCAGGCCAATCTGCGCTACCGCAAATCGGTGGACCGCGCCGTCGAGGGCGCCGACCACGTGATCAATTGCGTGGGCGTCCTTTTCGAAAGCGGGCGCAACAGCTTCGACGCCGTGCAGGAGTTCGGTGCCCGTGCCGTCGCCGAAGCGGCTCGTGGGGCCGGTGCAACGCTGACCCATATATCGGCGATCGGCGCCGATCCGAAATCCCAATCCGACTACGCCCGCACCAAGGGCCGCGCCGAACTGGCGGTTCTCGATACCGTGCCCGGGGCGATCATCCTCCGCCCGTCTATCATCTTCGGCCCGGAGGACGGTTTCTTCAACAAGTTCGCAGAGATGGCGCGCTTCTCGCCCGTCCTGCCGCTGATCGGCGGCGGTCGCACCAGGTTCCAGCCGGTCTATGTGGGCGACGTGGCCGAGGCAGTCGCCCGCGCCGTCGAAGGCAAGCTTTCGGGCGGCACGATCTACGAGCTCGGCGGGCCGCAAGTGCTGTCCTTCCGCGACTGTCTCGAATTGATGCTGAAGACGATCGACCGAAAGCGCTCATTCCTGTCTCTCCCCTTCGGCATCGCCTCGCTTCTCGGACGCATCGCCTCGCTGGTGCCCTTCATCGCGCCGCCGATAACCGCCGACCAGGTGGTGTTGCTGAAATCCGACAATGTGATCTCCGACAAGGCGGAGGCCGAAGGACGGACGCTCGCCGGCATCGGCATCGCACCCACGATGCTCGAAGCGATCCTGCCCACCTATCTGGTTCGCTATCGTCCGCAGGGACAGTATACGCGCGGCGGCCGTGCCGCCTGATCGAACCGCAGCAACAGGCGAACGCATCGAAGCCGCCGGAGATGTGCCGGTGGCTTTCTGTTGCCGGACAGCAACACCGTTGCAATTCTGCCGCAGTCGCAAACCTGTATGTGATTTACCCTGGATTCAGCATGTCCTGATATTGATCATGACATGACCGGCGAATAAACAGCGCTCGCATCGCGCGGCCCGGCAAACACAGCCGGTGCCAACATCACACTCGAAAGGCATACCGTCCCATGGGCAAGTCGATCGCAATCTTTTTTGCGTCTGCGGCAATGATCATTCTGGCTGGCTCATTCATGGCACCGAGTACCGTTGCAAGCAGCAGCAAGGGCTGCACGCCCGCTTACGGCGTCGACCCGTGCACGACGGCGTCGGTTGCCTCTTCCGGCAACTGAGCCGACCTTGTCCCGCCCCGCCACGGCAGGGGCGACTGAGGACAGAGACATTTCTTATTTTGGCGGGGGCCAGGGCCGCATGCGTTTCGAAAGGGACGCATGCGGCTTTATTTTTGCGCGATCATCCAATCAGCCAAAGGCCGATCAGGCCGGCGATACCGACGAGAATGCGCCAGATGGCGAAAGGCGTGAAGCCGCGATGCGAGACGAAATCGAGCAGCGAGCGCACGACGAAAATCCCGGCAACGAATGCGGCAACGAAGCCGACAGTGATCAGGCCGACATCATCGAAGGAAAGCGCGTTGCGGTTCTTGTAGAGATCGAGGGTGAAGGCGCCGAGCATGGTCGGCATGGCGAGAAAGAAGGAAAATTCGGCGGCCGAGCGCTTGTCCGTTCCCATCAAGAGGGCGCCGGCGATCGTCGCACCGGAGCGCGAGGTTCCCGGGATCATCGCCAGGCATTGGAACAGGCCGATTTTGAAGGCGAGCGACGGCGGATAGTGGAAGACGTCGGTGTAGCGCGGCCTCAGCGGAAGATGGTCGATGACATAGAGGATGATGCCGCCGACGATCAGCACGACGCAGATCAGCATCGGCGTCTCGAACAGGACCGACTTGATGAAGTCATGCGCCGCCGCACCGATGACGGCTGCCGGCAGGAAGGCGAGCAGAACCGAGAGAACGAAACGGCGTGCTTGCGCACTTGCTGGCAGGGCCAGCGCGATCGACAGGAGTTTCTGGAAATAGACGAGCAGGATCGCGAGAATCGCGCCGAGCTGGATAAGAACAGCAAATGTGTTCCCGGGCGACTTGAAGCCGAGAAAGTGGCCGGCAAGCAGGACATGCGCCGTCGACGAGACGGGAATGAACTCCGTAAGCCCCTCGATGAGCCCGAGAACAAGCGCGCTGATGATCGATTGATCCGCCATATGTAAGATATTCCTGATGTAGTGGGATTTGAGACGAGAATTGCGATTCTCTTGTGTTTGCCACCTGAACTACCTATAGCTCCTTACAACGAGCCGTGGCCAGACGCATATGCCGCGATGCTGACATTCCCAAGACAGCTCACTCAAGACAGCTCAAAATCTTTGACCGATGCCGACACTTTATCATCACCCCATGTCTTCCGCCTCGCGGTTCGTACGCCTTATTCTCTCCGAATATGGCTATCAGACGGAACTCTGCGAAGAGCAGCCCTGGGAGAACCGGCGGGACTTCCTGGCGCTCAACCCGGCCGGCACGCTGCCGGTCTATGTCGACAACAGCATGCGCGCGCTGTGCGGCGCGACGATCATTTCGGAATATCTGGACGAAACCAGCGGGATCATGAAGCGGGACCGCCGGCTGCTGGCCGAGGATCCGTTCCAGCGGGCGGAAATCCGCCGCCTCACGGAGTGGTTCCTGCAGAAGATGGAAGCCGACGTGACGCGACCGCTCGTGCGCGAGCGCGTTTTCAAGCTGCAGATGAGGCCGGACCAGGGCGGCGGCGCACCGGATTCGAAGATTCTCAGAACCTCGCGCAACAACATCCGCCAGCACATGAAGTATCTTTCCTGGCTTGCCGGGTCACGCCCCTGGCTGGGCGGCGACCGCATCTCCTATGCCGATCTTGCGGCGGCTGCCGCCATTTCGGTGCTCGACTATCTCGGCGAAATCGACTGGTCCGATTCGCCGGCCGCCAAGGAATGGTACCAGAGGCTCAAATCGCGACCATCCTTCCGGCCGCTGCTTGGCGAAAGGGTGCGCGGCGTCACCCCCGTCTCGCATTATGCGGATCTCGACTTCTAGGGGCATGACCATGCCTGGCAACGCTCAAAGGGCGGAGAACCAGGACAGGAAACGACGGACGCTCACCGCCTTCCTGAAGGAGGAGGCTGCGGCCAAGGGTTTCGACATCTGCCGCGTCACGCGGCCGGACGCCATACCGCGTGCGCCGGAGCGACTGAAGGCCTTCCTTTCCGCCGGCTGTCACGGGACCATGGAATGGCTGGCAGAGACGGCGGAACGGCGCTCCGATCCGCGCGCCCTCTGGGGCGAGGTCCGGTCGATCGCCCTCCTCGGCATGAACTACGGCCCCGACGCCGATCCGCGCGACATCCTTCTAAGGCGCGACCGCGGCGCCATCTCCGTTTATGCACAGAACCGCGACTACCACGACGTCGTGAAGGGACGGCTCAAGGAGATCGCGACGCGCTTTGCCGCCCGCTGCGGCGAGGACGTGAAGGTTTTCGTCGACACGGCCCCGGTCATGGAAAAACCGCTGGCGGAACAGGCCGGCCTCGGCTGGCAGGGCAAGCACACCAATCTCGTCAGCCGCGACTTCGGCTCCTGGCTCTTCCTCGGCAGCCTGTTCACGACCGCCGATCTCGAGATCGACGCGCCCGAACGCGACCATTGCGGTTCCTGCCGCGCCTGCCTCGACGCCTGCCCGACCGGTGCCTTTCCGGCGCCCTACCAGATCGATGCGCGACGCTGCATCTCCTACCTGACGATTGAGCACAAGGGTCGGATCGAACCGGAGTTGCGTCCGCTGATCGGCAACCGCATCTATGGCTGCGACGATTGTCTTGCCGCCTGTCCATGGAACAAGTTCGCCCGTGAGGCCCGCGAGATGAAGCTCAAGGCACGCGAAGATCTCAAGCAGCCGGAGCTCGCCTTCCTGCTGACGCTCGACGATGTCGCCTTTCGCGCCTTATTTTCAGGCTCTCCGGTCAAACGCATCGGGCGCGACCGCTTCATCAGGAATGTCTTGATCGCCGCCGGCAATTCCGGCGAAGAAGACCTGGTTTCCGCCTGCAAGGGCCTGACAAGCGACGCCTCGCCGACGGTCCGGGCCATGGCGGTCTGGGCGCTTTCCCGGCTGATGCCGGAAGGAGAATTCATCGCTTTCGCGGGCAAATGTCCGCCAGAGACGGACGAAGAGGTTGTTTCGGAATGGAAAATGGCAGGAGTGAGCCGATGCATGTCCTGATCCTTGGCGCCGGCTATTCCGGCACGGCGATCGCCAAAGCCTTTGCGCCCGAAGCGCAATCGGTGACCGGGACGACCCGTTCGCCAGACAAGCTGCAGCCTCTGCAGGCCGCCGGCATCGATCCGCTCCTTTTCGACGGAAACGAAATCTCCGCCGCGCTGGCGCAAGCGATGAAAAGGGCGACGCACCTCGTTCAGTCCATCGCGCCGGGGCAGGAAGGCGACCCGATGTTCCGCGCCAGGACACCACCGCTTGCCGGGCTCCTGCCGAATCTTTGCTGGGCCGGTTATCTCTCCACTGTCGGAGTCTATGGCGATCATGGCGGCGCCTGGGTTGCGGAAGACACGGTGATCAGGCCGGTCTCGCAGCGCTCGATGGAGCGTGTCGAGGCGGAGAACGCCTGGCTCGACTTCGGTGCCCGGCAGGAAATCCCTGTCGCCGTGCTCAGGCTTGCCGGCATCTACGGTCCGGGCCGCAATGCCTTCCGCAATCTTGCCGCAGGAACCGCCCACCGGATCATAAAGCCGAACCAGGTCTTCAATCGCATCCGCGTCGAGGATATCGGCGCGGCGGCAGTCTTCCTTGCCACGCGTGGCCTCGGCGGGATCTACAACATCACCGACGACGAACCGGCGCCGCCGCAGGATGTCGTATCGGAAGCCGCCCGGCTGATGGGGGTCGATCCGCCGCCGGAAGTTCCCTTCGAAACCGCCGATCTCTCCCAGATGGCGCGCTCCTTCTACGGCGAAAACAAGCGTGTTTCCAACGCAAAGCTGCGAGAGGCCGGCTTCGAGCCCGCTTTCCCCAACTATCGCGTTTCGCTTGTACAGTTGTGGGCATCAGGCACCTGGCGGGGATAGTCGTTTCCACCGGCGCATCCCTGCGACAGTATATCTCATCTGTCATGGGCGCAGCCTGTCAGATCATCCGAAAGTATAGGATTCTACCCTCGCACCTTGACTGATCTACACTGCCAACTTTCCGCCTATACTTAGGCAGCGACCACAACCACAGCGGTAGCTGACCAAACACAACCTTTGCCGACTGCGACATCTCCTCGGAATCGAAAATTTAAATTATTCTTTTTCATCGAAACAACGGCTGACGCCGACTCTCGGCCGTCAGCGACGTTTAGTCGTTGATTTCTAAGACCTTCTCCAATTCATCTAAAACAATTCAAACGATCTTTGATTTTTAATTTTTGCCGCTTCGCAATAATTCCTAAGGGAAAGTTAAAGGTTGAAGCACGGTTTCGCCATTTTTTGCCCCAATTAGCTCGACTTGCAAGGGAAACAAATTCAGCATTCAAACCGAAGGGGGCGTCGCTTGAAGCCGGCGAACATCAGAACTGCTGCCGCTGCAGCGTTATTCACCGTCGGGATGGGATTGATCCCGGCATCCGAAACTCAGGCGGCGGGAGCGGGCTGCGGCGGTGCGTCGTGGTACGCGCTCACCTCGAAAACGGCCTCCGGCGAGAGAATGAACCCCTCGCGTCTGACGGCCGCCCATCGCAGCCTCAAATTCGGCACCAAGGTCCAGGTCACCAACAAACGTAACGGCAAGTCGGTGGTCGTCCGGATCAACGACCGCGGCCCCTTCATTCGTGGCCGTGTGATCGACCTCTCCAAGGCGGCGGCATCGCAGATCGGCATGGTTCGTTCCGGTACGGCCAGCGTCTGTTATCAGGTCATCAATTCCTGATGGCCTGACCGCCGGCGAGCCACGTGTATTCTGCGGCTTCCGTCTTGCTCTTCGATGCCTTCGCCGCTACCACGGCGAAAAAGGAGTTGATCGAAGATGCGATTGGGCGGGCGGCTCTCGGGAGCCATTGAAGTTCTTGACGACATAGAGAGGCGCAAGCGCCCGGTCGCCGACGTGCTCAAGGACTGGGGCCTCTCTCATCGCTTTGCCGGCTCCGGCGATCGCGCAGCCGTCGGCAACATCGTCTATGATGCCCTGCGCATGAAACTCTCCCATGCCTATCTCATGGACAGCGACAGCGCCGCCGCACTTGCCCATGCGGTCATGTACCGCCAATGGGGCTTTAGTTCGGAGAGCCTCGCGGCAGCACTTGCCGACGACAAGTTCGCGCCGGAAGCGCCGTCTTCGGAAATGATGAAGGCCTTTGCAGAGCGCCGGATCGAAAAGGCGCCGCTAAATGTGCAGGGCGACATTCCGGAATGGACGCAAGCCTCGTTCGAAGAGAACTTCTCCGACGACTGGCTCGAGGAAGCCAGGGCGCTCGCGGGCCGGCCGAGCCTCGACCTGCGCGTCAACACGCTCAAGGCGACGCACGCCAAAGTGCTGAAGGCACTGGAGCGCAGCGGCGCCGAACGGGCGGCGATCGCCCGCAATGGTATTCGCATCTCCGCCGGCGAGGGCGCATCGCGCCTACCGAACGTGACGGCCGAGATCGCCTTTCAAAAGGGTTGGTTCGAGGTGCAGGACGAGGGATCGCAGATCGTCGCCGATCTCGTCTTTGCGCAGGAGGGCGAGCAGGTGCTCGACTATTGCGCCGGCGGCGGCGGCAAGACGCTCGCCATGGCGGCGGCGATGAACAACAAGGGCCAGGTCCACGCCTACGATACCGACCGCAAAAGGCTGGCGCCGATCATCGAGCGGCTGAAGCGGGCGGGGACTCGCAATGTGCAGGTCCATGAAACCGCCGACTCCCTCGCATCGCTTGCCGGGCGTTGCGATCGCGTGCTCGTCGATGCCCCCTGCACCGGCACCGGCACCTGGCGCCGCCGGCCGGACACCAAATGGCGGCTGACGCAGAAAAACCTCGAAGAGAGGCTTGCGCAGCAGGAGGAGGCGCTTTCCGGCGCCGCACAATTCGTCCGCCCCGGTGGACGCCTGATATACGTCACCTGCTCCGTCCTGCCGGAAGAAAACGAATCACAGGTCTACGGCTTCTGCGAGGACAATCCGGAATTCGAGATCCTCTCGGCCGCCGATACATGGGCGACGCTCTTCGGTACCGACAAGCCGCAGCCCTGGTCCGCCGACATGAAGACGGTGACACTGACGCCGGCGTCGACCGGCACCGACGGCTTCTTCTTCTGCCTGATGGGCAGAAGGGCCTGAGGGACCCCCAGAGTCGCAAGATCGCGCTATCACAAGTCAAAGTCGCAAGCTAAAGGCGTTTTAAACTATACGCTTTGACACAAGTTTGCTTTTGGTCCATGACACCCGGGCTTTTGCCGGGGCTCAAACCGTCTTGCGGCCGTCCCGCGACACGTGAAGGAGAGGTCATGACCAAGAAATCCATCCGCAGCGCCGCGCTGGCGCTCCTGACGGCCACGTCCAGCCTGGCGCTGCAGCCGGCCTGGGCAGCGACCGACGCCGCAGCCGTCGTCAAGCATTATGCGGCGATTGCCCATGCAAAGTATGAGGACGCCTTGACGACGGCCGAAACGCTCGAGAAGGCGGTCGACGCGCTGATCGCACATCCGAGCGAGGAAACGCTGAACGCAGCGCGCGAGGCATGGCTGAAGGCGCGCAATCCCTATCAGGAGACGGAGGTCTACCGGTTCGGCAATCCGATCGTCGACGAGTGGGAGGGCAAGGTAAACGCCTGGCCGCTCGACGAGGGCCTGATCGATTATGTCGACCCGAGCTACGGCACCGAGAGCGACGAAAATGCTCTCTTCGTCGCCAATGTGATCGCCAACAAGGCGATCAAGATCGACGGCAAGAATGTCGATGCGACCAACATCACGCCGGAATTTCTGTCCGGGACGCTGCAGGAGGCCGGCGGCATCGAGGCGAATGTCGCAACCGGCTATCACGCGATCGAATTCCTGCTGTGGGGCCAGGATCTGAATGGCACCGGCCCGGACGCCGGCAACAGGCCCTATACCGATTTCGACACCAAGTCCTGCACCAACGGCAATTGCGATCGCCGCGCCGCCTATCTCAAGGCCGCAACCAGCCTGCTCGTCTCCGATCTCAAGGAGATGGTCGCCAACTGGACGCCGGAGGGCGAGGCCGCCAAGGCAGTCGAAGCCGACCCCAAGGCGGGGCTTGCAGCAATCCTGACCGGCATGGGATCGCTCTCCTATGGCGAACTCGCCGGCGAACGCATGAAGCTCGGCCTCATGCTGCACGATCCGGAAGAGGAGCAGGATTGCTTCTCGGACAACACCCATAACTCGCATCTGCACGACGCGATCGGCATCCAGTCGGCCTATACCGGCGAATATACCCGGATCGACGGCACGAAGCTCACCGGCCCTTCGCTCTCCGAACTTGTTGCCGTCAAGGATGCCGGCCTGGATAAAGAGATGCAGGACAATCTCGCGACCACGGTCGCGAGGATGCAGACGATGGCCAGGCGCGCCGAGACGACCGAGGCATATGACCAGATGATCGGCGAAGGCAACACGGAAGGCAATGCGACCGTCCAAGCGGCCATCGATGGGCTGATAGCCCAGGCCAAGACCGTCGAGCGCGTCATTGCGGCACTGGACCTGGGCCAGATCGAGCTTGAAGGTTCGGACAGCCTGGATAATCCTAACGCCGTCTTCCAATAGGCGAAAGCCGGGCCGCTTCCGGCAGGCGGCCCGATCCTCATCCGATGAACGCACGCACCGTCCGCTTCCTGGCGCTTCCCATTGCGCTCCTCAGCCTCGCCGCATCGGCGGCGGGCGACGCTTCGCCCCACTTCGTCAGTACCCCCCTCTGCCCTGCTGGGCATCTCCCCCACAGGGGGGGAGATTGGCCGGAAGCAGGACCCTGCCTGACAGTGGGCTCGAAAACGCCGCCGGCTTCGGCGGTACGCGCACAGCGCAACTGGTCGAGCGGAACATCGCCGCTTGCCGATCTCCCCCCTTGTGGGGGAGATGCCCGGCAGGGCAGAGGGGGGTGCCGCTCCGAACGCGACGATCTTTCCAAAGACGATATCGACCGGGTGCTCAAGATTACGCGGCCGACGACGGACTTCTCCAAAGCGGAACCGTTCGAGGCCATGTCCGGGGGCGCAACGACGACAATCGCGCCGATCGACGAGAAGGTTTTCTCACAGCTGTTCGCCAATCTCACCTTCGAGTCCGAGCAGAATTTCAAGCTCGGCAAGGCGCTGTTCGAAAAGCTCTGGGTCTCCTCCCCCTCCTCCACGCAAGCCTCCGACGGGCTCGGGCCGCTCTATAATGCGCGAGCCTGCGCGAGCTGCCACCCGCGGGACGGACGCGGCCGTCCGCCCGAGGGAGCAGTTGCGGACGCGACGTCGATGTTCTACCGCCTCGCCCGTCCGCCGCGCGGCGAGGCCGAGCGGCAGATGATCGCCGCCCGTGAGGTGCTCAATTTTCCGGATCCGGTCTATGGCAGGCAGATGCAGGACAGCGCCGTGCCGGGGCTCGCAGCCGAGGGCCGGATCGTCATCACCTATGAGGAAGTGCCGGTGACGCTTGCCGGCGGCGATACGGTCATGCTCAGAAAGCCGCGTTATGCGGTGGCCGATCTCGGCTATGGCGCCATGGATCCGGCGACGACGCTGTCGCCCCGAGTGGCCCCGGCGATGATCGGCCTCGGCCTGGTCGAAGCGATCCATGAGGCGGATATCCTCGCCAATGCCGATCCGGACGACAGGAACGGCGACGGCATCAGCGGCCGGGCGGCACTCGTGCGTGACCGCCAGAGCGGCGCCGTCACCCTTGGCCGCTTCGGGTGGAAGGCGCAGAACCCGACCATTCATCAGCAGACGGCCGATGCCTTCGCTATCGATATCGGCATCTCCACCCCTGATCTTGACCTGAGCCACGGCGACTGCACCGCGGCGCAGACCGCCTGCCTTCGGCTCCCGACCGGCGTGCAGCCGCGGCTCGGACCGGTGGAAGCCCCCGACCCGATCCTCGGGCTCGTCACCTTCTATTCCGCCAGCCTCGCCGTGTCCGCCCGGCGCAAGGCGAGCTTTCCCGAGACGCTGAAGGGCAAGCGGCTCTTCTACCAGGCGGGCTGCCCCGCCTGTCACACGCCGAAATATGTGACCCGCCGCAACGCCGCGCACCCGGAGGTGGCCTTTCAGTTGATCTGGCCCTATTCCGATTTCCTGTTGCACGACATGGGCGAGGGCCTGGCGGACGGCCAGCCGGTCGGGATCGCCAACGGACGCGAGTGGCGCACGCCGCCGCTCTGGGGGATCGGACTGACGAGGATCGTCAGCGGCCATACCTTCCTGCTTCACGACGGGCGTGCGCGTAATTTCACCGAGGCCATCCTCTGGCACGGCGGCGAAGCGGAAACGGCCCGCAACGCTTTCGCAACCATGACCCGCGACGACCGCAAAGCCCTCTTGACCTTCCTGGAGTCGCTCTGATGCACCTGACCCTGTTCCTGCCCTTTGCACTTCTAAGCCTTGCGATTTCCGGCGCCCCGGCGGCGGCACAGGAGGGTGAGGCCCCATTGCCACGCGTCCTCGACGAGGCGGCGCTTCCAGGGGTGATGGCAAGGGCGGTGGACGACTTCATCCTTCCCGGCTACCGCGCTCTGTCGCAGTCGACGACGGCCCTTGCCGAAGCAAGCGGAACGCTTTGTGAGACGCCTTCCGACGCCACGCTCGATGCGGCACGGTCGGCCTTCACGGATGTCGTCGGAAAATGGTCCGCGGTCGAAATCATCCGTCTCGGGCCGGCGCTCGAACAGAATCGCTTCGAGCGCTTTCTTTTCTACCCGGACCGGAAAAGCACCGGCCTGAAGCAAGTCCAGGCGATCATCGCAAAGGGCGACGAGAGCGCGGCCGATATCGAAAGCCTCAGAATAAAAAGCGTTGCGGTCCAGGGCCTCGGCGCGCTTGAATTTGTGCTCTACGGCACGGGCTCAGAGGCGCTTTCGGGCGGCGAAGGCGACTTCCGCTGCCGCTACGGCCGCGCCATTGCAACGAACCTCGAAACGATTGCCGGGGAATTGCTCGCCGCCTGGGAGAACCCCGATGGAATCCAGGCCGCATGGAAAAAGCCGGGCCCAGACAATCCGCTCTTCCGCGACGACCGCGAGGCCGCAACCGAATTGCTCGGCATTCTCGTCCATAGCGTCGAGATGGTGAAGGACCAGAGGCTGCGTCCCCTCTACGCCGGAACGATCGACGGCAGGCCGGGCAGGGACAATCCGAAACTCGCCGTCTATTGGCGTTCCGGCAATACGATGGCGTCCCTGTCGGCAAATTTCCGCGGACTGCAGGCGCTCTTCAATGGGGCCGGGATGGAAAATCTGCTTCCCGCAGACAGCCGCTCGATCGCTGGCTCGGTGAATTTTCTCCTGAAGACGCTGGCGCGTGCGGCCGACCGGGTGGACGGCCCCATCGATGCTGCGCTTGCCGACGACAAGCGGCGTGCGACGCTCAGTTTCATCGCGCTCAACACCGCCGACCTGCTCGACAGGCTCAACCGTGATTTCGGCGGCGCCATCGGTCTTGGCGCCGGATTTTCCTTTGCCGACGGCGATTGACAAGCGGCTCTTTTGGGCGCAAATCGCATCCATGTCCGCACCGCGGGCATGATGTCACCCATAAGGATCAATTCAAATGAACCCCGACAGTCGAAGTCGAGCCTTCGTGCTCGCGGCCGTTCGGACCTGATTGATCAGGGCTCCCGGCGGTCGGACGACTTGGCCCCATGGAGCCCAACATGCTGCGCATCTACAAAAGCCAGAACAGCCATCTCATGCTCGTCGATCACTCCGCCGGCCTCGGCGCCGAGGAGACCGTGACCTGGTTCGACCTCTTCAACCCTTCCGCCGATGAGACGCGGCTAGTAGAGGGGCATCTCGGCATAGCGATCCCGACCAGCGACGAGATGCAGGAGATCGAGCTTTCCGATCGGCTCTATCAGGAGGACGGCGCCGAGTTCATGACCATCACGGCGACCGCCAAGCTCGACAGCGACCAGCCGGGTAAGGCACCGGTGACCTTCATCCTCAAGGGAGCGAGCCTCGTCACCGTGCGCCATGCCGATCCGAAGCCGTTCCAGCTCTACGCCAACCGCATCCAGAAGCCGAATGGGGCCGTCTGCGAAACGGGCGAACTGGTGATGCTCGGCCTGCTCGAGTCCATGATCGACCGTATCGCCGATGCGCTGGAGCGCGCCGGCGACGAGGTCGACACGATCTCGCGCGAGGTCTTCCGCAAGTCCCACGCTAGCGTCACCAAGAAGACGCGCGACCTGCAGTCGCTGATCGAGCGGATCGGCCAGAAGGGTGACCTGCTGACGACCATCCGCGAAAGTCTTGTCAGTATCGGCCGGCTCGTCGCCTATCACGTCGCGACCGAAGGGAGCGGCCCACGCAAGGCGGCCAAGGAAAGCCGGCAGCGGATCAAGCTGATCCAGCGCGATGCGACATCGCTCGGCGATCATGCGCTGTTCCTGTCGAACAAGATCAATTTCCTGCTCGATGCAACGCTCGGCCTCATCAATCTCGAGCAGAACCAGATCATCAAGATCTTCTCGGTGGCGGCGGTGGTCTTCCTGCCGCCGACCCTGGTCGCCTCGATCTACGGCATGAATTTCCAGGCGATGCCGGAACTCGCCTGGCGGCTCGGCTACCCCTATGCGCTCGGCATGATGGTGCTTTCGGCACTGTTGCCGTATCTCTATTTCAAGCGCCGGGGGTGGTTGTGACAATGGCGCACCCGTCTCAATTCCTCTCTACCCAACCCCTCCCCAACCCCTCCCCACAAGGGGGAGGGGCGACCTTGCCGCGCCCTTTGCACACTGGCTGTGCTCCAACTACCTGTGGGACCGTCGACAGGGGCACGACGGCGCCGCCGCGAAGCCCCTCCCCCTTGTGGGGAGGGGTTGGGGAGGGGTCCGCCGCGGGAACGCGCCTCCGCCTCAAAAATCAAATCGCAACCAAGACCCTCATCGACAGACGCAGCTTCGTCAGAATGGCGGGCGCCGCCTGGGTGGCGGCGCTCGAGTCCCGCGGCGCTTTCGCGCTCAACAGAACTGACGCCGTCTTCGCCTCCGCCTTCATGGCACCAGACGGCCGCTATGGCGTGGCGACGCTGACGGAAGCGGGCGAGATCGTCGATCGCACCCTCTTGCCGGCGCGCGCGCACGGTATGGCCTTCTCCCCGGTAAGCCGGCGGGCCGTCGCCTTTGCGCGTAGGCCAGGAACCTATGCAATGATCCTAGCAATCGATCGACCGGCCGAACCGGTCGTGATAACCGCCGCCGAAGGCCGCCACTTCTTCGGCCATGGCTGTTTTTCCGCGGACGGCCGGCTGCTCTACGCCACGGAAAACGATTTCGCCGCCAATCGCGGCATGGTGGGCGTCTATGACGGAACGGCAGGTTTTGCGCGGATCGGCGAGTTCCCAACCTACGGCATCGGCCCGCACGACATGGCGCTCTCCTCAGACGGGCGCACGCTGATCATCGCCAATGGCGGCATCGAGACCCATCCGGACTTCGGCCGTACCAAGCTCAATCTCGACCATATGGAGCCGAGCCTCACCCTTGTCGACACGGCGACGGGCGCCCTCGTCGAAAAGCATGCGCTGCCGCCGGCATTGCGGCAGCTCTCTACGCGGCATGTCGATATCGGCGCCGATGGGCGAATCTGGTTCGCCTGCCAGTACGAAGGCCCGCGCAACGATCTGCCGCCGCTCGTCGGCCATTTCGCAAAGGGCGAGGCGCCGACCTTCGTCGACCTGCCGGAGCGCACCACGCTGGCGCTTGCCAATTATGTCGGCGCCATCGCCGTGAACCGGCGCGAGGGACTTGTGGGCCTCACCTCTCCCAAGGGCAATGCCGCCGTGACGCTCGACGCGAAAACCGGTGCGGTGGTGAGAGAGGAGCGCATAGCGGACGCGGCGGGCGTGGCTGCGGCCGCACACGGCTTCGCGGTCTCTTCTTATTGCGGAAGCTTCAAGGGGCATCCGAATGCGGTCGCCTGGGACCAGCACATCGTCAGGCTTGGCGGCTAAGAGGCTTACAGACCATCGCTTGCCGCTTAGATCACGCCTCCGGCCCCCGAGAGCGCCGCGAGATCGTCCCAGCGATAAGCGACTTGAACAAGGCGTTCCCCGCCGACGCCGACACGGCCCTCACCGACGGCGCGCGCGCCCACCCGTTCGTAGAATGCCCTGTTCGGATTGTCCGCCAGAACCCAGGCAAAAAGCGAGGAAGCTCCCATTTCCCGGCAATGGGCCGCAACCGAACGCACCAGCGCCGAGCCGACGCCGGCGCCATGATAGTCCGGCAGGATATAGAGCTCATAGAGCTCCCGGTCGAAGGCCGGCGGCATGCCACGCGCCCGCCCGTAATTGGCGAAACCGATCACCCGGTCATCCGAAAGATCGACCGCAACCGTGAGGAAACTCCCCGGAACGCGCATCCGCCGCGCATGCCCGATGGCTTGGTTCCCGACCGTCATCGCATCGAGATAGGCATCGGATATGATGCCGCGAAAGGTTGCACGCCAGGTCGTGACCAGGACCGAGGCGATCGCCATTAGATCGTCTGGATCGGCCGGCCTTATCTCGATAGGCTTGATGCTCTTCATTTGGGAGATATATGGATGCGCCGTGCCCGACGAAAGCCTGCACGCCGCCCATTCGCACGGCAGTCCGCCATCTGGCGAAATGCGCTTGTTCTCCGGCAGGACGCGTGCAAGTGTCGGGCCTGAAGAAATGGGGTTTGCGCGAGGGGCAGTTGCATTGAAGGTGGACAGCGAACCATATGATTTTCGCGCCCGCGTCCGCGAGAGTTTCGGCCGCCAGGCGGCGATGCGCACGATCGGTGCGGAACTGACGCGCGTCGAACAGGGAACGGTCGAGATCGAGCTACCCTTCGACGCCAAGCTGACGCAGCAGCATGGTCTGCTGCACGCGGGCATCATTTCCGCCGCGCTCGATGCGGCCGGCACCTACGCGGCCTATTCGGTGATCGATCCGGACGCATCGCTGCTGACGATCGAGTTCAAGGTCAACCTGCTCTCGCCCGGCCGCGGAGAACGCTTCCTCTTTCGGGGCGAGGTCACGAAGCCGGGCACCACGATCATCGTTTCGGACGGGCGCGCCTATGCGGTGAAGCCGGATGGACCGGCAAAGTTGATCGCTTCGATGAGCGGAACGATGATGGTGGTGCGCGGACGCGAGGGCATCGAGGGATGAGTTTCGAGCTGAAGACGGTGGCCGGCAGGAAGATCCTCTATGTGATGGCGGTGGACCCGGAATATGGACCCTGCCTCAAGGCCCGCATCACGCCGCTGATGACCGGTGTCGGCCCGGTCGAGGCCGCCGTCGCGCTGACGAAGGCGCTGGCCGAGCTTCGTGCCGCCGACAGGCTGCCGGATCTCGTCGTTTCGCTCGGCTCGGCCGGCTCGGCAACGCTCGAGCAGGCCGAGATTTACCAGGCCAGTTCGGTTGGCTACCGCGACATGGATGCCTCCCCGCTCGGCTTTGCGAAGGGCGCCACGCCCTTCCTGGATCTCCCGGCCGTCGTGCCCTTGCCACTGCGCATCCCGGGAATAAAGGACGCGCGGCTTTCGACCGGCGCCAACATCGTTTCCGGAAAAGCCTATGACGAAATAGATGCCGACATGGTCGAGATGGAGACCTTCGCGGCCTTGCGCGCCTGCCAGGCCTTCGGCCTTCCGCTGATCGGGCTTCGCGGCATTTCGGACGGCAAAGCGGAACTGAAGCATGTCGACGACTGGAGAGAGTATCTGCACATCGTCGACGAGAAGCTTGCCGAGGCGATCGACAGGCTGGAAACAGCCATAGAAACCGGCGAAATCTGGCTCTGAGCGTTCCAGCGGGCGCTAAATTGTCCGGGTGCAATGTAATCGTTGCGCCCGCGGCGGGCTTTCATTAAAGGCTCGACATCACCAAGCTTGAAGGCCCGCCATGACCGAAACAGCCCATCCCGATACCGTCCTCATCGTCGATTTCGGCAGCCAGGTGACGCAGCTCATCGCCCGGCGCGTGCGTGAAGCCGGCGTCTATTGCGAGATCGTGCCGTTCCAGTCCGCCGAGGAGGGCTTCAAGCGCCTGAGCCCGAAGGCGGTGATCCTGTCGGGCAGCCCGGCATCCACCCTCGACATCGGTTCGCCGCGGGCCCCGTCCACCATTTTCGAGAGCGGCCTTCCGGTCTTCGGTATCTGCTATGGTCAGCAGACCATGTGCGCCCAGCTTGGCGGAACGGTGGAAAGCGGCCACCATCGCGAATTCGGCCGCGCCTTCCTGGAAGTCGAGAAGGACTGCGATCTCTTCGAAGGCCTCTGGTCGGTCGGTTCCCGGCACCAGGTCTGGATGTCGCATGGCGACCGCGTCACCACGTTGCCGCCGGGCTTCGAGGTCGTCGCCACCTCCCCCAATGCCCCCTTCGCCTTCATTGCCGACGAGAAGCGCAAATATTACGCCGTACAGTTCCATCCGGAAGTCGTGCACACGCCCGACGGCGCGAAGCTGATCGCCAACTTCGTGCACAACGTCGCCGGCATCAAGGGTGACTGGACGATGTCGGCCTATCGGGCCAAGGCGGTCGAGGCGATCCGGGAGCAGGTCGGCGACAGGAAGGTGATTTGTGCGCTTTCGGGCGGCGTCGATTCGTCCGTCGCGGCGCTCCTCATCCACGAGGCCGTCGGCGACCAGCTCACCTGCATCCTCGTCGACCACGGCCTGATGCGCAAGGACGAGGCGGCGAATGTCGTCGCCATGTTCCGCGAGCACTACAATCTCAACCTTCTCCATATCGACGCCGCGGACCGTTTCATCGGCGAACTCGAGGGAGTCAGCGATCCGGAAACGAAGCGCAAGATTATCGGCCGGCTCTTCATCGAAGTCTTCGAGGAGGAGGCCAGGAAGCTCGGCGGCGCCGATTTCCTCGCACAGGGCACGCTCTATCCGGACGTGATCGAAAGCGCTTCCTTCACCGGCGGCCCGTCGGTGACGATCAAGTCGCACCATAATGTCGGCGGCCTGCCGGAGCGCATGAACATGCAGCTCGTCGAGCCGCTGCGCGAACTTTTCAAGGACGAGGTGCGCGTGCTCGGCCGTGAGCTCGGCCTGCCGGAAAGCTTCATCGGCCGCCATCCCTTTCCCGGTCCGGGCCTCGCGATCCGCTGCCCCGGTGGGATTACCCGCGAGAAGCTCGAAATCCTGCGCGAGGCGGATGCCATCTATCTCGACGAGATCCGCAAGGCCGGCCTCTACGATGCCATCTGGCAGGCCTTCGCCGTGCTCCTGCCGGTGCAGACGGTCGGCGTCATGGGCGACGGGCGCACCTATGAATATGTCTGCGCTCTGCGCGCCGTCACCTCGGTCGACGGGATGACGGCCGACTTCTACCACTACGACATGGAATTCCTGGGCCGCGCCGCCACCCGCATCATCAACGAGGTCCGCGGCATCAACCGCGTCGTCTACGACGTCACCTCGAAGCCGCCCGGCACGATCGAGTGGGAGTAAGGCGCATCCACGGAGCCGCCATTCTACAGCGCCGCGCGTCTTATTAGACGCGCAAAGGTCGCTGTAGCACTTTGGATTGCTGCATGTCTTTCTCCTTTAATCGAGGTCGATTAAAGGAGACATGCAGTAGCCTTACTTCACCGAGATACTCATACCGCTGAGATCGGCGTTGATTTGTAGACCTACCTGCTTGCCTGTGAGTTCGAGTTGGGCGCCCTTGTCATTGGTCATGACGATCACCTGAGCCCCTTTGCCGAGCGCGCCGCCACCGCCGGCCGCACCGTAGATCCCCGTCACGTCTCGGGCGCGGCGAATGTGGCGCACGGTACCTTGGAAATAGGTCTTAGAGGCCCCGAAGGCGAGTCCGCCGGAGATGCCGCCGACCGTGATGGGATAGCGGCGGCCATGGAAGGTCAACGTGCCCTCGCCTCCGGCGCCGCCGACGAAGAAGGCTGCCTTATAGATGGCGAAGCGGATCGTCCCGCTGTCGGCATGCGCAACGCTGGCAAGGCTGGCTCCCGCGGCAGCGATTACGGCAACCGTGACTGAACGAAATCTGGACGAAAACTTCATAATGAGAGCTCCTCAAGATCGCCGCTGGACCACCCGGCCGGCCACATCGGCGTCGCATCGAAGTCATGGCTGAACGGTCTCGCCCGGTCGTTGGTTCCGGGCAAGCGGCCAATCCGGACTGCGAGATGACCGCCATGCTTTGCGGCTGAGGGCGCGCATCGGCATCGGGGCGAACATCGGATTGCACCCACTGAGGCCCGCAGAAAACGATCGATCTTTCAAGAAGGATATGGCGAGCAAGGGCGCCGTCACAGGTGCCACGTTTTCTTTCGACGCGTGAAACCGGAGCTCACTCGAAGCGACCTCCGTCCTACGCCCCTGTCATGCGTGCCGATGCCAGACCTTGTTGATGATCAGCCATCGGCCCTCTACCTTGAGCAGGGTCAGATAGTCGGTGTGGCGCGAACCCGCGAATTCATCGACGACCTTCACGCTTGCCGCATCGCCGGTAATTTCGATCATCTCGACTTCCATGAAGGGCTGGCTATCCGGCGGTGCCGGTCCCTCTTCCACAATGGCTGAGATGAATGCGTCGCGCGTCAGCCATTCGACGGAGTCCTCGTAATTGCCGACGATCGAGGCGTTCGGATGGAAGGCCTTGCGCAACGCCGCCTCGTTGGCGAAGGCCATGCCGTCGACATAGAGGTGGACAACCGCGCTGACGGCCTGCTCTTCGGACATTCCTCTATTCTCCATTTGCCGCGGCCGGAATGCCTGACACCATTCAGCCGCATGAGGTGGACCCCACTGCGCCGCGCGTCTTATCAGACGCTCAAAGGTCGCTGCAGCAGTTTTGAATTGCTGCATGCCTCCAAATCGAGATCGATCAAAGGAGACATGCAATAGATAGGTAGGGTATCGCAAAGGAATTGCGATACCCTCGCCGGCAAGGATCGCCGGAACAGTCAGAACATTCTCACCGATTTGTCAGTGCCAGAGATTGATCCGAGTAACGCTTGCCCGCAACAAGCTCCGGAGACATGGCCTTGCCGAGCTCGGCCCGTTCGTCTTCCGCGAGCACGATAGCGGCGGCGGCAACATTCTGCTCCAGGTGATCGAGCTTTCGGGCGCCGGGGATCGGCACGACGTCATCGCCTTGATTGACGACCCAGGCGAGAGCGAGCTGGGCGGCCGTTATGCGCCTGGCCTTTGCGAGTTCCTGCAGCTTTTTCACCAGGGCAGCATTGGCGTCGAAATTTTCCGCTTGGAAGCGCGGCAGCGATCGCCGGAAATCATTCGTCGCGAGATCGTCGGCCTTGCGGATGGCGCCGGTCAGCATGCCTCGCCCGAGCGGGCTATAGGGAACAAAGCCAATGCCGAGCTCACGGCAGGTGGCAAGCACTTCTTCTTCCGGATCGCGCGTCCAGAGGGAATATTCGCTCTGGACCGCGGCGATCGGGTGTACGGCATGGGCGCGGCGGATGGTGGCGGCGCTCGCCTCCGAGAGACCGATCGCCCGCACCTTACCGGCAGTTACGAGATCCGCCATAGCGCCGATGGTTTCCTCGATCGGCACGAGCGGGTCCACGCGATGCAGGTAGAACAGGTCAATCACGTCGGTGCCGAGCCGCTTCAGCGACGCTTCGGCGACAGACCTGGCATTATCCGGGCGGCCATCGACGCCCCTGATCGCCTCCGCGGCGGGCACTCCCGGCTGGATACGGAAGCCGAATTTTGTGGCGATCACCACCCGCTCACGACGGTCCCTCAGTGCCTTTCCAACGAGTTTCTCGTTTTCATAGGGCCCGTAAACCTCCGCCGTGTCGAAGAGAGTGACGCCGAGTTCAACGGCGCGGTGGAGTGTGCGGATGGCTTTACGTTCGTCCGTTGCACCATAGGCGAAGCTCATGCCCATGCAGCCAAGGCCGATCGCAGACACGGTGAGTTCGTTGCCGAGCTTGCGGGTTCTCATGGTGTTTCCTTTCAAGATTGGAGTCCGTGCTCCGGAGAGGCACATTATACTCGCATCGATTAGGTTAGGCGGTCGCCGCACGGCGCAATCCGGGCGCCGACGTTTACGACAAGGAGAAGATAAATCGGCAGCGTGAGGCTGAAAATCACTGTCAATCGTCACGGCTTGTTCTATTATTTCGATCAATGAACCGCACTCAACTTTCCCAGCTCGCCGTCCTTTCGGCCGTCGCCGCTGAAGGTAGCTTTCGCGGAGCGGCTAGGGAGCTCGGCATCGCACCATCGGCCGTCAGTCACGCCATTTCCAGCCTGGAGGAAAGTCTTGGCATTCGCCTGCTCGCGCGCACAACGCGCAGCGTCGCGGCGACCGAAGAGGGAAAGCGGCTCTTGGAGCGGCTGCGACCGGCGCTCGATGAAATCGCCCATGCGCTTCAACTGGCGGCGGACGCGAGGGAGCGACCGGCCGGCAACCTGCGCATCACAGCGCCGCGTTTCGCCGCCGACCTTATCCTCGCGCCGCGCCTTGGCGCTTTTCTCGCCCGCTATCCCGATATCGTGCTGGAGATCGCCAATGAGGACGGTTTCACCAACATCGTCGAGGAGGGTTATGACGCTGGCATCAGGCTTGGCGAGAGCCTTGAGGCGGATATGATCGCAGTGAAAATCGGGCCGGACCTGACCAGCGCCGTCGTAGCTGCCCCTTCTTATTTCGAGCACTTTACCCGGCCCCTTCATCCGCGAGACCTCGCCGTTCACCGTTGCATCCGTCGGCGCTTCTCCAACGGTACGGTCTACCGCTGGGAATTCGAGAAAGGTGGAGAGGAAATAACTGTTTCGGTCAACGGACCGCTTATCCTGGGCGAAGACCGGCCGATCATCACGGCGGCCATCGGCGGGGCGGGCCTTGCCTATCTCTTTGAATCGCGGGTCAGCGGCCATATAGCCGAAGGTAGGCTGGAACGCGTGCTGCTGGATTGGTGCGCGCCCTATGCCGGCCCCTACCTATATTACCCAAGCCGCCGCCAGATGCGCCCGGCGCTCAGAGCCTTCATCGAATTCTTTCGGCACTTGGGGTGAAGTCTCATCTCCTGCTTTTGGGAAAGCGGGTGGTCAAAGCCCTCTGCAGTCAATAGCGTTCCTTCCGTTGTAGGAGAATCTGGTCCGGGAGGAAGGATGAGAACGCCAGCATCGATGAAGTCGCTGGAGGAGCTTGGCCGCGTCCGCCTGTCGGAAAACTTCTTCCTGCGGGACTTTCTGCATTCGGAGATCGCCGAATTTTGCGGGATTCCGAACATTCCGGACGACCCGGACCTTGCAATTGAAGCGGGACGGAGGCTCTGCGAAGAACTCATGGAGCCGCTGCAGGCAAGTTTCGGTCGACTGCACATCCGCTCCGCCTATCGGAACCGCGCCGTCAACGCCTTTGGCAATCGCAACAGGCTCAATTGCTCGACCAATGCGGCGACCGCCGCCGACCATATCTGGGACACGCGGGATGCCGACGGCTTGATGGGCGCGACGGCCTGCATCGTCATTCCCTGGGCCTGGGACCGGAAGCGGCAAGAGGGCGGCTGGCAGAGCCTTGCCTGGTGGATCCACGACCACCTGCCCTATGCCTCGCTCTGCTTCTTCCCGAAGCTCTGGGCATTCAACATCCAATGGCACGAGCGGCCACGGCGCACGATCCGCAGCTATGCCGAGCCACGCGGGCTGTTGACCAAGCCGGGCATGGCCAATCACGAAGGGAGCCATGCCGCCTTTTACCCCGGCTATCCGCAGCTGACGACAGCGGCCGCGTCGGTGCGCAGATTCAAAGAATTAGAGCGACCCTTGCGCGTCTGATAAGACGGGCGGCGCTGTATCCCATGCTAATCGCTAACGTCGTTCAACCGGCGGATCGCTTCGTCCGAAAGCTCGAGCTCTGTCGCCCTGATCAGGCTTGCCATCTGTTGCAGATTCGTGGCGCTGGCGATCGGCGCTGTAACCCCCTCTCGGGTCATGATCCAGGCAAGCGCCACTTCCGCCTGCTTGGCGCCGGTTTCATCGGCGATCTCGTCGAGAACGCCGAGAATACGCATGCCCCGCCCGTCGAGATATCTTTCCACGCCGCTGCCGCGCGCAGACCCTTCGAGGTCCTTGTGCGAGCGGTACTTGCCGGACAGAAAGCCTCGCGCGAGACCGAAATACGTGATGACGCCGATGTCTTCGGCGATGCAGAGATTGCGCAGAGGGCCCTCGAAAGACGCTCGGTCGTAGAGATTATATTCGGGCTGAAGCACCGCGTAGCGCGGCAGGCCACTCGCAGCGGAAACGTCAAGCGCCTCTCGCAACTGTGCGGCGTCGAGGTTTGAGGCACCCACCGCACGGATCTTGCCTTGCGAGAGAAGGCTATCATAGGCAGCGAGCGTTTCCTCGCAAGGCGTATCAGGATCCGGCCAATGCGATAGATAGAGGTCGATGTAGTCGGCCTGGAGGCGGGTGAGCGAATCCTCGACCGCCTGCAGGATCCACCGCCGCGAAAGACCCTTGCGGTCCGGCCCGAGCTCGGAGCCGACCTTTGTGATGATGATCGCACTGTCACGCGCTCGTCCGGATTGCTTCAGCCATTTTCCGATGATCGTCTCGGACTCGCCGCCCCTGTTGCCGGGTACCCAAGTTGAATAGGCGTCGGCCGTATCGATCGCGTTGAAGCCCGCCTCGAAAAAGGAATCGAGCAGCGGGAACGAGGTCTTCTCATCTGCCGTCCAGCCGAAGACATTGCCGCCGAAGACGAGGGGCGCGATCGATAGGCCGGTCCGGCCGAGCCTGCGCATTTCCATGATCTCGCTCCACTTTAGATAGGGTGAAAATTCGCGATTGGGAAGATTTTGAAGAACATAGGTCAGTTCCCGCGAGAGTGACAACGGCAGCTGCCTGTTTTTCTCGTCCGCTTGCCGCTTGTCCGGGCGCGTGCCTCGGCTATAGTCTCGCGCGGTCTGACCAGGGGAGATCCCGGTCGATGGCAAAAGAGGCGGGAGGCGACCGCTTTCGATCACTTCCCGCTCCAGAAGGAGTCTGCCCATGCTGCGCTTTGGAATTCTGTCGACGGCCAAGATCGGCCGCGAACTCGTCGTGCCCGCCATTCAGGACGCGGAAAATTGCGTCGTCTCGGCGATCGCCAGCCGCGATCCGGCCAAAGCGAGGGCCATGGCCGAGCGCTTTTCCGTGCCGAACGCCTTCGGCTCCTATGAGGAGATGCTCGCCTCCGACACGATCGACGCCGTCTATATACCGCTGCCGACCTCGCAGCATGTCGAGTGGGCGATCAAGGCGGCCGATGCCGGCAAGCATGTGCTGTGCGAAAAGCCATTGGCCTTGAAGGCCGACGAGATCGACGCGGTGATCGCGGCGCGCGACCGCAACAAGGTGTTGATCTCGGAAGCCTATATGGTGACCTACAGTCCCGTCTGGCGGAAGGTGCGCTCGCTGATTGCCGAGGGTGCCATCGGCAGGCTCAGGCATGTCCAGGGCGCATTCACCTATTTCAACCGCGATCCCGCCAATATGCGCAACATTCCTGCGCTCGGCGGCGGCGGCCTACCGGATATCGGCGTCTATCCGGCAATCACCACCCGCTTCTCGACCGGCAAGGAGCCGCTGCGGGTGCAGGCCAATACCGAGCGCGATCAGGAATTCGGCACCGATATCTTTTCGAGCGTTCGCGCCGACTTCGGCGACTTCGAACTGAGCTTCTACATCTCCACCCAACTCGCCGCCCGCCAGTTCATGGTCTTCCATGGCGACCAGGGTTATATCGAGGTGAAATCGCCCTTCAATGCCGACCGCTACGGCCGTGAGGAGGTGGAACTCACCAGTCAGAACCATGACCAATCGCAGCTTTTCCGCTTCCAGGATGCCCGCCAATACAGGCTCGAGGCGGAGGCATTCTCGAGAGCGGCGCGCGGCGAAGCGGAGGAGGTGGTGACGCTGGAAAGCTCGCGTTTAAATCAGAAGTTCATCGATGCGATCTATCGCGCCAGCGAAAGGGGCGGTTGGGAGCCGGTCTGAAGCCGGCTAACGATATTGCCAAGGGGCCGGCCTTCCCTTTTTCGGGTCGCGGATGTCAGGAATTGATGAGGAGCATGCCGCCGATGACGAGCACGGCGCCGGCGGCGTGTTCAGTTCAATGCCAAGGTCCCGGATTTCCTCGAAGATTTGCCGGTGACGGCCGCTACCGGCCTCAAGCTCTTTCGGTTTGAGCCGGAATCGAGGGGTGTCTCGCCGGAAAATCCGTAGTTAGGCGCGTCTTGCTGCTGATCTTCCAGGCAACGTCGGCTACAAAGAGCGCATGAGCTCGTTTTTCGATTCCGATTCTCCCACCAACGTCGCCGAATATTCGGTGTCGGAATTGTCCGGTTCGATCAAGCGCACGATCGAGCAGACCTTCGAGCATGTGCGGGTCCGCGGCGAGATTTCCGGCTATCGCGGCCCGCATTCCTCCGGCCACGCCTATTTTTCGCTCAAGGACGATCGCGCCCGGATCGATGCGGTCATCTGGAAGAGCGCGTTTGCGCGGCTTAAGTTCCGGCCGGAAGAAGGCATGGAGGTGATCGCGACCGGCCGGATTACCACTTTTCCCGGCTCGTCGAAATACCAGATCGTCATCGAGTCGCTCGAGCCGGCGGGCGCCGGCGCGCTGATGGCGCTCATCGAGGAGCGCAAGCGCAAATTCGCGGCCGAGGGCCTGTTTGACGCCGCTCGCAAGAAGCCGCTTCCCTTCATGCCGCGAGTGATCGGCGTCGTGACCTCGCCGACGGGTGCGGTGATCCGCGACATCCTGCACCGGATCGCCGACCGCTTCCCGGTCCACGTCATCGTCTGGCCGGTGCGGGTCCAGGGCGACGGGGCGGGCGACGAGGTCGCGGCCGCCATCCAGGGCTTCAATGCGCTGGAGCCCGGCGGTCCCGCTCTGCGGCCAGACGTGCTGATCGTCGCCCGCGGCGGTGGCAGCCTCGAGGACCTCTGGTGCTTCAACGACGAGGCCGTGGTGCGCGCGGCAGCCGCCTCGGGCATTCCGCTGATCTCGGCCGTCGGCCACGAAACGGATTGGACCTTGATCGACTACGCGGCCGACCAGCGCGCGCCGACGCCGACCGGGGCGGCCGAAATGGCCGTGCCGGTCAAGGCGGAACTCGAAGCACAGATTGCAAGCCTCGGCGCTCGCCTCAAGGGCGCCGTGACGCGGCAGATGGACCACCGGCGCCACGGGCTGCGCGCGCTCGCCCGCGCGCTGCCGTCGCTCGACCAACTGCTGGCCCTGCCGCGGCGCCGCTTCGACGAGGCGTCCGCCGGTCTCGGCCGGGGATTGGAGATGAACACGGCCAATAAGCGGCGCAGCTTCGAGCGCACAGCCGCCCATCTGCGCCCGGAGCTCATCGGAACGCGGATCGCCGATCGCCGGCAGCGCGTTTCCGAACTCGTCAATCGCGCAGAACGGTGCGTCGAACGCCAGCTCGACCGGCGTCAGTCGCGCGTTTCCGCCGCCGATGCTTCGTTACGCGCCCTGCCTTCGCGCCTCGTCGGACAGATCCACCGTGCCCAGGATCGCGTCTCGGGCCTCGGCGCGCGGGGCGACGCAGCGATTGGAGCGGAGCTCCGCCGGCTGAAAGGCGCGCTCGCCGCGCAGGACCGAGTGCTTCAGTCACTATCCTATCGAAACGTGCTCGGGCGCGGCTTTGCACTCGTGCGGGACGCCGAGGGTGAACCGGTGAAACACGCGGCAGCCGTGAAGCCGGGCATGGCCCTCTCGCTGGAGTTTGCCGATGGCCGGGTATCTGCAGTCGCGAGCGAAGACGGCGCGCCGTCTACGCCGCCTGCACCGAAGAAGCGGCCGGCGCGGGCCGTGGAGCCATCCAAGCAGGGCAGCCTGTTCTGATTGCAGCGACGCGCGTCTCTTCAGACGTGCGAAGATCGCTGCAACTCTTTGAAGCAGCGCATCGAGCGCCTGCCTGTCCTCGGCCTTGAGCCCTGCAATAGCCGATGCTGGTTCGCGAGGTGGGCGGTCACCGCCGCGTCGACCCATTGGCCCCCGCCCCGCCCCGCTTCGCCCTTAGCCTGCCGCGGCAAGACATGCCGCGGCAGTGGCCGGGAACCCGTGCGGCTTATGCCCACTCTCCCTTGCGCATCACCGGCACACGCGCGCCGTCGCTGCGAACGCCATCGATATCGACCTCGCCGGAGCCGATCATCCAGTCGATATGAATGAGGCTCGAATTGCCACCTTGAGAGCGGATCTGCTCCTGACTGAGACTGGCGCCGTCGAGGAAGCACTCCGAATAGCATTGGCCGAGCGCGATGTGGCAGGCCGCGTTCTCGTCGAAGAGCGTGTTGTAGAAGAGGATGCCGCTTGCCGAGATCGGCGAGGAATGCGGCACCAGCGCCACTTCGCCGAGCCGGCGGGCGCCCTCGTCCGTGTCGAGCACTTTCTTCAGAACCTCCTCGCCGCGCGCGGCCCTCGCCTCGACGATGCGCCCGGCTTCGAATCGCACCTCGATTTTGTCGATCAAGGTGCCCTGGTGCGAAAGCGGCTTGGTGCTCGATACATGGCCTTCGACGCGCAAGGCATGCGGCGTCGTGAAGACCTCCTCGGTCGGAATGTTCGGATTGCAGGTGATGCCGTTCTTGGCGGTCGAGGCGCCGCCGTGCCATTCATGGCCTTCGGCCAGGCCGACGGAAAGATCGGTTCCGGGGCCGGTGAAATGCAGGGCCGCGAAGCGCTGCTCGTTCAGCCATGACGAACGCCGGCGGAGATTTGCATTGTGCTCGTTCCACGCAGCAACCGGGTCGTCGACGTCAACGCGGGAGGCCGCGAAGATGGCATTTGCCAGCTTCTCGACGGCGACCGTCTCCGGGTCGTCGGGGAAGACCTGACGCGCCCAGGAGGGATTCGGATAGGAGACGATGTTCCAGTTTATGTCGAAGTTGGAGATCTTTTCGAGTGCCGGCTTGTAGGCTGTCGAATTCGCCCGGTTGGCGCGCGCGACCTTCTGCGGGTCCTGCGATGCGAGAAGCATCGGATTGTCGCCGGCGATCGCAAGCCGCGCCGCACCATTGGCAAAGGCCTTGGCCATTCCCTGATAGAGCCAGTCGCTCGCGCGATCGAAGCTCTCGTCTGGCGCATGGGCATAGCGGGCAAGCGTCGCCTCCTCATCCGCATAGAACGTCGTCACCAGCCCGGCACCGGCCTTGTAGGCATGCTTGGTGATGAGGCGCGCCAGCGGCAATGCGGCGATCGGCGCCGTCAGCACCAGGTCCTGGCCTCGCTGCAACTGCAGGCCGACTTTGACGGCGAGTTCCGCCAGTTTTTCGAGCTTCAAGGGATCGACAGGGTTTCTGGCGGTTTGAAGGGGGGCGTTCATGGCTGCTCCTGCTCTTCTTCAGGGTGTCAGCGCGGTTTTAGACCGCTTCCGCGCAAAACAGAAGCTCTGCCTTCACCCATGAACTCAGGCGGCGATCTTTCCAGTCTTGAGCAAGGCTGCATCGTGCCTTTTCAGGAATGCCATCAGTCGTTCGGGGTAATCCTCGGTGACCGCCGCCACCACGCTCGGCCGGGCGGACAGCGCCTGGCGCCAGGCCCGTACGCGCGACAACCCGTCGAAGATGCCATGGTCCGAGATACAGTCGAACAGGTCGAAGTAGCGGAAAATAGGCGCGAAGACGGCGTCGACCAGACTGAAATCGGCACCAGAAAAATAGGGCCCGTCGCCGAGTGCCGCCTCGACGGTCGCGAATTTGGATCGAAGCGCCCGCCCCTTGATTTCGAGCGTAGCGGTATCCTGCGTTGTCTCAAAGAGCCAGAGATCCGAAAGAATGGACGAGCCGAACTCCATCCAGCCCCGATGGCGTGCCCTCGTCAATGGGTCCGACGGATGCAGTTTCGCTCCCGGTGCGGTCTCTTCCAGATATTCGCAGATCACCGAGCTTTCGAACAGCACGGCCTCCCCCTCCTCCTGCGGCACGCGCAGCAGCGGCACCTTGGCGAGCGGCGAGATCGTCAGAAACCAGTCGGGCTTGTCAGCGAGATCGATGTGTACGCGCTGGAAAGCCACGCCCTTCTCCGACAGTGCGATCGCGGCGCGCTGCACATAGGGGCAGAGATGGTGACTGATGAGGGTCAGTTGTGCGGTCATCAATAGTCTCCCGATTTACATGCGACTGCATATATCTAAACCGGCTTGCAAAATCGGTCAATATATATGTAATTGCATCTATGCAGGACGAGAAAACTTCCATGCCGACCACGGCGACGACAGAAGCCTGGATCGGCCTCATGCGGGCACAGCAGCGCGTCCTCACGGCGATCGAGAAGGATTTCAAGAGGGCCGGCCTGCCGCCGCTTGGCTGGTATGACGTGCTTTGGGAACTGGTGAAGGCGGAAGACGGCCGCTTGCGCCCTTTCGAGATCGAAACCCGGACGCTGCTTGCCCAATACAATCTGTCGCGGCTGATCGACCGGCTGGAGAGAGAGGGGCTGGTGCGTCGCGAAGCTTTCAATGAGGACGGCCGCGGCCAGTGGGTCGTGATCACGGAAGACGGCCGGGCGATGCGGGCGCGCATGTGGCAGACCTATGCGCGGTCGATTGAACGACATGTCGGCGCCAGACTCAGCGAGGACGAGGCACGCGAACTGACGGCCCTGCTATCGCGCTTCACATGAGTCGATCACGCGATCAGCGGAGCGGCAATCGCCTTCAGCACGGCCTGCGCTTCCTTTGGGGAAAGCCGCACCTGCAACCCTCTTTGACCGCCATTGATGTAGACGAGCGGTTCGGCGAGCGCCGCTTCCTCGATCGCAGTCGGAACCATCTTCCGCTGGCCGAAGGGGCTGATGCCGCCCACGTGATAGCCGGTGAGGCGCTCGGCATCGGCAGGCTTCATCATGTTTGCCGACTTGCCCCTGAAGGCGGCCGCGAGCTTCTTCATGCTGACCTCCTCGTCGGAGGGCACGATACAGCAGACCGCCTTGCCGTCCACCTCCGCCATCAGCGTCTTCAACACGCGCGACGGATCCTCCCCGAGCGCTTCCGCCGCCTGCAGCCCGACCCGTTCGGCGCCAGGATCGTAGTCATAGCTGTGCGTGGTGAAGGCGATACCCGCCTTTGCGAGCGCTTGGGTTGCCCGGGTTGTCTTCGACATGGTCTCTTATGCCCCGAACTCGGCTTCGTAGAGTTCGGGCTTGAAGCCGACGACCAGTTGGCTCCCGTTCTCGAGCACCGGCCGCTTGATCATTGACGGCTGCTTCAGCATCAGCGCGATCGCCCTCTCTGCCGTCAGTTCCTGCTTCTCGGCGTCGTCGAGCTTGCGGAAGGTCGTGCCGGCGCGGTTCAGCACCGCTTCCCAGCCAAGCTCGGCACACCAGCGTTCCAGGCGGGCTCGGTCGACACCCTCGGCCTTGTAGTCATGGAAACGGTAGGCAGTCCCGCGGCCGTCTAGCCAGCTTCGGGCCTTCTTCATCGTGTCGCAGTTCTTGATGCCGTAAATCGTGACCGTCATCGTCAAAGCCTTTTCCCGTGTCGGCGCGTCGTACACATAGCCGCGCGCGCTCGAAGAGAAAAGGCGATCACGTTCTCAGGTCACGCCGACATAGCGGCCGGGCTTGTGGTTGATCGCCAGCATGAGGTTCACCACGGTGGCGCCGATGATCGAGAGCGCGAGATTTGCCGGCGGCAGGACGAAGGCGGCCGCCGTGAGGATGGCCAGGTCGACGGCGAGCTGGAAATAGCCGGCGCGGATGCCGCATCTTTCCTGCAGGTAGATCGCCACGATGTTGATGCCGCCGAGACCGGTGCGGTGGCGGAAGAGGATGAGCAGGCCCATTCCCATCAGCGCGCCGCCGGCGATGGTGGCGTAGACCGGATCAAGTCGGGCGAACTCCACCCATCCGGCGGTCAGGCGGGAAAAAAGCGAGACGAGACTGACGGCGACGAAGGTTCTGAACGCGAAGACCCAGCCGAGCCGCTTGATCGCGAGCAGATAGAAGGGCAGGTTGACGAGCGAGAACATCAGCCAGAAGCTCGATCCGGTCACGTATTGCAGAAGCAGCGCCAGCCCGGCGGTGCTGCCGGTCAGCAACACCGCCTTGCTGTAGATCACCACGCCGAGCGACACGACAAGCGCGCCGGTCACGATGGCGAGCACGTCCTCGTAAAGCCGGTGGCGGTCCACCGGCGGGGCATCGATAGCTGTCTTACCCAGGCATCTCATGTTCAGTGATCTCATGCAGGCGCCACCGCTCAGATGCTCATGAACTTGCCGACGACGTCGTCGACTTCCGCCGTTTTCAACCCGGCAATGTTGATGCGGCCGGAGCCAGGCATGTAGATGCCGTGTTCCGTCCGGAGACGCATCACCTCCGCTTCCGTGAACGGCAGCATGGAGAACATGCCCTCCTGTTCGGCAATCGCGCCCAGGCTCTGCCAGCGGCCTGCGAGCCCGTCGGCGAGCGCCCGGCGAATGCCGGTCATGCGCTGGCGCATGCCTTCCAGTTCCTCTGCCCAGTCGCGGGCGAGCGCCGGGTCGGAGAGGATCGTGCGCACGACGGCGGCGCCGTGGTCCGGCGGCATCGAATAGCTGGTGCGGGCAAGGCCGGCAAGATTGGAGCGCACGGCGTCGGCGGCCGCCGGCGAGGTGGTCGGCGCGAAGATCGCCCCGGTGCGCTCGCGGTAGAGCCCGAAGGATTTCGAGCAGGAGACGGCGACGAGCGCTTCGGGAACGACGGTCAAGAGGTGCATGAGACCGGCGACGTCCAGATCGAGGCCGCGGCCGAAGCCCTGATAGGCGAGATCGACGAGCGGTAGCAGGCCGCGCTCGGCGGCCAGGGCAGCGATCTCCAGCCATTGCGGCTGGCTCAGCACGCCGCCGGTCGGATTGTGGCAGCTCGCGTGCAAGAGCACCGCGTCGCCGGCCCTCGCGCCTTCGAACGTCTGGACGACATTGTCGAAGAGGACCGACTGCGAAGGAATGTCGAAGAAATCATAGGTCGCGATTTCGAGCCCGGCCGCCTTGAAGATCGGCGCGTGGTTCGGCCAGCTCGGCAGGCCGAGCCAGATCCTGGCGCCACCCGTGCGATGAATGAGATCCGCCGCCAGCCGAAGCGCTCCCGAACCGCCGGGGGTTTGCACACCCGCCACATGGCTTCGCTCGACGGTATCGCCGCCGACCAGCGCCCAGAGATGATCGAGAAAGACGAGGTCGCCTTCCGGGCCGACATAGGCCTTCGTATCCTGTGTCTCCAGGAGCCGCTTCTCCGCCGCCTTGACCGCGCGGAAGATCGGGGTGCGCCCGGTTTCGTCCCGATAGACGCCGACGCCGAGATCCACTTTGCCGGGGCGTTCGTCCTTCCGGAAGAGGCCGATCAGGGCCAGCAACGGGTCGTCCGGTTGGCGAGCGAGTGTATCGAACATGTTGGTATCCCTCCAGGAACTCAAGGACTTGACGGAATAGTCCTCTCGGGGCGACGCAAAGGCAAGCCGTACCAGCCAACTGCGCTATCTTCTCTAGATCCGACCGTGCGCAAATTCGACAATGAAATTGCCTCTCATGTCGCATAGATTTAATGGTTTTTGCGGATTATGAAACTTCCGCTTGATGCAATTTGCTCGAACGGACCGGAGTGCTTTTCGATGGAGCGCGGACGAACGGAACTGGATGCCACCGACCGGCGGATCATCGCCCTATTGGTCGAGGATGCATCGCGGAGCAATAACGAGCTGGCGGAAAAGGTGGGGCTTTCGCCCGCACCGCTCTCGCGGCGGCTGGCGCGTCTCTATGCGTCCGGGGTGATTCGCCAGACGGTCGTGGTCGACCAGAAGGCGCTCGGGATCGGATTTCAGGCCTTTGTCGAAGTGACCTTGGAGCGGACCGCCAGCAAGGTCGGGCAACGCTTCATCGAACTCGTCTCCCGCATGCCGGAAGTGGTCGAATGCCATACGGTCGCAGGCGATTTCGATTTTCTGCTGAAGATCGCCGTCCGCGACGTCGCCGATTACAAGCGCCTGCTCTGGAGCAAGTTCGAGGACGTGGCGGAGATCAAGACCCTTCGCTCGACCATCCTGCTCGACAGTCCGAAGACAGGCGCCCACATGCTGCCATGGGTATAGCCGCCACATTCAAGCTCATTCAAGCAAGGGGCGGCGGCAGGCGGAGGGGGCGAATACAATATCCGCCTCTCCTTTTGTCACGCGCGGAGCACGCCGCCGGTGGATTTGGCGACATTGGCGACGATCCGGGACGTCAGCGCCTCGAAATCCTCATCAGTCAGCGTCCGCTCGACCGGCTGGATCGTCACTTCGATCGCCACCGACTTCTTGCCTTCGCCGACCGATGCCCCTTCGAAGACATCGAAAACGTTGACACCTGTCACCAGCTTGCGGTCGGCCCCGGATGCGGCACGGATGATCGCTGCTGCTTCCACCGCCCTGTCGACAACGAAGGCGAAGTCCCGCTTGACCGCCTGGAACGGCGAAAGCTCCAGTGCCGGCTTCGTACGCGTCGCCTTCTTCTTCGGCTCCGGCATGGCATCGACATAGATCTCGAAGCCGCATAGCGGGCCGGAGACGTCAAGGGCGTCGAGCGTCTTCGGGTGGAATTCGCCGAAGGCGCCGAGCATCATCTTCGGGCCGAGCTTGATCGTGCCGGAACGACCCGGATGGTACCAGGACGGGCCGCCGGCCTCGAACTGGACATTGGCCATCGGCACGCCGCAGGCCTCGAGCACGGCAATGGCATCGGCCTTCGCATCGAAGACGTCGACCGGCTTGCCGCCGCCCCTCGCCGCATTCGACCAGAGCCGGCTGGCGCCGTTGAGCGAGGCGGTACCGCGGCGGATGCCGCCCGCGACGCGGCGCTGCGCCTCGGGCGTATCGCCCTCGTAGGTGCCGGAAACCTCGAAGATCGCGACGTCACCATAGCCTTTGTCGGCGTTGCGTTGCGCGGCAGTCAACAGTCCCGGCAGCAGCGACGGACGCATGTCGGACATGTCGGCGGCGATGGGATTGGCAAGCTTCAGCGCCGGCTGGCCGCCGCCGAAGAGCTTCGCCTGCTCTTCCGAGATGAAGGACCAGGTGACGGCTTCCAGCATGCCGCGGCTTGCGAGCGCGCGCCTGGCCTGGCGGGTGCGGATCTGCAGCGGCGTCAGGATCTTGCCATTTACGGCATTGTGGGTCGGAAGCGGTGCCGCGACGATGTAGTCGACGCCGTGGATGCGCATCACCTCCTCGACCAGGTCCGCCTTGCCGTCGATATCCGGCCGCCAGGAGGGGACGGTGACGCTCAGACGCTCGCCGGAGCCCTCGACGCCGAAGCCGAGCTTCTTGAGAATCGACATGCTCTCCTCGGAGGAAACCTCGAGACCGGTCAGGCGCTTGACTTCCGAGACCGGGAAATCGATGACCATCGGCGCGTGGCCCTCATAGCCGACGGCATCCAGGCTCGTCGCCGTGCCGCCGCAGAGCTCCAGCACGAGCTCGGTCGCCCTTTCGAGGCCCGGCACCATGTATTCCGGATCGACGCCGCGCTCGAAGCGATAGCGTGCATCGGTGATGATGCCGAGCGAGCGGCCGGTCTTGGCGATGTTCATCGGGTCCCAGAGCGCCGATTCGATCAATACGTCGGTGGTCGCCCCGTCGCAGCCGGAATGTTCGCCGCCCATGATGCCGCCGATCGATTCGACGCCCTCCTCGTCGGCGATCACCACATTGGCCGGCGTCAGCGCGTATTCGCGGCCGTCGAGTGCCAGGATCTTCTCGCCCTCCTTCGCCCGGCGAACCGTCAGGTGACCGGCGACCTTCGCCGCATCGAAGACGTGCAGCGGGCGGCCCTGGTCGAAGGTCAGGTAATTGGTGATGTCGACAAGCGCGTTGATCGGCCGGAGCCCGATCGCGCTCAGCCGCCGGCGCATCCAGGCCGGGCTCGGGCCGTTCTTGACGCCGCGCACGAGGCGAAGCGCGAAGCCCGGGCAGAGATGCCTGTCCTCGCCAAGGTCGAGCCGGACCTTGACCGGCGTTTCGCCTTCGAGCGGAAAGGACGGTGCCGGCCCGGTCTTCAAGGTGCCGAGGCCGGACGCTGCGAGATCGCGGGCAATGCCGTGAACGCTGGTGCAATCCGGCCGGTTCGGCGTCAGGTTGATCTCGATGACCGGATCGTCGAGGCCCGCATAGGTCGCGTAGCTTGTGCCGACAGGCGCGTCTTCGGGCAGGTCGATGATGCCGGTATGGTCCTCGGATATCTCGAGTTCCTTTTCCGAGCACATCATGCCGCGRCTTTCGACGCCGCGGATATTGCCGACCGAGAGCGTCACGTCGATGCCGGGCACATAGGTGCCGGGGGCGGCAAAAGCGCCGACGAGGCCCCTGCGCGCGTTCGGCGCGCCGCAGACGACCTGCACCGGCTCGCCGGAGCCGGTGTCGACCTTCAGCACCTTCAACTTGTCGGCGTTCGGGTGCTGCTCGGCCGAGATCACCCTGGCGATGACGAAGGGCCTGAAGGCGGCCTTGTCGTCGACATCCTCCACTTCGAGACCGATCATCGTCAGGCGCGCGCAGATTTCCTCGAGCGAGGCGTCGGTTTCCAGATGGTCCTTCAGCCAGGAAAGCGTGAATTTCATGATTTCACCTGTGTCTTTTTGAATTTTGCGCGGGCGATCACGACGACAGGCCGCCGAAGAGCGTCGGCATGTCGAGCGGGCGAAAGCCGTAATGGGTCATCCAGCGGACATCGGCGTTGAAGAAGTCGCGCAGGTCCGGCATGCCGTATTTCAGCATGGCGATGCGGTCCAGGCCCATGCCCCAGGCAAAGCCCTGATATTCGTCCGGATCGAGCCCGCCGGCCCTCAGCACGTTCGGATGCACCATCCCGCAGCCGAGGATCTCCATCCAGTCCTTGCCTTCGCCGAACTTGACGATCGGGCCGGAGCGGTCGCATTGGATGTCGACCTCGAAGGACGGCTCGGTGAAGGGGAAGAAGGACGGGCGGAAGCGCATCGTCACCTGGTCCACCTCGAAGAAGGCCTTGCAGAATTCTTCCAGCACCCAGCGCATGTTGGCGACGTTGGCGGTCTTGTCGATCACGAGCCCCTCGACCTGATGAAACATCGGCGAATGCGTGGCATCGGAATCCTGCCGGTAGGTCTTGCCCGGGATGATGATGCGGATCGGCGGCTCTTGACCCTCCATCGTGCGCACCTGTACCGGCGAAGTGTGCGTGCGCAGCACCTTGCGCTCGCCCTTCTCGTCCGGCTCGAAGAAAAAGGTATCGTGCATCTCGCGGGCGGGGTGGCCCTCCGGGAAGTTCAAAGCCGTGAAATTGTAGTAGTCCGTCTCGATGTCCGGCCCTTCGGCGATCGAGAAGCCCATGTCGCCGAAGATCGCAGTGATCTCGTCGACGATCTGGCTGATCGGATGGATGCGACCGCGCTCGGCCGGCGAGGAGCGCACGGGCAGGGTGATATCGACCGTCTCGCGCGCGAGCCGCTCGGCGATCGCGGCATCCTTCAGGGCCGACTTGCGGGCGGAGATCGCCTCGGTCACCGTGGTCTTCAGCGCATTGATCCGGGCGCCGCGCGTCTGGCGTTCTTCCGGGCTCATCGTGCCGAGCGTCTTCAGGAGTTCGGAAATCGAGCCTTTCTTGCCGAGCGCGCCGACGCGCACTGCCTCGATCGCCCCTTCGTCGCCGGCGGCATCGATCTCCGCCAGCAATGTCCGTTCCAATGTTTCCAGTTCGCTCATTCTGTCCTGCCTCGATGCGGGAATGGTCGGTGTATCGGTTCAATTCTTCAGCAATGTGATCGCATCGATCGCGGACGATGCGCCGAATAAGAAAAACCCGCGCCAGCCCTGCCAGCGCGGGTTTCCCAACAATTTTTAGAAACGGTCTTGGGAAAACGCTGGCTTAACGGACAGCGCTTTCAAACTCGTTTGCCGTACCGGCTTCCTTGAGATAGGCGAGCGCCTTCTTGGCAGCTTCGACGAGCGCCGTGAATGCAGCCGTCTCATGGATCGCCATGTCGGAGAGAACCTTGCGGTCGATCTCGATGCCGGCCTTGTTCAGGCCGTCGATGAAGCGGCCATAGGTCAGCCCGTGTTCGCGCACGGCAGCGTTGATGCGCTGAATCCAGAGCGCGCGGAAATTGCGCTTGTTGACCTTGCGGTCGCGGTAGGCGTACTGCTTGGAACGGTCCACCGCTGCCTTGGCGGCGCGGATGGTGTTCTTACGGCGACCGTAGAAACCTTTGGCGGCCTTCAGCGTCTTCTTGTGCTTGGCGTGGGCGGTTACGCCGCGTTTTACACGTGCCATGTCATGATCTCCTTAGTATCCAATATGCCTGACGTCTCAGAGACCGTTCGGCAGGTAGTTCTTGATGACCTTCTTGCCATCTGCTTCGGCGAGAACCATGGTTCCGCGCGCGTCGCGAATGAACTTGTTGGTACGTTTGATCATGCCGTGGCGCTTGCCGGCAGCCTGCGCCTTGACCTTGCCGGAGGCGGTGATCTTGAACCGCTTCTTGGCAGACGATTTCGTCTTCATCTTGGGCATTTTGCTACTCCATTGTTCTTCATTGTCGAAACGGGCAGACGTGGCCCCTCTCCAGCGTTAAGAACGGCCACGGCATGCCCTGCCGGACCGTTCGGACGGGGGCTTATAACCGCCCCTCCGGAAAAACGCAACCCGGCTGCAGAAGAAGCCGACGACCGCGCGCCTCGTAAATCGACCGCGATTTCAAGGAAAAGGACATGCTGCGGCGAAGCCCATGAAAAAGCCGCCCGGAGGCGGCATTTTCATCATATCGGTCCTCCTGCAAGTCTCCCTGAATCGACCTCGGTTCAAGGATCGCAGACGGATGAGACGGGCGACGCGCAGCGGCGCCGATCACTTCGGCGCCAGCACCATCATCATCTGCCGGCCTTCGAGCTTGGGCTCGGCCTCGACCTTGGCGATCGCCTGGGTATCGTCCTTGACTTGCATCAGAAGCTTCATGCCGAGCTCCTGGTGGGCCATTTCGCGCCCGCGGAACTTCAGCGTCACCTTCACCTTGTCGCCTTCCTCGAAGAAACGGTTCATGGCCTTCATCTTCACCTCGTAATCATGGGTGTCGATGTTCGGGCGCATCTTGATTTCCTTGATCTCGACGATCTTCTGCTTCTTGCGCGCCTCGGCCGCCTTCTTCTGGTTGGCGTATTTCAGCTTGCCAAGATCGAGAATCTTGCACACCGGCGGGTCTGAGTTCGGTGCGATCTCCACCAGATCAAGACCGGCCTCGTCCGCCATGCGGAGCGCCTGGTCGATCGGCACGTCGCCCAGATTCTGGCCTTCGGCATCGATGAGCTGGACCCGGGGAACCCGGATTTCCTTGTTTGCGCGAGGCCCTTCTTTTACCGGGGCGTCCGCTTTGAACGGTCTGCGAATGGTCGTACTCTCCTCGAGCTGTTTGCGTGCTAATGGTGCAAAAACGGTCAGCGCGATTTCAAACGATGCGCTTGAAATAGTCACTGTACGGCAATGTGTGAATTGCGGCTCCAGAGTCAATAGCATGGTGCGCAGGGAAAATCACCACCTGTCGAAGCGCTGGCGAATCTGTTTTAGAAGAAAATCCGCTCGAATCGGATGCGTTCGGGCGAGATGGAGCGAAGGGAGCGCGATTTTTCGCCTTCGTCGCCGCTCCGGTTCGGCGCCGGGCTCGATCGACCCGGCGAATCGCGGTCCAAAGGGAGACGTGCAATGTCAGCGACGCCGGCCGAAACCGAAATCTCGCGGATCGAGGTGGGCAAGGACGCCGCGGCGCGGATGATCGCCCTGCGCATCTTTCGCGCCAAACCGGCCTCGACGCTGCCCGCCCTCGTCTGGCTCGGCGGCTATCGCTCCGACATGACCGGGACCAAGGCGGTGGAGGTTGAGTGCCATGCCCGCGCCATCGGAACCGATTGCATCCGCTTCGACTATTCCGGCCACGGCGCCTCCGGCGGCCCGTTCAGAGACGGCACGATCTCGCGCTGGCTGGAGGAAAGCCTCGCAGTCGTCGATCATGCAGCGAGCGGACGGGTGATCCTCATCGGCTCGTCCATGGGCGCCTGGATCGCACTCCGGCTCGTGGAGGAACTCAGGCGCCGCGGCGAGGGCGAGCGGGTTGCCGGCCTCGTGCTGATCGCCCCTGCGCCGGATTTCACCGCCGAGCTGATCGAGCCCAATCTCACCGAAGCCGAAAAGGCGTCGCTTGCCGCGAAAGGCTATTTCGAGGAGCCGTCGGACTATAGTCCCGAGCCCAACATCTTCACCCGCGCCCTCATCGAGGACGGCCGCGACAACCGGGTGATGACAGGGCCGATCGAGACCGGCTGCCCGGTGCATATTCTCCAGGGCATGTGCGATCCGGACGTCCCCTACACGCATGCGCTCAGGCTGATCGAGCATATGCCGTCGGACGACGTGGTGATGACCCTCATTCGCGATGGCGACCATCGGTTGTCGCGAGAGGAAGACATTGCCAGGTTGAAACAGGCGATCGACGCGCTCATCGCCAAGGCCTGATCGGCCGCCGGACACCGCAATAAGAATTTCACCTGCTGTTGAAAGAACCCGGGAAGCCCGGGGGCGCAGGGTCCTGCGCGCTTTTCGTTGGGGCGCTTAACCATAAAGGCTAATCCGCCATTCAGCCGATTGACTCCGAGGATCAGACAATATTAACTCTTTGTTAACGATTAGAACAGCGTCAGGGGAAATCCTAAAAAAGCTGTCATCAACTCAGGATTGCGCGACAAGGCGGGAACAGCAGGTCGCGTTGCAGGGGATTTGTATGGCAATTTGGAATGGGGTTAAGGTAAGCGCAGCTGGACTCTGCGCAATTTTCCTTTCGGCAAACATGGCAATTCCCGCGCAGGCGGGTGCTTCTCCCTGGATGCAGACCGGTTCGGCGACCTCGCAGCCAATTGGGCATTACGAGTTCTGCCAGAATCATAAGGGCGAATGCAGCGTCCGTTCGAGGACAGGCACGGCACCGCGCGTCACCGCCAGCGGCTGGACCGCCATCCGGCAGGTGAACGCCTCGGTCAATCGTCAGATCGCAGCGATCACCGATCAGGAACTCTACGGCAGGGAGGAAGTCTGGGCCTATCCCGATGCCGGCAAGGGCGACTGCGAGGATTTCGCGCTCGAAAAGCGCAGGCGCCTGATGCAGAAAGGCTTTTCCGCCGGCGACCTGCTGTTGACCGTTGTGCGCAAGCCGGATGGCGAGGGGCACGCCGTGTTGACGGTGCGGACCGCCCAGGGCGACTTCATTCTCGACAATCTCGATAATGGCGTGAAGCTCTGGACTCAGACGCCCTATCGTTTTCTCAAGCGTCAGGCCACGCGCAATAGCGGCCACTGGGTCACGATCGACAACAGCGCGGAGGTGCTCGTCGGCTCGGTTGGCCAGTAGCAATAACTATCGAGGGGGATGTCGAAAAAGGGCCGGTTAGCCGGCCCTTTTTCATGCCTTACAATACAACTCCTTGAACTGAATCTACGCATCGTGCCATCGGAAAATCGGGTCCGATTTTCGGACCGATGCGCCAGCCATCCGTCAGGCGTTGCCGATGACGACGCCGGCCGCGAGCACTAGGCCGCCGCCGAGCACGACCTGGAAAGCGGCCCTGAGGAACGGCGTCTCCATATAGCGGTTCTGGATGAAGGCAATCGCCCAGAGTTCGAAGAAGACGATAACGATGGCGGTGACCGTCGCCGTCCAAAAATGCGGAATGAGATAGGGCAGCGCATGGCCGAGGCCGCCCAACGCGGTCATGATGCCGCACGCTAGGCCGCGCTTGACCGGTGAGCCGCGGCCCGAAAGCCTGCCGTCGTCATGCGCGGCTTCGGTGAAGCCCATGGAAATGCCGGCGCCGACCGAGGCGGATAACCCGACGAGGAAGGTCTGCCATGTGTCCTGCGTGGCGAAGGCGGCGGCGAAGATCGGCGCGAGCGTCGAAACGGAGCCGTCCATCAGTCCGGCAAGTCCCGGCTGCACATACGTCAGAATGAACTGCCGGCGTGACGTCTGGTCCTCCGCGTCGCGTATGTCCTCGGGCGTATGCTCTTCTCCAAGCCGGCGGGCGAGCGATTCATGCGACTTCTCGGCAATTGCGAGATCCCCCAGAAGCTTGCGCGTCGCCGCGTCCCGGCTGCGCGCCGCCGCCTCGACGTAAAAACGGTGCGCCGCCGCCTCCATCGCCTCCGCCTCCTCGCGCGCCTTTTCGATCGGCATTTCGGCGATCAGCCAATCGGGCTTGCGTTCGGGAAAATCGCGCACATGCTCGCGGCGAATGAGCGGAATGCGGTCGCCGAAGCGGGCGACATGCAGGTCGATCAAAGCCTGGCGGTGCCGGCTTTCCTCCTCCGCCATTTCCTCGAAAACTCTTGCCGAGTTCGGATATTTGTCGCGAAGCGCATCCGCATAGGCGAGATAGATGCGGCCATCGTCCTCTTCCGACGAAATCGCAAGCGCAAGCATTTCCTGTTCGCTGAGCGAGAGAAACCGCCGCTTGGAGCGGGAGAAAAGGCGGGCAAGCATCGCAAGAATCCATCTTTAGAATAGTTCTAAAGATGGATAATTGCCGTCCGTCGGGCCGTCAAGGCGAATCCTCTTGGCGCCCGGCTCAGATCGAGAGATCGAACGCCTTTTCCCGCTCCATATAGGTGCGCTGGCGATCGGTTATGTAATCGCGCACGATCGGCGCCGCGTCGCGCGAACGCGACAATTGCATGTGGAACACGAGCTGGCTGCCGGTGCGGAACATCATTTCCGCGCTGATCAGGTAGAATTCCCACATGCGGGCGAAGCGCTCGTCATACATGGCGGTCACCTTGTCGCGGTTTTTCTCGAACCGTTCGCACCAGTGGGCGAGCGTCGTCGCATAATGAAGGCGCAGGAATTCGAGATCCGTCACCCAGAGGCTGTTCTGCTCGACGACCTCGAAGACTTCCGAGAGGGCCGGCGAATAGGCGCCAGGGAAAATGTATTTGCGAAGCCAAGGGCTGGCCATTCCGGGCGGGCTCATATGGCCGATCGAATGCAGGACGGCAAGCCCGTCATCCGGCATCAGCGCGTTCAGCTTCTTGAAGAATTCGTCATAGTGGTGAACACCGACATGCTCGAACATGCCGACGGAAACGATGCGATCGAAGGGCCCGTCGACATCGCGATAGTCCTTGAGTTCGAACCGCACCCGGTCGGCAAGTCCCGCCGCGCGGGCCCGCTCGGTGGCGAGCGCCTGCTGCTCCTTGGAGAGGGTGACGCCGAAGACCTCGACGTTTTCCAGCGCCGCCAGATAGAGGGCGAGATCGCCCCAGCCGCAGCCGATGTCGAGCACCTTCATGCCGGGCTTCAGGCAGAGCTTGGCGGCGAGCAGCCTCAGCTTGTTGCGCTGCGCCGCCTCCAACGTCTCGCCCGGATCGCGGAAATAGGCGCAGGAATAAAGCATGTTCTCGTCGAGAAAGAGCCTGTAGAAGTCATTGCCGAGGTCGTAGTGATGGGCGACGTTCTGCTGAGCCTTGCCTTTCGGGTTCGCCTGCTGACGCTTGCGGAAGCGCATCTTGATCGCGCGCAGGAGCTTCTGGATCGGATAGGAGCCAAGCGATAGGCGATTGATCGAGAAGAGGGTGAGGAAATCCCTCAGCGTCGACCCCTCCTCGAAGCGCATGGTGCCGTCCATATAGGCCTCGCCGGCGGCAAGCTCCGCATTGAAGACGAGGCTGCGATAGAGCCGCCTGTCCGTCAGCCGCATCGTCACGCTCGGGCCGGGCTCGCCGGAAAAGACGTGCCTCTTGCCATCGGCATCGATCACCGTCAGGCGACCCGTGCGGATGAAGGCCTTCATCATATGCGACAATGGAAACATGCGGGTGCCTCGCTCTCGTGATTGCGCAATCGACCGGCGGACGCGGAACTGGCGCGTGAGACATCGCACCGCGCTCTGCCCCTCATCCCGCTGCCGCGATCTTCTCCCCGTTTGGACGGCGAGAAGGGACTCGCGGCGCCGACTTCGTCCCTCTCCCCGCGAGCGGAGAGAGGGATAGTCCTGGGTTAGTCCTCGGGTTACACCCCCCAACTTGGATGTCTGCTCGAGCGCTCCTCAGTCCTTGGCGCGCTCGACGTAGGAGCCGTCTTCCGTCGCGATGACGACGCGGGTTCCGGCCTGAATGTGCGGCGGCACACTGGTGCGAACGCCGTTGGAAAGAACGGCCGGCTTGTAGGAGGAAGAGGCCGTCTGACCCTTGACCACCGGTTCGGTCTCGGTGATCTCGAGGACCACGTGGCGCGGCAGGTCGATGGCGATGGCAATCCCTTCATGGATCGACAGCATTACCGCCATGCCTTCCTGGAGGTAGGACTTCTGGTCGCCGATATCCTCGGCCGACATGACGAGCTGGTCGTAGGTTTCCGGGTTCATGAAGTGGAAGCCTTCGGCATCCTCGTAGAGGAAGGTGTGCTCGCGGTCTTCGACGAAGGCGCGCTCGACCTGCTCGGTCGTGCGGTAGCGCTCGGAGACCTTCACGCCGTCGGAGATGCGGCGCATGTCGACCTGCGTGACCGGCGTGCCCTTGCCCGGATGGAAGTTCTGCGCGGTGAGCACGACATAGAGCTTGCCGTCGACATCGAGGACGTTGCCCTTGCGGACAGAAGAAGCGATGACCTTGACCATTAGTCTTCCTTGTAACAGAGGTACGCGACACGAGCGGGCCCGATGGGTCCATGACGACGCGAGAATGGAGTTTCGCGCCGCCAGTACCGCAAATTTGCGCCAAATGCCAGCCTAAGCCGGCACGCCGCGCGCAAGAAAGCTTGGATCAGACCGACATGCCGCATGCCTCTCCCTGGTGGACCCCGGATGTCCACGCCGACCGGCGCCCTTTCCTGATCGGGCGCAACCGCATCCAGTCAGCCTTGCGCCGCTTCTTCGAGGAGCGCGATTTCATCGAAGTCGACACCGCGACGCTGCAGGTGTCGCCCGGCAATGAGGCGCATCTGCACGCCTTTGCAACTGAGGCGATCGGCCATGACGGTTCGATCCAGCCACTTTATCTTCACACCTCTCCGGAGTTCGCCTGCAAGAAGTTGCTTGCCGCCGGCGAGAGGCGCATCGCCTGCTTCGCCCATGTCTACCGCAACCGCGAGCGCGGACCGCTGCACCATCCGGAATTCACTATGCTCGAATGGTATCGTGCCGGGGAGAGCTACGAGACCTTGATGCGCGACTGCGCCGAAATCCTTGCGACCGCCGCCGGGACCGCCGGCGCACGGGCCTTCACCTATCAGGGTCGTGCCTGTGCCCCCTTCCTGGAGCCGGAGCGGCTGTCACTGGCCGAGGCCTTCGAGCGCTTTGCCAGCATCGACCTCCTAGCCTCGATCGAAAAGGACGGTTCGACCGATCGGGAGAGGCTGGCCGCCGCCATGCGCGCGGCGGGCCTGCGCGTCGCCCATGACGACAACTGGACGGATCTGTTCAGCCGCGTGCTCGTCGAGAAGGTCGAGCCCCATCTCGGCTTCGGCCGTCCGACGATCCTCGATCACTATCCGGTCGCCGAGGCGGCGCTCGCTCGACCTGCCTCCCGCGACCCCCGTGTCGCCGAGCGCTTCGAGCTTTATGCCTGCGGCGTCGAACTGGCCAATGCCTTCGGCGAACTCACCGACGCCGCCGAACAGCGCCGGCGCTTCGAGTTGGAAATGGCCGAGAAGGCGCGGGTCTATGGCGAAACTTACCCGCTCGACGAGGACTTCCTGGCGGCGCTTGCCAGGATGCCGGAGGCAAGCGGCATCGCGCTCGGCTTCGACCGCCTGGTCATGCTCGCGACCGGGGCCTCCCGCATCGAGCAGGTTCTATGGGCGCCGGTCGCAGAGGCAAGCGCATGACCATAGATCGCCCGATCAGGACAGCGCGTGAGCTCGCCGGAGCCGGCCTCATCGACGTCACGGCCGAAGAAGCTGTCTCCCGCGTTGCCTCCCGCTATGCCGTGGCGATCACCCCGGCGGTCGCAGGCCTGATCGACCATGACGATCCGAACGATCCGATCGCCAGGCAGTTCGTACCGGATCCGGCCGAATTGACGCTTTCACCCGAAGAGCGGACCGACCCGATCGGCGACGGCGCCCATAGCCCGGTGACCGGAATCGTCCATCGCTACCCGGACCGGGTGCTGCTCAAGGCCGTGCATGTCTGCCCGGTCTATTGCCGCTTCTGTTTCCGGCGCGAGATGGTCGGCCCGCAGGGGCTGGGCACATTGACGGCCGCCGAACTCGAGGCGGCGATCGGCTATATAGCGGGGCATCGGCAAATCTGGGAGGTGATCCTCACCGGTGGCGACCCCCTCGTGCTGTCGCCCCGACGGCTTCAGGAGATATTGGAGCGGCTGCGCGCAATCGAACACGTGAAGGTTGTACGCTTCCACACGCGTGTGCCGGTCGTGGAGCCGGAGCGGATCGATGCGGATCTCGCCGAGGCGCTGAAGGCAAGCGGCAAGGCGACCTATGTCGCGCTCCATGCCAATCACCCGCGGGAACTCTCGGCCGCAGCGCGCGCCGCCGCCGCCCGGCTGATCGATGCCGGCATCGTCATGGTCAGCCAGACGGTGCTCTTGAAGGGCGTCAACGACGACCCGGAAGTGCTCGCCGACCTGATGCGCGGCTTCGTCGAAACACGGATAAAGCCCTATTACCTGCACCACCCGGACCTCGCTCCGGGCACCGGCCACTTCCGGCTGTCGCTCGAGGAGGGCCAGGCCATTGCGGCGTCTCTTCGCGGCCGCGTTTCCGGCCTCTGCCAGCCGACCTATATCCTCGATATACCCGGCGGCCACGGCAAGGCGGTCGTCAGCGCAAATGCGATTTCATCCGAGGGCGGCGGCAGCTACACGATCACCGATTTCCGGGGAAACCCGCATAGCTATCCCCCGAAGGGCTAAGGTTCCACTGCAGGGTGGTCATCATCGGCGCGACAAGCTGATAAGGTCGCTGCAACTCTTTGAAACGGCGCATCGAGCTTTCCGAAAATCGGTTCCGATTTTCGGGCCGATGCTTTAAGAGGCGATACCTGTCCAAGGTTCCGACAATTCGAGGACAGTTGAGCATCTTCGAAATCGATCCAAAAGGCTAAAAGCGCGGTATGCGGGCGCACGAATGCGGCATTCCCCATCCCGTTTCGTACGGCCCCGGAGAACGCGATGGAACCGGAGATCCGCTTCACGGGAGTGAGGGAAACCCTGCTCATCACGCTGCAGGCGAAGGCTGATGAAAGCTGCATGCCGGACTCCCTCCTCGATGATCGCCGCGCCGCCGCGGTGCTCCGGCGGATCGGCCAGGACTTCGAGCGGCTGAGGGTCGGCCACGACATGGCCGTCGGCATTGCCATCCGCGCCCACCTGCTCGACCGCTGGACCGCCGCCTTTATCGACCGGAATCCCGATGCAATCGTCGTCCATCTTGGCTGCGGGCTCGACAGCCGGGTCTTTCGCGTCTCGCCTCCCCGGCAGGTGCGCTGGTTCGACATCGATTTTCCGGACGTCATCGCCCTCAGGCGGAAGGTCTATCCCTGCCATGAAGGCTACGCGATGATCGCCGGATCGATCCTCGGAAAGAAATGGATGGAGAAGCTCCCCAGCGACGGTCCCGCCATGATCATTGCCGAAGGCGTGCTGCCCTACCTGAAACCGGATCAGGTGTCGGCATTGTTGCAACGTCTTGTTGGCTATTTCCCCAGCGGCGAAATTGCCTTCGACGCCTATAGCGCGATGGCGACCCGGTTGCTCCGCTACAATCCCGCCATACGGGCCACTGGCGCCGTGCTCCGTTGGGCCGTCGACGACGCAACCGAGCTTGAGCGGCAGGTGCCGGGTCTCGCGCTCGTCGAAGATCATTGCGAATGGAATGGCGCACAACTCGCGCGCCTGTCACCGCCGACCCGCATCGCCGTGCAGTTCCTGCAACTCGGCTTCGTCCACTGCCGTATGGGCCGGATCCTGCGCTACCGATTCTAACCCGAAAGGCCGCACGGTTTCCCGGCGGCCCCTACGAATGCGGGTGCGAGACTCAGCCCTGTTTGATCGGCGCGATCGAAATTTCGACGCGGCGGTTTTGGGCGCGGCCGGCTTCCGTGGCGTTCGAGGCGATCGGGCGCTGCAGGCCGTAGCCCATGGTGGAGATGCGCCGCTGGTCGATGCCGCGGCTGCCGAGATAGTTGGCGACGGAGGCGGCGCGGCGCTCGGAGAGACCCTGGTTGTAGGACGCGCTGCCGGTTGAGTCGGTATGGCCGTCGACGTCGATCAGCGTCTTGTTGAACTTGCGCAGCACGATCGCGACGGAATCGAGCGTCGGGTAGAAGTCCGGGATCACCTGATCGCGGTCGGTCGCGAAGGTGATGTTCGACGGCATGTTGAGGATGATGCGGTCTCCGGCGCGCGTCACCGAAACGCCGGTGCCCTGGAGCTGGGCGCGCAGTTCCGCCTCCTGCTGATCCATGTAGTTGCCGACGAGGCCGCCGCCGAGCGCGCCGATGCCGGCTCCGACGAGTGCGGCGTCACGGCGCCCGGCAGCGCTGCCGCCGACCAGGAGACCGGTCGCCGCGCCAAGGCCCGCGCCGATCAGCGCGCCGCCGGCCGTGTTCGACATCTTCTGCTCCCCCGTATAGGGATCGGTGGTCGTGCATCCGGAGAGATAGACGGCGGCAACTGCAAGGATGGCGCATTTCTTGATCATCGAATCAGTAATCCCCATTGGTGCTGAAGCTGCTTCATACCATGGATTGCGGCAGGAAGATGAAGCGGCGACTGCTTTCCACAGGGGCTGGCCGCGCCACGGCCGGCAAGAAGGCTCGTGGCGAGCGCAATCTTTCGCCACATTGCTGTCCAGAGCACCCGCTAACCGAGCCTCCCACAACCGCGGTAAAGCGTTTCTCTTCAGGATTGGCGGCTCCGTCGCGCGGAGTCGCATTCGGCACCAGGATGTATTACTGAGGCAATTGGGACGAGCCCCCCGCATGGCGGGTGTTGCAGGCGGACCAGAGCGATTGGAGAAGGGCCAGACATGACGATCGAGTTCGGCGATACGGAACGCAGTCTCAGCGACACGCTCGCCGGCATGATCGCTTCGATCCGCGGCAATACGATCACGCTGCGCGAGTTGATGGTCGAAATCGGCGAGCAGGGATTCCTGCTTCTTTGCGCGCTGCTGGCGCTGCCGTTCCTGATTCCGGTGTCGATCCCCGGGGTGAGCACCGTCTTCGGGGCAGCCATCATCCTCATCTCTCTGGCGATTACGCTGAACCGCCTCCCCTGGTTGCCGCGGCGCATTCTCGACCGGAAAATCGACACGGAAAAGCTGGTGCCGACGCTCCGCAAGGGAGCGGCGTTCGTCGCGAAACTCGACCGTTTCGTGCGGCCGCGACTTCACGGACTTACCCAAGGCGCCGTCATGAACCGCTTCAACGGCCTGATGATCATGGCCGGCGGCATTCTGCTGATGTTCCCGCTCGGGCTGGTGCCGCTGTCGAACACGCTGCCCGCGATCGCCATTCTGCTGCTGTCGCTCGGCATCATTCAGCGGGATGGGCTGATGGTGGCAGCCGGTTATTTCTTTCTCGTCGCTACGGCCGCCTATTTCGCCGTGCTCGGCTATGCCGCCTTCGCCGCCGGCCAGGGGCTCTCGAGCTTCTTCATCTCCTGATGCGTCACGCAACAGCCGAGTCCAGGCGCTTGTAGCTGCCGAAATCGGTGCGGATATTGAGCCGCCCCATCATCGCTTCCCGGTCGAGGCGCAGTTCCCTGTCCAGTGCCGTCAGGGCGGCTACGATCCGGGGCGCGACCTCCTCGCTCGCAAACTCGATCATCGTGACGAAATTGAACACGCCCGGACCGGCATTCTGCTCCAGTATCCAATCGCGTACATAACCCTCCTGGCTGCGGACGACGGCAAAGGTCTTTGCCACGAGCTCGAGGAACTCGTCTCTCGCTGCCGGCGGCACAGCGAATTTGTTCACACGGTACAGGGGCTGCGACGCGGCCTGCTCAATCTCACTCATCGACTTCTCCTTTAGCTGAAAGCCCGGCCGCTCGATCGCGGCCTGACAAGCGCGATCATTGATAGGACCTCAACCAAAGTTGAGGTCAATAGCCGGATGGAGAAAAATCAGCGGGCGACGCCCTTGAGCACATTGGCGACGTTCTTGCCAATCTCCGGGACTCCATAGCCGCCCTCCATGCAGACGACGATCGGCAAGCCCATACTCTTCAAGCGTTCCCCCATGCGGAGATAATCCTCCGACTTCAGCTTGAAGAAGCTGATCGGATCGCGCTCGAACGTATCTACCCCAAGCGAGAGAACCAGGGCCTCGGCACCGAAATCGGCGATGCGCGACAACGCATCGTCCATCGCCGCGCTCCAGGTGTCGTAGGTCGTGCCGCGCGGCAGCGGGTAGTTCTTCGTCGAGCCTAGGCCGGCGCCGGCCCCTTCCTCGTCGGCGAAGCCGAGAAAATGCGGAAAGGCATCGGCGGGGTCGCCATGCAGCGAGGCGAAAAACACGTCGCCGCGTTCGTAGAAGATATCCTGTGTGCCGTTGCCGTGATGAAAATCGACGTCGAGGACGGCGGCCTTCGTCGCGCCGAGATCGCGCAGCCGCTGGGCCGCGCAGGCGGCGTTGTTGATGAAGGAATAGCCGCCGAAAAGGTCGATCGCGGCATGATGGCCGGGCGGGCGGCAGAGCGCGAAGGCAGCAGGATTGCCGGCCGCGACATGCTCCGCCGCCGAAAGCGCGCAGTCCATCGCGGCGCGTGCGGCGGCGAAGGTGCCCTCGGTGATCGCCGTTTCGGCGGCGAAGGCGTAATAGCCGAGGGCCCCGTCGATATCCTTCGGCGGATGCAGGCGCATGCGCCGCGCCGGGAAACAGGCGGGAATGGCCTCGCCCCGATAGCCGTCGGCTACCCAGCGGTTCCAGGCTGTCTCGAGGAATTCGAGATAGTCCGCCGCATGGAGTTTCAGTGCCGTTTCCATGCCGTGACGCTCGGGCGCGACGACGTCGGAAAAGCCGGCTTCCCTGACGGCGGCGAGGATCCACTCGGCCCGAAACGGCGCCTCGAAGGGCGCAACGAGTTCGCCGCCATGCAGTTCAGTGCGGGCGTCTCTGAGTTTGTGGTCTTCGGAATAGAATACGCGCATCTCGGGGGTCCTGATTGATGGAGTTCCTGAGCAGACTACTCCACGTTGCGGCAGTGGGCTGAGGGGTTGTTTTGCGCTCAGAGGATATTCATGGGTTTGCCCACGATTGTCTGCTTAGATTCCTCAGGTTCTGATCGCAAAACCGTGGGACACTTTTGCGGAACCTGCTTAGGCGGAAAGATGCTTGTAGAACAGTGTCGTATCGCAATAGCGGCCGTCCGGCATCAGCGCATAATCGGGAACAACGCCCACCCGTTGCCAGCCGAAGCGCTCGTAAATGGCCTCGGCCGGTTCGCCGGTGGCGGTATCGAGCACCAGGACCCGCCTTCCCCTTTTCACCGCTTCGGCCTCCGCTTGCTCCATCAGCCGACGTGCAAGGCCGAGCCCGCGCGCCTGCCGATGCACCAGCAGCTTCTTGATGTCGGCGCGGTGCGGCTGGTTCGGCATCGTCGCGAGGCCGACCTGGACGGTGCCGAGCGCCCGGCCGTCGACCTCGGCGACGATCAGCACGGTTTCGCTTCGGGCAACCGCGGCGGCAACGCTTTCCCAGAAGGATCGTGCGTTTTGCGGGGTAAAGGGATGCATGAAGCCGACCGATGCGCCGCCCTCGACGCAATCGGAAAGCACCTCGGCAAGCGCCGGCAGGGCGGCACGGGTTTGGTCTTCGGTCAGGACACGGATGATTGCATCGGGCATGATTACACCTTGGTGCGGCAGAGGATGACGGCGTAATGCGCCGTTTCATCATAGGGATTGTGAAAAACATGGGCCTCTTCGAGCCCCATGAAGAGGCAGTCGCCCGCCTTGAGCACCAGCGGACCGTTCTCCATCGTCAGTTCCAGCCGCCCGGAGAAGAGCCAGAGGTGCTGGGTGATGCCGCGGTCGGCCGGCTGACGTTCGAAGACGACACGCGCCCCCGGCGGAAATTCGACCTCGACGATATCGACCGGCGAACCGAGACCTTCCGGCGAAACCGACCGGCGGAGATAGCCACTTTCCGGATCACGCCACAGCCGCTGCTCCGCCCGCCGCGAAATTGGCGAGGCGTCGTTGCCTGCGGAAGCAAAAAGGGCCGACAGCGTCGTGCCGAGCGCGCTGCAAAGTTTTGCAAGGAGCTGGGCCGTCGGGCTCGCCTCGCCGCGCTCGATGCGCGAAATCATCGCGCGGCTGACGCCGGAGCGCGTGGCCAGTTCATCGAGCGTCAGCGCCCCGGCCGCGCGCAGTTCGCGCACGCGCTCGCCGATCGTCCGTTCGAGAGTGGTGGTTGCATCCATTATTTGAGAATGGATTTCTCCTATAGTGGAGTCAAGGGCCGTCAAAAATAAATTTCGCAGATGCCGCTCGGGCGACAATGCGGCGGCCGCCGCCGCGCTAGTTTTGCCTTTCGAGGCGGCTTCGGGAGGAACGCCAGCATGAGCAGGTCCCCTTCGGCGCTCCTGTCGATCGCCAGCATCGTCACGTCGATGACGGCGGTCGCCATCGGCAACGGCATGATGCTCGCCTATGTCCCGTTCGTCCTGACCCGCTCCATGGCGCCGGACTGGGTTCCGGGGGCCGCGGTGACGGCGATCGCCTTTGGCGGTCTCGTCGGCTGCGTGCTGGCGGGTCCGCTGATCCGCCGCGTGGGCCATGCCCGAGCCTTTTCCTGCTCGATGGCGGTCGTCATCCTCGCCGCGCTATTGATCAGCCTCGGCGTCAACCCCGTACTCTGGATTCTTGCCCGCGGCCTTTACGGCGCCGCCGCCAACACCAACTTCATCATCGCGCAGAGCTGGCTGAACCATGCCCGCGACAATCACTGGCGCGGCAAGGCCATGGCGCTCTTCTACATGGCCTATGTGATCGGGCTTGGGAGTGGCGCCTGGCTCTTCGGTCAGGTCCCGCTCGAGGGTAATCTCGCACCGATCGCCACGATCTTCTTCACGGCGATCGCGATCCTGCCGATCGGACTGACGCGGCTGCCGACACCGCCCGCGCCCGCGCGGGTCAGCATCGACATCGCCATGGCGTGGCGCAGTTCCCCGGTCGCCTTCATCGGCGTGCTCGCCTCCGGCGGCCTCTCCATGCTGGTGCAGGGCTTCACGCCGATCTATGCCGCCGCCAATGCGATGAGCCAGCGCGACGTGGCGACTCTGATGTTCGTCATGCAGTTCGGGCTGCTTCTCATCCAGTATCCGATGGGAGCGCTCTCCGACCGCATCGACCGCCGCATCGTGCTGATCGCCACTTCGGCGGTCATCACGGGGGCCGGGCTTGCGGCCCTCGCCGTCTCTTTCGACAGGCTCTGGCTGCTGATGCTGGTCTTCGCGGTTTTTGCCGGGGCTGTCGAAACGATCTACTCGATTTCCAATGCCCATGCCAACGACCGCACCGATCCGGACGATTTCGTGCCGCTGGCAAGCACCCTGCTCGTCGCCTGGTCGACGGCGGCGACGGTTGTGCCGCTGCTGGTGACCGCATTCACGCCCGTCTTCGGCGCAGGCCTGTTCATCCCCGCGACGATGGTGGTGGCGCTGCTCTACGCCGCCTTCGTACTCCTTCGCCTGCGCTCGCGCGAGCACGTCCCGCCGCCGCTTCGCGGGACCTTCGAACTGAAGAGCGCTCAGGTACCGAGTGCCGCTCCATTGGGTGAGGCGGAGGCGCGTCCGGAGTAGCCGCCTCACGCCCGAATTTATAGTGAACGAGGCGTTCATTTCCCGCTTTGCGCCGCCTGATCGCGCTGCTATATGCGGCCCATGAGCACACCAAATTCCAAGACGCCCCTGTCGCACATCCGCAACTTTTCGATCGTGGCCCATATCGATCACGGCAAGTCGACGCTGGCCGACCGGCTGATCCAGTCGACCGGCGGGCTTGCCGAGCGCGAAATGTCCGAGCAGGTCCTGGACAGCATGGATATCGAGCGTGAGCGCGGCATCACCATCAAGGCGCAGACCGTGCGCCTGCACTACAAGGCCAATGACGGCGAGACCTATGTCCTGAACCTCATCGACACGCCCGGGCATGTCGACTTCGCCTACGAGGTCTCGCGCTCGCTCTCGGCCTGCGAAGGCTCGCTGCTCGTTGTCGACGCCAGCCAGGGCGTCGAAGCCCAGACGCTCGCCAATGTCTACCAGGCGATCGACAACAACCACGAGCTCGTCACCGTGCTCAACAAGATCGACCTGCCGGCGGCAGAACCGGAGCGGATCAAGGATCAGATCGAGGAGGTGATCGGCATCGACGCCTCCGACGCCGTGATGATCTCGGCAAAGACCGGCCTCGGCATTCCCGCCGTGCTCGAAGCGATCGTCAACAGGCTGCCGGCCCCGAAGAGCCCCGGCGGCGAGAAGGCGCCCTTGAAGGCACTGCTCGTCGACAGCTGGTACGATACCTATCTCGGCGTCATGGTTCTGGTGCGCATCATCGACGGCGTTCTGACCAAGGGCCAGACCATTCGCATGATGGGCACGGGCGCCAAATATACGATCGAGCGGGTGGGCGTGCTGACGCCGAAGATGGTGGCGATGGATTCGCTTGGGCCCGGCGAGATCGGCTTCATCACCGCCTCGATCAAGGAAGTGGCCGACACCCGCGTCGGCGACACGATCACCGACGACAAGCGCCCGACGGCAGAGGCACTCCCCGGCTTCAAGCCCGCTCAGCCGGTCGTCTTCTGCGGCCTATTCCCCGTCGATGCCGCCGATTTCGAGGAACTGCGCAGCGCCATGGGCAAACTGCGCCTGAACGACGCCTCCTTCTCCTTCGAAATGGAATCCTCCGCCGCGCTCGGCTTCGGCTTCCGCTGCGGGTTCCTTGGACTCCTGCATCTCGAAATCATCCAGGAGCGGCTGTCGCGCGAGTTCGACCTCGACCTGATCGCGACCGCTCCTTCGGTCGTCTATCAGCTGACCATGACCGACGGCACCGAGAAGGAGCTGCACAACCCGGCCGACATGCCGGACGTCGTCAAGATCGCCGAATTCCGCGAGCCGTGGATCCGCGCGACGATCATGACGCCGGACGAATATCTCGGCGGCATCCTGAAGCTCTGCCAGGACCGCCGCGGCATCCAGACCGAACTCACCTATGTCGGCAACCGCGCGATGCTGACCTACGACCTGCCGCTCAACGAAGTCGTTTTCGATTTCTACGACCGGCTGAAGTCGATCTCCAAGGGCTACGCCTCCTTCGATTACCACCTCTCGGACTATCGCGAGAGCGACCTCGTCAAGATGTCGATCCTCGTCAATGGCGAGCCGGTCGATGCGCTGTCGATGCTCGTCCACCGCTCGGCGGCGGAAAAGCGCGGCCGCGTCATGTGCGAGAAGCTGAAGGACCTGATCCCGCAGCACATGTTCCAGATCCCGATCCAGGCGGCGATCGGCGGCCGTATCATCGCACGGGAGACGGTGCGTGCGCTGCGCAAGGACGTGACCGCCAAGTGCTACGGCGGCGACGCCACCCGCAAGCGCAAGCTTCTGGAAAAGCAGAAGGAAGGCAAGAAGCGCATGCGCCAGTTCGGCAAGGTGGAGATTCCGCAGGAGGCGTTCATCGCGGCGCTGAAGATGGGCGACGAGTGATTGCGCGATCTGCTTTCTCGGGCGCGCGATCTCAAGATCGACGTTTCACGCGCAGCTGAGGAGGGAACCGCCCAAGCTGTCAGGACCGAACAGCAAAGGCTCTGGCGCATGGAGAATGCTCAGGCAATCGCCGATGCAAACGCCTTTGTCGAAAGACGCGGCCTGCCGCTGTCCAGATATCGGCAATTCTGATGCCGCGGCTTCCAGGCTGATTTCCTGGAATCACTGAAAACAAGGATCGTCGCGCCTGCTCGGCGGGTGCCATCGTGTTGTGCCGGTGCACCGCCGCGCGACGCGAGCGATACCGCAGCGTGTCGAGTTCCGGAGCGAGCCAGTCGTACCACTCGCCCGCGATCATCGTCTCGCGCTCGTTCGACGTCATGACCGAGGCTGCGCCTTTGCCTTGGTCCGCGCCGCGTCGAGCCGCTCCAGGCTCTCCTCCGGCCACTCCGCCTTGACGTCGTAATAGGCCTCGAAGGCCCTGGCACCCGGCGGCAGCGGCACCCAATCGAGCTTTGAGCGGGTGTAGATATGCACATCGGGTGTGAATTCGGACGGCCGGTCGAGCGTGGCCAGGCGCAGGAATGAGAGCCACTTGCGCCGGCCGTAGTCGCTCCATAGCGGCGACTGGCACCCGGCGCAGCGGTAGACGTCGTGCGGGCGGCCGCTATCGGTCGTGAGCGTCACCAAATCGGGTTCGCCCCGGAGAAGCTCGACATTCTCCGCCTCGACAAGGCCGTTGATGGCGAAGGCGCTGCCGAGTTGACGCTGGCAATCGGTACAGTGGCAGCAATGAACGAACATCGGCCGGCGCTTCAGCCGGTAGCGGATGCGGCCGCAGAAACAGCCGCCTTCGATCGGTTCGTGCATGGTCCACCTCCATCGACCGAGATGACCACGGGCAGCGCCGGCTTGCAAGAGCGGCTTCGAACCGGACCGGCATACGGCCGAAGCGGGCCGTATGCCGAAACGGCAGGCTCAGAACTGCCTGCCGAGCTTGGCGTCGACCGAATGGCTGTTGGCGCCGCGGATCGCGAAGAAGAAGGTGATCGCCGCCCAAAGTATGGATTTCTCTGCGCCGCCGAGACCCTGGCCCTGGACGATGCCATGGAAATAGACCGTGACGATGAGCACGATGGTGGCCGCAAAGGCGGCCGGCCGGGTCAGGAAGCCGATAGCAATGAAGATGCCGCCGAAGAATTCGGTGGCGGAAAGCAGCGGCGACCAGAAGACGCCCGGATAGAAGCCGAGGCCTTCCACCATGCCGACCGCGCCGAAGGGATCGAGAATCTTGCCGTAGCCATGGGTGACGAGCAGCGCGCCCGCAAGCACGCGCAGCAGCGTTTCGGCAAAGCTATCGAGCGGCAGATAAAGCTTTTCGAGTGCCGGCAGGATCGCGCGCGGGCGGCCGGTCGTATGAGTGGTATCGGTCATCAGGTCTCTCTCGCAACTGTTGCAGTGGACAAGTCTCTTGCGGCGCACCCTTCTGAAAGCAAGGGGCGCGCGGCAAAATCATGACTTTCCCAGTTGACATTTATGTGAAGAGCCGGTGAGGGGCCGGTTGTTCCGGGCCGACCGCGAAGCTATTGTGGCCGCAGACCGCAAACAGGACATGTCGAATGAGTGAGAAGCCGCGCGTCACGATTCTCTATTGCACCCAGTGCAACTGGCTGCTGCGCGCCGGCTGGATGGCGCAGGAACTCTTGTCGACCTTTGCCGAGACGCTTGGAGAAGTGGCGCTGATCCCCGGCACCGGCGGCAATTTCGAGATCCGCGTCAATGGCGAGCTCGTCTGGGAGCGCAAGCGCGATGGCGGCTTTCCCGGCCCGAAGGAACTGAAGCAGCGGATCCGAGACGTCATCGAGCCGGAGCGCGATCTCGGTCACGTCGACAGGAGCTGACGCTGGATCCCGGCATGCTTGCGGGTGTCTTCGGAGCCGCCTTTCTCTCCGCGACCCTATTGTTCGGCCTGTCGGAAGCGGCGATCGTCGCCGCGGCGCTTACGGCCGAAACGAGCCGGGCAGCACTCTTTCTTTCGGCAACGGCCGGCAATGTGCTCGGAGCGCTCGTCAACTTCGCGCTCGGCCGGTTCTTCGTGCGTTTCGAGGGCCGAAGGTGGTTTCCCGTGTCCTCGCCTGCCCGGCGGAAGGCCGAGACGCTGTTCATCCGCTATGGACAGCCGGTGCTGCTTTTCTCCTGGCTGCCGATCATCGGCGACCCGCTGACTTTGGCCGCCGGCTTGATGCGCACCCCGCTTGCCATCTTCCTCGTCTATGTGACGATCGGCAAGGCGGCACGTTATGCCGCTCTCCTGTGGCTGACGCCCTGAGCTGCCGCACTCTCAGCTATGGGCGAAAATATCGGTCTCTTCCCAGCCGAGCAGATCGAGCTTGGCCCGCGTCGGCAGGAAGGCGAAGCAGGCCTCGGCATGCTCCATGCGGCCGTCGCGCAGGAGGCGTTCGGTCAGCCTGTCGCGCAGGGCATGCAGATGGAGCACGTCGGAAGCCGCGTATTCGAGCTGCGCCGGCGAGAGGATATCGGCGGCCCAGTCGGACGATTGCTGCTGCTTGGAAATGTCGACGTCGAGCAGTTCCTTGAGATTGTCCTTGAGTCCGTGCCGGTCCGTATAGGTGCGGGTGAGACGCGAGGCGATCTTCGTGCAGAAGACGGGCGTCGCCGTGACGCCGAAGGTGTGGAACAGCACCGCGATATCGAAGCGGCCGAAATGGAAGATCTTCTGGCGGGCGGGATCGGCGAGCATCGCCACGAGATTGGGCGCTTGCCTTTGGCCGGCGGCGATGCGGATCACATCGGCGCTGCCGTCGCCCGGGGAGAGCTGCACGACGCACAGACGATCGCGGCGGGGGACAAGGCCCAGCGTCTCCGTATCGATGGCGATCGCACCCGTATAGCGCGCGGCGTCTGTCGCGGAAATATCGCCCTCGTGGAACCTTATTGTATTTGCCATTGAAAATCCCCAAATGCCTTCAACGTCGTTGGCCTATAGCGCAAGTTTGGCGGCCGCGATACCGTTCCTCTCGCGTCGGCGTCGAATTCGCCGGCCCCTGCCGGAAAAGTCCGCAAGCATGATCAGGTTTCGTTCCGCCTCGGCGCTTTCCCTCGCCGTCCTGCTTCTCGGTCTCTCGTCTGAGCCAGGCTTGGCGGACGGGTGGCCGCTGCAGCTTACGCAGACATTTCGCGACCTTCCAGGCGTGCAGCCGCTCGACCCGCTCAGCGAAGGTGCCGACGTGGTCTGTGAGCAGGTTTTCGTCGACCGGTACGGTCCGTTCGAGCCCTCCAGCGGCCGACCTCGCTTTGAAACCATCTACCGCTGCCGCAAAGGCGACGGCCCGGTCTTCCAGAGCGGGCGGCTGCCGCCGTCGCTCGAGCGGCAGAAACGCGGGCTGAACTATTGACCCGCAGCCGTCTTGGCAAGGGTTGCCTCCTCCTGCAAAGATGAAGCATCCGCGATGTCCGCAGCCGATCGGGAGGAAGACATGACGGAGATGAACCGGCCGCTCGTCATCAGCGCCCCCGCGCCGCGCACACTCGATCTGATCTTCACGGCCGAGGCCCTTGCCTTGCTCCATGGGCGCTACCGTGTGATCGAAGCCGATCCCGCAGACATCGCCGGGCTCGGCGACGAGACGCTCGGCGAGGCGCGCTACATCATAGGCCAGCCGCCCTTGGACGAAGACACGCTCGAGCGCTTGGCGCGCTTGCGGGCGATCCTCAATGTCGAAAGCAATCTCCTCGACAACATGCCCTATGCGGTGCTGTTCCGCCGCGGCATTCATGTGCTGACGACGGGGCAGGTCTTCGCCGAACCGGTGGCGGAACTGGGTCTCGCAATGGCGCTCAATCTCGCCCGCGGCATCGTCGATGCCGATCTCGCCTTCCGCGAAGGGCGCGAGCTCTGGGGCGGCGCAGGCAACCGCTCGGCGCGGCTTCTTTCAGGCTCCGAGATCGGCATCATCGGCTTCGGTGATCTCGGACGAGCCTTGAACCGTGTGCTTTCCGGATTCCGCGCCCGGATCCGCGTTCATGACCCCTGGCTGCCGACCTCCCTTCTTGAGGACAGCGGCGTCGAGCCGGCTTCGCTGGAAACGGTGCTTGCTGAAAGCGATTTCGTCTTCGTGGTCGCCGCCGTGACGAGCGAGAACGAGGGCTTGCTCGGCGTCGAGGCCTTCGCCAGGATGCGCCGCGGCGCCGCCTTCATCCTCCTCAGCCGCGCCGGCGTCGTCGACTTCGACGCGCTCGTTGCGGCGGTCGAGCGCGGCCATATCCTCGCGGCGAGCGACGTCTTTCCGGAAGAACCGCTGCCGCTCGACCATAAAGTTCGCCGGCTTCCGGGTTTCCTGCGCTCGGCGCATCGCGCGGGGGCGCTCGACGTCGCGTTCAAGAAGATGGGCGACATGGTGCTCGAGGACATGGAACTGATGGACCGCGACCTGCCGCCGATGCGCTGCAAGCGGGCGGAGCGCGAAACGGTCAGGCGGATGCGCTCGCGGCCGGTCACGGTCAATTGACGCGCCCCAACCGGGCAATAGCGGACAGAGCGGCAAAGAGCGCACCCCCTGACATGCAAAAAGCCCGGCGAACCGGGCCTTTTCTGCAATTCATGATCGTGAGAGACGATCTGAAAGGGGAAATGGTGCCCAGAAGAGGACTCGAACCTCCACGCCTCGCGGCACAGGTACCTGAAACCTGCGCGTCTACCAATTCCGCCATCTGGGCGACGGACCGGCATGTAAAAGGCCCGGCCCAAAGTGTCAACAGGCATTTTGAAGTTTTCGTGTCGGAGGGCGAAAAAGCCGGGGCAAAATCGTTCGATCGCGCGACGGCACTTCGCGGCGAACCAACTGTCTGCGGCGATAGCTGAAGAAATTCAGTGACATCGCCGCTCAAGAGGCGCATGCTTGAGACACGCTGACCGGCGCGGAAATCCGGCAATGCAGACGCGCGCCTCGGTGTTGGGATAACCCGCAAGAACCAAGGACAGAGAGGGGACGGCAACTAGAAAGCCCGGCTTTCTGAAAGTGAGGACAAGATGACGGGATTTCGCAATTTCGTTCTGAGCTGCGCATTGGCGGCCGCCTCCGTGATCCCCCCTGCAGCGCCTGCCACGGCCATGCCGCGTCCGGCGCTCGACATAGCCGCCTCGGTGCCGGCGGAAATCGAGCCCGTGCGCCACCGTGGACATCATTATGGCTGGGGTCCGCGCTATTACGGGCCGTGGTCGGGCACCTACGGCGGCTGGGGTGACGGCTATTATCCGAGGCGCTCGGGTATCAGCATCTATTTCGGGACGGGTCCCGGCTACTATCCGGGACGCTACTATTATGGAAACCGCTATTATTTCGGCCCCCGCTATTACGGCCCCGGCTACTATAGCTACCGATATTTCCGTCCCGATTACGGCTACCGCCATTACCGTCCCGGCTATGTCGGGCGGGGTTACAGCGCGCATGTGAACTGGTGCCTTTCGCGCTATCGCTCCTACAATCCGGCGACCAACCGTTATCTGGCCTATAGCGGGCTGTATAGGGTTTGCTATTCGCCGTATCGATAGGAGGTTCCGCGGTCTTGCGATCAGCCGGCCGGGGCTACCCTCTGCGGACGATGCCCAGGCGCGCCATGACCTCTTTCGGGATGCCATAGCGGCGAACGGCATCGCGGCTGTCGCGTAAGCCGCATATTTCGCGCTGGATAAGAAATGCCCAGACCGCATCGGCGGCCTCGTCGAGCAGCCGATGCCGTTCTTGCAGCGGCTGCGTGCCGGCGTCGAAGCCGTTCAGCGCCGCGATCGCTTTCTCGACCTTCAGCCCGTGGCGGCCAAGCGCGTCTGCGCGCTCCGCCATCAGCTCGTATTCCAAAACGTTGAGACCACTGCCGGTGGCCCCGTGAGGGGTGAGCGATTGCGGCGGACGGACTGTCATCGGCGGCTCCATTAAGGCGCGCTGGGATCGGGTGTCTCGGCAGAGGCAGGATGGACCGGGAGAAGGTCCGGTGCAAGGGCGGCGGCCACCGCCTGCAACATGGTTAACGCTTCATAAATCGCTTCGGCTTATCGTTGGCGCTCGATGCGCGGCGTCAAAGCGTTAGAGCGACTTTGCGCATCTGAGAAGACTCGCAAAGATCGCTGTCGTCGAGCCCGCGGCGAACCATGCCAGCCACTGCCTGTCTCCTGGAATCGACTGCGACTTTACGGGCACAGACATGCAGCAACCGAGCGCATGAAGCGCCCCTCCGACAGTATGAAATCGCGACGGCGAGCACAGTTCGGCACGAGGCCGCCGCGCACCTTGGAGAGCAGATGCCGATGCCCATCGTCACGATCAGGAATGCGACCGGCCCGGGGGATGACGCCGCCCAGGGTGTTCGCCGTTCGCTACCGTCCATGGGCCCGCGGGCAGAGGCGGTCCAGAAGATCCTCGATGCGCTCGCTCGTCACCTTTCCGGCGAGCAGGTGCTTTCCAGCGATGCCGTTGCGCGGTTGATCGACGATCTTTCCCGCCTCCTGAAATCGACGCTCCTGCCCCAGGACAGGGGACTGGCCGCCACTCGACAGTTATTGGCGTTCATCGAATCCCTGCCCGCACCTGAACGTCTCGCCGTCGAGAGGGAACTTTCCCGCAATCCGCTACAGCGTCTCGCCGCGGCAGTCCGCGAAGCGGCAAGCGTGCCGCCGGCCGAGTTCGGGGCCGTACCGCCGCTTCCTGCCGAACGGCCTGCAATTCGCAGCCTGCCCCTGTCGGCGTCGGCGCCGCTGCAGAATCCCGCTGCGCCGGCCTCGACATCGGCCGACGCGGCCTTGCTGCAGGCGATGTTGAAAAGAACATTCGGCCCCGATGGCGAGGCCGGAGGAACCGATCCGGCGATCGAAGACCGGCCCGAGGGGAAGCCGGACGCGGCGCGTGTGGGTCCAAAGCCGGAAAATGCCGGCGAGAGCCGCCGGGCTCCGGTCGAAACGCATGGTCCGGCCCCGCTTGAAGACGGCTCCACGGAAACGGTGCACAGGATTTTGCCTCGCGATGCCGACAGCAGCGCTCCACGGGCAACGGCAGAGAGAGCCGGCCAGACACCGGCAGCCCCGGGTGGCGACGCACCCGTCTCCGATGCAAGGGGCAAGGCCGGAGCGAAGACGGAGCAGGCGCGACACAGTGGGGCGGAGCGAGAGCCGGAAGAAGGCTCAGAGGGACCGGATTCGGACGGTACCTACGGACCGCAGCGGGCCAGGGGGGAAGGCGACCGGCAACAGGCGCGGCCGGCCGCCGCGCGGAATGAAACGGCAGCCCCCTCGCGCGCCCTCGGCGATGCCGTCAAGGCGCTTGTGACCGAGAGCCCCGGCGACTTGCACAAGCCGGCGGTCGGCGAGCGATCGGAAGCGCCGGGATCCCCCAGCGATCGACGGCAGCCGTCACGGGACCTCCCCGCTCCGGCACCGGCGCGGGATACCGCCATTCGGTCGCGTAACACGATGGCAGGCGGCGAGCCTTCCGTCGATCCGGCCGCGGCGGACCGGCCCGACCCTCCTGCCCGGGACAGCGCCGCCATCCAGCAGCATCCACGGCAGGCGCCCGAGGACCGGTCGACGCAGCAGGCGATTGCCTTCCTCGTCGACAGCGGACTGCCGAAAGAAGTCATTCCCTTTGCGCTCGTCCCCTTCCCGCCAGCGCAGGCGGAGGCGGAGAATGACGAGCCGGAGCGGGAACTTCAGGACGAGAGCGATGAGGATGGCGAAGCCGGAGCGGAGGATGGCGGCGAAGGCGACGCCCGTCGGCACGGCGAGGACGGTCCGTCGGAAGAGCCGGACGCCGCCGACCCCTACGACCTCTACAGGAAGCTCGGCGGACTCGGTTGAGCGTCGTGCTCTGCCCGGTCGCGCCGATCATCCGCGAACGGCGCCGCCGTCCGCAGCGGTCTTCATTGCAATCGTCAAGCAGGGCAGCGCCACTGAACGAACGCTAAATAGGCGCAGGCGCTACCACGATCTTGCGCGTCTGTCGTTCCGCCCACAAAAAAACCCGCGGAGATCGCTCTCCGCGGGTTCCATTGCTGTCAGCGCAAGAATGTTATTCGTTGCCCTGGCGGTTCTTGAGGGCCGCACCCAGGATGTCGCCGAGCGAAGCGCCGGAGTCGGACGAACCGAACTGAGCGACGGCTTCCTTCTCTTCCGCGATTTCCAGAGCCTTGATCGACAGCTGGATCTTGCGGTCCTTCTTGGAGAAGTTGGTGACGCGGGCGTCGACGGTCTGGCCGACAGAGAAGCGCTCCGGACGCTGCTCGTCGCGGTCACGCGAGAGATCGGCGCGGCGGATGAAGGCCGTGATGTCCTCGTGGTTGACGAGCTTCACCTCGATGCCGCCATCGTTGACGCCAATGACCTCCGCCGAAACGACGGCATTCTTGCGCAGTTCGCCGGAAGCGGCGGCCTCACCGACGGCATCGCGGCCGAGTTGCTTGATGCCGAGCGAGATGCGCTCCTTGTCGACGTCCACATCGAGAACGACAGCACGGACGACATCGCCCTTGTTGAACTCCTCGATAACCTGCTCGCCCGGACGGTTCCAGTCGAGGTCGGAGAGGTGGACCATGCCGTCGACGTCGCCGTCGAGGCCGATGAACAGACCGAATTCGGTCTTATTCTTGACTTCGCCTTCGACTTCGGTGCCGGCCGGGTGGCTATGGGCGAATGCCTGCCACGGGTTCTCGAGCGTCTGCTTGAGGCCGAGCGAGATGCGGCGCTTGGTCGGGTCGACTTCGAGAACGACCACGTCGACTTCCTGGCTGGTGGACAGGATCTTGCCGGGATGGACGTTCTTCTTCGTCCAGGACATTTCGGAGATGTGGATCAGGCCTTCGATGCCCGGCTCCAGCTCGACGAACGCACCGTAGTCGGTGATGTTCGTGACGGTACCGGTGATCTTCTTGCCGACCGGATACTTCGCACCGATGCCATCCCACGGATCGGACTCGAGCTGCTTCATGCCGAGCGAGATGCGGTGGGTTTCCTGGTTGATGCGGATGATCTGAACCTTGACCTGCTGGCCGATGCTCAGGATCTCCGACGGATGGTTGACGCGGCGCCATGCCATGTCGGTGACGTGCAGCAGGCCGTCGATGCCGCCGAGGTCGACGAACGCACCGTAATCGGTGATGTTCTTGACGACGCCTTCGACAACCTGGCCTTCCTCGAGGTTCTGAACGATTTCAGAACGCTGTTCGGCGCGGGACTCTTCGAGAACCGTGCGGCGCGAAACGACGATGTTGCCGCGGCGCTTGTCCATCTTCAGGATTTCGAAGGGCTGCGGGTTGTGCATCAGCGGGGTCACGTCGCGGATCGGACGGATGTCGACCTGCGAACGCGGCAGGAAGGCGACGGCGCCGTCGAGATCGACGGTGAAGCCGCCCTTGACCTGGTTGAAGATGATGCCTTCGACGCGCTCGCCGGCTTCGAACTTCACTTCCAGGCGCTGCCAGCTTTCCTCGCGGCGAGCCTTCTCGCGCGAGAGCACGGCTTCGCCGAGCGCGTTTTCGATGCGCTCAACGTAAACTTCGACCTCGTCGCCGACCTTGAGCGCGCCGTCCTTTGCCTTGGCGCCGAATTCCTTCAGCGGCACGCGGCCTTCGACCTTGAGGCCGACGTCGACGATGGCGACGTCCTTTTCGATGGCCGTGATGACGCCCTTGGCGACATAGCCTTCGGCGAGGTCCGTCTTGGCGAAGGACTCTTCCAGAAGTGCTGCGAAATCATCACGGGTGGGGGTGGTTGCAGACATATAATCTCCTGCTGCATCTCGCTTGAGACGCATATGCGCCGGTGGTTAGCGTTGAACGGCCTGAATCCAGTCCGCCCCTTCAACGGGGCTTTCCGGCGCGTGGACGGAATTTCAGGCTTTCTTCGGACGTGCCGACCATTCTGTCGAATTGTCGTCACGATCCGGATTCTTGATTTCGCATGATCCGTCCCGAAACCGCTATACGGTTTTCGGGATCATGCTGGCAGGTAGTCCGGCCGGGGCCGAGGACGAGGCCTTCCTCAGATCTTCTCCTTCAAGGCCGCGTCGATCAGCATCTTCGCCGCCTGGAATGCCGCCTCTATACTCATTTCAGACGTGTCAAGCAAGTGCGCGTCCTCGGCGGGTCTGAGCGGGCTGTCGGCCCTGCCCATATCGCGCTCATCGCGCTTTTTCACGTCCTCGAAGATGGCCGCATAGTCGGCGATGCCGCCGCCGGCGACGATCTCGTCATAGCGCCGCCTGGCCCGGACTTCGGGCGAGGCGGTCACATAGAGCTTTACCGCCGCATCGGGGCAGACGACCGTGCCGATATCACGGCCGTCGAGCACCGTCCCCGGCTCCTTCCGCGAAAATGCGCGCTGCGCCTCGACCAGCGCCCGGCGCACGGCCGGCATGACCGCGATCTTCGAGGCAGCCTCGCCGATCGCATGGGCCGAAAGCACGGAACGATCGAGCCCCGCAAGCTCCACCTCGCGCGCCGTCTTCTCCGCCACCTCCTCGTCGTCGAGCGGCAGCCCCGCATCGAGAAGCGCCTTGGCGGTGGCGCGATAGGTGAGCCCTGTATCGAGATGATGGAAGCCGTATTCCTCGGCGATGCGGCGCGAAAGCGTTCCCTTGCCGGCGGCTGCGGGTCCGTCGATGGCAATCACCAGTGTCATCACCCTGCCTTGGTCTCGGCCTGCTCGATCTTCGCGCCCAGCCCCGTCATCAGGTCCATGAATTCGGGGAAGCTGGTGGCGATCATCGTCGCATCGTCGACTGTCACCGGATGTTCCGAGGCGAGCCCCAGGACGAGGAAGCTCATGGCGATGCGGTGGTCGAGGTGGGTTTTCACCTTCTCGCCCGAGGCGTTGCCGAGGCCCTTGCCATCGGGGCGGCCCCGCACGACGAGCGAGGCTTCGCCCTCATCGCAATCGACGCCGTTGAGCTTCAGGCCATCGGCAACGGCGGAAAGCCTGTCCGATTCCTTGACGCGCAGTTCGTCGAGCCCGTTCATCACCGTGGCGCCCTCGGCAAAGGCGGCGGCGACGGCAAGCACCGGATATTCGTCGATCATCGACGGTGCGCGCTCCTCCGGCACCGTGACCCCCTTCAATTCGGAATGGCGCACGCGCAGATCCGCGACGTCCTCGCCGCCGGCAAGGCGCTTGTTCATGACTTCGATATCGGCGCCCATTTCCTGCAGCGTCAGGATCAGGCCGGTACGCGTCGGGTTCATCAGGACGTTGAGAATGGTGACGTCGGAACCCGGAACGATAAGGGCGGCGACCAGCGGGAAGGCGGTCGAGGACGGGTCGCCCGGCACGTCGATCACCTGGCCGGTGAGCTTGCCGCGGCCCTCGAGCCGGATGGTGCGCACGCCTTGCGTATCGGTTTCGACCGAGAGATTGGCGCCGAAGCCCTGCAGCATTTTCTCCGTGTGGTCGCGCGTCATCACCGGCTCGACGACGGTCGTGATGCCGGGCGTGTTGAGGCCGGCGAGCAGCACGGCGGACTTCACCTGGGCGGAAGCCATCGGCACGCGATAGGTGATCGGGTTCGGCGTCTTCGGCCCATGCAGCGTCACCGGCAGCCGGTCGCCCTCGGCCGACTTCACCTGCACGCCCATCTCGCGTAGCGGATCGAGGACGCGGCCCATCGGCCGCTTCGCAAGCGAGGCGTCACCGACGAAGGTGGACGCGAAATCATAGACGCCGACCAGGCCCATGGTCAGGCGGCAGCCGGTGCCGGCATTGCCGAAATCGAGCGGCGCTTCCGGCGCGAGCAGCGCCCCGTTCCCGACACCGTCGATGATCCAGGTGTCGCCCTCCTTGCGGATTTTCGCGCCCATGGCCTGCATGGCCTTGCCGGTATTGATTACGTCCTCGCCTTCGAGCAGGCCGGTGATGCGCGTCTCGCCCGAGGCAAGGCCGCCGAACATGAAGGAGCGATGCGAGATCGACTTGTCGCCGGGGATCCGCACGGTACCTTTGAGATCGGAAGACTTGCGTGCGGTGGCGGGCCGCGAGCTCTGGCCGTGGGACATGGTGCTTTTTCCTCTGACAGTCCGGCGTGGCGGCGGCCCCAAACCCTGCTGTGATGGCAGAAGGTGGAGCCGCTTCGTCTTGCCGGCTCCGTAACACAAAGCTGAAAATGGGTCATCCTCTCAAGGAGAAGAAATTGCCGTGACGCGACAGGGAAGTTTGTCTTTGACAGACGCGGCCAAGACGATTAAGGGGACCGGCTAATCAATCATCAGTTTGATACCTTTCCACCAGCCGGGATTACCGGCAAGTGCCGGCTCGCCGGCCATTCAAGAGGCTTTGACTGTGGCAAAACCGGAACTTGGAACAAAGCGTATCGACCCGGAAACGGGGCGCAAATTCTACGATCTGAACCGTGATCCGATCGTCTCCCCCTATACGGGCAAGTCCTATCCGCTGTCCTTCTTCGAGGAAAGCTCCGTCGCCAAGGTGCTCGAGAAGGAGGAAGAGGAAGACGTCACCGAAGTCGATGCAGAGAACACGGAAGTCGAACTCGTTTCGCTCGAGGATGCCGACGACGAGGCTGCGGGCGGCGACGACCTGCCGGATCTCGGCGATGACGACGTCGAGATCGACAGCGACGACGACGACAGCACCTTCCTCGAGACCGACGACGAAGACGATGATGACGACATGAGCGACATCATCGGCGTCTCCGACGACGACGAAGACGTCTGATTAAATCCCAGCGATGCGGGCGGCCTCGCCCGCATGCCCTTGACCTAAGGGTCTCAAAACACGCGCGAAACCGCCCCGCCCGCCGGAACAGCCCGCGGGCGGGGTCAAAGCCGGGAGAACAGAGAAAATCGCACCGGCCTTCAATTTTCGGCTTGCCATCTGCAAAAAGCAGAAGTAATAAGCCGCCACTCGCCGGGCACGATGGCCCGACGATCTTCCCGGACCGGCACAGCCGGACCCTCTATGGGGCTATAGCTCAGCTGGGAGAGCGCTTGCATGGCATGCAAGAGGTCAGCGGTTCGATCCCGCTTAGCTCCACCAAATCCCATCCCCGACATTGCAATCTCTCTTGCTGCGGCCGATCGTCCCGGACCGGAATGGCTTCGGTCATCGAGGTGAGGCAACTCCGCGCGCCGTCAACTTCATAAAAGCTTAACCAGCCTGACCGAAGAACGGCTTCATGTTCATCGCTTCGAAAATCTTCTGGCTCGTCGCCCAGCCGCTTTCCTTCGCCTTCTTCAGCCTGCTGATCGGCCTGCTGCTGACCTTCGCCCGATTTCGGCGGACCGGCGGCGCCCTGGGCGCGCTCGGGCTTCTCGTGCTGTTCACGACCCTGTTCACGAGCACGGGCTCCTACTTGTTGCAGATCCTGGAGGACCGGTTTCCCCGCCCCTCGCCGCCGCGGGAACTCTCCTGCATCATCGTGCTTGGCGGGGCCTTCGAGAACGAGGTGATGGCGGGACGCGGCGGCGTGGAGTTCAACCAGGCAGGCGATCGCTTCGTCGAGACGGTCCGGCTCGCCAGGACCTATCCGGCGGCACGCGTTCTGGTCTCCGGCGGCGACGGCTCGTTCAGCGGGGCTTACGAGGGCGATGCGCGGGCGTCGGAAGCCTTCTTTGCGGCTTTCGGCATTGGGCCGGAGCGCCTGATCCGCGAGGAAGAATCGCGCACGACCTACGAGAACGCGGCGAACACGAAGGACCTACTCACCGCACATCGGCTCGAGAACTGCGCGCTCGTCACCTCCGCCTTCCACATGCCCCGTTCGGTCGGCCTGTTCCGCAGGCTCGGAATCGACGTCATGCCCTGGCCGACGGACTACCGCACCAGCGGCAAGGTTCGGCTCGGCTTCGATTTCACCCAGCCCTCGCTCAATGCGCAATTGACGACCACCGCGGCGCGCGAATGGATCGGCCTGATCGGCTACTACTTGGCCGGCCGGACACCGACGGTCCTGCCGGATCCGGTCTGAAGGCAGACATTGACGAGAGGAGGCAAGCTGCGCCAGCCTGCAGCTCATAAATAATCCACCACGACGCGCGGAGCCCCGATGCCGATCCTTGAATTTCTCGACTATGCCGGAGTCGCTGTCTTTGCGGCGACCGGCGCATTGGCGGCTTCGCGCAAGCAACTGGACATCATAGGCTATATCTTCCTGGCTTCGGTGACCGGCATCGGCGGCGGTACGATGCGCGACGTCGTGCTTGGCGCCACCCCCGTGTTCTGGGCGGTCAACCCGGCCTATCTCGTCGTCTGCGCCGTGGTCGGCCTTCTCGTCTTCTTCGGGGCCCACCGTCTCGAGTCGCGCTACCGGATGCTCGTCTGGCTCGATGCGATCGGCCTTTCGGCCTATTGCGTCATGGGCGCGGCAAAGGGGCTCGCGGCGACCGGTTCGCCGATCGTCGCGCTGGTGACCGGCATGCTGACCGCGACCTTCGGCGGGATCCTGCGCGATCTCCTCGCCGGCGAGCCTTCGGTGCTGCTCCGGCCGGAAATCTACGTCACCGCGGCGCTCGTCGGTGCCGGCGGCTTCGTGCTGGCGACGATCGCCGGACTGCCTCTCGCAGCAAGCTCGGCGCTCGGCGTGGCCGCCGCCTTTACCGTGCGCGGCGGGGCGCTTCGATACGGCTGGACGCTGCCGACCGGCAAGGCGGGGCCGGGCCGCGACCCGAACGAGGTGATGTAATAATGAAAGGTCAGCCGCTCAGCAGCGGGATTTGCGGCGCAGGCGGACCACCACATCGACATGGGAGATTTCCATGCCTTCCGGCGCCTCCGGCAGATTGTCGATCTGGATATTGCTCACCGGAATGTCGAGGACCTCGTTCTCGCCCTCGACGAAGAAATGGTGGTGATCCGAGACGTTGGTGTCGAAATAGGTCTTCGCGCTCTCGACGGCGAGAACGCGGATCATTCCCGCCTCGGTGAACTGGTGCAGGGTGTTGTAGACGGTCGCAAGCGACACCGGGACGCCGGCTGCAACCGCCTCCTCATGCAGTTCCTCCACCGTCAGGTGGCGGTCGCCCTTGGCGAAGATGAGATCGGCAAGCGCCACGCGCTGGCGCGTCGGACGCAAGCCCGATTTGCGCAGCCTCTCCTGCGAGGAGATATCCATTGCTTTCGTCATACGGCAACCGTTCCGATATTCCTGCTTGAGGACCATGGACCATCAGCTTGCGATATAACTTCTAGCGCCGTTGCTTTCAATAGATTCCAGGCCCGAAGTGGCGCGCAAAGGCCTGAAAATCGGGCCAAAGCGGGGGAAGGCTGGCATTTAACTCTGGCCGTGGCCACATTCATACTGTAAGCGACGGCGGAACGATATCGCCACAGGGAGCGAAATGGAGGACAATGCCAAAGCGGTTTTCCAAACCGCAATGTCGCTCTACTTGAAAGAACGTGACAGACTGCAGTCACCGATGGGCTGCGCTTCAATTCAGGCCGCGCTTGCTCTAAAGCAGGCAGACAACACTTGAGACACGCGGGGAAACAACCTTTCATGACCACCAGACAATCCAGCTTCAGCTATGAGGAAATCCTGACCTGCGGCCGAGGCGAAATGTTTGGCCCCGGCAATGCACAGCTGCCGCTGCCGCCGATGCTGATGTTCAACCGCATCACCGATATTTCGGAGACCGGCGGCCCGCACGACAAGGGCTATGTGCGTGCGGAGTTCGACATCACGCCGGATCTGTGGTTCTTCCCCTGCCACTTCATGGGCGATCCCGTCATGCCGGGCTGCCTCGGTCTCGATGCCATGTGGCAATTGACCGGCTTCTTCCTCGGCTGGCTCGGCGAGCTCGGCAAGGGCCGCGCCATCTCCACCGGAGAGGTGAAGTTCACCGGCATGGTGACGCCGAAGACCAAGCTGGTCGAATACGGCATCGACTTCAAGCGCGTGATGCGCGGCCGGCTGGTGCTCGGCATCGCCGATGGCTGGATGAAGGCCGACGGCGAAGTGATCTACAGGGCTACCGACCTCAGGGTCGGCCTTTTCCAGGAAAAGGCCGACTGAACTGCGGGCCTTCACCCGCGCGGATCCAACCGAAGAAAAGGTCATCAATTATGAGACGGGTTGTTGTAACGGGCCTCGGCATCGTTTCCTCGATCGGTAACAATGCAGACGAAGTCACCGCGTCGCTGCGCGAGGCGAAGTCGGGCATCACGTTTTCTCCGGATTTCGCCGAACACGGTTTCAAATGCCAGGTCTGGGGTCGGCCGACGCTCGACCCAACCGAGCTCGTCGACCGGCGCGCCATGCGCTTCCTGTCGCAGGCCGGTGCCTGGAACCATGTGGCGATGAAGCAGGCGATCGCGGATTCCGGCCTGGAAGCCGCCGACATCACCGATGAGCGCACCGGCATCATCATGGGCTCGGGCGGCGCCTCCACTCGCACCATCGTCGAAGCGGCCGAGATCACCCGCAAAAACAACAGCCCCAAGCGCATCGGCCCCTTCGCCGTGCCGAAGGCCATGTCCTCGACGGCTTCCGCGACGCTTGCGACCTGGTTCCAGATCCATGGCGTCAACTATTCGATCTCGTCGGCCTGCTCGACCTCGGCGCATTGCATCGGCAATGCGGCGGAGATGATCCAGTGGGGCAAGCAGGACGTGATGTTCGCGGGCGGCCATGAAGACCTCGATTGGACCATGTCCAACCTCTTCGACGCGATGGGCGCCATGTCCTCGAACTTCAACGACACGCCGGCAAGCGCCTCGCGCGCCTATGACGCCGACCGCGACGGTTTCGTCATTGCCGGCGGCGCGGGGGTCGTGGTGCTCGAGGAACTGGAGCGGGCAAAGGCGCGCGGCGCCAAGATCTATGGCGAGCTCGTCGGCTACGGCGCGACCTCCGACGGCTACGACATGGTCGCTCCCTCCGGCGAAGGCGCCGTGCGCTGCATGCGCCAGGCGCTCGCGACCGTGAAGGGCGAGGTCGATTACATCAACACCCACGGCACGTCGACGCCGGTCGGCGACCAGAAGGAAATCGGCGCCATCCGAGAGGTTTTCGGCGACAGGATTCCGCACATCCAGTCGACCAAGTCGCTCACCGGCCACTCGCTCGGTGCGGCCGGCGTACAGGAATCGATCTACGGTCTCCTGATGATGCAGGCTGGCTTCATCGGCGAAAGCGCCCATATCAGCGAATTGGATCCGGAATTCGAAGGTGTGCCGATCGTGCGTGAGCGAATCGACAATGCCAAAATCGACACGGTTCTTTCGAACTCCTTCGGCTTCGGCGGCACGAACGCAACGCTCGTGTTCCAGCGCTACAACGGATAACAGCATGAACGGACTGATGAACGGGAAACGCGGCCTCATCATGGGTGTGGCCAATAACCATTCTATTGCCTGGGGGATTGCGAAAACGCTGGCAGCGCAAGGCGCGGAACTGGCCTTCACCTATCAGGGCGAGGCGCTCGGCAAACGCGTGCGGCCGCTGGCGGCCGAACTCGACTCCGACTTCCTGCTGCCCTGCGACGTCGAGGACATCGCCACGGTCGATGCCCTTATCGCCGCAATCAAGGAGCGCTGGGGCAAGCTGGACTTTATCGTCCATGCCATCGGCTTCTCCGACAAGAACGAGCTCAAGGGGCTCTATGCGGACACGACCCGGGAGAACTTCAGCCGCACCATGGTAATCTCCTGCTTCTCCTTCACCGAGATCGCCAGGCGCGCCGCCGATCTGATGAGCGAGGGCGGCACCATGCTGACGCTCACCTATGGGGGCTCGATGCGGGTCATGCCGAACTATAATGTGATGGGTGTCGCCAAGGCTGCGCTCGAGGCGTCGGTGCGCTATCTCGCCGCCGATTACGGGGTCCGCGGCATCCGCGTCAACGCAATCTCCGCCGGCCCGATCCGCACGCTTGCCGGCGCGGGCATCTCCGACGCACGCGCCATGCTTTCCTGGCAACAGAAGAACTCGCCGCTGCGCCGCACCGTCACGATCGACGACGTCGGCAGCTCGGCGCTTTACCTTCTCTCGGATCTCTCCCGCGGCGTCACCGGCGAGATCCATTACGTGGATTCGGGCTACAACATCACCTCCATGCCGACGCTCGAGACGCTGAGGATCGCCGACGCGGAGTGATGGGCTGGACGCCCCTCTCCCGCCGATCCCCAACCCTCCCCCTTGTGGACCTTGTGGGGAGGGGTTTCACCGAGCGGCGAAAAACCGGAAACCGGCTGGCCTCTCAACGTCAGCGCTTCGCCCAGAGCACCTTGAAGCGCGCATTGCGGCAGGTTTCGCCGCTTTCCCTGAAACTTTCCGACAGGACCTGTTCGTAAGGCAGGCCGCGATTGGCGACCAGCAGCAGGCGACCGCTCTGCTTCAAAGCCTTGGCGGCGGCCTTGATCATAGCCGCGCCAAGCGCCGGTTCGGCCGCATGCCCTTCGTGGAAGGGCGGGTTCATGACGATCAGGTCGTACTTGTCGCGTGTCTCCTCGGCCGTCAGATCATGCCAGTAGAAGCGCGCCGGCGTCGAGGGCGCGTTCGCCGTCATATTGGCCCGTGCGGACTCCAACGCCTCGTAGTCCGCCTCGAAGAGATCGATGCCCTTGAGACCCGGCGACGCCTCGGCGAGCTTCACCGAAAGATAGCCCCAGCCGGCTCCGAAATCGGCCGCATGCCCGGTGAAATCGCGCGGCAAGCGGGACGCGAGCAACTCCGAGCCGGCATCGACGCGGTCATGCGAGAACATGCCGGGCGCGGTGTCGAAAAGGCCTTCGATGCGGACAGGCGCTTTCGCGAGCTTGGATACGGCTTCCGAGACGTCCTTAGGGCGCGTGAACCAGAAGACGACGCCATGATATTTCGGCATGGAATCACCATCCCAGCCGAACTTGCCGATCTTCTTGCGCAGCGGCTGGATGCCATCCTCCTTGCCGCCGGCGACGACCACCAGCGCGCCGGCGCGGGTGCGCTTCAGCGCCTCGGTGATCCTGTTCTCGTTCTCGCCCTTGTGCTTGCCGCAGAGCACCAGCGCCACGTCGTAGTCCTCACCCGCGGCGACGGGCGCCACCTCGGCGCGCGCGGTCTGAAGAGCACGATAAAGGGGCTTCAGCGGCTGCACGGCGGCGATGGGTGCGGCAAAGCCTTCCGGCAGTCGGTAGCCAGCCTCGGCGCCAAGGAAGAGCACGCGCTCGTCTTCGCCCGGCGGGTCGATGATGCCTGTGTCGAAGGGATGGAAGAGGGTTTTCAGCGCGTCGCGGTTCATGGGATGGATTCCGGTTCAGGTTCAACGGCGAAACCCCTCCCCAACCCCTCCCAACAAGGGGGAGGGTCTTACCTGTCGCACCGCCTCTCCGTTCCTCAACGGCTCCTCGATTTCGGAGGTGCAGATGGCGGCAGGCGGGTGCAGCAGTTGTCCAACCGAAAGATGGGTGACAGATTGAACCGGATACATGGGTTACAGTTCCGGTGCGGTTGACGCCGCAGCAAGGGCCCCGGTACCGGGGCC
>NZ_MDDV01000056.1 GCF_001854885.1 Ensifer sp. LCM 4579 | reverse complement strand
CATGGCCACCCCGCCAGCTACACATGGGGTAATCGCGATGCGACTGCCCCCGGCAACTTTTTGCAAGATGATGCTGGCTGGGTTGGTTGCCCCCGATAGGATGGAAATACGGCTCACGATTGGAACCGGGGCCAAACATCGAATGGAGGCGACCATGGACCAATATATAGGGCCGACGGCTCATTGAACGATACTGCGATCTCGATCCGTGAGGACGGAAAGCGGATCTGGCGGGGGAAGGGCGCGTCGGATCCAAAGGTATTGGCGCAGGTGATCCGCAAGCATGCGCCGAACGCCAAACGCGTCATATTCGAGACGGGGCCGCTGTCGATGTGGTTCTATCACGCACTGACGGCGGAGGGGATCCCCGCTATCTGCATCGAAGCGCGGCACGCGCAAAAGATATTGAACGAGACGCTCAACAAGACAGATGCCAATGATGCGGACGGCTTGGCCCAGCTGGCCGAAGCCGGCTTCTACAAGGCGGTCCGGGTAAAGTCATTTGACAGTATGTTGACGCGCACGCTGGTCGGGGCCCGCAATCAGCTCCTGGGCATCTCAACCCAACTTAGCAACCAAATCCGCGGCCTGATGAAGACGTTCGGTCTTATCATCCCTAAAGGAACGGGTCGGGTGTTTGATGGCAATGTGAGAGAGCTTTTGGTTGGGAATGACGACTTGCACAGATCATTTTGCCCCTGCTTGAGGCGTGGCGCGACATTCGCAAGCGCGCGGCCGACCTTGATCGCCAGTTGCTCGCAGTGGCACGGCAGGGCCAGGCTTCGAAGCTTCTGACGACGATCCCAGGCATTGGCGCCGTTACGGCGGTGTCCTACATCGCAGCGATTGAAGATCCAGACAACTTCCGAACGTCGCGCTCGGTTGGCGCCTGGCTCGGGCTAACAACGCGGCGCTATCAGTCAGGTGAGGTCGACTATAACGGCCATATCTCGCGAAGAGGTGACAATCATCTGCGGGGGCTGCTTTATGAAGCGGCGACAGTGCGCTTCTCACGAGCGCCAGTGCCGAGAGTAGCCTCAAGAGCTGGGGGCTTAAGCTGCGTGAGCGGTTGGGCTTCAAGCGCGCTGCGGTGGCAGTCGCCCGGAAGCTTGCGTTCATGCACAGCATGCTTAGGACAGGAGAAGTCTTCAACGCATCGGCTGGCGCCACCGCATAAGCACCGCCAGCCTTCTTCCCTCAGCGTGTCAAACCTGATTTAAGGCACTGAGCGTCCCTGCTGCGGACGTCGGTTGAATCATTCCGCTAGGAGTGGCTGCAGCTCGTTGAGACTGCGCGCTACACATAGGAAGGTCCTGCGAAGCCTATTGTGCGGCGACATTTGTCGACCGCGAAGACAACTCTGCTCCCGGCACCGGATAGCTCCGAAGGACATGGCCGCTGAGCGCCGATCCACCGATCAATTTACTCCGCGTTGCCT
>NZ_MDDV01000055.1 GCF_001854885.1 Ensifer sp. LCM 4579 | reverse complement strand
CCGATCTGACCGGCTGGTCCGGGTTGCAAGATCAGATCGGGGCGGGTGAGGGGCACCCGTCGGCTTTAGCTTTGAGATCAATAGATCATTCCGCGGCATCGAGGTGAGAGAGGGCCTGCCGGCGTCGAGCAATGACCGCGGGGTCGGTCATGAAATCCGTCCGCTTGCCCGGCTTGCGGCCGCGCGGCGTGTAACCATTCTTCTCGCTGTTGGTCTTCACCTTCGGCGCCGACAATTGCTCCTGCCGCTCCTTGATGTAGGCCAGCACATCGGAAAGCCGCTTGTTCTCGGTGATCGCCGCATGCGTCACCCGCTGGTCCTTGTCGAACGTCTTATAGGCCAGGGAATGTCCCTTCCAGCGCACGTCGAGCCGGCCATCCGCATAGGCGTAGGTCTCGACGTAGCGGCCGACCAGTCCGCGCGTCACCTCGTTCTCTTCCAGCATGATCCGCTGCCGCTCGTAGGAGAACGTCAACTGGGCACCGACATAACGCTGCTCACGTTTGCACAGGACGTCGCGCAGCCGATCCGGGGCAAGGTTCAGCGGCCGATGCAGATCATCAGATCGGGCAGGGGGAATGGCAAACTGCCGGTTATAGCGCTCCATGAACCGAGGCAGGAAAGCGTTGCCGTCGTCCATCCCGCAGATGCCCTCCAGGCGCAGATCCTTGATCAACCGATCCTGTAGCGTCCGGTTCATCCGCTCGACTCGGCCCTTCGCCTGGCTCGAGTTTGCGCAAAGAATCTCGATGTTTAGCTCTGAAAGCGCACGCCCGAACTGGGTCATGCCCTGGCCGCCCTTGGCGTCCTTCTTCGCCACCCGGAACACCGAATGCTTGTCGGAATAGAAGGCGACCGGAGCACCATGCGCCTTCAGATAGAGCTCCAGCGCCTCGAAATACGTAAACGCACTTTCCGATCGTACGAACCGCAACTGCATCAGCTTGCCGGTCGCATCGTCGATGAACACCAGCAGCGAACATGGGGCACCGCGATCCTCGAACCAGCGATGCTCGCTGCCATCGATCTGCACCAGCTCGCCATAGGCCTCGCGGCGCAGCCGCGGCTGGTGAAACGTGCGGCGCTGCTGGCGCGACAGCCAYAGGCCGGCCTCCGACATCCATTTGCGCAAGGTCTCGCGCGACACCGTCAGGCCGTCGCGCTCGGCGAGCTTCTCGGAGGCCAGCGTCGGGCCGAAATCGGCATAGCGCTCGCGCACGATCGCCACGGCATAGTCGCGCACGCCGTCGCAAATCCGATTGTTCGATGGGCGGCCGATCGCCTTGTGCCGGATCGACGCCGCACCGCCAGCGCTGATCCGATCCAGCAACCGACGCACCTGGCGGGTACTCAGATCAAGCACATGTGCCGCCGACACCAGCGTCATGCGCCCGTCGACCACCTTCGACAGAACCTCAATCCGCTGCAGGTCGCGCTCGCTCATCGCAATCAATCCCATCCGCAATCTCCCACGTCATCAAAACGCCGGGAGAGTGACATTCTTACTTTGCAGGAACAGGACACTTTAACTTTGCGGCTACA
>NZ_MDDV01000054.1 GCF_001854885.1 Ensifer sp. LCM 4579 | reverse complement strand
TTCAACAGCCTGCTCTCATGATCGCTGTCAAGCCTTTGTTTCATAGGAGATATTCCGGCGATGCCGGGCGCAGAGTGATGTGGATGCGCAAGGTAGGAGACGGAACTGAGACGACGGTTGAGCAAGCTCTCATGCGCGGGTTGGTTACCGCATGACCGTGGTTTCGTCCTGGGGCTGCCTCGTTCTAAGGAGCGAGCGTCGACCGTGTCGGCTCATAACAGGGCACGAGGGTTCCCCACCGCGTTCCGTCCCCAACATTGCGCATCGGCTTGGTCGGGGCGCCTTCGTCTTCTCGGTGTTGGGGGGGGCGGCCGTGTCAGGCAGGCGATGTCACCACTCTGGCAATGGCCCAGATGAACCCCACCATCTCGCGGGCAATGGCCGTAGTGACGACAACCTTCGCCTTGCCGGCGGCAACCAGATGACGGTAGCGCTGGCACATCCGCAACTGCCCCTTCCAGGCGATATCGCGCACCGCCTTGGGCAAGGCCTCGATCCGATCGTGGAGTTTCCGGCTGACGCGCGCCTGCATCCGGTAGCTCCATGCGCCCTCGATCAGCGCACGCCGTGCAAGTCCGCTGCCGGCCTTGGTGATCCCGCCGCGGCGCACGCTGGTACCACTGGAGTGCTCCGAGGGTGTCAGCCCGAGATAGGCCATTAACTGCCGGGGATTGTCAAACCGATGGAAGTCGCCGACCTCGGCCACAACCGTCGCGGCGACAATGAAGGCAACTCCGCGCATGGCCTGGACGGCCTCCACTACCGGCGCCAGGTTCCAGCTCGGCAGGAGGTCGGCGATCTGTCCGGTCAGCCTCTCGACCCGCGCTTCGGCATCGGCCACAGCGTCGACATAGTCCTGGAACACGATCTGCTGCGCAGGGTGCTGGAAACGCACCGTCGTCAGCCAGCGGCGATAGGCAACCGTCCAGCCCTTCTTCCCTGGATAAATCCGGCCGTGGCGCAAAAGGAAGCCCTGCAGGTGCTGCCGGGCCTTGCCGAGAACCCTCACCGCGGTCGCACGCGCCCGTATCAGATCCCGCATCGCCTCGTGGGCCGCGTCTGGGACCCAAACCGACGTCAACTCACCGGCCCGGTGGAGCTTCGCCAGCATCACTGCATCACGGCGGTCGGTCTTCACTCGGTCCCCGGCCTTCATCGGGATGAGCGAGGGCGCGACCACGATGCACTCGTGCCCCATCTCGACAAGCTGGCGGTGCAGGCCGTAACCGCACGGCCCCGCCTCATAACAAAAATGCAGACGGAATCCGTCGGCACCCAACCTCTCCACCAGCTTCCTGACATGGTCGGGCCGATGCGGAATCGTTCCCCAATGGCGAACTTCCCCGCCACGCTTCCCCCGCGCAATCGCGACGGAGATCGTCGCCTTGTGGACATCCAGCCCGATAAACATGCTATCCTGCATCCGGTCTCTCCTCCATTCTTGAGGCTCGGCGCCAGCCAATCTGGCGCAACCCTCGAACGGAGAATGCCGCAGGAGAGACCACAGGCCCAGTCAGCTCACTCCGCGATCATGAGGTCTAGG
>NZ_MDDV01000053.1 GCF_001854885.1 Ensifer sp. LCM 4579 | reverse complement strand
CTGCTTGACCCCGGCGCGGGCGAAAAGCCGATGCTCAAGCGCATCGTCGGTCAGTTCTCCGGGCAATGGCCAGGTCAGCCCCGCCATGGCTGCTCGCTTCAGATTATCCTGCACGGTGCTGCGTGCAACGCCGAGCATCACCGCGATCTCGCGGCTACTTGTTCCGCTTCCGGCAAGCCGGAGCATCTGTCGTAATTGTCTCATGGTCAGCCTTCTCTTCGCCGGCATCAAAATCTCCTCGTGTACCGGGAGGCTTGATGCCAAAGTTGCTGACCCAGAGGGGATCGTTAGCGCCGAAATCCGGCCGGTAATTGATTGGAATCGTGGCCGGCTTCAAATCGGAACGGTGGCCGGATATTGATCGGAATGCCGGCCGGCTTCACGTCGGAATCCGCAGATTGGCGATGGCATCGTCGCAGTTTCCACCGAGTCAAGGCGCACTGCGCGGTTCGGGAAGCGCTGGATCTCCTATCCGGCGCGAAGGAGGTTCATGTCACACTGGTCGATCCGGAGGCGAGATACAACGGAAACGGCGCCGAGCCGGGCACCAACAGCGCTTCCTGTCTCGCTCGGCACGGTATTCGGGTGACAGTCAATGGGCTGCCGAGAGCCGGCCAATCGGTGGCCACCGCGCTCGCGCAGGCACGAAATCGACACTGCTCTCCGGCGTGGGCCGGGCTGATCAACGCGCCACGGTCGGCAGTTTTATCAGGGGATCGAACCTCATCTGGCTGATGGCTTCCAGATGGGCGGATACCAGCCTTCTCGTTGGGCATCGCCAAGTTCGTGGTGTTAGCACCACACAGGCATCCATGGAAAACGCTACCATCATTGGGGTCGATCTGGGAAGGAACGTCTTTAAGGTGCACACGGCGACAGCCGGCGGATCCGTTGTGTTCCGCGACAAGCTGACACGCACACAGTTATCGATACTGGGGGTGACGCCGAAGCTTAACGAGGCGGGAGGAAGCAAGCGTGTTAAATGTATATCGCTGTGCGGTGACGCGATGATGCGAACGCTGCTTTACGAAGCCGCCGAGCTCGGCGGCACGAACGCGAATGGCGCGCCAGGCTTCCAGCATCGGCAGCAAGTTCGGTCATTTCCTTCTGAAGTTATGTATTCAGATTTCCAGACTCCGACGACGGCATGTCTGGTGAGTAATCGACTGTTCCGGCCCGGCTAATCGCGACGCTAGGGCGCTTCAATGCTACACTTTCACCACCCTGCAAGGGCTTGTGCGCACGGCCGAGCGGTCTATCCAGTGCATTTGTGCTCCGGCCACCTTGTAGGAATCATAACTTCTGCGAGAACTCTCGTGCTTGTCGCTGTCCTGATATTTCCAGTCGGCAGAATAATGGAAAGTCGTCGGGTTGGTAACTGGGAAGGGTTGCGCCCAAGCTCGAACGAATCGCACCTTGTTTCATCGGGGACGCGGAATTTACACGAGATGATGTCTCAGGGAGAGGTTGTCTAATCGCATTCCAGTAGTCAAGGTGGTTTAGACATTCGGCGACGTTGCCAGGTTGCGGGTAGGCAACGCGGAGTA
>NZ_MDDV01000052.1 GCF_001854885.1 Ensifer sp. LCM 4579 | reverse complement strand
TACCTTGCGCATCCACATCACTCTGCGCCCGGCATCGCCGGAATATCTCCTATGAAACAAAGGCTTGACAGCGATCATGAGAGCAGGCTGTTGAAGAAGTCTCCGGTTTGGCCTTGAGTATGGCCTCGTCGCCGTTGTGATATGCGAACGTGATCTCGATCGTACCATCGTCGAGCAATTCGGCATGTCCGTCACCCGAGACTTCGTCCATTTCGTCGCATCCTGCCCATGTGAAGGAGACCATGGACGTGCTGTAGGCGAGATCGAGGTCGGCTTGCATCGCACCGAAGGCGATCTCGCCATGACCGTTAGCCCTGATGGTGATATTGGCGGGCTCGACCAGGTCGAGATAATCCCGATCCCACAGATCGGCCTCGACGATTCGCCAGCGGCCAATCAGGCGGCAATTCGATGCCGCGCTCATGACAGCACCGCTATCAGTTTCGGTAACCGCACCAGATCATAGGCGGCGGCCGCGAAGGTGAAGGCCCATCCGACGCGGTCGCGGCCACGGAACTTCGTCTTGTCCTGCCCCGCGACGGTCTTGATCCAGCCGAACGCCTCCTCGATGCGCTTGCGGATGCGCAAGCTGACCCCATAGCCGGAATGGCGCGTCGTGCGCCCATCAATGGCCGAGCGGCGACCATTGATGTTCTGCGCCACATGGGGCGTCACCTTCATCGACCGCAAATCTTTGACGAAGTCCTTTGTGTCATAGGCCTTGTCGGCACCCAGCGTGATCGCTTGTGTCCGCTCAGTGAAGGGCTCAATCATGTGCAGCGCCGCGACCCGTTCAGCATATCCGCTGGCCTCTGTCAGATAGGCATCGACCAGCAGGCCATGGCGGTTTTCCATCAGCCCATGCCCCATGAAGCACAGCTTGGCCTCCTTGCCTTTGCCCTTCTTATAAAGTCTTGCGTCTGGGTCGGTCGTTGACGCATGCGTCTCGTTGGAACGTCTCTCGCCATGGAAGTCTGCTTCCTTATTCCGACCGCCCGCATCCGACGGTGGTTCGCCATGATCGCCCCTTGGGCCGTCCTTCGGCTTGAAGCTCTTGATCGACGCCCAGGCTTCGATCAGCGTGCCATCGACAGAGAAGTGGTCCGTAGACAGCAACCGCTTTACCTTGGGCTGCGCCAGGATCGCACTGAGGAACTTCGCAGCAATGTCGCCATCCAGCAACCGGTCGCGGTTTTTCGAAAACACCGAATGGTCCCAAGCTGGATCGTCAATGCCAATGCCGACGAACCAGCGGAACAGAAGGTCGTATTCCAGCCGCTCCATCAAAAGCCGCTCGGAGCGGATCGAATAGAAGGCTTGCAAAAGCATGGCGCGCAGAAGCTTCTCAGGCGCAATCGATGGCCGCCCGATCGGCGAATAGAGCGCTGCAAACTCCCGTTCCAGGAAAACCAGAGCGTCGTTCACGATCTGCCGGATTGCCCGCAGCGGATGATCACGACGAACCCGATCCTCCAAATCGACATAGCTGAAGAGTTCACCCGTCCTCACATCGCCGCCGCGCATCCATCAACTCCGAAACTCACGAAGCCACTGAATCACGGCTAAAGCCTCCAGGCCAGCTTCTTTTTCAACAGCCTGCTCTCATGATCGCTGTCAAGCCTTTGTTTCATAGGAGATATTCCGGCGATGCCGGGCGCAGAGTGATGTGGATGCGCAAGGTA
>NZ_MDDV01000051.1 GCF_001854885.1 Ensifer sp. LCM 4579 | reverse complement strand
GGGGGTATTCGGTCGACGCTCTACCTAAATAGATTTCGCGGAGAACCAGCTATTTCCGAGTTTGATTGGCCTTTCACCCCTAGCCACAAGTCATCCCAATCTATTGCAACAGATGCGGGTTCGGTCCTCCAGTTGGTGTTACCCAACCTTCAACCTGCTCATGGCTAGATCACTCGGTTTCGGGTCTAATGCGACATACTAAGGCGCCCTATTCAGACTCGCTTTCGCTACGCCTCCACCTACCGGCTTAAGCTTGCATGTCACACTAAGTCGTTGACCCATTATACAAAAGGTACGCCGTCACCCACCCATCAAATGCCTTGCATTTGAGGGCGCTTTAAAGTCTTTCAAATTCCCGCCGCAAACGGCGAGACATTCGAAACGCCCCTCCAAGGAATTTGAAGGGCGGGCTCCGACTGTTTGTAGGCATCCGGTTTCAGGTTCTATTTCACTCCCCTTGTCGGGGTGCTTTTCACCTTTCCCTCACGGTACTTGTTCGCTATCGGTCATGCACGAGTACTTAGGCTTGGAGAGTGGTCTCCCCATGTTCAGACAGGATTTCACGTGTCCCGCCTTACTCAAGGACAATGCGTGTTCTACGTGTACGGGGCTGTCACCCGCTACGGCCGACCTTTCCAGATCATTCCACTTCATTCCGCATTGCCACTGGCCTGGTCCGCGTTCGCTCGCCACTACTTGCGGAGTCTCGGTTGATGTCCTTTCCTGCAGGTACTTAGATGTTTCAGTTCCCTGCGTTCGCTTCTTATCCCTATGTATTCAGAATAAGATACCTTGTAACAATACTTGGAAACCATTTTGGTTTCTTTTAACGCCGGACGACCGGCGACGCGCTTTGCGCTTGCGAAGCTCCGCTTCGAACCCGTCCCCTCGCAAGGGAAACGAGATCGGTGCGAAGCACCGCAAGGCCAAAGGCCGTCGGCGATCGTTCGCCGTACCGTCGGACCCAAAGGTCCAACAACCAAAATGATTTTCCAAGTATTTAAGGTGGGTTGCCCCATTCGGAGATCCATGGATCAAAGCTCATTCGCAGCTCCCCACGGCTTATCGCAGCGTATCACGTCCTTCATCGCCTGTGCATGCCAAGGCATCCACCAAATGCCCTTTTGACACTTGATCGTTCTCATTGCCAATGCTCATCCTTATTTGGATTTGGCAGACCTTATCCACTCGGCTTTCGCCCTCGTGGGGTGCCAAATCTGACCATACGGACACACTAGAGTATGCCGCACCGCCAGCCAAAAAGCCCGGTTACCTTTTACAACCGAGCCAATCAGATGCCATCGACGTGTTCGATTTGGTCGCTTTATTGGAACCACGCCGAGCGGTTCGCTTGCGCCAAATCTTAAGACCAGCTTCTCGAGATGAATCCGGTGATGCGCGGTCAGGCAACATCAATCCAGCAGACCGCCAGAGAGGCATTCCGAAGAATACCCCAACAACGATCGTGCTTATGGACACGCCAATCCAAAGGATCAGCGTCCAGACACATCTTCTCTTCACAATGTAAGCAGAACAGGCACCGGCCTCCCAATCGGAGACGATGCAAACCATTTTTCTCCAAAGACAAGAAACAGGTCCGCCAGCAATCAACACCAAAACCTTGGTGGAGCTGAGCGGGATCGAACCGCTGACCCCCTGCTTGCAAAGCAGGTGCTCTCCCAGCTGAGCTACAGCCCCATCAGGTTTC
>NZ_MDDV01000049.1 GCF_001854885.1 Ensifer sp. LCM 4579 | reverse complement strand
TCTCTCCAAACCATCGCCGGTTACCTCCCGGCTCTTAGAGAACTGTCACCTATGTAAACGGTCCGTTCTGTTACCTATCTATCCGGTTCGGACAATCCGACGCCATTGCGCGCAACCCCGGGCTTCTCGGATATTTCGAAGCGGCACTGGCGGTCTGCTCCTATATGAAAGGCGACTATCTCGGTGCAGAGCGATGGACCCGGTCGGCGGACCTGTCCGCCAATCCGGTCTTTCATCTGATATTGCTTGCGACGCTTGGCAAGCTCGGCAAGCCCGAAGAGGCTCGGCGGGAACTGCATTGGCTGGAGAGCAACGCGCCCGACTTCCTCAGCGATGTGCTGCGCGAAGTCGAAATGCGGATGCAGCGCCCCGAGGACCAATTGCACTTCATCGAAGGTCTGCGCCAGGCTGGCCTCTCTGTTCCTGAAAATTAGCCGAAGATTCAGGGATTCAAGTGGCATTTGCGCGTCCGCCAAGACTCGCGGCAGCGGAGACGCGCGCGCTTCTGCGCCAGGAAGACACGCGCCCCTATCCCAACGGAACGTCACATCGGCTCTTGCGTTCCGGCAGGGTCGAGTTGAGGTCGGGTTTCCGGCACGCTCGCATCGGCTCGCATCCACACCATCAGCAACTCATAGAAGACACTGAGGACGATGGGTCCCAGGAACAGGCCGATCAGGCCATAGGAAAGCGTGCCGCCGAGCACGCCGATCAGTATGACGAGCGTCGGCGTGGAAAGCCCGCGCGCGACGAGCACGGGCTTCATGACGTTGTCGATGACGACGAGCGGCACCAGGAGAAGCGTGAACAGTGCGGCGGCGCCAGCTTCCATTTCGGTCCACGCCCAGATCAGGACCGGCAACACGACGAGCATGGGCCCGATCTGAATGATGCAAAGAATGAGGACCAGGAAGGCGATCACACCAGGGAAAGGCGCGTCGAAGACGCGGAGAACCAATGCGCATAACAGCGCCTGCAGCACGGCAACCCCGATGACCCCGCGTGCCACATTGCGGATCGTGGCTGTAGCCAGCCGCACAAAGCCGACGCCTCTGTCGCTGGCTATCCGGCGGGCAAAGCCTTGCGTGATTTCCGCCAATCGCGCCCCCGGCCCGAACAGGAAGCCGGCCACGATCACCGAAACGACGAAGCTCAACAGGTCGACGCCGATGCTGGCGATCTTAGTGATGGCCCTGCTCGTCACCTGAAGTATCGATGGCTCCAGCCGCTTCAGCGCATCCTCGAGGTTGCTGGCGGCCAGGCTCCAGGCCGCGTAGACGCGCTCACCGATAAGCGGCCAGTCCCGAACGCTCTCTGCCGGCGTCGGCACCAGCACCGAGCCTTCGCTCAACCTGGAGAAAAGGATCTGCGCGCCCTCCGCGAAGCTGAAAACGACAGCCGCCAACGGGCCAGCAATGATCGCGAGGATCGCTAGCGTGAGGACTATCGCCGCCAGGCGCGGCCGTTTACCAAGCGCCATGTTCAGCGCCTGGAAAGCGGGATAGAGGGCGACGGCGAGGATTACCGCCCAAATGACGATGATCGCGAAGGGAGCGACGAGAGTCAGCGACCAGTACGCAAAAAGGGCGACGATCCCCAGTCGTGCCGCATCCGTGATCCTGGCCTCGATGGAGAACCGGTCGGCCTTGGCAAGTTCCACGGAGGTATTTTTCAGCGGACTATCGTCATCCATTCTCGCGCACTCCCCATGGCGCCGAACCTTGATCGAAGCGCCACTGCACTCGACGATGCCGATTGGGACTGATTGAGTTTCGGGCACTGTACGGCCGACTACACGCGGGCCCCAGTAAAATACCGTAGCATACAACACTCCGGCATAATTCTTCTGATAACCTATCAAGCGGGAGCCGCAGGTGTATCTGCCGCTCTCTTGAAGGTAGGCGCAGATGGCAGAGTCATTGCATCTGGCCGCAGTTGCCCACGTGCCGGCGTTTATCGCGGCTCCGGGGGAGACGGACGTTCTGATGAACGTGATGATCGTCTTCGTGCTGCTTCTCGTCCTGCTCGTCGGCGTTCTCTATCTGCGCCTGCACGCGCTGCCGGAGCATATGGCGCACGGCGCCAGCAAGGTTCAGCTGCAGCTGGTGGCGGTGCTATCGCTGATCGCGCTCTTCACCCACAACCATCTCTTCTGGATCGCGGCCCTGCTCCTGGCGCTGATCGAGTTTCCGGACTTCTCCACGCCGGTGAGTTCGATGGCCGAGTCGCTGCGCAAGATTGC
>NZ_MDDV01000048.1 GCF_001854885.1 Ensifer sp. LCM 4579 | reverse complement strand
CAATCTGCGGATTCCGACGTGAAGCCGGCCGGCATTCCGATCAATATCCGGCCACCGTTCCGATTTGAAGCCGGCCACGATTCCAATCAATTACCGGCCGGATTTCGGCGCTAACGATCCCCTCTGGGTCAGCAACTTTGGCATCAAGCCTCCCGGTACACGAGGAGATTTTGATGCCGGCGAAGAGAAGGCTGACCATGAGACAATTACGACAGATGCTCCGGCTTGCCGGAAGCGGAACAAGTAGCCGCGAGATCGCGGTGATGCTCGGCGTTGCACGCAGCACCGTGCAGGATAATCTGAAGCGAGCAGCCATGGCGGGGCTGACCTGGCCATTGCCCGGAGAACTGACCGACGATGCGCTTGAGCATCGGCTTTTCGCCCGCGCCGGGGTCAAGCAGGGCCAACGGCGACGTCAAGAACCTGATTGGGCTGAGCTCTCTATCGAGCTGAAGAAGCCGGGCGTCACGCTGCTTATCCTCTGGGAGGAATATCGCAGCGTCCATCCCGACGGATACGGCTATAGCCGCTTCTGCGAACTGTTCCGCGGCTTCGAGCAGCGCTTGTCGCCGACGATGCGGCAGGAGCATGCCGCTGGCGACAAGGCCTTCGTGGACTATTCCGGCAAGAGGGTGCCGATCGTCGATCGCAAGACCGGCGAGGTTCGCGAGGCGGAACTGTTCGTCGGCGTGCTCGGCGCGTCGAGCTATACGTTCGCCGAGGCGACCTGGACCCAGACGCTCCCGGATTGGATCGGCTCGCACGTGCGCATGTTCACCTTCTTCGGTGGCGTGCCCCGGCTGATCGTGCTGGACAACCTGAAGTCCGGCGTCAATCGCGCCAGCTTCCATGATCCCGAGATCAACCGCAGCTACGGCATGATGGCGTCCCACTACGGCGTCGGCGTCCTACCGGCCCGGCCGCGCCGTCCGAAGGACAAGGCGAAGGTCGAGAACGCCGTGCGCTTTGCCCAGAGCTGCATTCTCGACGCCTCCGCAAGCAGACCTTCTTCTCGCTCGCTGAGGCCAATGCCGCGATCGCCGAGGTGCTCGCGCGCATCAACGATCATGTCATGCGCCGGCTCGGCGTCAGCCGCCGGCACCTCTTCGAGACGGTCGAACGCCCGGCACTCGCAAGCCTGCCCGCCGAAGACTACGAGTTCGCCGAATGGCGCTTGGCGCGGGTCTCGACGGATTACCACGTCGAGTGCAAGAGCTTCTTCTATTCCGTCCCGCATGCCCTCATCCGCCAGCAGGTCGATATCCGGGCAACCGCCCGGATGATCGAGATATTCCATCGCGGCAAACGCGTTGCTGTGCATCAGCGCCGCTACGGTGGCCCGCGCTATGGAACAGACCCCGCGCATATGCCGAGTTCGCATCGACGCTACGCCGAGTGGACACCGGATCGCTTCCGGCGCTGGGGTGCAACCATCGGCCCCGAGACCGAAGGGCTGATCACCGCCATCCTCGCCAGCCGGCCGCATCCCGAGCAGGGCTTCAGAACATGCCTCGGCATCCTGCGCCTCTATCGCGAGATTCCCCGCGAGCGCGCCGAGGCCGTGTCGGCGCGCGCCGTCGAGATCGGCGGCCTGACCTGCAAGACCATTGCCTCGCTCATCGCCACCCACAAGGGCGCAAGACATTCCACCGAACCTGCCGCCGTCATGGAACACGCCAATCTGCGTGGCCCCGGCTACTTTCATTAAGGAGACAACTGACAATGCTGACCAACCCCACCATCGACATGCTGCGCGAGCTCGGCCTCTCCGGCATGGCGAACGCGTATCACGAACTCGAGGCGCAACCGGAGGCGAGACAACTCGAGCACGGTGAATGGCTCACGATCTTGCTCGAACGGGAAACGACCACGCGCCGCCAGAAGCGCTTCGAGGCAAGGGCTCGTGCCGCGAAGCTCCGCCATGACGCCCAGATCGAGAACATCGACTTCCGCGCCGCCCGCGGCCTCGATCGCAACCTGTTCCTGAAGCTCGCCGGCTGTGATTGGATCAGGCAACATCACAGTCTCCTGCTGATCGGGCCCGCCGGCGTCGGCAAGAGCTGGCTGGCCTGCGCGCTCGGACACAAGGCATGCCGCGAGGACTTCTCCGTCGCCTATCATCGCCTGCCCAGGCTGTTCGCCACCCTTGCGCTCGCGCGCGGGGACGGCCGTTATCCCAAGGTGCTCAAGGCGCTCGCCAGAACCGAGCTGCTCATTCTCGACGACTGGGGTCCCGAGAAGCTCAACGACGAGCAGCGGCGCGATCTCCTGGAGATCATCGAGGACCGCTACGAGAAACGATCCACCATCGTCACCAGCCAGGTGCCCGTCGATCACTGGTATGACATGATCGGCAATCCAACGATCGCCGATGCCATCCTCGACCGCCTTGTCCACAACGCCTACCGCATCGAACTGTCCGGCGAGAGCCTGCGAAAGCAACGTCAAACACCACCCGCCGCTTGACCGCGCGACAATCACGAGCCATTCAAAACAACGACCCAGGGGAGCATCGACTGGCCGGCTTCAGATCGGAACGGTGGCCGGAATGAAATCGGAATAGGTGGCCGGCTTCGTTTCGGAATCAATGGCCGACTTCATCGGAATACGCA
>NZ_MDDV01000047.1 GCF_001854885.1 Ensifer sp. LCM 4579 | reverse complement strand
GACACAAGGCATGCCGCGAGGACTTCTCCGTCGCCTATCATCGCCTGCCCAGGCTGTTCGCCACCCTTGCGCTCGCGCGCGGGGACGGCCGTTATCCCAAGGTGCTCAAGGCGCTCGCCAGAACCGAGCTGCTCATTCTCGACGACTGGGGTCCCGAGAAGCTCAACGACGAGCAGCGGCGCGATCTCCTGGAGATCATCGAGGACCGCTACGAGAAACGATCCACCATCGTCACCAGCCAGGTGCCCGTCGATCACTGGTATGACATGATCGGCAATCCAACGATCGCCGATGCCATCCTCGACCGCCTTGTCCACAACGCCTACCGCATCGAACTGTCCGGCGAGAGCCTGCGAAAGCAACGTCAAACACCACCCGCCGCTTGACCGCGCGACAATCACGAGCCATTCAAAACAACGACCCAGGGGAGCATCGACTGGCCGGCTTCAGATCGGAACGGTGGCCGGAATGAAATCGGAATAGGTGGCCGGCTTCGTTTCGGAATCAATGGCCGACTTCATCGGAATACGCAGCCAATCCGCAGACGCCTGGCAAATTAATGAGCCAAGTTGTGCGCCGAGCTCAGCACACAAACTGACAGCTGTTCTGACGTCCTGGTCGGAGTGGTCGGTTCCTGTTACACAGTACAGTCTCAAACGCCATCTATTGCTTCTTTCTGGGGTCTCGGCACCTGTAAGCGGCGTTCGAGCCGCAGGACTTGCCCTGAGCACATGTGGTGAATGGCGCCACCGTTCGCGATTTCAGGCGTCTGGATTCTCGAGCGAGTAGCCGGCCGACCTGACGGTACGAATGACGCTGCCGGGCGAGGTCGTCTTCAGCGCTTTTCTGATCCGGCTGATATGGACGTCGACGGTGCGTGCACCGATATGGATATTATCTGGCCAGGCCGCGTCGATCAGTTCGTCTCGACTGAAGACTTTGCCGGGAGCTTCAAGCAAATGCCGCAGCAGATTGAACTCGATCGGTCCGAGATGGATGTCGTGGCCATTACCGCGAACTCGGTGGGCATCGAGCTTCATCTCAAGGCCGCCGCAGCAGAGCCAGCTGCCGTTTTTGATGCCGTTTGAACCCGGCTTCGGCAGCGCCAGCTTCGTCCGTAGGCACTCAAGCAGCCTGGCCGGCGCGATCGGCCTCACAAAGCTCTCGTCAATGCCTGCCTTCAGGAGATCGAGGTGCTGGTCCTCGGCGCCGGGCGCGATCAGGGCAATAACGGGCAGGCCGCCGGTCCGGGGCTCCCCCTTGAGTCGGGCGCAGATTGTGGAGCCTGTTGGGTTTGTTGGTGCGCAGTCCAACACTACTGCTTGGAGCTCCCTTTCATCGGCAAATGCAAGTGCTTCCTTCACGTCGCCTGCCGGCTCACTCGTGAAGCCGTCCACCCCCAGAATGTGGCTGAGGAACAGATATAATTCCACATCTTGTGAACAGATCAGGACCAATGGGTTCATCAGTGCTACCCCGAGAACCAAATCGGCCTCGTCCGCCACGGTTGAGGGGGTTGGCCATGGCAAGTTCTCAAGGCCTAGCATGATCCCCTTGCTAGAAAATCGGGTCAATCACCCGCACCTGAAGTCGGCCAGCAAGGCTGCGTCGGATTGTCTTCCCACATTCGATAGGTGTCCCGGGCGTGGATCAGGCGTATGAGGTTTTTGAGAAAGGGGGGTAGCAAGGGCCCTCTCGTCCGCGTCGACAGCACGGATCGCGTATCCGGTGGTGTTTTCATCGTTCAGTCCTCGTCCTCGAAGGACTGCTTCTTGGCGGCGCCCACTTCCGTCAGCACCTTCGAGGAAGTTGATGGAGGTGATGACGCCGCGGCCCGTGCAACCCACACCGGTTCCGGGCCACCGGACTCTACGCACTTGACGCCTCTGTAGCCGACCTTCAGCACATCCTCGAGTTCGAGGTCTTCCACCGAACCTTCCTCTGCCGCGAGATGCAGAACCGTGTCCTGTGCTTTCGAGTTCAGGATAAGGCGGGCGGAGTCGGCTTTGGGATTGCAGCCGAGGATAAGGATCTTCTACCCGAGATCAACAAGGGCCGCGAGCGTATTTTGGGAGGTGGTAGATTTGCCGATGCCGCCTTGCCGTAGAATGCGATTTGACGCAAATCTGACATGTTGCCTTCCCTTCCCTCGTTGACGCATCGCGCAATGGCGGTCGGCAGCTCGCGCCGCCTCGCAATGAAGAGATTCAAATCTCGTGCCAATTTGGCTGATCGAGCCAAAGGAAAGTTTTTGTTGGGGTTTTCAGCCGTTTAGGCTCCGACACAATGACTCATTCCGCGCAACAAGCCTGTTCGCGGTTTCGACAAAGCCGACAGAGCTGTCAACGCGCTGCAGGGCTCTGCGTCTCACCTCAACGATGTTCGATGTACTGTCAGACATCGGAACTGATATGGCCGATCCTGACAAGGTCCGTCACGACTGCGCGAATCGACGGCCAGAGAAATTCAAGCTGCACCCCCTCTCCTCCACCAAATCCGGACCGCATGCAGCTTGGCAACGGCTCCAGAATCCAGGGCTGCGCGTGCGTTATTAAAGTTGAGTGCAGAAGACTTCGCAAACGCGGCGACAGTTGGTATTGCCCCGGTAAGGCGCGCCGAGTTGTAAGACGGTCGTCCGTCGACGCCGGCAGCGACCTCAATACCGCGTCGTGCCCGACAATCTGAAGTCCGGCGTCAACCGGGCGAGCTTCTGCAATCCCGAGATCAACCGCAGCTACGGCATAATGGCGTCCCACTATGG
>NZ_MDDV01000046.1 GCF_001854885.1 Ensifer sp. LCM 4579 | reverse complement strand
GTCTAACCGCGGTCCGTCATCCGGATCCGGGACAGTGTATGGTGGGTAGTTTGACTGGGGCGGTCGCCTCCGAAAGAGTAACGGAGGCGCGCGATGGTGGGCTCAGAGCGGTCGGAAATCGCTCGTCGAGTGCAATGGCATAAGCCCGCCTGACTGCGAGACTGACAAGTCGAGCAGAGACGAAAGTCGGTCATAGTGATCCGGTGGTCCCGCGTGGAAGGGCCATCGCTCAACGGATAAAAGGTACGCCGGGGATAACAGGCTGATGACCCCCAAGAGTCCATATCGACGGGGTTGTTTGGCACCTCGATGTCGGCTCATCGCATCCTGGGGCTGGAGCAGGTCCCAAGGGTTTGGCTGTTCGCCAATTAAAGCGGTACGTGAGCTGGGTTCAGAACGTCGTGAGACAGTTCGGTCCCTATCTGCCGTGGGTGTAGGAATATTGACAGGATCTGTCCCTAGTACGAGAGGACCGGGATGGACATATCTCTGGTGGACCTGTTGTCCTGCCAAGGGCATAGCAGGGTAGCTATATATGGAAGGGATAACCGCTGAAGGCATCTAAGCGGGAAACCCACCTGAAAACGAGTATTCCCTCGAGAACCGTGGAAGACGACCACGTTGATAGGCCGGGTGTGGAAGTGCGGCAACGCATGAAGCTTACCGGTACTAATCGTTCGATCGGCTTGATCGTTCCCATTGCTCATGCTCATCGAAGATGAGCATCGCAATTTTTGTCCTCACGCTGTCGCGATCTTCGATCGCTGCGCTGCGGACGGCGCGCCAGACCTCCGGCGGCTCGGCTCTGCCGGCTGCTGGAGAAATCCGGATAGCGTCAAAGACGTGTTCAATAAAGAAGCAATCGCTTCACCAGCTTCTCAATCAGTTTGCCATGCCATGCATGTGAAAACTTACTCCAGGCCAACCGAGCCTCCTCACCGAGGGGCCCGTATGACCCGCGCGGCTGCCCTTCGAGCGACAAGCGAGAAGGACAAGCTTAGCCGCGCCAGCAAAGAGTAAGCTTGAGCCTGCATCGCTGGCTCAAGCTTGCGCTTTGCCGACCTGGTGGTTCTGGCGGGGTGGCTGCACCCGTTCCCATTCCGAACACGGCCGTGAAACGCCCCAGCGCCGATGGTACTTCGTCTCAAGACGCGGGAGAGTAGGTCGCTGCCAGGTCTGCAAAACGCAAGCAAAACACCAAAAACATCTTCTCACACACGCCGGCGATACGGCGCACAAACCATTCGAACCATGACGCGGGGTGGAGCAGCCCCGAACGCCCGCAGGCCGAACGGCCGAGGACGGACAAACAGACAAAAAACCGGGCCAGCAAACCCGGATCAATCATGACGCGGGGTGGAGCAGCCCGGTAGCTCGTCAGGCTCATAACCTGAAGGCCGCAGGTTCAAATCCTGCCCCCGCAACCAAACAACACAACGCCCCGTCAAGGGGCGTTTTTGCGTTCGGGCACGCCGGCGCGAAGATCACGCCACCATTCGATTTGATGATCTGATGATCCGCTGTACTTGCAGCCGAAATGCTCCCTGCTCGTGGCGCCGCCGGGCCGACCGTTGCTCCGTCCCACATCCATGCTGCTTGTTGAATAATTCTGGCGCGATTCTCTCCCTACCCTGACCGCCCATTGGCACGAGTCTTGAGGATCACGCTAATCTCGCCGCTGCGCTCAAGGAAAGCCTCCTGCACGGCTTCAAGCGAGTTCGTCCGACCGTTAAGCCGGATCGCTTCCATCAGGTCACGATCGCTGATGTGGTACGCCCTGAGTACGTCTGGAATCGTCCTGCCGTCGCCGACAAGCTGACGGAGACGACCTTGAGCAGGATGTCCAAGCCTTGCCAGTTGATGGAAAGCCGGCTCAGTATCGCATGAATGGCCACTAGCGCCGTCATCGCGGCGAGCGTGGCAACCAGGGGAGCATTGCCTGTCAGAGCTCGGCTAAGGCTGGATCCGATGATGACCGACAGAACGATATCGAGCGCGCTGCTCTTGCCGAATGCGTGGCGTCCCGCAAAGCGGATAGCGATTAGCCCGTAAGCGAACACGATCACCGCTCGTACGGTCATCTGCCACCAGGTGATTTCTTGAGTTGGCGCGCCCAACAGCCAGTCCGACCGTGTCATTTTGCCGTCCTCCAGTTTGTGCCTTACAACTTCCTCGGCTGGTTCTTCGAGTTGCCGCGGCTGCATCTTCTACGAGTGTAGGCCGTGCCGATGGGAGCGATCTGCGATTGGAAATGGGGCCGAGGGAATTCCAGATCTTTTGACGGTCGCCGGTTGGCGCGGAATTCTCAGCGACATCCACCCTTTCCCATTTCTCTCGAGGCCCTCGCGATAGGAGAAGTCGGTTTCCTGGCGCAGGTTCCGGTTTTCGATCGTGGCATACGCCCGTTCGGGAGAAGCTCAACTGAGTGCGTGTGTGGAACCTTGGCTGCGCTCGGCGGTTGGGCGAGCAAGGCCGAGGAGCAGGTTAGCTGACAGGTTCAAATAGCATGCGGAAGCTCTGAGCTTCCAGAGAGGTTGAGATGAACGAACAAAATCCACCGACGGCACCTTCCGAGGAAGCGGACAAGACCCAGCTGAAACTCGCAAAGCAAGAGGGCAGCGCTTATTCGAGATCGGTCGACCACATGGCCAAGAAGGTGGCCGACAGCGGCGCCACGCAGCGTTGCGGCGACTTCGTCGTCGGCTACGCGCAGGAGAAGGCGGAGGGTCTCTATCGTCTTCGTGACGGGAAGCTGGAATGGGAAGAACCATCCGAGGACGAGAACTGCCATTTCGAGGTGGTGGTGATGGACGCTGCCGACCACCGCTTCGTTCCCTGCCTCGACGTCAGCCTGACCGTCATAGACGATGCCGGAAACCAAGTCGGCAGCGCCGAGATGCCGTTTCTATGGCACCCGGGGCTCTACCACTACGGCAGGAACTGGGCGTTGCCCGGTGACGGCCGCTACGATCTGAAGATCGACATCAAAGCCCCCGGTTTTCCTCGCCACGACAAAACGAACGGACGCCGCTATTGCGAGCCGGTTCAGGCGCATTTTCAGGGGGTTGCGGTGAAGACCGGCCGCAGTTGATGTGAACATGGTGCTGGCCGGCTACCGCGTTGTTCGCCGGCGTGTTGGCGCTGATCGGCTACGAACCCCTACGGCAAACTCGCAACGTTGCGTGATGGCGGCGAAGTCGCGCCGTTGCGGCTTTGGCGCCTCCCGAAAGGTTGGCGGGTCGAGCGAGTCATCGAAGAGGGTCGTTGGGAACTCTTCGACCGCGCGTGGCTCTGTGCCGGGGTTCCGCCTGTGAGGCTCGATTCCGCAGCCGTCTGGCAGCGCTTCAATATCAGGTTCGGGCAAGTCAGTTCTCCTAATGGTGGTGAGTCCGTGCGACCGGCCGTGATCCGAACGGTCGGAAAGGCGGGCAGCGCCAGCCGATGACCGGAAACACGCGTGGGTTCCGGAGCGACGGGCGGCAAACAGGATTGTTTGGAACCTCAAGGGTTTGCACGCATGAGCTCGACCATTTCGTCCCTGAGCACGACCCAGATCAGAGCGCTCTCGACTGCGGCGGTTGCTGCCTGGTCCACGGAAGATGTGGCGTTGCTCACTACGAAGCAGATCAGCGTACTTTCCTCTGCCCAGATCGCGGCCCTGGATACCGAGGATGTCGATGTCCTCAGCAGCCAGCAACTCGCCGCGATCTCACGCAGCGCCATCGTCGGGCTGACGCTGGATCAACTGGCCATGCTCGACAAATACGACATCGAAAGCCTGGGCGCGAATCAGGTTGTGGGGCTTACCGCAGCGCAGATCAGGGCACTGACGACGGTACAGGCGGAGGCCTTGCAGCCGTCCCAGGTCGGCGCTCTCAGCGCCTTGCAGCTCTCGGCGCTCAGTGCCGAGGATCTGGCGACCTTCTCGACCGCCGACATTGCATCCATCGGTGGGCAGGCTGTGTCCGGTCTTTCTACGGACGTCATCGCATCGCTTTCCACCGAGCAGATCGCCGCCCTGAGCACCAGCGCCGTCGCGGGGCTGACCACGGCACAGATCGCGGCACTGTCGACCGCCCAGGTCGAGGCACTATCCTCCTTCCAGGTAAGCGTGCTGAGCTTGAGGCAGATAGCGGTGCTCGGGACGGACGATATTGCGACATTCTCGACGGGCGACATCGCCGCGATCAGCAACAAGGCTATCGGCGGCCTCTCCGCCGAAGTCATCGCAACGCTCTCCACGGTTCAGCTTGCCGCCTTGAGCACGAGCGCGGTTGCGAGCCTGACGGTCAAACAGATCGGCGTTCTGTCCACCGCACAAGCCGCGGCACTGTCCATTGCACAGGTCGGGACACTGAGCTCGGCGCAGGTCGCCGCACTGAGCACGGACAACGTCGCGGTCTTGTCGACGACTCAGATCGCGGCTCTGAGCATGGCGGGTGTCGCGGGTCTGACGACCGCGCAGATCGGCGCGCTTTCGACCGGCCAGGCAGAAGCACTGACCGCCATGCAGGTGAAGGCGCTGAGCTCAAGACAGCTTGCGGCGTTTGGAACGGAGGGCATCGCGGCGTTTTCGACCGTCGATATCGCGGCGATCACCAATAGAGCAATAGCCGGCCTTTCGACGGCGGCGCTCGCGGCGCTCTCCACGGACCAGATCGCTGCCCTCAACACGACAGCCGTCACCGGCCTGACGACGGCGCAGATCGCCGCTCTGTCGCCGACCCAGGTCGAGGCGCTGTCGGTTGCACAGGTGAAGGTGCTGAGCTCGAGGCAGCTTGCGGCACTCGGGACCGACGGCATCGCGGCATTCTCCACCGCCGATATCGCAGCGATCACCAACAAGGCCGTCGGAGGCCTGACCACCGATGCCATTGCGGCGCTTTCCACCGCTCAGATTGCCGCTCTGACCACCAGTGCGATCGCGAGCCTGACGTCCACACAGATCGGCGCCTTGTCGACCGCTCAAGTCCCAGCGCTGACCGTCGGGGCATTGAATGCAACTCAGGTGGCGGCCCTGAGCACGGGAAACATCGCGGTCCTGACCACGGACCAGATCGCCGCGCTCACCACGAAGGCTATCGCAGGCCTGACGACGGCGCAGATCGCCACGCTGTCGACCGGCCAGGCCGAAGCCCTCACTGCGCCGCAGGTAAAGGCGCTCAGTTCGAAACAGATTGCTGCGTTTGGGACGGACGATATCGCAACATTCTCGACCGCCGACATCGCGGCAATCAACGATAAGGCGGTAGCCGGCCTGACCACGGGCGCGGTCGCAACACTTTCGACCGGTCAGGTCGCCGCCTTGAGCACAAGCGCGGTTGCCGGCCTGACGACCGCGCAGCTCGGTGTTCTCGCCACGCTACAGGCTGCCGCCTTGTCCACGGCACAAATCAGGGTGTTGAGTTCGGCTCAGGTCGCCGCCTTGAGCACGGAGAATATCGCCGCCCTGTCCACGGGCCAGGTTGCCGCCATGAGCGCGAAGGGCGTTGCCGGTTTGACCACGGATCAGGTCGAGGCCTTGTCCTCCCTCCAGATCGCGGCCCTGTCCTCGACACAGGTCGGTGCCCTCAGTTCCAACCAGCTCGCGGTCTTCAGCGCCGACGACATAGCAGCCCTTTCGACCGCGGATATCGCGGCGATCGGGTCCAGCGCCATAGCGGGCCTTCCTACCGAAACCGTTGCGGCCCTTTCCACCGCCCAGATTGCCGCCCTCAGCACGAAAGCCATCGCCGGCCTGACCACGGAGCAGATCGCGGCCTTGTCCACCGCCCAGGTCGAAGCCTTCTCACCTGTGCAGACCGGCGTTCTCAGCGCGGCGCAACTGGCGGCGCTCGGCGCTGACGAGCTTGCCACTTTCTCGACCGAGGACATTGCGGCAATCGGCTCCAGTGCCATATCGGGGATTTCCACCGAAATCATAGCGGCGCTTTCCACGGACAAGATCGCGGCTCTGAGCACGGCCGGCATCAGGGGCCTGAGCACCGGCCAGATCGACGGATTAACACCTGCTCAGATCGCCGCTTTCGGCACCAAGCAGGTCTCGGTGCTCAGTTCCGCGCAAGTCGCAGCGCTCGGAGCCGACAAAGTCGCGATGTTGTCCTCAGAGCAGATCGCCGCCGTGAGCACGGCCGGCATTGGTGGGCTCGGCACCGATCAGGTCGCGGCGCTCAGCACCGCACAGATTGCCGCTCTCAGCACAAAGCAGTTTGCGGTGCTGAGTTCGATACAGATTGCAGCTCTCGGTACGGCCACTATAGCAGTCCTGTCGACCGACCAGATCGCCGCATTGAAAACGGCCGGCATTGCCGGCTTTACCACCAGGCAGATCGTTGCGCTGAGCACCGGCCAAATCGAAGCCTTCACCTCCGCCCAGGTCGCCGCGCTCAGCTCTGCGCAGCTCGCGGTGCTGGAAACGGAGGATCTGGCAACATTCTCGACCAATGACATGGCAGCGATCAGCTCGAGCGCCATATCGGGCCTGACCACGTCCGTCCTGGCCTCGCTCTCGACCGACCGGATCGCCGCCTTGAGCACGGCCGCCATCGCAGGGCTTACCACCAGGCAGCTCGTCGCGCTCGGCACCGCGCAGATGGAGGCCTTGACCACGGCCCAGGTCGGCGCGCTCACGTCCACGCAACTCGCGGTCCTGGAAGCGGACGACATAGCAACTTTCTCGACGAAGGACATTGCGGCGATCGGCTCGCCTGCCATTTCGGGATTGACGACAGCTGTCATAGCGTCGCTCACGACCGACCAGATCGCCGCCATGAGCACGGCCGCCATCGCCGGGCTCACCACCAAACAGCTCGAGGCGGTGAGCACCGGCCAGGTCGCGGCTCTCACGGCCAAGCAGGTGGCGGCACTGACTTCGTCGCAAATCGCGGGTTTCGGCACTGACGATATCGCATCCCTTACGACCAATCAGATTGCCGCCCTAAGCACCGCCGGCATTGCGGGCCTGTCCACCAAGCAGATCGTTGCCCTGAGCACGGAGCAGGCGGCGGCTTTGACCCCAGTCCAGGTCGGCGCTTTCAGCTCCGCGCAGCTCGCGGCCCTCGGTGCCGACGACATAGCAACCTTTTCGACGAAGGACATTGCGGCGATCGGTTCGAATGCCATACCGGGGCTGACCACAGCCGTCGTGGCAGCGCTCTCGACGGATCAGATCGCCGCCCTGAGCACGGCCGGCATTGCAGGTCTTTCCACGGCCCAGATTTCCGCCTTGACGAGCAATCAGATTGCGGTCCTGCGTACCACGCAGATTGCTGCATTGACTTCGACGCAAACGCACGCCTTGGGCACGGGCAATCTGTCGGCCCTCTCGACGGACCAGATTGCCGCCCTGAGCACGGCCGGCCTTGCAGGTCTCTCGACCGGTCAGATCGTGGCCCTGAGCAGCGATCAGGTCGAGGCACTGACTCCGATCCAGGTCGCCGCGCTCAGTTCAGCGCAGCTTGCGGTCCTTGACGCGGACGATATCGCAACCTTCTCGCTCAAGGACATTGCGGCCATAGGATCGAGCGCGATAGCGGGATTAACCACAGCGGTCGTGGGGGCCCTCACACAGGAACAGATCGACGCGTTCAGCGCGGCCGGCATCGTGGGCCTGTCCACCAGGCAGATCGCTGCCTTGAGCACTGGCCAAGCCGAGGCACTGAACACCGCTCAGGTCGGCGCGCTCAGCGCCGCGCAGCTTGCCGCCCTCGGTAGCGATCGCATAGCGACCTTCTCCACCAAGGACATTGCAGCGATCGGCGCAAATGCCATATCCGGCCTCACCACCACCGCTGTGGCGGCCCTTTCGACCGATCAGGTCGCCGCATTGAGCACCGCGGCCATTGCCGGGCTGACCACGAAGCAGATCGCAGCCTTGACCACCGATCAACTGGCGGCCTTGACCGCCGCCCAGATCGGCGCCCTCGGTTCCGTCTCCTCGCTTAACACCGATAGCACGGCGGCCCTCACGACCGACCAGATCGCCACCTTGAGCACGGCAGCCATAGCGGGATTGACGACCACGCAGATCGCCGCGATGACCAATGCCCAGATCGAGGCGCTGACGACCGCTCAGATCGGCGTTCTGAGCGCCAAGCAGATCGCCGCCCTGAGCACGGACCAAATAGCGACCTTCTCGACCGCCGAAATCGCGGCAATCACTTCAAGCGCCGTCGCCGGCCTGTCGACGGCTACGATCGCCGCCCTCTCGACGGATAAGATCGGCGCCTTGAACGCGGCGGCCGTTGCCGGCCTGTCCGCAAGCCAGATCCAAGCGCTGACCAGTGCGCAGATCCAGGCTTTGTCGACGAGCCAGGTCGCCGCTTTGAGTTCAAAACAGGTCACGGCGCTTGGCACCGACGGCGTGGCGGCTCTCTCGACGGCCCAGATCGCCAACTTGAGCACGGCGGGCATAGCGGGATTGAGCACGACCCAGATCGTTGCCTTGACCGGCGACCAGATCGAGGCCTTGACCACGCTTCAGGTGGGCGCACTGACATCCACCCAGGTTGCCGTCCTCGGACCGGACGATCTGGAGGCGTTCACGACCGCCGAGATCGCGGCACTCGGTTCGAGTGCCGTGACGGGCCTGTCCACGGCCACGATCGCCGCCCTCTCGACCGAGACGATAGCCGCCCTGAGCACGTTGGGCATCGCCGGCCTGTCGACTGCTCAAATCGCTGCCTTAACCACCGAGCAGATCGAGGCCCTGTCGACGAAGCAGGCCGGCGCCCTTGGCTCCAAACAGGTCGCGGCTCTGGGCTCCGGCGGTATTGCGGCCCTGTCGGCGAGCCAGATTGCCGCCCTCGGCACGACGGGTATCAAGGGTCTTTCCACCGACCAGATCACTGCCTTGAGTGCCGCTCAGATCGAGGCTCTGACCCCTGTCCAGGTGGCAGTGTTGAGTTCGACCCAGATTGCGGCCTTGGGCGTGGACGATCTGGAGCTCTTCTCGACGGCAGACATGGCGGCGATCAGTTCCAGCGCGATATCGGGCCTGTCCACGGATACGGTTGCCGCGCTATCGGCCGAGCAGATCGCTGCGCTCAGCGCCGCCGGCATCGCGGGGCTTTCCACCGGCCAGATCGCCGCCTTGACCACCGGTCAGGTCGAGGCGCTGACCGCGGCGCAAGTGGGGGCGCTCGGCTCCAAGCAGATTGCAGCCCTTGGCACGGCCGACCTAGGAGCCCTTTCGACAAGTCAGATCGCGGCCCTGGGGACGGCTGGAATTGCCGGCCTTTCCACCGACCAGCTGGCGGCCTTGAGCGTCGACCAGGTCGAAGCCTTGACCCCTCTCCAGGTCGCGGCGTTGACCTCGACGCAGATCGCCGTGCTTGGGCTGGACGATCTGGAGGTGTTCTCGACCGCCGATGTCGCGGCGATCAGTTCGAGCGCCATATCGGGCCTGTCCACGAGCACGATCGCCGCACTGTCGACCGAGCAGATCGCCGCTTTCGGCACGGGCGGCATCGCGGGTCTTTCCACCGCGCAGATCGCAGCTTTGAGCACTGACCAGGTCGACGCCCTGACGTCTCGTCAGGTGGCGGCGCTGAGTTCGAAGCAGATCGCTGCGCTCGGTATTGACGACCTGGAGACGTTCTCGACCGCGAAGATTGCGGCGATCAGTGCAAGCGCCATAACGGGCCTGTCGACGAGCATGCTCGCCGCGCTCTCGACCGAGCAGATCGCCGCCCTGGGTACGGCCGGCGTTTCCGGCCTTTCCACCGGCCAGATCACGGCCTTGAACGTCGACCAGGTCGAAGCCCTGACCACGGCGCAGATCGCCGCCCTCGGCTCCAATCAGGTAGCGGTTCTCGGCACTGGCGGCATAGCGGCTCTCTCGACGGCCCAGATTGCCGCCTTGAGCACAACCGGTATTGCGGGCCTGACCAGCGGTCAGGTGGCGGCACTCAGCGCCGAGCAGATCGATGCGCTTTCCATCGGTCAGATCGGCGCCTTGACTGCGGAGGGGCTTGCGGGGCTCTCCGCAGACGATCTCGCCGCCTTTTCGGCCGAGAAGCTGGCGGCGATCAGCTCGAAGGGCATTTCGGGATTGTCCACCGCTTTCATCGCCGGACTTTCGACCGCGGAAATTGCGGCCTTGGGCACGGCCGCCATTTCCGGGCTGAGCAGCGCCCAGGTCGCGGCGCTGAGCGCGGAGCAGGTCGACGCACTTTCCACGAGCCAGATTGCCGCCTTGAGTTCGGCTGGGCTCGCGGGTCTGTCCACGGAGGATCTCAAAACCTTCTCGACCGCGGAACTCGCGGCGATCAGCGCGTCTGCGATAAAGGGACTATCCACGAACTTCGTCGCGGCGCTGTCCACTGATGCGGTCGCCGCCTTGACGACGAGCCAGATTGCGGCCTTGAGTTACAATCAGGTGGCGGCGATGAGCACCAATCAGATCGCGGCGCTGTCCACATCGCAGGTCGCTGCTCTGAATGCGGTACAGGCCGCAGCACTCAGTACGGCTGCGATCGCCCAGTTCTCCACCGATCATGTCGTCGCCTTGAGCACGAGCGCCGTGTCCGGCTTGAGAACTGCAGTCATCGCCGCCCTGACGACGGCGCAGGCCGAGGCATTGACGCCGGGACAGGTCGGTGCTCTGACGTCGGCGCAGGTCGCGGCGTTGACGACCGAGGATCTGGCCACCTTCTCGACGGAAGATGTCAGATCCTTCAGTTCGACCGGTGTCGCGGGGCTTTCAACGGAAGACATATCAAATCTGACGAGCGCCCAGCTCAACGCCTTGATGGAGTCGCAGATGGGGTCCCTTAACTCGGATCAGATCGCTGCCGTGATCGAGGCTTATCTGGCTCTTGGATAGGGCAGGTTGGTATCGATCACGGGCGGTAGTTCAAACGGTTTCAGGAACGGCGCCTGGCGCTTTGGATCAGGCGCACGCGCCGCGGGGACGGACAGGAAGAGCCGGGCCGCGTCCAGCGCCTCGCGGATGGTCACATCCATGTCGAGATAGCGGTAAGTTCCGAGGCGGCCGACGAAGGTGACGAAGGGTTCCTGAGCTGCCCGCGCGAGATACTGCGCGAGCTGAGCCTTATCCTCGACGAGGCGGATCGGGTAGTAGGGGATGTCATCCGGGCCGCAGGCGCGCGCGTACTCGCGATAGCAGACCGAACCGGAATGCTTTTCCCATGGTGAAAAGTGCTTGTGCTCGGTGATACGCGTATAGGGGACCGAAGCGTCCCCGTAGTTCATGACGGCGCAACCCTGGTAATCGCCCTCATAGGTAAATCGCTCGAAATCCAGCGTGCGGTATCCCAGGCGCCCATATTCGTAGTCGAAATAGCCGTCGAGCGGGCCGGAATAGAACGTGTGTGCGAAGTCACCGCCCCAGTCTCGATGGAAGCGCGTTTGGAGATGAACCGTGATGTTCGGGTGATCGAGAATTCGCCCGACCATTTCGGTATAGCCGTTTTCCGGCATGCCCTGATAGGTGTGAAAGAAGTAGTTGTCGTCGTAATTGAAGCGCACCGGAAGCCGCTTCAGGATGGAAGCTGGCAGCTCGGCCGGGGAGCAGCCCCATTGCTTCTTGGTATATCCCTCGAAGAACGCCTGATAGAGCTCCCTGCCGATGAAGCGCAGCGCCTGCTCCTCGAAGGTCTTCGGATCTGCGATCGTCGTGTCGGACAGTTCTTCGATGAAGGCGCGCGCCTCGTCCGGCCGCAAAGCCTTGCCGAAGAACTGATTGATCGTGTGCAGATTGATGGGCAGGGAATAGACTTGGCCATTGCTCGTCGTCTTCACGCGGTTCTTGTAGGGCATGAACTGCTCGAAGCGGTTCACATAGTCCCAGACTTCCCGGTCGTCCGTGTGAAAGATATGCGGCCCATAAACATGGACCGTCACCCCGGTTTCCCTGTCACGCTCGGTGTGGCAATTGCCGGCGATGTGGTCGCGCGTATCGAAGACTTCGACCTCGTGCCCCGCTTCGGCGAGTTCGCGCCCGATCACCGCACCCGAAAGTCCGGCGCCGACCACTGCGATTTTCCCGCTCTTTAGCTTTATCATGTCGCGGAAGCGGTCTCTGCCGTCCAGAGGCGGTTGTCGGGGGGAATCGGAGCGTAGGCGTTCCAGGCCGTCAGCTTCTCCAGATAGCGCTGGCGATAGGTCTGGTCGTCCGAGAATGCGATGTTGTCCTCTGCGCATTCGGCCCCGATCTCGTAATAGAGGTCGAGATTGCGCAGGTCCGGCACCGGTGTCTCGCCGCGCTCGCATTCGGCCTGCATCTGCCAGAACAGCTGCTCGAGCCTGCGGGCAAGAGCCGGAATGTCGCGGAGCACGCTCGTCTCGCGCCCGGCCTGCAGCGCCTCCCGGATCGTTGCGAGCTCCGCGGGCGCTTTCGCAAGGGCAATGGCCTTTTCCACATAGTGTTCGGGACCGCTGCAAATCAATTCCGGAATGCCGGCGGCGGCCACGATGCTGTGGCAGAAGCGTGCCGCGAAGCTCTTGCCGGGGAATGTCAGGACGGGCAGCCCCAGGGTCAGCGCATCGGCCGCCGTCGAGTGGGCACCGTAGGGGAAGGTGTCGAGGAAGAGATCGGCGAGGGCGATTCGCGCGAGATGCCTTGCATTCGGCGCCTTGGGCGCGAAAATCAGCCTGTCGGGCGCGACACCGGTTTTTTCGGCCGCCTGACGCAGGCGCTGATCCACGGTGTCGCCTCCGGTGAGCAGCCAGAGCACGCTGGCGGGCGCCGCCTTCAGGATCGTCATCCAGTGAGCGAAGGTGGGTTCGGTGATCTTCTGCATGCCGTTGAAGCAGGCGAAGACGAAGACGCCTTCCGGCAGCCCCGCTTCCGCCCGCGATGGCTTGTCGGCAATCACCCGTTTGCGGTCGACGGGTTGGCTGCATGGAATGCGCAGCACTTTTTCCGAGTAGTAGATTTCGTTTTCGGGCGGGACGATGCGCTCGTCCGCGATCATATACTGATGGAAGGGGCTGCCCATCGACCCCGGATAGCCGCAGAAATTGACGATGACCGGCGCCGGACGATAGGCGAAGATCTTCGTTCTCGCCTGCTTGGTATAGCCGTTGACGTCGACGAGAATGTCGATGTCGTCGGCGGCGATCTGCCTTGCCGCGTCCGCGTCGCTGAGATGAGCGATGTCGCGCCAGCAGTCGACCGCATTCTTCATCCGCGTCTGCGTTGCGTCGTTCGCGACCGGATCGCCGCAATAATAGGCATAGATCTCGACGCTCTTCTTGTCGTGCAGCTCCAGCACTTCCCGGAGCGCGAAACCGACCGCATGGTCGCGCAGATCCGAGGAAACATAGCCGACGCGAAGGCGCTCGCCGGTTCCGGTCTTACGCTTCGGCATCTTGCGGGGAAAGCCGCTCACGTCGGGGCGTCCGACGAAGGACTTGTTGTAGCGGTAGGCCTTGGCGAGCTGGAACAGCGGATCGTCGGAGTAGCAGGCAAGTGCCAGCGGCGAGATGGCGTCGAGAAGCTGCCGCATGGAGGCATGCTCCGATGGCACCAGGATCGGCCATTTGCATTGGCGCTGCCTGAGCGCGCTCCAGTGCTGGCCGGCCTCGGTCTTGTCGGGCCGCAATTCGATTGCCTGCCACAAGGCGGTCTCCGCCTCTTCCAGCAGGCCGGCATTCTCCATGACGCGGCCGATATGCTGAAGCGCCATCAGGCGATGCGCCACCCTCTCGGCCGTGCTCTCCGCGGTTATCTCGACGAGGCTGCGCCATTGCTGAATGGCCTGCGTGGCGAGACCGCTGTCTTCGAAGGCGCGGCCGAGGTTGATATGCGCCTGGGCGAAGCGCGGATCGAGTTTCAGGCAGGCCCTGAGCGCGTGGATCGACCCCGCTATGTCGCCGGACTGGCGAAGCGTCACGGAATAGTTGAAATAGACGAGGTGCAGGAAAGGGTGTGTTTCGTTATACGCGATCCAGACCTTGTAGATCTCGGCTGCCTCGACCAATTTCCCGGCGCCACTGCGCGCTTCCGCATGCTGGAGCAGATCGGTCAAGGACAGGCGCTGGGTGCGCGCGAGCTCCAGTACCGACGGGAGAGGCGGAAGAGGGGTCGATGCATGATTCGTGGCAGTAGACATGTCAAGAATTGACGGTCTGTCGGCCGGAGCCGCAACTATTCGCCACGGATTTCCACGATAAATTTTACGGTTTGCGCGTTCGTCAAAATAAAGCGAGCCCACTCGCGTGAGTGGACTCGCTCATGCATGTGACCTCGACCGCGAGCCTGTGCGTCCTGAAGGACGCCGGTCAGCTGCGCGGCTTCAGGTTTTCCGGGTCGTAGAGCGGCTTGTAGCCGACGCCGGCGACTTCGACCGGATAGGTTTCGGCGAAATACTCGACATTCAGCTTGCGGCCCTCTTGGCAATAGGCCCAGGGCAGGTAGGCAAGCGCGATGTTCTTGCCGATCGTCGGGCCGAAGGCGATGGAGGTCGTGTAGGAGCGGCGGCCGAGTTCGTCGACCAGCACCTCGCCGGTCTCCGGATCCATGACCGGCAGGTTGCCGACCGGGTAGCGCTTCACGCCGTTCCTGTCGGTGTTCTCCAACATGACGAGCGTGCAGAGCATGGCGGGCTGGTGCTCGCGCGCCTTGTACTCCAGATGCTTCGCCTTGCCGCGGAAGTCCGCCTCCTTGACCTTCGGACGGGCAAGGTCGGCCTCGATGAGGTTGTACTGGGTGAGAAGGTCGGCGTTCTGCAGGCGCAGGCTCTTCTCCATGCGGCGCGAGTTCGCGTAGGTCTCGACGCCGAAGGCCATGACCCCCGTGGCGCGCAGCGCATCCCAGACGGCCAGGCCGTCCTCGTATTTCATGTGCAGTTCCCAGCCCTGTTCGCCGACATAGGAGATGCGGAAGGCGGAGACTGGCTTGCTGGCGATCTCGATCTGCTTGATCGCGGCGAAGGGGAAGTTCTGCGGGTCGAGGCCGGCCGGATCGGCAACGACCTTCTTCAGCATCTCGCGGGCGTTGGGGCCCCAGATGCCGATGGTGATGTACTTCTCCGAAACGTCGGTGATGGTGACGTCGAGGCCCCGGTCTTCGGCGACACGGCGCATGTAGTGGAAGTCGCGCGGGCCGGCATCGGCGCCGTTCACGAGACGGCAGCGGTCGGCCATGCGGAAGACGGTGAAGTCGGCCCGCACCATGCCCTCGTCATCGAGGAAGTGGGTGTAGATGCCCTTGCCGATATTGCCGTCTCCGCCGATCTTGGCGGCGCAAAGCCACTCGAGAAGCTCGACATGGTCCGGACCCTCGATGTCGACCATGTGGAAGTGCGAGAGATTGACGATGCCGCAATCCTCGCTCATCGCCAGATGTTCGGCGTTGGAAACGCGCCAGAAATGGCGGTTGTCCCACTCGTTCTCGCGCACCGGCACGCGATCGCCGTATTTTTCCAGGAGGTGCTCGTTGGCGGCATAGCCGTGGGCGCGCTCCCAGCCGCCGAGTTCCATGAAGTAGCCGCCGAGCTCCTTCTCGCGCTCGTAGAAGGGCGAGCGCTTGACGTTGCGGCCGCCCGCATAGGGCTCGCGCGGATGCACGGCCGGGAAGTAGATCTTCTGGGCCGCCTCGAAGCAGCGCTCCTCGATGAATTTCTCTTCGAGCTGGTGCGGGTAGAAGCGGGCGTAGTCGATCGAGGCGTGGTCGATCTCGGTGCGCCCGTCGGTCATCCAGTCGGCGATCAGCTTGCCGTAGCCCGGGCCGTCCTTCACCCAGATGGCGACGCAGTACCACAAGCCGCGCACCTTCTGGCTCTCGCCGCAGGAGGGGCCGCCGGCGGCCGAGACCTGCAAGAGGCCGTTGAAGGAGTGGCCCTCGTTATAGCCAAGCTCGCCGAGGATCGGCGTCAGTTCCATGGCGCGCTCGAGCGGCTCGATGATCTGCTCCATCTCGAGGTCGCGCTGCGAGGGCGACAGGCGCGCCTCGTGCTTTTCGAGAATGTCGCGCGGATGGCAGAGGCGCGGATTGGTGGTCTCGTAATAACCCCACTCGATCTGGCCGCCCTCAGTGGTCTTCGGGTCGCCGGTATCGCGCATATAGGCGGAGTTGCCCTGGTCGCGCAAAAGCGGGAAGCCGATTTCCTTGCCGGTGCCTTCGAATTCGTTGTACGGGCCGAAGAACGTCAGCGGATGGTCGACCGGCATGACCGGCAGGTCTTCGCCGACCATTTCGGCAATCAGACGACCCCAGATGCCGGCGCAGACGACGACATGGTCGGCCATGATCGTGCCGCGATGCGTGACGACGCCCTTGATCCGGCCGTTCTCGACCAGGAGCGAGGTTGCCGGCGTATTGCCGAAGACCTTGAGCTTGCCGGACTTTTCCGCCGCATCGACCAGCTTGCCGGCGACCGTCTGCGAGCGCGGCACGACGAGGCCGGCGTCCGGATCGAACATGCCGCCCATCACCTGATCTTCCTCGATCAGCGGGAACATCTTCTTGATCTCGGCCGGCGAGACATAGTGCGCGCGGGTGCCGAAGGCCTTGGCGGAGGAAAGCTTGCGCTTGATCTCTTCCATCCAGGTCTCGTCGCCGGTGCGGGCGACTTCCAGCCCGCCGATGCGGGCGTAGTGGCCCATCTTCTCGAAGAAATCGATCGAATACTGCGTCGTCCAGACCGAAAGAAAATCGTGGCTCGTCGTGTAGCAGAAGTCCGAGGCATGGGCCGTCGAGCCGATGTCGGTCGGAATGCCGGACTTGTCGATGCCGACGATGTCGTCCCATCCACGCTCGATCAGGTGATGGGCAATCGACGCGCCGACGATGCCACCCAGACCTACGATTACGACCTTCGCCTTTTCAGGAAACTCTGCCATGGAATGCGACCCTAGTTGGTGTTTGGCGGGATATTAGAGTGTGCAGCGACGCCATTTGAGCCTGTCTACGACATTCTCATCCTGCTGCACGACCAGATCGGCGTCCTCCTCGCAGTCATTCCCTCCCATACCCAAGCAGGGCGGGGAGGTTTTCCGTCACGGCGGCAGACAGACGCTCGAGGTTTCATCGCCGCCAATGAGCGGTTGCGTCTTGCGCCTTCCGCCGCGCTTCCCCCGGCGCCGCAATATTTCCTGAAAACTCTCGCTCAATATATGTTACAGGACCTGGTCGCAGTGAGGCTGAGTCTCGGCTATAGTACTGTTTTGCAATGCTTTATATAGCCTTTACTTCGACGGGATTAATCCTGATTGTTTCATGACATGATGTAAGAACACGCATAGGCTATGCAGCGCTAAACTGGTTGCAGAGAATCCTGGGGGGTTCACTCGTGTCTATCAGTTCAGGAACGGCGCGTCACAACGGCCGCAGTGCACCGACCGGAATCGTTATCCAGCATGATACACTTGCGCGCACCGTCATCGTGACGCTTCTCGAGCGTGAACTTGCCGGCTGGAATTTCATCGACATGATCTCGACCGCGGGTCTTGATCAGGCCGCCGGGCTGGACGTCCGCCTGATCACGCTGGATCTCGCCGGACGACGGGTCGACAGCCCCAGCTTGCGCGGCGAGCTTGCCGACATCCGCGAACGCTTTGCCGATGCGCCGATTGCCATGCTGGCGAACACGGACGACCTGACGACGGCCGCCCAGGTCCTGAAACTGGGAGTTCGCGGCTTTTTCACGCCGTCGCTCCGGATCGAGCTCGCGCTTGCCGGTTTGCGGCTGGTGCTTGCCGGTGGCATCTTCTGTCCGGATCCGCTGGGGGCGCTCAAGGATGGCGCCGCTGCGAGCGACGAGATTGGCGGAGAGCCGCAAGCGGGCGCCGGCCAAGGCGATTTTGGGTTGGCCGATTTCACGCCGCGCGAGGCCGACGTTCTGGCCGAACTCAGATGCGGCTCGTCGAACAAGGTCATTGCGGGCAAGCTCAACCTCTCCGATCACACCGTGAAGATGCATTTGCAGCACATCATGCGAAAGCTGCAGGTTCAGAACCGGACGGAGGTGGTGGCGCTCCTGGGCGGGCGAAACGGCAGCGGCAATGGCGGGATCCCGGCCGCAAAGAGAGCCGTCAGCGCGACGTCTTTTCGAGCATCTCGCTGAGGGTCGCCGCGGTCAGCATGGCCTCCGCGAGCAATTTCTTGAGCTTCTGGTTCTCCTGCTCGAGCGCCTTCATGCGCCTGGCGTCGATCCCCGAGCCCTTCAGTTGCGACGATTGCCAGCGGTAGAAGGTCGGTTGGCTGATGCCATGCCGGTGGCACACTTCCGATACGGTCGCGCCGGCCTGATGCTCCTCCAGGATCTCCTTGACCTCTTCGTCGTTGAATTTTCGCCTGCCCATTGCGGTCGTCCTTCGAGGAAGCGAATGGGGCACGCGACTGCACGGAAAGGCGGATCTTTCGCGTCCACTCGCACCGCCCTACAGCGCCGTGCGTCCTGAGGAGGCACAAAGGACGCTGTAACTGTTTGAATCTACGCTCGTGAATTCCGAAAATCGATTCCGATTTCGGGCCGATGGATCAGTCCTCACGAAACGCCCTGTTGAAGCTGTCCAGGAGCGGCTGCAATGCATACAAGGCGACGCTGCTCTTGCCTGTTATTATCATTGCCTGCACCGGCATGCCGGGAACCATCTTCACATCGGGCATCCGCGCCAGTCTTTCGTCCGTCACACGGATGGTTGCCGCGTAATAGGAATGCCCGCTCAGCCGGTCGATCAGATGATCCGCAGACACATATTCGACCTGCCCCTTGAGGTGCGGAACCCGCCGCTGGTCGTAGGGGACCAGATGCACCTGCGCCTCGAGTCCTGGATGCACCTGGTTTATGTCTTCCGGCTTTATCCGCGCCGCGATGACGAGCCGGGCCGCACGCGGCACGAGCTCCGCCAGCGGCTCACCGGCGCCGATCACGCCACCGGTCGTGTGGATGCGCAGGTCCATGATCACGCCGTCTTCCGGGGCGCGGATCTCCGTTCGCGCCAGCTGGTCGTCGATCGCACGCAATCGCTCGCGCGTCTGCAGGAGCTGGTTCTCCGTATCGCGGAGGCTGAGCGCGACTTCGTTCAAGCGGTCGCTGCGCAGCTTGACGAGATAGGCCTGTGCCTCGCTGATGACCTGATGGGCGCGCGAAATACGCGCTGCGACATCGCCCAGCTGGCCGCCGATATCCGCCTTTTCACGTTCCAGCATGAGAACCCGGCTTATTCTTTCCAGGCCCTGGGCGGAGAGTGCCGAGGCGGTTTTGAACTCACGGCGGGAGATGTCGATCCTCTCGATCAAGGCAGCCTTCTGGGCGCTGAGCCCCGCCACCTCCTCCAGCACCTGCTTGATCTTCTGCTGCGTGATCGCGATCTCCGAGCGCATGACCTGCCGGCGCGCCTCGAAGATGCGCTGCTGACCGGCCAGAATCTCGTCGATCGAGCGGTACTTGACCGCGAGTTCCGGGAACTCGGGCGGATAGGCGATGCGATCCGTGCCGTTCTGCTCGGCGATCAGCCGGGCGCGCCGCGCCCGCGCATCCCATAATTGCCAGCGCAGGCTGTCGCGCTCGGCGCGCGCTTTCGTGTCGTCGAGCTCGATCAGCACCTGGCCAGCGACGACGGCGTCGCCGTTCTGGACGAGAATCCGCCTCACGATGCCGCCCTCGAGGTGCTGGATGGTCTTGCGGTTGTTTTCCGTTTCGACGACGCCCGAGGCGATTGCCGCGCTGCTGAGCGGCGCAAAGGCGGACCACGCCCCCAGGCCGATGACGAAGACGCCGATCAGCAGATTTCCCGTCAAGGTGACCCGGCGGAGCCTCGACCGCGGCGATGCATCCGCAAGCGTCAAGGCGGCACGGGCGGCGGGCGGCGAGGCGGTTGCCGGCCGGGCGGGCCCGTCGGGCGCGCAGACATGGCCCTCGATCTCCGGACCCTGAACTCGGTCGAAGGAGGGTTCGATCCTGGCAAGTCGCATGGGTCCGGCCTCCTTGCTAGCTGCCCGTCCGGGCGGGTGGTTGAAGGTAGGTATCGAAGATATGGTCGCTGTCGCCGAAGGCCTCGATCGTGCCGTTGCGCATGATCGCGATCTTGTTCGTTATCGGCAGGATGCCCATGCGGTGGGTGATGACGACGACCATCATCCGCAGCGAGCGCATGCGGGCGATCGCGGTGAACAATCGCCGCTCGCCCTCGAAATCGAGGCTCGAATTCGGGTCGTCGAGGACGACGAGCGCGGGGTTGCCGTAGACCGCTCGCGCCAGGCCCAGTTGCTGGCGTTCGGCGCGCAGCAGCAAGGCGCCGCCATCGCCGACATCCGTGTCGTAGCCCCGCGGCAGCCTGATGATGCTTTCATGCAAACCGACGAGCTTGGCCGCCTGGACAACCTTGCCGAAGTCGGTCCCGTCGAGGCGGCCGATGACATCCTTGATCGCGCCGCCGATGAGCTCGATGTCCTGCGGCAGGTAGCCGACATGGCGTGTGCCGCCGAAGAAAGGCAGGGCCGAGATATCGACGCCGCCGAGGAGTGCGCAGCCCGACGTCGCCGGCTGGACGCCGGCGATGATGCGGCCAAGCGTCGACTTTCCGGAACCCGACGGGCCGATCAGCGCAACGCAGTCGCCGGGAACGAGCCGCATGCTGACGCCGTCCAGGATCTGGCGATTGTCGGACGCCAGCACATAGCCGACGCCGTCGAGTATGAGGCCGCTGGCCTCGTGCATCGGCACCGTGCGCTGACTGGCCTGCGAGGCGGCCACGATCAGCAGGCGGTTCAGGCGATTGAAGGCGGTGCAGGCAAAGGCGACGGCGCGCCACGCGCCGATCGCGCCTTCGACCGGGGCGAGACCCCGCCCGAGAAGCAAGCTCGAAACGAAGATGATTCCCGGATTTCCGCTTTCCTCGAGGACCAGCCAGGTCGCCGCGCCCATCATCAGGATCTGCGCCAGCATGCGGACGGACTTCGACAGGCCGAGGACGATCTCGCTCCGGTGCATCGCGTCGTCCTGCGCATGCCGCGCCGTCTCCGCATCGCGATAGACGAGCTGGGCCGCACCGTTCTGCATGTTCATCGCGCGGATGACCTGGATATAGCGCAGCGCATTGGCGAAACGCATCTGGCTGCGGGTGAGCGCGGCGTTCGCCTGCGCCAGCGGCTGCCGCGTCGAGAACTCGGTGAGGATCGCCAGCAGTAAGAGGGCGATTGCGCTCAGGAGACCGATGGTGCCGAGTACGGGGTCGACCAGAAACAGGAGAAGCAGGAAGACCGGCGCCCAGGGAATATCGAAGAGCAGCGAGGCGGCCGGGGAATCGAGGAACTGGCGCAGGGTCGACAGGTCCCGGTAGCCTTCGTTGGCCAGGCCCGCATCGGTGCGGGCGCCGTATTCGAAACATGCGGTGAGCACGACCGGCCGCAACCGGTGATCCAGCCAGCTGCCGATGCGCGAAAGGGCGGCTCGCCGCACGATGTCCAGCAGCGAACCCACCACCACGGCCGCCGCGATGATCAGCGTCAGCATGATCAGCGTATCGAGGCTGCGGCTCGACAGGACGCGATCATAGATCTGCAGGAGGTAGATGGAGGGGGCGAGCAGGAACAGGTTGTAGCCGCAGCTATAGAGGAAGACCAGGCAGAAGCCTCCGGCTGAGGCCCTGATGGCGGTGGCCAGGTGGGTCGGAGGCTGTTCGGCCCTTTTCGGATTTGTCGTCATGGTCAGGTCCCGGCATGATCGATGCCGACACGGCCGGCTTCGCCGCTGAATGGTTCCTCTTGTCGGATCGGCCCGAACCCATGCGGCGGTTCAACGGGCGAAAGCCGAGCCTTGCCGGCCCTGCTGCATGTCTCCTTTGAGGGCAAAGACATGCGGCGGTTCAAAGGGCTACAGCGGCCTTTGCGCGTCTCATAGGACGGCGCTGTGGTGGCGCCGCCGGCGAAGAGGACGACCGCCGGCCGTGGCCGGCGGTCGTCGTCGAGTATCAGACGCCGATGTCGATGATTCCGCCTATGTTGGCGAAGTCGTCGAGAAGAGCCGAGACTGTCGTGGTGGTCGTTGTGGTCGTGGTTTCCGCCATCGGGTTCGAGTGAACCAAGGCCGCGGAAATGTCGCCGCCGACGGCCGCATTCCCGGAGCCGCCCGCGCCGCCGACGCCCGCAAGGATCGTCCCGCTTTGATCGGCGACGAGCGTGGTGTTCTGCGTGGCGGTCGTGTCCGCAGCCACGGCCGCGACGTTGCCGCCGCTTGTATTGCTCTGGTCGCCGTTCGAGTCGGCACTGCCGCCGGCCCCGCCGGTCCCGGTATTGGTGAGGGCTGCCAGCACGGCGATCGGTATCTGGGTGACGGCGCCACCATCGGCGCTGCCCGCGGCCCAGCCCGCGGCCTGGCCGACGGCATCGCCGTTGAAGACCGTCGGGATTGAGCCAAAGACGGTCTGTGTATTGGCGACATTGGCGACCGGGTTGTAGAAGATATCACCATTATTGGTGCCATCGCCGCCATTGCCGGCATTGGCGTCACCCGCGACGGGATTGTTCAGGTTGATGGTGTCTGTCGTAACGTGCGCAATAGGCATGACATCGCTCCTTTGCTTGTTTGCCCCGTTGTCATGAGCGGTTCGATGCCAAGGGACACCGCCCGCGGGCGGGACACGACGAGGCTATGGTGCGCGTGACGGAGAAGTGCGGCCAGCCGGACATTCGGGGACGGCCCTTTGGCTAGGGTGCGGGATTGGCAGGGATGTATGCTGCTGTACGCCCGTGCGTAGGGGGGCGCTACACCCCCTCTGTCCTGCCCGTCCTCCGCAGCAGCTGCGCTGCAGCTGCGGAGGGTGGACCGGACATCTCCCCCACAAGGGGGGAGATCGGCAAGTGGCGATCTCACCGCTCCACCATTTCAGCTTTTTGCCTGAAGCAAGGCTTCAGCAGCTGCGACCTTGATGTCGGGTAGGGGCGATGCGCCTGGCCAATCTCCCCCCTTGTGGGGGAGATGCCCGGTAGGGCAGAGGGGGGTATCACGGCTCGGCCTCTGCCGAATGCCTGCCTCAGGCGTTCACCAGGGCGAGAACGTCGTCGACGAGCGAGGAATTGGCGTCGGCAATGTTGCCGTGGCCGCCGGCGCCGCCGATGCCGCCGAGCTGCAGCGTGTGCTGGTCGTAGAGCACGTGATTGAGCTGATCGGCCTCGGCCGTGCCGCCGGCCGGAACGGCGATGTTGACCGGGTGGAAATAGCCGATATTGACGTCGACCAAGCTGCCGGTCGAATGGCCGGTGCCGCCGCCACCGCCGGCGCCGACGGCATTGCCGGTGAAGATCGTGTCGGAGGAGAGATTGAACCCGCCGCCATTGCCGCCGATGCCGGCGATCTGCACGCCACCCTGGTCGAAGATCACGTTGTTCGTCTGCGTCGCCTGGGCATTGCCGCCGGCGGCTCCGACGGCGATGTTGATCGGCGAGAACACGGCGACGTTCACGTCGACCATGCTGCCGATGAATGTGCCATCGCCGCCATGGCCGGCATAATTGTCGCCCGTGAAGGTAAAGGTCGCGCCGGCGGAAGCGGCTGGCGCGCCGCCCGCACTATTGTGGTCGCCGCCCGCGCCGCCGACGCCGCCGACCTGGGTCGCGCCCTGCAGGATCGCCGCATTGTTGGTCTGCTCGGCCGTGGCCGTCGCGCCCGGCCCGGCGGCGACTGCGGTGTTCACCGGGGCGAACACCGCGACATCGGTGCTGAGGAGGCTGCCGAAAAAAGTGCCGTTGCCGCCATTGCCGGCGAGATTGGCATTGCCGACGCTGCCGATCGCGTGATTGCCGCTGCCGCCGTCGCCGCCGATGCCGGCCATTTCAGTCGCATGCTGATAGATGAGCGCGTTGTTGCCCTGTTCAGCGCCGGCATTCGACTGCGGCCCGGCAATCGCCATGTTGGAGGGCACGAACATGGCGAGCGTGTTGCTGCCGACAATCCCGACGCTGGTGCCATCGCCGCCGTTTCCGGCGGCATTCTGGCCGGAATCGCCGGCGATATCGAAGGGAAGCCATGTCGGAACCAGCGCGAGATGCCCGGCGGCGACGGTGCTTTGATCGGTGTTGGTATTCGGTGCGTCATCCGACAGGGGACGAGAGTCTGCCATCGTCGTATCTCCACGCAATGCCCGGTCATGCGCACCCGCTATCTTGTGGCCGCCCGCGGAAAAATGAGAGCCTGCAATTCGGCTACGGCCGTTTGGGGAGGGTAGCCGATTGGGTGTAGTGGGTTTGGAGTGGGCTTGTGCGTGGATCCTCGGGTCAAGCCCGAGGATGACGGAAGAGGGGATGACTGGGCTTGCAACCTGTAGCCCCCTAGCCGTTAGCCACCCGCTCTTACCTTCTACTCCGTCATCCTCGGCCTTGAGCCGAGGATCCATGCACAAGCGCTACCAGAGTTCGAGATAGAGGTCCCGCCAGTCCGGATTCATTTTCTCGATGAGCTCGATCTTCCATTGCCGGTACCATCGTTTGAGCGCCTTCTCGCGCTGGATGGCGGTGCCGATCTGCAGATGTTCCTCATACCAGGCGAGCCGGTCGCATCCGTATTTCAACGCGAAGCCGGGCGTGAGGCCCTCTCGATGCTAAAAGATACGGCGTTCGAGATGGAGGTGACGCCAATATAGAGCGTTCCTCTCTTCTGATTCGTGACGATGAACACATATCCGGCCATGCGGGCGATGGTGCTTGGGCGTGGATCCTCGGGTCATCCTCGGGTTAAACCCGAGGATGACCCGAGGATCCACGCCCAAGCCAGAGATCAGCCGCAGAGAAGGGCCTCCACATTCCCGCCATGCCAGAACCTTTCGCGGCTCTTCAAGCCCCGGCCGGCCGCAATGCCATCACCGCGAGTGCCGCACCCACCATGATGACGCCATAGGGGATCTTGCGGGTGGTGCGGATCTCCTGAAGGCGCATGACGACGGCATAGTGGGCGAATTGAAGCGGCATCGGCAGGCGCAAGGCCAGCATGGTGAGCACGCCGCCGATCAGCAGGAAGATCGAGAAGGGCAGCATGCCGTGCCAGCCGACGAAGAGGCCGATCGGCAGGAAGAGCTTGGCGTCGCCGGCGCCGAAGAGACGGAAGCACCAGAGGGCGAAGCCGAGCGCGAAGAGCAGCAGGCCGGCGGCGAGGTCGCCGCCGATGCCGGCAAAGGAGAAGAGTGTAGCGCCGAGATCCTCCTCCACCAGCAGCCCCAGCGCGCCGCCCGCCTGTTGCGCGGCCATGAGCCGTAGCGTGGCGTCGAGTGCATAGACGACGATCAGTGCCAGCACGGTGCCGTTCGGGATTTTCCAGAGGCGAAAATCGCTCCAGGCGGCATGGAGGAGAAGGAAGACGGCGGCGATGGTTATAAAGTCGATGCCTGCAATCATGTTATTCAAAGCCCCTCGATCGGTCGAAATTGATTATCTGCAAATCGTTTTTTGGTAACTTCTAACCCGTTCGGGTTATAAAAGCGTAAAGCCACTAATCACCCTGCAATAATCATACTACTAATTACGCTTCAAAATGGATTATACACTGTCTTCATTTTAACCATAAGATAGAAGTGCCGTAAATGGCTACATCTTAGTGGTTGACGAAGTAGTAGTTAACGGTTTATTAATCGTACCCATCGACGAGGTGGTCTCGACGATGGCGCGGGCCGGGGGAAATTGCGGTCACGCGAGATATATTTTGAAAGGATTTCTCGATGAAAGCTGTAATGTCTACGGTACGCGCTTTCGCGCGGGAAGAAGATGGCGTCGCGCTGACGGAATATCTGATTTTGCTCGGCCTTCTGATTGGTGGTGTGATTGCTACGGTGACCGCGGCAGGCACCAATCTGTCCGACGCTTGGGATGCTTGGGGAACTTGGTGGACAGAGAATCTTGAGCCCCCAGAGCCGGCTGCTTAATACTTTTGACGGCAAACAGGAGAGGGGTATCTTGCCCCTCTCATATATTTTCGACACTTACCGAATAGTTTTTTTATTACGTATGGAGTATCGGCGATGCGGTCCTCGACGATCACCAGCCTCTCTATTGCTATTTTCCTTGCTGGCGCGGCCGTCTTGGGGACGCGCAGCTATCTCGCTGATCAGCAGGCGCGACTTGCATCTGCCGTCAGCGGTCCAAAAGCCGAAGAAAAGACGCTCGTCGTTGCCGCCAAACCGATGCGCTTCGGCGACCGGGTGCGTCCGGAAAGCCTGAAAACCATTCCCTGGCCGTCCGGTGAACGGCCGAGCGGGTCGTTCGAGACGGTCGAGGCGGTCGTCGGCGACGAGACCCAGCCGCGCTATGCGATGGCGGCGATCGACCCCGGCGAGCCGGTGCTCAGTGTGAAGATCACCGGCGCCGGCGAACGGGCGACGCTCTCGGCGGCGCTCGACAAGGGCATGAAGGCCGTTTCCATCCGCGTCAACGACGTGCTCGGCGTCGCCGGCTTCGTCCGGCCATCGGACCGCGTCGACGTGCTTCTGACCCGCGTCATTCGCAACCAGAATGACGGCAATGAGCAGACCTTTGTCGACGTGCTGCTCCAGGGTGTAAAGGTGCTGGCGGTGGACCAGACGGCGGATGAGCGCAAGGACGAACCCTCCGTCGTCAAGACGGTCACCTTCGAGGTGTCGACGGATGAGGCGCAGCGGCTGACGCTCGGGGCGAGCATCGGCACGCTTTCTCTGACGCTCCGCAACATTGCGTCATCGGACGTCGAGCAGACACGGCCGATCACGGTTGCCGATCTCGGCGGCGGTCTGGTTTCCAACGAGCTCGCGAAAAAGGCCGATGACGGGCGATTCGATACGATCGAAAAGCTGGTGCAGAAGGTCGGCGACGAACTCGGCAGCCGGATCGACTCCGTCGAAGGCAAAATGAAACAACCTGTTAAAGAAAAACAGTTACAAATTGTGGAACGTACAGTAGAACCGGACTTGCCGATTCAGCCGAAATGGGCGACGGTCGGCGTCTGGAACACGACGAAGCGTGAAGAGGTGCGAGTCGGTTTGATCCAGTGAGATGAAGATGTGGCTCGCCGCCACAGCGCCGCGCGTCTTGTCAGACGCGCAAAGGTCGCTGTAGCACTTTGAGTTCTGCATGTTTCTATCCTTAAATCGGAATGGATTTAAGGAAACATGCAGGAGGGCTTAAGCGGCCGAACGAGGAGCGGAGGCAGAAGCGGGGATGTTGAGGGGATTGAACAGGGGGGCGGTGCGTGCCAAAGCCCTCGCGGCCACAGCCGCGGCAGCGATCGCCTTCGGGGGCTGGGGAGCCGGCTTCGTCGGCCCGGCCGACGCCCAAGAGCAATTTATCAGCCTCACGGGTTCGGTAGAGCAGGTGACATTGCCGCCGAACGACACCGTCACCATCAGGACGAGCAAGACCTTTGGCGACCTGGTGATCGGCAGCGCGGAACTGATCGACGTTGTACCGCTTTCCGATCAGTCGCTCTTCATCCGCGGTAAGGCTCTCGGTGCCACCAATATCTCCATCTATGACGACAACAAGCAGCTGATCGGCGTCATCGACGTTCGCGTCGCCAGCGATTTCAGCGAAGTGGCGTCCGCGGTCCGCGCCGCCGCGCCATCGTCCAGAGTCCAGGTCTTCAACTCCAACAACCGCATCCGCTTGGCGGGCACGGTTCGCGACGCGGTAGAGCTGCAGCGCGTCGTCGAGATTGCGCAATCCTATTCGGAGCAGCCGGTGATGAACCAGCTCCGCGTCGCCGAATCGCAGCAGGTGATGCTGGAGGTGCGGATCATCGAGGCCTCGCGCCAGACCGGTCGCGATCTCGGCATCGGCTGGTCGGGGCATGGCCGCAACGGCATCGGCAAGGCGACCCACAGCCAGGGGATCGCGGTGGACGACGGCTCGCTCGTCCGCACGTTGGGCGACGCCGCCGGTGCGGCAACGGGCATGCAGCCATTTGGTCAATTAATCGCTAAGGTTCTGGAGATTTCCGGCGGCCAGATCGACATCGTCATCAACGCATTGGAGCAGAAGGGCCTTGTACGGCGCCTGGCGCAGCCGAACCTGATCGCGCTCAGCGGCGAGACCGCGAGCTTCCATGCCGGCGGCGAAGTGCCAATCCAGACGACGGTGGCGAATGGTGCGACGGTTGCGACGGAGACGGACTATCGGCCCTTCGGCGTGCGGCTCACCTTCTCGCCGGTGGTGCTCGACGATGGCATCATCAGCCTGAAGGTTCAGCCGGAAGTGTCGGAGCTCGATACGTCCATCAACGTCAACGGCAATCCCGGCTTCATCTCGCGTGCGGCCAGCACCACGGTGGCGCTCCGCGACGGCCAGAGCTTCGCCATGGCGGGTCTCCTCCAATCGGTCAACTCCAAGGATATCCAGCAATTGCCGTGGCTGGGGCAGGTTCCCGTCATCGGCGCGCTGTTCCGCTCAACGAGCTTCCTGAAGCGCGAATCGGATCTCGTTATCGTCGTGACCCCGCATATCGTGCGGCCGTCGCGTCCCGGCGAGGATCTCTACAGCCCGCTCGACCAGACGCGCTCGTCGAATGACGCGGAGCTTTTCGCACTCGGCATATTGGAAGTGGACAAGGACATGCTGCGCCGCTTCCGCTACGGCGAAGGCGTGAAGGGCCCCTACGGCCACCGTCTCGATCTTGCTGTGGGAGGCCAAGTTGTTCTTTCAAAGAAATAAGCGCCTTCTCCTGGTTCTGGCGGCAACGGGCCTGCTTTCGGGCTGCGCCGATTACCTGAACCATCGCGATTCGATCACTTTCGGGCTCGGCAATGCGGTGGAGGCCAACAAGGGCATCCATATCCAGGAGCCTTTCCCGCGGGTGGCGCAGAACACCAATATTCCGAGTGACGGCAAGGTCATCAACCGGGCGATGCGCACCTACCAGGGCGGTGGACAGACGAGCGCGCCGCCGCCGGCGGCGGTGATCCTGCCGATGGCGACGCCGCCGAATGAAACGAATTCCGCCACTCGATAAGGGGGCGGTCCGAAGCATGAACAGCGGCAATAGGGCCGCTGGATTAAGTGAAGTGAAATACTAGGCTTATCTCGATCCTTGGCCGAAACGGCCGGGATCGGGTGAACCGAAAACAGATTTTATAAGTTCAGACGCGGGAAGCGGGCGGATACCGCTGATATTTTCGAAGTTCCGCCCTTGGTTCAAGCATGTGGTCGTCCGGAGCGCTTTGCTTCTGACGGCAGCTAAGCCGTGGCGGATGTTCCGCCGCGATCCGAGGAGCATGCCATGTTGAGTAAGGCAATCAGACGCTTCCTTGACGACAACCGTGGCTACGTCATCGCCTTGACGCTGATTTCCATGCCGCTTCTGCTCGGCTTTTCGCTGATGGTTATCGACGTCGGCCGCACGGGCAATCTCCACACCGACCTGCAGAATGCCGTCGATGCCATGGCGCTCGCCGGCGCCCGCGAGTTAGATGGCCGCGATGATGCGATCGACCGGGCCAATGCAGCGATCGAGACGCTTGCCAACAACGCCGCCTTCGGTGGCGGCGGCACCGGCATGTCGCTCGGGTCGCACATCACGGTTACCTATGACGCGGGAAACGATGCCGGCAGTACGGTGACGGTTACCTATCTCAAGCAAATCCCGGCCAGCGATGACGATCCGATCCCCGCTTCCATGGTAACGACGGATGCGAGCGAGGCGTCTTATGCCTGGGTGGTCGCCAAGCCGCAGGCGATGACGACGATCTTCCCCATCCCTGTCGGCTTGAACCGCGATACGATCAATGTCTCCGCCGAGGCGGTGGCGGTATACAGACTGTCTGCATGCGATATCGCTCCCGTCTTCATCTGCAATCCGTTCGAGGACCAGGGCAAAACCGTCAACCAGGCCTTCCTGGATGGCGACTTCCACGGCGCGATGATTTCTCTTCATCTGCCCTCGAACACCGGAGACCGGGCGGGGCCGGGAAACTACGGCTTTCTCGACGTGCTCGCCGGCAGCGGCGCATCGGATCTTAAGAAGTATTTCGCCGGCTACGGTGCTCCGATGTGCCTGCGGCGCGGTAGCACGGTGACGACCAAACCCGGCAATACGGGCTCAGTCGAGGAAGCCATTAACACGCGATTCGACATGCTCGAGGGCGGCGCAGTACCGGGCAGCGTCACTCCTGCACCCCCCGCCGTTAACGTGCGCAAAGGCGTTCAGAAGACCGGTGGCGGTCCGCCGAGTTGCGACCAAAAGCCGAAATTGTCCATAGATCCGGTAAAAGACAAGGTCATGTCCTTCCCGGACGACAAGACCTATCTCGTGAACGACTCGACCAGCGGCGCACGCGTCGGCAAAGGCGACTTTGATCTGGCGAGCTACTGGCAGACCAACTACGGAGAGTCGCTGCCCCCCGCCTTGTCGGGCTCGCCGAAGCCCTCTCGCTATCAGGTCTACCAATACGAAATCGCCAATGGCTACTACGACAGAACGTCGCCCGGCGGCGAAACCGGCAGCGCCCTCTGCTACAAGAAAGACAACGGCGATGCCGATCCGCCCCGATCACCCGACCGGCGGATCACCGTTGCTGCACTGGTGGATTGCCGGGCGCAGGGGGCGATCAACGGGAAGAAGGACCTGACGGTCTCCGCATTCGGAAAAGTATTTCTCACAAGACCGGTAAAGACGAGCAATAACATTGCCAAGTCCAAGGGTAGTGCGACGGAAATACCCTACCAGCTGAACTCCATCGATGTGGAAATCGTCGATATCATTGGCCAAGCCGGTCTCGGCACTCTCGACGAATACATGAGAGAAGAGGCGGAGCTGGTACGATGACGATATTCAGGTTCCCGTTCCGGCTTTGGCTGGGAAAGAAATTCTGGTCTCGAGACGATGGTGCCGTTCTCGCAGAGGCGCTGCTCGCCGTTCCCTTCCTCACGCTGTTTGCCGCCGGCATACTGGAGTTCGGAAATGTCTTCTGGGAGCGCATGCAGATCGATGCGGGCCTGCGCGATGCCGGCCGCTATCTCGCGCGCTGCCGTCCGGCCTCTCCGACTTTCACGCCTACCTGTTCCGAGACGACCGCGAAACTGATCGCCTACTACGGTACGCAGACTCCTGCGGCGGGGGCGAAGCTGCGCGTGCCCGGTTGGGGGCCCAACCTTGCCCATATCACCGTCAATCCTGTCGCCGCGGACGGCACGTTCACCGTGGAGACGGCGCATGCCTACAATGCTTCGCCGCTCTTCGGCTGGCTCGGCATCGGCGCCATCACCATCAGCGTCTCGCATGAAGAGAGGTACATGGGATGGTAACCGAACACCTCATTGGACCCTTCCGTCGGGACGAAAGCGGCGTCGTGCTTTCCGAGGCGCTGATAACCTTTCCGCTCGTGCTCTTGGTCTTCGCCGCCTTTGTCGAGTTCGGCTACGCCATGTCGCAATGGAACCAGACGGTGAAGGCTCTGCAATATGGCGCCCGGCTGGCGGCCGTGTCCGATCCGTTGACCGGCGACTTCAGCGCCGTCTTTCCGGTTAACCCTTCCGATCCGCTGCTGAACGGCAAGGCAACACCGAACGACGCCACCATCTCTTCCAGTTGCGGCCCCAAGCTCGCCAATTGCAACGCGGCCGCGCTCAACCGCCTCATGTTCGGTAACGGCGGCCGCCCCGGGATCAACGACATCAACTGGCGCATCCAGCCGGAGAACCTGGTCGTCACCTATCAGCGCTCCGGGCTCGGCTATTGGGGCCGAGCGGAGGGGCCGGTGCTGACCATGCGGCTCGAGGTTAGGGACATCACCTTCGACCTGCCGCTGCTCGGCGGTTTGTTGGGGATCAACAACATCACGATACCGGCCCATCCGGTGACGATCACGACCGAAGATCTATGCTCTTTTGAAACCTGCTAAACCTTTGATACTGCGTGGGGAAGCGAGATGACGGCCCATATGAACTTCGTAGCGACCACCAAGATCCTCGTCCTTTCCGACGATGCCGCGGCCGCGAGCTTCATGCTCGACACCTTCGGCTCGTTGTCGCGCTACGATGTCCGCCATATGGCGCTGAAGGCGATCGGCGAAAAGGGCCGGCTCGATGCGGCCGAATTCCATATGATCGTGCTCGACGTCGACAATGGCGAGGTGCTGCAGCAGCCAGAGCTCTTCTCCCTCCGCGCCAATCATCGCAGCATCCCGCTGGTCGTCGTCTCCGAGGAACTGACGGACGAGCGGATGCGGCTCTTGATCCGCCTCAATGGCAGCGACTGGCTGAAGAAGCCGCTCGAGCGCCGGGCGCTGATCGACATGATCTCGGCCCATACGCCGACGGCGGGCGCGACCGGCAGCCGTGTGCATGCCGTCGTCTCTGCCGTCGGCGGCGCGGGGGCGAGCGTGATCGCCTCCTCGCTTGCTCATGTGCTGGCGCAGCCGACGAAAACCGGCACGCCGCGCGTCGATCTCTTCGACATGGATTTCTCGTCCGGGTCGCTCGGCTTTTATCTGAACCTCGTCAACGATTACGACCTGATGCCGGTCATCGCCAATCCCACGCGCGTCGATCTGGAATTCATCGATCTCGTCCGCAAGCGCCATCAGAGCGGCTTTTCGCTGCTCTCCTTCAAGCAGCCCTCGGTCCTCTGGTCGCCCAAGGGCGCGGAACTGGTGCTGCGCATGCTGGACGTCGCGGCCTTCGAAAGCGACGAGACCGTGATCGACATGCCGTATTACAGTACGCCATGGAAGGACGAGGTGCTGCGATCGGTCAACAGCGTCACGATCGTCACGGAGATCACCATCCCCGCGCTGCACCAGGCCCGGGACCTCTTCCTGCATCTGACGCGGCTCCGCGGCAGCCCGGCCTCGATCTTCCTGGTCGTCAACAAGTACCGCAGCCGGCTCTTCAGCCTTGGGGTCAGCCGCAAGCAGATCGACGGGATCTTCAGGGACACTCATGCACATATCGTCGCCTATGACTGGGAGACGCTGCGAGAGGCGCTCGACCGCGGCGTGCTGCCGGTCGAGGTCAACGCGCGCTCGCGCTTCTGCAGCGCCGTCGGCAAGCTGGGAGCATTGGTGAAATGAAGGCAGGCAGGCACATGTTTTCCGCCCTCATCCCTGTGCTTGTCACAGGGATCCAGCAGCGCCGCGTCTGCGGCGCGGAAGAGTCTTTCAGCCCAAGGACTTGGGCTGGCTGGATTCCTGTGACAAGCACAGGAATGAGGAGTTGGAGGAGAGCATTACCGGATCGCAACCGCCGAGATGCTCTGGGCTGCTGTCGTTTACTATGGGGCAAAGTCGCGCCAGTCTGCTTGCTGATCATCCCACTTGCTTTCGCTTCGAACGCGGAAGCGGCAAGCGCGCGGGTGCCGCGCAATCTCGGCCAGACGACGGCGACCACGGTGCAGGCCGCCCAGGCCCATCCCGCCGGCACGATCGTCATCTCGAGCGACGAGCGGACGCTCGATCTCGTCCTCTCCGGCAACAGCGCGCTCCGCTACCGGATCGGCGTCGGCCGCGACGGTTTCCGCTGGACGGGCGTGGTCAAGGTCGGCCGCAAGGCGGAATGGCCCGACTGGCGGCCGCCGGCAGAGATGAAGGCAAGGGCGCCGGACCTGCCCGAGCTCGTCCCGGCCGGCCCCTTCAATCCGATGGGCGCGCGCGGGATCTATCTCTACCGGGGAGGCGCGGACACGCTCTACCGCATCCACGGGACCAACGAGCAATCGACCGTCGGCGAGTTTGCTTCGTCGGGCTGCTTCCGAATGAGCAATGCCGACGTCATCGATCTCTACAACCGGGTGAAGCTGGGGGCGACGGTGGTGGTGAAGTAGGGGATGGCGGGTGGCGCCCTGGGGCACCCCCCTCTGCCCTGCCCGTCCTACGCAGCAGCTGCGCTGCAGCTTCGGAGGGTGGACCGGCCAAGGCTTAAAGCGGCGCCCGCGGACGAAACCAGTGTGTAAGGAGTAAGGCTGATGGCGAACGGGTTCATAGGACGCTTTTACAAGCAGCCGCCGCAGGAGAGGGCCGGGAGCGGTCCAGTCGTCGAATTTCCGTCAAGCGGGGCGGCGGCGCTCGCGGCCGCGCCAGTGGAGGCAGCCGCCGAGACGGCAAGCGAAGAGCAGTCGCCGCTTGGGCTGGACATGGTCTCCGAAAGGGTGAACCTGCATCGCCACCTGCTCGACCATATCAATCTCGGCATTCTCGACTCGCTCGACACCGAAGAGATCGCCGCGGAGATCCGGCCGCTGGTCAAGGACTATATCCGCCGCAACAATTCAGCCCTGAATGCGAAGGAAATCAACGATCTCGTCCGCGACATCACCGACGAGATGCTGGGCCTCGGGCCGATCGAGCCGTTGCTGGCGGATGAGAGCGTCGCCGACATTCTCATCAATGGCCACAAAAACGTCTATGTGGAGCGGCGGGGCGTGCTCGAAAGCACGGCGGTGCGCTTCAAGGACGAGGACCACCTGCTCCGGGTGATCAACAAGATCGTCTCGGCGGTCGGCCGCCGCGTCGACGAGTCGACGCCGATGGTCGATGCGCGACTCAAGGACGGCTCGCGCGTCAATGTCGCGATCCGGCCGATCTCGATCGACGGCCCGCTGGTTTCGATCCGCAAATTCACCCGCAAGCCGCTGACCATGGAACGCCTCGTCGAGTTCGGCGCCATGGCGGAGGAAATGCGCATCCTCTTGAGCGCCGCCGTCAAGGGCCGGGTGTCGATGGTCATCTCCGGCGGTACCGGCTCGGGCAAGACGACGCTGCTCAACGCGCTCTCCTCGCAGATTTCGCCGAAGGAGCGGCTGATCACCATCGAGGACGCGGCGGAACTGCAGTTGCAGCAGCCGCATGTGGGCCGCATGGAAACCCGGCCACCGACGCTCGACGGGCGCAATGAGATCCGCCAGCGAGAGCTTTTGAAAAACGCGCTGCGCATGCGGCCGGACCGCATCATCGTTGGCGAAGTGCGCGGCGAGGAGGCCTTCGACATGCTGCAGGCGATGAACACCGGCCATGAGGGCTCGATGACGACGATCCATGCCAACACCCCGCGCGATGCGGTGAGCCGCCTCGAGCAGATGGTGGGCATGGCCGGTATGCCGATGACCCAGCAGAGCGTGCGCTCGCAGATCGCCTCGGCGATCACGCTGATCGTCCAGGTGCAGCGCCTGAGCGACGGCAGCCGGAAGCTCGTCTCCGTTTCCGAGATCACCGGCATGGAGGGCGAGGTGGTGCAGATGCAGGAGATCATGCGCTTCAAGAAGACCGGCACCGACGAGAACGGCCGCATCCTCGGCGAATTCCGCGCCTCGGGCCTCCGGCCGCGCTTCGTCGAGGAATTCGCCGAAGTCGGCATCATCGTGCCGCAGTCGATCTTCGAGCCCGGCAAGCCGTTGCAGACGGGAGGCAAGAAATGACGCTCCTGCTCCTTTACGGCGCCGTTTTCGTCGCGGCACTGATTTCCGCCGAAGCGCTGCTCAGAGGCTACTTCCGGACCTCAGAACGCAGCAGGGCGGTGAATCATCGCCTGAGCCTGCTCGCCGGCAATGAAAACCACCGCGCGGTCTACCGCGATATGCTGAAAGAGCGCGGCGCCGAGTGGCGATCGCTGCCGTTGATGCAGCGGCTGCGGCAATACTACGTGCAGTCCGGCATCAAGTTCGACGGCAAGCGCTTCACGCTCTATGGCGTCGCCGGCGCCCTTGCCGTCTGGCTCGTCGTGCAGTTCTTCGTGCCGACCAACCTGGTCCGCATCCCGGTCTTTCTTGCGATCTGCCTGCTCATCCCGGTAGTCGTTATCTGGCGGGCCCGGGCGACTCGCATGCGCAAATTCGCCGAGAAGCTGCCCGAGGCGCTCGATGTCGCGACGCGCAGCCTGGCGGCCGGGCATCCGCTGCCCGCGGCGATCTCGCTGGTGGCGCGCGAAATGCCGGATCCGATCGGCAGCGAGTTCGGCCTGCTTTCCGACGAGCTGACCTACGGCGTCACGCTCGACGACGCGCTGATGAACCTCAACGACCGAGTGGGGGTCGAGGATCTCAATCTGCTGGCGATTTCGCTTAGCGTCCAGACCGGCACCGGTGGCAATCTCGTCGAGATCCTGCAGAACCTCTCGAAGACCCTGCGGGACCGCTTCATGCTGAAGGCGAAAGTCAAGTCGATCTCGGCGGAGGGGCGCATCACCGCGATCTTCATGTCGGTCTATCCCTTCCTTCTCTACAGCATGATCAAGGCGCTGGCGCCGGACTATTTCGATCCGGTCTGGAACAGCGGCTACGGCTCGATCATCGTCACGGGCCTGCTGGTCGTGATGGCGATCGGCAATGTCATTCTCTACAAGATGGTCAACTTTGAATATTGAGGTGCCGCCATGTGGAACGAGTACGGCATTTACCTCGTCGTCTTCTTCTCGGTTCTGATCTTTTCCGCCGCCGCGTCGGAGGTCGTTCTCCGCCGCCGCGAGGTCGGCGTCCGCCTCTCCGAGGCGAGCGCTAAGGCGAGCGGCGACGAGTTCCATCTCGCTGCTGGGGCGATCGACGATCTCGGCGAAGCGGAGAACCGGCTGATCCGCCGCTATTTCGAGATCACCCGACGCGACACAAACGCCAATTCGACGCAGAACCGGCTGATCCGCGCCGGCTATTTCAGCGCCAATGCGGTCACGACCTTCCAGGCGATCCGCGCGATCGTCTGCCTAAGCGTGCTGGTCGCAGCCGTCTGGGCGCTGAACCGCTTCGCGCCGGAAACGTCGCGGCTGATGACGCTCCTCATCGGGATGTTCGCCGCCGGCGCGACGTTCATTATCGTGAATATCTATATCGACCGGCGCGGCGACGCGAAGGAGCGGGAATATCGCCGGCTCTTTCCCGATTTCATGGACATGCTGATCGTCTGCCTCGATGCCGGCATGAGCCTCGAGGCGGCGGCAAACCGCGTCGCGCGGGAATTCGTCAGCAAAAAGCAGGATTTCGGCCTGCATCTTGCGATCATGATGCTCGAAGTGCGCGGCGGCAGGCGGCTGCGCGAGGCGCTCGCCAATCTCGCGGCGCGGCTCAGGATCGATGAGGCGCGCGCGCTGTCGGTGCTCTTCCGCCAATCGGAGGAACTCGGCACGAGCGTGACCCAGACGCTCCGGGTCTATAGCAAGGAAATGCGGGATCTCAGGATCGTGCGGGCGGAGGAAAAGGCCAATGCCCTGCCGATCAAGATGCTGCTGCCGCTCGGCGCCTTCCTGTTCCCGGTCAGCCTCGTCATCGTGCTCGTGCCCATCGTCATCCGCGTCATCAGCTTGATCGTCGGGCTGACGCCGGGTGGCTAGGCCGTGGAAACTGGAATGATGGCGACGGATTACCCCCCTCTGGCCTGCCGGCCATCTCCCCCACAAGGGGGGAGAATGGATGTGGCACGCCCTGTGCCCCACCGGAGCGTTCCGCTTGCAGAAGCGTTTCGATCGGAGCGAGTGGCCAGCCACACGTCGATCTCCCCCCTTGTGGGGGAGATGGCCGGCAGGCCAGAGGGGGGTGAACCGCCCCGAGAGTCCACAAGACTTATTGTGTGCCGTTCTCCACCCGCATCACGCGTCTCAATTTATTAGCGAGGTTCCCATGCATTCGCTCGACGAAGTTCGTGAAGATTTCGCCGCGACGCTCGATCCCCGGATGCCGTTGGCGCCGATGAGCGTCGAGGAAACCGGGCTCGAATTGTCGTTCCTGCTGCGGCTTGCGGCGAAATGCGCGACCGAACAGGACACGGTGACGCCGTCGCATCTGGCCGAGCGCATGAAGCTCTCCAAGGCGGTCGTCAATCTCCTGATCAAGGAGCTTACCAAGCTCGCCTATTTCGAGGCGCGCGGGCTTGCCGGCGAGGACGTCCGGTCCGACATCCGCTACGCGCTGTCATCGAAGGGCGCCGAATATGCGCAGGCCGCCCTGCGGCAGTCGAGCTATGTGGGACCGGCGCCGGTCTCCCTCGACGCCTTCTGTCGCCAGCTCGGGCTGCAGACGGTCCACCACGAGCGCGTGACGCCGGAGGTCCTGACCGAAGCGCTCGAGGGGCTCGTGCTTTCGCCGTCGCTGATCGCAAAGCTCGGGCCGGCGATGAATTCCGGGCAATCGATCCTGCTTTACGGGCCCCCCGGCAACGGCAAGACGAGCATCGCCGAGCGGTCGGCGCGCCTCTTCCGGCAGACGATCTTCGTGCCCTATGCCATCGAGGTCGGCGGCTACGTCATCAGCTTCCATGACGAGGCGGTGCACCAGACGGTTACCGGAGCAACGCGCTACTCCAAGGCGGACCAGCGTTGGGTCGAATGCAAGCGGCCGGTGATCAAGACCGGCGGCGAGCTGACGCTCGATCTCCTCGACCTGACCTTAAGCGAGGGCTCGAACGTCTACGAGGCGCCTATTCACCTCAAGGCCTCCGGCGGCATCTTCATCATCGACGACTTCGGGCGCCAGCAGGTCATGCCGCAGGCGCTGATCAATCGCTGGATCGTGCCGCTCGAACGCGGCTACGATTTCCTGACGCTGCATACGGGCAAGAAGTTCAAGGTCCCGTTCGACGAGCTCGTGGTGTTCTCGACCAATATCGCGCCGCGGGATCTCTCCGACGAGGCGGGCCTGCGGCGGCTGAAATACAAGATCTTCGTCAACACGCCTTCCCGTGCGGACTATTTCCAGATATTCGAGGCCTATGCGCTGAGCGTCGATGTGGAGCTCTCGGCGCGCGACCTGGAATTGTTCTATGATCGCCGTTACGGTGACGAATCGCCGGCGTCCTGTTACCATCCGAAGTACCTCCTGGACTTCATCGGGTCCTATTGCGAATTCAATGGGATGCGGAAGGTAGCGTCGCTGGAGTTGCTGGAACGGGCCTGGGACGGGGTATTCACGTCGGATTGAGCGTGGATGATGCCCCTCCGCCCTGCATGGGCCTCCGGGGATATGTTCGAGGGCTTCGGCCTGCGATTGTTTTTGCGCATGTCGTTGCCCCAAAACCGCTCTGCACTTTTGGGCGACATGCGATTGGCGGCGGAGTGAGAGGCATGGTCAGCTTGGCGAATGTCGACGTGGAACTCGATGGCGTACGGCGCGAAGGGGTTGCCGAGGAGCCCGCCCGGTCGCGCTTCGCGCCCTTTATCGCGCTGGCGGTGGTATTCCTGCCGCTGAATGCCGGCGTGCTGCTCTATACGGCCAAGAATGCCGCGGATGTGCGCGAGAGCCGCGAGGCCATCGCCGCGGTCAAGCGTTCGATCGACGGGCTGAAACTGCAGATCGAGAAGCAGGGGCGGCATGTCGTGCAAGGCGCCAAGGCCGACGAACTTGCGATCGTCCGTCAGCAATTGGAAGGGCTGCGGAAGGAAATCGGGAAATTCGACGGCGGCCTACGCTTCGCGGCGCCGGCCTCCGGCGGCTCCGTTATCCTGAGCGCGCCGGGCAAGGGGGTCACGCAACGCCTCGCACCTTCGCCCGGGGCTCCGGCCGAGGGGCCGGAGGCAACGGACGGCGGTTCGCCGCCCGCCGAAACCGACGGCACATCCATCGCCGACCTGCCGCGCTACGAGCGCTCGATCTCGCCCGAGGGCAAGCTCATTCTTCGCAAGGTGCGGTAGAGCGGGATGTACGTGGATCCTCGGGTCATCCTCGGGTTTAACCCGAGGACGAGGATGACGGGGGAAGAGGGGGACGACTGGGCTTGCAACCCGTAGCCACTCTACGGCGCCGCGCGTCTTTTCAGACGCGCAAAGGTCGCTGTAATTCTTTGATTCTACGCATCGAGCTTTCCGAAAATCGGATACGATTTTCGGGCCGATGCGCTAGCGCTCATCATCTGCCCGTTAGCCATCCTCGCGCTTACCTTCTACTCCGTCATCCTCGTCCTCGGGTTAAACCCGAGGATGACCCGAGGATCCACGCACAACCCTTACCAGAGTTCGAAATAGAGGTCCCGCCAGTCCGGATTCATGTTCTCGATGAGTTCGATCTTCCATTGCCGGTACCACCGTTTGAGGGATTTCTCGCGCTGGATGGCAGTGCCGATCTGCAGATGTTCTTCATACCAGACGAGCCGGTTGCATCCGTATTTCGATGCGAAGCCTAGCGTGAGGCCCTCTCGATGCTCAAAGATGCGGCGTTCGAGATTGGAGGTGACGCCAATATAGAGCGTTCCTCTCTTCTGATTCGTGACGATGTACACATATCCGGCCATGCGGGCGATGGTGCCTGTGCGTGGATCCTCGGGTCAAGCCCGAGGATGACGGAGGAGGGGGATGACGGAGCTTGCAACCCGTAGTCACCCTCGTATCCCACCTTAGTCACCCTGGGGCTCACGCCCCCGTAATCTCTCGCGTTTACCCTCCGTCATCCTCGGGCTTGACCCACTCGTCCGTCATCCTCGGGCTTGACCCACTCGTCCGTCATCCTCGGGCTTGACCC
>NZ_MDDV01000045.1 GCF_001854885.1 Ensifer sp. LCM 4579 | reverse complement strand
TGTCGAGCCGGCGGCCGGGGTGTTGTGACGGTAGTTCAACAGCGCGCCGAACAGCGGCGCCGGGGCTGCAACGCCGCTGCAGCGTTGCGCCAAGGCGAGCGAGGCATGCTCGTGCGCGAGCAGCTCGGAAAGCCGCGCATGTGTGGCCTGCACGCTCGCCGCAACCCCGGTTCCGTCGAGGTCGAGCCGCACCGGCAGGGTGTTGATGAACAGGCCCATCGTCCGGTCGGCGCCGGAGCCCGCATGCATGCGGCCGAACAGCACCGTGCCGAACACCACCTGCTCGCGGCCGCTGCTCMGCGCCACCACCTGGCCCCAGGCCAGATGACAAAGGCTCGCCAGGCTGACCCCCAGCCGCCGCGCCTGGGCCCGCAGCCGATCGTTGAGCGCCGGCGGCAGCATCCGCTGCGCCTCGCCGACGCCGCTGCCGTCGCCGTAGACCTCGATCAGCCCGAATGGTGTCGTCGGCTCATCGATATCGGCGAGCATCTTCCGGAAGAAGCGTTCATGCGCTTCGGACGAAACGCCGAGACGGGCCTGCGCCACCAGATTGCGGCACGGCTGCGGCGCTGCAAGCGCATGCGCGCGTCCCTCCAGCACGGTCCGCACCTCGGCATGCATCACTTCGGCCGTCGTGTGATCTCCGATCAGATGATGCTGCAGCTCCAAAAGCAGCCAGCGCTCGCTGCCTGGCTCGCGCGCGATCACGAAGCGCAACAAGGGCGCCTGGCCAAGATCGATGCGATAGTGGCGTGGATCGAAGCGGCGCCTCAACTGCTCGGAACCGGGACCGCCATCCTCCTCCAGCTCGACCTCGCTCACCGCCAGCGGCGCCTTGCGCCACACAACCTGCGCCGGGCTCGACAGTCCCTGCCAGACAAAGGCGGTGCGCAGGATGTCGTGCCGGTCGACGACCGCTTGAACCGCAGCAAGGTAGCGATCGAGCAGACCGCGATCGGCAAAGGCCATCTGCGACACAAGCAGATAGGGATCGCCCTCGGTTGCCAGCAAATGGTGGAACAGAATGCCGTCCTGCAGCGGCGACAGGCCATAGATATCCTGGATGTTGCCGACGCCGCGGGGAACCGTCGACACGATCCGGTCGATCTCGTCCTGGGTGAGATCGATCAGCGGCAGCATCTCTGGCGTGATCGCCGTACTCTCTTCGCGGATCAGGTTGGCCGGCACCGCCACCTCGTGGTGGCTGCCAAGGCTTGCGGCGAGATCGCAAAGCACCGGTCTGGCGAACAGGGTGCGCACCTCGACCCCGAGCGACTGCCGCCGCAGCCGCTCCATCAGCTGCACTGCCAGCAATGAGTGACCGCCGAGCTCGAAGAAGTTGTCGTGGCGGCCGACCCGCTCGACCCCGAGCAGCTCTTCCCAGATCGCCGCCAGCAGCGTCTCGACCGCGCCCTGCGGCGCCTCGTAGACGGTGCGCGCATAGGCATCGTCGGCAGGGGCCGGCAGTGCCTTGCGGTCGAGCTTGCCGTTCGGCGTCAGCGGCAGCACATCCAGCCGCACAAAGGCGGCCGGCACCATGTAGTCGGGCAGCAGGCCACCGAGATGCGCCCGCAACGCCGCCGCAAGCTCGGCGCCATCGGCCTCGTCCGCTCCCACCTCGGGCCGACACACCACATAGGCGACGAGCCGCTTGTCGCCCGTCGCATCCGCGCGCGCCACCACCACGGCCTCGCGCACCCGCTCGTGCTCGCAGAGCCGGGCGGCGATCTCGCCCGGCTCGATGCGGAAGCCGCGGATCTTCACCTGCTCGTCGTTGCGGCCCAGGAACTCGAGGTTGCCATCCGGCAGATAGCGGGCCAGGTCGCCGGTCCGGTAGAGACGGTCGCCTTCGACAAAGGCACTGGCGATGAACCGCTCCGCCGTCAGCTCCGGCCGGTTAAGGTAGCCGCGCGCCACGCCTGCCCCGCCGATATAGAGCTCGCCCACCGCCCCGAACGGAACGGGCACACCATGAACGTCCAGAAGATAGACGACCGAATTGCGAATTGGCCGTCCCACCGGCACCCGTTGCCCATCGAACCCAGCTGGTACCGGAAAGCAGAGACTGAAGGTGGTATTCTCTGTCGGACCGTAGCCATTAGAGATCAGCAGCGTGGGATATCGCTTCTGACATGTTTTGACGGAATCGGCAGAGACCTCTTCGCCCCCGACCAGCAGCTGTTGTAGTCGAGCCGTGCTCCGCCCCTCGCCGACATAGACGTCGAACAATCGAGCAGTCATCCACGCGATGGTGATGCCTTGGTCCTGGATGATCTGGGCCAGCGTTGCGGTCGAGAGGTGACGTTCAGGATAGAGCACAACTCTGGCGCCGTTCGCCAAGGCTCCCCAGAGCTCGAAGGTGGTCGCGTCGAATGTGGGCGAGGAGGCATTGAGAAAGACGTCCTGTGGCGAGATCGCAACGAAATCGTTCCCCGCCACCAGACGAACGACCCCCTGATGCTCGACCATGACGCCCTTAGGGCTACCGGTGGAGCCTGAGGTGTAGATGACATAGGCGAGATGGCTGGAGGTCAGGCCGAGGGCATGCGGGTCGGGATCGTCAGCGGCCTGGTCGGCCCAGGGAAGCTCGCCGTCCGAGAGATCGATCACGCTGAGATCGGCGATTGCCTCGGCGCCGAGCGCCGCGCGGCCGGCGGCATCGCAAAGCATGAGCCGCGGGGCGGCATCGTCGAGCACCTGSYKKAGCCGCGCGCAGGGATAGGCCGGATCGAGCGGCAGATAGGCGCCGCCGGCTTTCAGGATCGCCAGCAGTCCCACCACCATCGCCGGGCTGCGCTCGACGCAGATCGCCACCGGCTGGTCCGGCTTGACCCCAAGGCCGATCAGATGATGGGCGAGTCGGTTGGCCCGGCCATTGAGGGTACCATAGGAGATCGACTGCCCTTCGAAGACCACCGCCACCGCGTCGGGCGCCCGGCGCACCTGCGCCTCGAACAGCTCGTGGACGCACAGATCCGACGGATAGTCCGCTTCCGTCCGGTTCAGCTCCTTCAGCAGATATCGGCGCTCGGCGGCCGGAAGAATGTCGAGCTCGCGCACCGGCGTATTCGGCGCCCGTTCCAGCGCCTCGACCAGCTGCTCGAGCGCGTGCTGCATGTAGCCGCAGACCCGGTCCGCGGAGATCGGCTCGACCACCTGCGCCGTCAGGCCGAGCGCCTCGCCAAAATCCTCCACCGACAGGGTCACGGGATAATTGGTGCGTTCCTCGCCGCCCAGCCACTCGATGCCCGACAGA
>NZ_MDDV01000044.1 GCF_001854885.1 Ensifer sp. LCM 4579 | reverse complement strand
GGGCACCGCGTCGTGACGCCGAAGTTCGGCCGACCGGCGGAGTCTCCAATGCTGCGGATTACAACAGGAAATCCGTCAGGCAAATTCAGTCAACGGAGCGGAACATGAGCAAGTATGCTTGCGAATTCGTCGGAACCTTCGCACTGATTTTCCTCGGCTGCGGCACGATTGTCTTTATGCATTCGGAGGTGGGGCCCCTAGGCATCGCTCTCGCCTTCGGCTTGTCGGTAGTGGCGATGGCCTATACGGTCGGCCCAATCTCCGGCGCGCATCTCAACCCGGCCGTCAGCCTCGGTTTCCTCGTGTCACGGCGACTTGGACCGGGTGACTTCGTCGCCTACATCGCCGCCCAGTGCGTCGGAGCGATCGCGGCGGCAGGCGTGCTTTACCTTATAGCGGCGGATAAAGTCGGTGGCTTCGATATCGCCGTAAACGGTTTCGCTCAGAACGGCTGGGCAGCCTACGGGGTATCCTCTGCGTTCCTGTTCGAGTTCGTTGCCACGTTCCTGTTCGTGACCGTAGTGCTCAGCAGCACGGCAGAGGGCGGCGCTGGCGCGCTTGCCGGGTTGGCGATCGGCCTTACCCTGGTCGCGATCCATCTTGCCGGCATCACGGTTTCCGGTTCTTCCGTGAACCCGGCCCGCTCTCTCGGTCCGGCGCTCTTCGCAGGAGAAGCCGCAGTCGATCAACTCTGGCTCTATGTCCTCGCCCCTATGCTAGGGGGCGCTGCGGCGGGTCTCCTTCAGTTGAGTGGAGCCCTCGCCCCTGGACTGTCACGCCGCCCAGGCAAGCGCGGTGGCACCGCCCACCATGCCGCTGCTCAAGCCAATTAGGGGCTTGTCCGCAAACTTTTGTCGCTAACCGGGCATTGATGTCTTCCGGAAGAATCGGCGATGCGATTTGTTGGAGTAGGGTTCATGCCGCCGAATGCGACTGCCGAAAAGGTGAGGCGTCAGTCAAAGGATGATTGTAGCGGAAGTGTTCCATAGGCTTGCGCATCGAAAGCCGAACTAAGGCGAGCCCTGTTTCGAGGCATCGACCTTTCTCGCCTGCCTCATCGTCAGCATGCTTGTGGTTGCGGGCAACATGCCGCAGCAAACATCGGCGCGTGATGTGGCGCTCGCCGGATCACGTATTGGGGGAGAGAACGGGATCGCAGCTTGCTGCCTTGTCACGACCGGTCGTCGCCTTGCCCCAGCCCGCCTTTCGGCGCGTCAGCACTTTGCGTGCAGCAGTCAAGATTTGACAAGCTGCCACGATAGCCGCGTGCCTGACATCGTGAAAGAGATGCCGCCTGCAGCGATTGCCATCTCTCGAATACACGGTCAGAACCGCCTCGAGGTACAAAGTGTCAACGTGGCCCTGGATCGGTTCGGTGGTCGCTTCGAAGGTCAATCAGCTGGGGATGCTGCGCCGGCCATAACAGATGTGGCGAGCGTTTTCGGCGCGTGAGGCATGATGAGGCATGAACGGTGTCGAACACCATCTACCCGAACTGTTGATGAGCGGTATTGAATGATTGGAAACCACTGATCGGAGCGAGGAACAATGGTAACGATCCTTCGGGGTGATGGTGCGGAAATCTATGAGACGAAGGGCGGGATCACCGTCACCCGGCAGCGCCGGCCGACGCCTTATGCGGATGCGGTTTCGTCCTATATCGACAAGCTCGATGAGCGCCGCGGCGCGGTCTTCTCGTCAAATTACGAATATCCCGGCCGCTACACCCGTTGGGATACCGCCATCGTCGATCCGCCGCTCGGTCTGTCCTGTTTCGGTCGCGATGTATGGATCGAGACCTACAACGAGCGCGGCGAGGTCATTCTCGGTTTCATCGCGGAAAAGCTGAAGACGGTTTCCGAACTGGTGCTTGGCGCTTCCACGGCCCGCCGGCTCGACCTGACTGTGAAGACGCCGGATCGCGTCTTTGCCGAGGAAGAACGTTCGAAGACGCCGACGGTCTTTACCGTGCTGCGCGCAGTGACCGATCTCTTCTACTCGCAGCCCGATGCCAGCATCGGCTTCTACGGCGCCTTCGGCTACGATCTCGCCTTCCAGTTCGAGGCGATCGATCTGAAGCTCAAGCGTCCCGCCGATCAGCGCGACATGGTGCTTTATCTGCCCGATGAAATCCTTGTGGTCGACAACTACTCCGCCAAGGCCTGGGTCGATCGTTACGATTTCGCCAAGGGCGGCGTCTCCACCGAAGGCAAGTCGGGCGAGATCGCCGCCGAGCCCTTCCGCCAGACGGACGCCATTCCGCCGAAGAGCGATCATTGGCCCGGTGAATATGCCGAGCTGGTGGTCAAGGCGAAGGAAAGCTTCCGCAAGGGCGATCTCTTCGAAGTCGTTCCCGGCCAGAAGTTCATGGAGCGCTGCGAGAGCAAGCCGTCCGATATTTCCAAGCGCTTAAAGGCGACCAATCCGTCGCCCTATTCCTTCTTCATCAATCTCGGCAATCAGGAATATCTCGTCGGCGCTTCGCCGGAAATGTTTGTCCGCGTTTCCGGCCGCCGCATCGAAACCTGCCCGATTTCGGGCACGATCAAGCGCGGCGACGATCCGATCGCCGACAGCGAGCAGATCCTGAAGCTGCTGAATTCCAAGAAGGACGAGTCCGAGCTTACCATGTGCTCGGACGTCGATCGCAACGACAAGAGCCGCGTCTGCGTGCCGGGATCGGTCAAGGTCATCGGCCGCCGTCAGATCGAGATGTATTCGCGGCTGATCCACACGGTCGACCACATCGAGGGGCGCTTGCGCGACGACATGGACGCCTTCGACGCATTCCTCAGCCACGCCTGGGCGGTGACGGTGACCGGAGCGCCGAAGCTCTGGGCCATGCGCTTCATCGAGAGCAACGAGAAGAGCCCGCGCGCCTGGTATGGCGGCGCGATCGGCATGGTCGGCTTCAACGGCGACATGAACACCGGACTGACGCTGCGCACGATCCGCATCAAGGACGGCATCGCCGAGGTGCGGGCGGGCGCGACGCTGCTCTATGATTCCAATCCGGAAGAGGAAGAAGCCGAAACCGAACTGAAGGCCTCCGCCATGCTTGCAGCCATCCGCGACGCGAAAATCGCCAACAGCGCCAAGGCGGCGCGCGACGTTGCGCCCGTCGGCGCCGGCGTCAACATCCTGCTCGTCGATCACGAGGACAGCTTCGTCCATACGCTGGCGAACTATTTCCGCCAGACCGGTGCGACGGTGACGACCGTGCGCACGCCGGCGCCGGAAGAGGTCTTTGATCGTCTGGACCCCGATCTGGTGGTGCTGTCGCCCGGCCCGGGCAATCCAAAGGATTTCGACTGCAAGGCTATGATCAAGACGGCACGCGCGCGCGACCTGCCGATCTTCGGCGTCTGCCT
>NZ_MDDV01000043.1 GCF_001854885.1 Ensifer sp. LCM 4579 | reverse complement strand
AAATCCATGTCGAATAGGTCGTCGTCTCCGAGGGACCATAGAGATTGCAGATCGTCTGTGTAGACGTATTCTCAAAGAGCCTCTCGATCAGCGGGCGCTTCAAGGGTTCGCCCGCCAAATTAATAGCCTTTGCCGATTGCGGCACTGCCTGCTTGTCAAGGAGAGAGGTGATCGCCGACGGGACCGTGTTGATCAACGAGACATCCACGGGCGTCTGAGCCAGCTTCAGGGCATTTTCGACGAGATAGAGCGTGCCCCCGCGAGAAAGTGGCACGAAGCATTCGTAGACAGACAGATCRAAATTGACCGAGGTYGAGAACAGCATCCGGCTGGTCTCCRATCCGGCAAAARCGCTGTCGTTCCAATGCAGCAGGTTGACGGTGTTTGCATGCTCGACCATGACRCCCTTRGGCGTTCCGGTGGAGCCGGARGTGTAGATGACATAGGCGAGATGSCKGGAGKTCAGGCCGAGSGCRYGCGGGTCGGGATCRTCAGCGGRCTGGYCGGCCCAGGMRRGSKYGSCGKYSKMGAGATCGAYCACSSTCAGGCTTGCGATGGCCTCGGCGCCSAGCGCYTCGCGGCCGGCGGCATCGCAMAGCAKSAGCCGCGGKGCGGCATCGTCGAGCACCTGGTTGAGCCGCGCGCACGGATAGGCCGGGTCGAGCGGCASATAGGCRCCGCCCGCTTTCAGGATCSCCAGCAGCCCCACCACCATCGCCGGGCTGCGCTCGACGCAGATCGCMAYSSGCTSGTCSGGTTTSACCCCAAGCCCGATCAGATGATGGGCGAGCCGGTTGGCCCGGACATTGAGCTCACCATAGCTCAGCTCTTCATCCTCATGCACCAGTGCCACCGCGTCGGGCGCCCGGCGCACCTGCGCCTCGAACAGCTCGTGSACGCACAGMTCCGACGGRTAGTCCGCTTCCGTCCGGTTCAGCTCCTCCAGCAGATAGCGRCGCTCGKCGGCCGGCAGGATGTCGAYGCGGCCGACCGGCTGCSCGGCATCGGCAACCATCGCCCGCAGCAGGGCGAGCAGRTAGCCGCGCTGCCGCTCGATCGTCGCCCGGTCGAACAGCGCCGTGGCATAGCCAAACGTTCCGGCGATCACCTCGCCCTCTTCGCGAAGGTCGAGCTCCAGATCGAACTTGACCTGATCGAGCCCCTCGCCTGCAGCCTCCACCCGCAGCCCCGGCAGGTCCAATGACCCGSCGCTGTTGTTCTGCCAGGCCAACATCACCTGGAACAGCGGCGTGTGATCAAGGGCSCGGGGCGGCTGGACGATCTCSACSACCTGCTCGAACGGCAGRTCCTGATGCTCCTGCGCGGCGAGTGCCGTGCGCCGCGTCCGCTCCAGCAGATCRGACACGCTCGGYTCGCCSGACAGATCGATGCGAACCGCCAGGGTGTTGACGAAGAAGCCGATCAGCTCCTCGACCTCGCGCCGGCCGCGATTGGCACTCGGCACGCCGATGACAAGGTCGTCCTGCCCGGACAGGCGCGCCAGCACCGCCGCCCAGGCCGCCAGCACCGTCATGAACAAGGTCGTGCCATGCTGCCGGCTCAGCCGCTTCAGCCCGCGCGTCAGATCCTGATCGATGACGACAGGGACGGTGGCTCCGGCAAACGACTGCTGCGCCGGCCGCGGCCGGTCGGTCGGCAGCGCCAGACGGGCCGGCGCACCCGACAGGCTGTCGCGCCAATACTGCGCCTGGGCCTGCAGCCGCTCGCCCGACAACCATTGCCGTTGCCAGGCGGCGTAGTCCGGATACTGGATGGTCAGCGGCGCCAGCGGGTTCTGCTGGCCAGAGGCAAACGCCCGGTAAAGCTGACTGAGCTCGCGCATCAGCACGCCCATCGACCAGCCGTCAGCGACGATGTGATGCTGCGTCAGCAGGAAGACGTGGTCGTCATCAGCCAGCCGGATCAGCCGGCCGCGGATTAGCGGCCCGCGCGCCAGATCGAACGGCGTGCGCGCCTCGTCATGGTAGAGATCCGCAAGCACGGCATCCGCATGCGGCAGCCCCTGCAGATCGTGCTCTGTCACCGGCAGGCCGGCATCGGCCGGCAGCAGCTCGACCCGGGGGCGGCCCTGCGGGGCGACAAAGACACTGCGCAGCGCCTCGTGACGGGCAAACAGCTGATCAAGGCTGCGCCGCCAGGCGGCATGATCGAGCCTGCCGCGCAATCGCCAGCCCAGGGGGATGTTATAGTTCGTGCTGTCTTCGTCCAGCTGTGACAAGAACCAGAGACGCTGCTGCGAATAGGACAGTGGCAGCGCACCAGCACGTCCAACTGGCATGATGGCCGGTGCTGTCTGTGCACCAGAACCGTTCAGCACCTCGCCAACACTTAGCGCCAAATCGGCCAGTGTCGGCTTGGCGAACAGGGTCGCCAACGGCAGATCCACTGCCAAGGCCTGTGTCAGCCGGGCGAGCAGGCGCACCGCCAGCAGCGAATGGCCGCCGAGCTCGAAGAAGTTGTCGTGGCGGCCGACCCGCTCGATGCCGAGAAGCTCTTCCCAGATTCCTGCCAGCAGCGTCTCGATTTCGCCCTGCGGCGCCTCGTAAACCCGACGCGCATAGGCATCGTCGTCGGGAACCGGCAGCGCCTTGCGGTCGAGCTTGCCGTTCGGTGTCAGCGGCAGCACATCCAGCCGCACGAAGGCCGACGGCACCATGTAGTCCGGCAGCAGGGCAGCGAGATGGGCCCGCAACGCCGCAGCAAGCTCGGCGCCATCGGCCTCGTCCGACCCGTCCGCCGTCTTCGCAACCACATAGGCGACAAGCCGCTTGTCGCCGGCCGCATCCTCGCGCGCCACCACCACGGCCTCGCGCACCCGCTCGTGCTCGCAAAGCCGGGCGGCGATCTCGCCCGGCTCGATGCGGAAACCGCGGATCTTCACCTGCTCGTCGTTGCGGCCGAGAAACTCCAGATTGCCGTCCGGCAGATAGCGCGCCAGGTCGCCGGTGCGGTACATCCGGGCATCCGCCTCGCCGCTGAACGGATCGGCCAGGAACCGCTCCGCCGTCAGATCGGGCCGGTTGAGGTAGCCGCGCGCAACCCCTGCCCCGCCGATATAGAGCTCGCCCACCGCCCCGAACGGCACGGGCGCACCAAATTGATCCAGCAGATATATTCGAAGATCCGGGATCCGTTCGCCGATCGGACCGCATGAGCTGGACGTATCAGACTTGTTAAGAGGCCGATATGTGACATGCACAGTCGTCTCTGTGATGCCGTACATGTTGATCAGCCGTGGGGCGTGCTCAGAATGCCGTTCGAACCACGGCTTCAGAGAGGAAGGCTCCAGGGCCTCGCCTCCGAAAATCACATAGCGAAGCGCGTTGCGAACCCCACTCTCACGCTCGGCTTCGATCAGAGCTTTAAACGCCGAAGGGGTTTGGTTGAGCACCGTGACGCTTGACTTGCAAACCAGATTATAAAAGTCGGGAGCAGAGCGAGCTATATGTCTCGGTACGAGAATCAGACGTCCACCATGGTGCAGCGCTCCCCACAACTCCCAGACCGAGAAGTCGAACGAGAAAGAATGAAACAGGCACCAGACATCGCGCTCGTTGAAATCGTACCAGCTCCGTGTCGCCTCAAACAAACGGACAATTTGCGCATGCTCGACCATGACGCCCTTGGGCGTTCCGGTGGAGCCGGAGGTGTAGATGACATAGGCGAGATGGCTGGGGGTGAGGCCGAGCGCACGCGGGTCCGGCTCCGACGCCGGCAGTTCCGCCCAGGCCGGGGTGGCCGCATCCAGATCAATCACGCTGAGATCGGCGAGTGCCTCGGCGCCCAGCGCTTCGCGGCCGGCGGCATCGCAAAGCATGAGTTGCGGGGCGGCATCGTCGAGCACCTGCCGCAGGCGGCCGGACGGATAGGCCGGATCGAGCGGCACATAGGCGCCGCCCGCTTTCAGGATCGCCAGCAGCCCCACCACCATCGCCGGGCTGCGCTCGACGCAGATCGCCACCGGCTGGTCCGGTTTCACCC
>NZ_MDDV01000042.1 GCF_001854885.1 Ensifer sp. LCM 4579 | reverse complement strand
TCTGCGGGGATGTCATGGAAAGCACAACCGACAACCGCTTCCGTCGGGCCATACTCGTTGACCATTCTGGCAGCCGGCTGGATCTGACGCCATAGCTCGACCGTCGACGACGACAATGCCTCGCCGCCAATGACGAACAGCTCCACCTGACTGGGATCTCCAGCCGACTGCAGCTGCTGCCCCAGAACATCCAGAAGGGTCGGGGTGACATTGACCAGCCCGCACCGGGTGCCGACCCTCGACCTGATCCCCTCGACCTCGTCCCCCTCTTTCGCAAGCAATGCATGGCCGCCAGAGACCAAAGGCGCAAACAGGCTGTTGACCGTAGCATCGAAGGCGAGCGAAGAGGAGACGACGGAGGAGGATATGGGCGCGTAGGTCTCACGAGCCCAGCTTAGATAATTGGTCATCCCGCGATGCTCGACCATGACGCCCTTGGGCGTTCCGGTGGAGCCTGAGGTGTAGATGATGTAGGCGAGATGGCTGGGGGCGAGGCCGAGAGCGCGCGGGTCGGGATCCGACGCCGGCAGCCTCGCCGAGACCGGGGTGGCCGCATTGAGGTCGACCGCCGTCACATTGGTGATCGCCTCGGCGCCCAGCGCTGCGCGGCCGGCCGCGTCGCACAGCAGCAGCCGCGGGGCGGCATCGTCGAGCACCTGCCGCAGTCGCGCGCAGGGATAGGCCGGGTCGAGCGGCAGATAGGCGCCGCCGGCCTTGAGGATGGCCAGCAGTCCCACCACCATCGCCGGGCTGCGCTCGACGCAGATCGCCACCGGCTGGTCGGGCTTCACCCTAAGCGCGATCAGATGATGGGCCAGCCGGTTGGCCTCAGCGTTCAGCGCGCCATAGCTCAGCTCTTCATCCTCATGGACCACCGCCACCGCGTCGGGCGTCCGGCGCACCTGCGCCTCGAACAGCTCGTGGACGCACAGCTCCGACGGATAGTCCGCGTCCGTCCGGTTCAGCTCCTCCAGCAGATAGCGGCGCTCTTCCGCCGGCAGGATGTCGATGCGGCCGACCGGCTGCCCGGCATCGGCAACCATCGCCCGCAGCAGCGCCAGCAGATAGCCGCGCTGCCGCTCGATCGTCGCCCGGTCGAACAACGCGGTCGCATAACCCAGAATCCCGGCGATCACCTCGCCCTGATCCCCCAGGTTCAGTTCCAGATCGAACTTCACCTGATCGAGCCCATGGCCTGCGGCCTTCACGCTCAATCCGGGAAGACCGAAGGTCTCAGCGGCATCGTTCTGCCAGGCCAGTCCCACCTGGAACAGTGGCGTGTGATCGAGGGCGCGGGGCGGCTGGACGATCTCGACCACCTGCTCGAACGGCAGGTCCTGATGCTCCTGCGCGGCGAGCGCCGTGCGCCGCGTCCGCTCCAGCAGATCCGACACGCTCGGCTCACCCGACAGATCGATGCGAACCGCCAGGGTGTTGACGAAGAAGCCGATCAGCTCTTCGACCTCGCGCCGGCCGCGATTGGCGCTCGGCACGCCGATGACAAGGTCGGCCTGCCCGGACAGGCGCGCCAGCACCGCCGCCCAGGCCGCCAGCACCGTCATGAACAAGGTCGTGCCATGTTGATGGCTCAGCTGCTTCAGCCCGCGCGTCAGATCCTGATCGATGACGACAGGCACGCTGGCTCCGGCAAACGACTGCTGCGCCGGCCGCGGCCGGTCGGTCGGAAGTGTCAGACGCGCAGGAGCGCCAGACAGACTGTCGCGCCAATACTGCGCCTGGGCCTGCAGCCGCTCCCCCGACAGCCATTGCCGTTGCCACACGGCATAATCCGGATACTGGATCGCCAGCGGCGGCAAAGGATCGTCGCGCCCGGCCGCAAACGCCCGGTAAAGCTGACTGAGTTCGCGCATCAGCACGCCCATCGACCAGCCGTCGGCGACGATGTGGTGTTGCGTCAGCAGAAAGACGTGGTCGTCATCGGCCAGCCGGATCAGGCGGCCGCGGATCAGCGGGCCGCGCGCAAGATCGAACGGTGTCCTTGCTTCTTCTTCGCACAGGGCCGAAAGCAAGACCTCGGCATCCGGTTCACCCCGAAGGTCGTCTTCGACCACCGGCAATCGCGTGTCCGCTGATAAAATCTCAACCTGCGGGTCATCCTCTCCGGCGACGAACGTCGAGCGCAGCGCCTCGTGACGGGCAAACAGACGGTCAAGGCTGCGCCGCCAGGCGGCATGATCGAGCCTGCCCCGCAATCGCCAGCCCAGGGGAATGTTATAGTTCGTGCTGTCTTCGTCCAACTGTGACAAGAACCAGAGACGCTGCTGCGAATAGGACAGCGGAAGCGCACCATCACGGCTGATGTTCGGTATCAGTGTAGCTTTTAGGTCGCGGGCTCGATTTCGCTCTCTGGCCAGGGAAAGGAGCTTAGCTAAGCTGCCTGAATCCAGTTCTTCTAATTGGTCGATGACAAAATCGGTCATTTCAGAGTCCTAGGAAGAAAGCAGCTTCTGAAGTTCGTCGCGATCAAATTCTTGAGTGATCAAGCTGATGGAAGATTCCCGGGCTAGCTCAGCCAATGTCGGCGTGGCGAACAGGGTCGCCAGTGGCAGCTCCACTGCCAAGGCCTGTGTCAGCCGGGCAAGCAGGCGCACCGCCAGCAGCGAATGGCCGCCGAGCTCGAAGAAGTTGTCGTGGCGGCCGACCCGCTCGATGCCGAGCAGCTCTTCCCAGATCGCCGCCAGCAGCGTCTCGATCTCGCCGCGCGGCGCCTCGTAGGCCCGGCGCGCATAGGCATCGTCAGCCGGCAAGGGCAGCGCCTTGCGGTCGAGCTTGCCGTTCGGCGTCAGCGGCAGCACATCCAGCCGCACGAAGGTGGCCGGTACCATGTAGTCGGGCAGCAGGCCGCCGAGATGGGCCCGCAACGCCGCGGCGAGCTCGGCGCCATCCGCTTCGTCCGCTCCCACCTCGGGCCGACACACGACATAGGCGACAAGCCGCTTGTCGCCGGTCGCATCCGCGCGCGCCACGACGGCCGCATCGGCGACGAGCGCGTGCTCGCAGAGCCGGGCGGCGATCTCGCCCGGCTCGATGCGGAAGCCGCGGATCTTCACCTGCTCGTCGTTGCGGCCCAGAAACTCCAGATTGCCGTCCGGCAGATAGCGCGCCAGGTCGCCGGTCCGGTAGAGACGATCGCCCTCGACAAAGGCACTGGCCAGGAACCGTTCCGCCGTCAGCTCCGGGCGGTTCAGGTAGCCGCGCGCTACCCCTGCTCCGCCGATATAGAGCTCGCCCACCGCCCCGAACGGAACAGGCGCACCATGAGCGTCCAGCAGGTAGATCCGCGTGTTCGCAATCGGACGGCCGATCGTCTCGACGACAGCCTGCCCCCTTTGCATGCAAATCCATGTCGAATAGGTCGTCGTCTCCGAGGGACCATAGAGATTGCAGATCGTCTGTGTAGACGTATTCTCAAAGAGCCTCTCGATCAGCGGGCGCTTCAAGGGTTCGCCCGCCAAATTAATAGCCTTTGCCGATTGCGGCACTGCCTGCTTGTCAAGGAGAGAGGTGATCGCCGACGGGACCGTGTTGATCAACGAGACATCCACGGGCGTCTGAGCCAGCTTCAGGGCATTTTCGACGAGATAGAGCGTGCCCCCGCGAGAAAGTGGCACGAAGCATTCGTAGACAGACAGATC
>NZ_MDDV01000041.1 GCF_001854885.1 Ensifer sp. LCM 4579 | reverse complement strand
GGCAGCGCCTTGCGGTCGAGCTTGCCGTTCGGCGTCAGCGGCAGCACATCCAGCCGCACGAAGGTGGCCGGTACCATGTAGTCGGGCAGCAGGCCACCGAGATGGGCCCGCAACGCCGCGGCGAGCTCGGCGCCATCCGCTTCGTCCGCTCCCACCTCGGGCCGACACACGACATAGGCGACGAGCCGCTTGTCGCCGGCCGCATCCGGGCGCGCCACGACGGCCGCATCGGCGACAAGCGCATGCTCGCAGAGCCGGGCAGCGATCTCGCCCGGCTCGATGCGGAAGCCGCGGATCTTCACCTGCTCGTCGTTGCGGCCCAGGAACTCGAGATTGCCGTCCGGCAGATAGCGGGCCAGGTCGCCGGTCCGGTACATCCGGGCGCCGGCCTCGCCGCTGAACGGATCGGCCAGAAACCGCTCCGCCGTCAGCTCCGGGCTGTTGAGGTAGCCGCGCGCAACGCCCGCTCCGCCGATATAGAGCTCGCCAACAGCCCCGAACGGAACGGGCTGGCCATGGTCGTCAAGCACATAGATCCGCGTGTTCGATATCGGACGCCCGATCGTCTCGACGACAGCCTGTCCTCTTGGCATGCAAATCCATGTCGAATAGGTCGTCGTCTCCGAGGGACCATAGAGATTGCAGATCGTCTGTGTAGACGTATTCTCAAAGAGCCTCTCGATCAGCGGGAGCTTCAAAGGTTCGCCCGCCAAATTAATAGCCTTTGCCGATTGCGGCACTGCCTGCTTGTCAAGGAGAGAAGTGATCGCCGACGGGACCGTGTTGATAAAGGAGACATCCACGGGCGTTTGAGCCAGCGTCAGGGCATTCTCGACGAGATAGAGCGTGCCCCCGCGAGAAAGTGGCACGAAGCACTCGTAGACAGACAGATCGAAATTGATCGAAGTCGAAAACAGCATCCGGCTCGATCCGGCAAAAACGCTGTCGTTCCAATGCAGCAGGTTGACGGTGTTTGCATGCTCGACCATGACGCCCTTGGGGGTTCCGGTGGAGCCCGAGGTGTAGATGATGTAGGCGAGATGGCTGGGGGTCAGGCCGAGCGCATGCGGATCGGGATCCGACGCCGGCAGCCTCGCCGAGACCGGGGTGGCCGCATCGAGATCAATCACGCGGAGATCGGCGAGTGCCTCGGGGCCGAGGGCTTCGCGGCCGGCCGCATCGCAAAGCATGAGCCGCGGGGCGGCATCGTCGAGCACCTGCCGTAGCCGCGCGCAGGGATAGGCCGGATCGAGCGGCAGATAGGCGCCGCC
>NZ_MDDV01000040.1 GCF_001854885.1 Ensifer sp. LCM 4579 | reverse complement strand
TGTGCATCAGCGCCGCTATGGAACGGAGCCCGTTCACATGCCGAGTTCGCACCGCCGCTATGCCGAATGGACGCCGGATCGCTTCCGGCGCTGGGCGCGTCCATCGGTCCGCAGACCGAGGGGCTGACTCGGAGCTTCGCTGCAAGCACGGCGTCAGCGAGGCCAGCATCTACAAGTGGAAGGCCAAATTCCGCGGCATGGACGTCTCCGAGGCCAAGCGGCTGATGAAGACGCTGGAGGACTAGGCGTTGGCGCATGACGTCGCCGCTTTGGCGATCGCCGCGTTCATGTGCTGCTCAGGCGCGAGGGGCACTTCGTGAACCACAAGAGGTTCCTGCGGCTCTCTCGGGAGGAGAAGCTGCCGGTGCGCAAACGCGACGGGCGAAAGCGAGCGATCGGCACGCGAGCCGATGCTGATCCCGAGGGCAGCCAATGATCGTTGGGCGCTGGACTTTGTGTCGGATCAACTCACCGAAGGAATTTGTATTCTGACGGTCGTCGATGATTGCACGAGGGAATGCCTGGCACTCCCGATACATCGCTTTCCAGGCTGCGGGTTCCCGTGAGCTGGATCGGATCATCGAGGAGCGCGCGGCAAACCGAAGATGATCGTCAGCGGCGAGCATCGCTTTGGTCCTACTAAGGACGGTAGTATTGCCATTGTGCGTTCTTTTGTAGTCTCTCGGATTATCCGCATGAACTCCCCACACTCACAAACACGTGAGCTCTTGAAAAGGTTGAACGAGGGAAACCACGGCTGACCTGCCACGGGTAATTCCTAGAGTCCGGCCGATTGGAGGACGAACGCATGAAGAAGCAAGGATTTACGGAAGAGCAGATTATTGCAGTGCTGAAGGAGCAGGAGGCAGGTGCGAAGACGGCTGAGCTTTGCCGCAAGCACGGTATTTCAGAGGCGACGTTCTACAACTGGAAAGCCAAATAAGTCGGCCTGGAGGTTTCCAAGGCGAAGCGCCCCGCCGCACATTTAGAGAGAAAACCACCGAGACTCTAATCGCCGCTGGGTGAAAGTTCAGTGGCACGTCACGGCGGGTCGACTACAGTACTCTTGGACAGAGGCCACACGTTCTTGCAGCCCGAAGACTCGCATTTGACCTTCCCGACGGCACTAGCCCCTCTTCAGAACCGGGTGTTTCGTCCGATCTGGACGGCCACACAAATTTCAAGCCTCGGATGGATCGTCCAGACGACAGCTATCAGTTGGCTGATGGCTACGATTTCAGCTTCTGAGCTGATGGTCGCGCTCGTGCAGGCCTCGTCCACACTGCCCGCATTCTTTCTATCTATCCCGGCGGGGGCCCTCGCCGACAGTTTTAGCCGACGAGGAGTCATGCTTACCGGCCACTGCTTGATCGCTTTGGCTTCCATGACACTCGCCATTTCTGTTGCACTGGGCGTCGTCACTCCATGGTTGATGCTGGGGCTCGGCTCCTTAGCCGGATGTGGCTTTGCCTTGAATGGTCCAGCTTGGCACGCCTCTGTCGGCGATATCTTAGAAAAGCGCGACGTCCCAGCCGCGGTAACGCTGATGTCCATCGGATATAACATTGTGCGAAGCATAGGCCCGGCCCTCGGCGGCGTTATCCTCGCCTTCTTTGGACCACTCACCGCTTTCGCATCGGCAGCCCTAAGTGAATTGGTTCCCCTTGCCGCTATATTCCGCTCGAAATGGCAAGTTCGCTATTCTCCGCTCCCGCGCGAGCCCATAATTATGGCTATTCATGATGGAGTGCGCTTCTCTGCGATGTCCTCGGAAATCAGTGCGGCAATTGCGCGCGCAACTCTGTTCGGGGTTGCGGGCATTTCAATCCTCGCCCTGCTGCCCCTTGTCGTCCGGGATCGTTTGGCGGGCGGGCCCGTCGCTTACGGCATTCTCTTGGCTTCTTTCGGTATGGGCGCTTTCATAGCCGGCTTCGGCAGCGCCTATTTACGGCTGATTGTATCTCAGGATCGGCTAATAGCGTTCGCCTCCGTCGCTTGTGCGGCGTGTTGCTTTTCGGTTTCTCTCACATCGTCGATTGCTGCTGCGGCCGTTGCCCTATCATTCGGTGGCGCAGGCTGGCTTCTCACCTGGACCGGAATTGACGTGTGTGTACAGTTGGCGAGCCCGAGGTGGGTCGTCGGCCGGACTCTTTCAATCTACTATGCCCTCACCTATGGCGGCATGGCCGCCGGCAGTTGGATTTGGGGCGCTGTTGCCCAGAACTATTCCCTGACCTTGGCTTTGAACGGTGCCGCTGGCGCACTGCTACTTGTTGCTGGCGCGGCAATCCTGTTGCCGATAAGGGTATGGGAAGAGTCGGATCAAGGTCCCTCAGAGTTCATACCACCGTCGCTTGCACTCGAGTTGAAGCCTAGAAGCGGTCCAATAATTGTCAAAGTTGACTATGTGATAGCCGAGCAGGATCTCGAGGCCTTTCTCGACTGCATGTGCTACCGGCGCCGCGTTCAAAGCCGGGCCGGTGCGCGGAACTGGACGCTCCAGCGTAACTTGCAAACCCCTTCTCTTTGGAGCGAGACTTTCCGGACGCCGACATGGATCGACTATCTTCGTCTGAACCATCGCCTCACTGCGGCGGACAAACAGGTGGGTCAGCGGCTTCTCGCTCTGCATCAAGGCGAGCACTCTCCTCACACCACGCTGACGATCGAGCGATCGACAACAACGACGCCTCCAAGGGCGGAACGGCCGAGATCCTTCATCTCCCGTTGCTGACAAGGGGTCCACGAACTTTCTCGTTAACTTTGGCTTACATTCCAAGCCCCCAAGCGAATATTAAAGGACAGCACCGATCCTGTCGACGTTAGGGAGTACATGCTTCCGACGGCCGGCCGAGGATCAGCCACTCAGATAAATTGCCTTGACCTGCTCCCCTGAAATGTCCTCGGTTTGAGGTTAGTTTTTGTTGGCGGCCGCGATCGCGAGAACTGCATCCATACCGTCTCGACTCCACGTCCTCAACGGGTTGATCCGTGGTTCTTCAACCAAGCGTGTGAAGGGACGCTTCAGTTTTAATCTCAATACCTAAAGTGGCGAGGATTCCTCATGAACCAGAGCCATTCTTGCCATAGCCGCTAGAGCGTCGGACATTTAATCGGACGCATACCCGGCTTCCTTGAGGTAGTTCCAGCATTCGGTTCTGCTGAAGAGATCACAAATATTGCCGATTGCCTTCCAGAGTGCGTCGAAGGTCCTAGCGGCGGCGGCACGCAGATGGGCCTTGAGCTTGGCGAAAGCCATTTCGATTGGGTTAAGACTGGACTGTAGGGCGGCAGAAACAGGAACCAGGCGCCCCTGTCTCTGAGGCATTCTGCGGCCCGCGCGCTCTTGTGGACGGCGAGGTTGTCGAGGATGACGACGTCGCCCCTGGCAAGGGTCGGCGCGAGTTGGGTTTCGACCCAGGTGTCGAAGGCCGACCGGTTGATCGCCTTGTCGATCACCCAAGGCGCAGTGATGCCGTGTCAGCGCAGCCCGGCGATGAAGGTCTGTGTTCCCCAGCGGCCTAACGGCGCATCGGCGATCAGCCTCGTGCCGCGCCGACTGCGGCCGCGCAGCCGCACCATCTTTGTGTTCACCGAAGTCTCGTCGACGAAGACAAGGCGATGCGGTTGAGCCGCATCCTCGGCTGGCGCAGGTCGATGCAGATGCGTCGCTCAACGTGGATCGCTGCGCGTGCGCGTTCCGACGCCATCAGGGCTTTTTTTTATATGTGAAACCGCGCCGGCACAGGAAACGGGAAAGCTCGGCCGGGGCGGGCTGCATGCCGCATTCCACCGCAAGCCGGGCCGCCAGTTCCGGCATGGTGATGGCCGGCTTTGCCTCAACCGCTGCGACGAGGAAGGCCTCGCAAGCCACAAGCCGACCGCCCGACGGGCGACCTTGACGAGCCGGCGCCACCGTCCCCTGCCGCGCCACACGCCGCATCAGCTTGACGGCAAAACTCTCGCTGACACCGAAACGGCGCGCCGCAGCACGCCGGGAATGCCCCGCCTCGACAAACGCAACAACGCGATCGCGAAGATCGGACGAATAGCTCTTGCCCATGATCCACCTCCAATCACGGTGAACATAGGGCCCGCCCCGTCTGAAGGGTGATTTGCGGATCGCTCTGGTCAGTCTGCGTCAACGTATCCGGTCTCGGGATCACATCCCGGCCAAGATGGAGATTCGCGCAGTCTGGGTCCTCATAATCACACCGGCCTCGATCGGCCGTTCAATGGTTCAGGTTTCCAGGCTACCGGTCGACTGTCAGGCCGTCTTCTTTCACCACCCGCAGATTCGCGCGACCATCAGATCAGCATCCGATGATCTCCTATTTCTACGCCGCCGCGATCGCCGGATCGAAGCTATCCTCCTTGCGCAGCACTGCCCAGACGATACGCGCGAGTTTGGCAGCCAGCGCGACGACGACGATGTTCTTGTGCGCCCGTCCCAACAGACTACGGGCCCATCGGCCCAGCGGCGTATCCTGAGCCATGATGCGCGGCAGGACTGCGCGAGCGCCATAGATCAGTGC
>NZ_MDDV01000039.1 GCF_001854885.1 Ensifer sp. LCM 4579 | reverse complement strand
TCCAGCTCGACCTCGCTCACCGCCAGCGGCGCCTTGCGCCACACAACCTGCGCCGGGCTCGACAGACCCTGCCAGACAAAGGCGGTGCGCAGGATGTCATGGCGGTCGACCACCTGTTGAACCGCCGCAAGGTAGCGATCCAGCAGACCGCGATCGGCAAAGGCCATTTGCGACACCAGCAGATAGGGATCGCCCTCGGTTGCCAGCAGATGGTGGAACAGAATGCCGTCCTGCAGCGGCGACAGGCCATAGATATCCTGGATGTTGCCGACGCCACCGGGCACCGTCGACACGATCCAGTCGATCTCTTTCTGGGTCAGATCGATCAGCGGCAGCATCTCTGGCGTGATCGCCTCACTCTCTTCGGTGATCCGATTGGCCGGCACTGCCACCTCGTGATGGCTGCCAAGGCTGGCGGCGAGATCGCAAAGCACCGGCTTGGCGAACAGGGTGCGCACCTCCACCCCGAGCGACTGCCGCCGCAGCCGCTCCATCAGCTGCACCGCCAATAATGAGTGGCCGCCGAGCTCGAAGAAGTTATCGTGGCGGCCGACCCGCTCGACCCCGAGCAGCTCTTCCCAGATCGCCGCCAGCAGCGTCTCGACCGCGCCCTGCGGCGCTTCATAGGCTCGCCGCGCATARGCMTCGTCGTCRGGAACCGGCAGYGCCTTGCGGTCGAGCTTGCCGTTCGGYGTCAGCGGCAGYGCKTCCAGCCGCACGAAGGCYGACGGCACCATGTAGTCCGGCAGCAGGCCACCGAGATGCGCCCGCAACGACGCGGCAAGCTCGGCGCCACCGGCCTCGTCCGACCCGTCCGCCGCCTTCGCAACCACATAGGCGACGAGCCGCTTGTCGCCGGCGCGATCCTCCCGCGCCACCACCACCGCCTCGCCGACAAGCTCGTGCTCGCAGAGCCGGGCAGCGATCTCGCCCGGCTCGATGCGGAAGCCGCGGATCTTCACCTGCTCGTCGTTGCGGCCCAAAAACTCGAGATTGCCGTCCGGCAGGTAGCGGGCCAGGTCGCCGGTCCGGTAGAGACGATCGCCTTCGACAAAGGCACTGGTGATGAACCGCTCCGCCGTCAGTTCGGGCCGATTGAGATAACCGCGCGCTACCCCTGCCCCGCCGATATAGAGCTCGCCCACCGCCCCGAACGGAACAGGCTGACCATGGTCGTCAAGCAGATAGAGCCGCGTGTTCGCGATTGGGCGGCCGATCGGCACATTTGTCGATGCGGAAAGGTCTGCGGGGATGTCATGGAAAGCACAACCGACAACCGCTTCCGTCGGGCCATACTCGTTGACCATTCTGGCAGCCGGCTGGATCTGACGCCATAGTTCGACCGTCGACGACGACAATGCCTCGCCGCCAATGACGAACAGCTCCACCTGACTGGCATCTCCAGCCGACTGCAGCTGCTGCCCCAGAACATCCAGATGACTGGGAGTGATTTTGACCAGCCTGCGGCCTAAGCCAAGCTCTGCCTTAAGGTTCTCGGTTTCATTTCCCTTGGATACGAGATGTTCATGCCCACCACAGATAAGAGGCGTAAACAGACTGGTAATCGTAGCATCGAAGGCGAGCGAAGAGGAGACGACGGAGGAGGATATGGGAGCGTAGATCTCACGAGCCCAGCTTAGATAATTGGTCATCCCGCGATGCTCGACCATGACGCCCTTGGGCGTTCCGGTGGAGGCGGAGGTGTAGATGACGTAGGCGAGATGGCTGGGGGTGAGGCCGAGCGCACGCGGGTCCGGCTCCGACGCCGGCAGTTCCGCCCAGGCCGGGGTGGCCGCATCCAGATCAATCACGCTGAGATCGGCGAGTGCCTCGGCGCCCAGCGCTTCGCGGCCGGCGGCATCGCAAAGCATGAGTTGCGGGGCGGCATCGTCGAGCACCTGGTTGAGCCGCGCGCATGGATAGGCCGGATCGAGCGGCAGATAGGCGCCGCCCGCTTTCAGGATCGCCAGCAGCCCCACCACCATCGCCGGGCTGCGCTCGACGCAGATCGCAATGCGCGCGTCCGGTTTGACCCCAAGCCCGATCAGATGATGGGCGAGCCGGTTGGCCCGGACATTGAGGGCACCATAGGAGATCGACTGCCCTTCGAAGACCACCGCCACGGCGTCCGGCGCCCGGCGCACCTGCGCCTCGAACAGCTCGTGCACGCACAGCTCCGACGGATAGTCCGCTTCCGTCCGGTTCAGTTCCTCCAGCAGATAGCGGCGCTCGTCGGCCGGCAGGATGTCGATGCGGCCGACCGGCTGCGCGGCATCGGCAACCATCGCCCGCAGCAGCGCCAGCAGATAGCCGCGCTGCCGCTCGATCGTCGCCCGGTCGAACAGCGCCGTCGCATAACCCAGAGTCCCGGCGATGACCTCGCCCTGATCCCCCAGGTTCAGTTCCAGATCGAACTTCACCTGATCGAGCCCCTCCCCCGCGGCCTCTACCCGCAGCCCCGGCAGGTCCAATGACCCGCCGCTGTTGTTCTTCCAGGCCAACATCACCTGGAACAACGGCGTGTGATCAAGGGCCCGGGGCGGCTGGACGATCTCGACCACCTGCTCGAATGGCAGGTCCTGATGCTCCTGCGCGGCGAGTGCCGTGCGCCGCGTCCGCTCCAGCAGATCGGACACGCTCGGCTCGCCGGACAGATCGATGCGAACTGCCAGGGTGTTGACGAAGAAGCCGATCAGCTCCTCGACCTCGCGCCGGCCGCGATTGGCGCTCGGCACGCCGATGACAAGGTCGTCCTGCCCCGACAGGCGCGACAGCACCGCCGCCCAGGCCGCCAATATCGTCATGAACAAGGTCGTGCCATGCTGCCGGCTCAGCCGCTTCAGCTGCCGCGTCAGATCGGCATCGATGACCAGAGGGACGGTGGCCCCGGCAAACGACTGCTGCTCCGGCCGCGGCCGGTCGGTCGGCAGCGCCAGACGGGCCGGCGCACCCGACAGGCTGTCGCGCCAATACTGCGCCTGGGCCTGCAGCCGTTCCCCCGACAGCCATTGCCGTTGCCAGGCGGCATAATCCGGATACTGGATCGCCAGCGGCGGCAAAGGATCGGCGCGCCCGGCCGCAAACGCCCGGTAAAGCTGACTGAGCTCACGCACCAGCACGCCCATCGACCAGCCATCCGAGACGATGTGATGCTGTGTCAGCAGGAAGACGTGGTCGTCATCGGCCAGCCGGATCAGCCGGCCGCGGATCAGCGGCCCGCGCGCCAGATCGAATGGCGTGCGCGCCTCATCATGGTAGAGATCCGCAAGCACGGCATCCGCATCCGGCAGCCCCTGCAGATCATGCTCCGTCACCGGCAGGCCGGCATCGGCCGGCAGCAGCTCGACCCGGGGCCGGCCCTGCGGGGCGACAAAGACACTGCGCAGCGCCTCGTGACGGGCAAACAGACGGTCAAGGCTGCGCCGCCAGGCGACGCGGTCGAGCGCTCCGCGCAGCCGCAAGCCCAACGGGATGTGATAGTTGGTGCTGCCCTCGTCGAGCTGCGCCAAAAACCACAGCCGCTGCTGCGCAAACGACAGCACCAGCGGCTCGTCGCGCGCCACGGCGACAATCGCCGGGAGGTCCTTGGGACCGGCGCGGCGCAACTGTTCGGCGATGCTTTCCGCCAGGTCGGCAAGCACCGGCCTGGCGAACAGGGTCGCCAGCGGCACCTCGACACCGACAGCCTGCGGCAACCGGCTCGAGAGCTGCACCGCCAGCAGCGAGTGGCCGCCGAGCTCGAAGAAGTTGTCGTGGCGGCCGATCCGCTCGATGCCGAGACGCTCTTGCCACATCGCCGCCAGTGCCGTCTCGATCTCGCCGCGCGGCGCCTCGAAAACCCGGCGCGCATAGGCATCGTCAGCCGGCAAGGGCAGCGCCTTGCGGTCGAGCTTGCCGTTCGGCGTCAGCGGCAGCACATCCAGCCGCACGAAGGCCGACGGCACCATGTAGGCCGGCAGCAGGCTACCGAGATGGGCCCGCAACGCCGCCGCAAGCTCGGCACCATCCGCTTCATCCGACCCGTCTGCCGTCTTCGCAACCACATAGGCGACAAGCCGCTTGTCGCCGGTCGCATCCTGGCGCGCCACGACGGCCGCATCGCCGACAAGCTCATGCTCCAGCAGCCGGGCGGCGATCTCGCCCGGCTCGATGCGCAAGCCGCGGATCTTCACCTGCTCGTCGTTGCGGCCCAGAAACTCGAGATTGCCATCCGGCAGATAGCGCGCCAGGTCGCCGGTCCGATAGAGACGATCGCCTTCGACAAAGGCACTGGCGATGAACCGCTCCGCCGTCAGCTCCGGACGGTTGAGGTAGCCGCGCGCTACCCCTGCCCCGCCGATATAGAGCTCGCCCACTGCCCCGAACGGAACAGGCTGACCATGATCGTCCAGCAGGTACACCCGCGCGTTCGCGATCGGACGGCCGATCGGGACGTTCGCGGATACAGCTGGCGCTGCCGGAACCTCATAAAAGAGACAGCCGACGATCGTTTCGGTGGGGCCGTACTCATTCACCATTCTGGCCGCAGGCTGGACCCTGCGCCACAATTCGACTGTCGAACCGAACAGCGCTTCACCGCCAATGATAAACAGGTCAACCTGGCCGGCAGCAGAGTCCGCCAGCATCTGTTGCCCAAGAGCGTCCAGATGGCTCGGGGTGATGTCGATGATCCCGCAATGCGAGCGGATCCTTTCCTTTACCCCCTCGACCTCGTCTCGCCTGACAAGCTGTGCATGGCCACCACACATCAAGGGCGCAAACAGGCTGGTAATAATGGCATCGAAGGCCAAGGACGAGGAGACCACCGAGGAAGACCTGGGCACGTAGGCCCCACAGGCAAAGTGCAAATAGTTCACCAATCCCCGATGCTCGACCATGACGCCCTTGGGCGTGCCGGTAGAGCCTGATGTGTAGATGATGTAGGCGAGGTGGCTGGAGCTCAGGCCGAGCGCATGCGGGTCGGGATCGTCAGCGGGCTGGTCGGCCCAGGGAAGCTCGCCGTCCGAAAAGTCGACCACGCTCAGGCTTGCAATCGCCTCGACGCCCAGCGCTTCGCGGCCGGCGGCATCGCAAAGCATGAGTTGCGGGGCGGCATCGTCGAGCACCTGCCGCAGCCGCGCGCTCGGATAGGCCGGGTCGAGCGGCAGATAGGCGCCGCCGGCTTTGAGGATCGCCAAGACCCCCACCACCATCGCCGGGCTGCGCTCGAGGCAGATCGCCACCGGCTGGTCGGGCTTCACCCCAAGCCCGATCAGATGATGGGCCAGCCGGTTGGCCTCGGCGTTGAGTTCGCCATAGGAGATCGACCGCCGTTCGAAGACCAGCGCCACCGCGTCGGGCGCCCGGCGCACCTGCGCCTCGAACAGCTCGTGGGCGCACAGATCCGACGGATAGTCCGCGTCCGTCAGGTTAAGCTCCTCCAGCAGATAGCGGCGCTCAGCGGCCGGCAGGATGTCGAGCTCGCGCACTGGTCTGTCGGGAGCCTGCTCCAATGCTTCCGCCAGCTGCTCGAGCGCCCGCTGCATGTAGCCGCAGATGCGATCGGGGGAGATCGGCTCGACCGCGTCCGCCGTGAGCCCCAGTGCCTCGCCAAAATCATCCACCGACAGGGTCACGGGATAATTGGTGCGTTCCTCGCTCCCCAGCCATTCCATGCCGGACAGCACGTCGCTTGTTCCCACGTCGGACATGGCCGGCGTGCTTTGGGCCGGCGTGTTGTGGGCCGGCGTGGCGTGGCGATAGTTCAGCAGCGCACTGAACAATGGCGCTGGTGCGACAACGCCGCTGCAGCGTTGCGCCAATGCCAGCGGGGCATGCTCGTGTGAGAGCAGCTCGGCCAGACGGGCGTGGGCGATACGCACACTTTGCTCAACCCCGGTGCCATCCAGATCCAGTCGCAACGGCAGGGTATTCATAAACAGGCCCATGGCACGGTCGGCGCCGGCACCGGCATGCATGCGGCCGAACAGCATCGTGCCGAACACCACTTGCTCGCGGCCGCTGCTCCGCGCCACCACCTGGCCCCAGGCCAGATGGCAAAGGCTCGCCAGGCTGACCCCCAGCCGCCGCGCCTGGGCCCGCAGCCGATCGTTGAGCGCCGGCGGCAGCATCCGCTGCGCCTCGCGGGATCCGCGGCCATCGCCGCGAACCTCGCTCAGCCCGAACGGTGTGGTCGGCTCGTCGATGTCGGCGAGCATCTCCCGGAAGAACGCTTCATGCTCTTCGGACGAAACGCCGAGACGGGCCTGCGCCACCAGATTGCGGAACGGCTGCGGCGGCGCCAGCTCATGCGCGCGCCCCTCGAGCACGGTCCGGACCTCGGCATGCATCACTTCGGCCGTCGTGTGATCGCCGATCATATGATGCCGCAACACCAAAAGCAGCCAGCGCTCGCTGCCTGGCTCGCGCGCAATCACGAACCGCATCAGCGGCGCCTGGCCAAGGGCGAGACGGTAGTGGCGCGGATCGAACCGGCGCTTCAGCCGTTCGTGGCCGGGACCGCCATTCTCGTCCAGCTCGACCTCGCTCACCGCCAGCGGCGCCTTGCGCCACACAACCTGCGCCGGGCTCGACAGACCCTGCCAGACAAAGGCGGTGCGCAGGAT
>NZ_MDDV01000038.1 GCF_001854885.1 Ensifer sp. LCM 4579 | reverse complement strand
CATTCAAAACAACGACCCAGGGGAGCATCGACTGGCCGGCTTCAGATCGGAACGGTGGCCGGAATGAAATCGGAATAGGTGGCCGGCTTCGTTTCGGAATCAATGGCCGACTTCATCGGAATACGCAACAATCTTCGCCAGCGCGTGGCGCTGCGCGTCATTCAGCTTCGCCCAGCCGCCGGGCGCGTTGCCGTTCAAGTCCGTCGGGGCCGCGCGGGTTGAAGCGCAGTACCCAGTCCCGCACGATCTGCAGCGTCACGCTGCCGATCCGCGCCGCATCTGACGCAATCGAGGACCTGCTCGGGTCCGGCGAAGGGCAGCTTGGCATAGACGCGCTGTCATCGGCGATGAATATTCCCTGATTGTGGGCATCGAGAATTCCCTAGTTGGCGCTGCTGCCGTCAGTTCCGGTCTTCGCGGGACGGGAGCGGCGCTGGTGGTTCAAATTGGAGAACTTCTGCGATCGAGACACTCTACGACAGGATGCAGACGGCGGTTACCGGCGAAGGTAACGAAGGCCACATCGTAGCACTTTGGCTTCCAGCCCAGAGCCCGCCGGCCCTATCGCGCCAAAACCAAGGGCAAAGTCGAGCGACCATTCCGCTATATCCGCGAGGGCTTCTTCCTCGCCCGCTCCTTCCGTAATCTCGATGACCTGAACTGTCAGTTGCAGGACTGACCGCCAATGCACGCCTGCATGGCATCAAGCAGCGCGTCGTCAGCGAGACCTTTGCTGCCGAGCAGCCGGCACTGCAATCCCTTCCGGTGGTTCCCTTCGACGCGCTGCTCAAGCTGGAGCGCCGCGTCAGCCATGACAGTCTCGTCTCGATCGGCGGCAATTACTACAGCGTGCCCGACCGCACCCGACGCCTTGTCGAGTTCACCAGCTTGCCGACTGCATCCGCATCCTGGATCAAGGCAGGTTGGTCGCCATTCATCCTCTGCTCGAGGGGCGCCGCCAATATCGGATCGATCCTGCTCATCGTCAGGAATCAGCTCGCCACGCGGCGAGGAAGAACGGCCCGGATATCATCGTCGCCCGTCTCCGCGACCATGTCGCCCGGCGCTCGCTCGACTTCTGGCGCTCGCCAAACGGTTGGCCGTTGTGGGGAGCCAGTCATGAGCATGCGTGCATCGACAGCATCAGGAAGAGCCTGGTCTGGCTGCGCATGCCGCGGGCGCTCGAAGCGCTTGACGCGACCCTGCGGCGCATCGAGCAGGGCGAGATCGACGGCATTCAGGCCTTCGACGAACTTCTGATGGAAGAACTAACTCTGCGCAAAAGTCGCCGCATCAAGGCTGCTCTGATGATGGCGCGCCTCACCACCATCAAGACACTCGCCGGCTTCGAATTCGCTTTCCAGCCATCGCTCGACCGGAAACGCATCATGGCGCCGGCCGAACTGAAGTTCATCGAGCGGGCGGAGTAGTCCATCTCCTCGGCCCGCCCGGCACCGGCAAGAGCCATCTGGCAACCGCGCTCGCCGTCGAAGCCGTAAAGGCCGCAAAGAGCGTCTACTTCTCCACGCTCGCCGACATCATCGCCTCGCTCGCCAAGGCCGAGCGCGAGGGACAGCTGCGCGAGCGTACTGCTATCTATGCCGCGCCTCGCTGCTCGTCGTCGACGAGATCGGCTATCTCCCGGTCGTGCCCGGCGGCGGCAATCTGTTCTTCCAGATCGTCAACCCTGCTACGAGAAGGGCGCCATGATCCTCACCTCAAACCTCGGAGTTGCCGAATGGGGCGAGGTCATCGGGTACCCTGTCGTCGCAACCGCACTTCTTGATCGCTTGCTTCACCACGCTGTCGTCATCCAGATCGACGGATCAAACTATCGCCTTCGACAGCGCGCTGATCTCGTGCCCGAGCACGTTCGATCAAAAGTACACATCAACCCGCCTCCGCCGCCGAAAAAACGCGGCCGGCCGCCAGGAGTGAAATCCGACGATCAAGATCTCGGCTGATTGCCGGGCCCCTTCGCCTGTCAAGTAGGGTAAATTGGATGCCCACATTTGCGAAGACTTCGGTGCCCATTGACGCGCCACTCGGCCTTTCGTAGCGGCGCCAAACAACGCCGGAACGTGTCGCGTTCGCACAGGTCCTAGTCAGCGAAGAACTGCAGCTGCGTCGAAGGTTTTTCTCAGGGTCCTCCAAGGAACAATGGTGGGCGGGCGCGAGAGAACCCGGCCCGGAGGAAGAAGCCACGCTTGCAGGCGATCCGCAGATGGTCGTCGCGAGACAAGCCTCCACGGTGACAACGCGCTGCAGATGCGGATAATGAAGCAGTGTTCTGGCCCCAGGTGTGCAGCACGGCCAACAAGCCGAATCTCTGGCGAACCGAGGTGCTTTGGATCGGCGGCGATGGTGCGCAGGGTCTCGACGGTGGCGCGGAAGATAAGACAGGCGAGGGCGGCAATGGGCTCCAGCAGCGTGAAGACGATGTGAAAGTATTGCATGCGAAGAGCGCTCAACTGGTGAAAACGATGCCCTCGGTGGCCGGATTGCTCGCATGCTTCGAAGTGCCCGCCGAGCACGGCGGTCCGGCACAGTTCGATGGCCGTCACACGCGGCGTTGGGGCTCAACAGCGACGCGTCGTGCTGCGCGCGATGGCTTTCGCCGTAGCAGTGGAAGACTTCCGCCACTTTCGATCCCGAGGCTCGGAAGCTTGGGTCTGCCGGGTGGCATCGGATGCGGTAAGAGCTCGAAGGGGATCGCGTAGCGTAGACCTTGTTGGTGGCAATCAACAGGTAATGGGCGATGGTCGCGAGGCTGCGGTGACCGAGCAGCAGCAATTGAATGGTGCGTCACGTCAGTCCCCCCCTCAAAGGTCAGAAAATCACCCTACCAGGGTTGATAATATCTTCTACGATCACAGACTCTTATATTCAGGCGCAATACCGACCTACGGTGAGGTGCCCGCCAATGGAAGAATCTGCGACAATGCTTGACGTATCGAGATACATCTACTCACTTGATGAAGCAGCCCGAAAAGCGGGAATTCGTTTCAGGATGGGAGAGAATTTTGAAGAATATCTCGATGTTACTACAAAAATCGTAGGGAAATCGCGGACATCTCCGAGGTTCCGGCCGGAGTGTTCGCGGCTTGAGCCTAGCAGTGCGTTCTGGATTGTCGGAGAAGACCAAGTGGGCGAAGTAGCGCATGTTCAGGCAGTTCGAGTGGACGATCTAACGAAAACCAATCTGGCTGAACACCTCGAATCATTGAGTGATTGCTACGCGGATCCAAAGAGCCAGGCCAGCCCGGGCTCCTCATGCGTTTGTCGTGCACCAACCGCCCAAAACATAACGGGGACCGTAGCTTATCACGGCGACATATGGCTTCGAGAAGATTTTAGGGGAAAGGGGTTACCCACAATATTTGCTGGTGTTGCGTTTGGGCTGGCGTGGGCGAAATGGTCCCCAGATTTCATCTATGCTTTTGTCCCCACTTGGTCAATTGAAAAGGGAGTCGCCGATCGGTATGGCTACCGCCACAGAGAAGCGCACGGCTCTATTTTAAGAATACCTGACCTAGGCATCGACGATGATGAATGGCTTGTTTGGCTAACGCGACGCGAACTGCTCGAGCCGGCCAAACGCACCGCGACTGAGACGCTGGTGCCGGGCCTTTGTTGATTGCAGTTGGACCTGCTTCGGTTACAGCAGGAGACCCGCGCGTTTCCGCAGCGCAACCCGCGCGGTGCCCGCTTCGGCAAGCCGCTTTTCCGGCGTCGTGATCTGCTCTCGTCCGGAGACAGTGAAGCCTGCTGCCACTGGCGCGGCTATCGCGCAAGTCGCCTGACAGATCTCATTGACCAGCATGTCCGCGGTCTCGATGCCCATGATGTACGCGATGAGGCGAACCGCCGCGCCTCCGCTGCCGTGCGCCCGCAGCTAGCGCGCCAGCCAGAAGCCCTCGCGGCCTGCCCTGGTAGGGAACGGCGATGCGCTTGGTCGTGTGCCCGTCCTGGCTGGCTTCCTCGGGCCATCGCCGAAAAAGGCTTCAACAGTGCTGGCCATCGAGGGGTTGACGCTAAAGACCCGGAACAAGCGCTGCGACCGGGCCACTTCACTGGACTCATTGCGATGACGGCGGGAATCCTACCATCCTGTTCAAGAGCGATAACGGACCGGCTCGCGTTCTCCCGGCCTCACCAAGGCTTGAGATTCATCTGGGCCCTCGTGCAAGCAGCACAGGTCTCCGGGTGCGCCGGACCACTTTGCCTCAATCCAAGCCATGAGCTCTGGAGTTCGAGTCCGTATTCGGTTACCAGCCCTTTCTTGCGTCGACCGATCGACAGAACCTCGAACCTACCAAGATTAATAGTTGAGAACTCTATCGTATATTTTACCATGTTCACAACGCGTTGCCGCGCGGGAGAGGCTGGAGCGGCACATGCATGTGAATGCCCGCACACTTTCGCTTCTCACGAGTGTAATTATCCGTTCGGTCACGTTCATCTTGCAGAGGATATCAAAATGGACAAAAACAAAGCATCAACATCCAGAGATACTTTCAGTGACCGCTCTTTGTCCACGTTCAAAGATTCAGACTGGTCATTTGTTCCTAGTGTAACCGATCTGTCTGCCCGAGAATTTGATATATACCGGGATTCTATGCAGCCTGTTCTCATACGTGGCGGGTGTTCCTCCTGGAAGGCATGTCAGCGATGGTCACCAGACTATTTCGAAAAGATCGCCGAATCAGTTACCGTACCGATCAAAACGCTTACCAACGGCGAGATCAAGGTTTCATCTTGGCAACTTGCAGAATACGCTCGCTTCGTCATGGAGGCACAGCCGTGCAAGGATGGAGACTCGACATCGATTGCGACAGCTAGTCCGTATTGCCACGACATCCCCCTGCTGGGCGTAATAGAGAGCTTGGCGGAGGATTGCCAACCTTTTCCGGCCGACTTTCTCAGCCCATCATATCGTCAACATTGGTGGCGCTACTCGCAGTTCTTCATGGGTCCGGAGGGAACCGTTACCCCACTCCACTTCGACACGTTACTTAGCCATAATCTTTTCTTCCAGATATTCGGAACGAAGCAGTTTACCATGCTCCCGCCTAGCCAAACCGCCCATTGTGGACGTCGTGGTTGGCGGTGGTTCGATGTAGATCCCGAACAACCGGACTATGCACGTTTTCCAGAGTACAAACTAACGACACCCGCCGTAGTCACCGTAAATGCTGGTGACATCCTGTATATGCCGCCCGGAACGCTACACCATGTACGTAGCTTATCAACCTCAATTTCCTTCGCTATCGATTTCCATACGAAACAGAGTGTACTAGATGCGCTGGCGCGGTCGAATGAAGGTATGCCGAGTGAAGTGATCTATTACAATGCGATTGCGGCACTGTCAGTAATCAGTGACGTATCTGAACGTATAACCTTTCCGTTATACAAACAATACCTGAGCTATATCAGTTGAGTGATGGCAGCTGTGCTCATTGAGGCGAATTCGGATTAGTCGCAGTGAACAATGAAGCTCGTCAGCCCTCGAGGGGATTTCGGCTGGCTTTTGCGCGCAGCGACTAGCAGCCACAAAGCTGCCTGAACCAGTTGAGCAGTAGCGAGAAGTTATAGCGGGCAGCGGCTAAGATAGCGTTGAGCGCGTCACCTGCCCGGCGAGGATAGTTACGGCCCATCCGGTGTTCGGCCTAGACGTGACGGATTCCCTGCTTTCGTTGCTGCTCCTCCTGACTGGCCGGTTTACGGCGAAAAAGGATTGTCCCGACCTTGACCTCAGCGGTGTCGGCTGGAGGTGGTCTGCTGCCGTACCTCGCCTTGAGGCTGCTAGTCACGCTGCGCTTGATCTACTCGACGAAGGTTCGAGACGGGCTTTCCCGAATTTTCAGAGCATTGTCCTTGGAAAAACAGCCCGCGCGGTGTGATTATGAGTTTATGAAAGATCACACAAGGAAGAGGACCAACAACGCCCGTTACCATGACGATCAATAGGCGGTTTATTCGCCGGTTTTCGGCCTGCTGCAGAACGGCTATATCGAGTCTTTCAACGGCCGCATGCGTGACGAGCTGCTGAACGAGAGCCTGTTCTTCGGGCTCGGCCACGCCCGCAGTGCCATTTCCGAATGGGTCGACGACTACAATACATTCCGGCCGCACTCGTCGCTCGGATACCACACCCCGGCAGCCTATGCCGGGACCATCGCCGCAACCGGCTCCAACGCTGCGCAAGATGAAGGCTACGCGTTTCCGCCGGTTGCTCCCGCCGCGCCAATTGGCGTAACGAAAACCGCCGAGGCTCGCTTATGTTCATTTGCAAGCTCCTTAATCATGACTCTTTCCTTTCCGGCCTTGAGGACGAAAGCACGCATGCGTGAAGCTGTTGAACAAAGGAGGAGGCAGGGCATTTTGACGACGGCTGGCATACTCTTATGCGCGGGTTGGGTACCGCATTTCCGTGTGTTCGTCTGGGGCTGCCTCTGTCTAATCTCGGGCTTGGAATTGTCCGCCACATAGAGCCTGCGAGGGTTCCCCACCGGAGCCCTGCCTCCATCTTTGTCCAACAAGAGATGATTTCAATTTTCGGGTTAAGCGTTTTTGTTCGAGCTGGGCATTCGCCTTTAGCCTTTTGCTGTGGGAGCGACCTCCTGACCAATCGCCCACAGGAACGCTGCCATTTCTCGCGCAATGGCGGTGACCGCAACGACCTTCGGCTTACCTGCCGCGATTAGTTTTCGATAGCGCGCGCAAAGCCTTACCTGGGCTTTCCAAGCAATCTCGCGAACCGTTCTTGGCAGGTCGTCCAGCCGCGCCTGGATCTTCGGGCTCACGTGAGCCGGAAAGCGATATGTCCAAGCGCCTTCAATGAGTACCCTTCGAGCTCTTGTGTTGCCCGACTTGGTGATCCCGCCACGCTTGACCCGTTCGCCGGTTGAGCTTTCCGACGGCACGAGACCGAGATACGCCATCAGTTGGCGAGGATTATCAAAGCGCCTGACATCGCCGATTTCGACGACAAAGGTGACCGCCGTCATGAACGCGACGCCGCGCATCGCCTGGTAGGCGGCCACAACCGGGGCCATTGACCAGGATGCCGCGGTCTCGGCGACCAGCTTGGTCAGCCGATCCAGGCGCACGCTGGCATCCGCGACTGCCTGGCAATATTCCGCCAGCAGGATTTGGTGGGCGGGATGATCGCAGGCCTGGCACGTTAGCCATCTTCGATGGGCACGCGTCCATGGTTCGCGGCCGGCATAGATCCGGCCATGACGCAACAAGAAGGACTGAAGTTGCTGACGGGCCTGTTTCAGCGCGTCGCTGGCCGCTCGCGCGCCCGCACCAGGTCGCGGATCGCCTCATGGCCTTCATCTGGGACCCAGACCGCGGTCAGTTCGCCCGCCCGATACAGGCGCGCCAGACTCATGGCATCCCGGCGGTTTGTCTTCACCCGATCGCCCGCACGCTTGGGCACCAGTGACGGCGCCACGACCACGCAATCATGCCCCAGTTCGACAATCTGGCGGTAAAGACCGTAACCCGTGGGACCGGCCTCATAGCAGAAGTGAAGCTTAGCTCCGCGCTTGGAAAGCTTGTTGACCATCGATGCCACTGATGCCGGCTCCGAGGAAATGTCGCCGAAAAACCGTAGCTCACCGTTGCGGCTTCCATCGGCTATGGCCACAGAAATCTTCAGCTTCGACGTATCTAGGCCGATGAAAATTACGCTATCTTCTTTCATGGTTCGCCCTCGCTAAGCATGGGGCAAGGCTCCGGCCTATCCAGAGCAACCCCCGATTTAGCTTACCGCGGGGGCGGGCCACCTTCATCCCGCGAACATACGGTCTAATCGCCGCT
>NZ_MDDV01000037.1 GCF_001854885.1 Ensifer sp. LCM 4579 | reverse complement strand
GATGCACAGCGACGCGTTTGCCGCGATGGAAAATCTCGATCATCCGTGCGGTTGCCCGGATGTCGACCTGCTGGCGGAGCCGTCGACACCCGGCAAAGCGCCACTCGGCGAACTCGTACCCCTCGGCCGGCAGGGCTGCGAGCGCCGCGCGTTCGACCGTCTCGAAGAGATGGCGGCGGCTGACGCCGAGCCGGCGCATGACATGATTGTTGATGCGCTCCAGCACCTCAGCGATCGCGGTATTGGCCTCGGCGAGCGAGAAAAAAGTCTGCTTGCGCAAGCGGCCGAGAATGCAGCTCTGGGCGAACCGCACGCCGTTCTCGACTTGTCCTTGTCCTTCGGACGCCGCGGCCGTGCCGGCAGAACGCCGACGCCATAGTGGGACGCCATTATGCCGTAGCTGCGGTTGATCTCGGGATTGCAGAAGCTCGCCCGGTTGACGCCGGACTTCAGATTGTCGGGCACGACCAGACGGGGCACGCCGCCGAAAAAGGCGAACATCCGCCCATGCGAGCCGATCCAGTCCGGCAAGGACTGGGTCCAGGTCGGCTCGGCGAAGTTGTAGCTCGACGTGCCGAGCACGCCGAGGAACAGAACCGCCTCGCGAACCTCGCCGGTCTTGCGATCGACGATCGGCACCTTCTTGCCGGAATAGTCCACCAACACCTTGTCGCCGGCCGCATGCTCGTGGTGCATCGTCGGCGAAAGGCGCTGCTCGAAATTGCGAAACAACTCGCAGAAGCGGCTGTAGCCGTAGCCGTCGGGGTGGACGCTCGATATTCCTCCCAGAGGATCAGCAGCGTCACGCCGGGCTCCTTCAGCTCGATCGAGAGTTCCGCCCAGTTCGGCTCCACCCGTCGCCGCTGTCCCTGCTTGAAGCCGGCGCAGGCGAAAAGCCGGGCCGCGAGCACATCATCGGTCAGATCGCCCGGCACGGGCCAGGCCAGCCCGGCAACTTTGGCGCGATCGAGATTGTCTTGCACACTGCTCCGGGTGATTCCGAGCATCACCCCGATCTCTCGGACGCTTATTCCATCGGCCGCGAGCCGAAGTAATTGTCTTAACTGTCGCATGGTCAGCCTTCTCTTCGCAGGCATGAAAAACTCCTCGTCGAACACGAGGAGCCTCATGCCAAGGTTGCTGACCCAAAGGCATCGTCAGATCGAAATTACTGTCCGGTTTTTGACCGGAACGGCATCGGACTTCACGTCGGAATCCGCACATTTCCAATGCTTCAGGTTCTTCCTTGTAAAACGGCTGGCATCCACACACGAACTTGATGCACAGACCCTATTTCTGACTGAACTTACTATCAGGCAGGGGCGCATCAAGTGACACTTTGGCACCTGCTCGGCCTTTGCGAGTGTCGCCGCGACGTAAAGCGACTCTGAGATGATCTGCTCCATACGAAACGGAATGACCAGGATCCGCGTCACTCTTACTTGAGGTTACGCCACATTTTATTTAGCCATTGCAACAAACTCTTCAAGCTAACTTCACAGAATCTTTACAGCCGCAAATTTCTGATATGCTACATTCCCCACGAAGCCTGAAATCAGGACGAGGTAACGTAGGAGTCAAAAGCCATGGCAAAAAGAGCGCTCATCCTGCTCGAGGGTTATACGTCAGGTGTTGGTCTGCTATACGTCCAAGCGGCGCAGCAGCTTGGGCTTCATCCAATTATCTTGTCGGCGGATCGAGCTCGTTGCGACCGTCTTGTGGCGGAAGGAATTGGCGCAATCCATATCGATACAGAAAATCTCGATGCGCTAATCGGCGAATGTTCCCGGCTGCGTGCAGCCTATGACATTGCTGGCATTACGTCCACCAGGGAGGAGATCTATGCTACAGTTGGCAAGCTCTGCCGGCACTTCGACCTACCGGGCCCGAACCCTGAGTCGATTGAACGTTGTTGCGACAAATTCGCTCAGCGTCAACTCCTCGCCGAGGCCGGGGTTCCAATACCGGCTTACCGCTTGGCAGCGAGTACAATGGACATAGAAAGCGCTGCCGCGGAGATTGGCCTGCCGGTCGTCCTCAAGCCAGCCGTGGGCATCAGCAGCATTGGTGTCCGACTGTGCTGCAACGCCGATGATCTAGTGAAGCATGCAACCTATTTGTTGGGCGGGAAACACATATGGCGGTCTTCACCGAGGGTGCTGGTGGAAGAATTCGCGCAAGGCCCGCATTATGTCGCCGAGATAATGGAAAAGGAGGTCATTGGGATTACCGCGGCTGAGTTCGGCCCGCTGCCGCATTTCGTCTATCGTGAGCTCAGTTTTCCGGCCCCGCTGAATAAAGAAGAGCATAAGCGTATCGCAGACGTTTCGCTAAGCTCTTTGACAGCTCTCGGCCTTGGCTGGGGGCCAACGAACATTGAACTTCGGTGGACGAAGCGTGGTCCAGTCGTCATTGAAGTCAATCCGCGTCTTACTGGCACGCCAGATCCTCAAATGGTTAAGTTGGCTTATGGCGTCGATCTCGTCACTGAGCACATCAAGATTGTCATCGGCGACGAATCGAATTTGCGCAGAAGGCATTCGCATGCTGCGGCTGCGCGAATCCTGGTTGCTGATCGCGATGGCACGCTGGATTGGATCGGAGACGACCGTCGGGCGGCTGCTCTAGAAGGTGTCGCCGAGGTCAAATTGTATGTTGAATCCAAGACGCCGATCGTCAGGAACGGCGATGAGCGAGATTCGATTGGACATATCATCGCCGCCTCGCCCAGCCGCGCTCGGACCGATGCGATACTTCAGGATGCGGTCGACACAATCACTTGGTCGATCACACCATTTCCAAACGCTGAGAAATAGGAAATCTGCGGCCCCTAACCTCCCGACGCTGGTGAGCGGGGCTGGCTGCCTCTAGCGGGGACCGTCAGTAACCGGACCCATTTTGTCTTGAGGAGGTTTGCCGCTTCGACCGTGATGGCGGACGCCGAAATGGTTATCCTGCCCAATGCTGAGGCGGATCGTTCGGTTTCTCGCAATGGATTGCCATGAGTTCGTTTAGGCTTGCTTTCGATCCCGAAGTCGGTAAAGGCCACGGTCTCTTCGTCGCCGGGGCCAAAGACCCAGATCAATCCGGCCTTCGGCCCCACCTCGCCAGCGAGGTCGGAAAGCCAGTCATCATCTTTACAAAGACGCGAGCAGTGGTGGTGACGCGAAAGACTTTCTTGATGTGCACGTCAGGCGGTCACTGCTCGCCGCAATCGGAGCGGCAGAAAAGCCAGGAGCGTCTGCCCGCGATGCCACGCATCCCTCGCTCAGCCCCATTGTTTCGAAAGGCAGATCCGCCCATTACCGAGGAATTGTCTAAAGGATGGCCAACGGCGCAGCATGGAGTGAACGCCTTGGCGAGATCGTGACCACGCGAAAGCTTATCGCGCGTCGCGACCATCCAGTCGCCAGTTCTTTGATCTAGGGCGCGCTTTTGGCCTGGCGCACGGCACGGCGTTGATCCAGCGACAGGCCGTTGATCTCTCGCGCTCGATATCGAACAGGGCATCGATGCGGCAAGGCTTCCACCGCCAACGGGTAGACCAGGTTGGGCTTCTCGCCACGTGCCTTCTTGCGGCGCCGCGGCTTCGATATCGGTGATCTCGAAACACCTTACGCCGTCTGTGGACCCGGCAATTCGATTCCAGGACGGCTCGAGCGCAGCGAGCAGCGCTTCACTGCGGGCCGCATTCTGCCGAGGAGACAAGTCAAAGTGGTAGATTTCGAATTTCCCACAATCAAAAGTTGAAGACCGCTGTTATGATCAATATCGGGAATTCTGTTCTCATTTTTTACCCTCTCTGAATCTATGGGAGTTACATATGAGCTTGAACCTGAATTCGAATGGACCGTTGCATCGCGCATTTGCAATCCTCGATTTTGTGGCAACTCAATTCAAAGCGGTGACCGCAGCGGAGATCGCCAAAAATCTCAACCTCCCCTTGCCAACAGCTCACAGATTGATCAACAATCTCGAGGCCCGCGGATTGCTGCAGCGCGCGCTGGGCGCTAAACATCTCGTTGTTGGGAACAACCTAATCGTACTTGCTGGCAAGACGATTGACTCAGCCTTTCGAACTACACCGCGACACGCCGTTCTTCAGACCGTCGCAGCAGAAATCGGTGAGCAATGCGAAATTGGATTCGTTCGAAACAACGCCGTCGTCTACGTTGATAGCGTGCGGGTTAAGGTCCCGCAAGGACTACTGTTTGATCCTGGGCATAGCGCCCCCCTGTATTGTACCTCCACTGGCAAGATTTACATGAGCATGCTTCCTGTGAAGTCGCGTGAAAAGCTCGTTCGGTCTCTACAGATGGAGCAGCATACTGACAGGACGATAATCGATCCTGATGCCCTACTCGCAGTTTTAGACGAAACCCGCAAGGACGGATGGGCTCGGACCAACGAAGAGTTCGTCAAAGGTGTAGTTGGATGCGCCGTCCCAATTTTCACCCCCGGCGGAACTTTAATCGCTTGTCTCGACGTCTCCGTTCCAGTTGCCCGAGTCACTTTTGAGGAGCTTCAGGGCTTCCGAGAGCCGTTGGTCCGAGCAGCGCAATTGCTATCTGACACCATACTGGCAGGCTAGTACCGACTTCACTTACGAATAAAGCAAACGCTACGGCGTCGTGCGGGCGCTGCCGTGAAGAACGCTTGCTATATCACATCCTCCTCCTGACGCCTCAGGATCGATGATAAGCCATCACAGCCCGGGACTGCACACTTACCGAAGGAGTTGCTTTTCGGTCTCTTGGGAATCCGGGGCGTTAAGGCCCAGGCACCGTCGGACACGTCACGGGTGGTTAGGTTGACCAACCGCTTTACAATGTTGCCTGGAAATGGTCATTTCGCTTGGTGATTTTGAGCCGGCTGGGCCATGGAGCGGGGGAACCCGGAAGATGATCTCGACGTGCGCGTCGTCGATTTCGACCCGGCGAACCACAGGGCGGATGATCTCCCGCATGCCGGTCCGATCAAGGCCGGCGAGCCCGGCTGTCACTTTGGTGGAGAAGTCTTCCAGCCGACTGATGAGGAGTGAGAGGTCGCGTTCGTTCTCGGCACTTCGACCGCCGCCCGGTGTCGCTCCTGATACTGGGAGGCGTTGTTTCAGGCCAGCGATACGCGGTTCGAATTCAGCCTTGTCAATGACGCCCTCGGCATAGCCGGCCGATGCCGCGACGCAAGCTGGCCATCTGTCCTTCCAGGCGGACGATCTCATCCGGCTCGCGGGTTGCGTCGCGAACTTGGAGGCGGCGGCGGTATTCGGAGACCTTTCACCTGGTCCCACACCGCTTCTTCCAGGTGATCGCGGCGCACCGCCGGATTGTCGCACACGGAGTGGCCGCTGGAGCGATAGCGATCCGCGCGGATACAACGACAGTAGCGCAGCGTGTTCGCCGGATCGTACTCGCGGGAGCGAGGGGCGCGCTTGCCATAGTAGGCGTAGCCGCAACGCCGACAGACCGTTAGGCCCTGCAGCAGCCAGTCCGAACTCGGCATGCGTTGGCGCTTGCGCTTCCGGTTCTCCTCAAGATGTGCACGGGCCGCCTCAATACGGTCGGATCGACGAGTGGCGCAACTGGGATCTCGATCCGCTCTTCAGAAGGAACGGCAACGCGGCAAGTGGCCCGCGTCGAGGGCTGCGGATGGCCGCGGATCGGCCGTACCCTCGGTCGTGGTGGCAAGTAGCGGGCCCGGCCGAAAGCGGCGTGTCCGACCTAGGCCGGATTGGCGAGCATGCCACGGATCGTGGAGGCGTGCCAATGCGTGGCTCTTTGTCATCGGGCGATGAATATTCCCTGATGGTGGGCATCGAAAATTCCCTAGTTGGCGCTACCGTGTTCCCGGGACGCGCCCCGGAACCGGCGGCTTTCGCTCTGCCGTCGATAGTCCGTTCTGGTCTCGCTTGTGCTTGGCCACTCGCGTTACATCTTCGTCCGCTACGTTATGCACCAGGACCTGCAGACGCTGCTGCGCTGTCATATGCAGGCTCTCGAGGCCATTGGAGGAGTGCCGATCGAGATCCTTTAGCGATGGCCGTTGCGGATCAGCCAGCGCGAGATCGACGAGGGCGCGACCACCGTGCCGCGGCCTGCCAGTTCCGCGGCATGCTCAGGCATGGTGATGTCGTCTTTCTCACGCACGCATCGCATTAGGAAATCGCGATGCGGATCAAGCTTGGAGTAGCGCCAGCTGCCCTCCCGGCTTCGGCGCCAAGCTGCCGGTTGCGCGCCAGGCCGCCATCAGCTTCACCACGAAGGAAATCGAAACACCGAAGTGCGCCGCCGCCGCATGTCGTGACCGACCACCTCAATAAAGCGAGCAATCCGCTCACGCAGACCAAGGGAATAAGCCTTCGTCATCGCAAATCAACTCCAACCGAAGTGAATCACGAAATCCCAAAAACCGGAATCTGGAGGGTTCTGTGAGGACGCGCGGGGATGCACTGGCGACCGGTGACCTGATGTGGTGGACGGCCTCCGCTCCCGGCATCGCAATGTGCCAAAGTGTGGCTGTCGAAAGTCACATGAGGGAGAGCCGTCCATGGAGCAGGTTATCACAATCGGATGGATATCGCCAAGCACGTCTTTCAGGTGCATGGCGTAGACGCGGCGGGCGCGGTAGTGGTCCGCCGAAAGCTGCGACGTGACGATGTTGTTGGATTTTTCAAGCCATTGCCGCCATGCCTGATCGGAATTGAGGCGTGTGCGACCGGGCACCACTGGGCTCGGGTCCTCCTGGCGCTGGGGCACGAGGTTCGGCTGATGCCGGCGTCTTACGTCAAGCCATACGTGAAGCGGCAAAAGAATGACGCAGCGGATGCCGAGGCGATCTGCGAGGCGGTGGCGCGACCGACGATGCGCTTCGTTCCGGTGAAGAGCGAGGAGCAACAGAGTGTCCTGATGCTGCATCGCGTCCGTGAACTTTTGATCCGGCAGCGGACAATGCTGGTGAACGCCTTGCGCGGCCACCTGGCGGAGTTCGGCATCGTAACGCGTCAGGGCATTGTCGGCGTCGGAATGCTGATCGCATTGGTCGAAGACGATGGACAGAATCTCATCCCTCCGCTTGCGCGGTCCGCGCTTCTTTCGCTGATCGGGCAGTTGCGGGAGGTGCACGAGAAGATCACGGAGATGGACCGCCAAATTCATGGTTGGCACCGATCGAACGAGCTGAGCCGTCGCCTCGAGACCATACCTGGTGTTGGCCCGATCACTGCCAGCGCAATCGCCGCGACTGTGACAGACGCGTCGCTCTTCAAATCTGGACGACAACTGGCGGCGTGGATAGGCTTGGTACCGCGACAGAATTCATCGGGCGGCAAAGACCGGCTCGGGAGGATTAGCAAACAAGGTGATCCCTATCTCCGCAGGCTTCTTGTCGTTGGGGCGCATGCCGTACTTCGCTTCAGCCGCAAGGCCAGAGTTCCACCGATACGTTGGGCGGCCGAGCTTTTGGCGAAGAAGCCGTACAACGTCGTCGCTGTTGCTTTGGCGAACAAGATGGCGCGGATCATCTGGGCGTTGATGACGACAGGCAGGCGATTTGAGGCCGCCGCCCTTTGAGAGCTCACAGAGGATGCAGAAATTGGTGAGGTGCTGATGGTGTGATGGCGAACGGTCGAGCCGAGATCGGACAAACCCGATCAGTGGGTGCCGCTTGAAAGCGCGTTGACCTGTCTGGGATCCGATCTGCGGACTACATCAGGGCCAGCGGCATGAATAGGCCGCGACGAAAGGCCGAATACATGCCTGCACCCGACCAATCTGCCGGAAACATTAAACTGCCCCTTGCCACGCGGAGGCCGTCCATACATGCCACTGAACTTTCACCCAGCGGCGATTAGACCGTATGTTCGCGGGATGAAGGTGGCCCGCCCCCGCGGTAAGCTAAATCGGGGGTTGCTCTGGATAGGCCGGAGCCTTGCCCCATGCTTAGCGAGGGCGAACCATGAAAGAAGATAGCGTAATTTTCATCGGCCTAGATACGTCGAAGCTGAAGATTTCTGTGGCCATAGCCGATGGAAGCCGCAACGGTGAGCTACGGTTTTTCGGCGACATTTCCTCGGAGCCGGCATCAGTGGCATCGATGGTCAACAAGCTTTCCAAGCGCGGAGCTAAGCTTCACTTCTGCTATGAGGCCGGTCCCACGGGTTACGGTCTTTACCGCCAGATTGTCGAACTGGGGCATGATTGCGTGGTCGTGGCGCCGTCACTGGTGCCCAAGCGTGCGGGCGATCGGGTGAAGACAAACCGCCGGGATGCCATGAGTCTGGCGCGCCTGTATCGGGCGGGCGAACTGACCGCGGTCTGGGTCCCAGATGAAGGC
>NZ_MDDV01000036.1 GCF_001854885.1 Ensifer sp. LCM 4579 | reverse complement strand
TCAACATACTGTCAAATGACTTTACCCGGACCGCCTTGTAGAAGCCGGCTTCGGCCAGCTGGGCCAAGCCGTCCGCATCATTGGCATCTGTCTTGTTGAGCGTCTCGTTCAATATCTTTTGCGCGTGCCGCGCTTCGATGCAGATAGCGGGGATCCCCTCCGCCGTCAGTGCGTGATAGAACCACATCGACAGCGGCCCCGTCTCGAATATGACGCGTTTGGCGTTCGGCGCATGCTTGCGGATCACCTGCGCCAATACCTTTGGATCCGACGCGCCCTTCCCCCGCCAGATCCGCTTTCCGTCCTCACGGATCGAGATCGCAGTATCGTTCAATGAGCCGTCGGCCCTATATATTGGTCCATGGTCGCCTCCATTCGATGTTTGGCCCCGGTTCCAATCGTGAGCCGTATTTCCATCCTATCGGGGGCAACCAACCCAGCCAGCATCATCTTGCAAAAAGTTGCCGGGGGCAGTCGCATCGCGATTACCCCATGTGTAGCTGGCGGGGTGGCCATGCTTTCCGGCGCGGGCCGGAGGGATATCAGCGTGCCACGGCAGGCAGGCTGATGAGCGGATCATCAGCTCATCTGACTGATGGTTTCCAGAGTCATGTATCTGGCGCGCTGGACGGCCCATTTGATGGCATGGACCGCTCCCTTCCCCTCAGCGAAGATGGCGGCGTTTTTTGCCACGAAGGAGGGTTCCCATGCCTGTGGCCACCATTGGTCTTGATCTCGCAAAGGCAGTCTTTCAAGTTCACGGCGTAGATGATGCCGGTCAAACCGTTCTTCGCCGACGCCTCGGACGAAGTGAGCTGCTGGCGTTTTTTGCCAAGCTGCCGCCTTGTAAGGTGGCGACCAGGCATGCTCAAGTGCTCATCATTGGGCTCGGGAACTGGTGAGGCTGGGACATGAAGTTCGCCTCGTTCCGCCACAGTACGTCAAACCTATGTCAAAAGGAACAAGACCGACGCGGCCGACGCAGAGGCGATATGCAAGGCGGCGACGCGGCAAACATGCGCTTCGTTCCGATCAAGACTAGAGATCAGCAAGCAGTGCTTGCCTTACACCGGTCGCGCTCATTGCTGGTTCGGCAAGTTCGATCATATCGATATGCTTGAAGAAAAGATCGCTGCTGTCGAACCACAAATTGTCGAGTGGCACAAGAACAACGAAGATAGCCGCCGGCTGGCGACTGCACCCGGCGGTGCGCCCGATCACTGCGAGCGCCATCGTCGCGGCCGTCGGAGACGGTCGTCAGTTCCAATCAGCACGGCACTTCGCGCCCTGGCTGGGGCTGACTCCGAGAATGCATGCGAGCGGGAAGAAGGAGCGGATCGGCAGGATCAGTAAGGGCGGTGACAGCTATCTGCGCGCGTTCTCATCCATGGCGCGAGAGCGATTGTCGGAACGCTGTTACGGAAAAGGCGTGACGCCTCGTCCGTGGCTGTTTGCCCTCGCGGCACGCAGACCGACGAACGTCACCGCTGTCGCAGTACGTTCAATTTCGCCTTGCAAACAGGGAGCGGTCCATACACGTCGTTTTGCTCGAGCAGCAATGCGCCGACGAGGCGGACGATGGCTTCGTCGTTGGGGAAGATGCCGACGACCTCGGTGCGCCGCTTGATCTCGCCGTTGAGGCGCTCGTTTGGATTTGTCGAGTGCAGCTTGGCGCGATGCTCCCTGGGGAAGGTCATGTAGGCCAGCACGTCTGGCTCCGCGTCATCCATGATGGCGGCGAGCTTGGGCACCTTCGGCCGGATCTGGTCGGCGACGTTGCGTCACTGGGTGCTCATCGCCTCCGATGTATCCTGAGCAAAGGCGGTGGCGATGAAGGCGGAGACGACGCACCTGATGCTCTTTCCGGCATGCGCCAGCACGTTCCTAAAGTGAACCCGGCATCTTTGCCATGTCGTCGGTCATCTGGGTTCCTTCGAATCAGGTTGGTGTCGGCAACCCGATCCTACCGAGGAACTTCGATGACCACCGCTACGCCGCCCGCTCGCACAACCCTGCTCGCGGCACCGGATAGCTCCGAAGGACATGGCCGCTGAGCGCCGATCCACCGATCAATTTACCCCGCGTTGCCTACCCGCAACCTGGCAACGTCGCCGAATGTCTAAATGTGCGGGGACGCGACCTTAGCGTGATTTAAGAACGGCCTTCGCACTGTTGAAAAATGTGAAAAGCGATGAGTTCCCGCAATCTTGTCCGGCGCTAGGATGAGGCCATGACAGAGTCGCCTCAGCCGCAATGCCTCATCAAGCGCGGGAGCTGCGGTCTGGATAGCGTTATCGGAGCGGCGGGCCTGCTCCGTCGCCAGCGCCGATCGCAAGATGTTCCGCTACTAGTTCCATTTTTAGACCCCGTCGCCATTCCTGAGAAAACGCCGGGCAACAGACACATATTGTCGTGTCTGTTGAATCCGCGACAGATTGTTGTCGGCATGGCTGCCTGCTGCACTTCGGTCAAGTTGTTGAACAAAACTCAGAAAAATATTTCCACGGCTCCCTTGGGCCAATTGGCATGACTTTTGAGAAGTCCTCTTCGTGAAACACGACGCGAGGCGGCACCGGTGTTCGCCTGGAGGATTTGAATGGTCAGGGATAGCAAGAGCTTCTCGTTGCCAGGCGACGTACAGTTGCCGCGAGTGACATTCCGAAAGCGGACGCATAATCATGCAGCCGATGTATGGGGTCTCATCGCGCTCTGCCCGCAACTAGGCCGCAACTCGCTTTATTGCGAGTTCCCACTCTGTACTGATTTCGCCGACACCTGCGTGCTCGATGAGCTTGCCGGGGCGATGGTTGGCTGGATGCCGGCTTATCGGCGGCCGAGCGAGCCCTCGACGCTCTTCATTTGGCAGATTGCCGTGCATCCCGAGATACGCAACACAGGGGTCGGCAAGAGCCTGATCATGTCGCCATGAACAGGCCATCTTGCGAGAGCGTGACGCAGATCAAGGCCACGGTGACGCTCGGCAACCGAGCGTCCAAGTTGCTCTTCGCAGGTGTGGCTTTGGATAGCGCGCGCCAATCCGGCAGGCTCTGTGCTTCGACCGCGATATCCATTTTATGGGACAGAATGAGAGCTAGCACACGACAGCCTTCGGCCCGATCGTGCTCCATCAGCCCTTCGGGGGACGCCAGCCGGCTTGCTGAGCCAATACGTAGATGATGAGGCAATGATGACTGACCGAATTGCACCAGATGGCGGGGACGAATTTGCGATCTTCAACCGTTTCGAGTCCGAAGTTCGCAGTTACGCCCGTAGCTTTCCCGTCGTTTTTGCGAGGGCACGGGAGGCTCAGCTGTTTGCGCGAGATGGGACAGCCTATCTCGACTTTCTCATGGGCTGCTCGAGTTTAAACTATGGGCACAATCCCCCCGAACTAAAGTCCGCGCTCGCAGACTACATTGCGAATGACGGCATCACACACGGCCTCGATCTGTATAACGAAGCCAAGGAGTCTTTTCTGCGAGAATTCCACGAGGCGATCCTTAGGCCGCGACAACTAGACTACGTCGTACAGTTTCCGGGTCCGACCGGCGCCAACGCGGTCGAGGCTGCCCTCAAGCTAGCGCGCAAGATCACTGGTCGGCCCAACATCATAGCCTTCACCAACGGCTTTCATGGCGCAAGCCTTGGCGCTCTCTCCTGTACCGGCAACCGATATCACCGCGCTGCCGCCGGCCAGTTGCTCGGCGGCGTCACCCGGCTACCCTATGATGGCTATCTTGGATCCGCTGTAGACACCGCTGATTACCTTGATCACCTGATCTGCGATCCCTCCAGCGGCGTGGACGCCCCGGCGGCGGTGATTGTCGAGACAGTTCAGGGCGAAGGTGGCCTCAATGTCGCCGCGACGGCATGGCTGCGCAAACTAGCAGCCATTGCGCGCAAACACGGCGCTCTGCTGATCATAGACGACATCCAAGCAGGTGTTGGCCGGACTGATGCGTTCTTCAGTTTCGAGGCGGCCGGTCTCCGGCCGGACATCGTCACAATGGCGAAATCGATATCTGGCTATGGCCTGCCTATGGCCCTCGTCCTAATTGATCGACAACTCGACAAGTGGGAACCGGGAGAGCACAACGGCACATTCCGCGGCAACTGCCACGCTTTCGTCACCGCCCGGGCAGCCCTGGAGCACTTCTGGCGAACAGACAGCTTTGTAGCGTCAATCAGGCAGAAAGGCAACCTGCTGAAGAGTGGCCTTGATCAGATCGCGCGGAAGTACGACCCAAGTCGAGTGTCATCCAGAGGTCGGGGCATGATGCGGGGCATCGATCTGAAGTCCGGCGAGGTTGCCGGTCAGGTCGTCAGGATCGCTTTCCAGAAGGGCCTTATCGTCGAGACCGCTGGTCCCTATGACGAGGTCGTGAAGTGTCTGCCGCCTCTCGTCATTAGCGAGGATCAGCTTAGCCAAGGCCTCGACATCCTCGAGGACGCCATCGATAGCGTCCTCGGCAGCACAGTGACTACGGTAGCGAAAGAGGTGGATCATGATCGTCAGGGATCGCGACGAAGAGAAACTAACAGCCCGACGTGTCGATAACGTCGAGTTGGGAAGGCGCGCGCTTGCTCGTAAATGATGCGCAGTCGCCTGACATATACCTTCATCCGCCTGCGCAGCCTCGATAGAACCCGTTCCAGAGATGCAGTAAACCGCCTTGAGGTGGTTCCGATAGTGCATCTTGAGCCGGGTGCCCGGCTGGATCGCGGTGATCTGGAAGAAGAAGCCCATCCCATCGTTCTTGAGGAGGAGTTTCACTGATGAGAATGATAACCGAACGCCTGATATTGCGGCCCTGGGCGGATAAAGACCGAAGCGCAATGACCAGAATCTACGGTGATGCTCACGTCAGGCGATTCTATCACAAAATGCTGACGGCCGAGGAAGCTAATGCCGAAATCGATCTTGCGATCGAGCGTGCCCGGACAAACGGGTTCGATCTTCAGGCGGCGGAGCTGAAGGGCAGCGGTGAGCTTATCGGTATGATTGGGCTTCGCGTCCTCTCCGAGGCGGTGGAGGCGGCAACTCCGAACCATCCGTGCGCCGAAATTAGATGGATGCTCGCAAAGGAGCATTGGGGCAAAGGTCTCGCGCCGGAAGGCGCGCGCGCATGGCTCGACTACGCCGGGTCAGTCGGTCTGCGGGAGGTCGTAGCCTTCACGGCCAAGGAGAACGCGCCGAGCCAAAGGGTCATGGAGAAGATCGGCATGATCTATGATCCCGCCGGCGATTACGAGAACACGAAGTTCGGCGAGGACCATTGGTTGCGGCCTCACGTGGTCTACCGGAAAAGGAATCTGAGTTTTAAGAGTGGCATCCCATCGATTGAAAGAATCGCTGGAGGACTGCGGGAGTGAGATTGCAATGTCATCAGTTGGTTGTGGTCAGTCGGTGCTGCGAAGCATCGACGGAGGACCCATGTGAAGTGACATCACCCCTGATCGCTTTGCCCGAAAGGGGCTGCCCTTACCACGCGATTTAACGGAAGCGGAGTGGACTGTTTTAGAGCCGTTGCTTCCGCACCGTTCGCACCGGTGACGACCGCCGCTTTGGAGCTATCGTACGGTGATGGAGCGCTGCACGTATCTGCTGCGCAGCGGGCTCCCGTGACGGATGTTGCCGCCCCAAGTTGTTCCCGCCACTGACGACGGTGCAGCACTGTTTATTTCTATCTCTGGCGAGATGGGACCCTTTGGTCCGCGATCAATCAGTCAGTGCTGCTGATGGCGCGAGGCGATTGGTCGCGATTCGTCCCCGTCGCCTGAGTGATTGACAGTCGGAGCGTGACATCTTGGCATGCGCAAGATCGACGGCGACTGGTGTGGTCGCCCGCGGCGGAGTTGGCGCTCCAAGTCGCCACTATCCGTCATGATCTTGGTTGCAGAAGGTGGCGTCGTTCGAATCTACGTGCCTGCTATTCTCGACCCGTGCTCGCACCGGAAGGGTTCTTCCCGTTCCGGTCTTCCGACTTGGTTGTGTGGTGCGATGGCGCGCAGATCGGCGATCCGCCCTTCACGCTCTTGCTGCGGCGGCCATCTGATTTCGGTCTTGGTTTCCGTCGTTACCGCTTTATTCATGCAATCCCCTTTATCGGATCTACGTCGTGCGAGACGTCGTCTGCAAAAGATAGAAATTATCATGGATAACAAAGCCATCGAGACCTACAGCGCGGGCATAGGCCAGCAAGTCGCTTGCACGATTGATGAAGCCGGCGCCGTTGAAGTTCAAGGATGTGTTGCAAAGAACGCCGACCCCGCTTTTCGCCTTGAACGAGGTAAGCAGTTGAAACAAACGCGGATTTTGCTCCCGTGAAACTGTCTGGGCCCGCGCTGTGCCGTCAACATGCGTTACGGCCTCCAGTCGGCGATCGAGAACCTTCTGGAAAAGAAGCATGTGGGGCGACGGACGTGCCAAGTCGAAGTGGAGACCGACGTCCTGCTCAAGACAAACCGGCGCGATCGGGCGGAAAGCCTCGCGGTTCTTGATACGGTTTAGCCGCTCATGGGTTGCCTTTGAGAAAGGCGCAGCGAGAATTGACCGATTGCCGAGCGCCCGTGGCCCGATCTCGCAATTCCCCTGTACCCAGCCGATCACCTTGTCGGCGAGGAGCGCCGAGGCCACCTGGTTGTAGTCGAGTGGATGGACCTCGAGACCGGTATGGTCGATTTCATCAAAGACGAAGGGCTGGCCTGAATAGACGCTCCATTTGATCTTCGCATTGCCGGTGAAATGCCGCATTGCGTCGACCGCAGTCCCGATCGCTGAGCCCGTATCATTTGTGCAGGGCGGAATGAAAACATCGGAAAATAGGTTCGTTTCGACCCATCGGCGATTCCACTCGCAGTTCAATCCACACCCCCCAGATATCAGCAGCGGGTAGCCCTTTGTCAGGTTCTTCTTCGCAAAGGTGTGGAACGAATGGAACATGGCGTCCGAAACTCGCCTGGCGAGATTGGTGAACCTCTGATGGGTTACTCCAATGTTGTAGTAGGGCGAATTCTGCAGATCCTCCTTCGACAAGGGATACAGATCGCTTGGAAGCAGCAAATCGATCAGCGCCTGCTCGTCCCGATCGGGCGAGCCGATCTGCCCATAGGCGCAAAGCGCCATTAGCTTGCCGGCGTCTTCGCGGCGCGTGTGTCCTTTGGGAAAAGTGAATTTCGGATCGGCCAGTGCATAGAGAAGGGCATATTTGATACCAGGGTTCTCCATCACTCTTCCCAAATGCACGACCTGCAGGCGCTCATCGATTTCATAAAAATCACCGAGGCCTCCTTCCCAGATCAGCGCATAACAGGGTATTCCCAGGGGAAACGGCGACAAGCCGTAGGAGCACCAGAGATGCGAGCGCTCGTGCGTCGAGGAATAGAAATTCACCTTCCTGCCGAAGATAGTCGTCTCGCCGACGACCTCCGATCCTTGGCCGAGGCCGTAGTAGCCTGCCGCAATGGGCCTCTCGCCCGTGGTTCCCATGATCGACCAGCCACCCAGGGCGATCACGTCCGGAATGGCGTCCAAGCGGCCTGCCGCTTCGAGGACCGCCGATGGAGTGATGGTGGAATATCGGGGAAAGCTATCCTTTTCAGCCTCGTATGAATAGATGAGCTCGGCTGCTGATGCATCCAGCGCTGCAATCGTTCCGTCATGGTCGGGTTTGAACGAAATTATTTTCATGTGTGACAAACTCCTCCACTTGAGGCTGCAAGCCGTGGATTGCGGGATAGACTTGAACGTGTGCTCAAGCCGCGACCTTTTGCCGAGCGCAGCGCCGCCTGCTCAAGGACTGCATGCAGCAAAAACTGCCAACGCGGGGTCGAGAGGCTGTCAGGGCAAGTAACCTGCTCCTGCTCGGCTACAACTCAATAGCACACGTGCTAGAACTTGAAACGAAATGATAAGTTAAGTTTTGTTATGCAATGCTCTGCAATTTTGTTTAACATTTTACGTTGTGTAATATTTTAAAATCCTCCGAGAGGTGACAGCGTCACGCCAGTGATCCTAGAGTAGCACTAGTCCGCCGAAGACAAGGCTTCCACCCGCGGCGACGAGGACCGTGGCGTGAGAGACGTCGGTGCGCTGCTCATAGTCGCCCACGAGACCGTTGCCAGCGCGTCATCCACCGAAGGTGCGCTCGACAGACCCCCGTACAATGTTGCTAAATGTGACTTTGAGTCGTTGGTGTGCATCGAGGGTCCAAGCCGTAGGCGGCAGCTTGCTGAGTCCCGCGTGGTCGGATACGAGTCGATTTGTCGCGGGCGAAGCAGAGCCACCACAGGATTTAATGCGGCATCGACGGCCCGGCTGCGGGCCGGGCTATGGAGGCGCACATGGTCCGGCGCATGGATCGCCCTGTACTGGGCGTGCACGTGTCGTTCGAAGCGACAAGAACCGGCCCCCAACACTAAATCCATAACGCCGGCCAGCGTCAGCGGGCCAGCTCAATCCGGCTTCAATGAGGTCGCGCACGGCGTCCGGTGACCTGCCACGGGTAATTTCCTCCAGATTGGATTAGAGTCCGGCCCATTGAAGGACGGACGCATGAAGAAGCAGAGATTTACGGAAGAGCAGATTATTGCGGTGCTGAAGGAGCAGGAGGCTGGCGCGAAGGTGGCCGACCTCTGCCGCAAGCACGGGATTTCAGAAGCGACCTTTTACAACTGGAAAGCCAAATACGGCGGCATGGAGGTTTCCGAGGCGAAGCGCCAGTCCTGCCGGCCGCCGGAGGTCGAACTACGGGAGAAGCTGCGCGATCTCGCCAACGAGCGACGGCGCTTCGGCTACCGGCGGCTGTTCGTGCTGCTCAGGCGGGAGGGAGAGCCGTCCGGCGTCAACCGAATCTATCGGCTGTATCGCGAGGAAGGGCTTTCAGTTCGCAAGCGGAAAGCCAGACGGCGTGCCGTCGGCACGCGTACGCCGATCCTCGTCGAAGCGAAGGCCAATGCCCGCTGGTCGCTGGATTTCGTCCACGACCAGTTCGCCTGCGGCAGGCGCTTCCGCGTGCTCAACATCGTCGATGACGTCACGCGCGAATGCCTGGCCGCGATCCCCGATACCTCGATCTCCGGGCGTCGCGTCGCACGGGAACTGACGACGCTCCTCGACCGGCGCGGCAAGCCTGGCATGATCGTCTCTGACCATGGCACGGAGTTCACCTCCAACGCGATCCTCGCCTGGTCGAAGGAGCACAAGGTGGAATGGCACTACATCGCGCCGGGAAAGCCGATGCAGAACGGCTATATCGAATCCTTCAACGGCCGCATGCGTGACGAGCTGCTGAACGAGAGCCTGTTCTTCGGGCTCGGCCACGCCCGCAGTGCCATTTCCGAATGGGTCGACGACTACAATACATTCCGGCCGCACTCGTCGCTCGGATACCACACCCCGGCAGCCTATGCCGGGACCATCGCCGCAACCGGCTCCAACGCTGCGCAAGATGAAGGCTACGCGTTTCCGCCGGTTGCTCCCGCCGCGCCAATTGGCGTAACGAAAACCGCCGAGGCTCGCTTATGTTCATTTGCAAGCTCCTTAATCATGACTCTTTCCTTTCCGGCCTTGAGGACGAAAGCACGCATGCGTGAAGCTGTTGAACAAAGGAGGAGGCAGGGCATTTTGACGACGGCTGGCATACTCTTATGCGCGGGTTGGGTACCGCATTTCCGTGTGTTCGTCTGGGGCTGCCTCTGTCTAATCTCGGGCTTGGAATTGTCC